>NZ_JAVKDF010000049.1:0-302012 GCF_040222385.1 Imperialibacter sp.
ATTTAGTCAGTTCAAAGGTTCAAAAGAAATGGTCCAGACCGGTATCATGGACCAAGGTGATAAGTATACTAACTATGACATATCCCGAAAGACTTGAACCCAACTTTTAAAAAATGACACACTTAACTGAACATAACCTGCTCCCAGCTTGCTACTGGTTTCACTATGGCCTCTACCCCCCCGGGTCTTACTCTCTCTTCTTTCTCTCAACCCTGCGGCTGACGGCTCCATCGCCCAGACCTGCTGGCCGTACCGACGCCTGGTCATCTTCCGTCTCCGGTCTTCCGTCTCCTGTCTTCCGTCTTCCGCCTCCGATCTTCCGTCTCCAGCCTTCCTCCTCACAAAACCACCGGCTCCTTATAATACTTATTCCTGTACTCAATGGGCGTAAGCCCTGTAATTCGCTTGAACACTGTTCTGAATGCCTTGGTATCAGTATACCCCACGTCGTACATGACCTCGTTGATGTTTTTGCGGCTCTTTTCAAAGCTTCGCTTGGCAGCCTCTACTTTCACCCTTTGGATGTACTCCACAATGGTGTTGTTAGTCGCCTTCTTAAACCGGCGCTCAAAGCTCCGGCGGCTGACGGCGAACATATCCACCAGCTGGTCGACGGAGATTCGCTCCGCCGAATTGTCTTCAATAAAGTCCTGCGCCTTTTTCACTTCCGGATCGTTGTGGTCTTTCTGCCCGTTGAACATCATAAAGGCCGACTGACTCTCCCTGTCGATGTCGATAGCAAAGTATTTGGCCGCCAGGATCGCCGTGTCCCGATCCGTGTATTTTTCCAGCAGGTAAAGCAGCAGGTTCCAATAGGAATTGGCACCGCCGCTCGAATAGAGACGGTGCTCTTCGGTAATAATGCTGCCATCTACCAGTTCCACATCGGGGAACGTTTCCCGGAACTCGTTGGCAAATGCCCAGTGGGTGGAGCAGCGTTTGCCTTCCAGCAAGCCGGTGGACGCAAGCAGAAACGCACCCACACAAAGAGAGGCTATCTCTGTACCCTCATTGTATTTATTCACCAACCACGGAATGGCATCTTTATTAACTTCTACTGCCTGTTTCATGTCACCAAACAAAGCGGGGATCACAATCAGGTCTGTTTTGTCAACATCCTTCATCAACTTGTCGGTATGCACGGAAAAAGCACCATCGTGCAGCTTCACGTCCTTCGTAGCGCCCACGAGTTGAACTTCAAACAATGGCGCTTTGCCAACGGCCTGCAAAAACTGGTTGGCAGCGGTGAACATATAGCGGGGGTCGGCCACCGCTTCCATCACGGCTGAGTTAGGCACGAGGATTGAAATACTCTTCATTGGGATGAAATTTAGCCTGATAAAAGTAGTTAATTCATCTGGCGGAATCAACCCATCAAATTGCCGTTTTCACACCCCGATAAGCGATGCTCCCGAAGCTAGTTTTGTAAGGCTGACAAATGCTGATAAATGGCTCATTTGATTACATACCTGACCTTCAACGGCAACTGCCGGGAGGCGATGAACTTCTACCGTGACTGCCTGGGCGGGGAGCTAAGGCTTGAAACAGTAGGTGAATCACCTGCTCCTGCACAACTTCCCCAGCCAATGAGAGAGTGCATCCTGCAGGCCACTCTGGCAAAGGACAATCTGGTGCTGATGGCCACCGACATGGTGGGCGAACACGGCCTGAGTCGGGGCAATGCCGTATCTATTTTGATAGACTGCAACAGCAAAAAGGAGCTTCAGCACTACTTTAAGAAGCTGTCCCACAAAGGCCAAGCCACTCACCCGGTTGGAAAGACCTTTTGGGGTGCCTGGTTTGGAGGACTCACCGATAAGTTTGGTAACCACTGGCTGCTCACCTGCAGAGACTAAGCGAAAGCCAGCAGCTTCACAGCTTTTCTATCTTATCACAAGTTTCCTGAATTTTCCTTCCATACTTCTTTTTGCTTCCCTCTGCTATATTTGCGGTTCACTCTTGAACAATGAATATAGGGCTGCTTCAAATTTTACTTTTTGCAGGCTGCATCCAGGCCATTCTCCTGGCCACGTATCTATTTTTTCATTCTGCCATCAGAGGCTCCCGACTCTTCGGTTTTCTGCTGTTGTTTCTGGCCATCCACTTGTTTCTTGTCACCAACGACAGGCAGGAGTTCTTCATGCAATTCCCCCATCTTTTGCATGTCACCTGGTTGGTTCCGTCACTTTACGGCCCTATCATTCTCATTTTCGTGCGACGAATCACCAGGTATTCGCTAAAGCCCTCGCTTGTGGAATGGCTTTACTTTGTTCCCTTTGTGCTACTGGCGATCTATCACATGCCCTTCTATCTCCAGTCGGCGAACGAGAAGCAGGCCTATATTGCGGACTTCGCCCTTTCGGTAAAGGACGACTTTGGGCTGATCAACCAGCTGGTCAATATGCTCCATGTCACCTTTTTCTCCGCCTCTCTTTGGTTCTACAATCTCTACCGAAAAAAGATCCTGAACTACGCTGCTGCCGAGGAAACCAGGCTCCTGTGGTTGGGTAATTTTCTTTGGATCAATCTCGCCATCGTGTGCGTAGGTGTGGCGGTGTTTTATGCCAGAAAATACAACCTCTCTTTTCTCGGCGCTATTTATCCTTACCATTTTCTCGGAGTCATTTTCCTGATCTACTGGTCAGCCTATAAGCTTATCCGGCAGCCTGCTATTTTTCAATCAGAGACAGAGGAAGGAGGCTTCGCAGAAGTGTCGGAGGTTCTGCTGGAGCCAGAGGTTGCCAGGCCGGTTACTGAACAGCACCGGCAGCTGGCCAGCGACATCAAAAAGCTAATGGAAGAAGAAAAGCTGTACCGAACGGCGGGCCTCACACTACTCGACTTGTGCGCAAAGGTGAAGTCCAACAAGCAATACGTTTCGGAAGCTATCAACCTCGTATTTGGTAAAAACTTCTACGACTTTGTGAATGAGTACCGGCTGAAAGAGTTTACCGACAAGCTTGAAAGCCAGGAAGACCAAAACCTGACATTGCTGGGCATCGCCTCCAACGCAGGCTTCAACTCCAAGGCCACCTTTAATGCCGTATTTAAGAAACACTATGGTGTAACACCCTCGGAATACCAAAGGGGGAATCACAAAGCACAAATAGCAAAACTCAAATAGGAACCAAGGGGGGGAATTCCAATCCTCAAGCTGCAAAAAACAAATAAGCTTCAATCAGGCAATAACCAGAGAACCGTCATCAATAAACTCAACATCACTTGCCGTCATCCTATGTTTGTATTAAGAATAGAGGGCAAAATAATATTTTGTAGTTTAATAACAACAGAAGAGGAGAAGGGATTAAGATTATACTCCGTCATAGATCCTTTAAGATCGTTCGCAATGACGGTCGATTTTGGGTTTGCGTGTAATAATGTATAGTAACGAAACACCCCCTCGGCATATGTAAAGGGGCAAGGCTTCGAACCCTACGTTATAAAAATTTCGTCTCAATGCGTCCGAATTGATCAATTCGGACGATCACACCCCAACCTCCCCCGTATATCAGCCAGTCAAAAAACTCAAAACCATTATGAAAAAGAATGTACTCCTGGGGCTGATGCTCCTCGGCTGGGGAACAGTGGCTCAGGCACAAACAAAGCTCTCGCTGTCGGTGCCGCTGCTCGACGTGCCGCAAAACACCCAACTTCCGCACCGCTACCCTTCCATGCATCAGGCCCTTCAGTGGAGCGCCGATGTGTACGACGTCAGCTTCTGGGGCATTGACGCAGCCAGCAATGCGCTGTTTGATAAGAAATGGACGCAGACTGGTTTCAGCTACGCCACCGGCCTGCTGTTCAGCAAGTATGGCAGCGAGCTGCCCCTGCCGCTGGGCGTATGGGGGCATGAAGAATACCACCGCTCAGTGCTGGGCACCAAAGGTATCGCCAGCAAAAACGGTAACTGGATTCTCCACCGATGGGATGGCACCGTGTATGGCCCATCCGACGAAGACCTGGCGAACCTCAAAGCCACCGACAACAACGCTTTGCTTTACAGCTACACGGCGGGTGTGCAATACGAAACGCAGCTCACCAAAACCAGCGTGATGAACGACTTCTACAATGAGCGCAGCTTCTACAAGGCTCCCCTGTATCTCTATAATGCCCATTACGTGTGGAACTATTTCCGCTTCGCCACCAGCAACCATTCCGACTCAGTGAAGGTGATTGCACCACAATTCGAGCACAAAGAAGCCACACAGCGTGACTTTGCCGGTGCCGACCTCACCGCCTGGGCCTACGACATGTTTAACCCCAATGCGTCCTATTACGACCGAGACGACTTTCCCAACGGAGAGGGCGAAAACCGCCGCATTGGCTTCCACGACCTTTCGGAAGAGGCGCAGAAATACCTGGTGAAACAGAAACGATTGTCGCTTCTCAACTTTTTAAATCCAGCTATCATTCTGGTTAATCGTATACAAATCAGTGACGACCTGACGATCCTTCCCTTTGTTCAATACTCTCCTACCCACTTTGGCAACAGCATCTCGCTCAATATGCCCTTCACCTACAAAGGCGATGGCTACTTTTTGGGTGTGAATCGCTACGCCAACTACAAAGATGCCTACTACGGCGTGGACGCTGGCGTTTATCAGCGGCCATTGAAGGCGCTGGAAGGACTTTCGATGTCGTGTATCGTCAAAATATGGAAGCAGCCCAACAGCTTCTTTGACGAAAAAGCCAACTGGGGTGGTGCCATCAAATGGGGCGTGGCCTACGCCGTTGCCGACCGCCTGGCCCTCACGCTCGACGTAACCGGCAAAACAGCGGGATGGCTCGAAGGAAACCCTTACCTAAAACGCAACTTCAATCCGGTGCTGGGCTTTCAGTACATCGTGCCTGGGTTGAACGCAGGGAAGCTGTAACACTAGCGAACCATGATGAGCACACAAAGCCACCTTTTTCGGTGGTTTTGTTGTTTTTAGTGCCCGGCCAAATATGACCATCGTTTGCAACGAGGGTCTGCGAAAGGAGCGATTGTATCGCTCGCCATAGCAACAGAAATATAATGTCACGTAAAGCCCGCTAAGGTTTTTTCAAATGACCGCCTATCTTTGGCGCTCAACACCTAAACGACCACAATGACCAATGCCCTCATCAAACTCTTCCTTCGCCTGGCACTGGCTGCCGGGTTTTTGTCTGCCGTAGCCGACCGTTTCGGCTGGTGGAGCCCCGGCATCTCCGCCTGGGGAAACTGGGACAGCTTCGTGGCCTACACCGGCACTATCAACCCCTGGGCTCCTGTGTCTATGGTGCCAGCACTGGCCTGGATAGCCACCATTGCGGAAATCGCCTTTGGGCTGTTCCTTCTCGCTGGTTTCAAAACTGAGCTCTTTGCCCGGTTAAGCGGCTACCTGCTGCTGGCGTTTGGCCTGTCCATGGCACTTTCTACGGGCATCAAAGGCCCTCTTGACTATTCGGTGTTTAGCGCAGCCGCAGCAGCCTTTGCACTGAGCACAATGAAGGAGAAATACTGGGAGGTGGATCGTTGGTTTTAGCGGAAACGATCACTCAATAATGATCCTGCGAACAAATGATGTGGCATGGTTGAAGCCCTTCAAAACGTAAGTGCCCTTATCCATATGCCCTAGTTCAAGCGTTGTCACATCACCGTCGGTGCCTCCTATCCAGCGCAGCCTGCCCGCCATGTCATATAACGCAAGCCTGTAGGCAAGTCCGGTATAGATGTGCAGCTGCCCCGTGGTAGGATTGGGGTATAGCTTTTCGGTCTTCACATCGGCCACCGACAATACTTCGCCCATTTCATAGGGTGCCCCGGCATATCTGGCAATGGAAGCATCATTGAATTGGTTCAATTTGCCTTCGTCAAACCCTGGAATGCTATTAATGTTTCCTTTCCAGGCTCCAACGAGTAAAAAATGCTCCTCAAAAGTCACATTCGGAGGGCTGGAGCTTTGCTGCTCTTTGGTATGAGCATGATAATGATATCCGAAGTCATCACCGTGGTCATGGCCCCCAAAATCGTCTAAAGCCACGTTGTTCCCCACCATCGATGCGAAGTCAGCCTCATAACGTCCAAACAAGGCAATGCCATCAAATGCTATCCCAATTACCGGGGGGTGATTGTGACCAGGATAATCAGTGATGTTGTATAGATTGATGCCATTACGATTGTAAGCATGGCCATCGGCATGGTAGTGCAACTCCAGCCCGCCTCCGACATGAATGCCTGACTGAGTGATCTCTCCGTCTTCAACTGTGAACCGGATATTGTTATTCTTTGCTGGATAAATAGTGACACCATCCACCGCAAGCCCTACTGAAGCCAGGCCAACGTAGTTGTAAACGTTCTTTTCGGTGGTGGTGCCGTGGTCACTGTCAAAGGCAGACGCCAAATCGCCGTACGGCCCAAGGTCGTTGTCCAGCACGTCGTCGATAAGGCCATAGTCTTTCATCGGAATTTTGAGCACGAAGTCACCCAACTTACCATGCCTGGTTACCGTAGATTCTGCATAGCCCACTCCCGGATCTGCCCCTGGCGGACGGTTCACGTCAATTAACATATTCGGCCGGCTCGACACAGCATAAGACACCACCACCATAAAAGGATGTGGTACGTTATCGTTGTCCAGGGCATTGGTAAAATATACATTCAAGATATTATTGTAGCCGAGACGGGCCCCATAGATGTCGTAACTGGCTATTTTTTGTGACAGCATGTTTTCTCTCAAAGCCAGATAAAAGGCTTTCGGGTACCGCAAGGCTGCATCGCTGCCGGTTAGCGTAGTTTCTATTTCGTCCAACATCGCCGTAGCGGCCTGAGTGGCGCTGGCTGAATGGCCAAACTGCGGCTGGTACTTATCATCTACCCTTTCAGACAAGTCCATTGAGAGCCTGGTATCATCAATCAGGAACACATTGTCTGGAAGTGCGGCTGTAGCGTTAGGCTGATAACTCACGCTCAGCGGATTGAAATCAGACCCATCCTCAATTTCCAGGTCGATCACGTCATTGGCGTCGGCAATAAAAAACGTAGAGGCATTTGCTTCACTGTTTGTCCACGACAAGGCCCCGTTGCTGAGCTGAAGCCATTTCTCAGTCCAGCCGGCCACGGCTGCCATACTGCCCTGAGCAGCGTTGTATTCCCACTGATTGACAGCTTTGATTTTGGAAGCTCCTGTACTTCCAGTAAATTCTACCACAACGAATCCTTGCTCTGAAGACTCCTCAATCTGCAAAGTACCTGCATCTGCGCTCACGGCTTTCCCTGTAGCATCGGCGTCGATACTGTAATAGCTATGCAGGAAAGGGTTGAGCCGATACTGACCTGCCAATGGCGTTGTTTCGTTATTGTCGTGCGTATTGATGTCGACAGCCTGGAAGATCCCCCTCAACAACGACCCGTAGGTAGCCGACGCCCCATGGAAGCTGTTGATATCTGCTATATTGAGCGTGTTAACATCATCTGCATCCAGCATGAGCACATGCTCTTTTGATGCATCCAAAATCACCACATAAGCCCTGTTTTCCACTGCCGGCACAGCCTGTGGCGTCCAGGCCTTTGAGAAGCTCTGGTTCAATACCTCAGCGAAAGAGGCAGGGCCATAGTAGTCAAATTGTTGAGCAAGCGTGCAAAAGGGAAAGGCAAGAAACGCAATGAGTAGTAGTTTTTTCATAGCTGGCTTTTTAAGGAAGTTCTGATTAATACTAATACAACGGGAAGTTAAGGATGAAACCCTCCCATCGATAGCAAAAAATGCATTATTCGCCGTAGCCAAAAGCTGACAGCATGTGACCTTTCTTTCAACCTTCTGGCGAAAGGTGGGAAAAAGTGCTGCAACCCGTTTTTAAAATGAGCGCAAAATATAAGTTTATTCGTGTTCTGCTTACCTTTAACAACCAGCTAGTCCCCATTTTCTATGACCAGATATTTCAGCCCCTTTGTTTGCTTACCCTATTGCGTGGCTGTTGTCTGCCTAATGTTTACGCTATCGGGTTGCAAAGACGACGAAAACCCCACCGACATCATCAACCCACTGGAAAACCCTGAGGACGGGCCGGCTGCTGGCAATCCGGACGGCAAATACCCGATACCCAGCGCCGCTGGCACCGAAGATGTCTCCAAACCCGATCAGGTAATTGGCGACGGCACAGCGGCAAGCTGCACAGGGCAGTTGGTAGTGGACGCCATTGCGAAAGGCGGCAAAATAGTGTTCGACTGCGGCGCTGACCCCATCACCATCGCACTGCCGGCAACTGCCAAAATCTTTAACGACGCCAGCGACGAGGTGGTGATCGACGGCGGCGGACTGGTTACACTGAGCGGGGACGGACGCCGGCGCATCCTCTACATGAACACCTGCGACCAAAGCCTCACCTGGACTACCTCCCACTGCCAGGACCAGCAGTATCCCAAGCTTACCCTGCAAAACATCACCTTTGCCGACGGCAACTCTACCTCCGAAAAAGAGTACACCGGCGGCGGGGCCGTTTGGGTGCGTGGTGGGCAACTCAAGGTGGTGAACTGCCGGTTTTTCAACAATGTATGCGCCAGCACAGGCCCCGACCTGGGCGGCGGTGCCATCCGTGCATTCGATCAATACGAAGACCGTCCCATTTATGTGGTGAACAGCACCTTTGGCGGTGAAGAGGGCTACGGCAACTCCGGCTCCAACGGTGGGGCATTGAGCAGCATAGGCGTGTCGTGGACGATCATCAATTCCCTTTTCTCCCACAACACCGCTGTGGGCAATGGTGGCAATCCATCGCAAAGCGGTACGCCCGGCGGCGGTAGTGGTGGCGCTATTTATAACGACGGTAACAAAATGACACTCAAAGTGCTGGGCTCGCTTATTGAAGAAAATGAAGTGAATGCCTATGGGTCAGCCATCTTTTTTGTGACCAATAACCACACAGGTAACATCATCATCGAGAAGTCGGTAATCAGAAACAACGTGGGCGGCTCCTGGTACCCGGTGTACCCCGGCATTTCCATGCACGACGACACGGATATCAAAGTAACCGATTCGGAGATTACGGAGTAGGTGGGAATGGTGGGGCTCCCGGACCTTACGCTATTCCCGGCCCTTGTTTTTTCTCTCTATTTTCTCTTGCCCTTGATTTTCTCCTTCAATTGATCGAGCTGGGTTTGATACTCGTCTGATTCTTCCGTTTCCGATGCTGACGATATTTGAAGTGCCTTGCCCAATGCTGAAATGGCTTTGTCAAGCTGATTATTTGCCTCGTATGCCCTTGCCAGTTCGCTTAAAGCTTCTGCTGATTTTGGTCGATACTCCACCCATCGCTCAATCACTTCTACCGACTCCTGTACTCTCCCATCCCGAAGTAGCCTTGGCCCTACTCTGCTTAAGCTGTTTCCGCTGTTCCATCTCTCTGCCCTGGGCAATATATCAAACCCATATTCCGCCGAAAGACTCTGAAAATAGTCATCTATGTTGGCCATTGCATTTCCCGGCACTTCGATCATCTCAAGATACTTTGCGAACCATTTGCTTTTAGGATATATCATCCCTAATGCTTCCTCCAAAGCAGGCAACGCTACATCGTAATGCCCTTCATTTTTAAATGCTTTCGATACAAATTGAAAATCAGCAGTGCGGTAAGGAGACAGTCGCTTTTCCAATTCTTCCAAATTAGCTTTGATCATCGGCGACTTGCCGTTACCATCTGAGTCGGCAGAGGTTACATACAGGTAGCCCTTCCTGTTTGGAGCATTTTGAAAGTCATTCACAATGACGTCGATAAGACTTTCTCCATCATTATATCCCATGCCAAGTACATCGCCAGAGGCAATGGCAATGTGAGCATCAAACAGATCTGGTTCTTTGGCAAAAGTGTGCAAAGCATACATAGATGTCCCCGACAGCCCCATGATCAGGTTGAAATCGTTTGCTCTGAAATTGCTTTTCAAATAAGGCAAAAGCTCTTGCCTCAAGTAGGCAGTGAATGAATCCGGGTTTTCTCCAAAAGGAAGCTGCTTCCAATCCTTCGGCCAAAAATCGCTGCCATTGGTATAGAACCTGGGTATGTGCGGGCCATCTACGAGGCTCACTACTATCGTTTCAGGCATTCTTTCTACAGAGCTTAAATGCTTCACTACCCCCGAAACCATCAGGAAAAACTCATCTTCAAGAAGCAGAAGCACTGGGTAGGTATGCTGTGCCGACACCTCATAAAAGCTCTCGGGAAGGAAAATATTGACCCTTCTGTCCTCATTCAGAATATTTGAATGCAACACATACTGCTGCGCAAAAGTGAGTGGTGCAGACTCTTTTACAGCTAATTCATTGTTGTTCGGCTGTGCGTGAGCAACACTGTAAAAATTAAGCAGTGCTACCAGGCAAAAAGTACATTTCAATTTCATTGTGGTTTAAGTTAACGAGCGTCAGACACCGGCCGGAATAAGACCCTGCGCACATTCAAAAAAGTAAAATAGCTTATTTTGATTGAATAAAAATACACAAAGTGGCCGGGACTGCAACTCCCTGACGATGTCAACCCCTTGCAACTGCCCGGCTCACCCTTTCAGCTCATACCCTTCCCCGGCAATCCCCGTTTGCACTTCCCCGTCCCGTTTGTAAGCTGCGATGATCACGCCGGTGCTAGTCACTATAGTTTCCGTCAGCGTAAATGCCCCGGGAACAGCCCCGTCGTTAAACAGTCTCTTTCCCTTACCAAGAAGCAGCGGATGGATTTTCAGCCGGAGCTCGTCGACCAGGTCGTGTGCCAGCAGCAACTGCACCAGCTCACTGCTGCCCCATACGTGGATGTCACGGCCTTCGCCCTCTTTGATACTTTTGATATCGGCCACGCCCGTTACCACCTCTGAGTTTTTCCACCCCGCCACCATCGGGTGCGACTGGTTGAGGCGCTTCGAAAGCACATACTTCATGCCTTCGTTAATACCGGGCCAGAAATCTCCGTGCTTAGGCCAGTAGTCGGCCCAAATCTCATAGGTTTTTCGGCCCAGCAGGTAGTCGGCGGGTTGCAGCTCTTTTCTTATTACCTCATCAGCTATCTCGTCATCAAAGGGCGCCACCCATCCTCCGAATTTGAAACCCCCTGATGGGTCTTCCTCAGGCCCGCCGGGCCCCTGCATCACCCCGTCCAATGTGATCATTGACAAAACGACTATTCTTCTCATGCTGTTGGTATTTGTTGATGATACAAATCTGGCAAGGAAGCGCATCATTCCGGCTGTGCAAACACGACAATGGCAGGGGCTGAATGCGGAAAGGGTGGCTGTTCGGGTCACGCAAACCTGCTTGGATTCAAGGCATGAGCACATGCTGTTTTCCTCCACTCACCGCACCACAAACCCATGCTTTGCCAAAAACTGGTCGGTTCGCTCCATGATTTCCTCGTCGAACAGCGTCGAATACTTTTCATTGTCCAGCCCCAGGTAGTGCTTCCGGCCCTTGTAGGTCACCACCTCAAATTCATTGCCTTGTGCTTCGGTCTCTCTCCTGAAAGCTGCCACAGTCCAAAAGTTGACCGTGGTATCGTCCAGCCCGTGGAACTCGATGGCAGGCGGCATGCCGGGCCTGATGTTGTGCCGGGGCGAAATGGCCCAGATCATGTGGCGCTTTTCGCCGAGCATATCGTCGCACCAGGCTTCCATGGTGTTCACGGTGGACGAGTAGAGCAGCATGACGGTAGGCCGGGGACTGATGGCCAGGTTATCGCTGGCCTCGTTGATGGTGTCGCCCAGGGCAGTCATGAGGGTGAGCTGCCCCCCTACCGATTGCCCGCCGACGGCGATCATATCGGGGTTGATGTTGAGTCGTTTCGCATTTTCCCTCACCCACCGCATCGCCGACCGGGCATCTTTGACGCACTCCACCGGGGTAATGGCAGGATTCGGCACACTGCCGTCTTCGTTGACCGACAGCCGGTACTCAAACGAAAAAGTGACAAAGCCCTTCCCGGCATACCGCCTGCAAGCCCCGTGAAACTCCTTGGGATGACCAAACGCCCAGCCTCCGCCATGGAAAAAAACAATGGCTTGCCGTGGCGACGTACTTGCCCCGCCCGGAGTAAATATATCCACCGAAAGCGCCGTGGTGTCAATGCGCTTATATACTTCCTGTGTTTCTGTTACGCCTGTTGGCTGGGAATAACTGGCGAAGTGCAGGCACAGCAGCAGCAGCAGGAGGATGTTCAATTGGCGGCTCATGATCATTGGGGTTAGGTTTCGTCATGCCTGGTTGGCTTGTGGTGAAGTTACAATTTGTTAGGGTGAAAGTCGACATGGGGGTAGATGGGGGTGGTGCTTGGGCTGCCTCCGCCCTCCCCATAACAACGTCATATCGAATCCCGAAGGGTGAGATATCCCCCAGGTGATGGCAGTGAGCCGTTCTGAAAACACTGCCAGGTCGGGGGGATCTCTCCGCTACGCTGCGAGATGACGGCGTGTTATTGAGGCTGTAGTGGTAAGGCGGCAAGGTTGAGGCACAGCCTGAGCACATCCACCGTCTCCACATCAACGTCATATCGAACCGAGGAACGAGGGAGATATCCCCCGGGTAATGGCAGTGAGCCTGGTAAAAGTATGAGCGGGGGGACTGTTAGCCCCCTTTTAATATTGTTTTTTGGCTGTCGAGGCTTGTTTCGATGGTTTCTAAAATTGGCAACCATTTTTCCAACCATTCATTGCTTTGAGCATCATCAATTCTGCGGAAGATTTCATTTTGAAAGCTCTCTTTTCGGCTATCCTTAACGCTCATGGAAATCAGATTTTGTTCAACATCTGTAGTAAAGCTTTCAAACCATCCGGAATGTTCGTTGTTAATTTCCGTTAACCATTCATCTGGAAAGTAATATTCAATCTCAAAATCTTTTTTGAGAATAACGTATTCTTGGTTGCTTCTAAATAAAACTCCGTGATTTCCAAAATACCCCTGTAAAGCATTAACCGATTTCAACCCTGCTGAATCCCCGTCAAATACGGAAACCGTTGGTCTTTCTTTGCATATAAATGCATAAGTAGTCTTTAGAAAACCTTCGAGGTGGCTTGATCCCCCAAAATCTAAGAATTTTGTTTCTCCGGAATTCAGTATTGGAAAGTCAAGTGCTTTTCCTTTGAATTCATTAGGTAGTTTGCTCAAAATCTTATGAAAATACTCCCTGTCAGTTTGTCCTTCAAGAAAAACGTTTGACAAGCCAAGGTTGAAAAAGTGGCTAAACTCTATTCCAAGAGTATCACGTAATACCTTGGTTGCATCCGCATAAGTTTTGAATTTCTTAACCTCCGTAGAATCGTTAATAATTTCAGTTCCCAAGATTTTCATTGGATCCTGAGGGACAAACTGCAACGAATGTGTACTGTTAATAACAGTGCATTTTGTTCTAAGCTTATGAAGAAGTTTTTTGTGAGTTTCTGATAGGCTGGGGTGTAAAAAGGACTCGGGTTCTTCTAAAAGCCATATTATATCTTTCTCGTCTTTAGTTTCTTGTTCTGTTACCCAAAGAAAACATGCCAATAAAGAGGCTGTTTGAATTCCCATTCCTTTTTCAAAAACGTTGGTTTCTATTGAATCATTTAGGATGAATTCAAATCCTTTAATCATTTGAGAATACTCATTTTGTGGCGGCCTGATCGAAAATTCAAAGTTTTCAAGCCCACAGTCTTTCAAACTCGTTGATATTGAAATGGATGTGCCCGTGAATACTGAATCAAAAATTTCTCTATTCTCAAGCATTTTCTTACCTAGTTGAATTGAAACTAAAGGAGTAATTAGGGTTCTGAAAATATCTTTCACACTCTTCTCTGAAGGAATATAGTGTACTGAGAAATGACTCAGAATCTTGCTAATTATACTTTTGAGCTTTTGGGAGTAATGAGAGAGCTTGTCTGTCTTCTTTTTTACATTGTAATGGAGTTGATAATTAGGAGTACTTTCGTTAAACGTCAAATAAACAGTGATTTCATTGGGATTTGAGTTGTCAGACTCTAGATAATCATATATTTCGGCATGCTCTTCAAATATTGAATCATCAAATGTATTTCCTTCTTCCTTTTTGAAGACAACTGTGATGGTCGTTTTGCCCTTTTTATCCGCAGATTTTGAAAAGTCCCTTTCCTTAGAATAACCTAGTTCATTATCATATCCGGTGAAGAACGTTTGGATTGATTTGAGAATATTAGTTTTCCCAGAATTGTTTGGGCCAACAACAGTTAAATAACCATCAATTTCTAAGAGTGTTTCTTCTCGTACAGTTCTAAAATTTCTAATTCTTACAGAGTGAATTTTCATTTTGTGGAATTGTGGCTAACGTCCAACTAAACTGAATGTGCACCCCAAAGGCTAGAAGCACAGAAGTTTCCTCTTCGCTTTGTCATATCAAATGGCTCAGTTCTCATATTCATGGAAGTTTTTGTTAAGCATTTTTTTCTAGATTGAGATATTAAAAAGATTTGCAATTACTCCTCCCAATACTGAAACAACAAGACCAATAATAACTACTGTGTTAAAAGTTTTTCGTGCCGTTTCTTTCTTTTTGAAAGCTTCAAGATAGTCTCCCCAACAAAAGTTATATAAAGGATAGAGTTTCCATGTGTACAGATACATTGCCATTAATAAGAGCACAAGTCCTATTAAAATGATCCCAGGATAATAGAAGATGTCCAAGATGTTCAGCTCGGATATCTGCCTGTTCTTTGCTTCTTCAAGAAGAAAAATGAGTTCATCCGTATTCTTTATTTTACCTTGTTCATACATTGTTTTTATTTCAGGCAGATAGTCATCTCGCTTAGTTACTGATCCTAGAGTTGTAAACATCAGGACTAAGGTTACAATCAAAGGAATTATAAGTGTGAACAATCGTGATGTCGATTTGCTCCCTTTCAACGAAAAATTGGATCTTTTAATTTTTTGAATTCGCTCTTCCAGTTGGGAACTCGTTACAAAAACCCAGTCTCTATCGGTACTCCTGATTTTATATTTTATAGAATAATCCGATTGAATGTTATCTGAATCTTTGTTAAAGAATTCGACAGAAATAGTGTTTTCTACTTCATCTTTTCCTAATATTTCTAGTGAATTTATTTGCTTAGATCCTTCATTTTCTTGTTCGAGTACTGAATCTATTTTATCCGTTTCTGCTACAACTCCATTTTGGAATTGAATGAAATAATTGAATTCCAACTTTGGTTCAGGGTTGATCTTTTTAATCTGTTCTCGAATTAAATCATTGAACCTTCTTAGTTCCGATTCTGTAAGAATGAATCCGTGATTAAAGGATTTGTTTGCTTGAACATAAAGTTGATTCATAGGCTAGATGATTATTGTGCTTAACAGTCCGAATATGAACCGATCCATATTCCCATCATATATCCCCCATCAGGAGACATATAAAAATGATCTAATCCTCCCAATAAAGCTAATTCTATCACCTCTAAGCTTAGAAAATACCAAAAAATAGGTACGAGATCACCCGGCCTGGCTCGAACCACCCGTCTCAAACCCAGCAAAACCCCGCTTCCCCCTAACCCCCTCACTATCAACCCCCTGCACTCTTGCAGCAGCTTTGCTCAACTTGAGCAAACCCAAAACAAATCTGCAGCAGCCTTGCTCAAGCTGAGCAAGGGCAAAACAAACTTGCAGCGACCTTGCTCAGGTTGAGCAAATGCAAAACAATACTACAGCAAGCTTGCTCAAGCTGAGCAAATGCAAAACAATGCTGCGGCGGGCTTGCTCAGCTTGAGCAAACCCATCGCACAATTGTAGCAACCTCCCCCCTATTTCAGGGAAGGCCCTGCTGATCGTGGGGCCTCTTCATTTTTTGTAACTACCCCCCTGCACTAGTGCATGGCCCTATACTTACCGTTTTATCAAATGCTCATCGTTGATTTATTCCGTTATTCTTAACAGATGTTCATAAAAACAGATGATTCATGTATTTTCAATAAATTATATATTGATTCAATGAATTTTTTTACTATCATGTTATTGAAATCCCCTCCTGCGGAGGGTCATAAGTAGTATTCACTTAAACTTTTTAAATCTTATGATTGAAAAAATCCACATTGCTGCGCTGCGCAACAGCGAGTTCTCTCAGTTCATCAACGATGTGCTGAGCATTGTAGGCAAACACACGCCAGCCGCCCTACAGGTAGAAAAGCAGGCCAACCAGCTGCGCCGGGTGATCAAAGAAGCCGATGCCCTCTTCAAAGTGAAAACGGGCTTTAAGGGCACCGAAAAGCTGGCCGAGCTCGACCAGCGCCGTGACAAAACCATTACGGGCATCACGCAAATAGCCAACGGCATGACCAATCACCCCAAAAAGGCCATGGCCCAGCATGCAGAAACTCTCTACAAGCACCTGAAGCGCTACGGCGGCGGAGCGGTGGCCAGGGAGAATTATGCGGCTGAAACGGCCATTATCAAAAGCATATTGAAAGACTGGGCCGCCCAGGCCGACCTGAAGGCTGCCGTCAAAGCCCTGGGCCTGGAGGAATGGCAAACGGCCCTGGAAAGTGAGAACAATGCCTTCAATGAGCAGTACCTGCTGCGCAACACCGAAATGAGCGATGCCTCGCCCGACACCCTGCGCACCAAGCGCCTGGAGGCAGCGGAGGCCTACATTACGCTGCAAAAGAACCTCAACGCCCGTTTTATAATCGAGGACGGTGCCGAGCCTTTCGGTAAAGCAGTGAAGGAGGTCAATGCGCTGATTGGGCAGTACACCAACCTGCTGGCCAGCCGCAAGGGCCGCAGCGATGCCGGTGAGGAAGAGGCGGAAGAAGCGGACATGGTGCTGGAGGGAGCTGCCGAAGAATAGTTAAGTATCAGGTTAGGTTGTTCAGAAAGAGGCGCTCGGCAGGGTGCCTTTTTTTTTGGGGGGGGGGGCGAAAAGCGGGAGTGCATCCGCCCTATCCAAAGGCACGTCATACCTGCCAGCCGGAACAACGTGTAGGCGTGGCCGATGGCGATCCCGATAGCTATCGGGAGAGCGAGCCGACGTGGAACCCGACGCCGGAACCCGACGCCGGAACCGTATCCCCGTGATGATGGCAGTGAGCCGTTTTCAAAACACTGCCAGGTCAGGGGGACTTCTCCGTTCCGTCCCGATTGCCATCGGGACTCCACTGCGAAGTGACGGCGTGTTATGGGGAATTTGGTGGTGAGGCAAAATACTTGAGGCGAAGCATGAGCACAGCCAGCCTACCCAAGGGCACGTCATGCCGATGGCGAGGAACGAGCGAGGCATCCCCTGGGTAATGGCAGTAGGCACTATGAACTCAGCTGTAGGTCATGGAGATTTCGTTCCACGTCAGTTCCGCTACGCTGCGAAGTGACGGCAGTCTGTGGAGGGTTTGGTGGTTGGGCGGCTGGTAAAAAAAACTAGTAGTATCTACTCCAGTGTATCAAACAAATCCCTCCACTCAGGATTCATCGCTTCAATTAGAGCAATCTTCTTTTCCCTCCGAAATTTTTTCACTTCCTTTTCTCTGGCAATCGCCTCCTCAATAGAATGAAATGACTCGAAGTAAACCAGTTTTACGATGTTATACCTCGAGGTAAAGCTTTTGGGGTAAAACTTAGTCTTGTGTTTGTGGACTCTGTCGATCAAGTCTGAGGTGACACCGGTGTAAAAGACGGTGTGATGTGCGTTCGTCATGATGTAAACGGCTCCTCCTTTTTCCATCGGATTAAGATAGTTAAAGATCAGAGAAATGGTAAGTGACTTAGAAATAATCTGAATATCAACTCTCTCCACACCAGCGTCAGATCGATTGCGATCCCGATAGCTATCGGGAGAGCGAGCCGACGTGGAACCCGACGCCGGAACGGGATTCCTAGGGTAATGGGCGTAAGCGGTTCTAAAACTCTGCCAACATCATGGAGATTTCTCCGCTCCGCTGCGAAATGACGGCGTGTTATGGAGGCTTTGGTGGTAAGGCGGCATGGGTAAAGCTCTGCATTACCACAACCGACCTCACCAGACCAGCGTCATGTCGATGGCGACGTAGGAGCGAGACATCCCCCGGGTAATGGCACTAGGTATGACGAGCTCGGTTGTGGGTCTGGGTCTGGGGGACTCCGTTCCACGTCGGCTCCGCTACGCTGCGAAGTGACGGCGTGTTATGGAGGCTTTGGTGGTTGGTCGAGTTTTGCCCCATCCTCCCTACCCTTTCGGCAAATAAAAAGTCATTGTGTATATTTATCGATTACCTACAACCACTATAGCCAATGATCGATAAGGTTCACATCAACTCACTGCCCAACAGCGATTTTTCAAAGTTCATGAACGAAGCGCTGGGCATCGTCGCCAAAAACGATCCGGCAGCCCTGAAGGTGCAGAAGCAGGAAGAAAAACTCCGAAAAATAGTTACCCAGGCCGACTCGATGTTCAAAATAAAAGAAGAGCTCAAGGACACTGAAAACCTCGCCCTGCTCGACCTGCGCCGTGACCGGGCCATTACCGGCATCATTATGTACGTTAATGCCCTCACCAATCATTTTGATGAGAGCACCGTGCGTAGCGCCGAAAAGCTCAGCAGTCATTTGCAGGATTGTGGCGGAGAGGCCATTGCCAGGGAGAACTATGCCAGCGAAACGGCTTCTATCAGAAGAATCTTGAAGGACTGGGAAACAAAGCCGGTGCTGAAAGTGGCCGTGGCAGCGCTGAAGCTGGAGGGTTGGGCAAAAGCGCTTGAAGCGGATAACAACGCCTTCGACGACCAGTACCAGGCCCGCAGTGGCGAAATGAGTGCGGCATCGCCTGATGCTATTCGCACCAAGCGGCTGGAAGCGATAACGGCCTACTACGAGTTGTGCGAGCACATTGCAGCCTACCACGTGGTGAAAAAGGGTGCCGAGCCCTTCAGCAAAACGGTGAAGGAATTGAATGCGCTTGTTAAGCGGTATAACAACCTGCCCGCTGGTTAAATGACCTGGGCCATGTGAGCACGGAGAATGTAATGAATCCAGGCATTCAGGACATTACTGAGCTAATGCCCGGCGATATTGAAGGGATTCAGTCTGTTTACGGAATGAAATAGCAAACTGCCTCCTAGGGTCGCTTTCAGCCCCATACAACCATCCCTCCATTTCACTGGTCTTGCTGTATATGCACTTATTGAGATACTTACACCTACCCACGCTAATCGCCGCTTTTCTCCTGCTCGCCAGCCCCGTGCTTTTTGGGCAGCAAAGTTATCAGCGCTACCATCAGCAGGTCAACGCTGCCGGGCAACTAATTGCTGACCACCGATTTGAAGAAGCACTATCGGCTTTCGATGTCATTTTTGAGTCCTATGATTTTGTGTTTGTAAGGGACTACAAAATAGCCACGCAACTGGCACTAACCACCAGCGACAAGGCCAGGGCCCATACCTATCTCCGGCTCGCCTTGCAGGCAGGGTGGACACCCAAACAAGCCGGGAAAAACAAGATCGTCCGCCCCCTGCTGAGAGAGGTGTCAGAACAAGAGGCAGACTCGCTGATGAAGCTGCATGAGGCGACAATGGATGTGCCGCTAAGGGAGTATGTGCATGCGATGTTCAAAGCGGATCAAAAAATGGCCATGAAGGCGCTGCTCAAGTTGGGGCAAAAGGCAAAAATCCGGTACAACGAGGGCCGGTTTGCTCCGCATAGCGAAAATCAGATGGCCAAAGTTATCGAGCTGTTGAAAAGCCACGGATATCCGGGAGAGCGGTTCATTGACAATGATTTCTGGCTGTCGACAGTGCTCAGCCATCATAATTCCATTTCGTCAGCGTACAACAAAAGTGACACCCTCTACCACCACATACGACCTGCTTTGCTTGCGGCTATCGACAAGGGGCAAATGTCGCCCTTTGAGTTTGCACTGATTGACAACTGGAAAACTGCGGCTGAAAGCGATCATGGTGAGGTGTCGTACGGATACCTGGGCCCCGCACTGGATAGCCTGACGGTTGAAACGGCCGACTCCTTGCGACGACAAATAGGCTTGCGAAGTATTGCATTAAGAAATGCCCTGGTTGAAATACAGACTGAAACCGGCATCGACTTTTACCTGCCGGGATCGCCGTGGCAGCACGGAAAAATTGTTGTGACCAGCCCACAGTAGGATTGAGCCGACGGGAAGGCTTTTTGAGGTCGCACACACGACCTTCGAAGCTACACCAACTGAAACAGCTTTGTTGGCAACACAACCTTTGCCATCTTTGTCCGTCTATTTTTCCAACTAAACTGTAAAAAATGAGGAATGTACTGGCAATAGCCCTCCTATTTTTAGCTGGCCACCTGCAGGCCCAAACCAAGCCCAAAGTGGGTGACCTGGCTCCGGGCTTTCAGCAGGTAGCCGCCGATGGCAGCATGCTGGAGCTCTCAGGCATCAAAAGTGACCTGGTCCTGCTCGACTTCTGGGCCGGCTGGTGCAAACCCTGCCTGCATACTATTGAAACCATCCTGAATCCGCTTTACAGCAAGTACAGCCGTGAACAACTGCAGATCGTGGGTGTGAGCTACGACAAGTCGGCCGACAAATGGGAAAAGTCGATGGCCAAGTTCAACGTGCCCTGGCTGCATGTGTACGACGCCGACGACTACGACCTCTACAAAAAGTATGCGATTGAGGTGCTGCCCACCTACTACCTGGTCGACAGCAAGGGCAAAATTGTGGCGGCTAACGTGCTTTCAGCCGACCTGGCCAAGACGGTAGACGACTATTTTGCAAAGAAGAAGTGATGCTCATGGTTTAAGCCCCTCCTGGTTCAAGCGTCCCGGGGCTTATGTCCTTTACAAACATAGGGGCTTGGATCCTTCAAATTTCAAATGGCTGACTACGTGCCCGTACTTCTACCTGGTGGCGACCTCCTCCTGTTCCACAATTAATTCTTTGTACCATTTGCCCCACTTCTCATTTTTAACAACCAGCGTAAAATACCCGTAGGGAAAGTCAATGCACTTGAAGCCTTTGCAATATTTGGCATTGATTCTTAAGTCATTGGTTCCGTTGGGAAGATGAAGTTCCTTAAAAGGAAGGGAGTAGCTCACTTCGTAAGTTTTGCCTGCATACACCGGCTCTATGTATTGCTTCACAAAAAAGACATCCCCTGCATCATCGCCAAAAATCTGATTTTGATCCCTGAGCTTTTCGTATTTCCCGTTTTTCTTTCGCTCTACCCATATCAAAAGGTCGCCGCCGTACAAGCCTTCGGCCTGAAAAGCAAAATCTATCGTAGAACCTTTCCCGATATTGCCTACATGAGAACCCTCACGGTTGGGTTCAAAAACATTCACGATCTTACTTTGGATGGTCAGCTCGGGAGTGCCCGCCGACTCGCTTTTCTCAGGCGTTGTATTTTCTTTGGTCCTTGCTTCCAGCCAACCCCGGGAAACAGCCTCCAGTCTATCTGCTTTGGGCGGATACTTCTCGCTGATATAATTCCGTGCGAATGCTTCCATCGCCTCCTCTGCTTCCTGACCGGACGCCCCCATTTTATACAAAACAGCACCTGAGAACTTGTCGGCTTCCAGCTCGATGGCATGGTAGCTTCCCGTTCCCAATAGCGTGTGTCCGTTGAGGTGATGCCCCATTTCGTGGGCAACAGCCATCACTTTTGACCAGTCGGTTTTGCTGGTTGAATGAATATTGCGGAGCCAGCTTTGGTTGTAAAAAATGTAGCGATCGGAGCCTGCCAGCACAGCTTCGGCACGGCTAACGTCGGCTGCTTTGCTGGTAAAATTTGGTGCAATTGCCGCTTGGCTAATTATCCACTCCAGCGCTTTTTCCGATTCCTCGGTATTGTCAAACACCTTGATTTCTTCTCTGTTGGAAGAGCCGGTATTGAAGCGTGTATCGATGGTAATTTTCTTTTGTGCCAGCAAACTACCCGCAAACAAAAGGAGCCACAGGGCTACAATAGCAAATGTCCAGCGATAGGTGGTTGGTTGGTTGAGTCGCCTGATCATAAGGCCTTAATATAATAGCTAAGGTACAGGTAAAACTCATCAGTCGGGCCCTTGTCACTTCTACACAAAGCGAAGCTACAAGATTTTTGATTGTATTAAAAGCATGGAACCAGGAGGTTCCCGGTGTTAACCAGACGTTCGAGGGGCTGGAAGAGGCTTTTCAGCGGTCGGGCTAGTCTTATCTCACTCAGAACACCTTTTTCAAAAAACCATCGACGTACTGCACGGTTGGTTCGAACCACTGTGTGAAGAGGCAGAAAGAATGCGGCGAGCTGTTGAAGGTGTGCACCTCTGTGTAGATATCAAATGGCTTCAGTGCTGCGATGTAGTCTTCCCGACCGGCATGCATTCTTTCCACTGCGCTGTTGATAAACAATGTGGGTGGTGTGGTTTCCCCAGCATAAGTCAGAGCCGAGCCCTGCTTCCAAAGCTCAGGGTTCTCGTTCTTTGCGTAGCCAAACCAGTAGGCAGCCGCCGAAGTAGAACGGCTGTCGTCGCCCTCCCCTGACTCGGGATGAATGAAGGCCAGGATACCGTCGATATCGACGATGGCCTGCACGGCACTGGAATGATTGGCGTTGCCACCGCTTCCTTCAAACTCAGGTTTTCCGTTGGTGTTGCCCAGCAGCGCCGAAAGCTGCCCACCGGCTGAGAAACCCAGGCTGGCGATCCGGGTAGTATCGACACGAAACTGGTCAGCATTGGCCCTGATCCAGCGAACTGCCGCCTTCAGGTCGTGGACTGCGGCTGGGTACAAAGCCTCGGTGGACAAACGATATTCGGGCGTGAAGGTCACGTAGCCCAACTCTGCCAGCCGCTGCGCCAGCGGAATATGCTGCGACCGGTTGCCAGTTCGCCAGCCCCCACCGTGAATGATGAGAACGGCCGGACGAGGCTTTTTCGAAGGCTTTTTTGGGTAAAAGGCATCCAGCAGCAGTTCACGCTTGCCGGTGTTAGCGTAGGGTATGTTTCTTTGTTCCCTGATCCTTTTCGAAGAGAGTTCCCTTACCAGTACGATATCAGGGTGTGTTTGGCGGGTGCTTTGCAGCGCATTGTAGTTGCTGTAGGAGGTGTCTTTCTGGTTGGTAATGCCTTTTAAAGACTGGGCATTGGCGGTGAGGGCAAACAGCACCAGGCCGGTAAGAAAGCAGGTTTTCATGGGTGTGGTTTTGATAAAGGTAGCTCAGGCGATTGGAGCGGCAAAGGCCATCGCAGAAAAAGCTTGCTTTGGGGCGTCACCGTAGCATGCGACGTTTGTTTATTTTTCTATCGTTCTCGGCCTGTCCTGATGCAACCGCCGGGCTCTGATCGCCGAAGGTTAGACAGCCCGCTTTCATTACAAAGACTTCTGGAAACGGAAACATTGGATGTACCAAAAAGTAAAATCGACGCTGGCAGTCCGACGTCGGCCCAAATCGTTTTTCTTACCATTGCTCCGAACCAGAATTCTACTTTTTGCGTATCTTTCACAGAGTATCTAAAAACAAACCAACTATGAAAAAAATAGTCCTACTCCTTCTGCTTAGTTCCTTCACTTTCAAAGCAGAGCTGCCAGAGCTTAATGCTAAAATTATCACCTACCTCGACTCTGTGATGGGCAAAAAGGTAGACAGAGGTGAGTGCTGGGATTTGGCCGCAGGTGCCCTGGCCTATTCAGGCGCCTACTTCGACCGCAGCAGCATGAAAACAGTGACTATCTACGGTCGTGAGCTGAATTACAAGAAGGAGGAGGTGCTACCAGGTGACCTGATCCAGTTTGAGAATGTGGAACTCGCCTGGAAAGACGGTAACACCACTTACAAAGAAACCATGGGGCAGCATACTGCTGTTGTGTACAAAGTGAATGGGAGCTTGAACTACGAAATTGCTCACCAGAACACTGGCCAGTGGGGCAAAAAGGTGGGCTTAAGCAACCTGAACCTTAACAACCTGGCCAAAGGCAAGCTGTGGATTTACAGGCCTATTAAGGAGAAGGGCTGAAAAGAAACCGAAGGCTGCCTTCTTTAATTCCCATTCAAATAGTCGACCGCCAAACTACTGAGTGCCCTCACGCCTAGCTGCAAAGAAGATTCGTCTACATAATAAGTGGGCGAATGCTGGGACTCAATTTCCTTGCCCGGTGTGCGTACGCCCAGATAAAAGTACAGCCCTTTGGCGTTTTGGGTGAGGTAGGGAAAATCCTCTGCACCCATTTCGACCGACGGAGTGATCAGGTTTCCTTCGCCCGTTACCCTTACCAGCGTTGGCGTCATTCTCGTAAGTAAATCAGGGTCGTTGAAAGTAACAGGGCTGCTGCCTGAAATGATTACCTCAGCAGTGGCCCATGAAGCTTCTGCAATGTTTTGTGCCGTTTGACGGATCCGTCGGTGGAAGTCTTCCCGAATGTCAGCATCAAAAGTGCGGATAGTGCCCAGCATGCGCACTTCGTTGGGTATGATATTACCTCTCACTCCGCCTTGAATGCTTCCAATGGTCACAAGCGACAGTGCCTTTGTTATGTCGAGCTGACGGCTGGGAATCACCTGTAGGCCAATCACAATCTGCGAGGCAATGACAATGGGGTCGTTGCCCAGCCAGGGGAACGCACCGTGCGACTGCTTGCCTTTTACGATGATCTCTAATTGATCGGCGCCTGCACACATACCGTAGGGGCGTACGGCCAGGGTGCCCGCATCGAACCGCCCATCGGTATGGAGCGCAAAGACCGCTTCCGGCTGTAGGTCTTTAAAAATACCTTCCTGCACCATCAGCTCAGCGCCGCCCTCCTCTCCTGCCGGAGCTCCCTCTTCAGCGGGTTGGAAAATAAAGAGTATCGTTCCTTTCAGCTGTTTGCGCATACCGGCCAGCACCTCCGCCGCACCCATGAGGCAAGCCACATGGGCATCGTGCCCGCAGGCATGCATCACCCCCACCTCCTGGTCGTTGTAAGTCGTTCGCACTTTGGAGGCAAACGGCAGATCTACCTCCTCCACCACCGGCAAAGCATCCATATCGGCCCTGATGGCTATGATCGGTCCGGGTAGCCCGCCTTTTAACACACCGACCACCCCTGTGTGGGCAATGCCGGTCGTCACGTCGATGTCCAGCCTTTCAAGGTGTTTGGCCACCAGCATGGCTGTGCGAAATTCCCGGTTGCTGAGTTCTGGATTTTGGTGAATATCCTCGTACCACGATATGATCTTGGGCTCAATACTCGCCGTCTTTTGGTTGATCTCATTTTGGAAGTCTTTCTTTCCCTTCTGCCCAAAGGCACTTGTGGACAAGACTATCAAAAACAGTAGCGTAATGGCCGGACTTTGCTTGCAGTGCATCTTCTTGGTTTTAAGTGAGCTAAGGGTGTCAAAGTACAACTAAAAGCCATATTTGCCTAAAGGGCCTACCCTAAGAGCCCTCGCTGTTCTCAATTCAATATTTGCCCGTGTTTTTCGTTATCTTTCACTCAACCTACAACCATGGCCAGACTCCTGATTCTTTGTCTATTGGTCTTCTCCTGCGTGGAAGCGGCATCACAACCCAAATTCTTCCGGGTGATGCTGGCCAAAAAAGCCTTCGACCAAAAGGGAAAACGTATCAAAACCAATGCCGCCATCAGCCGCTACCAAACCGTGCTGGTAAAGGAAGGCGGTAGCCTGGAAATGGATGTGGAATCCCGGCTCGACCTGGTGCTGGGGCCGGGAACGCACAACCTGGATGTGCTGGAAAGAGAGCACTCTTACCGCTACCGGAACCACGACAGCCTGAAGGTGGTGGTCTTCAACAAGGGCATCGGCAACTGCAAGTTTTCTTACAACCGAATCGTTGTGCCCGGGGCACCCAATAGTGGTTTCGACGCAAGCCGCATCCAGATTCAGGGAAAGCTAATGACCACGATTGATAAGGACTCTTCGGCTCCGCTCACCATCAGCTGGGAAAATCCTGACAAGAAATTCCATGGCAAATACTTTCTGGTGCTGCAGGATGCCTTTAACACCGCCTACCTGGATGTAATTGAAACGGAGGCCAATTCAGCCGTGCTTTACCCCACCAGCTACGATGTACCTTACATGCAGTATTATATCAGGGCCGACGACTGCCGGGGGAGCGTGAACAATGGGATAAAGGTGGAGTGAGTAGCAAACTCAGCGCCCGATCCACCGAGTGGGCAGTAAGGACAATACAAAACCCATCCCCAAATTCTTCAAGCGTTTTCAAATAGCCGCTTAAGGAATTGCCTGAAACAAAACGATTCCCGGGACAGATTGTGTTTCAATTATTAGCTATCTTCGATAGTTGACACCACCTACTTTTAGTATGAAGAACATCACCAAAGCATTATTACTGCTTTTCGTCGGTCTAATGATCGGCGGAGCAGCCATAGCACAGGAGTCCATGCTCTGCCAGGGCCACTACTGGACAGAAGACGAAGCCAAAGTGAAGATGGAAGATTTTGCCTCCCAATGGACCGACAAAGCTTCCTGGGAAAAGAGAGCGGCACAGATCAGAAAAAATATCATCGAAGGCCTGCAACTCGAAAAAATGCCCGTGCCAAAGGATGGATTCAAAACCATCATTACCAATACACGGGAAATGGATGGCTACATCGTGGAAAACATTGCCATCCAAAGCTTCCCTGGTTTTTATGTGACGGGAAATCTATACCGCCCCCTCGAAAAAGCAGGTAAACACCCCGCCATCTTAAGTGCACACGGTCACTTCCCCGATGCAAGGTTTTCTGTTCCTGTGCAGCGAAGGTGCGCCGCTCTTGCCAGAATGGGGGCCATTGTGTTTATGTACGACATGGTGGGCTACGCAGAAAGCACTCAGGTAACGCACAAAATGCCCATTGCCATGACCCTGCAAACCTGGAACAGCAAGCGAGTGCTCGACTACCTGCTTTCCCGGCCCGACGTAGACGCCTCAAGGATTGGCATGACGGGTGCATCTGGCGGCGGCACACAGACCTTCATGCTTACGGCTATCGACGATAGGATAAAAGTGGCTGTCCCCGTCGTTCAGGTTTCTGCGCATTTCTTCGGCGGCTGTGTTTGCGAAAGCGGCATGCCGGTTCACAAAACGGCCACCTTCCAGACTAATAATGTAGAAGTGGCAGCCCTTTGCGCTCCCAGGCCCATGCTGATGGTGTCGGATGGCGCCGACTGGACCAAAAACACGCCTATGGTAGAGTTTCCTTATGTGCAAAGTGTATACAAGACCTATGGCGCAGAAAACCTCGTAAGCAATGTTCATTTTGCCGCTGAAAAACATGATTATGGCGTTTCCAAGAGGATTGTAGCCTACAATTTCTTTGCACAGCACCTGGGATTGAACTATGCTAACCTTCCCTATGACGATGGGTACAATGAGAGCTTCGTGACGATTTTACCACCAGATGACCTGAAAGTTTTCACAGATAAAACACCTCGGCCTTCCGGTGCCTTAAAGGATGACGAAGCTGTGATGGAATACTTAAAAATTGCACAATAATGAAATACCTGAGCCTCTTCTTCCTCTCAGTTTTGCTTTTATCCCAACCCTCTTTCAGCCAAAAAATGAACAAAACCTTTCTCTTTGTCGGCTGCTACACTGAAAAAGTACCCGGCACAGGCATGCTCGTGTATGAGTTTGACGGCAAAACCGGTGCACTGAAAGAGGTAAGCAAGGTAGAGAACCTTGTCAACGCCTCATTTCTCACCTTATCGCCTGATGGCCAATTCGTGTATGGGTGCACTGAAACCCAGCTGGAAACCCCAGGCAATGTTTCAGCCTTTAGCTTCAACGCCGCCAATGGGCAGCTTTCATTCCTTAACAAACAATCTGTTGAAGGAAGAAACCCGGCCTATGCCATGGTACACCCAGCGGGTAAGTTTGTGGCCAGTGCCAACTACACCGACGGAGGTGTTTCTGTGTTTGAGCGCAACCCAGACGGTAGCCTAAAACCTGCAGCCCAACATTTCGACATTGAAGGCAAGAGCACCATTCCAGGAAGGCAGGACGATGCACATACGCATGCGGCTGTTTTTGACCCGACAGGCGACTTCCTCTTTGTGCCAGATTTGGGGTCGGACAAAATCCTCGCCTATGCATTTGACAAAAGCAGCGCACAGCCCGCTACATTTAGCAACGAACTCACAGTAACCACCACCCCGGGCAGCGGCCCAAGGCACCTGGAGTTTCACCCTAATGGAAAGTATGCCTATTGCGTAGAAGAACTAAGCGGCACTGTTTCTAGCTACACCTATAGCAAAGGAAAGTTGACGCCAAATGGCAGGGAGTCTACCTACACGAAGAAGTTTGACATCTACGGCGGGGCTGACTTGCACACGTCGCCGGATGGCAAATTCCTTTATGTGTCGAACAGAGTAAGTGAAGAAAACACCATCGCCATTTTCTCTATTGATCAAAAGAGCGGTAAGCTAACATTAGTTGGTCATTCATCGACGTACGGCGACCACCCCCGGAGTTTTGTGATTGATCCGTCTGGCAACTTTTTACTTGTCGCTAATCAGTTTGGCAACAATATCGTTGTGTTCAAAAGGGACAAGAAGACCGGGCTGCTAACTAAAACAGACACTGAAGTGAAGGTGAAACTGCCTGCCAGTTTGAAGATGTACAAATACAGCCATTGACGATTCTATGGCAGCGACACCCGGTCGCAGCCTCGCCTTATCGCAACAGGGCAGGCATTTTTCATCGATCTAAAAAAAAATCCAACCATTGTAACAATTCGCATCTTCCTGGATCAAAGGTGAAATTTTAAACCTATTAGATCATGAAAAGAGTAATTGTCACCTTTGTCTCAGTAGTTATCTCAGTGAGCCTTTCGTTTGGTCAAAAGGCCATAGAAGTAGAAAAAACGGGAAGCGGCACCCCAGTCATTTTTCTCCCGGGGTTCGGTACCCCCGGAGCTGTTTGGAATGAAACCGTCCAAAACCTGGCAGGGTCTTTTGAAAGCCACCTTGTGACCTACGCAGGCTTCAACGGACTGGCACCGATTGGAACGCCATGGTACGCACCGATTAAGGACGAGCTGATCGCCTATGTAAAGTTGCAAGGCCTGACCAATGTCACCTTAGTGGGTCATAGCATGGGCGGTAACCTGGCAGTTGACCTGGCAGCGGCATTGCCAGAACAGATTTCCGGGCTTATACTTGTCGAATCAATCCCGTGCATGCGTGAGTTGATGATGCCTGGCGTTCCGGCCAGCAGCCTCCAATACGACAGCCCTTACAACAACCAAATGATTGAAATGTCAGATGAAGCATTTCGTCAAATGGCCGAAGGAATGTGCTCAAACATGACTTTAAATGTATCGAAAGCTGAAGTGCTCACAGGGTACTTTATGAAGGCCGACAGGAAAACGTATGTGTATGGCTACACCGACCTTTTGAAACTTGACTTGCGGGAAAGCCTACGGGAAATCTCAATTCCTACCCTCATTTTGGGTGCGCCTTTTCCTGACAAAAACGTGGTATTGGACAATTACGAAAAGCAGTACGCCAACCTGACAACTAAAAACATCATCATTGCGGAAAACAGCAAACACTTTATCATGTTTGATCAGCCAACGTGGCTTTATGAGCATATCAACAAGTACTTAAGCCAACATGCCAACTGATAACCGTCCCCTCTTCGAATCATTACACCACGACTACGGATCAATGGTGCTTCAAATGTGCCTGGGATTTGTAAAGGGAGACAAGGATATAGCAAAAGATTTGTCTCAGGAAGTATTCATCAATACCTGGAATGCACTCGATAAATTTAAGGGTGCTTCCAGCTATAAAACATGGATTTATCGCACCACAGTTAATACTTGCCTGAAGTACATCAGGGGCAGGAAGGATAAGAACCACGTTTCAATTGATGAGGCCGGATCCGTCCGGTTCGCCGAAACTAGCTCTATGCAAGAAAACGCCAGCAATGCACTCTATGAGGCCATTGGACAGCTTGGCGAGATCGACAGGCTCATTATTATGATGGTGTTGGACGAGGTTGAGTACGAGGAGATAGCAGACATCATAGGCATCAGCAGCACTAACCTGCGGGTGAAAATTCACAGAATAAAGAAAAATTTGAAAAAACTGCTTAAAAATGAACGATGAACTAGACGATATAAAAAATACCTGGCATGCCGCCAAAAGCTCCAACGTGCCTCCTAACGGTGATCCTGGCCAGCTGATAATGAAAGCCGAAAAGAAACGAAAAGGCAGCCTAAGGCAGCATATGGGTACCATTGCGGTGTTGTGCATCACCCTCATTGGGCTTGCATGGTTCTTTCTTTACGTAGCCAGGTTTCAGCAACTTGTCAGCCATATTGGCGTGGGCCTGATGGTCGGTGGGCTGGTCGTGAGAATTGTCATTGAGCTGTACAGCATTTACTTGTCCGGCAAGATTGATATGAGTGCCGCTGCATTGAACACGACTCATTCGGCGGTTGCCTTTTACAAATTCAGAAAGAAAATCCATGGTCCGGTAACCGTCACCATATTGATCCTGTACACGATCGGCTTCTATATGCTCACGCCGGAGTTCAGCCTTTATTTCAGCACCCTGTTCATGATACTGATTGACGCATCGTATGTGCTGGGCGCTCTCATCTTCACGTGGTCAATCAGAACATCCATCCGCAAAGAAATGGGCATACTTGATGACCTGCTGAAGCTTCAACAAGACATCTCTCGAGCGGATTAGTGTACCCCTTTTGAAAGGCAAGAGAGTACAGCGGCAGAAGCATGTACAGTCCGCCGCATTTTACCTAATGGCAATGGGTCTGCCAGGTGAGCCGGTTGCGCCTTTAAACCGGATAGGCGTAAATACAAACAAAAACTCGTAGGCTTTGTCGGCCTGCAAAGTTTCAAACGTCATCCATTCCAGGTTAAAAATGCCATTTTTCATGGTAAGCTCCGAGTGAGCTATCAGTTCATCGCCATCCATGATGCCGTCCGATCCTACCATGCAGGGCTTTTTGGTAATGATCCATTCCACCGCATCGCGACCTACAAACGGACGTTTTCCCTTCATGGCGTAGCCGGAAGCCCAATGCTTTGACCACCCGAAATTGAAGAAAAGAGCATCCCCCGGAGCAATCGATGCCTCCGAAATTCCCTGTCTTTTCAATGCTGCCTTTACGTCAGCCAGCGACACCTCATAGCCTTCAGCCAGCGTGGGCACTCCTTTCAGCCCGGCAATGTCGACAAGGACGCCACGGGTCACAATCGGTTTTACGTTTTCAACGCCCAGCTTCTGCAACCCAAATGGGTTTTTCATATCTGCTGTGCTATAGCCGTTGTAGAATACCTCTGTGGTGGTACCGTCAGCCATTTTCAACTGCTGGCCTACATGACCTGGGCCGTCAAACTGCGTGCCTACCTGACCCAGGGACCCGGCAATATACTCGTCGTTGAACACCTGCCCGTTTCTCCCCTCGGGCCCATACGTCGGAAATGAAGGTATTAGTAGGTTATAGCTTCGATTATCAGGAATGCTCATCTCGTTTTCATACGGCTGCCCAAGCTCATACACCTTTCCTTTCTTCACCATCGTCATTGCTTGTAACACCTTTTCAGGGGTAATCCAGTTGGAGCCACCAGCCTGGTCGCCAGCGCCCCAGATCGGATGTGGCCACCATGGCCCCTGCTCCCGGGTCTGGGAAAATGAGGTAAACGATAGGGTGAACAGAAAAGCGGCAGAAAGGAGTTGTCTTGCTTGTAGTTTCATAACTGTAAAGGCTAAATATTTTACCTAATGCTACGAAAAAGGATTAGCGATTCGAAGGATCAATGCATCAAATAGGCAGGGTAAAAGGACGATCTGTATCAAAAATTGCACTTATGAAATGTGGTAACTAGAATTTGATTGAATTCGACTATATTAATGCACCAAACTATTTACCAAGCCTAATGAACAAGCCCCTCAGTATAAGTCTCTTCACACTTGCATTACTCCTGACCCTGGCAGGTTGTGTGGAGCAGGCTAAGGAGTCAAAAAAGCCTAATATCATCTATATACTGGCAGATGACATGGGATATGGAGACGTGACGGCATTTAATGAGCAAAGTAAAATTCCCACACCCCATATTGATAAGCTGGCCGGTGAGGGCATGATGTTCACCGATGCCCATTCCGGCTCTGGTGTTTGCACACCCACGAGGTACGGCATCCTCACTGGCAGGTACAGCTGGAGAACGAAAATGAAGCAGGGCGTGCTGGTTGGCAACTCAAAACCCTTGATACCAAACGACAGAAGCACGGTAGGCTCCATGCTGCAAAAAAATGGGTACTATACCGCCTTTGTTGGTAAGTGGCACCTGGGCTGGGATTGGGGGCTGAAAGACAATCAGGCTGACACGAATGAATGGTCGGTTGACTTTGCCAATATTGACTACTCGAAACCTGTAAAAAACTCCCCGAAAGAACGTGGCTTTGATTATTCATTTGGACACCCCGCCTCGCTCGACATGTCGCCCTATGTGTATGTGGAAAACGGCATGGTGACAGCCGTGCCAGACACAACAACAGTGAATACCGGAGAGTATTCATGGTGGAGAGAGGGCCCTACTGGCACTGACTTTGTTCATGAGCAGGTCACGCCTAATTATTTCAAAAAAGCCATGGAATTGATTAAAGACCGAGCTCTTTCAGATCAACCATTTTTCCTGTATCTGGCTTTGCCTTCGCCGCACACCCCCATTTTGCCTACAAAAGAATGGCTGGGGAAAAGCGCATTAAACCCCTACGGCGACTTTGTGCTAATGATTGATGACTATGTAGGCAAGCTGCTAGAAACCGTTAAAACGGCTGGCATTGAAGAAAATACGCTGATCATCTTCACCAGCGACAATGGCTTTGCGCCCTACGCAAACTATGAGCTATTGGAAGCCAAAGGTCATTACCCCAGTGGCCCTTACCGAGGTTACAAGGCCGACATATTTGAAGGAGGACATCGTATTCCATTTATTGCCAAATGGCCTGGAGTTATTGAACCAGGCAGCGTTTCCAGCCAAACCATTTGCCTGACAGACCTGATGGCTACCTGCGCCGATATCGCTGGGCACAAGCTGGCGCCAAATGAAGGAGAAGACAGCTACAGCCTGCTACCAATTTTCAAACAGACTACTTTGTCAGAACCATTGAGGGAAGGCACTGTTCATCATTCCATGAATGGCAGCTTTGCCATTCGTCGGGGCCCATGGAAACTTATCTTATGCCCGGACTCCGGTGGATGGAGTGATCCAAAACCGCAAGATTCGGTGGCTGTGGCCGGACTTCCGGCCATACAACTCTATAACTTAGCCAATGACCCGGGGGAAAAGCGTAACCTGGAAGCAGAGCAGCCCGGAAAGGTAGCCGAATTAAAGGCTTTGCTCGCAAAGTACATTGAAAATGGCAGGAGCACGGCCGGGGAGACCCAGAAAAACGATTCATACGAAGGGGAATGGTTACAAGTAAATTTTATAAAACAGCCTTAACACAAGGATATGCCATACTACATCGACATCGTCCATAAAAGTGAATACGCCAACATAGTTGCGCTGTGGGAGGCGTCGGTAAGAGTAAGCCATACATTTTTAACCGAAGAAGATATCCAGTTTTTCAAACCACTGATACTGAATAGTTACCTTGACCGGGTCAAACTTTTTTGCGCCCGCAATGAGGACAATAAAATCGTTGGCTTTCTGGGGGTCGCCAAAGGAAAAATAGAGATGATGTTCGTTCACCCCCATTACATGAACCGTGGCATAGGAAGAAGGCTTATCAGGTATTCGATTGACAAATTGGAGGCGACCAGGGTGGATGTGAACGAACAGAATCCCAAAGCTCAAAGCTTCTATGAGCACTTTGGTTTCAAGGCTATCGGACGTTCAAGACTTGATGGCACAGGAAAGCCCTACCCACTTATTCATATGCAGCTTTCACGATAGACTGAACGCTGATCGGCTTATAATGAAAAACACATCAGAACCCGGCAATTGTTTGTCATGACCGAACTTGAAAAGTATATCCAGTCCTTTTTCGGCGTCACCAGCCAAGACGCCACCAAAATAAGTGCCTGGTTCAAGCCGATCCATTTAAAAAAGGGAGAGTTCTATCTCCATGCAGGACGGTACTCCGACAGAATGGGCTTTGTTCAATCAGGCATTCTCAGGGAGTACTTTGACACTGGTGAAAAAGAGCTAACCAAATGGATCTCCACCAAAGGGTATTTCGCTCTGGACTTGTCAAGTTTCCTTTTCGACAAAACCGCCCGCTGGAATATCCAGGCCCTGGCCGACACTGAAATGTATGTGATGGATAAAGCGAGGTACCGTGAGCTTGGCAAGCTTATTCCGCAGTGGACGGAGCTGGAAAAGCTTTTCATCGCCAAATGTTTTACAGTGCTGGAAGATCGGGTGGTATCTCATCTTTCGATGACCGCCGAGCAACGTTACCACCAACTCTTCAATTTCAATAAAGAGCTTTTCAATCTGGTGCCGCTGCAATACCTGGCCTCGATGCTGGGCATGACCCCGGAAACGCTCAGCCGGCTTAGAAAAAAGTCGCTCGGCTGACTTCTTGATATAGATCAAGCGCTGGTATTGGTTTAGCCCTGACCTTTGTCAGGTACTTTAAAACAGTAAAGCAATGAAAAGCATCAATCAAAAGGCACCTGTTAAATGTCGCAAAGAAATCGTCATAAACGCCTCTCAGGAAAAAGTCTGGCAGGTGCTAACGTCCATAAACGATTGGTCAGGCTGGAATTCAGAAATCAGTAAGGCAACTATCAATGGATCGCTCAAAGCAGGCACCACTTTCGACTGGAAAACAGGTGGTACAAAAATTCATTCTACCCTCCACACCGTTAACTGTGAAAGAGAACTGGGCTGGACTGGCAAGGTAATGGGCATCTTTGCCATCCACAACTGGGAGTTGCAAGCAGCAGGTCAGACCACAAAAGTAGTTGTTGAGGAAAGCATGGAAGGGCTGTTGGCCAGCTTGCTGAGTGGCTTCTTTAATAAAACCCTGGAAAAAGGCATGGTGAGCTGGCTGGAGGCAATGAAAAGAGAATGCGAGTAGCAGCCTGGCAACACCACCGGCTTTATCAGCAGGCACTCACCAGTTATCAATTCATTGTAGGTTGTATGCATATTTTTCACTAATATTATTAACGAACACTCTACCTGCTTAACAATGACTATAAATTTCAAACGACAGCTCCTGGTATTGCTGTCATTTCTTGTGACGGTCGCCGCTGCTGCCCAGCAAATCTCCAAAGAAGACCTGATTTTTCTGACCCCTGAATGGAAAGGCGAACGCTTCGAAGACGGCCGCCCCAAAGTGCCTGATGCGCTTTTGGAACGCATGAAGCTCGTCACCCTTGAGGAAGCCTGGGCCGTGCTCAGAAACGAGAACTACAAATACCAGTATGCCGATGGCTGGATGACCATCAACCCGGATAGCGTGCTGGTGGGCAGGGCAGTAACGGCTACTTTTGTGCCCGGCCGCCCCGACATCCATCGGGTACTTGACAAAAAAGGTCATGATCAGGACGGTCGAATCAAGTCACAAAACTCCTGGCCAGTTGACATGTTAGTAAAAGGCGATGTATATGTGGTGGATCAGTTTGGTGCCCATGTGGACGGCCCTACGATTGGCGACAACCTCGGTAATTCTATCTTCACCAAGTCAGGCAATGGCATCGTGTACGACGGCGCCATCCGGGACATCAATGGTCTGAAGGAAATTGGCAGCTTTACCTCCTTTTTTCGTACCTATCACCCCTCTCACCATTTAAACAATCCAGACGGAGCACTTAATACCACTCTGGTTGGCATCAATCAACCCACCCGCATTGGCCTGGCAACGGTGATGCCTGGCGATGTGGTGCTTGGCCGGGATGGCGGCGTACTCTTTATCCCTCCCCACCTGGTGGAAAGGGTAGTAAAAATAAGCGAAGTAGTCAGGCTCAGAGATATGTTTGGTCACCAGCGGCTGCGGGAGCAAAAATACACAGCCGGGCAAATCGACACCCGCTGGTCCGATGAAATCGAAAAGGACTTCTCTCAATGGCTCAATGAGCACATTGACGAGCTCCCAGTTCCAAGAGAGCAAATTCAGGAATTATTGAAAACCAGAACCTGGTGATGAGTAGTGTTTACCAATTCCACCACCCAAACTCTGGCAGCATGTCTCTATGAAAAGGTTACCATCCAGGAGGGTGGGGGAGTTTGGCGAGCCGGTGAGCGTATGGCCTGTGCGCTAAATTTCCAAAGATTTTTGCCTACTTTTTATCCCGACCTGGTTGGGTTTGAAAAAGTAGGGGCCTGCCCGGCTTAAGGGCGAGCAATTAACTGTTACAATTACAAAAAATAGTCATTACCTACAGATAAACTAGCTTATGTCACACACCCACTCACGCCGCTCCTTCCTCACAAAATCAGCCCTGGGCACCAGCGCCCTCGGCTTAACCGCCTTTTCCACTTACGGCCAGGGCTACGAAGAAGCCATCCATAAAGCACCGAAACACGGCATGCCCTCTGACCTCAAAATCACAGAGATCAAATGCGGCTATATCCGCAACGGCCACAGCCTGTTCGTGAAAATTCATACCAACCAGGGCATCTGGGGCTGTGGAGAAGGTGTCGACGCCGTACCTGGCACCTACCACCTCGTGAAGATGATGGGCGAACGCATCAAAGGCAAGAGCCCTTTGAACGTACACCGATTGTTTGAGGACATCCGCAAGTCGGGCTTCTTTGAAGGTGCCCAGTCAGGCATGTTCGTGGCAGTGCTGTCAGCAGTAGAAACTGCACTGTGGGACCTGGCAGGCAAGGCACTTGGTGTGCCCGTTTACCAGTTGCTGGGTGGGAAATTCCGTGACAGCGTGCGTGTGTACATGGACACGGCTTTGTACCAGTCGAGGTTGCCTGAGCCGGCGGACTTTGCTGCCAGTGCCAAAGAGGCTGTCGATATGGGCTTTACAGCCGTGAAGTTTGACCTCGACCAGGCCAACGACCCCAACAAATATGATCGCTACAACTGGACAGCCAGCCCGGCGGAGTTGCAGCGAATGTACGACCAGATGGCGGCCGCCAGAGAGGCCGTTGGGCCCAACATCGACATCTGTGCCGATATGCACGGACGTTACGATGCCGTGACAGGCCAGCAGGTCGCCAAAATGCTCGAACCCATCCACATGATGTGGCTGGAAGAACCCATCGCTGCTGAAAATGTAGAAGCCTACAAAGCCATTACTGACTCCACCAGCACGCCGATCTGTGCTGGCGAAAATGTTTACCTGGCCTATGGGTTCAGGCGCATGCTGGAAATAGGTGCTGTCGACATCATTATGCCTGACCTGCAAAAGGCGGGAGGCCTTGGCGAAGCACAGCGCATTGCCAACCTGGCGAATCTGTACTACGTGCCCTTCGCTCCCCACATGGTGGCTTCTTATTTGGGCGCCATGGCTTCCGCTCATGTCTGCGCTTCGGTGCCCAACTTCATGATTCTGGAATGGCAGATTTACTTCCACAAGGATCCCATGTTCAAAGAGATTGTGACTTTCGACGGTGAAATGGTTGAAAACGGGTTTATTACAGTTTCCAACAAGCCGGGAATTGGCGTAGAAATCAATGAAGAAGGGATGAAGAAATATGCCACAAAGGGAATTCCTTTTTTTGAATAAAAGCGAAAAAGAGGCTTTATCAAAAGCCCAACTTTACGTGGAGAATGTCAGATTGAGACCAAATTTTTGCGCCAGCCAAACACACAAAATGAGATGGCGGGCAAGAGGAGTATAACGCTCGAATAAGGAAAGGTACCAGGAAATCGCCATCGGTAGCCCAAGTAAAGAGGTCGCTCTATCCGCCAGCACAAGAGCGCCCTCTTTACTTCACGCAAGAAAACGTCATCTCAATTTGTGCGTTTGCCAAAATGTTAGGGCCTTTGATACAACCTCCTCCTAATATCCCAGGCAAATTACGCTACACTTCAAAACACTTTAAAATAAGCCCACTTCAAAAACATCATCAACATGAGGGCAAGCGGATGATAAATGATGAGCAGGAAGATCATAGCACTTTCTTCCGCCCCTTCAATCTTCATGATTTTGATAAGTGCGGGTATTAAAACGCCTATCGCAATAAGATAAGCAACACTGAAGCCCAAGGATATCAAAAAGTAGTACCACGGCTTATCTGCAAAACCAATCAACACGGTATTGACTACAATGAAGCATCCATACACGATACCGGCGATCATCCACGCATTGTCTGCTTTTACCGGCCTCACAAGTACCAGAACGATAAAGGTGAGTGGTATAAAAAACAACAACTGACACAAAGGCTTTTGAAACCATTCGAAGAGCGTAAGGCCCATGCACCAAGTTCATCAAAAAGTTTGAAAGAATTGCGTTGAGCAAGTATGGATCCATCTGCATCCTATCCTTCGCCAGCTTTGCCTCGCAGGACAAACCATTCGCCTGTATAAAACTGCTCAGCTAGATTCGTTCATTTCCTTATCTTCGGTCGTTTCCATCCAATGAAACCGACCATGACCAATACTTTACTTTGCCAATTGCCGAAGAAGGCGACTCTTCTGGCTGTTGCGTTCCAACTAACTATCTCGTCATTGCTGCTGGCACAAATCCCAGCTCCCGAAGAAACCTTGGGTTTCAATGTGGGTGCTGACTTCCACCTGGCCACCTACGAGCAGTCATTGGAATACTTTAACAAACTCGACGCCGCCAGCGACAGAATCCAAATGGTGCACGTGGGCGAAACCTCCGAAGGCAGACCCTGGTATTTTGCCCTCATTTCGTCCCCGGAAAACCTCAAAAATATCGACAAGTACAAGGCCATAGCCCAGCGATTGGCCCATCCTGATGGCATGACAAGAGAAGAAGCCAAACAACTGGCCAAAGAAGGTAAACCCATCGTCCACATCGACGGAGGCTTGCATGCGTCGGAAGTAGCCGGTGCCCAGCACACCATTTCGCTGGCGCACCAACTCATAAGCACGGCAGATACCGACGAGAGAATTACCAGAATCCTTGATGACGTGATCATTCTTCTCTGGCCTTCGCTTAATCCGGACGGACAGGACATCATCGCCAACTGGTATGCTGAAAACGTGGGCACGCCTTACGAAGTCGCCCCCGTCCCCTGGCTTTATCAAAAGTACGTGGGCCACGATAACAACCGGGATGCCTACATGGTCAATATGATTGAGTCGAGAGTCGTGGGCCGTACATGGAGAGAATGGGAGCCCAATATCATCCATGTACACCACCAGTCGTCGCCCTTCCCCACCCGCATCTGGCTGCCACCTTTTGCGGAGCCCATTGCTTCCCAAACGCCGCCCCTGGTTGCCCGTGAAGTGAATATGATTGGCATGGCCATGGCTCAGGAGCTGGAAACCGAAGGCCTGAAAGGTGCCGTTCACATGGGTCAGGGCTTCGACGCCTGGTACCCTGGCTATATCGACTACATGCCGGTGCTGCAAAACATTCCCTCCTTCTGGACGGAAACAGCCCTTTACCGGTACGCCACTCCCTATTTCTATACCATCAGCGACTTCCCCAAAGACAGAAGTGATCTTCGCATCGAATCGCTTTACTCCAGTCCGTGGCCTGGTGGCTGGTGGCGCATAAGCGACGCCATTCAGTACATGCAAACAGCCTCTATTGCGGTATTAGACTATGCCTCCAAATACAGCGAAACAGTCCTTTTCAATAAGTATCAGTCGGCGCAAAACACCATTGAAAAATATCGAAATGAACCGCCCTATGCCTACTTCATTCCACAGCAGCAGCGTGATCCTGCTCGTCCGGTAGAGCTACTGAAGCGCCTGGCCTTTAACGGCATCAAAATCTCTCAACTCGACAAGGCCATTACTTTTGAAGGCCAGGCATACGCCAAAGGCACCTGGGTCATTCCCATGGACCAGGAGTTTGCTGAGCTGGCCCGCCAGGTTCTCGATGTGCAGGTGTATCCCGACTTGCGGGAATTCCCCGATGGCCCGCTGGAGCAGCCCTACGACGCTGCCGGGTGGTCGCTGCCCCTCCAGTTTGAGCTGAATATAACTGCGGCTGCCAGCCCTCTTTCTGAAGAAGTTAGAGCAAGCCTCACGGAAGTAAAAGGAACCATAATCGACTGGAAAACGACCTCCGGCGACGATAACAGTAAAGTTGACTTCGCACCCGGGGCCGGTTTCAATACCAACGAGGTCGCTGCTGGCATTCTTCCCCTCCCTGGTTTTGTCAAAGGAAGCGGCACCACGCTGTTGCTAGACCCAAAGGAAAACAACATCTTTCGGGTACTCGGTGAAGCCTGGAAACAGGGACTCACCGTTGAATACGCCAACCAAAAGTATGCTGTGAAGGGGGCTACAGAAGCGCTGGCTAAAAAATGGGTGGATGACTTTGCTGTGAACATCGTGAGAACCGGGAGCTCGTCGGGTGTAAGGATTCAGCCCCGCATTGCCATTTATGAGCCATGGACGGCCAGCATGGACATGGGCTGGACTCGCTGGCTGCTCGATAACTTCGGACTGCCATATACCGTCGTCAGAAATTCAGACTTTGCGGCCGGTAGCTTAAAAGATCGGTTCGATGTGATAGTGATGGCTTCAGAAAGAAATGGCTCCATCGAAAACGGCTACAAAAAGGGGCAAGTGCCTCCCCGCTACGAGGGAGGTCTGGGCGAAACAGGCATTCGCAATCTTGACGACTTTGTCAAAGCCGGTGGCACGTTAGTTTGCATGAATCAAAGCAGCGATTTCGCCATTGAATCACTCTACTTACCTGTAAAAAATGTGGTAAAGGGTGTCAACAGGAAAGATTTCTTCACTGGAGGATCTATCATGGAAGTGACTACGAATACCACTCATCCGGTGATGGCCGGTATGCCCGATCATGCCAGTGTGTTTGTCAACCGAAGCCCTGTATTTACCACACTGGAGGGCTTCAAAGGAGAGGCACTTGCCAAATACCAGGACAAGGGCTCTCCTCTTCGCTCCGGTTTTCTGCTGGGCACCAAATACCTGAATGGCTACGCAGCGGGGCTCGACGTTCAGCATGGGCAAGGCCATGTGATCCTGTTCGGCTTCCAGCCACAGTGGCGTGGCCAGCCTATGGGCACTTACCGCACACTGTTCAATGCGATGTTGTACGGAGCAAACACTGCCAAAAGCCGTGCTGTTTCAGAAGGCTTTTGGGCGGCTCCGGCCAAAGCTGAAGGCAGCGGCAAGGCGTCAGGCGGCAAAGATTAGTGTAGTGTAATGCAGGCATCATGGTAAATTTTTAATGGTATGAGACTTACAAAAGTAACACTGATCGCATTGGTAGCCCTGTTTACTTGCCACTGGGAGAGCTCCTGCCAAAAAATACAAATCGACCATGTGGTTACTGTTGTTGCCGACCTCGATCAGGCTACCAGCCGATATACCCAGCTTGGGTTCGCTGTCAGGCAGGGGCGATTGCATGCCAACGGGCTTATCAACGCACATGTAAAGTTTGTGAATAAGACATCACTCGAACTGATGTCAGTCAGAGGCGAGCCCACCGACGACCTGGCGAGGGACTACCAGAGACTTTTACAAGAGGGAGAAGGCGGGGTATACCTGGCTGTATCAGGAGTTCGAACTGAGGAGATGGAACAGATGCTCTCTGGCTTGAACATAGCTTTTGAAACCTCAAAAGGGCGAAGTTGGGACTATATCACGTTTCCGCAGGAGCCCGAGTTAGTCCATTTCTTTTTTATTGCCTACCACGGAACCATGAGCGATCCGGGGGAAACCACTGCTCATAAAAATGAGTCAGATCGAATGGCAGCCACCTATGTTGAGGGCAGCGAAAGAGTTTCCTATTTTCTGAAAGGTATTGGACTGCAATCGGCTGGGAGAAAGAAGGACGAGCTGTTTGGTAGTGCAGAAAGATTCTTCACTGCGTCTGGAGATATCATTGTCGTTCCAAAAAATGAATCAGCCAAAAGACCAAGACTGAAAGCAGTAAGTTTCGGGAGCTCCGATGGAAAGGAAAGTGTGAGGATAACTTTTTAAAGGGGTGGGGCAAATAAGTTTTGGCTCTGACACATTCACCAAACTAAGTCCGCAACTTAATTACATTTCCGTACCTTCGTGATTCCAAATGGCGAAAACAACACAATGGCATTAAAAGAAGAGCTTAGAACCCAGGGTGACTTCCTGTTCAAACACAGAAGTTACCTGCCGCTGGTTATCATCGTGGTCGGTATTTATGTGTATGTGCAAAACGTTTTGAATAGCACCATTACCGACTCGCAGCAAGATGACCTGTTCAAGCTAGGCTGCTTTCTGGTATGCGTGTTGGGTTTGGTGATCCGCATGGTGGCCATTGGCTACTCTGCCGACAATACCTCTGGTCGCAATACCACAGTGGGGCAAGTAGCTGATTCTGTCAATTCTACAGGATTATATGCCACAGTACGCCACCCATTGTATGTAGGTAACTTCTTCATGTGGCTGGGCATCGCCGGCTTCACTCAGGAGCCATGGTTCATCGTCGCTTTTGTTTTTATGTACTGGGTCTATTATGAAAGAATCATGTATGCAGAGGAGATGTTTTTGATCGATACATACGGAAAAGAATACGTCGACTGGGCTGCAAAAACGCCTGCCTTCATCCCGGCCTTTAGTAAGTGGATCAAGCCCAAATACACCTTTAGCTGGAGAAAAATAATCCGTCAGGAAAAGGCCGGTATTTTGAATATGTTCCTCGTCGTCTTTGCCTTCGAAGTGATCGGAGCATCGGTGGCCAACAAGGCATTCTCGCTGGGGAATGTATACTGGATGTATGGCTTCGCCGCCAGCGTGGCGTGGTATATCATTATTAAGACAATTCAAAAAACCACCCAGGTGCTCTCGTTTGATCGGTAAATTCCACCTCTACACTGGCCAACTGCTAATTTTTTGACAATGGCCGGAAATGGCTCAATTGATCAAAACCTATTGCACTGAATAAACGTATCCATACACTTTCAAGAAATCGTTTTTTCATTTTTTAAACTCCCTGGTTATGGAAACCGATACAGTGACCGTCGCTGACTTGCCTGAGTCAGCAAAGAATTTTCCGTCGGGAAAAGTGAGCGTCAAAACAATGATTGTGGATGCCTTCACAACACAGCCCTTTAAAGGCAACCCCGCAGCTATTTGTTTTCCAAGTCAGCCGCTAACGACAGCTACCATGCAGGCCATAGCAGCGGAAATGAATCTGTCTGAAACTGCCTTTCTGACTAAAGCGCATGGAGCAAAAGCCCATCAATACAACATCCGCTTTTTCACACCCACAGTCGAAATAAAATTTTGCGGACATGCAACACTGGGTTCAGCCAAAGCAGTGATGGAAGTATTTCAGCAAAACGAGTTAGAATTTACCACTTACCACGGTCTCCAGGTCTCGGCTGTCAAAGTGGGGGACGAAATTCAATTGACTTTTCCGGTTTATGAGACCGTCGATTTTACTCCAGATGAGGAAATCCTTCAGGCCTTTGGCATCACTGAAACCGTCGACACAAGATTTGCTCCCGCTACCAAAATGCTTTTGATCGAGGTGCAAAACAAAGAAACCCTTGCCCGGCTCTCGCCCGATTACGCCAGAGCGATTGCAAGTTCGAAGCTGATCAGGCAGGTGATCGTGACTGCCAAATCGGACGACAATCAGTATGATTTCTACTCACGATGCTTCTGCCCATGGATCGGCATCAACGAAGATCCTGTAACCGGGGCATCTCACTCCATGCTGGCGCCCTATTGGGCAAAAAAGTTTGGAAAAACCCGACTGGTTGCCTACCAAAACTCGAAGAGGGGCGGATACCTTAAATTGAACCTGAGGAATAAAACTACGCTGGAGGTTGTGAGCTCAGCACGCATCGTTTTGGAAGGCACAATGGACATACCACACCAGAGTTGTTAAGCATATAAAGTCGTTTTATTACAATTCTCAGCCAACATATAGGGTCATTTTTGCCCCCTTATTTAAAAACTCCTGACATGAACAAAAGACTCCATACGGACCTGGGTAATATGCGTCACCTGCTCACAGAGGCGCTGGAAGAAGGCCTTACCTTTCTCAACAACATTGCTGACATACCCACCTCCGCAGCACATAGCACGCCAGCTGGCTCCCCACTGACCGGGGATGGCCAGGGAAGCGAAGCAGCCCTTGCCGAGTTTAAAGAACGATTCCGCAATCTGATCGTCGCCTCTGCTGGCCCACGTTACTGGGGCTTTGTAACAGGTGGCACCACTCCTGCTGCCATCATGGGCGACATGCTGGCTACCATTTTCGATCAGAATACCCAAACCGTCAAAGGCCATGGCGACCTCTCCGGCATCATCGAATTCGAAACCATCGACATGCTGAAAGAGCTCTTCAGCCTTCCAGACGATTTCCTTGGCGGTTTTGTCACCGGCGCCACCATGTCTAACTTTACCTGCCTGGGGGTTGCCCGCCAATGGCTGGGAAAACAAAACCATACCGACATTGCCAAAGCGGGCGTTTCCGGTCCGGCACCCGTTTTGTCGGCAGTACCTCACTCCTCTTCCATCAAGGCGCTCTCAATGCTCGGCATGGGCAGCTCAAACATTCAGTTAGTAAAAACAATCGACGCCACCCGGGAAGCCATTGACATCGAGGCCCTGGAAGAAAAGATCAAAGCGCTGAGAGGAGCATCTTTTCTGTTGATCTCCAGCGGAGGCACTGTCAACACCGTCGATTACGACGATTCCCAGGCGATAGCCAGACTGAAAGAAAAATACAACTTTTGGTGGCACATAGATGCTGCCTTTGGTGGCTTTGCCGCCATTTCGCCGACTTACGCTCATTTACTTGCCGGCTGGGAACATGCCGACAGCATTACCATTGACGGGCATAAATGGCTCAATGTACCCTATGAAAGCGCTTTCTTTTTTGTAAAAGAAAGGCACAAGGTGTTGCAGGTAGAAACCTTTCAGAACTCCAACGCCCCCTACCTGGGCGATCCACTGGAAAACTTCAATTTTCTCAATTTCCTGCCCGAGAACTCCCGGAGGTTCAAGGCCCTCCCGGCCTGGTTTACGCTGAAGGCCTACGGCAGAGAAGGATACAGAGAAATTGTTGAGCGCAATATCAGGCAGGCAAAAGCGCTCGGTGATTTTATCAACACCAGCGATTACTTCGAGCTTCTGGCACCCGTGAGGCTCAATACTGTTTGCTTTTCAGTTAAAGGCGCTCATCCCCCGAAAGTCGACCTGTTTCTCCACACATTGAATGAGAGGGGAAAAGTGTTCATGACTCCCACCGCTTTCAATGGAAGGAAAGGCATCAGGGCAGCTCTGGTGAACTGGCGAACGACCGAAGAAGACGTAGCCATCGTGCAGCAGGAAATGCTGGAAGCGGCAAAAGAAGTAAGCAAAATGTCGTTTTGATACAATTTTGATTCCTCCGCCGCTGCGACCTTTGTAGTGTAATTTTTTCACACTCAAATTTTTTAAACATGACAACAGTTGATTTGAACACGGTAGAAATGGTAGAGTTCACCGGGAAGGAAGACAGCTCTCAGCATTGCAGAGCCACCTTTCCACTCATAGGTGCCCACGGTTCGAAAGAACTTGCCACTGTACTAATCGAACTCGCCCCCGGCGACAGCCTGGGCCGCCATACCGATTCAGCGGAAGAGCTGCTTGTGGTACTTGAGGGAGACCTCACCGCCGAAGTGGGCGGCGAATTTTCATCTGTATCAAAAGGCGGCATCGCTCTTGTGCCTAAAATGGCTCCTCACAACCTCACCAATGTGGGAAATACCACGGCGAGAATCCTTGGCGTTTTTGGTGGGGCCAACAACATTGTAGCAACTTTTGAACAGGAGTGGCTGCCCACCAATTCAAATGTAGTAGATACTGCCCTCCTGAACTAGCGGAGGCATTTTTTGGTATCAGACCCCGGATGGCGTAATGCCTCCGGGGTTCATTTAAACTCATCTCCAAATGAAAACAATAGCCAAATACCTTATCACCATTTGTTCCATCATCCTTTTCACGTCAACCAGCTTTGCCTCAGCCTCTGAAAAAACAGAACCCGGGGACTTGTATTACGTATTGCTTTTCAAATGGAAAACGGATGCCCCAATAGGTGCAATCGAAGAGGTGGATACACTGTGGCACGGACTTGTTGACAACGTAGAAGGACTAAAAGGCTATGAGCTGATCGAGCTCACGACGGGAGACTACGATCACATGGTCGTTCTGATATTCGCTTCGGAAGCGGCAAAAAAGGCTTATCACGATCATAAGGATCATGCCAGGATTGCGGCCATAGGACCTGAAATCGTCGAGAGATTTTCTTCTTTTAGTTATTTGAAGTAGCGTCAACCATTTAACGAGCTATGAGCAACACCCTGTTTACGGAATACAAACCATCGACTGTTTTGTCTCCTTATATACAGTCGTACTGGCACGGAAGCTTCAACGTCGACGGAGAAGCCAATATATCCCAGTCGGTACTTCCCAACGGATGCATCGAACTGATTATCCATACCTCCAGTGATCATTGCTCGCTGACCAGGCCCGGGGCCGACTGGAGCAAATCTCCGGAATTCACCCTGCTTGGGCTGTACGACAAGCCCTACGAAGTTCAGTTTTCCCGGCCGGTAACGGTATTCGGCATCCGGTTTTTCCCCGATGGTTTAAGAAACGTATTCGGTGTAGCACCAGCTGAATTTCTTGGCACCTACGAAGACAGCAACGACGTGCTGGGCAACTCAATGAGGGATTTTTGCGAACAGGTAAGGGACGCCGGCAGCCCCTCCGGGCGGGTCGAGCTTGCAAACAGTTTCATCCTTTCGCAGGTGGAAACCCACCGGATTGACTGGGACTATACACACCTGGCCATGCAGCTGATACGTAAATGCCAGGGAACGGCCGAATACCAGTCACTCATTGACCAGGTTCCCATAAGCGTGCGACAGCTTCAAAGAGAGTTTAAGGCGCTGTATGGCATAACGGTCGTCGACTATATGCGAATATCACGTATGAATGCCATTCACAATTACATGCTATCTAAGAATCGAAGCCTTACCGAACTCTCACACGATCTGCAGTTTACAGATCAATCTCATTTCAACAGGGAGTTCAAAAATTTTGTTGGGGTAGCGCCTACAAAGTTTGCCCGGAATCGTGAAAGCTTCATCATGAACATCGCTCAATAGCACATCCTGATCTGACAGATTTTTATTAACCGCAAAAAAGCCGGCTGGTCACACACCAGCGGACGCTTGCTTTTTTTAACTGCCCCGTGCGGGCAAAACCCTATTGCTATGTCAAAAACATCTTATTTGCCGGGGCTCACGCCCCTCAGGGGACTGGCTGCCCTTTTGGTAGTCATATTCCACTACAACAGCCAGCTGGCCGAAGTAATCTCTCCGGTTTTTACACCCATCATTGAGAAAATGTACCTGATGGTTGACCTCTTCTTTGTCCTCAGCGGATTTGTTATGTACCATGTGTATGGTCATTACTTCCGGGAGCAATTAACACCACACCGCTTTGCCCACTTCATGTGGGCCAGGTTCGCCCGGATCTATCCCCTGCACCTGGCAACGCTGGCTTTGATGGTGCTTATTGCAGTGCCGTCATTCCTGACCAACACACTGGAGGGCTTTTTTGCAGTCGTATACGATGTAACCGCCCTGCCCTCCCACATAGCCATGACCCAGGCCATGGGAACACACCATGAAGCTACCTGGAACACCCCTTCGTGGTCGATCAGCGTGGAATGGTGGACCTACCTGATGTTCCCGCTTATCGTTGTATTATTCAAACGCACCAGCACATGGTCAAGATGGCTGGCAGGCTTGCTGGTTTTGGCCGGGTACTTATCCATCATATATTATTTCCAGCCAAATTTCTGGGCCGCAAGATGGGAGCAATTTAACGTGCCTTCGAGTGTCCCCTATCCCATGCACATCATCGACGTAATCACGGGCCCGGCCATGCTTCGCTGCGTTTGCGGATTTGTATGGGGCATGCTTGTCTACGAACTGTATGAGAAACGACTGCTGCAAAAACTCCTTGCCTACCGGTTTTCCTTTTCCATCATATGGTTTTCCTTGTTTACGACCTGGCATTTCAAGGTTCTTCCTGACTATGGCGCAGTTTTTCTTTTTGGTGGCATCATCCTGGCTACGGCCTATGCGCCGTCTGCAAGTCGCAGCCTCCTCAACAACCGGGTATTTAAGCACATCGGAGACATTTCATTTTCGCTGTACCTGATCCACATGCCGCTCATTTTTGCATTCGCCGGTGCCAGAAGGATGCTGGTCAACCCCGACCCCCTCAAAAAAATGCTGGGTTTTGACTTCCCCCCGGCTATCGCCTGGAGCGGATTATTTATCCTTCTTCTGCTGTCGGCAGCGCTGGCGACTTTAAGCTATCGGTTTGTCGAACAACCTTGCCGAAAATACCTCAACGGTCTATTTTCGGCAAAAACCACCAGGCGTCAGAAGGCAAATGCTTAGGCATTTGCCGTCTGACGCAATCAACCCGTCACAATGGCGCTTTTGCCCCCGCAATAGAAAGATGCTGCTCCCTATATTTGTTCTGTAGCAAATGCTGTGCCCATGGACATCATCAATATTGCAAGCGATTTAAGGGTTTTTGGGCAGGCAGTTCCCACGTTTCCTGAAGGAATCAGTGAGGCTTTCGATGCGCTGGTGGAAAAAACACCAGGGGGTTTTTCAAGACCATTCTATGGCTTGAGCAAAATGAACAAAAATGGTGTCAACTATTTCGCAACGGCACTTGAAACCTTGCCAGGAGAGGGGAAGCAATTGGGGTATGAGGAGTTTACGATCGCCAAAGGTAGCTATGTGGCTGTCACCCTTAAGCATTGGCGCTCAAGATTGACGGAAATCCCAGCCACATTCGGGGCACTGATGGGTGCTGAGGGGCTGGATCCCACTCACTGGGCGGTGGAATGGTACAAAAATGATACAGAAATGGTTTGTATGATGCGCCTGCTTGAGAAGGTCACTGCTTAATCCCTCTGGTTTTTTAAGCTGCCGATGTAATTACGGCAGCTATTTTCTAACTTATTGAAAGAGCCTTTGAAACATTCTAACCACTAAGAGCATGTTAAAAGAATCAAAAGCATTTACCGGATACTCAGTCGACAATCTCGCCAAAGCGAAGACCTTTTATAAGGACATACTTGGCCTGGATGTAGTTGAGCTCGACATGGGGCTGCTTAAGCTGGCGCTTGCCGGAGGCAGCAAAGTTATTATCTACCCAAAGCCCAACCATGTGCCAGCCACATTCACTGTTCTCAACTTTCCGGTGAAGGACGTGGAGGCTACCGTCGACTGGCTGACAAGCAAAGGGGTTGCTTTTGAGCAGTATGATGCGCCTATCAAGACTGACAAAAAAGGCATTTGCAGAAATGATCGTGGCCCCGCCATCGCCTGGTTCAAGGATCCGTCCGGCAATATTCTGTCTATTCTTGAAGAGATGTAGATGGTAGAAGTCTTCAAAACTACCGTCGACAACCACGTTCAGGCCTTCAAGCTTTCGGAAGCGATCCACCGTGCGTTCCCCGGCTGCAGGGCAAATTTTGACCTTGACGACTGCGACCGTATCCTCAGAGTGGAGAATCACGGCAATCGGGTAAACGCCTGCGCCGTTATTCATCTGATAATAAGCCACGGCTGCTTCGCTGAAGTTTTGAATGATGAAGTTAAATTCCCCGGTGTAAACCCGTATCTTCAGAAGCTGTGAGGAAGTCTTGCCCTATGATTCAATTGATTCAACGCTTAAACGTTACTAACTAAAACGAATGCCTTATGAAATCTGCCGACACCTACCTCAACTTTAATGGCAACTGTGCCCAAGCCTTCGATTTTTACAAAACTGTCTTCGGAGGCGACTTTACCAGCCAAATGAAATACAGCGACATGCCGTCAGAAGCTCCAAAAGGAGCCGAACAAAGCAAAAGATTGATGCATATCGCCCTTCCGATAAGCAAAACCAGTCGTCTGATGGGCTGCGACATACCAGAAAGCTTCGGTGAAATATCCGGCAACAACTTCCACATCTATCTCGACACAGAAAACAAGAATGAAGCCGACAAACTATTTACCGCACTCTCCGCCGGAGGCAAAGTCTCCATGCCGATGGCGACTACTTTCTGGGGAAGTTATTTCGGCATGGCGACCGACAAATTTGGTGTTCAGTGGATGATCGGCTTTGAAACAAGCCCTCAATAAACCATCCGTAAACTATGGCCAAACTTTCCGAAGCCGAACAGGTAGCTGCCTACATGGAGACGCTGGATCATCCATTGAAAGCTGAAGTGGAAACCCTTCGTACAACTATCAAGAGTGCTGGCCCTCTTTCGGAGCGTATCAAGTGGAATGCGCCCAGCTACTACTACAAAGAAGACTTTGTCACTTTCAACCTGCACGACAAAAGGGCCATCAGGCTTATTTTTCATCATCCCACAATCGTTACCATCAAATCCGACATCCTCGAAGGTGACTGGACAGATCGGAGAATTGTATACATCAAAAATGCTGACGAAGCTTCGTCAAAGAAGGCTGAACTTGAGCGAGTCATTAAAGACTGGTTAGAGATAGTCGGCGGATGACACATACGCCTGGTGACATCTGGCAACTGGCACAAAAAAAGCCCATGTTGGCACATGGGCGGCATATTGAAGATTCTATTTCTAGCTATTATTGTTTTTTACCACTTGTTTGCTCGAGCTGTGATGGTCATGATGTGCCTTTTTGTGGTTAAACGACCGGGCATGTCCTACGTCATCCCATGAACCACTCCCTCTATGAGCCATACAAGAAGAAAGTGAACTGATAACAAAAATCGCTAAAATGCTGAGTAACAAAACTGCTCTGCTTCTGGATCTACTCTTATAAGCTCTCATGGTGATAAATTTTAAGTTGTGTGCTATTGGATATAATTAAACTGTGGGATAAAACTACGGATTGTAACGCATCACAAAATGTCAATTTTGCGTGAGTCATTACACATGACATACAAACACTGCTTTAGCCATTATGTATAACAAAATGCCGGCGCACTTGCCTCTGAAAAAAGGAACTGTGGTTTTGAAGTAAACCACCAATAGTTACACTCAGAGCCAGAAACGCTACATTTGCGTCCTGCACCAGAGAAATTTTCAGCGCTTGAAAAGAAAGACAGAATTAAAGAAAGTAAGAAAAAAGATCGTCTTCAAAAAATACCAAAATTTCAATTTTAGTTAAAATCAGATCAAAAAGTTACATGCAAATAGGCGTCTACCGATGTTGCTCATAGTTTAATTTAGCGTCGTATGGATACATCGATTACATTAAGACAATATTCATAAATAATTGATTATCAATATTTTATAAAAAAAACACGTGGTCACCGAAATAAAGCAGAAAATAAACAGCCCAAAATCACTTCGACTGAATAAAAACCAGCAGCTGATCCGTTGGCGTAAATTGAAGCCGGGCTAAGCCAAAGCTCAGTGCTTTTGATAATTTGAGAATACCATCAACCTCGTGCCTTCACTCAAAAACAAATCCTTCCCATAACTGCAATGCCTCTGCCTCTGATATAAAGCGTTATCATACATCAGGCCTCTCCCTTTCAGTCTATGGTGCTTTGATCAACTCGTTGTCTTTCCTGTTTCCCCGGCTTTTCCTTAGCTTCGCTTCAAGTTTTCACTCATTCCCAACTATAAAACCGTGGAGCCATCAACTGCCTCTCTTACTACTTTTCTCGACTACCTCAAGCTGTTGGTTCGCCAACCCTCGGTGGTAGGCTATGAAGAACCATTCTTTCGCCTGATCCGCCGGGAACTGGAAGAAATGGGGATTAAAATCAGCCTCTATCAGGGTTTGCTGGTGGCAGAGGGCAACAAGCCGACGAGTAACTACCTCTCTGCGCATGTCGACCGGCATGGCCTGATCTGTACCGGACCCAACGAATTTCAGTACGCAGCCTTTGTAACCCAGAACCGAAGCGAGCTCAATGGCAACTCTGTGTCGGAGCAAACGCTGGAAAAGATTGCCGACCGCTTTGAAAGCCAACAAGTGCATGCTTACGAGCCATGGTCAGGCACATATCTTGGGCAGGGCATTACCCACCACTCCTACATTAGTGAGAAGCGAAAAAACCTGATCATCGAAATCAACGGGCTGGAGCATGTAACTCCCGGCGTGCCTATAGCCTACTCCGATCGCATCACGATCCACGATGGTCGAGTCTCTGCACAGCTCGACAATGTACTGATGGTGGCTGTGGTTGTATACCTATTTTCGCAAGGCTACCAGGGTACGGCCTTTTTCACAGCACAGGAAGAAGCAGGCCGTAGCTGGCGTTACCTGGCCGATTGGTTTTACAGAGTGGAGCAAGCCACTAAAAAACTCATTGTGCTCGACACCAGCCCCTTCGGAGAAGACGAAAAAGAAGCATCTGACAGCGAAATTATCCTCCGACACAAAGACGCCACTGCCGACTTCGACGAGAAAATGGTCGCTGAAATAGCAGCAGCCAGCGAAAAGCTGGGTATAAAAACGGTGTATAAGGACATCTTCATTGAGCACCACAATGAGCAAAGGTTGGTCGACGGTAAAAAGCCGCTGTCGCTTGGACGAACCGAGTTAGGCCGTATCATTGAAGGAACCGACGGACTCATCAGTGGGGCAACTATTCAGATTCCCACTACCGGCTACCATACTTCTGAAGAAACCGCCTCTTTACAGTCGATCTCCATGGCGATTAATTTGCTGAAAGAGGTGCTGAAAGAAAGCTTTGACGCAGCCAAATAGACAAAAGAATAAAAAGAGAAGTGCTAAATCTCCGATTCGGAACAACAACACTCCTCTTCCTCCTTTACCGGTGATTGGCTGGCCTTCTCTGCATTCGTTTTGAATGATTACCTTTCTTTTTACCGAGGTCACGGGCATGGCCCACATCCTGCCAGGCACTGCTGGGGCGGCTGGCAGTACATGCACCCAATGAAGTGATCATAAAAATCGATAAAACACCGAATAAGAAAATGGTTCTACTTTTTAATGCTCTCATAGCTGGTGAGATTAATTTATAATTAATTAAATAAAATATTGTACTAAATCAATACATCAAACTTATAAAAAGTAACCCAAAATCCAATAAGATTTTGCCATAAATTCTGCTCATTTTGAATACTAGTGCATGCATCGTAGCTGCAAAACCATCTTTCTGAAGCGTCTTAAGCATTCCGAGCCTGCCTCCCTTAAAGTCAATGAAAAGTGTTGAAAAAAATTTCGGCACAAAATTGCGTAACTGATCGGTTTCCATTTATATTTGTAACTGAACGGTTACCAAAAGAGGAACATAATGAGACGAGACGTATTCCAGGCGATTGCCGATCCAACCCGCAGGGAGATCATTAACCTGATTGCCTACAAGCGGATGAACGTGAATACAGTGGCTGAGAACTTTGACATGAGCAGGCCGGCCATTTCAAAGCACATGAAAATACTGGAAGAGTGCGGCCTGGTGATGATGGAACAGCAGGGACGGGAGCGCTATTGCAAAGCGCAGCTAAAACCACTGCATGAAGTATCGGATTGGGTGAGTCGTTATAAAAAGGAATGGGAAGAAAGGCTGGATGCGATGGAAAAATACATCAAAGAATTACAAGCAAAAGACAAAGGCGATGAGCAAAGATTGTGAAATTACTTCCACCAGAAGAGTGAACTACTCTCAGGCTGAGGTGTACCAGGCATGGAGCAATCCTGACCTGCTGGCACAATGGTGGGGGCCAAAAGGGTTTACGAACACCTTCCACACCTTCGAATTAAACCCTGGTGGCACATGGCAATTCACCATGCATAGCCCCCAGGGGACAAGTTTTGACAATAAATGTGTCTTTGTGGAAATCGTGCCCAACAAACGGCTTGTGTTTGACCATGTGGAGCCTGTGCACGCCTTCCAGGTGATTGCCACTTTTGATAGTCAGAGCGAAGGCACCCTGATCACTTTCCGAATGCTTTTCAAATCTGCCGAAGAATGTGCCAAATCCCGGGAAGTGATTGAACCTTCCAACGAGGAAAATTTTGACCGACTGGAGGCCTTGCTGGCCCGTCATTTCAACCCAAAAGTATAGTTGCACTTTATTACCGAAAGGAGAACAATAAAAAGTAAACCACATGAGAAAACTAATTTCATTTATGCACGTGTCGCTTGACGGTTTTGTAGCAGGGCCGAATGGGGAGATGGACTGGATTAAAATTGATCAGGAAATTTTTGACCACGTCGGTAAACGGATAAGCAAAGGCGATACTGCATTGTACGGTCGGGCAACTTATGAGATGATGGAAAGTTACTGGCCTACCGCAGCAGACAAGCCAACAGCAACCAAGCACGATATTGAACATTCTAAATGGTATAGCCAGGTTCACAAAGTTGTTCTGTCAAAAACAATGAGTGGTACAGATTTAACCAACACAACAATTATTAGCGACAACCTTTCAGACAACGTAAACGAAATAAAGCAGTCCCGCAAAGGTGGTGGCGAAGATATCCTGGTTTTTGGCAGCCCGACAGCCACACATTCGCTTATCCATGAGAACTTAATTGATGGCTACTGGCTATTCGTTAATCCAGTTATTCTTGGCAAGGGCATTCCTTTGTTCGTGAACGTCAAAGACAAAATAAATCTAAAACTATTGAACACCCGACAATTTACTTCCGGGGTAACAGAACTGAATTATATAGTGGATAAACAATAGCAGCGACCGCTAAGGGCGGAAATTAACTATGAGACTGGCTGAAATGTGCATGCCAGATAACCTATCAAACGACTTCTTCACATCTAAACGATATCACACATGAACACCACGCATGTAGAAAGAACGGACAGGGAAGTAATTGCCAGCAGGCTTATAGATGCTCCCCGTGCGCTCGTTTTCAAGGTTTGGACAGAACCGGAACACATCGCCCAATGGTGGGGGCCTACAGGCTTCACCAACACTGTTCATGAAATGAACGTCAAACCCGGTGGCAAGTTCCGGCTCACCATGCACGGCCCCAACGGGACAGACTATCCCAATCTTATTGTTTTCAAAGAGGTAGTCGTTCCGGAAAAGCTGGTGTATGTACACGGCAACGGGAGCGATGATGCTCCAGGCAACTTTCACGTCACCGTGACCTTTGAAGAAAAGGAGGGTAAAACGCTCCTCACCATGCGCAGCTTGTTCCAGTCTAAATCCGACCTGGACTACGTGATTGACGAGCACGGGGCGTTTGAGGGAGCACGACAAAACATGGAGCGGATGGCAGCATACCTCGAGACGAGGATCAATTTGATGACTCAGTTAAAAAACACAAATATGTCAAGAGTAAGTACTTATCTCAATTTTGCAGGAAACACCGAAGAGGCATTCCTTTTTTACAAATCTGTATTCGGCACCGAATTCAAAGGTGGCATCCAGCGTTTCGGCGAAATACCTCCGATGGAAGGCGCTCCCCCAATGACTGAGGCCGACAAAAAGCTGATTTTACACATCGAACTGGAGATACTGGGCGGTCACATCCTGATGGCCACCGATGCACCGGAGTCGATGGGCATGAAGGTGAAGCCAGGCAACAACATGCATATTAATCTGGAGCCGAATACCCGAACGGAAACCAAAAGGCTCTTCGATGCTTTGTCGGCCGGTGGAGAAGTAACCATGGAACTACAGGACATGTTTTGGGGGGCATACTATGGTAGCTGCACCGACAGGTATGGTATCAACTGGATGTTTAATTGCAACGAGAAGGGATGAGGAAGTGAGGAGGCGGGAGCCCGAAGTCGGAAGACCGAAGCTGACCAGCTGTCTCCGATCTTGCCAGCTCTGCTATTCTAAAACATCATCCATCAAAGACACCTGAATTTTTCCATCTACTTCTATCAGCAAATAAGTGCCACCGGGCGACAAAGTGGGAGTTAGCTCCCATACATCCGCCTGGTTGATCTTATCCAGCGACACAGGTGCCGTCCATGAGCCGCCCTGGTTGTTGCTAATGAAGAGGTCAACTTCGTTTGTGTCGAACAGGTACCGGTTGAATACAACGAATCGCTCCTGTGGATCAATGGTCAAATCGTTTTCGCTGTCTGCCGTATTCAACGCCGCAACCAATTCGGGAGCCGAAAAGCCATTACCGATAGGCGACGCCCGATAGAAATCCATGGATCCTTTGCCCCCGGGCCTGTCAGAGTTAAAATAAAGAACGCCCTCGCCAGTAACGGAGGGATAAGATTCGTGATGTTCAGTATTGATGTCCGTTAGGTACTCCGGCGTTGAAAATGCGTTAGAGCGAATAGCTACCCTCCATATGTTCATCTTTTCGGCAGGTAGGATTTCGCCGCCTGGAGGCGGACGGTCTGAATTGAAATAGACCCACTTGCCATCAGGTGAGATAACAGGGTGATAGTCGTTGAACCGGCTTTCAAAAGAAACAGTTTGTGGTTCTCCCCATCCGTCCTCACCAAGTTCGAGAAAATAGATTTTGTAGAATGGTTTGCCATTTGCCTTGTTGGTAAACTCAGAAGGGCGGGAAATCAGCATCCATTTTTCGGTCGGGTGCAAACTTATACCATTTCCCACAGCCAGCCCATTTAGTTTTTCTATATCCTGGCGAGAATAAGGTGGTACGGTGCAACCTGCGCACAGCGTCAAAAAAAAGAGGCAGGAAATCAAAGTAGATTTCATCATCCGCAAGATACCAGTTTTACCGGCTTAAGCACGCCATCCACACCTCGTTTCACTGTGGCAGACAACCAATTGCTTTCCGATAGCTGCAACTCAAATTACTTCTTTTGCATTACTGGTAAAAGGTTAAGCTCATCGACAGCCCTAAAAATGGGAATGAACTCTTCCCCCAGCTCGCTAAGTGTGTACTCAACATGCAACGGCTTCAATTTTACTACCCTTCTTTCCAGAATATTGCATTCTTCCAACTCACGCAAAGCATTGGTCAACGATTGTCGGGTAGCTTCTGGCAACAACTTGATTATTTGACTAAACCGCACAGGACCCTGGGTGGCATAGCGAAAGATGCATGGCTTCCACTTGCCGGTAAGCATCTTCAACAAAAACTCTTTGGGACAGTAGAGTCCAACCTCGTTTTCTTTAGTAGTCATAAAAATTTGACTTATTGTGTGATAAAAAGAACGGACATTACTTTGATGCAAAGTAAAATAAATAGCGATGTCTACAGAGTCAAAAAGCACTTTTCTAAAAGTCCACCACCCTATACTCTTACTAAGTATGCTTGTAAATCCTGCCATCAATCATGCCCTTGCCCAAACCTATGCAGAAAAACTTGGGTGGAAAAAGGGTGACAAAGTCATTATGTTCCATGTAGATGATGCCGGTATGTCACATGCATCAAATAAAGGAGCTATTCAGGCCATGACAAACGGAATAGCTACATCTGTGAGTGTGATGATGCCATGCCCGTGGGTGTCGGAAATGGGGCAATACCTGGCGGAAAACAAAAACCTGGATGCCGGGCTTCATTTGACGCACACAGCCGAATGGACAGGATACCGGTGGGCTTCAGTGTCGGGTATCAAAGCCTCTCCGGGTTTATCGGACATGGAAGGGGTCTTATGGAGCAACGTAGCCGACGTGGTTGCTCACGCCTCAGCTAATGAAATAGAAACCGAAATAAGAGCCCAACTCGCAAAGGCAAGAACCATGGGCTTCTCACCCACCCATCTTGATACGCACATGGGTACGTTGTGGGCTACACCAGACTACCTCGACAGGTATATAAAGGTGGGGATTGAAGAGCACATACCCATTCTTTTTTCCGCAGGAAATAACACGCTGATGCAGCAAGCCCTGGCGCAGGGGCCACTCGCCGGGCTCAATATGCTTGCTAACAACAGATCAGGCAGCTATGATACTGCTGAAGTACTCAATGCCATACGCCAAAAAGGGAAAGAGATCTGGGATGCCGGACTGGTAGTAGTAGATGACTTGTACCTGCTCAGCTACGACTGGGAGTTTCCATCCGACCTGGAGGCTTCCGACGAGAACCTTCGAACGTTCAAGACACAAAAATACAAAGAGCTACTGGATTCAGTAGCACCAGGGATAACTGTCATCCTCATTCACTGCACCGATGCCGACAAAGGGTTTTCAGCCATAACCGACTCAGGAAATACACGAAGAGGAGATCTACTTTCCATGACAGATCCTGAATTGAAACGCTACGTGCAACAGCAAGGGTTTATCTTAACCACCTGGCGGGAGCTCCAAGCAAAAAGAGATAATATCCGTAACTAGTCTTCAAATTTGACACAACTATAAACACTGACATGAAAAAGCTCAAAATTGGAATGCTGCTGTTTCCCGATCTCACCCTTCTCGACTTCATCGGACCTTACGATGTATTTGTAAGGGCAACCTGTTTCGAAGTCTTTGTTGTAAGCGAGCATAAGATGCCGATCAAAGGTGAGGGCGGCTTGCTCCTTCAACCCGATTACTCGTTTGACGATTGCCCACCCGTGGATATTGTGTTTGTGCCAGGCGGTCGGGGAGTTACTGCGCTGTTGACAAACGAAACCTACAAGCGCTTTCTTGTGGAGCAAGCCAAAACCGCCCAATACATCACAGCAGTGTGTACCGGGTCTCTATTGCTGGCAGCCTGCGGCCTTTTGGACGGCTACAAAGCGACCACCCACTGGCGCTCTCTTGAGCTACTGAAACTAATGGGCGTTGAGGTGTTGGAGCAACGGGTGGTGGCCGACAGAAACAGGATAACCGGAGGGGGCATCACAGCCGGCATTGATTTCGGGTTAGTACTCACGGCAATTGTTGGAGGTGAAGACATGGCCAAAACCATCCAGCTTTTATTGGAATACACCCCGGAGCCGCCTTTCGACTCAGGACATCCCAAAACAGCCGACCCTCACATTTTAAAACTTGGAGTGGAACTCACTCAACCACAGTTTGACAAAAGACTGCGGCTACTTCAAAAAATCGTTTTATAAAGTATCTGGAGATATACCAGGTCGGGCAATTGGAATTACCAATGGCACCTGCCGAAATATGGGACTTGCAAGCTTCACCTCTTATAGGAATAGGCCTATTTTTATTCCCCCATGATCTTTTCTCTATGCATCACGCCCCACTCCCGAAGCTCGCCAATGACCTTTTGGAGTGTTTTGCCGTGCTCCGTTAAATTGTATTCAACCGACGGGGGAAATGAATCTTTGACCGTACGCTTCACAAGCATGTTTTCTTCCAGGTCCCTTAGCTCCTTCGAGAGCATTTTATCTGTAATACCCGTTACCTCCCGGGCAATTTCCCTGAAACGCCGGGTACCAAAGGTAAGGGCGATAATGATCTGAAGCTTCCATTTGCCGCTCAACACTTCCAGGGCGTCACGCACCGGCAGCAGCATCCTTGTACATGTTTCCTGGGTTTTTTCCTGCTCAATGACCTCCTGTACTTCTGGTTTTTCCATGTCGTATCGTGTTACTATACCAAAGGTTAGTGCTATACAAAAGTATAGTGCTATATATTCTATAGCAAATGTAGATAAGTTTGCATCGTCAAACAAATAGTACACATTTAAAACAATCAAAATGAAAAAAGACAAGGTGATATACTGGATTGCCACTGGCATTGTAGGTGTGATGATGGTGATGAGTGGCCTGATGTATTTCATGAATCCGGAGGTGGCAGAAGGCTTTACTCATCTGGGCTTTCCAGCCTATTTTCGCATGGAATTGGGTGTGGCTAAGCTAGTCGGTGCAGCGGTACTACTAACTCCACAATTTCCCTTGAGAGTAAAAGAATGGGCCTATGCGGGCTTTGCTATTACCTTCATTTCAGCAGCTATTGCCCACACGGCAAGTGGCGACCCAGGTTCAGTAGTGGCAGGGCCAGTGATTTTCTTCGCCCTTTTGGTGGTATCGAGGATTTATTTGAGCAAAGCGAACGAAATCAAAGTGGCCGTAGCTGCCTAATCTCCTCTTAAACTAAAACAGGAAGCCCTGGCCGGAAAGTCAGGGCTTTTTATTCATACTAATTAAGCTTACCGGCTCCATAGTACGCCAATACGGCAAAAAATCACTTCGGGCTTACGCCAGGACACCGCCTCTAACAAGAGTCTCGTTATTGAAATATGTAGCAAGCCTTTTAGCCATCCAAAATATTGTACATGAGCCATTTAAATCTACAGTTGAAAAACTCTAACTGTTACCCTATATTGTGCGAGGCAATTTTTTAAGCCCGGTCTTTCACTTTTTATGCTAACATGATTTCAACTGCCTTTAAAAAGGAATTGTACGAAGCCATTGACCAGTATTTTGAAAAAAATGGCATCTCGAGATATGCCAACGGTCAAATGAAAGTTAAGCTGGCAATTGCCGCTGTCTGGTGGGTCGGAAGTTTGGTTTTGCTTTACTCCTTCAGCACCTCGCCCGCCATGTTCGTGCTGCTCTATGGCTTTCATCTGTTCTCGCACTTGTTCATCCTGCTGAATATCGCCCACGATGCCAATCATTTGTCAATTTTCGAGAACGAACGGGTAAGAAAACTTCTTCGCTACACCTTCGACCTCTGTGGCATCAACTCATACATGTGGAGGCAACTTCACAACCAACAACACCACAATTTCATCAATATTAAAGGCGAAGACGACGGGCTTGTCGCTCGTGGGCTACTGCGGTACACACCACATCATGAGCATAAACTCATCCATAGGTTTCAGCATTTTTACCTGTTTGTGGTCTACAGTTTCTTCTCCCTTGATTACATTTTTATCAAAGATTTCGAATGCTTTTTCTTCCCATTCCTCAATGGCCTGAAAGGAAAGAAGCATCCCCGCATGGAGTATGTCAAGCTCTTTGTTTTTAAGTTGGCCTACATCGGCTATGTGCTATTGCTGCCAATCTATTTTATAGGTGTGCCGACAGGGCTGATCATCGTCTCTTTTGTGGCTTGGCAATTGGTAATTGGTGTGATTGGCGCCACCATCATACAGGTAGAGCACCCATTGCGGTTAAATGAGTTTCCCCTGGACAGAGATGAGTATGATCATTTCATCTATCATGTGTTTGCCACCACCTCCGACCACTCGCTGAACAGCACGGTTGGCAATTGGTTTTATGGCGGACTGCACATGCACGTGGCCCATCATTTGGCTCCCCGAGTATGCCATACGCACTACCGTGAGCTTACAAAGTTGATTCAACCGATAGCAGAAAAACACGGTGTATATTACAAACAGAATAAAACGATATTTGATGCCATCAGGGAGCACTATGGGCACCTGCAAAACCTCAGCCTGGCTGCAAAATAACCAGGCTTGCCAGACGCATCATCCATCTTTTTTTCGACCGGAAGCTCATTATTAAGCCAATTTTTTATATTCATACCCAACAACCTATTTCTATCTAACATATAATCATCCCAAAAACCGCTTGATCTATGCCTACCCTTTCCGATAAGTTGAACCATTGGGTCCAGAAAACGCCCGATAAACTGCTTTTTGAGTTTCTGGATATCAATGGAAAATCAGTTGAAAAATACACCTACGAAGAGTTTGAAAAAGCCGTAAGAATTGTGGCATCCAATCTGGCCGAGAATTACAAATTCAAAAAAGACGACAGGATTTTGATTACCTACCCTGCCGGCATTGAAATGATCGTTTCGTTTGTTGCGTGCGTTCGCCTGGGATTAGTTCCGGTGCCTACCTACCCTCCTACTTCATCGGGTTTCCAGTCGGCATACTACAAAATGGAACATATCGCCAAAGATTGTGGTGCTGTGGCCGTTCTCACCAATGGAGAGTACTACTGGTCGCTCAAGTTGAACATGGATCGAAATAACATTGTTGAGAAAACCATATTAACTAAGCTACCCTGGATCAACACCTCTGAATTTACCCACGAAACAAGTGCGACCAACTATGAGCGGCAATCATCGTTTCTTTTTCTTCAGTACACCTCTGGCTCTACCACCGACCCCAAGGGGGTAATGATCTCGCATGAAAACCTTGAAAACAATGCCGAGAATGTATTATCGGAACCCCCGGTAACCGTTACCTGGCTGCCACAATACCACGACATGGGGCTGATCGGCTATCACCTGTTCATCATCATGAAAGGGGGTACATCAATTGGCTTCTCCACACTTGATTTTATCAGAAAGCCGGCGCTCTGGCTCGAAACCATTTCAAAATACAAGGCCACGCACTCCTCGGCACCCAACTTTGCCTACGACTACCTGCTCCAGCCGGGCAGAGTGTCGGATGAAGTATTCGCTTCGCTGGACCTTAGCTCACTGACAAACCTGATGACGGCGGCAGAGCCAGTCAGGGCAGGCACTTTCTACAAGTTTCTTGAAAAATTCAGCGCATGTGGGCTGAAGGAAACGGCACTTGGCGCAGCCTATGGCCTCGCCGAAAACACACTGGCCGTTTCGCAGTGGGGCGGAAAATCAGTATCGGTGCTCACCAACTCACTCATTAATCATGAGCTGAAATTCGAGAACGGACAGGGAGGTGACCTAACCCAAATCATGAGCTGCGGCAAGCCCCTGAGAGACCAGATCGTGAAAATAGTCGACCCTAATTCACGAGTTGACCTTGGTGAAAACAAGGTGGGCGAGGTGTGGCTGGCGGGCCCAAGCAAGGGATTGGGCTATTGGGGAAAACCTGAACTGAACAAAGAATGCTTTGAAGCTCGAATAGCGAGCGAAAACGGCAGTGCCACCCACACTTTTCTGCGAACGGGCGACCTGGGATTTTTGCATGAACAGGAGCTATACATTTGCGGCAGAGCCAAGGATATGATCATTATCCGTGGGGCCAATTACTATCCGCAGGATATTGAGCAAATCGTCGAAGAGTCCAGCAACAACATTAGGGAAGGCTATGTGGCGGCATTTGCCCACGAAGAAAACGGGGAGGAAAAACTCGTGATTGTGGCTGGCCTTAAACGGAAAAATGAAATCCCTGATCATAAAAAAATTGCTGACCAGATCAGGGAAAGACTCAATATTATTCCCTCACAAATCACCTTCACTAACACCAAAAGCATTCCAAAGACCACCTCTGGAAAAATCATGCGCCAGAAGACCAAGCAGCTTTGGGCCAATGGTGAGTTGGAGGTAATTGAAAACCATAACCTGGTAGAGCATAACACCGACGCTCCAAGGGCTCGTTTGACGAACACCCAATTCGATGAGATTTTGAAGAAGTATGGCTTCACCGGCACTGAAACCTACTCTTTGGTACATGTGCTCGACTCTCTCGACCTTGTGGTACTCATTCACGACGTGAAGGAGCTCATTAAGGACAGCGGGGCGGCTCAGCTGGCATCGGAAATCGATGCCCGCCTGCTGCAGGAAATAAGCGTTTCTGAATTCTTCGATTTGATGGAACAATTCAGCACGTCGTCCATTCTTGCTATCAACCGTCTGAAGAAAACCATTCTCAAGCTTCAGAAAGAGCACAATGCCTTTGAACAAAAGCGAATGCTACAGGACACCAAGCTGTCGTTTAAGCCAAAAACCCCTCAATACGACCCTGCGCACCTGAAAAGTGGCAAGATCCTGCTCACAGGCGGAACTGGCTTCCTGGGGCCGTTTATTCTGAAAAGCTTGCTTCAGCAAACTACAGACACCATTTATGTGCTGGTAAGAGCTGATGACGAAAAGAAAGGACTTGCCCGACTCAAAGAGGCCTTTGACCTTTCGAACGTTCCAGAATGTGAATACCTGGCTGAATTTCAAAAGCGAGTGGTGGCAGTATGTGGAGACCTGGGCAAACCCCAGCTTGGGCTGGACAAGGAAACCTGGGACTTGCTGGCGACCAACACACACACCATTTACAACAATGGTGCGCTTGTGAACTATCTGTTCAACTATGACAAAATGTGGGACACCAATGTGTATGGCACCAACGAAATCATCAGGCTGGCACTGGACGGCAACCCTAAGATCCTCAATCACGTGTCCACCACCTTTATTTTTGGCTGGGCTGTGAAAGACACGCTTTTTGAAACTGATACCTGCAATTCGCTTGACCTGCTCGACTTTGGTTACAGCCAGACGAAATGGGTGTCGGAGCAAATCGTGTTCGACGCCATGAAGGAGGGGCTCCAGGCACGGGTGTTCAGGCCTGCGCTCATCACCCCTTCGGTGTATGGCGGTGGCAACAACTTCGACATTTCCATCCGGCTGATTGCCTTCATGATCAACCACGGCATCACTGTCAACTCATTCAATCAGGTAAGCTTTACCCCTGTGGACATTGTGGCCAACAACGTCGTAGCCATCTCCGGCCTGCCCGATTCGGTCAACAAAACCTTCCATGTGACACGTGACGAATACGCACGCATGAAAGACATTACTGATATCATCACCAAGCTGACAGGCAGGGAGTTCAAAGGTTTTGAGCTGCCAAAGTTTGTACCTGAAATTGTGGGCAAATGTGGAAAGCAAGACCTCCTGTTTCCGCTGCTCGACTTCCTGGTAAGGTCTGTCAACAATATCTCTTCCATGGAGTTCAAGCGCTATAGCAACGAGTCTTATTGTGAAGCAAAAGTGAAATCGCCTCATGGCGTGCTCGACCCTACGCTTGAAGAAACAGTAAGGGGCATGTTGACATTTATGATCAGCAAGGAAATTATAGACGTGGAACTATTAGAAAAGGATGTGAAAATAGCTTCCTGATAGAGGCAAGTTGATCATTTTGGTGGGACGCCTGCCTCGGGAGAGACAAGCGTCCCATTTTTTTTGTAGGAATGCGAGCTACAAAAGATGACCTTTAATACCAACAGGCGATCTGGCTTACCTGACAGGAAAAGGTGAGCAACAGACAGGAGAAATAAAATGGCGGAAGACAAACCCAGACTTGCGAGGCTGACGGCCATTCTCACGCAGCTGCAATCAAAACAACTGGTGACTGCAACGGACATTGCGAAAAAGCACCAGGTGAGCATAAGAACTGTCTATCGGGACATTCGAACCCTTGAGCAATCAGGCATTCCCATTGTTACTCAGGAAGGCAAAGGTTACTCGATCATGGAAGGCTTCAAGCTTCCGCCGGTGATGTTTACTGAAGAGGAAGCAAGCGCCATTGTCATCGCCGAAAAATTGATTCGGGCGAACAAGGATCAGTCACTGGTGGAGCACTATGAAAGCGCCGCAACAAAAATAAAGGCAATCCTCAAGCTTGGCCTGAAAACCAAGACAGAGCTCCTCTCCGACCGGTTGCAGGTGCGGGACAACAGCGAAAACAAAAAGACAAGCAACCATCTCATCCAGCTTCAATCTGCCATTTCAAACTACCATGTGATAGAGATTAATTACCTGTCCTTGGAAAATCAGCCAAGTCAGCGAAAAATAGAGCCATTTGCCCTGTATACTACACAGGGCAACTGGATCCTGATTGCTTTTTGTCAGCTAAAAAACGGCTTTAGGGCCTTCAGGCTTGACCGAATTCAAAGCTTACTGCAAACGGACAGCCAGTTTCAGCCACACAAAATTACGTTAGAACAGTATTTTGAACAATGTCGGAAAAAAATGGGCTACCACCCCTGACACACCCTTGGCACAAGAGCCATCTACCTTTGCTTCGAATCAAAATATTTAAGCGATGCAAAAAGTAAAAATTGACCCATTCAAGATCATTGGAATCTCAGTAAGAACAACCAACGAAAATGGACAGGGCGCCAAAGACATTGCCGAACTATGGGGCAGGTTCCTTTCCGAAGAGCTACTAAATGCTATCCCTGGCAAAGTGGACGGCACCATCTACTCACTTTACACCGACTACGAAGGGGATCACATGGCACCATATACAGCCATCCTTGGGTGTAAGGTGGAAAGTCTGGAGGCAATTCCGGATGGCATGGTAGGCAGAACTTTTGAGGGAGGCGACTATGTGAAAATTACCGCCAAGGGCGATCTGACAAAAGGCTTGATCGTGTCGGAGTGGATAAAAATACGGGCACTGGATTTGGACAGGGCATTTTCAGCTGACTTCGAGGTGTTTGGCGAAAAAGCACAAAACCCGGCGAATGCAGAAGTTGACTTTTTAGTGGCCGTGAAGTAACCCGACGTAAAATGCGAGAAATTGACAACTACTACCTGAACAAGGAAGAGCCCAACAAGAGCTGTCTGTTGGCATTGCGCAGTATCATCCTTGCACAGGACACCAACGTGACTGAAACGCAGAAGTGGGGCATGCCCTGCTTCTGTTTCAGGAAAAAGATGTTTTGCTACCTGTGGACAGACAAAAAAACAGAAGAACCCTACATCCTCTTCGTTGAGGGAAAGCACCTCGACCATCCAAAGTTAGAAGCCGGAGAGCGTTCACGCATGAAAATTTTCAGGGTGAACCCCAACGAAGACCTGCCTGTGGAAACTATTGAAGAGTTGCTGAACAGCGCATTGGATCTGTACAGAAACGGGACAATAGTGATTAAGGGGTAAGATCGTTGAAGGTTCGAAAAGCATATTTCGGAAATTGGTAGTAACTTGAGGGAGAGATACACGGAGTATGTGAGTCGGGTCTATACTCATGTTAGGAGCAACTTTCGCAACGTAACCTACTATGTGGATCAGGGCGATTTATCTTTTCGTGGCTGTTTTTCTCTCATCAATGGACGACAAGACTCCAGAGCAGGTCGCTGTGGACTACTTTCTAACTAATCTACTAGAACAGGATTTTCCAGACCAACGAATAGTAAGGTTTAACGATGTTACCCGAACCGATGGCTACTATAGAGTTTTTTATGGATGCCAGGACTTTGACAGAGAATTTGTCAAGGCAATGAACCAGGAGACCCCAGGCCCAAGTGTTTCAGTCAACGCAGACAAATCTCCAATAATAACTAAAAAGCCTCGATTTAACTCTTCACAACCTCAAATCATTGTGCATTCCAGATTGGAACTAGGCGGACAATTCTACATCTACATCCAAGTTTATCAAAAGTTACATTTTGTTGAGCACTACCTTTTAACTGTTGATCAGCAAACTTTGTCAGTAACACATGATTGTAAAGTCAGCGAGGTTTAAAAAATACTCCTAACACAATGGTTTCATTAGCCTCAATTGAGTGACATAAGAAAGCCCCTGATTTCTCAGAGGCTCTTATCTTAAACTTGATTACGTTCCAAAGGAAGAGGCTTGATCAAGCATTACAATACAAATATACGTCGTATTATTGTATTTTGTTACTAAGGCACTCGAAATTTGGATTACAACAAACTTGAGTATTTCACATCACAGCCACGCATGCAGCGGTTCTTGGCTGCTGTAGGCAATTCCAAAACCAAAGCGCAACGGCTTTATAAAATCAATCTCAGAGTAAGCCAGGCTTTCTACCCAATCCTAAATCTTTTTGAGATTTTTCTTCGCAATTCTATAAATAATCAAATCTCTTCTCATTTCGCCAACCCAAACTGGGTAATTTCAGAAAAACACGGATTTATGAGTGATAATTCTCTTACTCCATCACAATTCTACCTTAAAAACTCAATTACCAAAGCCGAACGAACCATAAAAAGAAAAGGAGGAACAATATCATCAGGAAAAGTAATAGCCGAACAGTCTTTCGGATTTTGGACATCCCTATTTGAGCCCCACCATTATCGACTTATTGGTGGGGTCGTTATCCACTGTTTCTCAAACAAGCCAAACAGCATCAATCGGAGCCACATTTCTCAGAAATTGAATCGTATTAGAGAATTTAGAAATCGAGTTTATCACAATGAACCTATCTGCTTCACCGGCAACATGGTCGATTTTGACGGTGCCAAACATATCCGAGACGAAGTCTTTGAAATGCTCAAATGGATTGACACGGACTTGGCGACTTATGTCGAACAATTCGACGCTCTAGACTCAAAAATTACGCAATTTAACAATGTTTAAATGTTCTTTACACGGCTAAGAAAGAATGTGGGCATTTAGCAGTTCATATGGCTAGGTTGGTTTGGAATCTCTGCCACAAAGTATAATTTTAACATGGCCGTGGCTAAGTGAAAGTGGGTAGCACAGTGTATAAAACAACCTCACTCAGGCACTCGGACGAGGCGCTATATAGCATGAATCAGATTTGGAGAACTTAGAACTAATAATTTCAACACTATTCTTATTCGGAGTAATTGCATTTGTTGTTGCTCTCATAAAATATCCAAAGGATTTTGTCAAACTGGTTTGGGGGTTTATAATATTTCCATTTGAACGAGTATGGGATTTGCTCATATTTATACTAACTCCATTCTGGCTACTGCTGTTAATTCTTGATGACTTATTAGGCTTAAAGGTTCTTCCGCAAGTAGGCTCCAAAACTTCAACGAAAGACTACAAAACCATATCTCGGCAACCTATAAATTTTGCTGGGTTCGAGAAGTTTATTCTGGTCAACTCACTCGATATTAATTCAATAAGAGAGCAACTTGTTGAAGCCAGGGAGACATCTCCAGAAGTAAATATTGAAAACTACGCTATTGGTAGTCGTACTTCATTTTCAATTATCCATTTGCCCAGTTCAGGTTTTTATGGCTTTAACTTTTTGGTTATGTGGTTAGCCGAACATTTTAAAGGCCAGGAAGTATATGGATATGCTAGAAACGGGACAATAAGGTTTTTCAACTATGTTGATTCTAACACTGAGAACTCCCTTATTGGCATGACAAATAGGCGGAAGAAATTTTGGGTTACCATGTACGATAATCTTGACAAAAAGCAGTACTTAAGAATCAACAATTCGATACCGATGGATTCTTAGCTAACAACAGACTTTTTTGAAGATTTAGTGAGTGAGAAAGCTCCATAATCGAGTCACCAAACTGCCATTCACGGCGCAGCCATCAACGACTCCAAATGTCCCGTGTAGTTATTGACAAAGGCCTCCTTGTCAAGCCTGATCTTTTTGGCCAGCTCCCGCATTTTTTCATCCACATGATCGCCAAGATTGTTGTCGCTCCAAAGGATCATGTCGACGATGATGGGCAACAGTTCTATCCCCTTTTGTGTGAGTGAATAAATCACGGTCTTTTTGTTGTCGGGAAGTTTGCCCTTGTGAAGAATTCCCAAAGTCTCCAGCTTCGCCAATCGGTTGGCCAAAATGCCACTCGCTATCTTTTCCCCTGAGCTCGAAAAGTCCTTAAAGGTCGACTTCTTACCGAACATAATGTCCCGGATGATCAGCAAAGTCCATTTATCGCCAAGGATATCCAGCGCTGAACTGATCGGACAACTTGACCTGAATTTCGTATCCATAACTTTTCCATGAATATCACTTCTGTTTTAGAAGTAATTATTACTTTTGTTTTAGAAGTAAAATTAATCAAACTAATTAATTTATGGTAACACAGAAGGAATTTATCAAACGCTATGGCAGCTGGGCATTGATAACAGGGGCCTCGTCAGGCATTGGCAGAGCCATTGCACTCGAGCTGGCACAGCGGGAAGTAAACATCATGGCAGTGGGCCGCAGCGCTGAAAGACTAGACGCACTGGAAAGTGAGATACAAGCCAATTATCAGGTGAAGTTCCTGAAAATCACTGCGGATCTCGGCACGCAGGAGGGCATTGAAAGGGTAAAAGAGATGGCCCGGCAAGATTTCGTTGGCCTCTTTGTTCATGCTGCCGGATTGGAAAGCCACGGGGCATTCACCGACAAACCCCTCCAGGAAGAGACCGCCCTTTTGCAACTCAATGTGCAAAGCACCATGCAACTCACCCACCATTTTGCTCAGAAAATGACAAAAGCGGGAAGAGGTGGCATCTTGCTGGTGTCGAGCCTCACAGGTCATATGATCAGCCCCTACTTTGCCAACTATGCCGCTAGCAAAGCCTACGTACTCAACTTCGGGCTGTCGCTGCGGGCTGAGCTAAAACAAAAAGGCGTAGATGTGTCCGTGCTATCACCCGGGCTCACCGACACGCCCATGTCGGCCGGTATTGGCCTGGACATCGACTTTTCAAAAACTCCAATGAAGTCGATGTCAGCCAAAGAAGTAGCCGAGATTGCCCTGGAGCAGTTCCCCGAAAAAGCCACCATTATTCCGGGCACGGCCAATCGCATCACGTCGTTCATTGCCAGCCGCATTGCCCCCCAGTTCATCGGGAAAAACAATGAAAACATGATGAGAAAAGCATTCAGAAGATAACGACCAAACCTGCTGAGGAGGATAGTTGCGTTGAATCGGGTAACTATCCTCCTGGTAAATTGCCAAATCATTTCCACCAGCAGGCCCAAAAGATCAGCCCTACCTTTTGAACTTTGCTCTATTTCAGCTATTTTTAGTAATGATCAAACGATTCTTCAAAGGCTACCTCATGATTCTGAAAGGTGAGTTGCTCGCCTGGGTCATTCTATTCTTTGTTGCCGTGGTGCTGCAGGCAGCAGTAAGCATTTTTTAAGCCCCTCCCCAATGTTGTTTAGTTAAGAGGTTCGGTCGCCCAATTCCATTTTTACCCCTAGCCCTAAAGGGCGATACAGTGACCATTAGTAGGCCCCTTTAGGGATTAAGGGTAAAATGCTCTTAACTAAACGACATTGAATTACCTCTCCTAACGTCTTGCCATTTTCTTCTTTACTTCCGCAACCAAAACAGTTCCGATACGTTAGCGACCATACAGTCGCTACTATATGGTCGCTTTAAAAACATTCAACAACTTACCACAGGAAAGGCAGCAGGAAATCATCGGGGTTTGCCTTGAAGAATTTGCCTTCAACGATTACCAGTCTGCCTCCCTTTCTACTATCATCAAAAAGCTGGACCTGGCCAAAGGCAGCTTCTATCGCTACTTTGAGAGCAAACATTCCCTCTACTTCTACCTGCTCGACTATGCGGTACAGCAGCGGCTGGCAAACGACAAGGGGTTTATTAAACAACCGCCCAAAGACTTTTTCGACTTGATTATTCTGCACTTTCGGGCCAAGGTGCACTTCGACAAAACGCAGGGGGTGGTCAGCGCCTTCCTCTACAATGTGCTGCGAGAGAAAAACACCGAGGAACTGGGCAATATTCAAGCCATCAGGAAGCAGAAAGCCCTGGATATTATGTATCAGCTGGTGGATCAGTATGTAGAAAACGGACAGCTGCGAAACGACATTGACCGCAAAATACTGGCCTGGCACGTGCTTCAGACGCAGCTTTCCATTTTTGAGTTCATGGAGTTGCACTACCAGCAAGACTTCCGTCAAAACATTCAAAACAACAAACAACTCTACAACCTGCCCGAAGAGGAGCTGGTCGCCATTGCTCAGCAGTTTGTAGAGATCCAAAAAAACGGTTTTAAGAACAAATGATGATCGTTGAAACAAACAACCTGACCAAGCGGTACGGACGTGCCGCAGTGGTCGACCGGGTGTCGTTGCAGATCCCGCAAGGGAAGATCTACGGATCCCTTGGCCTCAATGGAGCCGGAAAAACAACCACCATGCGTATGCTCCTGGGCATGATCAAACCAACAGAGGGCAGCGTAGCGCTCTTTGGGCAGAAAGTACCCGGCAATCCATCCATTTGGGACAAAGTGGGCTACATGATCGAGTCGACCTGTGCCTACCCTGACCTTTCCGTGGTGGAGAATCTGCGTATTTTTTACAGCTATCATGGCCTGAAGGACAAAGAAGTCATCGACAAGGTGATTTCCCGACTCAAGCTTGACCAGTATCGAAACATAAAGGCAAGCCACCTTTCTCTTGGCAACCTTCAGCGACTTGGCCTGGCCAGAGCACTTATGCACAGCCCCGAGCTGCTCATCCTCGACGAGCCTGTGAATGGACTCGACCCGGCAGGTATTGTGGAAATCCGCCACCTGCTCCGGGAGCTAAGTTCACAAGGCACCACCGTACTGATCTCGAGCCACCTGCTAAGTGAAATTGCCAAGGTGGCCGACACCATCGGTATTATTCATCAAGGCACACTGATTAAGGAGCTGGAAGCCAATCAGCTGCATGACGAAATCGACAGGAAACTCATCCTGAATTCGCATGACAATGTCCGGGTCTCTGACCTGCTCAGGAAAAACGGGATTCCATTCAGGATAAACGCTGCCAGCGAAGTGGAAATCATGGATCGCCAGTGGATGAGTGAGCCTGATCGCATTGCCGAAATGGTGATAGCGGAACATGTGGGGCTGACCAAACTTTTCACCTTCGAGGAAGACCTTGAAAGCTATTTTTTAAGAACTATTCAACAATAATCAATATGACACCCTCGCTGAGAGCTATCGCCCCCGAATTTTTAAAACTCAGGCATTCCACCATTGTATGGGTCACCTTTGCCGCTTTTGCCCTGGGCCCAGTCATGGGTGGGCTTTCTCTTTACCTCCTCGGTCACTCAGGCGATATGGGGTCTTCTCCTTTGAGTGAAAAAGCAAAACTGATGAACTTCTCTGCGGACTGGCCCTCATACGTCGGCTTGCTCACCCAGATAGTGGGTGTAGGTGGCGTGGTAGTATTCGGCTTCGTGGCCAGCTGGTTGTTTGGCCGTGAGTATTCGGACAAGACTGCCAAGGACTTGCTTGCCCTTCCAGCTTCCCGTAGTAGCATCATCAACGCAAAGTTCGTTGTGTATGCCCTGTGGTGCCTGGCACTTGTGGCGGCCAATCTTTTGCTTGGACTGGCTGTCGGCGCCTTGCTGGGACTTGATGGCTTTGACCTCAGTATAATTACCTCCGCTTTGAGCAGCTATTTTATCACTACGCTACTGGTGATGCTTCTAGGTACGCCGGTTTCCTTCATGGGTATCTTTGGGAAAGGCTACCTCGCTCCTATCGGGCTGGTGGTGCTGATGCTTATCGTCTCGCAAATCGTAGGGGCCGTTGGGCTGGGGCAGTATTTTCCATGGTCTGTTCCAGGATTGTACAGTGGTATAAGCGCCGAAATGAAGGCCTCGCTAAGTGCCGTCAGCTTTGGTCTGGTGGGCCTGGTAGCGGTGTTGGGTTATGTGGCAAGCCATTGGTGGTGGAACAAGACAGATCAGACTTGACTCCATAGAGCAAAGACTACAAAAGTTTGGATTGTCAGAGAGAGCTGGCTATCCAGCCCAGGCTAGGCATTGGTCTTCCTTGGTTAGGCGGCCAATACTTTTGTAGTCTAATACGGTGATCAACATAGAATATTGATTGCTTCTATTCATCAGAACTTCCGATATTGGGATTCTTTGAAATCAAAACCACCCTAGCGTGCTTAAACTCGTTTTCAGAATCTCCCTGGTCGCCCTGCTCTTCACCTGTGCTGCACCAGCATTTTCTCAGTCCACAAAAGAGCCTATCGACTACGTCAATCCGTTTGTGGACACCCACAAGTCACGTTGGTTCTTCTTCTCTTCTGCCTCCCGGCCCTTTGGCATGGTGAACCTCAGCCCCGACACCTGGGTAAAAGGAAGCTGGAATTCTGGCTACCTATACGATAGCCTATATGTCCGGTGCTTTTCCCACATCCACGCCTGGCAAATGTCGGGCATACCGGTAATGCCGACCGTTGGGGAATTCAAAGGACATTTGGGTATGGAAGCTTACAAGTCGGCCTTTAGCCATGATGATGAACAGGCTAGCCCGGGTTATCACAGCGTCTTTTTGAAGGATTACGGAATCAAAGCCGAGCTAACCTCAACAACACGGGTGGGCTTCCACAAGTACACCTATCCGGCCAATGTCAACAAGGACATTATTTTCGATGTGGGTGCATTCCTGGGTCACGGCGCCATGGATTCGGCCAACGTGGTGAAAATAAGCGATAAGGAAATTGAAGGCTACAGCATCATGGCACCTACCCACCGCCGTCCAAAGCCTACCTACGTGTACTTTGTTGCTCGTTTCGATCAGCCGATGACGTCCTTTGGTGCATGGGAAAAGGGAGTGCTAAAAACCGGCATCGTCAATGAAGTGTACGGTAAAGAAGTGGGCGCTTTTGTCCGTTTCGACAGGAAGCTCAACAAGACCGTACAAATGAAGGTGGCCATCTCCTACACCAGCACGGCGCAGGCCCGGCTCAATATGGATACCGAACTCCCTCACTGGAATTTTGAACAAGTGGTGTCAGCATCCAAAAGTGAATGGAATGGCTACCTCAGCAAAATCAAAGTAGACGGAGGCACCGAAAAGCAGAAAGTGAAGTTCTATACCGATTTGTGGCACTCATTGCTGGGCCGTAGAATTGTGAGCGACGTAGACGGCAAGTACTGCGACATGACCGGGCCAAAACCGATAGTTCGGCAAGTCGCCCTGGACAATAGCAGTAAGCCAAAGCATAATCAATACAACTTTGACGCCTGGTGGGGCAGCCACTGGACGTTGAATGTGCTCTGGTCGATGGCTTACCCGGAAATCATGAATGAGTTCTGCGCCAGCATGGTGGAGATGTACCGCCATGGCGGGCTGATCCCCCGAGGACCCTCGGGAGGCAACTATACCTACGTAATGATTGGCGACCCGGCTGTTTCTTTTTTCGCCACTGCCTACAACAAAGGCATCCGAAACTATGACATGGCCAAAGCCTACGAGGGCCTTTACAAAAACGCCTTTCCAGGGGGCATCAGAGACCGGGCAGGCTACGAGCATCGTGACAACCCTCAAGGCGGTGGCATGAACTATTACGTAGAGCGAGGCTATGTGCCTGAAGGCATTCCCGGCCCTGGCGGACACAAAGACGGAGCAGCCATAACCCTGGAATACGCCTACCAGGACTGGTGCCTGGCTCAGCTGGCCAATGCGTTAGGGAAAACAAAGGACTACGAGTTCTTCGACAAGCGCTCCCAGAACTACAAAAACCTGTGGAACCCTGAGACGCATTTTATCCATCCCAAAAACATAGACGGAACCTGGATTGAAAACTTTACGCCAATCGGCGAAGGATTCAATACCTTAGGCTTTGTGGAAAGCAACTCGGCCATTTACACCAACTACGTGCCCCATGACCTGAAAGGACTGGCAGCATTGTTCGGCGGCACAGACAAGTATGCGCAATATGTGGACAGCTGTTTTATAAAAGCGAAGCCCAACAAATTCATCACCGACCATGGCAAACATGCCGAAAGTTGGGTCGACTACGAAAACCAGCCTTCCTGCCAAATGGCACACCTTTTTAACCATGCAGACGAACCCTGGCTTTCGCAGAAATGGGTGCGGGAGGTGAAGGAAATTACCTTTGCCGACATCACCCCCTACGGCGGCTACAACGGTGATGAAGACCAGGGGCAAATGGGGGCACTCGGCGTATTGATGGCCATCGGACTGTTTCAAATGGACGGCGGTGCATCAGTCAATTCTTCTTACGACATTACGACGCCGATATTCGATAAAGTAGAAATCCAGCTTGATCCGAAATACTATTCCGGCAAAACCTTCACGATCAGCACAGAAAACAATTCAGCTGACAACATTTACATTCAAAAAGCTTCTCTGAACGGCAAAGACTGGACAAAATTCAGCTTCCCGCATGAGTCCTTTTCGCAAGGTGGTGAGCTAAAATTGACACTTGGGAAAAGCCCTAACAAGCAATGGGGACTGAAATAAGAGTCCCAACCAACTGATTATCAATATTTTTGGCCTAAGTTTTGAAGATGCAAAGTTTTTTAAACTTTTACATCTACTTTTTAAAACTATGAAAACATCGTCTCACAGTGGGTGGAAGTGGTTGGTACTACTTTCATCCTTTATCATGGCACCTTTGTTGGCTATCGGACAGCATCAACTCAAAGAATTGCGCAATGGTATTTGCCTGACACCCGGCATCCCATCGATCAGCGTATCTTTGGAACGGCAACTGGCGCACAAAAAGGAGAACCGGCGGTTCTATCTACGGGGAATTGCCGGGAAGTTTGGCGACCTCGTTAATCAGGAATGGACAGGGTACCTGGCGCTCATGCCTGCATGGGTTTTCGGCACCGGAGAGCATCACCTTGAAACCGGCATCGGACTAACGCTCGTCGAACCATCGCACCAACCGGAAACCTGGGCTGCGATCAATGTGGGCTACAGGCGTCAAAAGCCTGGAGACCCATTCATTTTCAGAGCGGGAGGCGGTATTCCTGAAGGGGCCTACATTAGTCTGGGGCTTGCATTCTAAATCAAAGCCTGCCGATTTCTGTTGGCACAAGCTATCCAATGAAATCTCAGTCAATAAAATACCAGGCCCGGCTAATCTTACCATTCTGAATCTGATAGATGCCCATGGCAGAAGAGGAGACTGTTTCGCCTGCCTTGTTCTTGTGGCTCACCACTTCCCTGAAGCTGACTCTTTCGCCGTCGACCGCATATTGTTCAATGGTCGAGACTGATTTTCTGCCAGCCGAAAAGTAATACGCCATGCTTTGCCTGAAATTTTCTTTCCCCGCCACCTCGAGCAAAAGCGTGTCAGCCGTGAGTGAGAACCACTTAAAATCGTCGGTGACATTTGCGGTCAGCCGATCAACGTCACCCTCGTTGAAGGCCGCCACCTGATCGTGGAAAACTTTCAGGAGTTCTTCGTTTTGAGCATAGGCTCCAGCTGTCAACAAAAGCAGCATGACACCTACTAAAATCTTCTTCATAGTTTAGTATTTACGTAAGTTTTAAAACCGTCCTCGAAAAGCAGCCTCCAACCTTCCGTAATTTGTCCCTTTGCTTTCGCTGATACATCACCCATCAACGTATCCGACAAAGTCAGCGAGGTTTTGCCGCCATCTTCCTTCAGCGTAATCTTGAGGAACGTAATGGCTGGCCCGCCATAATCCGGCGTAAGGTGCCCCTGCAACTCCAGATGATGGGGAGCGTTGAGCACAATTACTGTGTACCAAAGCAGCCCCTCATCATTTCCATAGTCTTCGTACATCCTCCCTCCCACTTTGGGTTCAAGGATAAACGCTTTTGTTTTTTGGCTGGTGTAGAAGTCCTTTCTCCACCAGAGTCCGATATCCTGAACAAGGCAGTCCCATGTCTTTTGGACTCCAGTGCTGATCGGAATTTCAAGCAGCACATTGATTGGTTTCGATGGTCGTTCCATAAGCAAGTCTTGGGTTAAATGATCGATATTTTCATGGTACTCAGCCAGCCCCTTTAGTTGTAGCAGGTTGGTGGCCCACTGCGCTTCGTATTTTTTCACCCAGCGTTCGTACACTTGCTGTAGGGGTATTGCATTGATATAATTCCAACGATTCCTCCCGTCCTTTCTTCCGATTACAAGACCTGCTTCTTCGAGTATCGAAAGGTGTTTCATCACTGCACACCGCCCTATCGACTCAAACTCCTCCACCAGATCGCCCGTCGTTTTTGGCGATTCCCTCACCAAATCCATCAGGCGCCGACGAGTGGGGTCAGCCAGGGCTTTCCATATTTCTGTTTCTTTATCAGTTACCTGAGTTTCCAAAGGTGATTAATATTATGTTACTAAATAGTAACATGTAAACATATTCGAATATCATTTGATATCCAAGCCCGTTAGTGCGGCGTTGCATAGCCTCCATGTCCACTAAATCACACATTGCTTTGACTTACCTCCAACAATTTTCTAATCTTATCCTTTATTCCAGAAAGTTGAAAAAAATGACAAAGACATATCCCTTGCTTGCCGCTCAAAAGACATTTCTGGGTGAATGGGGTGAATTAGAAATATGATTGGGCTGAAAAGGTGCATTCAGAACGCTTTCTATTCTTTATGAATATGCAAACCTATTTGTCTGTGGATTCTCAAGGAATTGTCCGCTTCTCTGCGCCAATATGAAATTCCAGTGCCTGTTGTATTTCCCGAGAACCCTGGCACCGACCAATCCACATAAAACCCTCCATAATTAATATAGCCATCTGTCACAGAGTCGTATGCGTAAGTAAATACCTGAATAGAATCTATTTTGGCCGGGTTCGCATAATAGGCTTGATAGTGCTTCAATAATGTGCCCTTGCCGGCTTTAATTGTGTCAGCGAAGGGAAGGTACATTGCATCTTTTGTATATGCATTCGCTGACCTTTCTGGCACTCTGTCCATTACATTCGATTCGTTTAAAGCCATGTAGGCTTCGAGTTCCCAGGGTATATTTACTGGAACTGGTTCAGACTTTTTCGCCTCATGCACAACAAGCTTCGAGGGATTGTCTATTTGATGCAAATATCCAAAAGACTCTGCAACGAGGGTTAGCTGCTGGTTTTTGCCAAATTTCCAGACGTTAAAATATTTGCCTTTATACTGATCCGAATTATCAAGCACTTTGTTGAACAACCCTATTTCTATAACCCTATTTTCAAAAATTAGAATATCGATTACTTCTCGGGTGTATTCCTTGATCGTCTGTCTATCGAAAATTTCATCATAGTAGATTTTGATGTTGTCCCTTTTGCCTATCAATGAATTATATTCAGCCATTAACAAAGCGTTCCTGTCATAGAGATCGCTGATTGCCGGGAACGATTTGTCTTTTGCGGCCTCGATCATTCTACGGTTGCTTTCCTGCAATCGGTCATTAATGAATTCATCCGATTTCTTCTCACCAGGGAGATTGTTGTGAGAGTCTATACAGGCGAACATTGTCATAAAAAGCAGGCTATACAATACAATAGATTTCATTCTTTAGTGGTTTTTTGGTTTAGTGTGGAGAAAAGGTGAGTTGTTCGGCGAGGTAGCACCCTCAATACCAACTCAGCGTTGGTAATTAAAGTCACTTTCCCTTCCTCTGCGAAAGTAGCCATACAGGCAATGCCTCTTCTTTATCAACATTCTCCCAGCTATTGTGCTTCACGCCAGGGTAGCTGGTAAACCTGGCCTTCTTCCCTCCCAGCCTGATAATTTCATCGTAAACCTGCTTCGAGTATTTCATCAGCACGATGTCATCTTCCTCACCGTGAAAAATCCATAGTGGCGCATCCAAGAGCTTGTCAACCGCCTTTTCGCTGCCACCACCGCAAACCACGTAACCTGCAGCAAACTTGCCAGGTTCCTTTTGCAGGACGGAGAGGGTGCCAAACCCACCCATAGAAATACCATAGATGTAGAGGCGATTGACATCAATGGGATAGATTTTAATCAGTGAGTCGACGAGGGCAAGGGTTTTAGCAGTCGCTTCTGTATGCCCATCAGTCCAGGTATTGCCCCAGCCCTGATCGGCTACCGTGCATTTGGGAGTGAGCATAAACAGGGGTTGCTCGTTTTGAATCGCAGGCTGGTACCATTTACTGTCTCTGGAGACAGTATCTGTGCTACCATGCAAGTAAACGACCAGCGGATAGGATTTCTTAGAATCAACATCAGCAGGTTTGAACAAACCATACCGCAACCCCATATAGCTGCTCTGCTTGTAGTTGCTGTACTTTTCGGACAGTTGCGCCTGAGCTGCTGAGAAAATCAGCAGAAGACCGACTACAGGGATAGCAGCTCTGGCCAGTCGTTCATTGATGTGGGTCATAGTTTTTACTTTTAAATTTTCTTCACATATGATCTCTATTCAAATACCAGTTTCCTACCAAGAAACGGCAACACCCGGGTATAAAATCGCCCGTCGTCAATCCATATTTTCGACCATGGATCGCCATTGTACTCCTCTGCCTCGTGCTCAACGCCATAGTCTATCAGTTTACGGCTGAGGGTTCGGCTGGAAATCACATGGGCCTGTGTTTGATCAAACCTTCCCCAGTCAAAAGCAATACCTCTCATGCTTCGCAGGTTGGCCGCCGATTCCTCGAGTGTCTCTTCAAGGTGAAATTCCTTTTTCGCCCTTGAAACCATTTCTGGATTGAGCTTCGGCTGACCATTTTCGAAATCAACAAAAAAGTCACAATAGAAAGGAGGACGGTTCGGATTGGGTAGAAATCCCTGGCTGATCGCTACAAAAATCTGTGTCCTGCCCAGGCCAGCAAGTTCCTGGAAAGTCTGGGCATCTTTTATTTTGCTCCAATCGATATCGAGGTTGGCCCAGGGCAAGTCGCCATTGCCAGTGGCAACAGGATGCATCGCATAAGCAACCGAAAAGACTTCGGCGTGAGTCATGGCGAGCTTCAGCGCTCCACGGCCACCAAAAAAGTGCCCCACTACAGCCCTGCTGTCTCTCGAAGAGAGAGTTCGGAACTTGCCATCGATAAATGGAACTAGTTCATTGACTGTGAAATCGAGCCATCTGCCGCTGGTAGTGGAGTTCTCATACATACTGCCCGTGGTTGGAGAGCTATAGTCGGCAGCTACAAGAATAAATTCGTGGACAACGTTGCTGGCGAATGCCCTGTCCACCAGCTTCAGCAGGTTGCCATCCTGAAAGGCGGCGTCCACATTAGAAAAAGCATTATGCAAGTAATACACAACCGGATATGCCTTCTTCGAATTTGTATAACCAGGCGGAAGATAAACCTTTACCATCCGGTTTGGGTCAAGGCCAATTAAATTGTCTTTCAGAATTTCAGAGGCAAGCGTCTCCGTTTTCAGGGAACCTTGTTTGGCGGCTTGTCCTTTCGCCGACGTGCCACTGGCAACCAGATAAACAACACAAAGAATGCTGCCGATTAGTCTTTTCATCACGTAGCTGAGTATTTGATACGGTATGAAAGTAGCGGCAGGCTTTTCACTAAAAAAATCAGATTGACCACCTGCGTATCGTACTATACCAAATGCACATAATTATTTACAAGCTGTATTTCGTATTCAGCTCTGTCCTACTTTTTCCAGAGTTTGTCGCTCACCACCCTTTCAAGCACATGCTCTCTGTAGTTGCGGCTGATGGGGATGCGAAAGCTGCCAATGATGATTTCATTGTTCTCGATGGACTGGATTTTGGAGATAGAAACAATGAAAGATTTATGCACCCTCACAAAGGACTGCCTCTCAAGGTTTTCTTCCACGTTCTTGAGATACAGTAATGTGATGAATTTGCCCTTTGTAGTAAAAATAGTTACATAGTTTTGCAGCGCCTGTACATAAAGGATATCATCAAAATAGATGCGCTCAAATTTGCTGTCGCATTTGATGAAAAAATGATCTGGATTCCGGCCGGTAGCACTGTCATTGGGGACTACTGGCTTAGCTCTCAGCTGCTGGTGCTCCTTCGCCTTGGTCGCCGCTTTAAAAAACCTGCCGAAGGTGATCGGCTTTAACAGATAGTCGAGCACGTCGAGCTGGTAGCCATCCAGAGCGTAGCTCGGGTAAGCGGTAGTAATAACCACCATAGGTGGGTTTTTGGCCATTTTCAAAAAATCGATCCCATTGATCACCGGCGTCTGAATATCCAGAAACACCAGATCAATTTTTTGGGCACTTAGTATTTTATCAAGCTCAAGAGGATTGCTGCCTTCTCCTGCCAGTTCCATGAAATCTACCTGTTCCACGTACCCGGCAATACATTCCCGGGCAAGAGGCTCATCGTCAATAACCACACATTTGAGAGGCGTCATCCTTTTTGTTATTAACCTAACCAACAGCTGCTACAAGTTTACCTGGCAGCACCATTTCTGTTTTCTCTACAAGCTCCGCAGTCAGATCTATCTTCAACGACACTTTGAACTCATCATTCCCTTTATCGATGCTCAAACTGTACCTGTCGGGGTAAATCAGATCAAGCCGCCTTTGCACGTTTTTCAATCCCAATCCCCCAAAAGACACCGCCTCTCTGGCCCTGGCCTGCTCAGGCTCCACACTGTTACCAATGCTGAAGTTGAGAAGGTAATCGCTCAGTGAAAGTTGCATGCGAATCCAGTTGGGGCGGCGCTCTTGTTGACTTACATGCTTGAATGCATTTTCAACAAAGGGCATCAGCACGAAAGGAGCAATCATGGCATTTCCTCCCAGCTCCCTTTTAAAGTCAAGCTGCAAGTCGAGTTTCCCAACATCAAGCCTAAGCCTGGCCAGTTCAATAAAATTGTCGAGGTAGGTAAGCTCCTGCCCCAATGGTATCCTATGCTCATTGCATTCGTAAAGCTGGTAACGCAAAAGCTCTGAAAACTTAGCCAACGACTCCGACGCCACATCAGGGTTCTTTTTGATCAGTACAAAAATGGAGTTGATCGTATTGAACAGGAAATGAGGATTGAACTGTGATTTGAGAAACTTCAGCTCAGTTTCCAGCTTTTCTTTTTCAAGCTCCTGCTGCCTGCGCCTGTCTCTCACCCAGTTTTTCGCCAGCTTTATACTCATGGCCAATGTGGTGCTTGCCACAGTGGAAGGCAATGTTCCTGACTTAAAGAAATGAAGTCTGTCGGTAGTATTTATTTTAAAAAGCTCCTGTACGGTGGTGTCGTAAACCCAGGCATTCACAAAATACCCGAAGTTGATAGCAAGGGCCGCCAGCACCACAGTCATGGCCAGGCAGCAGAAGTAGATGACGTATTTGCCCTTTTCGAAATAGCGGGGCATGAGAAAATATAGATTGAAATAAACCGCTATCGCCTGAAAAATGACGTAAAAGGAAAACTTTACTCCAAAAGGAGCATACAAAATACTATGAGCAACATCCTGCACACTGCCCGTGAGCAATGTCCACCATGCACAGTGGTAAGCGAACCAAAAGGGCAAATGGTAGATTTTGTACTTGAAGAACCAGGCGTATTTTGATTGATCGGCTAACAACTGACTTTGAATATGGAAGGTTAAGGATGAGGACTATCAACTAAATTACGTAAAAATCGCCTGAATGACCTCGCTACTACCCCATCGGCTTTGAATATTTGACAACATGTTACAAAAAACTGACGTCAGGTAATGGTAAGCCTTGCAAAGAAAACTTTCCCTCTTCCATTGGGCATTTTTCCGGCCGTTGTGGCATATTGTGTGCCCAAGAGCACATGGAAAAAAAGCCATACGAAAATAAGATTGCAACAAGCAGCAAACCCTTCGATGAGTTCAAAGGGGAAAGCAGGCCCGGCGGGGTTGTTCTCGACAAGTACCTGTCGGTGGAGCAGTCCGGCAATAAGGAAACCGGGAGCGCCAAAACGTTCATCGTCGTGGGCTCACACAGGTACTATAACCTTTTCAGCGCTCAGCTGGTGCGGGGCGGGCTTACCCAAAACAGAGAGCTAAAAAATTCGCTCACAGTACTGAATCCGCTCGACAGCATGTGGCAGTCGCAAAACCCGGAAGTGCTCAGGTTTTATGCAGCCATTGCCCGATTTCAGGCATTTTATGAGCCCACACTCACCGACCTGGACGCCGTCAGGGCCATCGTCAACAATCCGCTGCACTACTCCTTTTATCAACACGATGCTTCTGTTTCGGAAAAGGTAAGCGCCAAATCCGTCTCGAAAATCACTTTGAGAGAAGCGGACGTCCGGGTGCTGGTCAGGATTTCGATGGAAAATGGTGTCTACCACGTGAGAGCCGAGGTGTATATCGACGGAGCCTTCACTCCGGCTACCAGGGTGGCTGTTAGGTTCGATAGGTTCGTCACTATTGACGAGCAGTGGTTGATGGCAGAAAAAACTGACGCCTTAAAAGTGCTGTCGTACTTCAGGAAATACGAAGACGGTCTGCGCCTGCCTCATGCGGCGTTTGTTCGGTTTCAAAAGGATGTGCTCTCTCAAATGGAAAACCACGTTGAGGTAGTGCACGAATACATGGAAACAGCCAGGGCAACGACGGAAGATGAGAGCCAGTCCACCCGGCTGATCTACCTGTCCGACTTCGGCGACTATATTGTGATTGACCCCGTGGTAAGATATGGAAAGACTGAAATACCGGTGCTTACCACCAAACAAATCTACATCGAAGATTTAAAGGGAGAGCCTGCAATGCTGGAGCGGGACACTGAAATGGAAGAGGCGTTTCTTTCCCGCCTCATCCGACAGCACCCGCATTTTAAAGAGCAAGTAAACAATCCCCTACTCTATTTTTACCTACACAAAACCAGGTTTGTACAAGACGGCTGGTTTCTGAAGGCCTACGAAGAATGGAAGGCGGAAGGGCTGGAAGTGCTTGGCTTCAGCCAGCTCAAAGGGATCGACGTCAACCCCGAGCCAGTCAATATTTCAATACAGGTCAGCAGCGGACTCAATTGGTTCAATGCCCGGATAGAAGCAAAGTTTGGCAGAAAGAAAGCATCGCTCAAGCAAATCCACAAGGCCGTAAAGAACCAGAACCGATACGTAACGCTGGACGACGGGACACTGGGAGTGATGCCGGAAGAGTGGTTGCAAAAGTTCGAAGACTATTTCGCTGCCGGCACCATTGTCGACGACGTGGTGCAGGTGCCGAAGGTCAACTTTGAGTCCGTCAACCAGCTTTTTGAGCGATTTATGCTAGACGAGGAAACGCAGCAGGAAGTCAGCGGCTACAGGCAGAAGCTCTCCAGCATTGGCAAGATTACACCTGCAAAGCCTTCAGCTGCGCTCAAAGCAACCCTCCGACCCTACCAGCTGCAGGGCCTTACCTGGCTCAACATCCTCGATGAATTCAACTTCGGCGGCTGCCTGGCCGACGACATGGGGCTGGGAAAGACTATCCAGATCATCGCATTTGTACTGGCATTAAAAGAAAAACACGGCCCCTCCACTCACATCCTGGTGGCGCCCACCTCAGTCATTCACAACTGGCATAATGAAATCGAACGGTTTGCCCCAAGCCTCAAAGCCGTGTCGTTCCATGGCCCGCACCGCCTTCGGATAATTCCAAAATTCAAAGACTATGATCTCGTCATCACCACTTACCATACGCTCGTCAATGACATTACCTACCTGAGAAAGCACCAGTTTCACTACGCCTTTCTCGACGAGTCGCACAACATCAAAAACCTTGCATCGCAACGCAACAAGGCCGCCCGGATGCTGAAAGCCAAAAACAGGGTCATTCTTACCGGCACGCCACTCGAAAATCATAGCTTCGATTTATACGCCCAATTGGCGTTTGCCTGCCCTGGACTGCTGGGCTCCCGCACCTATTTCCGCAATACATATGCTATGGCAATCGACAAGTTCCAGCACAAGCACAGTATTTTCGACCTACAGCAAAGAATTAGCCCTTTCATCCTCCGCCGAACCAAGAAAGAAGTAGCCACCGAGATGCCCGAAAAAACGGAGATGGTGCTCTACTGCGACATGGAGACCGAGCAGCGGAAGATCTACGATGCCCATGAAAAAGAACTTCGTGACTTGATTGAATCGACCAACAATGAACAGTTGCTAAAAACACCAATGTATGCCCTCAGAGGCATTACCCAGCTTCGTCAGATTTGTAACTCGCCGTTGCTGCTTGGCGAGGAAAAAGAATATGGAGACAGTTCAGCGAAAATTGACACGCTAATGGAACAGCTCCGCAATATCACAGGTGACCATAAGGTGCTGGTGTTCTCGCAGTTTGTTTCGATGTTGAACCTGATCGAGAAAGAACTTGCCAAAGAGCACATTGGCTACACCATGCTCACAGGCAGCACGACCAACCGGGAGGAAGTGGTAAGCCAGTTTCAGAACGACGTACATGCAAGGGTATTTCTGATCAGCCTGAAAGCAGGCGGCACCGGCCTCAACCTCACCGAAGCCGACTATGTGTTCCTGGTCGACCCGTGGTGGAATCCGGCGGTAGAAGACCAGGCCATTGACCGCAGCTACCGCATTGGGCAGGACAAACGGGTAATTGCGATTCGGCTGATTTGCAGAAACACCGTGGAGGAGAAAATCCAGCAGTTGCAGCAAGACAAGGCAAAGCTAGCCAGCGATCTGGTGAAAGAAGGCAATGGTTTCCTTCAGTCGATGACGAAGGGAGACTGGCTTGGCTTACTGCAAAATCCCAGCCCTTAACTGCATTAAACATCGTAGTTCCCATAATTTCTGCCTTTTTTGGGGCATGAAAAAACTCTTACTCATTGCTTTATCGGTTGGCGGCTTTCAATTGCAGGCGCAGCAATTTGACTATCTCCCAACAGCCGCAAATCCTTATGGGTTACCGAATCCGAAGGCTCCGAAAGAAATCAGGGACTTTAAAGAATTAATTGGATCGTGCGATTGTAAGTCAGTCAGCCGCATTGATCAAAACACCTGGGCCGACACAGTTCAGATGACCTGGGTGTTTAAATACATCATGAATGGACTGGCCGTGCAGGACGAAACCATTAAAGCAGACGGGCTTCATTCCGGTAGCATCAGGCAGTATAGCGCCGACAGTGCCAGATGGAACGTTCATTACTACTCCACCGTCGCCACTCCCTCATTGCGTACCTGGTACGGGAATAGAAAAGGAGATAAAATCATTTTGTATAGTGAGCAACCATCGCCCCAGGGCAATCCTGGGTTTTACAGGCTTACGTTTTCAGACATTTCTGACAGCGGCTACAACTGGGTAGGCGAATGGGTGGACAAAGGAGAAACATTCGCATACCCTACGTGGAAGATCTTTTGTAAAAAGAAAATTTAGACCATTACCAATGACGCCATGCTGCTAACAGGGCTCTTCTATTTAGTAGCACCAACAATTCTCATTTCCCTTGTGGTATTTCGCTGGCACTGCAACATGTTGATTTGGGTGTTAAATACCCTTCTTCGGATTGGCTATCTTGCTCCTATGGGGCTCAGCAAGGCAGGGGCTGGTTACCACTTACCTCAGAACTATTTTAAATGGAAAGGGAATGCCTTTCACCATAAACGGAAGATTTTTGGTGAGAGGAAGTATATTGGAAGCAAAGTGAGACTTGAGACTTAGCAGAATAGTGCCAAGTCCTTCCCGTTTTATACTGACCACAATCATTGTCATTTCATGTCGCTCGTCATGGTCTTACATCTCCAAGGCTACTAGTTTTAGTAAAAGAGGCAGAGACTATGAGATACTTTCTGGCGATAATCATCTTGCTTCATGGAGCCATTCATCTTGCTGGCTTCAGGGTCAATACACCTGCTGTCTCTTCCAATTTCGTCAAGTCGCCAGGTGTCTTCTGGCTGGCGGTGGCGGTCATGTGGTCAGTTACCTCTGGGTTACTCTTCTCAAACTGGCGCTACTGGTGGGTATTTGGTATGACGTCTGTTTTTTTCTCTCAAATTCTAACCTTCAAATACTGGAAAGATGCGAAGTATGGAACCATTGTGAATGTGGTGATTCTACCCTGGTTATTCGTGAGCCTTGCTGCATCAAATTACGAAGATCAATATAAAAGAGACATAAAGGAAGGGATGGCCTCGTTAACACCAGCACCCCAAGAGACCTTGAGCAACACTGACATTGAGGGCCTACCCTTGCCGGTTCAAAAATATATCAGGTATTCCGGGGCAATTGGAAAACCTAAGGTGACTCATTTCAAAGTAGCGTTCGAAGGTGTGCTGAGGGAAAGTGATACAGCTGATTGGATGTCATTCCACTCGGAACAAACAAATTTTATGAACACGCCAACTCGTTTGTTTTTTTTAAATGCCACCATGAAGCACCTGCCTGTAGCCGGCTATCATCGGTACACAAACGGTGAGGCTTTCATGGATATCCGTCTGATATCAATGATCAGGGTGGCCTATGAAACAGGAAGGGAAATGGGCGTTTCCGAAACAGTTACCTTCTTCAATGATATGTGCGTGATGGCACCAGCCACCCTTATCGACAGCCGGGTAAAATGGCTGGCAGTTAGGGGAAACCATGTTCAGGCGTCTTTCACCACTGACGATATCACCGTTTCCGCATGGCTGTATTTTAATGAAGATGGACAACTGATCAACTTCATATCCGACGATCGGTATGCCCGTGAGGAGGATGGCTCTATGGAAAGGCGACAATGGTCAACGCCATTGAAAGACTATCAGGATTTTAATGGTCACAGAGTGGCAGCTTATGCTGATGCGGTTTACCAGTATCCCAACAAAGAGTTTTGCTATGGAAACTTTCGCACCATCAATGTAGAATATAACCCAACAAAGCGATGAAGCTCAACAAACAATGGCACCTCGCCAACCCAATGCCAACAAAACCAACATTTGAACAGCGGGCGGCATGGCATCTCGAACATATTAAAAACTGCCCCTGCCGTGGCCTCCCCGCCAGGCTGGCCGAAGAGATGAAACGAAAGGGGATTGAAGTTAAATAACTTAAATCCCCATGGAAGCAATTTACATAGCTTACACTATTTCAAATGTCGTGGGCTTGTTCTTCTTGCTAGTGACGATAAAATGGCCCAAACTGGCCCGATTGCTATTCGTTTTATTATTTGCCGGGGCAAGCTGGTTCAATTACATTACCTGTCACACCACTCCGGAAGCCTACCTGATGTACGCAGAATCATCTGTGTTGGAGTGTTACAAGGTTTTCATCACAGGATGGTTCAGTCAACACATTACTGCAGTTGTCAGCATTATCGCTATTGGTCAGGCAATGATTGCTATCGGCATGCTACTTAACAACTGGTGGATAAAGTTGGCAAGTTCAGGCATCATCTTGTTTCTCGCATGTATTGCACCATTTGGCATCTACTCAGCCTTTCCATTCTCTGTCACCGTATCTTTATCGGCTTGGTTTATTCTGAAAAAGGATAATTTGGATTATCTCTGGAAATTTCGGTCTCCGGGCACTTCTCCAAATAGCGGTTGAAAAAATTGAAGCTTTGCTGTTTAAGGAGGTAGATTGTGTAATTTTAAGTGCAAAAAACAACGCCTGTTTATGCTCATTGGTCGCCTCGCCTTCTTAGTTCTTGCATGTATCTCCCTCGCCCCGGCAGCTGCACAATCCCACCTCCCGACAGAGCCTCCTCGCCCACCCAAACCGGCCGCAGACTGGCTGCTGGACAATTCGACTTTTAAAGCAGATGTATATCAAGGGCAGTCGCCGAAAGAAATTGCTATTTCCAACGGCCTCATCCGGCGTACCTTTCGCCTTGCTCCCAACGGAGCTACCGTGGGCCTCGACAACCTGATGACAGGCGAAAGCCTTCTGCGAGGCGTAAAACCCGAAGCTGAAATCACCATCGACGGCATTACCTACGCAGTGGGTGGCCTAAAGGGTCAGCGAAATTATGCCTACCTGCGCAAAGAATGGATCGACCAGCTGACCAACGATCAAGCCTCGCTGCAATTTACCGGCTACGAAGTAAGCGAGCCCAAGGCACCTTTCGAGTGGAAGCAGGTCAGGCATCATGCGGCAAACCTCGATTGGCCTCCGAAAGGCGTGCATCTCCGCATGGACTACCGCATGCCCTTACCTGAGGAGCTGGTTCAATCGGGAAAGTCGCTGCCCAGCGACTATGGCAGAAAGCAATTGATGGCAACTGATTTCAAAGCGCTGGATGCAGCATGGAAGACAACTGCTTCGAAAGCCCACCCCCGCAGCTCATTTGTCAACGAGGGAAAGGTAGGCGAAATCTACACACCACAGAACACCAGCGTATTTGTAGAACATAGCCTAACAGCAGATGTGCATTTGGTGGAGGCTACAATTGACCCGGGTACAGACCAAAGTGGCAACTGGGCGCCAGGTCTGGCTCTGATTTACCCTGACCGCACCGTCAAATTTTCCCTGACGCCTGGCGGTCACGTCAACGATCAGGGAAGATCACTGTTCTCAGTATGGGATGGTGAAAAAGAAATAAAGTGGGCTGGAGAAAGAGTCAATCCGGATTTTAACGGAGCGGTCAGCTTGCGGATCAGATGGGATGAGTCCGGTGTCTATTGCGAAGCCAAACTACCCAACGAAACCTGGCGGCTGGTAGAAAGGCTGGCACCACAAAAAACAAAGCCAGCGAGCGTAAGAGTCGGGAAAATGGATGCCAAAGGCCAGGCCACAGATAACAGTGGAGATTTGGGCGATTTGGTTCGTCTTCACATCACCCACTTTGCTGTGTATGGAGCTTACAACAAGGCTACTGTAGCCACTTCCGCAACGCAAGTAGCCAAAGACCTCAAGGTGTCAGTGCACTACGAGCTCTATGACGGCATTCCGGTGATGGCGAAGTGGATCACCATCGACAATCAATCCAAATCCGCCGTTACGCTGGACCAGTTTACCAGCGAAATCATTGCTGCCGTGGAAGACGGGTCGGCCGTAGAGGCACGGAAATATCTGCCGCACACGCCCAATATTCACGTGGAAACAGACATGGCCTTTGCCAGCTTCGATGCCGACGACGCCAACCACCATGTGGTGCACTGGGGCCCCGACCCGGAGTACAATACCCAGGTCAACTACCTCAAACTGACGCCTTGTCTGTTGAAGGTAAGTCCGGAAGTCGGGCCGGGTCAGCTTATTGCACCAGGCAAAAGCTTCACTTCCTTTCGCACCTTCGTAATGCCTTTCGATAGTTACGATAGAGAGCGCAATGGCCTCGCCCAACGAAAGATGTACCGCACACTGGCACCGTGGACAACCGAAAATCCGCTAATGATGCACGCCCGCTTTGCCGACTGGGAAAGGGTGAAGGTGGCCATTGACCAGGCGGCTGAAGTCGGATTTGAAATGGTGATCCTGACATTCGGCAGCGGTTTCGACATTGAAAACAACAGCCCGGAATACCTGGCCGAAATGAAAAAGTATGCCGACTATGCCAAAAGTAAAGGCGTGGAAATTGGCGGCTATTCTCTGCTCGCTTCCAGAAAAATCGGCAACGGGCAAGATGTGGTGATGCCTGAGGGAATGACACCGACCTTCGGCAACTCCCCCTGCATTGGCAGCGAATGGGGAGAGGAGTACTTCCGGAAGTTGTATGCTTTCTACAAAGAAACAGGATTCACCTTATTAGAGCACGACGGCTCCTATCCTGGCGATGTCTGTACTTCTCACGATCATCCTGGCCATCGTGGCTACGAAGACTCGCAATGGAACCAGTATCAGGTAATCTCTAAGTTCTACCAATGGTGCCGCAGCGAGGGTATTTACCTCAATGTGCCCGACTATTACTATCTGGCCGGGTCTAACAAATCGGGCATGGGCTACCGGGAGGTGAACTGGAGCCTCCCCCGTGCGCAACAGCTCGTCCACACCCGACAAAACATTTACGATGGCTCGTGGGTCAAGCAGTCGTCGATGGGCTGGATGTTTGTGCCGCTGACAGAGTACCATGGCGGTGGATCCGCTGCCACCATCGAACCACTGAATGAACACCTGGATCATTACGAGGGCATGATCACTAGCAACCTTGGCGGTGGCGTACAAGCCTGCTACCGTGGCCCCAGACTCTATGACACCGAAGAAACCAAAACTATGGTAAAAGGCTGGGTAGACTGGTACAAAGCGCATCGCAGTGTTCTGGAAGGAGACATGATTCACCTGCGGCGGCCCGATGGCAGGGATATTGACTATTGGCTGAATGTTCATCCTATGGGAGAAGACAAAGGCCTGCTGTCGGTTTACAATCCACTGGACGTGCCCGTCAAGAAAGAGATTTATGTGCCTTTGTATTATACAGGCTTGTCTCAAAAGGCGGTTGTCAGCGATAGGGATGGAGTGGCCAAGACTTATGATCTTGACCGGGAGTATGGTATCAGGTTACAAGTGGAAGTGCCGGCGAATGGGTTTGAGTGGCTCCTCATTAAATAAAACCTAGCAGGTTGGAGTTATAATTCCGTTTCTGTCAGTCAGAACCTCATCAATAGCGCCGACTCCAGGCCATTGGATCCTGCCTCAGCATGCTGGACAACAGACGGTATAGAGTTGGATTGTGGTCATGAAGCTCGGCGGGACGCTCAAAGAAATTTTCAACAGCAACCGCAAAAAACTCCTGGTCACTTGAGGCACCATATTTCCTGAAAAAAGTTAAATCTCCGGTTTTCATTCTTTCGATTTCTCTCCTCCCCTCCTTAGTAAACTGCACTAAAGAATCGTAGTCCAGGAAATTATACTCTTTGTTTCTTATTGAATCCTCCACTCTTAGCGCATGAGCCATTTCGTGCAGTCCCAGGTTTCTGCCATCCTTTTCATCCATGAGCCCGAAAACGAAGCTTTTCCACGAAAGAGCGATGTAGCCCCCAGCGTGAACCTCCCCTTGATGAAATTGCCCCGTAGCGTTAGACTGATAAACATCCCCAAAAACATATATTCTATCAAAATGTACCAGATAAATCCTGGGGTAGCCGAACGTAATTTGGACAGCTGTGGCACTTATCAAAGCTATCATCTCATCGGTAACCTGGTCGATATCGTGGCCGGGCATAAACTCTTTCGACTTGATAAAATATTGAACTTTTTTCTCAAACAACACTTTTTTCTCATTCGGCAGGGCCTGGTGGTAAGGAAACTTTTCTTTAATAATTTTTAGATATTTTTCATCAAGAGGCTTCCTGATAAAAAACCAATGGAACTTATCTCCCAGAAAAAAATCGAAAGTAGCAGCAAAAATTTCGTAGACGTTTTTAAAAACCTGCACGACTATGAATACCATTGCAAGAGCAAATATGAGGGCAGCTACGTACTCCATTACGACTTGATATCCTTAAAAAAATAGATTGCCCTTCAATATAAGGTAAGGCTTCAATTTAAACCACCCCATCTTACGAAAGGCTAACTTTCCACCTGTTTCTTTATATTCAAAATGGCAACTGAGCCTAACACTAATTCCGCAACCTGTTTAGGTCTCGCTTTTGATCGCAACAACTTTCCCCACTTTATCCCTCCTTATTTTCTCACTTTCATTACCTTTGAAACCGTAATCGTTTTTAAGACTAAACATCCATGGCAGAGAAGAAATCAGTTGCAGAATTGAAAGGTATAGCGTCGCAAGTGCGTCGTGACATTGTTCGTATGGTACACTCATGTCAGTCAGGCCACCCGGGTGGCTCGCTTGGCTGCACCGACTTCTTTGTAGCCCTCTACTTCCATGAGATGAATCACGACCCAAAGTTCAACATGGATGCGAAAGGTGAAGACCTTTTCTTCCTTTCAAACGGACATATTTCGCCAGTTTTCTACAGCGTACTTGCTCATAGCGGTTATTTTCCTGTAAAAGAGCTGGCCACTTTCCGTAAGATCAACTCCCGCCTTCAGGGCCACCCAGCTACACACGAGCACCTACCAGGCATCAGAATTGCTTCAGGTTCACTGGGGCAGGGAATGTCTGTGGCCATTGGTGCAGCCGAAGCGAAGAGGCTCAATAAAGACGATAGCTTTGTGTATGTGCTTATGGGTGATGGCGAGCAGCAGGAAGGCCAGGTATGGGAAGCAGCCATGTATGCCCCCAACCACAAGCTGGATCACCTGATCGCCACCATCGACTGGAACGGTCAGCAGATCGACGGCCCCACTGCCAAAATAAATGACCTCCGGGATCTTCGTGCGAAGTATGAAGCATTTGGATGGGAAGTAATCGAGTCCAACGGCAACGACATGGAAGACATTTTAGCGGCTCTTCAGAAAGCGAAAAGCCTGGCTGGCAAAGGAAAGCCCATCATGAACCTGATGAAAACTGAAATGGGTGCTGGTGTTGATTTTATGATGGGCAGCCACAAATGGCATGGTGTTGCTCCCAACGACGAGCAGCTGGCAGAGGCTTTGGGGCAGCTCGAAGAGACCTTAGGGGATTATTAAACCCAAATCATTTTGAAAAACTTACTCAGGAAAGCTACCGTTATTGCGGGACTGCTCAGTCTTTTCAGCTTTCCTGTGTTTGCTCAGGTGTACAAGCAAAAGCCGCCGGAAAAAACACGTATCCTGTTTTTGCTTGACGCATCCGGCAGTATGCTGGCCAAGCTGGGAAGTGTGCGGCGAATTGATGTAGCCACAAAGCTGCTGTCCGACCTTGTCGACTCCTTGAGTGTCAACCCCAATGTGGAACTGGCACTGAGAGTCTACGGTCACCAGTATGCCAGGGCTTACAACAACTGCACAGATACCAAACTGGAAGTGGGCTTTTCAGCAAAGAACCACCGTGACATTCGTGCCAAGCTATATCAGCTCACACCGCAGGGTAACACGCCCATCGCCTACTCGCTGGAGCAAACTGCCAATGACTTCCCCAAAGTGGACGGCTACAGAAATGTAGTCATCATCATTACCGACGGCATAGAAAGCTGCGAGGGGGATCCCTGTGCCGTTTCCAAAGCACTGCAGTCGAAGAATATCTTTCTGAAACCCTTCGTTATCGGCCTGGGCCTGGGGTTAGAATACGAGAAGAACTTCGAATGCCTGGGCAAGTACTTCGATGCTACAGACGTGCCCAAGTTCAAAAAGTCGCTCAACGAAGTGCTGAGGCAAACCCTGATGGAGACCACAGCCAGTGTAGAGCTACTCAATGAAAACAATGCGCCCATTGTAACAGATGTGAACGTCAGCTTTATCAATACAGTGACACGGCAGTCCGTTTACGACTTTGTGCACTACAGGGACAAACTGGGCCGCCCCGACTCTGTAATCCTCGATGCGGTGCTCACTTATGACGTGGTGGCCAATACAGTACCCCCTGTGGTAAAAAGAAATGTGGCACTTGTAGGTGGCATCCACAATATAATCGACATCCCTACCCCACAGGGCAATTTAGTTTTTCAAATGCCCGGTGCCTCAGAGTACGGCAATCCGGTGCAGGCGTCGGTACGTCTGCCGGGTCAAACACAGAGTCTCAACATCCAAAAACTGACTGAGCCCTTTCTTTACCTCGCAGGCACCTACGACATCGAAGTGCAAACTTTTCCACGCACCTTTATAAGGGGCTATACTATAAAGCCTTCTCAGGACAATTCCATTACCCTTCCGGGGCCGGGAGTTCTCAACCTGACTATGGGCGTGCGGGGCATTGGGAGTCTCTACAAAATCAACCCCGATGGGTCGCAGGAGTGGGTTTGTAACTTTCCCGGAAATATCACCTCTTTTGTTAGCGCTATTCAGCCCGGAGAGTATAAATTTGTGTTTCGTGCACAAAGCGCAAACGGCAGTAAGTTTACAGAAATAAAGAAATTCAGCATAAGAACTGGTTCCACAGAAACCATCAAACTATACGGTAGATGACGAAATTTGAAATACTCGGAAAAAACGACACCCGCTCCGGCTTCGGAGTAGGCTTGCTAGAGGCTGGCCAGCAAAACCCCAATGTTGTTGCCCTTTGTGCCGACCTTATCGGCTCATTAAAAATGGATGCCTTTATTAAGGAGTTTCCAGAACGATTTTTTCAGGTAGGCATTGCCGAAGCCAACATGATGGGCATTGCTGCTGGCCTTACCATCGGAGGCAAGATTCCCTTCACCGGTACTTTCGCTAACTTTTCTACAGGAAGGGTCTATGATCAGATTCGTCAGTCAATTGCCTATTCAGGGAAAAACGTGAAGATATGCGCCTCACATGCAGGCGTTACCCTCGGCGAAGACGGCGCCACCCACCAGATTCTCGAAGACATTGGTATGATGAAAATGCTGCCAGGCATGACCGTCATCAATCCATGTGACTACAATCAAACGAGGCAGGCTACCGTAGCCATCGCTAAATATGAAGGGCCGGTTTACCTGCGCTTTGGCCGACCAAAGGTGCCTATCTTTATTAAAGAGGACATGCCTTTCGTGATTGGCAAGGCGCTGAAGCTGGTTGAAGGAAGCGATGTCAGTATTTTTGCCACAGGTCACCTGGTGTGGGAGGCTGTTCTGGCAGAAGAAATACTGAGAGAAAAAGGCATCAGCACTGAGATCATCAATATACATACCATCAAACCGCTGGATGAGAAAGCCATTCTCGACTCGGTGGCCAAAACTGGTTGCGCCGTTTCCGCCGAAGAGCACCAAATGAATGGTGGCCTTGGCGATAGTATTGCTCAGACGCTGGCAACACACAACCCGCTTCCACAGGAGTATGTAGCTGTAAAAGACAGCTTTGGTGAAAGCGGTGTACCGGAACAATTGATGGAAAAATACGGCTTAAATGCAGCCCATATAGTGGAAGCAGCACTGAAGGCAATAGAAAGAAAGCGTAAGAAATAGAAGGTAAAATCAACTTTTTTGAAATTTACGTTCATAATTTAAAGCAAAAAAGGGCTCCAACTGGAGCCTTTTTGTTTTTCATAGCAATTCAATCTTACATCCTTCTGAGTGGTGAAGAATCACCTCATAGCACGCTCATCACGCCCTCACCGGATTTTCCGTTGAATACGGTCTATTTTCTTACGTAAGGTTTAAGTGATTGAACAGTAAAGAACTAATTCATCCGACACGGGTAAGGAGGGCCTCCTAAAGTCAACTTTTCGGGCCATTGAGCGCCATACCTTTGAGATATCAAAACTCTCAAAGCTATGACCCGCTTACTTACATCACTTACGATTCTTCTTCTTACAGTCGGCGCAACATTCGCCCAGCAGATACAATGGGCTTCATCTGTCGACTATCAGTACAACCAATTTGCCGATGCTGATTACTCTGGTAACACGGCCACAGGCGAACCAGATGCTTTCCCTCTTGGATTTTTAAATCCACGGGCATTCAGACTGAAAGACGAAAAAGCTTTCGGCTCATTAATGCTTGAGTTTGACAAGCCACAGACTGTTCAGCAGTTGATAATTGTAGAAAGCTATATGCCCGGAAGGGTTACAAAAATTGCCCTTTTGGATGAGGTGGGCAATAAGTACCCTATTTATAACAAGGAGGCTGTCGATGTTGACGAAAGATTCCGCACGTTGCTAATCAGCATCCCTGTGACCTACTACGCTGTAAAAAGGGTTGAGATTGTTGTGGACACCGAAGCGGCCGAAGGTTGGGCACAAATAGACGCCGTAGGTGTTTCAAATACTGCATCGGCATCAGATATAAAAACTTCACTGCACGAAAAATACGGTAGGCTTAACTTCAAAGACGAAATCTTTTTCACCTCGACTAAAGAAAACCTGGGAGGAACCGTTAACTCGCTTTTCCCGGAAGCTAAGCCGGTTATCTCGGCCGATGGAAAGACGCTTTATTTCGCAAGACAAAACAGCGACAACAACATCGGCGGTCAGTCGGACGATCAGGACATCTATGTGTCCTACTTCGAAAACGGAGCCTGGACAGAAGCTGAAAATATTGGCGAACCTTTGAACGATAGGTTTGCGAATGGTGTGTGTAGTGTTAGCCCAGATGGTAACACCCTCCTCCTTATGAATGCATACAGTGAGGCGGGTGCTACCCAAAGGGGTGTTTCAATTGCCAGAAAGACGCCCTACGGATGGGACGAACCAGCACCCGTTGTTATTAATAACTTTGAGCCCAAAGGAAAATACCTCGACTTCTTTATGAGCGCTAGTGAGGAGGCGTTGATCATGGCCTATCAGGCAAAAGACGGCGGATACGGTGACCAGGACTTATATGTCAGCATCAAGCAAGGCAACAACACCTATGCCAGGCCAAGGAACCTTGGAAAAATTCTTAATACAAATAAAGCAGAGTTCAGCCCTTTCCTTGCTCCTGACAACAAGACGCTGTATTTCGCCAGCAACGGCCACGGCGGCATGGGTGGAAGCGATATCTTTTACACGAAAAGACTAGACGACACCTGGACTAACTGGAGCACACCAGTAAACATGGGATCCAACATCAACACAGCCGAGTGGGACGCTTACTACTCCATTTCAGCCGACGGCAGCAAGGCGTTCTTTACTTCAAGTGACGAGAGCAGCGTTGGAGCAAGAGACATTTACTCGATTTCGTTGGAAAACGAGCTGAAGCCTGAGCCTGTTATGCTGGTAAGAGGAAAAGTTTTCGACAGCAAAACAAACGAACCTATCATGGCCGACATCATCTTTGAGACCTACTTTGAAGGTAAGAAAGAAGGCATGGCCAGTCCCGACAGTAAGACGATGGAATACAAAGCGATTCTGAGCCGGGGTAACAAATACAGAATCCTGGCTTATGCCGAAGGGTATATGCCGCTGGACATCGGTATTGACGTGCTCGCTTTCGATGCTTACTCGGAACTTCACAAGGACATCTACCTGGATCCGATAGCCCTTGGCGACCTAATCACATTCAATAATATCCTTTTCAATAAATCAACCCCTGAGCTGCTACCTGAGTCAGACACAGACCTAGCCATGCTGGAAACCCTCCTTAGAGAAAATCCTAACATGGTAGTGGAGCTGGCCGGGCACACCGACAGCTGGGGTGATCTAAGTAAAAACTTCAAATTGTCGCAGGAGCGTGTAGACGTAGTGAAAAACTACCTGACTATGAGAGGCATTGACGCAAGAAGATTGCAGGCAAAAGGCTACGGAGGCAGTCAGCCGGTAGCCAGCAACGCCACCGAAGAATCGAGACAGCTTAACCGACGAGTGGAAGTTAAAGTATTAAAGAATTAAAGATCCAGTGATGGAAAGAGAGTAGTTTACTAGAAAGGACCCCGGCAGTGTCGGGGTTCTTTTTTTGTGTGCAGTGAGGCAGTGTCGGCACCGCCCATAGCGGTCAGACACAGTTGGATTACCTTTCTGCTAATGCTCCTACCTGATGGCTTTAGCACCAGCAACCCGGCGGCTGACGGCCCCAGCGCTTTATCCCTCCTCGCCGTACCGACGCCTGGACTGACAGTAAGCCTGCGGAATTGCCCCAATTCTCCCTACCTTTGCCGCATGCTTTCCAACAGACAACTCTTTCAGCAGCATCTCGCCCAAACTTCAGAGTTTCCTTTGATGACCGAAGTGGAAAAAGCCGAAGGCATTTACCTCTATACTCCAGAGGGAAAAAAAATCATTGACCTGATTTCCGGAATCGGCGTCAGCAACATCGGGCACCGCCACCCAAAAGTGGTTGCCGCCATCAAAGATCAAGTCGACAAATACCTCCACGTAATGGTCTATGGAGAGTTTGTCGAAAGCCCACAGGTGAAACTGGCCAAAGCTTTGTCAGACACCCTCCCCGACCCTCTCGACAACATCTTCTTAGTCAACTCCGGTAGCGAGGCAGTGGAAGGTGCTCTCAAACTCGCCAAGCGCTTCACAGGTAAACCCAATCTGGTTTCCTGCTTCTCTTCCTACCATGGCAGCAGCCACGGCGCATTATCTGTGACTGGCGATGAAGTTTTCAAACAAAAATTCAGACCACTGCTTCCTGGCGTTAAGCACATCACTTTTGGCCACATCCCAGACCTAATGGTGATCGATGAGCAGACAGCTGCCGTCATCATAGAAACCGTACAAGGCGAGGCTGGCGTAAAATCCGCTACCAGGGAGTATTTCAAAGCCTTAAGACAGCGGTGCAGCGAAACAGGCACCTTACTCATACTGGACGAAATTCAATGTGGCTTTGGCAGAACCGGCAGCTTCTGGGCATTTGAGCAGTACGGCATTGTACCTGACATTGTAGTGGCGGCAAAAGGCATGGGAGGCGGAATGCCCATAGGTGCCTTCATATCGTCCAAAAAGGTCATGCATGTGCTTACCGACAACCCCGTACTTGGGCACATCACCACTTTTGGCGGGCACCCTGTTTCAGCGGCAGCTTCGCTGGCCACCCTCGGGGTAATTCAGGAACAAAAACTGTTTACTGAAGCTGAAAAGAAAGCAGCCCTTTTTAAAAAACTCCTGAAGCATTCTTCTATTCAGGAAATTAGAAACAACGGGCTAATGATGGCGGTTCAGTTCGAAAGTTTTGATATACTTAAACCAATTCTCGATCTTTGCCTCGAGCGAGGCGTGCTTTCCGACTGGTTTCTTTTCAACAACAGTGCCATGCGAATTGCTCCACCACTTACCATAAACACCACACAGATCGAGGAGGCCTGTGAAATAATATTGGGTGCAATCAAAGACGCCTAATCCGGGTGTTGTTATCATCAATACATTAAATGATATTACCGGCCATTAAGGCTCGTCTATTTATGGAAGATATAGGAAAAGTAGAACTCCGTGCGCTAAAATCATCTGACTATCAGGGGTTAAAAGACTCCATGATTGCTGCCTACCCAAACTGGCCGGGTGCGTTTTGGGGTGAAAAGCATATTGAGACCCTTCTCAGAATATTTCCAAAGGGTCAAATAGCCATATTCGTTGATGATGAACTTGCCGGATGCGCCTTATCGCTCATCGTCACCTACGAACACTTTGGTGATGCACATACTTACGAGGAAATTACCGGTAAGTATACCTTCAACACACACAATCCGAAAGGGGATGTCCTGTATGGCATCGATTTGTTTATCAAGCCAGAATACAGAGGTCTTAGACTGGGCCGACGACTATACGACGCCCGGAAGTCGCTTTGTGAAGACCTCAATCTAAAAGCCATCATCTTCGGTGGAAGGATTCCAAAGTACCATGAGTATGCCAGGGACTTCAGCCCCAAGGAGTACATCCAGAAGGTAAAGTTCAAAGAGATTTATGACCCCACACTCACTTTTCAGTTATCGAACGACTTCCACGTAAAGAAGGTACTTAAAGATTATCTTCCAGGCGATAAAGAATCGAAGGACTATGCTGTTTTGCTGCAGTGGGACAATATTTACTATGAAAAGGCCAACTCAAGAAAGCTACTTGACAAGTCAATAGTAAGGCTTGGATTAGTGCAGTGGCAAATGCGCCTTTATAAAGACATAGACGACCTTTTTGAGCAAGTGGAGTTTTTCGTAGATGCAACTTCGGCTTACAAAAGCGATTTTTGCTTGTTCCCTGAATTCTTCAACGCCCCTTTGATGGCGGCGCATAATAACTTGAATGAGGCAGCAGCCATCAGGAAACTGGCTGAGTATACCGACGAGATAAGGGACAGGTTTATCCAATTGGCGATAAGCTACAATGTTAATATTATCACTGGCAGTATGCCTTCCATGCGTGGCGATAAGCTATTCAATGAAGGCTTTGTTTGTAGAAGAAATGGCACTTTCGATAGTTACGAGAAAATCCACGTGACACCTGACGAAGCGAAGTTTTGGGGGTTGACTGGTGGCAACAAGGTGGAAGTCTTTGAAACGGATTGCGGTCCTATCGGGGTACTTATCTGCTATGATTCCGAATTTCCTGAGCTGTCAAGAATACTAGCCAATCAGGGCATGAAAATCCTTTTCGTTCCTTTCCTCACCGACACACAGAATGGCTACGGTAGGGTGCGTTATTGCTGTAGAGCCCGGGCTATTGAAAATGAGTGCTATGTGGCTATTGCCGGCAGCGTAGGTAACCTGCCCAAGGTGTCGAACATGGACATCCAGTTTGCACAATCGGCTGTGTTTACGCCAAGCGACTTCTCCTTTCCTACCAACGGCATCAAAGCAGAAGCGACGCCTAACACAGAGATGATTCTGGTGGCGGATGTTGACCTCGACCTGCTGAAGGAGCTCCACAACTTTGGCTCAGTGCGCAACCTGAAGGACAGGCGGACGGATATTTACGATGTGATTAAGAAGTAAGGTAGCTTCAAAAAAAGCCAGAAAAGCTCCGTCATCGCAGCGCAGTGGAGAAATCCCCATAATGATTGCAGCGTATTTATCCAGCTCACTGCCATTATCCAGGGGATGCCTCGCTCCTTCGTCGCCATCGGCATGACGTTGTTTCGGCGGCCTCAGATGTCACACCGGATACTCATACCCTTTCCTGTACTCCCTCGAAAGCAGCTTATTCGCTTCCGGATCGTTGATCACCTCCTGCTTGTCGCCGTCCCATTCGATGCTGCGCCCCGCCTTCGCTGACACCATCGCCAGCAAGCTGATATTGGTGGCCAGCTGTCCATTGATCATAGGGTTGATGGTTTGGCCTTTGCTTTCAATCACTTTGAGAAAGTCAGTCCACAGCTCTTTGATGTTCTGCTGATCAGGCTCATGCAGCACAGGGGCTACGTGGATCGTTTCCTGTTTCTTGTTGACAGGGTAAAACGTCCAGCCATCGATCCAGCCAAGGTGAAGCACTCCTTCTGTACCATAGAAGTAGCAGCCTACATCCGGGCCCTCCTGGCGGTTACCTGCGTAGTTGCGGTTTTCCCAATGAAGTGTGAATGACTCAAAGTCAAACACGGCCAGCTGTGTATCGGCGGCATCTGTGCTGTCTTCCCTAATCCGCCTGGTCGCACTTGAGTATATTCTCTTTGGCGCTTTTTCTTCTGACCACCAAAGCACCTGATCGAACCAATGCACACCCCAGTCGCTGATGGTGCCGTTGGCGAAGTTGAGGTGCTGACGGAAGCCACGAGGATGAATCGTTTTATTGTAAGGAACCAGCTGTGCCGGACCGCAGTACATATCCCAATCCATGCCTTCCGGGGCTTCTGAATTAGGTGTGATGCTGCCAGGGCCGCCTCCATAGTTGATGAAGCATTTCACGCTGCCAATTTTCCCAAGCTTACCCGAGCGCAAAAACTCATTGGCTGAGATATTGTGCGGCGATGCTCTGCGATGTAAACCAATCTGAACCACTTTTCCGGTCGACTGCGCTGCCCTCACCATAGCCTTGCCTTCATTGATAGTATGGCAAATCGGCTTTTCGCAATAAACATGGGCACCGCTTTTTAGTGCATCTATGGCAGCCAAGGCATGCCAGTGATCAGGCGTAGCGACGATGACAATCTCCGGTTTCTCCCGCTGAAGCATTTCCTTGTAGTTGGTATAAGGCTTCGGCTTTTTGCCTGTCAGCTTTTCTACTTTTTCAAGGGCAGGCATAAGCTGGTTTTTGTCTACGTCGGCCATGGCCACTACCTTGCTACGACCGGAGGCCATCGCTTCCCCAAGGATGTTCATACCCCACCAGCCAGTGCCAATGAGTGCGACCTTATAGGTGGCTTGTTGCCGTGCAATGCCCATCAGGGGGATGGCCGAAAAGGCAGCGCTGGCGGCGATGCCAGCAGAGGTAGTTTTAATGAAGTATCGTCTGTCCATGGGTGCGTAGTTTTAGTTCTCAATCGAACGGCTAAAAAGCTACAAAAAATACTTCCCAGACACCAGCGAATAATGATAAATGACACGAGACACTTGCTACAGCCGTTTGTCTATTTTGCTCTCTTTAAGTTTTTTTTGAAATAGCTACGAGATACTTCGCCCCCACAGTAGTCATGAAACCTTGGTAGGGTGTGGATAACCATACCAAAAAAGCACAATGCCATACTGACAAATTCCGCCAGCTAAACCACCCAATCCTCAGTATTCATAGGAGAGAACAGAAAGCTCGAACATATACAAACTTACCGATAGCCATCATTCTAGTCCCTTTTTTGTCGGGTTCCAAAACGGCTTGGTTTTTACTTGTTTGGCATCCCATTGCAGCTCTTTTCTAAAATATTGATTGAGCGCAACACATACCCGGCTATCTCCAGCTAGATAAACTATCTTTCTACCCTTCATTTTTGGAACAAGTTTTTTGACCTCCTCCACAATTTCAGGGACAGGATTTGGAGGCATCTCATAAAAAGTAAAAGGTGTGGCACCATCCACATCTGGAAAGAGCTCAGATCTGTCCTGACTATATGCAATACCAGCTACCTGCTGTTGTTTTGAGAAACTTCGATTGATCATGTACAGATGAGACAATGCTGATAAATCGCCAATCATCAGATAGCTATCTGCCGAGTCATCCACCAGGAAGTTGCCTTTTTTCCACTTGAAGTAAACTGTGTCGCCTGGTTTACTCTGCGCTGCCCATGCGGCCCCAATACCACTGCTGTGTGCGGCTATGGCAATATCCAGGAATCCTTTAGATTTGTTGATATCCCAAACACTGTAACTTCGTACCTTGTCGTTGATAGGGATGTCTTCATTGTCGATGCCAATCCCCAAGCGTAAAAAGTAACCCGGGGTAAAATCGGCTTTGGCTATGCTTTCACTTTTTAAACGAATCTTATAGGCAGCTGATGAAAGTTTCGTTTTCTCTTCAATAGTTGCCTCTTGCAGCACCACCTTTTTTAACAATTTTTCAATTATACCCATGAGCTAGTTTTCGGATTTCCGTTGTCTCTCGTTCTACTGTCTTCACCGGGTTTCAGCCTTCTTTCTTAAAAGCCTGAACCATCGCTTGTGGAGTCATATGAGGTCTCCCAGCAGCCCTTTCAAAATCAGAGATTACCTCATTTGTACCATTTTTAATCCCTTCGTAGATCCCGGCGATGATGGTTCCGATAAATTCTCCCAGCTCCGCTTTTCTTTCCCTGGCATAGTCTTCAACTGATACAGCATTGTATTTGAGGTCGGTTCCGTATACTTGATTGATCAAATTTGCCAACTCCGTTTGGGTAATCGGCTCGCCTACCAAGTTATACGTCTTTCCAATATGCTGTTCACCTGTTATCATTTGAGTGTAAGCATGAGCCAACTCTTCTCTGCTTGTATAGCCACATTTTCCATCCCCTGCGCAATTTCTGATCTCACCTGCTTCGACGTAATGGTCTAAATACTCCAGATCTGGCTCAATGTATATACCGTTTCGACCAATCACCCATTGAAGCCCGGATTCCCGAACATCAGCCTCGGTTTGGCGATTGCTTTGAACAACCGGGCTAAAGGCCGTTTTTGCCTCATCTCCCACAATGCTGGTGTAAACGATCTTTTTGACACCATTAACTTTCGCTGCTTCAATGACATTTCGATGTTGTTGAATCCGTTTTTGTGGGTCGTCCATCCCAGAAAGCAAAAGAACTGCGTCGATGCCTTTCAAAGCCTCATCAAATTGTTGACGATTGTTGTAATCCCCTTTTCGGATTTCAACGCCAAGGTGTTTGGCCTTCTCGGGTGTTCGTGCGATGCCGACTACATTTTCTTCCCCTATTTCTTTTATCAGCTGCTTTACGATGGCTGACCCCAATTGGCCGCTGGCCGATGTTACTGCTATTTTCATTTTATTCTCTTTTCATTTTTTAAGCTATCTAAGCTTTGTTTGCTCCTCTTTCCTTTCGGAGCGTAATCACCTTTGCTTTTATCGCTGGTATTCTGATAACAAAGCCAACGCCAACAATTACTGCGTATATCATCCAGGTTTTATCCAGAATAGCCACATGCAATAAGCTCAAAATGATGGCCACATAAGCCATACTTTGAAGCTTTTTCCATTTTGCCTTAAGCCACTTCATAGCTTTTCTGTTGGAGGTAAGAAATAGCGGAACTAGCACCAAAACGGCTACAAACCCAGCGATATAATTCACTTGAGTAAATGTCTCAAGAAAGCCTTCCCATCGTATAAAAATGATAAAGTGCAGGAAACTCCATACGGCGGTTGCAATGCCCATTGCCTGCCTCACAAATAGATTGTTGACGCCAAAGAGGATGTAAAACGGCGTGCAAGTAAGGACGGCCGTCATCCAACGTATGGCAAACTCTCCGGAAATATGATACATCATTTCCAAAGTCGTTTTGCCTTCGCTTCCGGCTCCTTCAATTAAGCTGATGGATAAACCATTGGTAAAATCAATATTCACCATATTGAAAATGATAAACATTGGTGCTGTTGCCAGTAAGGCGACAGTCATCCACCCGTAGCTTCTTTTGATAAAATTCATACTTCTTATTGGTCTTTAGCGCCTCCAGTTCTTTTTTCGGCTTTTCCTTTAAATTTTTGCTTGGCCTGTTTTAGCTGGCCTATTTTTTTGAAGGCCTCCTCATCCTGCACTTCCCGATAAGAAGCGGACCTATCTATTTCTTTGATTTTTGACCTGCGGCGACAGGTAGGATAAAGCGCTACTTGACTATCCCTTATTTTAAGCAAAGGTCAGTTTACCTCTACCTTAATAAAAGGTACATCCACCACTAAAAATGGTAAATATGAAACCGAATGACTAAAGTGACGCCCTGTACTGTTTAGGTGAAACACCTGTGTGCTTCTTAAAGAACTTAGTGAAGTTGGTTACTTCGTCAAAGCCCATTTGATAAGCAACCTCTTTTAGGCCAATCCGGCTGCTCATAATAGTTCGCTTGACTTCCAAAATCACATATTGGTCAATAAAAGACTTAGCTGTGTTTAAGGTGAATTGCCGAACGATACTATTCAGATGCTTGGCTGACAAGGACATGCTTTCCGCATAGTCTTTAACATTGCGGGAGTTGAGCTCTCTGCTTTCTACCAAATTTTTGAACTGAATAAACAGTGCATAATGGCTCTTACTATGCCTTGAAGGCAAGCTGCCGTAAGACAATCGTTCCAATCTTAACAAATACAACTCCACTATTTTGGCAATAATTTCCTTTTGGGCGTAGGTGTTATTGCTTGCAATTTCCTGATCAATTTGCTCCAGAAAAAAATCATTAAACGTGCAATTGTCTACCAGCGGTTCAGAAATGTGGTAGTTGTATAAATGCGTAATAAAATCGACAGAAGACCTTGAGAAATACTTAAGCACAAACTCTTCGGTAAAGGCCAAGAGAACGCCATCGTAGCTTAAGTTTTCCTGAAAAGCATGAACCTGACCTTTGGCAATTTTGATGACCGCCCCCTGCGTCAATGGGTATTTCTTCAAATCAACCTGGTGACTTCCGGTTCCCCGTGTAACTATGAGCAAGGCAAAAAAACTGAGCCGGTGCGGCAACCTTGGATTATGATCGGGAGCATCATCAATTCTAGAAAACAATTCGGATAAAGTGAGAAACTCTATATCCGTTGCATCTTTGGTGCTTTGAAATGCTATGTTGGGAATAGAGTTCAATTATTATGTGTATTAGCTTGCTGGCCACGTTTCGCAAAATGAATTGGCCGTTTAATGCAGTTCCCTCACCACTAGCCCTTGGCCATGCCCTAACTACAGTAGCTTTAGCTAAGGCTGGCCAACGAATAAAATTATACTTTGTGGCGGACAATCCAAGTCATCAAGTGATAAATGAGCACCTAAGGTTTAACACACTGAGTATCCCACTATGATAATCTGTTTTAGGACTTTTTTGTCTGGGACAAGTGTAACGCTAACATGGATAATCAGAATGTTTTTCTACCACTTTCAAGATTAAGGCCTCATTTCCCTATCTTAGAATCCAAACCAGATTTAGAATGCCGCAATTCACCCTCCATATTAATGGTTCCCAAAAAATGGTCGATACCGAACCCGACACCCCTTTGCTGTATGTGCTCCGGGACTACCTCGCACTCAATGGCCCCAAGTTTGGCTGTGGCCTTTCACAATGTGGGGCCTGTATGGTGCTATTGGATGGACGTGCCACCACCAGCTGCATGATCCCGGTGTCGGCTATTGGAAACACCGAAATCACTACGCTGGAGGGGCTGGCAGATGAAAATGGTAAGCTTCACGTGGTGCAGGAAGCCTTTGTGAAGGAACAGGCCGCCCAGTGTGGCTACTGCCTGAATGGAATGGTCATAGCAGCCGTGGATCTGTTGGAAAAGAACCCCCAGCCCGATGATGCCACTATCAGAGAAGCATTAAAATTAAATTTGTGTCGTTGCGGCGCACATACACGGGTGATCAAAGCCATAAAACGTGCAGCAAAAATTCAATAACCCAGCCATTATGACCGAAACAGCCAACGCATCGAGAAGAAAATTCCTTCAGCAAATCGGGTACATCAGCGTGGGGTTTCCCTTGCTTACCTCTTGCATTACTGAGCCAGACCCCGTGATCGCCGCTAGGGTGGACTATGAAGGAGGGCTCCCCGGAAGTATGCAGCGGACGAAAAACGTCACCGCCTGGCTGCAGGTGTTGGAAGATGGTCGCATCAGGGTACTCTCGGGTAAAGTAGAGCTGGGCCAGGGTATCCGAACGGCCATTCGTCAGGTAGCCGCTGAAGAGCTGGACATGGAACTGGACATGGTGGAAGTGCATTTGGCAGAAACAGGATTGACTCCGGATGAAGGGTATACGGCCGGAAGCGGTTCCATCGCCAACAGTGCCATGTCGGTGAGGTATGCAGCCGCCACGGCAAGGCAAAAATTACTGAATCTGGCCAGTGCCAAATTCAATATAACAGAGGATGATCTTCTGCTACACAACGGAACCGTCAAAGCCAAGAAACTCAAAGAGTCGCTGACCTTTGCTGAGCTACTGGACGGGGCTCAGATCGATATGGAAGTCACCACCCCAGTTCGGATCAAGAGCAAAGCCGAGCACCGATACGTGGGCAAAGCCATTCCCCGCACCGACATAGAGAAAATGGTAAGGGGCGAGCAGGTATATGTGCAGGATTTACGCTTTCCAGGCATGGTGCATGCCCGGGTGGTGCGGCCATCTGGCTACAAGGCGCAATTGGTAAAAGTGGATGAGTCGGGCCTGGCCACAGCTGTACCCGGAGTGATCAAGACCGTGGTAAATGGCGGCTTTGTTGGCGTGATTGCCGAAAAGGAATACCAGGCAGTCAAAGCAGAGCGGTACCTGAGAGAACATGCCGAGTGGGAAGACAACACCTCGCTTCCTGAACAAAAGGAGTTGTACAACCATATCCGAAGCATTGCGGAGGCACCCAAAAACATCCGGAATGATGGGGACATAGATTCAGCATTCAAAAGCGCCCAAACAGTCAAAGCCACCTACCGCAAGCCCTATATCAAACATGCCTCCATGGGGCCTGCTTGTGCCGTGGCCATGTACGATGGCGATCTCTTGCACATCTGGTCGCATAGCCAGGGCATTTACCCGATGCGAAATGGCATAGCAGCGATGTTGGGCATGGAGGTAGATAACATCCATATCATTGGTATACCAGGGGCAGGATGCTATGGACACAGCACGGCAGATGATGCCTCGGCAGATGCGGCTCTGCTGGCATTGGCACTTCCCGGCAAGCATGTGCGGGTGCAGTGGTCAAGAACCGATGAACAAACCTGGGAGCCCTATGGCTCGGCGATGATCATGGAAGTGGAAGCAAGCTTAGATGCATCCGGCAATATCAGTGCCTGGAAATCCGATGTATGGACGGACAGTCATAGTTGCCGACCCAACGGGGATGCCGGCACGCTGTTGGACGCCCGGTACATCAACGATCCGGTTCAAATGAAATCCAGAGGCTATTTGGGAGGTGGCCACCGAAATGCCGATCCGTACTACAGTACCCCCAACATGCAGGTCAATGCCTTTTTCTTCGACGGCCCGTTGCGGGTGTCCTCTCTGAGAAGCTTGGGTGCTTATACTACCATCTTCTCTATCGAATCGTTCATGGATGAGCTGGCCGAAAAGGCAGCCAAAGATCCGCTTGACTTTCGGATAGCCCATTTGGAAGACGAGCGAGCCATCGCTGTCCTCCAAAAAATTAAGGAACTCACCTCCGGGATTACTGTAAGTGAAGATGAGGGAATAGGTTATGCTTTCAGTCGCTACAAAAACACTGCAGCCTATGCTGCTGTGGCTGCAAAAGTGAAGGTGGATAAAGCCACGGGCAAAGTGCAGGTAAAGAAAATGTGGGCTGCTGTAGATGTGGGCGAAGTGATCAACGTCGATGGCCTCACCAACCAGATTGAAGGCGGAATGATCCAGGCTGCCAGCTGGACGATCATGGAAGAAGTGACCTTTAATGAGAAAGAGATCACCAGCAAAGACTGGCGTTCCTACCCTATTTTCCGGTTCGGCGACATACCGGAAGTAGAAGTGGCTATCATCGACAGACCTGATGAGCCTGTTGAAGGTGGTGGCGAAGTATCGATGCCTCCCTCCGGTGCTGCCATTGCCAATGCGGTGTATCGAGCCAGTGGGGAAAGGGTGTATGATTTGCCGATTGGGGGAGTGAAAGTGTGAGAGCTGGATCCGAATGCTGGTGCCAGGGTGATTATTTTGTCAAATTATAATCGTTAATAAGAATTTGGGCGGAAAGGTTGAGCCGCTGCGCAAGGATTCTCACCATCTCAACGGTCAATTTCTTCTTTCTGTTAAGAATTTCGGACACCCTACTTTTCCCGCCAATGATGCCTACCAAATCTTTCTGCTTTAGCTGCATTTCTTCCATTCTGATCTTGATTGCTTCAATTGGATCGGGTGCCTCGATTGGATAATGCTTCTTTTCGTACTCGTCAACCAAGAGGCCAATGACATCGGCTTCATCACTCTCTGGTGTTCCAATTTTCGCATCAAAGATCTCATCAAGTCTTTCAAGCGCTTTTCTGTAATCCCGTTCCGTTTTGATAAGCTTTAATTCCATCATTCTTTTATTAAATGCTGTTAGCGTCAATTTTATCATATTCGGCATGTGTGCCAATGAAGCGAATAAATATCCATTGCTTCTCAAAATTGAATTTTGCCACTAAGCGATAAGAGTTTCCTTTGATATTGAACACAATTCGTTCGTTTTTTAGTACACTGGCATTTGCGTATGTGTTCTTTACATCGTTTGGGGTTTTCCAATCGCTGCTTTTGGCCGTGTCGTACCATGTTTTGAGGTATTGCTCGGAATCCGCATGTTTTTCCCAATATTCTCGTAGTGTGCTTTTAGCAAATATTCGATCCATCAACTTCGATCATACAGTAAAAGTAAACAATAAGTTCATTAATAGAGAACTTATTGATGCGTTTTAGTGACTGGAACAGTTATTCCATTTTGGGTTTCGCCTACATTCATAAATTAGAATTGGCCATCATCGACAGGCCGGAGGAATCGGTGGAAGGTGGTGGGGAGGTGTGAAGTATTGCGCCTCTGGTTGGTGACTATCTTTATCAAAAGCGGTAAACTGTGATATCTAATTTCTTCAACTAAGTCAATAACTAGCAAATTGCTAACTAGTTCCTTCATCATCTGACAAATGGAAATTGATTGGGGGAATAATTCGTACAACAACAGGCTTATTACGAAGCAGGCCAGGCTTCCATTTAGGAGATGATTTAACAACTCTAACTACTTCGCTATCGCAGCTATATCCAATCCCTTGTATTATTTCGACATTATCCACGGCACCATCGCTGGCGACGAGAAATTGAACAAATACCTTGCCTTCTACTCCAAGTCTTCTTGCTTCTTTTGGATACACAATATGAGAAGCAACATAGTTGTAAAAGCCTGAAAGTCCACCTTCGAATTCAGGATCGACATCAACTGCTGACATGACGGAATCCCCTTTGTAGAGCCCACCACCGGGCAACACCTGACCTCTCAGCCTGTCATCTGAATACGTTCCTTCATTATCACTATTCTTTTCACTCAGCTCAATACTCAATGATTTTTGGCAAAATATGGCAACCGCAATAAATGTCTTCATCTCATCGGATTTGGCCTCCTATTCCTGCACTATTTCCAACAATAATGAAGCTAGCAAACTAGGGCTGACATCCGGTACTTCTTTGGTTGCGTTGATAATATCAATCAAATCCCGTGACTCAGTTGTTCCAGCCAGGCAATCGAAAAAGGAGGAATTGATCACATAACCATTCTCATTTCGACTCCAGATACTTCTTACTTCTTCTTCATTTGCTGGGCTCTTTAGAAACTCATACACGTTTGACTCAATAAAGAATTCTGGTGGCAGAGATGATTCGCTCACTTCCTCCAAAAATTTTCGGTAATTGCCATCCCCGTATAGTGCCGCCACAATAGAACTAAATTGTGAGTTTATTCCCTCAATAAATTCCCTTTGGGGTGTTGTAAAGCAGCCATAACTACCATTTTGAGCGCATGAAGAACTCAAGATAAAGAAGACTAAGGTGTACAGGCTTTTTCGGGAGAGGTTTAATGAATTCAGCATAAAATTTTTGAGAAGCTTTCGAATATTTTGCAGCAAAATAAGAAGTTCAATAGTCTTTGATATGCTGGCTGCTGATTTATCGTTCTGAAAAAAGTCGATTTTGACTGCCACCTTGCGTAATATCTCACAAACTTGTGCTCCGTGTGGTAATTTGGAATCGAAGATGGGGTTGGAAAGCGCTAGGCCGTACTCCACCCTATCCAGTATTTGCACACGATCTGGTCCCTCGCAAAAAAAGGGAGGAGGGAAAGCCAGTCTGTCATTTTTTTCCACGTGCGGGCTCTTTATTGTAGATCACAGGCATCTTTCCCTTCCATCTTTGCCATGTTTCATCTTCAGTCAGAAGACTTGCCATAAAATGCCCAACATTCATTCGGCTTGTAGTACCGGCATTAAAAATGGGACTTCTGATAGGAGATGGATACACTTCGTACCCGGTCACCTCGTCCTGATCAATTAAACTGTCGGGGCGAACAGCTACCCATTCAATATATTGGTCGTGCTGCCCAATGTGTGTCCGCAGGAAATCTGCCGCTTCCTCATTGTCCAGATGCGGAGGGAGCAGTCGCCTCAATGCCCCTACGACCAATCTTTGACCCAATGACGCTGGCTCATTAAGGTCTCTGTTTCGGTTGCCGGTAGTATTCATCAACACAAATTTTACTCGCTTATCGGGTGCATTCTTCCTAATGGCACGACAAAGGATGGTGACGGCGTCGGTCACAAGTTTGCGTGGCTCGCCAAAGATGCCCTTCAATGTCAGATTATGCCCTAAACATGAAACAATACCCTGGCAGTCCTGAACATATTCCTCCAAACGCTCCTCAACTAAGTGAAGCAGGCTAGCTTGTACTACAGTCAGATTAAGATCGTTCTGCCATGACCCGGGTAAGCTTTCAGCCGAACGTACTATTACTATTACCTCATGCCCTTTGTTTAGCAGTTGTTTTACCAGCTGCTTTCCTGTGGCTCCACTTGCACCAACTACCAATATTCTCATTTTGATGATTCGTCGCCTTTAAAAAGATCCTTTGTGTTGAGCATCGACATTCACGGCTCTGCGCTTCGCCTTACAAACCAGTGCTCCTTGCGCTTTTCTACGCAGCGGCTAAGGAGTTGGCCTACATTTTCGCCCTACTCCACCGCATCCAGCACCAGCACCCAGTCCATGCCTTCTCCTTTGGAGGGCGGCATGAAGGCCATCTCGGATTGCTTTTCCATTTTCACGGCAGTGGTCATTTCACCGGTGCGGGGATTGAACCAGCTCACATTGAGTGACCCACCTTTCAGATTGGTAGTATTCAGGTTAAGTACTCTGCCAAAAGGGGTATAAACAAAAGCAAAAGTGCCTTTCGACGATCTGTTGGCGCTGATGTAGTAACCTTCCATGGGGTCGTTCTCTCCCAGCACCATCGACTGATCGGGAATGCGCTCCAGCATAGGCCTCGACTCGATCAGCTTGCGCACATAGCCCATTTGCCTGCCCCCGGTTAGCTCCAGCGACTCCCTCCAGGTGTGTTGTGGCGAGTTCACCGGCTCCCGGCCCTCATCATACATCTGCCACACTGCATGGCACCCATAGGTATGCCCTGCCGCACCGGCAAACACCTGCCAGTAAGCCAGCTTCCGCACGTTGTCGGCATTGGACACGCCGTGCTCTTTGAGGTTAAAGCAAAGGGGATGCTCTTCATAAAGAGGTTCTCCATCGAGTGTAGGCTTCGTGGGTGCCAGGTTATAGTCCCAGGTTATTTTTTCGTGGCGGTTGTTTTCATAGCAGTGGCCCGTTTGGTGCATGTTGAAGTCGAGCCACTGCGCCCGGTGAAACCAGGTAGACGAACCGCCGTTTTGGTGCGGCTGCGGATGGTAGGTCATCAGACCTTTGTCGTACCCTCCCACACCTTTTGCAACACCCTCCGCCATGGCATTCCACACGGCTACATCTGCTTCGTTTCTGGGGTTCCTATCGCCACCCAATATCCAGATGATGTTCCATTGGTCTTTGTACCGCTTGCCAATGTATTCGCCGTAAATGGCGGCATTCTTCTCGTTAAATATCTCGGGCCCTGTCCCCCAGTTATTCTTAAAAAGCTTGTCGCCCCAGGTTGGTAACAGTCCGATAAATAGTCCCATTTCAGCCGCTTTTTGGATCACCCAATCCACATCTTTGAAGTAAGCCTCGCTGGGCTTGGTGGGATCATTGTCAACCAACGGTTTGTTGCCTTGCGCATTCGGGGTATTCAGCCCGTCCATTTCAGCCAGCACTACTGCCTGTATCACCGTATAACCTTGCTCCTTCCTCTTCTGCAGGTAATACTCGGTGTCGTCGTGGTTGAGCCTGTGAAATAGCTCCCAGGCGGTATCACCCAGATAAAAGAAAGGGCTGCCGTCGGAGTAGACCAGAAAACGGTGGTTGTCGGATACTTTTAAAGGGAGTTGTTTTAGCTGACCGTAGGCCTGGATACTCAGGCTGAGGAAAAGAAGAATCAGAAGGCGCATAGGATATAAAGTTTGGGTTTGAATTTACAAATTCCTACCAACTATTGGCTACCCTGCGTCAAAACGCAAAACAATATGTTAAAACACCAGCATCGGCACGTTGGCATGATAGGCCATGTCCTCGGTATGACTTTTTCTGAAAAGGTCTTTTATAGTTGATCTTGTGCTCCTGCGCATCACCAGCAAACTTCCAGGGTTTTTGCCCAGGTAGTGCTCAATGCCTTCAAAGTAATCGTCGTAGTTACTTGAATAGTAGCTTACGTCGGCCTGAAAGATTTTCTCTTCAGCAAAGTCTTTCATGCCCCTCCATTTCAGATCAAAGTCCTTCGTCTCCTCTTCTTTGATATGAGCAATCACAATGCCCAACCCCAGCTTGCCCGCCAGGTCGTCCACACTTTCCAGCAGAGCAATATCTTTGTCTTTCAGGCTGGTGGCAAAGACGAGGTTCTTCAGCTTTCCAAAATCAGCCTTTGGAGGGATGACCAACACCGGTTTTACCGATTTATGGATGACATCGGCCGTCCGGCTCCCCAGGAAAAACCGTTTGAGTCCGCTGGCACCCATGGTAGGCATCAGCACCATGTCTGCAGAGTACTGCCTGGTGGCTCTCAGTATGCCCTCCGAAAGCTCACCTTCCAGGATATGCATATCGAGGTTCAGCTCGTCGGCAGACGTGCTGGTTTGATAAAGCTCCTCAACCAGGGCTTTTAGTTGGGCTCGGGCCTGTTTTTCCATGGCCTTTTTGTTTTCCTCCTGCCGGGATGCGAAGTCGTAAGGCACCTCAAGCGTATGGATGAGGTTCATATGCGCTTTCAATTTTTGCTGAAGTGAAAGGGCAAAATGCAACGCTGTTTTTGAGTTATCAGAAAAATCGAATGGTAAAAGCAGCTCCTTTATCATGATCAAAAAAATTAATGCGAAAAGTTAGATATTCCACACGCAATAAACATCTGTGGCCTGTCAATAATTCATTAATTTTCAACATCAGCACCGTCCGCATTGGTTTTGTCTTCTGGCAAGCCTAAATTTATCATATGTTCGAATCTGGCTCGCAAACAGTAGGAAGTACGAGCCGATGCGAAAAGAAATGAGTGTGGGACCATGAGCGAGAAAGAGATCAAAGAGCTGGTGAAGAAAGCCGTTGAAGATGGGCTGTCCATTCTCCGCTATCAGGAGGAGCGGGTAGAGCAGGAGGAGATTGCCGATCCGTTCTCTTTCTACGAACAGTTTCCGTTTTTGCAATGGTCAAAAAATGGCCTGCCCGACTTCAGCTATTCATCTGTTGCCAAAATCAAATACAGCAATCTTTTTCTGAGAGGCAATCGATACAATGATATCCAGTCGTGGAAAGTGCTACAGCAGGCCCTGCTCAGCAACAAAGACTATGTGGCCTTTTATGGCTTGACCGGTGACGAAGAAGTAGCCAGAAATTATCACACCTACTTTTTCATTGCAGACCTGATCGATCATTATGCACATATACATGGAAAGTTGGAACTCCATGAAAAAGCGTTTGAACTCATATTTCAGTCGTGGTACAGCGCCTGGTCAAAAAACGAGCTGAAAGTAGATGTGTGGGTGCCCATCCTGTTTCTTCACTTTCCCGTTGGCGAGGTAGAGCTGGGCCCGGGCCTACAGCTACAACAAATCGACGATGCACGTCAGCTAAGCAAGGCTTATTTTGGCAGGCATCTCAACTCCAAGCTACAGCAGGTATTTGCCTCAGCCACCCATGCGCTGGTATTTAACGATTGGGTGGTTGACAACACCTCGCTTGATGCCAGAAACGACTTCCTCAATGACCCCAATGCTTTCTCTGACATCCTTGACCACCTTGATTACCTCATGGGCTCACTGCGGATGGTAGCGGGAGAAGAAACTGGCTATGGGCAGCTATTGGTGTTCCCTGCGGGTTGGGTCGATCAATGGGCGGCCGACCTGGTTCCCTGCCTCCCGATAGAACAACACAACTTTCCAGCTTCTTTCCTCAACCAGAAATGGAAGCAGGCACCGCCCAAGATGAAAGAAAAAGACATCCAGGACATAGCGGACATTTACAAGTTACTTTCGAAAGGTGGACGAAAAAGCCTGGAAGTGGGTGTGCAGAAGCTGAACAGCATCTACCTCAATGATCAGGCACCCGAAAGCATGATTGACATCCTGACAGGCCTGGAGGCCCTGCTACTTGATGAAGTGCATGGCGATCCGGTCTACAAGCTTTCGATGCGACTGGGGTCTTTGTTGCAAATAGCTCCCTTCGCCAGAAAAGAAGGGGCAGACATCTTCAAAGTGGTAGAAGCACTGTACAAATACAAGCTGAACATTCTGAAAGGCGACAGCCACCTCAACGGCAAAGAGAAGAAGATCAGCTTTTACCCCAAAAAGAAAATTGAGCTCGTCAGCTTCGGCACCGACCTGCTTCGACACATCCTCCTCACCTTTTTCAAAAATCCTCAAATGCAGGAACCTGCTTATCTGGACAGGCAATTGATAAAGGGGGTATGATGAAACAAGTAAAAGATTGTTAAAATAATTTCCCAGACTACTTTAATTGTCATACTTACACTTATAAATAAAGATTCCATTATCTTCGGGTTGTATTCTGATTCTATCATTTACCTACTACAAACACTATGAGAGCTAAACTACTTTTTCTCAGCCTGCTATCTTTCCACCTTGTATCGGCCCAAAGCCCGAACATAGTGGTGCTCAACGCTGACCAGCCAGGCCCTGTAATCAGCAAGCACATCTATGGCCATTTTGCCGAACACCTCGGGCGCTGTATCTACGGCGGCTTTTACGTGGGCGAAAATGGTAGCCCTATCCCCAATACCAACGGCGTTCGCAACGATGTGGTAGCTGCCCTCAAAAACCTACAAATTCCTAACCTCCGTTGGCCAGGTGGCTGCTTTGCCGACACCTACCACTGGATGGATGGCATTGGCCCCAAGGACTTGCGTCCAACCATCGTTAACCGCTGGTGGGGTGGCGTTACTGAAGACAACAGCTTTGGTACGCACGACTTCTTAAACATGTGTGAATTATTGGAAACTGAACCCTATTTGTCGGGCAATGTGGGCAGCGGCACTGTGAAAGAGTTTGCTGACTGGATGCAATACGTGAACCACGACGGCGTGAGCCCTATGGCCAAGCTGAGAGAGGAAAATGGCCGCAAAACTCCATGGAATGTGAAATATTGGGGCGTGGGCAACGAAGCCTGGGGCTGCGGAGGCAACATGACAGCAGAGTACTATGCCAATGTGTATCGCCAGTTTGCCACTTACATGAGTGGCTGGTCCAATGAAGACGGTATCTGGAGAATAGCTTCCGGTGCCAGCGACGCCGACTACAATTGGACCGAAACCCTGATGAAAAACGTACCAAGCAACCTGGTTGATGCTGTAGCTCTTCACCATTATTCAGTGATTAACTGGAGCAAGAAAAGCTCGGCTACTGGTTTCACCGAAGAAGAATACTTTACCACCATGCAAAGGGCCACGCAAATGGAAGAGCTGATCCAGAAGCATGTGGCGATCATGGACAAGTATGATCCAGAAAACAAAATTGCCCTGGTGGTAGACGAGTGGGGTGGCTGGTACGATGTGGAGCCCGGCACCAACCCAGGCTTCCTTTTCCAGCAAAACACTATTCGTGATGCGATGATTGCCGGTGTCACGCTCAATATCTTCAACAACCACGCCGACCGGGTAAAAATGGCCAACCTGGCCCAAACCATCAACGTGCTGCAGGCAGTGATACTCACCGACGAAGAGAAGATGATCCTCACCCCGACCTACCACGTGATGGAAATGTACAAAGTACATCAGGATGCTACGTTGATTCCCGTGAGTGTAATCAGCGGTGACTATATGTCCGGCGACAAAAAGCTGGCGGCTGTTTATGCTTCTGCCTCTGTTGACAAAAATGGTGCGACTCACCTTTCTTTGGTAAACATTGACGCATCCAAAGAACAAGAAATTACTGTTAAAGTAGGTGGTTCTAAGAGTTATAAGTCTGTTGGAGGAAGAATACTTACCTCTGCCAAACTGCAGGATTATAACAGCTTTGAAAAACCAGAAGCCATTAAACCTGTCAACTTCAGCGGTGCGAAACTTTCAAACGGCACATTGACCGTGAAGTTGCCTGCGCACTCGGTAGTGATGCTGGAACTGAAGTAGTACATGGCAAAGTGACAATTAATTGATTGTATATTACCAGACTTTCTGACTAACCGCCCTAAAATAATGAGCACCGACGCTCCTTTGGTTATTGGTATTGACTACGGCACCGACTCTGTCAGGGCCTTGCTTATGAACGCCCGCAATGGAAATGAAATCGCTACCTCGGTCTTTCATTACCCACGCTGGAAAAAGGGTCTCTATTGCAATCCTTCGAAGAATCAATTCCGCCAGCATCCGCTGGACTACATGGAAGGGCTGGAAGCGACCGTGAAAGACTGCCTGAAGCAAGTCGGGGTTGGCGTAGCAGCACAGGTAAAGGGAATTGCCATAGACACGACCGGGTCGTCGCCAGTAGCTGTTGATGCCTCAGGAACTCCCCTTGCCTTACTGCCGGGATTTGAAGAAAACCCCCATGCCATGTTTGTGCTTTGGAAGGATCACACGGCCACAGGCGAAGCGGCTGAGATCAATGCCCATGCCTTGAATTACAGCACCAACTATCTTCAATACGTTGGCGGCATCTACTCCTCCGAATGGTTTTGGGCGAAACTGCTGCGTACGCTACGTATCGACGAAAAAGTACGTTCAGCCTGCTTCTCCTGGGTGGAGCACTGCGACTGGATTCCCTTTCTTCTGACTGGTGGCACCGACGTGCACCAAATGAAGCGGGGGGTGTGCTCGGCCGGGCACAAAGCGCTTTGGGCCAGAGAGTTTGGCGGCTTACCCCCGGAAGAGTTCTTTGCTGAACTAGACCCACTCCTGTCTGGATTCAGGGACAGACTTTTTACCGATACTTACACTTCCGACAAAGCCGCTGGAAAGCTTTCGGCTGAATGGGCAAACAAGCTGGGCCTTTCCACGGACGTGCTTGTAGCCGTAGGCGCTTTCGACGCTCACATGGGCGCTGTGGGTGGCGAAATAGAGCCCTACTACCTCAGCAAGGTGATGGGCACTTCTACCTGCGACATGCTGGTGGCTCCCAAAACGCAAATGGATGGCAAACTGGTGGCAGGCATCTGCGGGCAAGTGGATGGATCAATCATTCCGGGTATGTATGGATTGGAAGCAGGGCAATCGGCCTTTGGCGATACCTACGCCTGGTTCCGGGACCTGCTAAGCTGGCCCCTAGAAAACCTGCTCGGTCAGTCAAAGCTTATCGATAAGGCGACTGCTGATCAGTTGAAAGAAGAAATGGAAGGGCAAATAATCGAAAGCCTGAGCCGGGAAGCAGCCATATTGCCGCTGCATTCAACAGACGAAATAGCCATCGATTGGCTGAATGGCCGACGGACGCCGGATGCTAATCAGTTGCTGAAGGCTGGGATAACGGGGCTTAATCTGGCATCGGACGCTCCCCGCATTTTCAAGAGCCTGGTGGAGGCTACCTGCTTTGGAGCGAAAGTCATTGTAGATCGGTTTGTGGCGCAAGGTGTGCCGGTAAAGGGCTTAATAGGATTGGGCGGTGTGGCCAAAAAATCACCTTATATCATGCAAACCATGGCTGATGTGATGGGTATGCCTATTAAAATTCATAAATCGGAGCAAACCTGTGCCAGAGGGGCCGCCATGTTTGCCGCTACGGCGGCAGGGCTTTACCCGATGGTAGAAGAAGCCATGGAAGCCATGGGCCAGGGATTTGATGCCGAATATCATCCTGACAGTAAAAAACATGCCGTCCATTTGCAACGCTACGAGAAGTTCAAAGCATTGGGCCACTTCATAGAAACAAAATTGACGGCAACAAACGCATGAGCAAGTACGACCACATAAGAAACGAAGCCTACGAGGCCAATATGCAGCTTCCCAAATTGGGACTGGTGTTGTTTACCTTCGGCAATGTGAGTGCGGCCGATCGTTCACTGGGGGTGTTTGCTATCAAACCCAGTGGCGTACCCTACGAGCAGCTCAGCCCGGAGAAGATGGTGATAGTAGATTTTGACGGAAAAACCGTTGATGGCTCCCTCCGCCCCTCTTCCGACACGCTGACACACGCCGTTCTCTACAAGCATTGGGAGAAGATCGGCGGCATTACCCACACGCACTCTACTTACGCCACTTCGTGGGCGCAGTCACAGCGTGATATTCCGATTTTTGGCACTACCCATGCCGACCACAACACAGTTGATGTCCCGTGTGCACCGCCCATGAGCGATGAGATGATCCGGGGAGACTATGAATACCAAACTGGCTTTCAAATCCTCAATTGTTTCAAAGAGAAGAAATTGGATTACGAAGAAGTAGAAATGGTGCTGGTGGGCAACCACGCTCCTTTTACCTGGGGAAAAGATGCCGCAAAAGCGGTATATAACAGTGCCGTACTCGAATCGGTTGCCCAAATGGCACTACTGACCGAGCAAATCAACCCCAAAGCGCCTCGCTTAAAAGACGCACTGATCAAAAAGCATTTTGAGAGAAAACACGGCCCCAACTCCTATTACGGACAATAAGAAACCAATTGATGATTAACCTGAAAACATTCGAAGCATGGTTCGTTACCGGCAGTCAACACCTGTACGGTGAAGAAACCCTCAAAACAGTGGCCGCCCACTCCAAAGAAATCGCAGGAGCACTGGACGCCGCTAATGGTATGCCTGTCCGTATTGTGTACAAATCGGTAGCCACTACACCGGAAGAGATTTATAAAGTATGTAAGGAAGCCAATGAAGCCGACAATTGCGTGGCCGTGGTGGCCTGGATGCACACCTTCTCTCCTGCCAAAATGTGGATCAACGGTCTGAAAGCGCTGAAGAAGCCCATGCTGCATCTGCATACCCAGTTCAACAGGGACATTCCATGGTCTACCATCGATATGGACTTCATGAACCTTAATCAGAGCGCTCATGGCGACCGTGAATTTGGGTTCATCATGAGCCGCATGCGCCTGAACCGTAAGGTAGTGGTAGGCCACTGGCAAGACCCTAAAGTGGTGAAGCAGCTGGGCGACTGGCTGCGGGTAGCCTGTGGTTGGCACGACTGGCAGGGCTCCAAATTCGCCCGCATTGGCGACAATATGCGCCAGGTAGCGGTCACCGAAGGAGATAAGGTGGAAGCCGAAATCAAGTTCGGCTACTCCGTCAATGGCTACGGCGTGGGTGATGTGGTGGCTGTGATCAATCAGGTGTTGGATAGCGAAATTGACAAACTGTGTGCTGACTATGACCAGCAATACGTGCTGACGGCAGGTTTGAAAAAGGGAGGTGCCGGGCACAACTCACTAAGAGAAGCTGCCAGAATAGAAATTGGTCTGCGCCAGTTTCTGGAAGCCGGCTCTTTCAAAGGCTTTACGGATACCTTCGAAGACCTGCATGGACTGGTGCAGCTTCCCGGTATTGCGGCACAACGACTGATGGCCGATGACTACGGTTTTGGTGCCGAGGGCGATTGGAAAACGGCTGCTCTGGTGCGTGCCATGAAGGTGATGGGCAGCGGGTTGACCGGCGGAAACTCCTTTATGGAGGACTATACTTACCACTTCGATCCGTCCAATCCGCTGGTGCTTGGTTCTCATATGCTTGAGATCTGCCCGTCGATTGCAGATGGCAAGCCTTCGTGCGAAGTACACCCGCTGGGCATAGGCGGCAAAGCCGACCCGGTTCGCCTGGTGTTCAACTCGGCAGGTGGTCAAGCACTGAATGCGTCCATGGTTGACATGGGCAACCGTTTCAGATTACTGGTGAACGAAGTGGAAGCAGTGGCTCCAAAAGAGGCGCTACCAAAACTACCGGTCGCAAGGGTGTTGTGGAAGCCCCTCCCCGATATGAATACGGCTTGCGCTGCATGGATTTATGCCGGAGGTGCTCACCATACCTGCTACAGTCAGAACCTAAGCTCTGAACAATTGAGCGATTTTGCGGATATAGCGGGGATAGAATTTGCCCTGATCGATAAAGACACAAACCTCAGGCAATTCCGAAATGAGTTGCGCTGGAATGAACAGAGTTTTTAATAGATTTTACATTTGAATATTCATTATACTTAAACCTTTACCTACTTGCTTATGAATAGTTTTGCCACACTGGACTGGGTAGTCATCATCGGCTACTTTTTAGTGATCGCCGGCCTCGCCATCTGGGTGATTTTACAAAAACAGAACAATACCGAAGACTACTTCCTGGCAGGCCGGAATATTGGCTGGTTCATCGTGGGTGCTTCCATATTTGCCTCCAATATAGGCTCAGAGCACGTGGTGGGTCTGGCAGGCGCTGGCGCAGGTGGCAAAATGCCCATGCTCATCTATGAGCTGCATGCCTGGTTGGTGATTACCATGGGTTGGGTCTTCCTGCCGTTTTACATCCGAAGTGGGGTCTTCACCATGCCAGAGTTTCTGGAGCGGCGCTTTAACTCCAGCACCCGCTGGTTTCTCAGCGTCTTCTCACTTTTGGCCTACGTGCTCACCAAAGTGTCGGTAACCGTTTATGCCGGCGGCATCGTTATCTCTTCTATTCTGCAAATCGACTTTTGGTTTGGTGCTTTGGCTACCGTCATCCTTACGGGCATTTATACTATTTTGGGTGGTATGAAGGCTGTTGTGTATACAGAGGCACTACAGACCATTGTGCTAATCGTTGGGGCAGGTACACTCACCTTCATCGGACTCGACGCCGTTGGGGGATGGAGTGGCATGCGTGAGTCACTGGAGCCGGGCTACCTTAACATGTGGCGCCCACCGTCTGACCCGGATTTCCCATGGCCTAGTTTGGTCATTGCCAGCACAATTGTTGGCATCTGGTACTGGTGTACTGATCAGTACATCGTGCAGAGGGTTTTGGCAGCTAAAAATATCAAAGAAGGACGTAGAGGAACAATCTTCGGCGGTCTGCTGAAGTTGCTTCCCGTTTTCCTTTTCCTTATTCCGGGCGTGGTGGCTTTGGCACTGAAAAACAGAGGCGAGCTTTCGTGGGACACACCCGACCAGGCTTTTGCAGCCCTGCTAATGAACAGAATGCCGACCGGTCTGAAAGGACTTGTCGCAGCTGGACTGCTGGCAGCGCTCATGAGCTCACTGGCATCAGTTTTCAACTCTTGTTCCACGCTTTTCACCGTTGATATTTATAAGAAATTAAGACCGGAAGCTTCCGAGAAAAAACTGCTGAGAACCGGCCGTATCGCCACGGGTTTTGTGGTTCTGCTTGGCATTGTGTGGATTCCCATTATGCAAAATATCTCGGGTGTACTGTATGAATACCTGCAATCGGTGCAGTCGTACATAGCGCCACCTATCGCCGCTGTGTTCCTGTTGGGCATTTCTTACAAGCGCATCAACAGCCGGGGAGCCATGACCACACTGGTAGTAGGCCTGGGCGTGGTATTTTTGCGGCTTGGCCTGGAGCTAGGCAGAGACTCGCTGGATCCGGGCAGCCTGCTGCATACTTTTGGAACAATGAACTTCCTGACATTCTCCTCCTGGTTTTTTCTGTTTTCAATCCTGTTGTGTATTGGAGCCAGCTTGCTGAGCCCGGCTCCATCGGAGGCACAACTTCAGGGGCTGACCTTCTCTACGTTATCGGAAGAGCAGAAAACAGCCAACCGTGCCAGCTATAATGTTTGGGATATTGTTTTTTCTCTTCTTGTAATAGCTATTGTAGCGTTTGTAATGATTAGCTTCGCTGAATAGTTTGAGAACAGTTGAAGCGCATTAGATATAGCACCGAAGACCGGATTCATGTTGCCGTAGATTGTATTATTTTTGGCTTCGATGGACTGGAGTTAAAAGCCCTCTTGATCCACAGGAAGATGGATCCGGGTCTCGGAGTCTGGTCACTGATGGGTGGCTTTGTCAAAATTGATGAAAGTCTGGACGAGGCAGCCGTAAGGATTCTGCACTCTCTTACCGGACTTGATAATATTTACATGGAGCAGCTCCACAGTTACGGAGCAGTGCACAGGGATATAGGCGGCAGAGTGATTTCTGTCGCCTATTTTGCTCTCATCAATATTGAAGACTATGAGGAGCAAGTGCTTGATGAACATGATGCCCGCTGGGTGCCTCTCAACAAATTGCCCGACCTGATTTTTGACCATAGCCAAATGGTGCAGGATGCCCACGAGCGTCTGCGGCAAAAAGTAGCTAACCACCCGATTGGTTTTGCTTTGCTACCAGAGAAATTCACGCTGCCACAACTCCTGAGCCTCTACGAAGCGATTTATGATGCGCCCATTGACAAGCGCAACTTCAGCAGGAAGATGCTTTCACTGGGTATACTGAAAAAACTGAACGAAAAGGAAAAAAGCAGCTCCAGAAGGGGTGCCTTCTTTTTTGTGTTCGATCAGGAGAAATATGAGAAGCTGTCTAAAGAGGGTGTTAGCTTTATCTGATCACTCTCCTATTTATTCTGTTCTGAGGCTATCGACCGGATTGGCCATAGCCGCTCTGGCGGACTGAGAGCTGATCGTTAAAAAAGCTACTGCCACGGCTGCCAAACCAGGGAGCGCCAGCATCCACCATTCCACAGTCACCCGGTAAGCAAATTCCTGCAACCAATGATCTATCAGCCACCAGCCGACAGGCAGAGCAATGACGTAGCCGATCATTACCATTTTGACAAACCTGGAGGCAAACAAAGCCACTATGTGGCTGATAGAAGCGCCGAGCACTTTTCGAACGCCTACTTCCTTGGCTCTTTGCTGTGTACTAAAGGCCGCCAAGCCAAACAGCCCAAGGCAGGCAATGATTAGGGATATGGCAGTGAAGAGACCAAAGAGTTTACCTTGCCGAACGTCCGCCTTGTAAAGCTCGTCGAATTTTTCGTCAAGAAATTGATAATCAAATGGATAGTCGGAATACTTATTGAACGTTGCTTCCAACTCCGCCACCGTTTCCGGTAAATCATCCGGACGAATCTTGACAGATATGTACCGATAATTTTGCCTTAGCTGTACCATTAGCGGCTCAATGGCCAGGTGCATAGAGTGCATGTGAAAGTCCTGCAAGACGCCAACCACGGTTGATTTTCCACCCCAGCCAAGAAGAATTGTTTTACCCACTGCTGAGTCGGTACTCAGGCCGAAAGCCTTGCAGGCAGCCTCGTTCAGCAGACAGTTTTCAGACGATTTGTCCAACGCATATTCCTCTGATAGTGTGCGACCAGTCACTAGCTGCATACCAAATACATCCAAGAAATTAGCATCCGTTCTGAGCTGGTAAATGATGGAATACGTATCAGGATCACTTTGCTCTCGCTGTAGCGTCGTAACCGGCTCGCTTTGGTCGATATTGGTAGGCAGGTTCTGGCCTTTTGTAATGCCCAATACATTCGGATTGGCCCGCCATTCGTTTTCAATCGCATCAAGTGCTTTCCGATCAGGGCCAGGATATAACCGAATTGTCAACACGTGCTCCTTGTCAAACCCAAGCCCCTTTCCACTGATAAAGCGGAATTGTGAGTAGACCACCACACTGCATATAATCATAGCGATGGACACGGCGTATTGCCCAATGATCAGCCACCTTTGGAGCACAGCGCCGGTCGGTTTACCAATCTGGCTGCCTTTAAGGGCAGCAACGGGCATCAACGAGGACATAAAAAATGCTGGGTAGCTTCCGGCCAAAGCCCCCACAAAAATCACCAACAGTAACAAGCCGGGTGCCAGCAGCAGCAAGTCGTCTGGTTGAATGGTTATCTGGCGGTCGACCATATCTCCAAAATAGGGCAGTAGCATAGGCAGTAGCACTACGGCCAACACAAGCGCCATGAGTGTCACAAAGACCGATTCTGCCAGAAACTGCACGATCAGCTGCCATTTGTGGGCACCTATCACCTTTCTCAATCCCACCTCTTTTGCCCGTCGTATTGACCTGGCAATGGCAAGATTCATATAGTTGATACAGGCCAACACGAGGATGAACCCGGCCACTAGTGAAAATAGCAAAAGCTGGTTCGGACTGCCTCCGGCACCAATGTCGAAATTGACGTTGGTTTGCAAGTGTACGTCAGCGATAGGTTGGATAAAATAGTTAGGGTAGTCGTCAAAAGCCCAATATTTCTTCACGAGAGCAGGCATTTTGCTCTCCAAAGCGACAGCCTCTCCCTCGTCAGTCAACGTCAAAAACGTGTGGAATGAACTTCCTCTCCATTTGCCCGCCGTTATTTCCTCCACGTAGAATGTATCAGCCGCTAGACTGGTAACGTGGCTGAATTTAATGGACGCATTGGTTGGCGGGTCTTTGATGACGCCCGTAACGATGACGTCCCGGTCTCCAAACGACAGTCTTTCTCCCATGGCTTCTTTCCGGCCAAAAATTTTGTACGCCAGAGACTCGGTCAGCACGATGCTTTCAGGGTTTTGCAATGCTGTGGAAGGATTGCCCTGTAGAAATTCGTAATGAAACACGTTAAAAAAAGAGGGACTGGCTGACAAGCCTTTTTCCAAATAGTGATCTTCTCCATGCCCCACGAGAGTAGTAGGCGTTTGAAAGGAGGTAGCTGCCTGTACCTCGGGGTATTCATTCTCCAGCGCCACTGCAAGCCCCGCTGGCGTCACGGCAAAGTAGTCGCTGCCCATGTAAGGGTTGAATGGCTCCTGTTCGTAAGCCCGGTATATTTTATCAGCATTTGGATAGAAGCGGTCGTACGACAGTTCGTACCTGATGTACAGGAAAATGAGAATGAAAGCCGTGAGGCCGAGTGTCAGACCACCCACATTAATAATGGTGTAAAGTTTGTGACGAAGCATGCTTCTCCAGCCAACCTTCATGTAATTGTTAAGCATTCCTAAATGGCTCATGCGATTAGTCCCTCCCATTGGTTTAATAATTGTCGGCCTGAAAAGCCTGACTACGTCCAGCGAAAACAGCCAGCTGGCTTTTGCAGGGCCTTTGGCGACAACCCTACTGTCAAACCGCTCCAGCAAATCGCCTTCAATATCCTCCCGATACTCCGGGTGACAGAACCAGCGGAAGAAACGGAGGGGGAGTCTCGGTGGATTGTGCTTATTCATCTCTTAAAGCGTTGATTGGATTGGCGGTGGCTGCCTTTATTACCTGCGTACTGATACTCACAAAGGTGATAACCAATAGCAAAGCGACAGGTGCTACGATAGCCGTGAGACTGACTGACGTTCTCAAAATATAGCCTTCAAGCCACGTGTGCATGAGCAGATAGGCCACTGGCGATCCTACAAGAACGGCAATGGAAAGTTGCCCAACATAGCCCCTGCAAAAGAGGTTGATAATGCTGGCCACAGGTGCTCCAAATACCTTTCTGATGCCCACTTCTCTTTTCTTTTTCCTCGCAACGAACATAGACATACCGAAAAGGCCGAGGGAAGCTATGAAAACAGAGATGCCGGTAAAAACACTAAATAGCTGACTGAACTTAATATCCGCTTGATAGTCGCTATTAAATTGTTCGTCAAGAAAATAGTATTCGAACACCTGGTCGGGGTGCACCTCGTCCCAAATGCGTTCGATTTGTGCCACGCAGGCTGCCAATTCCGGATAATTTGAATAGGCTACCGAGTCAATTCTGATAGAAGCATGCCCCCGGAATGGGTTGAATTCAAAGGTCATAGGCTTAATCTTCTCCTTGAGCGAGTTTTGATGAAAGTCTTCTACCACACCGAGTACTTTGAGTGTCCTGTCCTCGTTTTCGGGTATAATGATCGTTTGTCCGATAGCCTCCTCAGGACTCGAGCATCCCATTGCCAGGGCCGTTGACCGGTTGATAATTATACCTCGTCTGTTGGCCCAAAACTTATCTTCTGAAAAGTCTTCTCCAGCGATAATTTTCGCTCCATAATAAGCCATATAGCTTGCGTCAATGCCAATCAGGTGAGCGCTAACAGTAATGTTCTTTCCTTCTATGTTGAAGTAGATATCCTGCCCATTGCCTTCTCCTGGCGCTTGTGTAGAAGACGTTACGCCTCGGGTAAAGGAAAGGTTAGCCACCCCTTCTTTGAATGCCTGATGCCCTTTCCGTTCTTCATTTGATCCTCCTTTTGCCGACTTCACAATCAGCGTTTGATCCAGGGTGATTCCAAGAGGTTGGCTCTTCAGGAAACGCATCTGATCTGAAATCACAAAAATTCCCGTGATGAGAATAATCGAAATACTGAACTGCACCACGACCAGCACTTTCCGAAAACCAACGCCCTTTGTGTTATCAAGCACCCGTCCTTTGATAGACCGAATCGGATCGAGGCTGGATAAAACAAGTGCCGGATAGGAAGAAGCAACCAGCGCTCCCAAAAGGAATAATAATAGGAACATCCAGTTGATGGGCGTCGGGTCGCCGAAAATTGGCAACAGCCTTCCATCAGTATACGTCTGAATGAATGGATACAGCAACCAAACTATCAGAACTGCTACACCAAGCGCCAGCACGTTGATCGTCATCCCCTCAAAAATAAACTGCCGAACAATCTCTCCCTTTTCCGACCCCAGCACCTTTCTAATGCCCGTTTCTTTATACCGACTCATAGACTGAGCACTTGTGAGGTTAATGAAGTTGATCCAGGTAATCAACAGAATAAAAATCCCTACCAGCGAAAGCATTATCTCTGTTTCGGAAAGCCGAACCTCACTCAGGGGAACCAGGGCGAGTTTGATCTCCCTTCCATCGGCCTTTAGCTGTTCTACACTATTTATGTCCGTTGCTATTTTGGAGGCCAACACCGCTGGATTGGCCTCCTCAGCGAGGAGAAGATACGTGGAGTAAACTGCAAAATCCCATTGGCCGTAATTACTAAAGCCAATTGTAGATTTCAGAAAGTCGAACCTAAACCTGGAGTAGACAGGCACATCTTCAATAACACCAGTAACATGAAGTGTGTTCTCCTCACCCCAGGCTGTGGTTGTCTTCATCGTCTTCCCAAATGCCCTAGTATCACCAAAGTATCTTTTTGCCACGGATCTGGTAATAACGACGGAGTTGGGTTGTGATAAAGCGATAGTGGGATCTCCTTCAATAAATTGAAAAGAGAACATTTGTGTAAAGTCAGGATCGGCCGAGAATATGTTCCGCTCGTTGAACTTCACAAGTGACCCGTTCTCGTTAGTCACAGTTACCTGTTTCTCAACGTCTCTGCTGTAAAGGCTCGCCATCCGCACCTCAGGATAGTGTTCTTTTACCATTGCCGCTGTTTCCCAATAGGTGCGGTGCTGATAGCTTGTCGGAACCCCATTTCTCGTCTCTTCCTGATCAATCTCAACTATACTATCCTTTCGTTGATGAAACTGATCATACCTGAGGTTGAAGCCTACAAACTTAGCAAGTATCAAAGCCGCCACCATTCCAATGATGAGACCTGACAGGTTAATGGCCGAAAAAGCCTTGCTTCGGAGAAAATGCCGGTAGGTGACCTTCGAGTAATGATAAAGCATAGCTTGTTTACTTATGTTGTTAATCGACTTGAATGGTTTGAAAATACCCGGCCTGCACAGCCTGAGCACCTCTAATGTGAAAATCCAATTCGCTTTGGTTTTCCCGAGCTCCTCCGCCCTCCTCTCAAACCTTTCCACCAAATCACCCTCAATATCCTCCCGATACTCCGGGTGGCAGAACCAGCGGAAGAAACGGAGAGGGAGTTTAGGTGGGTTGCGCTTATTCATCTCTCAGTGCATGAATAGGATTCCTCAGCGCTGCTGCCACCGCCTGGTAAGTAATGACAAGTGCCGCTATCACCGCCACCAGCACACCTCCGGGCAGGAGCTGCCAAACAGAAAGGGTAATTCTGTAGGAAAAGATCTGAAGCCATTGATCCATGCCCAGCCAGGTCAACGGAGCAGCCACCAAAAAAGCAACAGAGACATAAACAGCGAGGTCTTTCATCAGCAAGCCAACAATATGCCTGGGCGCCGCACCGTGCACTTTTCTGATACCAATTTCCTTCGTTTTTCGCTCAATAGTGAATGTTATAATGGCCAGCAGACCAAAGCACGACATCACGAGAGCTATCACCCCAAAGCCGGCAAAAACCTCCCCCGTCCTGGCATGAGCAGCATGTTGCGTTGCGTACCTATCGGTTAAAAACTCGTAGTTAAACAAACTGGCTGGGTTTATTTGCTCGAATGATTCTTCAATGAAAGCCAAAGCCCGGGTATTATCGTTACCAGTTAGTCTGATGTAGAGGTCGCCTGAGTTTCCGCCAAAGATGAAGAGAGGCTCAATGGCTTTGGTAAGGCCCCAGTAATTGAAGTTCTTCACCACACCAATGATCTTCCCTTCCTCACCTCTCGGCAACTTCACAGTTTTACCGATTGGGGAAGTCAGTCCCATTTTGTCAGCCGCCTCCTCATTGATCACTACCGACTGCTCATCGGCATAACCCTCTTCATAAAACCTCCCTTCGGCCATTGTTATGCCAAACGTCTCAACAAACTCACTATCAGCAGTCATTGGTCTGACCGTTAGGGTACCTTCCACCTCTTTCCCCTCCCAGTCACCTATCTGCATATCAAAGTAGATATATTCAAAGGTAGAGCGGGAAATTGCGGTGATGTCGGGAGACTGATCCAGTGCATTTTTCAGGGCTTCAATATTGTTCCTGGCCTCATCGTCGATCTTTACAGCCACCAGGTTTTCCTTTGTGTAGCCGGGATCCCTGTCACGAATAAAAGTTAGCTGGTTTTGAAAGATCAGTGTACCGGTAACCATGGCAATGCTGACGCAGAACTGAAACACCACAAGCGGCCTCCTCAGCGAAAATCCACCCGGCGCTTCACTCCCTTTTTTCTTGATCATTGCCAGTGGCTTTGCTGAGTTGATCAACAATGCAGGAACAACAGAGATAATAAGGAGGATGATTACGATGAATGCTAATATAAAGACGACCACCTCCTGGCGGCCCATGACCGAACCAACAATTGTTATTGGTATCCCAAAATAGCTTCCCAACAAGATCAGTAAAATGACGGCCACAAAGCTTCCAAACACCATGTTCAAAAGCCCTTCTACAAAATACCTGTGCATGGTGTGCCACGGATTGGCGCCGAGTATTCTTTCCAGCCCTGCTTGTCGAAACTGCGAGATAAACCGGGAAGTGGTGAGGCTTATGTAGTTCACACAGGTAAGAACAAAGATGAGCACGCCCGCTATTGAAAATATCCACACATACCGGATGTCGCCGCTCCTTGGAAAAAAGGGAGTCATCCTGTCGTGAAAGTAGATATCGGTTAGTGCGATAAGCTCACTTGACCAATGCGGCTTTTCAATCTTGTCGTAGAGTGTTTTGAGGCCGTTTGATTTCGAAAGTAACGACGATGCAGTGGCCTGGCCGTCTAGCTCAATAAGAGTCGCACAAAACCAGGCACCCCACGCCCTGCCTTTGTCCTGATTGGAGGCTTGTTCAAACGGGATGATAAAGTCAAATTGAAAAGAAGAATTTTGTGGCAAATCCGCCAAAACTGCAGACACCTGGTAGGTATCGGAGTTTCCAACCGTCACCAACTCTCCGATGGCTTCATCACCATCGAATAATTTGTCCGCCAGGGCTTGCGTCAAAATCACAGAATTACCAGAAAACCCTGAACTATTGCCTGAAGCAAATGGGAAGTCAAACATGCTGAAAAAAGTGGCGTCCGTTTTTGCCCCCCTTCCGTTGATCTGTTTGCCTCCCGTTTTTACAGCTTGCGGCTCGCTACTGAAGGTATACCGGGAGGAGTTTGACACTTCCGGATATTCTCGCTTCAATGCTTCAGCCAGCGGCCCAGGCGTTACCACACTTTTCTCATACTGCCGAAGGATAAGCTCCACCTGGAATATTCTGTCGGCTTTGGAATGAAACCTATCGAAGCTCAACTCATTGGCCACCCACAGAAAAATACCGACCGTGCAGGCAAGGCCCAGTCCGAGCCCCAATACGCTCAATGTGGAGAATGCTTTGTTCTTTTTCATGCCTCTAAAGGCAAGTTTCCAATGGTTAGAGAACATTCCATCATACATCTGCTGTACTCCTGAAAATGGTTTCATGAGCGTTGGTTTTAATAATTGAAAAACATCCCATACAAAAAGCCATTTGGCTTTACTAGCACCTTTCTCCTCTATCCTCCTCTCAAACCTTTCCACCAAATCACCCTCAATATCCTCCCGGTAGTCCTGATGGCAGAACCAGCGGAAGAAACGGAGGGGGAGTTTCGGTGGGTTGTGCTTATTCATCTCTCAAAGCATGGATAGGATTGGCAAGTGCCGCTTTCAGCACCTGACTGGCGATGATCACAATAGATAAAACCACCACCACAGAGATAGCAATAGCGAAAAGCCACCAGGCCACATCAATCCGGTAGGCGAACCCTTCCAGCCAGCTGCTCAGCCCAAAGAAAGTGACCGGCACTGCCATGACCGAAGCGATCAACACGAGCAGGAGAAAATCCCTTGACAACAGTCCCAACAAATTGGATGGTGAGGCGCCCAGAATCTTTCTGATACCGATTTCCTTGGCACGTTGCTTGGTATCGAGCGCTGACAAACCCAGCAGCCCAAGTACAGACAGCAGCAAAGCAATGGACGCAAAAATCAGGATAAGCTTTCCGAAACGGTCCTCGGATTCATACTGAGACTGATACGCCTGGTCGGCAAAGTAGTAGCTGAAGGGTCGCTGAGGGCCAAAGTCCACCCACTTGTCCTCCAACCTGTCGACCACATCGTGCATATTATTGCCAGAGACGTCCAGCGTCAGTATGGTGTATCGGGCGGGGTCAACCTGCAGGGCCAATGGCGTTATCTTTTCCTTTAACGATTTGAAGTGAAAGTCCGTCACTACGCCGATCACGGTTCCTTTCCAGGCGTTCTGCTGCTCATAAGGTTTTCCGATGACTTCGGCTGGGTCAGCATAGCCAAGCGTTCTGACGGCGGTTTCATTGAGAATAACGGCACCCGTCACGTCCGACTGGAGCTCCTCACGAAATGCCCTGCCGGCCACTATTTCCATTTTGTACTGGTCAATAAAATCAAAGTCGACACGATACAAATCGGAGACAAAGCTGGTGATGTTACCATCAGCTCCAGGAATAAGCAGGTTGTACCGGCGATCAATATTGCCCGGCACGCACGACGACATGCTGACGGCAGTAACACCCGGGACGGCCAGCAGCTCCTGCTTGACCGTTTTCTCGTTGTCTCTTATGTTTTTATCAAAGTAGAAATCAAGTACTAATTTCTGTTCCTTTGAATAGCCAAGCTCCTTGTTTTGCATAAAGTGAAGCTGTCGGTACACGCCGAGTGTAGAAGCTATCAGCATGACAGAAAAGAAGAATTGAGCAACTACCAGTGACTTCCTGGTCGAGTATCCCCGGGTACCAGACTTCACCTTTCCCTTGAGTCCACTGACCGGATCGAACCCTGACAGGAAAAACGCCGGATAAACCCCTGCGAGAAGGCCAACGCCAACGGTGAGCACCAGCAGGCTTCCGATAAAACCCATATGGTTAAGAATATTGGTACTGATCGGCTTGCCCACCAGTTGGTTGAAGAAAGGGGAAAGCAGTACAAACAGCGCAAGGGCTAATACGAATGCCACTAGCGACAGAAAAACAGCGTCCAGCAGAAATTGCACCAGCAGCTGACGTTTGGCTGCACCAAGCACTTTTCGGACGCTGATTTCTTTGGCCCTGTTAAGCGAAAGTGCCGTGGACAGGTTCACGAAATTGAAGCCAGCGATGGCCAGCACCAGAAAGGCCACAATCGCCAGGATATAAACGTTGCTGATACTTCCTGTGACCGACGAGCCTGTCCGGAAGCCACGTGCCTCGGCGTGTAAATAAAGGTCGGTCAGCGGCTCAATTGACATTTCATAGTTGGCCTGCTCAGCATCGACATGCTGAGCGACAAAGCTGGTGAGCTTTTCGTTGAAGCTTTTGATATCAGGCTTGTCTTGAAGAAGAAGGTAGGTATAAGTCCCGAAGCCATGCCAGTTACTTTTGATACTTGGGTTCCACACTTCAGTCAGCAGCTTCATGGAGAGAAAGATGTCCGTCCGAAAGTGGGAATTATAAGGCATGTCTTTCATCACACCCACTACATATACATGGGTACCCCCGTCAAGCGTCAGCTGTTTGCCCAGACAGTCCGTGGTGCCGAAGTACTTGAGGGCGGCTGTTTCCGAAAGCACAGCATCGTATGGGGCATCCAGGGCCGTTGCCGTATTGCTAGCTATCAGGGGCAGTGTGAACACAGAAAGAACAGATGCATCGGCATAAGCCAGGTCTTCCCGCATAAAAGTCTCCGGGTCGGATTGCACAATCATGTAGTCCAGAAATACCCTGGCATAGTCAGCCACATCGGGGAAATTGGCCGCTACAGCCGCTGCCATGGGGAGCGATGAGCTTTCAAGTCTGGGGCCGTTTGGCGTTTGCACATCGGTAACGAGCCTGTAGATGTGCTCGCCGTTTTCGTGGTACTTATCATAGCTTCGTTCGAACTCTACAAATAGCAGCGCAAAAAAGCAGACCAGAATACCCGTTGTTAACCCCACGAGGTTGATAAAAGTAAATGCCTTGTGGCTTTTCAGGTACCTCAGCGTAATTTTGATATGGTTCTTTAGCATTCCGTAATGGTTTAGTTGGTGTGCTCCTTCCAAAGGCCTTATGATGTCCGGTCTCAGCAGTTTCAAAACCTCCAGCCCAAAGAAAACTTTAGCAGCAAATACTCCTTTTTCTTCTATCCTTTTCTCAAATCGTTCTGCCAAATCTCCCTCAATATCTTCCCGGTATTCTGGATGGCAGAACCAGCGGAAGAAGCGGAGGGCATATTTAGGTGGGGTTCTATTCATCACGAAGGCAGTTAACGGGATTGGCGAGGGCAGCCTGCACCGATTGAGCGCTCACGGTAACAAACGCAAGCAGCATGGCGGCAAGGCCTGTGGCAGCAAAAACCCACCATTCAAGCCCTGTTCTATAAGCAAAACCTTGCAACCAACGGTCGGCGAGGAACCATGCAATTGGGATCGCTATAAAAAATCCCATCAGCACAAAGCCAAGAAAACTGATACTGAAGGTCACCATAATGTTCCTGATGGAAGCACCGAGTATCTTCCTGATGCCAATCTCCTTCATCCGCTGCCCTGCGCTAAAAGCAGCCAGCCCAAAAAGGCCAATGCTGGATATTAATATTGCCAGAATGGTGAAAAAGCCAAAAAGTTCACCCTGGCGCTTATCATCTTTGTATAGCTGATCAAAATGGTCGTCAAAGAACTGATAGCTGAACGGGTAATCTGTGTACTGGCTTACCACTTTTTCCAACTCCGAAATAGTCTTCTGGAGATTATCAGGTCTCACTTTCACAGAAACGTAGTTAACCTGATCACTCACCTTGATCATGAGTGGGGCAATGGGCAGATGCAATGACTGCGTGTGAAAGTCTTTCACCACACCAATCACCGTTTTGGTATCACCGTCCTCGTTGGTGAACTGATTCCCAATAGCTTCAGCTGGACTCCAACCCAGCGCACTGGCCGCAGTTTCATTGATGATATAGTTGGTTTCACTATCCATGGCATATTCTGGTGAAAAGCTGCGCCCAGCCACCAGCTCGATGCCGTACAGATCAAGAAAATCGTAATCAGTTCGAAGGCGGTAAATCGGCCCTCCTGTTCTGTCGTTAAACAGAAACGTGCTTGACCCTATGTCGTCAGGCAGGTGGTTAGAGCCAGTGATCCCCAACATATCTGGCCGCTGCAGTAACTCACTTTTAAGGAGGGGCATTACCTTATTGAAATTGTTACCTGGGGCACGAAACGTAATGACGTGTTCCTTTTCAAACCCCATGTCCTTCTGGACAATGAATCGAAACTGATTATAGATCACCACGCTGCAAATAATCATCGCTATGGAAACCGCATACTGTGCTACAACCATAGCCGTCTGAAAACGTCTTCCGGAACTCAGGCTTCCTGGCTTTCCCTTTAGGGCCTGCACCGGCCTCAGCGACGACACAAACAAAGCTGGGTAGCTGCCGGAAAAAACGCCTACCAACATTACCAAACCAACCATGACAGGTATCACTCGCCAGTTTTCGTTCGTTATCAGTTCCAGTGGCCTTTCGACCATGTTTCCAAACAGAGGTACAAGGAATACGGCCAGTCCCACTGCGAGCACCAGCGCTAGCAAGGCCATCATCACCGACTCAGATAGAAACTGAAGTATAAGTTGGTTTTTATTTGCGCCTATTACCTTTCTTAAGCCAACTTCCTTTGCCCTGTTGACAGATCGTGCAATGGCCAGGTTCATGTAGTTAAAACAGGCCAATATGAGTACCAGAAGGGATACTACCGAGAAAAGCATAAGCTGCGCTGCATTGCCCTTCAAAGCAAGCTCTTCGTTCATGTTGGGGCCAAGGTGAATATCAGAAAGAGATTGGACGATGTATTCGTTGGGTATCGTCGCCTGGTGTAGCCAGCGCTCGTTGACAAGCTTTATTAATTTCTCCTGAAGCAAGACCGGATTTGCCCCAGGCGTGAGCGAGAAAAACGTTTGATAGGAATTGCCATTCCACTTTTCCTTCTTCACTTCCTCCAGATAATAACTACTTGCGTGTAAGCTGACAAGCACTGAAAACCTGATGGAGGCATTCTTCGGTGGATCCTTTATTACACCAGTCACAATCGCATGGTGGCCCCAATAGGTGATCGGTTGACCCATAGCTTCCACGTCATCAAACATCTTTTTTGCCAGCGACTCGGTAAGGACAATGCTCTCGGCATTCCTCAGAGCTGTGTGTGGATTTCCACCTATAAACTCATATTGAAAAACATTGAAATATTGCTCGTCCACCAAAAGACAGCTTTCCAGGTAATTTTCGTTATCCTCAGCTTCAAGCAACACCGAGTAATCAGTCAGGGAAGTTGCGTTCACAACTTCAGGATACTCCCGTACCATAGCAGATGGCAAAGCGGCAGGCGTTACGGCATAAAGATCAGTGCCCAGCGAACTGTTGCCAGACTGGCGCTGGTAAATTCGATAAATATTGTCGGCGTTCGGGAAAAATTTGTCGTAAAAAAGCTCATGCTGCACATAAGTAAATATCAACAGGAAGCAAAGGAGCCCGATAGTGAGTCCCCCGATATTGATGCCTGCGTACAACTTTTGCCGAAGCATGTTTCTCCAGCTTACCTTGAAATAGTTCTTAAACATTCCATATTGATTCATGCGGCTGCTTCCCTCTATTGACTTTACAATTCCTGGCCTGAAAAGCCTGACCACCTCCAATGCAAAAAGCCATTTCGCTTTCTTATCTCCGTTTTCCTCTACCCTCTTCTCAAACCGCTCCACTAAATCCCCCTCAATATCTTCCCTGTAATCCGGATGGCAGAACCATCGGAAGAACTTAAGAGGGAGTTTCGGTGGCTGGCTACTCATCCCGCAGTGATTCTACAGGGTTGACCATCGCCGCTTTCATCGACCGGAAAATGGTCGTAAGCATGGCAATCACAATAGCAAGAACAGTAGCCAACGCAAACGGCCCTGCCCCAATAGATGTCCGGTAAATGAAGCCGTCAATCCAGCCGCTGATAAAGTAATAGGTCACCGGCCAGGCGATGAAGCTGGCAATCAGCAGCAGTATGATGAATTCCTTCGTCAGCAGGAAGGTGACATTGCCAATAGAAGCTCCCAACACTTTTCTGATCCCAATCTCTTTTGATTTTCGCTCGGCAGTGAAAGAGATGAGCCCAAAAGTGCCCAGCCCCGCAATCACTATGGCCAGCAGGGTGAACATTTCGAAGATCTGCGTAAACTTTGCCTCTCCTTCGTATTGTTGCTGGATGTCGTCCTCCACAAAGGAATAGCTGAACTCACGGTTGGTGACGAATTTGCCATACACATTCTCCAAATGAGCCAGTGTAGAGGGAATATTGTTTCCGTCAATCTTGACGTAGGACCAGGCATAGTAAACGGGTGACATCAGGAAAATAGTGGGCGGTATTTTCCGGTGGAGTGATTCAAAATGAAAGTCCTTCACCAAGCCAATGCAGGTATACCTATTGCCATTCACTTCGATCCATTTCCCTACAGGATCTCCCCAGCCCAGCTGAACAGCAGCAGCCTCATTCAACACTACAGATGAGGTGACATCCGAAGGAAAATCTTTTGAAAACTCTCTCCCTTCCACCATTTCAGCCTCCACCAGATCGAGGAAATCGGCATCAACCCGAATGATCTTCATGGTCTTTCCCTCTTCCTCATCAGCCTCTGCATCCTGCGCTTTATAAGGTGCGCTGTTCGAAATCCAGCCAGGCATTTTCATATTGGCATAACCAACGCCTTTTACCGAGGCGTCACTCAATAGTTCATTTTTATACGCCCCCAGCTGACTGCGATCCATCGTTTGCAGTCGTACCGTCACTACCAGGTCCTCGTTGATACCAAGCTCCTTGTTCTGCATGAACTTCAGCTGTTTGAATACGACCGCAGTGGCTGCAATAAGGCCGATAGAAATAACGAACTGCACCACTACCAGCCCTCTGCGCAACAAGTGACTCCTGCCACCTGCAGATCGCCCCGATTTGATGGTATTGATGGGCCGGAAAGCCGACAGCACAAATGACGGATAGGCACCAGCTAGTAAACCGATGAACAGAAACGAGATGAAAAGCGTGAATAGCACCCGGCCCTCAAGCAATACGTTGCGACTTATCTCTTTGCCAGCAAATTCATTGAAAGGCGAAAGCAAGAGGTGGGCAAACCCGTAAGCAAGCAGCAGTGCGAGCAGCGTCATCGTAAACGACTCGAACAAAAACTGGCTGATCAAATTGCCCCGTCGGGCGCCCAGCACCTTTCGCATGCCCACCTCCCGGGCCCGTCGCAACGACCGGGCCGTGGTCAGGTTCATGTAATTCACGCAAGCAATCAGCAGAATGAATATGGCCACCACCGAGAATATGTATATGTGGGTCATATTGCCGTTGTCTTCCAATTCCAGTCCGAGGTTGGAGGTCAGGTGGATGTCCGGGAGCGGTTGCAGGAAAAGCTTGAAATTCTCTTTGTTAAAAAAGCCCAGGTTGGCGTCGATGAACTGCGGAAACCGGGATTCCATCACCTGCGGGTCGGAGCCTTCTGCGAGCTTCACATATACCCGCTGAGAATCCCAACCAATATTGGTGAATAGCTGGGCTGGTGCTATTTGTTTGGCTGTCTCGGCCGACACGAGAAAATCGAAATGGAAATGCGAATTGGAGGGCATGTCTTCCATCACAGCCGACACCTGAAGCTGATAAGCACGGTCATCAACTTCAAACACCTTTCCTACTGCTTCCTCGTTTCCGAAGTATCTATGGGCTGTTGTTTGGGAAATGACAACCTTGTTGGCACCTTGCAAGGCCGAAGTTTTGTTTCCTGCAACCACTGGAAAAGAAAAGACATCGAAGAAATTCTCGTCAACGACGGCCATTTTCTCTTCGTAAATCCTTTTTTCGCCATATTCAACAATATCCTCCGACGTCATGATCCGCACCAGCTCTTCTACTTCACCAAAATTGGCTTCGATTAGTTCTGCGGTTCGCCACGAATTGGAGGCATAGGGTTCCCATCGGCCCTCCCGCATATAAGCTGATGCCACCCTGTAAATGCGGTCGCCATCGGCGTGAAACTTGTCATAGCTTAGCTCATCACTTATGAACAGGTAAATCATCAGGCAGCAGACGAAACCCAGCACGAGACCAAAAGTATTAATCAGACTGTAAGACTTTTCCTTCCTGAAAACCCTCACAGCAATCTTCAGATAATTGCGAAACATAGCGTAATTGTTTATTTGAGTTTGACCTATAAAATTCTTCATCAGCGAAGGTCTGGAAAGCTTCATCACCTGAATGGCAAAGAACCATCTGGCTCCTTTTGCTCCTCTTTCTTTCACTTTACCTTCAAACCTCTCCAGCAAATCACCTTCAATATCCTCCCGGTAATCCGGGTGGCAGAACCAGCGGAAGAAGCGGAGAAACAGCGATGGTGGAGTATGGTTATTCACTTCTGTTGTCTAACACTATCATTTGAATGAATTTAGCCTGAGCTATGATTTGAAATCATCGTAGATAATACTTCCCGACTACTTAAAAGCCACCTCCGGTATTGCACTCCACATACCAAGCCGCTGCTCTTTGATCTCCTCCATCACCTTTCGCCCATATTGAGTCACAGTGAAATACCTCTTGCGCTTCCCTCCCCTCACCTGAGTGGCTTCACCAAACTCAGACGTCAAAAAGCCTTTCTTCTCAAGGCGACGGAGCACTGTCTGCAAAGATCCTATGCTTACCGACCGGTTAAGCCTTTTCTCCATCTCTTCAATAATGGCTATGCCATAGGCCTCTCCGTAGAGTATGGCCACAGTAAGCAGCACTACTTCTTCGAATTCTCCTAGTTGATATTTTCCCATTGTATTTATATTTACCTTAAACGTAGTTAATACTTTTCATGCGAGCAAGAGGTGGTTAAAAATATTTACCTGTATTGTAGTTTATATATTCTAGAGCAAAAAAGGACTGACCAATTGGCCAGTCCCTTCAAACTGAAGTCCGCACTCACTTAGCCTCTCAATCTTCTTCTGACTACTTCCCTTCTCGCTCTCACATCCAGTTCTATTGTCTTTGTTTCTCCGTTGATAGTAACCTCTGCGAGGTTGTCGCACTCACCATCGCCATAGTCGATGACAATCGTTGCGCCTGGAGCAATAGTCTCAATCACACCAGATACCGGGAAGAAATAACCCTGAGCACCGCAACGTCTTTTGAAAACAAGTCGCTCGGTGATGGTGCTGCTGTATGCTTCGCCGTCTCTGTTCTGGCCCTCGGCTGAACCTTCCACAAATGACTCGTCCTGGGCCGGATTTTCTGCCCTGGCCCAGGTACGGGTGTGCTCTGAATCCCGGGTAGCGAAAGTGCCGTCGTTCCAGATCAGTTTACCTCCTGCCAGTTGCGTCTTGAACTGAGGTGTGCTGGATTCATCGGCGGTGATATTGGTAATGGTTCGAACTCCTTCCACCTTTACACTGTCAATATAAAAATCTTCGAAAGTGACACTTCTGGTTGCTCCGGGGGCAAACCACCTGATATCACTATAGGTTACAATAATCTTCCCACTTCTTGTTCTGCCACCGTCTCCCTCGCAGCCGTCGCCGTAGTCAATAATCACTTTGTTGTTTTCATGGTCGTGCGTCACTACTGCACACTCTATCAGCGGATCACGCAATACCTTGCCACCACTGGCCTCGTCATAATTAATGCCAGCTTCTACCACGTTGTCAACATCCTCAAAAGCAACATCCATCGATGCTTCAGTGTCTACTGCCACGTCTTCGAAGGCCGACGCAGTAGCATCATCATTCAAACCATCCTCTTCGTTGTTGCAGGAAGCCAACCACACCATGGTTCCTCCCACCATTGTCATCATCATCAATCTCTTTAGCAAATTCATATCTAATAGAAGTTTGTTTGCTGCTTTGATGAGGCCGGGAGGAAAAGGTTTAATGTGGGATTAAAAAAATTATAGAAAATATTGAAATAGGTTAAAAATTATCATCAAGCTGCATTGTCGAAATCTCGCCATTTATCGTCGCCTTTACGTCGTCATCGCATTCTCCTTCACCAAAATCAACAATGAAGCTAACCCCTTTCATCGTGCTTTCGACCTTTCCTGAGGAAGGAAAAACCTTGCCTACCACCAGGCAGGTTCGCCTGAAGCTCAGCTGCGCCGTTACGATGCTGGTATACTCATAGCCATGCCGGTTAACACCAGAAGCGACTCCTTTCCAGCTATATGTGTTGTGCATCGGGAGGTGACCAAGATGAACGGTTCTAATCTGGTTCAATTGACGGGTGGCATAGGTGCCATCAGGCCAGGTAAATCTTCCCTCTTCCCATCTCACCTCATACTTTCTTTCCGTAGGCGATCCCTTTGATCGATACACCAAAGAAAAATCGCCTTCAACCGATACATGATCTACCTTAAAGTTGACAAAAGAAACCTCAAAAGTGGCTTCATCAACTAGTCGTAGGTCGGTGTAAGAAATAAGGAGCAACCCACCTCGCCACACATCTCCGGCCCAGGCTCCTCCAGCCCCAAAATCAACACTGATGGTTTGGAGCTTTTTGTCATGGGCCACCACAGCACCCTGTAGCCATGGTTCCTCCGATTCCGATCCATCAACGGCCCACCTCATCGCAGCATCAATCACCTGGCCTATCAGCTCTGGCACAGTTGTCATAAAAGCATCTGATCGTAGCGAAGTATCCTGATAGCCGTCCGGCATCGGTGGCCGATCACCCTCTGGCTCAGGTGTGCAGGCATGTAAGGTCAAAAAAAGTGCAACAAAAAACGCACAACAGGCAGGTCTTGGAGAGGCTTCCACAATTTCATTAGTTTAATAGTAGAAATGGTTAAGCCTGAAGGCGGATTCAGGCAAAGCACAAAGCGGCGAGACACACCTGTCTCGATGCCGGATCACAATACGCTCAGGACTATCTTCAATGGTGTAGCAGAATACCTCAAAACGTCCATCTTCAATTTCAAAAAAGCAGTCGTCATCTCTATCCCCCTGTTTGCAGGATAATTCTATTCGCAGGTGATATATCAGTTTGATATAATTGGCCGCCTGTGTAGCTTCCCAAAAAAACTAATCAGGACAATGCAACATTTACCCAACAGACTGTGGAGCATGGCTTTCTTGCTCCTTTTCACGAGCTTTCTTTCCATGGGCCAGGTGCTCGACATGGAGCTGCTCAAAGGCATCAAACCACGCAATATCGGCCCGGCAGGCATGAGCGGCAGGGTCACTGCTGCCGACGTGGTGCAAAGCAACCCCGATATCATCTATCTGGGCACTGCATCCGGAGGCTTGTGGAAGTCGACCGGTGGTGGCACTAGCTGGACGCCCATTTTCACCAAAGAAAAAGCAGCCTCCATTGGCTCCATTGCTATCTATCAAAAATCACCCGACATCATTTGGGTGGGAACCGGCGAGGGCAACCCCCGTAACAGCCAAAGCATGGGCAATGGTGTGTACCGCAGCCTCGATGCCGGCCAAACCTGGCAGCACATGGGGCTGGAAAACACCCGCACCATCCACCGCATTTTCGTGCATCCCGACGACCCCAACACAGTGTGGGTAGGTGCACAGGGCAACGCCTGGGCCGATAGCCCCGACAGAGGTGTGTTCAAAACCACCGACGGCGGCAAAACATGGAAAAAAGTATTGTTTGTGAATAACCGCACAGGCATCGCCGATATGACGATTGATCCAACCAACCCTAACAAGCTGATCGCTGGTATGTGGGAATACCGCCGCTGGCCATGGTTCTTTAAGTCAGGCGGCGAAGGCTCAGGCATTTATGTGTCTGTTGACGGCGGTGAAAACTGGGCAAAGAGAACCTCCGACGATGGTTTGCCGGAAGGTGAAATAGGAAAAACCGCTATCGCTATTGCCCCATCCAACCCTGATGTGGTGTACGCACTTGTTGAAACTAAGAAAAACGCCCTCTACAAGTCGGTAGATGGAGGAAAGAAATGGAGCAAAGTGCAGGACCAGGATGTGGGCGACAGGCCTTTTTATTACTGGGATCTTTGTGTAGACCCTAAGAATGAAAATACGCTTTACAACGTATATGGCATTGTAAAGGTGAGTATCGACGGCGGAAAAACCTTCGAGACACTGGCCGGTGGCGATAAGGTGCATGTGGATCACCACATGTTTTATGTACTGCCTACCGATGCCTCCCTGATGCTTGATGGCAACGACGGTGGTGCCTACATCTCCCGTGACAGAGGCAAGACCTGGCGTTTTGTGGAGAACCTTCCCGTGGGCCAGTTCTACCATGTGAATGTGGACATGGATACGCCCTACAACGTGATGGGTGGCATGCAAGACAATGGCAGTTGGAGAGGCCCAAGCCAGTCGCTGCACAACGGCGGCATCCGCAATGGCTACTGGGACGAGATCGCCTTTGGTGATGGTTTTGACGTGGTGCCCGTTCCCGGCGATCTGCGCTATGGCTACGGCATGTCGCAGGGCGGTTTCCTTTCTTACCTCGACTTTGAAACCGGCTTCAGCCAGTTCATCAAACCTAATCACCCCGACAACGTGTTTCTTCGCTTCAACTGGAATGCCGGCATTGCGCAGGATCCATTCGACGCCAACACCATTTACTACGGCAGCCAGTTTATTCACAAAAGCACCGACAGGGGACAAAACTGGAGCCTGATCTCCGGCGACCTCACCACCAACGACCCGGAAAAGACCAAGCTGGAAACCGGCGGGCTTACGTTTGATGCCACGGGTGCCGAAAATCACTGTACCATTTTGGCTATTTCGCCAAGCCCTCTGGACAAAAACGTTATCTGGGCTGGTACCGACGATGGCAATGTGCAGCTAACCAGAGACGGCGGCAAAACATGGGCAAATCTCTCAGCCAACATCAAAGGCCTGCCCAAAGGTGCCTGGATACCACAAATCAATGCTTCCACTTATAATGCAGGGGAAGCTTTTGTGGTAGTAAACGATTACCGCCGGGGCAACTGGGCACCGATGCTCTACCAAACCAAAGACTTCGGCAAAACCTGGGTGAACCTGGTCAGCGAGCAGAAGGTATATGGGTATGTACTTTCCATGGTGCAAGATCCCATCGAACCAAAGCTCATATTCGTAGGCACAGAATTCGGTCTTTACGTTTCTATTGATGCCGGGCAAACCTGGACAAAATGGACGAATGATTACCCAACGGTCTCTACCTACGACCTGAAGATTCATCCCAGAGAGCACGACCTTGTGATCGGCACTTTCGGTCGTGCACTTTGGGTGATGGATGATATCAGGCCATTGAGAGAAATGGCCAGCAAAGGCGCTCAGGTAATTGCGCAGCCTCTGTATGCTTACCCTGCGCCTGACGCTTACCTCTTTGCCTACAAAGAAGCTGCGGGTACCCGTTTCATGGCGGACGCTATTTTCAAAGGCGACGACAGGGAGGCCGGAGCACTGCTCTCCTACTCAGTGAAAGCTACTTCGAAGCAAGACACTACCATCAAGTCGGACACTGTGAAACTGCAGATATCAGACGCCAGCGGCACCGTCATTCGCAACCTGTTTCAGGTGGTGGAAAAGCCCGGTCTGCAACGCATCGTTTGGGGTCTTGAAAAAAAAGGCGTTCGCAGCCCTGAGAGCCCCAAGCCTAAAGCAGGCGCCGCCGAGCCAAGTGGCTTTAGCGTATTGCCCGGCACCTACACAGTAAAGTATACTTATGCAGGTAAAGAAGCTACGACCAAAGTAGAAGTAAAAGCCGACCCACGGTTTACATTCAACCAGTCGGCTGCTGCACAAATGAGCCAGCGGTTTGATCGTGTCAATGCGATCATGGAAAAGGCAACTGCTGCAGTGGATAAGCTCAACGATGCCAAGGCCGCCATTGCCAAAGTGAATGCAGCAATGGACGACAGCAGCATAGAAGGTAAAGAGGCACTCAAGAAGCAAGGTGCTGAACTGGAAAAGAAAATCACTGAACTGAAAGAGCGGCTGAAGTCAAAAGAAGATGTTCAAGGGATTTACGATGACCCCACTGTCGCTTCCAGTCGTCTTTTTATGGCCATGTACCAGGTGGGTAATCCCTACAACAGTGCCAACACCAATCAGGAATGGGCAATTGCCCAGGCAGAAAAGGCAACGGACGATGGAGTGGCCAACACCGAGGCTTTCTTTAACACTGATTGGAAAGCCTATAAAGAAAAAGCTGGAGCTATTAACTTCTCTCCATTTAAGGATTAATAACTTAAGTTCCATTGTCAGTCTGAGCTTGTCGAAGACGTCTTCGACAAGCTCAGACTGACATTTCTTTTTACCTTGCCAACTATTCACCAACAAAACTTTAATGCCCACATACAAAGCCATTATCTTCGATTTCGACGGGACATTATTAGACACCGAAACCTTTCATTTTCATATCTGGAACGAAATTCTTGCTGAATACGACATCGTAGTCTGTTATGAAGAATACATGGAAGTATTTGCTGGTGTTCCAACACCAGTAAACGCCGAAATGCTCGTAACAAAGCACAGCTTGCCAATTTCCAAACAGGGACTGCTTGAGCAACGGGAGAACCTGGCGTTGGAGCGAATGAAAACTGGCTCCTTCAAAATGATGCCCCACGCCAGAGAAACACTGGATTTCTTTTTCAACAAAGGCTATCCAATAGCCCTTGCTACTGGCAGTCCCCGACCCGATATCGACTTGCTGATGGAACGAATGGATTTGGCGAAGTATTTCAAAATCACCATCACCCGGGACGATGTAAAAATCAGCAAACCCGACCCGGAAAGCTACCAAAAGTGTGTTGACTTCCTCGGTTTTCCGAAGTCAGATTACCTCGTCTTCGAAGATACGCCAAACGGTGCGCTGTCAGCTAAAAATGCTGGTCTTACGTGCTTTGCCGTGCAGCACGATGTGCGGGAGCATCACCGGCTGCAACATGCCGATAAGCTCTTCAATGACCTGAAAGCTGCTATGGACTTCCTGACAAGAGGCAAACTGATTTAGACAAGGCCGTTGTGTGTCACGGAAACGCATTCATTGATGTTTTTTATATCACATTTTAAAGTAAATTAATGGGACAATAGGAGTCGATTGTTTAAACGTAAGCAGCAGACATTTTTTAGATGATAAGAAACTACCTACCCGACGACTACGCCAAAGTAATTGAAGTGTTCAGGCTAAATGTGCCTCAGTTTTTTGCCAGTGAAGAAGAAGCTGACCTAACGGACTACCTGAAAGAGCACGGTGAGAGCTACTATGTGATTGAAGTTAAAGGAGAAATAATTGGGGCCGGTGGCCATCACTATCCACTACCTGGCGTCGGTCGGCTGTCGTGGGACTTCTTCCGGCCGGAAGTGCAAGGCAAAGGCTGGGGCCGCAAACTGATCAACCATTCACTCGACGAAATCCGAAGCAAAAAACATGTAAAGCGACTGGAAGTGTGGACTTCTCAGCAATCTTATCAGTTCTATGCCAAGTTTGGCTTCAATGTACATCGGGTAGAAAAAGATTTTTGGGCCAAAGGTTTCGACCTTTATCACATGGAAATGATCGCCGATAAAATTCATAGGCCAACCTACTTTTAAACCTTTGCAAATGCTGGTTTGTCTTTAGGGAATTTTGTAAACTGACTTACAAAACGCTACCTATGCAGAATCTCTTTTGGATGCATTTTATTCTTGGCCCCCTCTTTTTAGTCATCGCTTTTCTTTTCAAAGTATTCCCTCCCAAAACCATCAATTACCTCTACGGCTACCGCACCAGGCGGTCGATGAAATCAGACACAGCATGGCACGCAGCTAATACGCTAAGCGCCAACCTGATGGTAGGTGTTGGTTTTGCAACTTGCCTGGCTCAGGGCATTTTCTACGCTACAGGCATGGCCTTCGTGGCCTACGTCGGCTGGTCCAGCGGTGTGTTAGTCGTCCTACTATTGGCCACCATTCCTGTTGTTGAATTACATCTAAAGGAGAATTTTGACGAGCAGGGCAACCCCATATCAAAATAAGATGAGAAAGTATTTGACTACCTCCCTAGTACTATGCATCCTGTCCATGAGCTGCGAGCAAAAAGCGGCAAGGAAACCCAATATATTATTCATTCTCGTCGATGACCTTGGCCACAGTGACCTGAGCTCCACGGGCAGCCAATTTTACGAAACGCCCAATATCGACAAGATTGCTGCTGAGGGCATGATGTTTACTCAGGGATACGCAGCCAGCCGGGTGTGTAGTCCGTCAAGAGCCAGCATCATTTCGGGTCGGTTTACAGCACGCCATGGTATCACCGACTGGATTGGAGCCAAATTCGGCGAAGACTGGCGTACACTCAACAGGTTCGACAAACTGCTGCCTGCCGACTACACGCACTACCTTCCGCACGAATACGTGACGCTGCCCGAAACCCTGAAGGAAAATGAATATAAGACCTTCTTTGCTGGCAAGTGGCACCTGGGCGACAGGGGATCGTATCCTGAAAACCACGGTTTCGACATCAACATAGCAGGCTGGGACAAAGGCAGCCCAATGGGCGGCTACTTCTCTCCTTACGAAAACCCGAAGGTTTCAGATGGCCCTAACGGTGAGAACCTGTCGATCCGCCTGGCACAGGAAACCGCCCGTTTCATTGAAAGCCACAAGGACTCCACCTTCTTTGCCTTTCTGTCCTTCTACGCCGTCCATGCCCCCATTCAAACGGAAGAAGAAAAATGGGCAAAGTACCGCAGCAAAGCTGAGCAAATGGGGCTCGCTGAAAACGGCTTTGAAATGGAAAGCGTGCTTCCTATTCGGGTAACACAGGACAATCCTGTGTATGCCGGACTAGTAGAAACCATGGATGAGGCCGTCGGCATTGTACTCGACAAGCTCCAGGCACTTGGTCTGGACGAAAACACGATAGTCGTATTCACGTCCGACAACGGCGGGGTTTCTTCCGGCGATAATTTTTCCACTTCCAATCTTCCGCTGCGGGGTGGCAAAGGTTATCAATGGGAAGGCGGCACGAGAGAGCCCTTTTTCATCAAAGTGCCATGGCTGAAAAGTAATGGTGCCAAAAGCAATGTGCCTGTCATCAATACCGACTTCTACCCCACCCTGCTGGAGCTGGCCAAAATACCGCTGAAGCCCAGCGAGCATATCGACGGCGTTAGCCTGGTTCCACTGTTGGAAGGAAAATCAATCGCCGAAAGACCTCTTTACTGGCACTACCCTCACTACGGCAATCAGGGAGGCGAACCGTCTTCTGTGATCAGGCTGGGCGACTGGAAACTCATCCACTACTGGGAAGACGGCAGAGAGGAACTCTACAACCTGAAAAATGATGAGGTGGAGAGAAACAACGTAGCTTTACAGGAAATTGAGACAAGAGAAGAACTCAGCAAGCAATTGCTGGGCTGGCTGAAAGAAGTCAACGCCAAACTTCCGGTGCCTGACCCTGAGTATGATACTGCAAAAACAAGTCAACGTCACGGAGACATTTTGAATAACCTATGGCCAAGACTCGAACAACAGAGAAAGGCCATGCTTACCCCTGGCTGGTCGCCCAATGCTGACTGGTGGGGAAGCAAAACGATCGACTAACAGGACACCACAGTATGGAAATGACTTTGCCTGTTAACATATTTACCTTAGCATCAATGCTTAACCGATACCTATGAGACTACTACTCCTACTTTCGCTGGCTATTCTGGCGAGCTGCACTACGAATGGCAACGAACCTGGTAAAATATCTCCCAGCAACCTCACCTGCGAGTACCTCGAAAACCCACCGGTGGTTGACATAGGCCGTCCCCGTCTGGCCTGGATCAATACTGCCACCGGCGATGAAAGAGGGCAAAAACAAACCGCCTGGCAGGTGCGGGTAGCCAGCTCAAAAGCAGGCCTTGAAAACCCCGATTTATGGGACAGTAAGAAAGTTGACTCTGAACAAACGGACAGGGTCGAATATCAGGGAACGACTCTGGCCAGCAGAACCGAATGTTGGTGGCAGGTGCGGGTGTGGGACAAAGACGGCAACCCGTCCGGCTGGAGTGAGCCGGGGCAATGGAGAATGGGCTTGCTGGCTGAATCCGACTGGAAAGCGCAGTGGATCGGAGCACCCTGGCAGGGCGAAGAGGCGCTGCCTAAACCCGATGGAGGGCCGGATGGCAGACCCAAGAAATTCGCTGGCCCGGCTCCTATGCTTCGGAAAGAGTTTGAGATCACAAAAGAAATTGACAAGGCCGTGGCTTACGTGACTGGCCTTGGCTACTTTGAATTCTATGCCAATGGCGAAAAAGTAGGCGACGATGTGCTGGTGCCTAACCAAACCAACTACGGCAAGCGTCCCGGATTGAACACCTCCTATATCAATGTGCAGGACAATTTCAGAAGGTACAAAGTGATGTACCTGGCGTACAACGTCAAAGATTACTTGAAGCAAGGCAAGAATGCCATCGGCAGCGTGTTGGGCAACGGCTTTTACAACCCAGCCAAGTTCTGGACTGAAGGCTACGGTTCACCTCGCTTCCTGGGCCAGATCCATATTACTTACACAGACGGAACGGAGGATGTGATCATAAGCGATGAAAGCTGGAAAGCATCGCAAAGTCCTATTCTCATGGACATGGTTTACTATGGAGAAGTCTACGATGCCAGAAAAGAGCAACCGGGTTGGAGTACTGCTGACTTTGATCACTCTTCCTGGGAGCCTGTAGTAAAGAGAAAAGCGCCAGAGGGCGAGCTGGTGGCACACACTGCCTATCCTGACAAGGTGACTGAAAGGCTGGAGCCTGTTTCCATCGAGAAGCTGGACAACGGCAACTATAAAGTCGACTTTGGGATAGAGATATCGGGGTGGGTACGTTTCAATAATATAGAAGGGCCTGACGGGCATCAGATCGACGTTTCCTTTAATGGTAACCTCTACTCTGGCGACAATACCTATATTTTTAACGGAAAAGGCCCCACGTCATATGCCCCAAGGTTCAACTGGTTTGTTTTCAGCGGTATCGAGATCAAAAATTGGCCTGGCGAACTAACGAAAGAAAATCTAACGGCCGAAGCCGTCAACACCTACGTAGAAGAGTCAGCTACTTTCGAAACCTCCAACCAGCTTTTCAACGATATCAACAAAATATGGAGGCGCAGCCAGACCGACAATATGCACGGCGGTATTGCCAGCGACTGCCCACACCGGGAGCGCTCAGGATACACCGGCGATGGCCAGGTTGCCTGCTCCATGGTCATGCATAACTTCGATGCAAAGAACTTCTATTACAAGTGGATACAAGACATGTATGAAGCCCAAAACGTAGAAACGGGCTACGTACCCAACGGTGCGCCCTGGCAGCCCGGTTGCGGCGGCGGTGTGGCCTGGGGGGCAGCTATCTGCATCATGCCATGGGAGTTTTACACGCAATATGGAGCGCTGGATATGCTGGAAGATAACTATGATGGCATGCAAGGGTATATCCGTTACATGCAGACGTGGGTAGATGAGGACGGCATCATGTTCTCCCAACGCAGAAATGGCTCTGGCGAAATCCTCAAGTGGTTCAACCTGGGCGAATGGGTGTCGCCCGGCGAATTGATACCTGATGATATGGTACATACCTTTTACTTCTGGCGGTGCGTTGAAATTGCCTCCAAAACTGCCAGGATATTGGGTAAAAAAGGAGAAGCGGAGGCTTATGAGTCTTTAGCGCAAACGACCACGCAAGCATTTTACAAAAAGTTCTACAATTCAGAAACAAGCTCCTATGGAAAAGGAGGTGGCAATGTCCTTGCCTTGAGAATGGGCGTTCCGCCCGGACAATACGACCAGGTGAAAGCTGCCCTGATAGCAGACATAAAAGCGGATAACGGACATCTCGACACAGGCATTTTCGGCACCAGGTTCTTCTTTGAGGTGTTGGCCAACAATGGCCTCAATAACCTGGCCTATGAGGCATTGAACAAAACCGATGAACCAAGCTTTGGGCATTGGCTGGAGCTGGGCTCCACCACTACCCGGGAGCACTGGAGTGAAGACGGCTCTTTCAACCACCCTATGTTTGGCGGTGGGCTGGTGTGGCTCTACAAAAACCTGGCTGGCATGCAAACCGATATTGCCAACCCTGGCTATAAGCACATCATCTTCAGACCACAGCCTGTTGATGAGCTTGACTTTGTCACTTATTCCAACAACACCATATATGGGCAAGCTGGAATTACCTGGAAAAACCAACCAAATGACTTTCAAATGGACGTTACCGTTCCTGTAGGAAGCACCGCAACCGTCTATATTCCTGCGAGTGAAAAAGAGGCGGTGACCGAAGGCGGTGAAGAAGCCGAAAATTCTGCCAGCGTCAATTTTAAAGGCATGGAAGAAGGCTACGCTATTTTTGAGGTGGGAAGTGGAAACTATAATTTCGTTGCAAAGAAATAAAAGCCGGAACATTCTCTCAGGTTTCTACGTGTTGCTTGCTTGTGAACACGAAAAATCACTACGACCAACACCTGTCACATTTTTACAGCTGGATGGTTGGCGACTTCGAGCAGAAGGCGGCAGAGCAGCAAACATTCTTTGAGAAAAACGGCATCATTCCCGAGTCGTTCGGTCTGGCCATTGACCTTGGTGCCGGCCACGGGCTTCAGGCAATTCCGCTGGCGAGACAGGGCTTCAGTGTCACTGCTATCGACTTCAGTGCTACGCTACTGAAAGAACTTGAGGAGCGCAAAGGCCGCCTGGATATTACGACTATCGAAGCCGATATAACTGACACACACTGGCACGGATCCCTCAAACCAGAGCTTGTTATTTGCATGGGCGACACCATCAGCCATTTGGAAAGCTTTGAACAGTTGGAATCCCTTACCCTAACAATGGCTAATCTGCTGACCAGAGAAGGAAAGCTTATCTATTCCTTTCGTGACTATAGCCAGGCGCTTGAAGACACGCAGCGGTTCATCCCTGTTAAAAGTGATAGTAACAGAATACACACGTGCCTGCTGGAATACTTCGACAATACGGTGCGGGTGACTGACCTGCTACACGAGAAACAAGGCGATATTTGGCAGCAGCAAGTGAGTTCGTACACCAAGCTTCGCCTAACCTCCGACATGGTCAGCGCAATGATCGAGAAGAGCGGATTGAATGTGGTGAGCGAGGGTGTCCACAACAGAATGAGCTACCTGATTGCTCAAAAGTAGCTGTTGGGGTGCTATTCGAGTTCCGCATCCTATGATTAGCTACTATCTGCTCATAGACAGATAATACACTTTATCTGCTCTATAACAGATAAATTTGATTATCTGCTTTCAGGCAGATATATTTGTAGTAATGAAGAAGAACCTGACAAGCGTCATCACGGGCGACATTATCAACTCAAGCAAGAACACAAGTACTGCTAAATGGATGAGTGCTTTAACAAAAACACTAAATAAAGGGGGCAAGGAGCACAAGGACTGGGAAATCTATCGGGGTGATAGTTTTCAACTTGAAGTCAGAAATATTGAAGACGCTTTTCTAACCTGCATTCGCATCAAAGCAATCATAAAGCAATTCGAAGACCTTGATGTGCGGATGGCGATAGGAATTGGTGAAAAAACGTACGAGTCGCCAAAAATCACTCAATCCAATGGCTCGGCTTTCATTAACTCAGGCAAAACGTTTGAGAAGCTTAAAAAAGAAACGCTGATGCTCAAGTCACCATGGGCTGAGTTTGACCGGCAAATGAATTTGCTTTTTTCACTGATTTCTCAAATAATGGATCAATGGACAGCACATTCGGCCGAAATAGTTATGTTGTCACTGGAAATGCCTGACGCTACGCAACAGGATATTGCCGCAAAACTAAAAATTACGCAAGGGCGAGTAAGTGAACGGCTCAAGAGAGCGGCCTGGGATCAGGTTGTCAATGTTGATCAACGTTTCAGGGAGTTAATAAAAAGCAATAAACAGGCAGACGATGGCACTTTTTCTTAAATTTTTACTAGCCCACTTCATTGGCGACTTCTGTTTCCAGCCAGGCTCCTGGGTAAAAGACAAAGAGCAGCACAAACTCAAATCCACCAGATTATACATTCACCTGGTCATTCACCTGGCCGCCCTGCTTGCCGTGCTGGGCTTCGACTCCCATTATTGGTTGGGCATCGTAACTATTGTGTTTACCCATTTCATTATTGACGTTTTTAAAATTTACGCACAGAACGACAACAACAAGCAGGTCCTGTTTTTCACCGACCAAGCCTTACATATAGCCATACTGCTCGCAGTAGCTCATTTCTATCAGCCCTTCGATATGGACATGAGTATACTGATGAATGAAACACTGCTCATTCTTCTGACCTCCCTGGTGTTTGTCACCTATGTTTCGGCAGTACTGATCAAAGTGATTATTTCAAAATGGGCACCAGTTACTGAAAATGACACTCATTCATCTTTAGAGAAAGCCGGCCGGTTTATTGGCATTTTGGAACGGCTTTTCGTTTTCGGTTTCATTGTCACCAATCACTGGGAGGCCATTGGCTTTCTGCTGGCTGCCAAATCGGTGTTCAGGTTTGGTGATTTGAAAGACGCTCATGACAGGAAATTAACCGAATACATTCTCATTGGCACACTTTTGAGCTTTGGTCTGGCTATACTTGCAGGCCTGGCTTATTCCTACCTCAACTAGTTCATAGCTCTCTTAACCAACTCTCTTTTACTTTTTCATCTACCTTCGTCCCTCTATGCAAGCCGTTACTTTAACAGGAAAAGAAAAATGGGTCGCTCTCGGCCTGGCAGCACTTGGCGCTACCATGTTCAGTGCCAAAGCTGTGTTCATTAAGCTGGCCTATCAGTTCGATATTTCATCCATCGACCTTATGTCGCTGCGAATGCTCATGGCCCTGCCTTTCTACGCAGGCATTTTGTGGTGGACCAATAGAAAGAAAGAACCGATGGTCATTACCCGCAAGGACGTATGGCGCATTGTTCTCTATGGTATCATGGGTTACTACATAGCCAGCTATTTCGACTTCTGGGGACTGGAATATGTGAGCGCCAGCATGGAGCGGCTTATCCTGTTCATTTACCCAACGCTGGTGGTGATATTGTCTGCCATTTTCACCAAAAAGAAAGTAACGAAGTGGGAAGTACTGGCCATTGGCATTACCTACTCCGGCATGCTGCTTACCTTTTTTGACAAAATCAAAATAGGTGGAGTGCACGAAACGCTCATCGGAGGCAGTCTCATCTTTGTCAGTGCACTTACCTATGCCATCTACCTGATCGGCAGCGGAAGGTTGATTCCCAAGTTTGGTACGGTTCGCTTCACCTCATTGTCGATGATAGTGGCTTGCATCGCAGTGATCTTCCACAACCTCATCGCCAATGGGCAATTGGCCTTGCTTGACTTCCCCTGGCAGATCTACACCCTGGCATTGATGATTGCCCTCATCTCAACGGTGATTCCCTCATTCCTGATATCTGAAGCCATCAAGCGCATAGGCTCTTCCGAAGTAGCCATTACCGGAAACATCGGCCCCATCTCCACCATCATTCTGTCCATGATATTCCTCCACGAAATCATCGGCTTCTGGCAATGGGCTGGCACGGCCATTGTGTTGTTTGGAGTAAGCCTGCTCTCGAGAAAGAAGGGATAGTATTCTCAAAAACCACTTTATTTCGCCCAACCAGGCATTGCTTCGCTTGTTGTTGTTGTCGTGGCCTTGTGTCCTCACAAGCCACTTCTTCACTCGTGACATTTGTTGTGGCCTTGTGTCTTCACGAGCCACTTTTTCATTCGTGGTTTTTATTGCCTTTTGTCACCTCGATTGTTGTTGTGGCCTTGTGTCTTCACAAGCCACCTCACTTCGCCCAAGCCGGCACTGCTCCCCCCATATCAAACACCGGCACCGCCACGAGGTAAAGAACAATCGTCAACAACAGAATACTGATCAGGTTCAGCCAGAACCCCGCCCGGGCCATTTGCGGAATGGTCACCAGCTCACTGCCAAAAATGACCGTGTTGGTACCCGTACCCGACGGCAGCATAAAGGCAAATGAACAGGCAATGGTGGCTGGGATCATCAGCATATAGGGATGTGTGCCACTGCTCACAGCCATGGTGGCCAGCACTGGCAGGAAGATATTGGCTGTGGCGGTATTGGAGTTGATCTCCGTCAGAAAAGTCATCAGCGTGATCACACTCAGCAGCACCAGTAGCGGCGGCCAGCTAGCAATAAACTGCAACTCCATGCCCAGCCAGGCTGCCAGACCAGTACTGCCAAAGCTTTCGGCAATAGCATAGCCTCCGCCCACTATCATCACTGTGCCCCAGGGAATGGCCTCCGCCTGTTTCCACGTTATGAGTCGCTTTCCGGATTCGCTTTTGTCGGGCAGAAAGAACAGCAGCAGACACGAAAAAACGGCTACAGTAGAATCATGCACCCAGTCGGACACACCCAGCAGGCTGGCCCAGCCTGGTAAAACAAAGTCTTCGACGACAATGTCTCTGCGAAAAACCCAGGCGAGTGCCGTGAAAATGAATATCCAAAGCACCATCTTTTCAGCCGGTTTCATGGTGCCGAGCCCTTTAAGTTCTTTCTCCACAATCTCCTTACCCCCTTCAAACTTCCCTTCGATCTTAAAATACTTCACCAGATAAACCCAAATCAGCGGAAGGAAGATGATAATTAGCGGCACACCCAGCAGCATCCACTGGAAGAATGGAATCTCAGGAGCATCCGGGTAAAGTTTTTGAACCATGCCTGCAAAGACCATATTGGGCGGGGTGCCGATAAGGGTGCCTGTTCCGCCAATACTACAGGCGTAGGCAATTGCCAGCATCAGGGCAATTCCGAAGTCTTTGTTGTGTCCCGAGGCTTCATTTTCCCTGCTGATAATAGCCATAGCAATAGGCAGCATAAGCAGCGCCACTGCCACGTTGGCAATCCACATCGACAGGAGCGCCGAAGCCACCATAAAGCTGAGCAGCAGCATCCGGCGGCTACTTCCAATCAGGTTCATAATGGAAAGCGCAATGCGCCGGTGCAAATGATGAACCTCGATGGCCTTAGAAATAATGAAACCAGCCAGCAGCATCAGCACATAGTTGTGACCGTAGTTGGCGGCCGTAGTTTCAGCATCGAGAATACCCAGCAGGGGAAACAAGGCTAATGGGAGCAGCGCCGTAGCTGCAATGGGTATTGCCTCAGAAACCCAGAGTGATGTCATGAGCAGCGCTACTGCCGCCGCCCTCATGGCCTGGTGAGAAAGGCCCTCCGGTGTTGGTAAAAAGATTAACGCAGAGAAAATGAGGAGACCTACGATAAGGCCAATTCTCTTACCACTTATTTTCAATTGATCAGGTGTTGGTTAGCCTGATCAATATGCTAAAAAATGCTTAAATTTTTCCAGGTCTGTTGAGAATTCCTAGCTACCATCTCGCCTACCTTAATTTATTCTCAAGGTACAGCACGTCAGTTGATGACGCATTCCATTTGTCGATAAATGCCTTGGGTGTAAACGCCGGGGAATAGGTAAATGAACCCAATATAAGATCTATGTCACCGTCGAGGTCAATGTCACCTGATTCCATCACGATCCATCGTCCGTCGTCGGCATTGGCGAGCGTATGTGGTTGGAAAACAAAGTCGGCCGAAGAGGTATTCTCAAGGTAGATAAACGATTCTTTGGGGTTGTTCTCGAAATCAGGAAAGAAGCAGGAAATGGCAAAATCCATATCTCCATCCCCGTCAAAATCGGCCGCTTCTACCTGAGTAGCGCCGTAGGCCGGGAAGAAGAACGACTCTTCGAAATTATTCTTGCCATCATTGAGGAAGAGCCTCATGCCATGGTAAGGCTTCAAAATGGGTGAGTAGTCGGCGTTGTCGCCATGAGCCACGGCGATGTCCATGTCGCCATCGCCATCGTAGTCAAAAAGCTCAAGGTCGCTGGAGCCGTATAGCGGATTGAGGCGCAGAATCTGCCTTGCGGCGAACGTCAGTCCTTTGCCCTGATACAAAATGTAGGCGCCTTCATTGCCCTGCGAAACAAGCACCACGAGGTCCTTCAGTCCATCGTTGTCCATGTCGTGTACCTCCACCTTAATGCAACCGGCATACGGCAACAACTGCGTTTTTTCCCTCCGACCATCTATGTCGGAAATCAAAGTCAGCTGGCCAATCAGGTTGCCAAACTCACAGACAAGAATCTCGTCGGTGCCATCACCATCAAAGTCCTCCACCAGGCTAAACACCGGCCGTTGCAAAAACTCAGCTACCTTTCTTTGGGGTTGATCCGGAGTTACTTCCCACAAAGTCCCCAACGACTGCTCCGTCGGGTGCATCTGCCCCATTTCAACGGCGAATTCCCGTCCCTTGCTCTTATTAAACGAAACAACTGAGGTTTTAAATGTTTCTTCTATTCGTGCGGAGTCCCCTGGTGCCCACTTCCATATTTGCCCGTTGGCATTGGCTCCATACACTCCTTTTTGGTTGTCAAATTGTCTGAAATGTGTAACCAACGACCCCTTGAAGTCCTCGGTTTTAATAAAAGTCGGGGAAAATTGGGTCAGCGCAGTACTTCTCTCAACCCTGGCGAGGTCGGCAGGCATAGAATCCGGCGCATTTTCTAAAATATATTTCGTTACCGACTCCCAGTCGCTTTCAGAAATCATCGGTTTTTCCAGATAGACATTATTGGATTGAAGGAGCATTTTCTCGTTCATGTCCACCCTTTTGTATGGGTCATATCCGTTTATCCTCATCCCAAGCCTTGCTCCCATTTCCGGAAGCACAAGCCTTTCCCATACACCTTTGGTTAGTTGAGCGGGGTCGGGCAGGTTATGGCAGCCGCCGCAATAAGTTTTGTAGGTAGCCGCAGGCTTGTCAATATTTCCAACACATCCATCAAGCAGGCCAGCCACAGAAATAATGGCACCAACCCCAATCACCCATTTTATTCGCTTCATCTTATATCGTACTCCTTCACCAACAATATTAGGCAAATGAGCATGAAAAAGCATGGAAGTTTGGCTGGAAGGTTCTTTAATGGCCGGAGCGAAATCAGAAGCCGGCTTGAGCTACCTTCTCAAAGTAACCCCAAGGGAAATTTCAAATCCCTCAAGATTCACTCTCGCATCAGGAAAATTGATGGCTTTGGTTTCCAGGCTCCCTCCCTGCACACCGCCAATATAGTCGCCAGTGAGCGTCGCAGCCGATGCCACAGACAAATAGCTGACCTCGGTTGATACCGAAAATTCTTTGGCTATGTGCCATTCAAAAGAGGTTCCAGCTATCCAGCCCAAGCCAATTTTAGTTTTAATTGTGGCGTCAGTATTGGCAACATCCCAGCCTTCATAATCTCTCAAAGCTCTATCCAGGTTGCCCTCATTCAGCCTGGGGTTGATATGCCAGATGCCAACAGCTCCTCCTCTGATCCGCCAGGTCACAATTTTGGTATCTATCTTGAAAGCCAGCTCCACAGGCACCAGCATGGAAAAGTGCGGCCCAGTCAGCGGCTTGTCGGCCTCAAAAGGGAGCTTGTCCATCGTCAGGCCTGACATGGAATAGATGGAGCCCCCCGTCTCAATTCCCACAGGGCCAAAATAGTAGCCCAGCCCCCTAACGGAAAACGGGCTAACCGGAGCTGACACGTAACCATTTTTTGGTACCAGGTAAGAGAAAGAAATGCCCTGCGCACACAAATCGGCTCCTGCCAGCCTGCTGAATGCCCCGGTCAAAACAATTATTTGCAGTGATTTGTAAACGCTTCTAATTACCGTTACCTTCATTTACGCAAGCTTTTAACACCCATCAATCCTTTTTCGAAAACGAAGTTAGGACATAAAGCCTCTTTCTTAAGACTAATCTGCTTTGAATATGAGTGAGGTGCAGAAATTCCTCAAATCCATCTATGACCTCCCTTCGGCGAGCATGCAAAAGCTTGAGGATTGCCTGAAGCCGGTGGAGTTCAAAAGAAAAGAGGTAATTACCTGGGAAGGTCACGTAGAAAAGTACCTTTATTTTGTCCAGGAGGGCATCCAGAAGTCGTACTATATCAAGGATGGAAATGAGCACGTCATCGCATTCACCTATGCCCCTTCTTTTTCGGGTATCCCTGAATCGTTTCTTACACAAACTCCCTCAAAATATTTTCTGGATACCATCACACCCAGCAAACTACTCCGGCTTTCGCACGATCAACTACAGTCACTGTTAAGCGAAGACCGCCACCTAGAGCGGATGATGCAGAAAGCAACGGAAGCCGTGCTGGCAGGGCTGATCCAGCGCCACCATGAGCTGCTGGCCTTTGACATTGAAGAAAGGTTTACGGCTTTCGTCAAACGAAGTCCAAAATTGCTCAACCTCATCCCCCACAAAGACCTGGCCTCCTACCTCGGCATTAATGCCACCAACTTCAGTAAGCTACTGGCACGGGTGAAAATCTGAAATCTTGGTATAGACCAAGAGCCGCCTGCCTATTGCTCGATTCCTTTGCTAAAAAATAAAACAGCAATGAATCAGCAAACCCCTCTTTGGCTCAACGAAAGCCTTTACCCTTTTTCGCACCGTTACATCGACCTGCCCTCGGGCAGAATGCATTACGTGGATGAAGGTCAGGGCGAAATCCTTCTGTTTGTGCACGGCACGCCTGCATGGTCATTCCTTTACAGGGAGCAAATAAAAACACTGCGTACAAAGTACAGGTGCATCGCCGTAGATCATATTGGCTTCGGGCTGTCGGACAAGCCAGGAAAATTTGACGGCACTCCTCAAGCCCATTCAGCTAACCTTTCCTTGTTTGCAGAGAAACTCGACCTAGCCAACATCACCCTTGTCGTGCATGACTTTGGCGGGCCGATTGGCCTTTCATTCGCCCTGGCACATCCCCAAAAAGTGAAGAAGCTGGTGATACTCAACACCTGGCTCTGGAATAACGCCCACAACCCCGACGTGCAAAAGGTAGACAAGGCCGTGAATAGCAGGTTGGGCAAGTTCATTTATCTGTACACAAATTTTTCCCCGTCCGTTCTGATGAAAAAAGCTTTCTACGACAAATCGAAACTATCAAAGGCTATACACCTTCACTATACCAGACCGTTTCCCAACAAGGCGTCCCGTTGGGGGCTTTTACGGCTGGCACAATCCCTTCTGGGGTCTTCCGATTGGTACGAAGAGCAGTTCGAGCAGCTGCATAAATTGGAGAGTAAATCCGTTTTGATCCTTTGGGGCACAAAAGATCAATTTATTAAACCGGCGTTTCTGGAGAGATGGAAAGAAGCACTACCCGGGGCAACTATCCGAACTTTTGATGTCGGCCATTTCGTTCAGGAGGAAGCCTCAAAGGAGGTTAGCGATGCCATTGACAGCCTAATGCAACAGAACTAATTTTCGCTGGCTGGCAACACTTTTACCGGAACCTAACTTCAGCAGGTAGCACCGTCAGCAAGCAGCGAAGATAATTAGCCACGCAATAGTGATTTTGTGCGCAACTGTTTTCATTTTTGCACTCAGATTGCTGCTTCTCTGACATTTGGGCAAATGAAGCATCAAAAGCTAAATGGATACGTAAAATATAATTAATCGAATAACTAATTGAATATTTCTTCGTTACAATACATTTAAACAACAAAACATTTTATGAGAAAACTGCTTTTATTAGTTACAGCCAGCTTATTATTCGCATCAGCAGCCAACGCACAGAACACAGATTACAAAACAGCCGTAGGTCTCAGGGCTGGATTATCGGCCGGTCTCACGGTAAAGCATTTCCTTAGTCAAAAAGGCGCTCTGGAAGGCCTCGTTTCATCCCGCTGGGGCGGTGTTAACATCACAGGTTTATACGAAGTACACGACATTGCTTTTGACGAGCCAGGTCTTCGCTGGTACTATGGCGCAGGTGGACACGTCGGCTTTTGGGATGGCAACAAGAACCCCTGGTTTGACGATAATGACAATCACAGTGTAATTGGTGTTGACCTTATTCTGGGCATGGAATATACCATCCCCGGCTCGCCAGTCAACCTTAGTTTGGACTGGAAACCCGGTTTTAATCTTGTAGGTTATAGCGGCTTCTGGGGCGATGAATTCGCTCTGTCGTTGCGATTTGCCTTTCAATAAAAATTAAGGGTGGGTGTCCCCGGCACCCACCCTTTAAAATTTTGATGCCAGCCGCATCAATTCCTCTCTGTTCACTTCATGTTTCCCCTCAAACACCAGGCTTCTGGTATTCTTCCCAAATAGCTCCCTGAGCCTTACCTTTTCCTGAGCCAGTAGCTGTTCGCTATAGTAAATATCTTGTCGGCCAATGCAGCCAATCACCTCAGCCTTTGGCGACACAAATGCAAAATCTGCTGGAGTCAGTTCTTTTGGAAAACCTCCCGCCCACAGCACCATCTTGTGAAATGGCCATTTTTTGTGAGCTGCCAACCTGGTGACTGCTGATACGCCCTGAGAAAAGCCGAACAAAATCAATTTGTAGTGATCAAAGTCGATGTCTTCAAAAATAGGATCAAAAACCGCATCGAAGTAGGCTCTTTGATTAGTTAATTCGGTTTCCCTGTCCTCCTTTGTCATCCAGCTGGCCCCCACCCTGCCATAGGTCTGATCGAGGTACAGGCGACTAAGTCCTTGCGGCGCAATAACAAAATGTTTACTAGAATCCAAAAAATCGAACTTTTGAACGAAGAACTCTGCCAATTGCGCATAACCGTGGCATACGACCCATATATATTTGGTGGCAGGTGTTACATTATTGAGTGTGTAATAAGGAGCTGAAAAAGAAAAGGAGACGTGTCGCTGCAAAACCTGATTTTTTTGAGACGTGAAGGTAAAGTGAAAGTGCGTGCTGTAAAAGCACCGGACAAATTATACTTGACCAGCTTTACGTGAGTAGCAACGCACGAATGAAATGGTAAATTTCCTACATTTGACAAAATGATCCACTGAAAACTATTCGGAAAAAAACGCAGTCTATAAAACCCTCTTTATGATAAAAACATCAAGCTTCCTCGTTGCCATTCTATTCCTGGCGCTGTCGCAAAGTCTGTTAGCACAAAACAGCTCAGACCCGGAGCCGCTTTTGGAGTTTGCGGCCGTTTATTCCAACGGTGAAAAATGGGAGGCTGACAAATCTCCGGCGGAGCAGCCCTACTTTATGGATCATTCTGCTTTCTTGTTTCGATTGAAACAGTCGGGGGTGATTACCGCCGGCATCAAGATCGGCGACAAAAGTATCATTCTGTTCAAGGCCAAAAGCCTTGAGGAAGCAAAAAAATTGTTCGCACCCGATGTGTCGGTGGACGAGAAAACCTACAAGCTGGAGGTGCAACCGGCCACGGTGTTTTACAAAGGCTGTATTTGATGTCATTTTTGCCGCAAAGTTGCCTAACTTTATGTAAGGTGAACAACATTCTTTCCAGCCAAACCTGAAAAACCGATGAAGACTTTTCTATCAATATTTTTTTCGCTCTGCTTACTGCTGTCCTGCAAGGAACAAGGAAAAGATGAGCAGCAAAAACCAGAGGTACCTGAGCCCGGCGAACCGGTAGCCGAAGTCGACTGGGACGACGCCACCCTGGCCTGGTCTGACGAATTTGACGGTGAAGAGGTAGATAAAGAGAAATGGAAGTTCGAAACCGGTGCCAATGGCTGGGGCAACAATGAATGGCAAAACTACACCAGCGGCCCAAACTCTACCGTCTCAGATGGGTTGCTGAAGATCACCGCCAAGAAAGAAGGGGCTGGTCAAAGAGTGGGGGACTATACGTCTTCACGAATGTTGAGCAAGGAGACGTTCACCTACGGTCGTATGGAGGTGAGGGCAAGAATACCAGAATGGAAAGGCAAAGGCGTTTGGCCTGCGATCTGGATGCTGGGCGACAATATCAGTCAAGTCGGTTGGCCCGACTGCGGTGAAATCGACATCATGGAATACGTAAGTTATGCACCCAACGAGGTTCATTTCAGTATCCATAGCAAAGCCAACAACCATGTGCAGGGAACTCAGATAACAACAGGCCCTATGAAGCTGGAAACCATAGAAGAAGAATTTCATAATTATGGCATTCTTTGGACGGAACAGTACGTCAAATTCTATCTCGACGACATCGATAATGTGAAGCTGACATTTAACAAACCTACCGTACCCACCCAGGACAACTGGCCGTTTGACAAGCCGTTTTTCTTTTTGCTGAACATTGCCGTTGGTGGCAACTGGGGAGGCCTGCAAGGTGTGGATGACACTATTTTCCCTTCGACGATGGAGGTGGATTATGTGCGGGTTTATCAGTTCGAATAAGCGGTGATGAGTAACTAGCGGCTGCCTCATTGCTCCCTGTATTTCAATTCAGGCTATTTCCCCCAATCTGGCGCTGGCGTATCCGGGTTGAACAACTCATCCAAATAATAATCTCTCTTGTAAAGATTGTTGCAATTATTCTCACCACTCAGGTCAAAAATACAGGCATACTGGTCAATCACTTCCCCATTCATCAGGCTTTTTGCATCCCCATTAGGCAGTAGCGCATCATCATGGTCAATCCTTCGCAAAGCGCAGTGGCCCAGCATATGCAACATCAAAGCTTCCTGGGTAATTCTGTCGCTCCAGCATTTGTTTTCCTGGTTAATCTCTATCTTCAACTGTTTGCCAACGAATACGCAGGAGCCACATAGAATGCCCTCTGTGTTAAGGCCATACTCGATGATCAGGTTGTTCGACAGGTCAAGCTTAACGCCCCGCTGGGCCGCTTCCGACACTAGCGTGTCAACAAAAGACTGCAACTCGTCGGGAACACTGTAGACCGTTTCCTGCTCTTTGTCGCATGCGCCGGAAAGAACTGAAAATATCAACATCAAACCACCCCCAAATAATAAAAAGTGCTTTTTCATTAACTTAATGCGTTGCTTGTTTATTACTCAATCTAATAAATACTAACTTGGTTGTCAGTATAAAATAGCTGTTTTAGCTCACAAATATCATCTTTCAATCAAAATTCAATTCTATGAAAAGATCAGCAACTGCCGTATGGCAGGGAAGTGGAAAAGAAGGCAAGGGACACCTGACTACCCAAAGTACCGTACTCAACAAAACGCAGTACTCCTTTTCGTCGAGGTTTGAAGAGGGAGTAGGCACCAATCCAGAAGAACTGATAGCTGCGGCTCATTCGGGTTGCTTCGCTATGAAGCTGAGTTTCAGTTTGACTGAGGCAGGTTTTGTGCCAGACACGTTGGATGTTAAATGCCAGGTAACACTAGAAGATGGAGCCATAACCAAATCCCACCTGACTCTCAAAGCAAAAGTAAAAGGAATAAGCGACTCAAAATTTGCGGAATGCGTAAAAGATGCGGAGAAAAACTGCCCCATCTCTAAGTCACTGACTGCAGCTATTTCCGTTGAACACACACTGAATGCATAGTTGATAGGCCAGACTACAAAAGTTTAGCTGCGGGAAGAAGGACGTGTACACATTCCGACCACCTCTGACGTCGCATAGCAACGTCCGCTCCGCAACTTTTGTAGTCTGCTATTTAGTCCCTTCCAACTCATACCATTCCACATCAGTCAGGTTGGGTCTTCTGCCTTTGTTCTCAGGCGCATAGTTTTTAGCCAGGTAGTCAAGAATGGCAGCTTCATTCTCGCCCAGGTCCCACAGTTTCTGTGTCCGCTGCATCCAGCGTATCATGCCCTCCCAACCCTCTCTTGTCGCCCTGTTTTGGGTCACCAGAGTGGCAGCGTGGCAATTGGTACAGTTGGTTTTGGCCAGCTCCCAGCCCGTGTCGATGATAAAGCCTGTCTCTTCATCTATGGTGCCGTTTTCGGCCTTTAGAGCAACGGCCTCAGCTTTGGCTACAGGCGTTGCTGTTTCCTGTTTAGCAAGTACTGGCTTCGGAGATGGCTTGTAGAAAAAGAAAAGGTAAGCAGCACCTATAGCCAAAACCAAGGACAGACTCAAAACCCCAATCAAGACCCCTGTTGCTTTTTGCAACACTTCCAGCAAATCGTTTTTCTTCTCCATCATCTTACCTTCACGGCTATTCTATGGCATGCATTGTTCAGGTAGCCCTTGGGGTTCCACCCGGGCACCACCATGGGCTGGCTCTTTCCGCCACTATCTGTTGCCTTGGCCCATATTTCGTAATAGCCCGTTGCAGGTAGCTTTAACTCAGCGCTAAAATGCTGCCAGGCCAGTCTGTTCGCCGGGCCTTCAAGGTCTGCTTTTTGCCAGGTAGCTCCAAAATCAGCAGATACGTGCACTTCCTTCACGCTCTTGTCACCTGCCCAGGCGTGACCCCGCACGGGCAGCGTTTGGCCGACTTTTATCAGAGCCCCTGTCTTCGGATAGCTAATGATCGACTTCACAGGCATGCCTTCTATGATGCACATGTTTTCATCGGGTACCACCTCGCCGGGGGCTACTGCTTCGCAAGGAACACGATAGCTATCGCCCCCCATCTTCTCGCCATCATGCACCACGTTTCTCACGGCAATAGTGCTAAGCCACTTGCCCGAAACCGAACCGGGCCAGCCACCCATCACAAGTCTTAAAGGATGCCCGTTGGCCAACGGAATATCCTCTCCATTCATCGCCCAGGCGACAAGGGTTTCGTTCTCAAGGGCCTTGGCAATGGGCACCCCTCTCGATATCACTACTTTCTCGGGATCTTTGCTCAGGTGCACATCCTTGCCATAGTAGCCGATATACACCGCATCGTCCTTTATCCCTACATCCATCAAAATGTCTTTCAATCTGACGCCGGTCCATTTCGCACAGGAAACAGCGCCAACCTCCCACTGATTGCCTTTTGCAGGCGGATTGAACTCAGCCCGGCCGTTGCCGCCGCACTCAATGGTGAGTTGGTAGGTATAAGCTTTGAATTTGTTTTTGAGCTCTGTGATAGAGTAGGACTTGGTCGTTTTAGCAGACTCTCCGTTAATCGTCAGCGACCAGTTAGCCACGTCGATAGTCTCAGGCATCAGGCCATTGTTGCGGACAAACATTTTATCGGCAGGTGTCACCTTGTCGTCGAGCAGGTGTGGTGGCGTTTCAATATTCCAGGGCCTTTCGCCAAGCACCTTCAAACCAGCGTTTTTACCCGGAAGCATCTCCGGATCAGCCAGCCATTTGCCGACAAACGGGTACTTTTCCGGCACCACGCTGCCGTAGACTACCGGCACGCCCCAAACCAATGCCTGACTGCCTAGAAATGATTTTTTGAGGAAACTGCGGCGGGTGTTCATAGTCTGATTTTTCTAAGATAACACCAGAAAGTTAACCTTACGAAATCAGAAATAAAATGAAACCGGTGTCGATTGGCGGATAAAGTATCAGATATCCCTGGTTTGTTCTTTTAACCTGAGCAGCTCAGCTTTCAGCACCTCTCTGGGCGTCCCCTCCCTCAGTACTTTTCCATCTTCCAGCCATACCACATGATCGGCCAAAATAGTCGCCTCCAGCAGGTCGTGCGTAGCCATTACTGCGGTAGTGTTGAGCAGGCCAAGCATTTGTTTGAGCTCACCCCTTATTTCGTTTCGAAGGCTGAAGTCGAGTGCCGCCATGGGCTCGTCAAGCAATATCAGCGCAGGCTTCGCTGCCAACGCCCTGGCCAATGCCACCCGCTGCTGTTGTCCGCCGGAGAGTGAAGCGGGCCGGTCGTTGACAAGGTCTTGTATTTTGAACACCGTGAGCAGTTGCTCCAACCATGCATTATCCACTTCTTCTCGGAATCCGTATTGGATGTTCGCTTTCACATTCAGGTGAGGGAATAGCGCATAGTCCTGAAAAACATAGCCTATATGCCTGCGATGGGGAGCGACAAAAGCCGAAGGCGATGACCAGACTGCCTCCGACGCTCTTATGACTCCATTATCAGGCTTTTCTAAACCGGCCAGCAGCCGCAGCAGGGTAGTTTTGCCAGCACCACTCGGGCCCATCAGTGCTGTGAAAGAGCCTTTGCTTAATGTCAATTCTGCTTCGAGGGCAAAAGACCTGCCTCTGTCGGCGTATTTCTTTGTGCAATCCAGTGAATAAGCTGCTTCTACCATAGTGCTATCCGCTTTTGAAGCCACTGAACAAGGAAAATGATAACAAGTGAAAAAACCAGCAGCACCATGGCGTACTGGTTGGCGACGTCGTAGTTCATGGCCTCCATTTCGTGAAAGATAGCAATGGATGCCACTCTTGTTTGGCCAGGTATGTTGCCGCCGATCATCAGCACCACGCCGAACTCCCCTATCGTATGGGCAAAGGTCATGATGAACGCTGCGAACAACGACGATTTGATATTGGGGATAAGCACCTTAAAAAAGGTCTGAAGCCTTGTTTTCCCGAGGGTAAACGACGCCTCCCTTAACGACTTTGGCAGTGCATCTAACCCCGATAAAATGGGGCTTACCATGAAGGGAAGACTAAAAACAATGCTACCAAGCAAAATGCCGTAGAAAGAAAATACCATCCGAACGCCAAACAGCTTTTCAAAAACGCCGCCAGCAAAGCTATCGGGCTGCATGGCCACCAACAGATAGTAGCCCAAAACTGTTGGGGGCAACACCAAAGGAAGGGCAACAATGGCCCTGATAAGGCTTTTTCCCCTGAAAGAAAACATGTGGAGCACGTAGCCGGAAACGACCCCGACCAACGCAAGGATTAGCGTGGTAAACACGGCCAATTTCAGGCTCAACCACAAGGGGGCCATGAACTGCTCCATGGTTATTCTGCCACAGGGAGTTCGTAACCAAAATCTTGAAATACACGGCGGGATTCTTTGCCCAGCAGGAAGTCCTTGAAAAGCATAGCAACAAAAAGCCCGGGGCCATCAGTCTTTAAAATGAGCATCGTTTGTGGTATGGGATCCATCCAAATCTCCTCAATTTTAATAAACTTGCCCTCGCCTTTCTTCTGACTGAATTTAAGAGAGTTAGAGGTAAAGGCCGCATCGACAGAACCGGCGGCAATGTACTGGTTTACCTGACCAATACTGGTGCCATACACGATCTTATCGTGCACCAATACCCCCAGCTGCTTCACTTCCAGCCAATCTCTGGACAGCTTGCCGTATGGGGCCAGGTCGGGGTGTGCCAGACCAATGGATTTCACCTTTTCCTGCTTGAGGATATTCTCCGGGTCGTCTCCGGCAATACCGCTTTTCACCCACAGATACACGGTTCCGAAGCAAATGGTTTGGGGGCCTCCATGTGCCTTGTCTTTGTTGATTACCTCGTCAATGTACTTATCGTCAGCGGATACAAAAATCTCATACGGAGCGCCATTAATAATCTGCGAGGTGAGGGTACCGGAAGCCCCGGGAATGAGTTCCACCTCGTAGGGGTATCTGCCTTCAAATTTCTTTTCAATGGCCTGCATCGGGAGCAGAAGGTTGGAGGCCACAGCGACTTTTATTGACTGCGCCATCACTGAGCAGCACAGTAGCATCAAAAAAATTGTGATATGAATTCTTGTAGCTATATATCTATTTACCATCTCCCAACTCAATTCTTCCTGCAAAAACCTACTACCAAACTCTATTTCCAATTAGTTTCGCCAACCCCCTCGGGGGTAGCAGGATAGACACCAAAAAAAGCAGCCTACCCGCCTATTGTCGACATGCTTTCCGACACGGTATGTCCTTTTGCTCTTCTGGCCTCAGCTTCAAAACCGTCTTTTGCTCTTTGCCCAAATGCCTTCAGCAAAGCGGCACTGATTTCTGCATCATTGGCACCACTTCTTAGCAAAGCTCTCAAATCAAGCACACCGTCGTCGTACAGGCAGGTCTTCAGCGTGCCCTGGGCGGTCATCCTGATCCGGTTGCAGGTGCCGCAAAAGCTCCTCGTAAAGGCTGCAATGATCCCCACCGACCCTTTGAACCCATCTATGCTATATGTTGCCGATGTTGAAGCGGCTTCGTCTACTCTTCGGCTAAGCGATGGGAAAGCCCTGACCAGCTCTTGATGAATCTTCGCATGTGTCCACACCAGGACGGGATAATGCGAACCCTCGCCATTGAACGGCATTTCCTCTATAAATCTCACGTCCACTTTGTGGGCCTTTGCCAGCATGGCCAGCGGCACAATGTCGTCCGTATTCTGTCCGTCCATCACCACCGCATTGATCTTAGTTTCAATTCCCTGACCAAGCAGCGCATGAAAAGTATCCATCACAGCTGGCAGCTCGTCCCGGCGGGTAATGGAGTGAAAGCGCTCACGATCCAATGTATCCAGGCTCAAATTAACCGACTTGATACCTGCAGCTTTGAACTCTTCTATGTGAGGCAGTGTCAGAACGCCGTTGGTAGTGATATGAATGCCTTCAATGCCTGGAATTTCGTTAAGCTTTTTGATAAAGTACATCAAGTCTTTCCGTACAAAAGGTTCTCCACCGGTAAGCCTCACCTTCTTCACCCCAAACCCGGCCATTATTTCTACTAGCCGGAGCATTTCCTCATAAGTAAGCAGCTCCTTCTTGGGAAGGTACCTGATGCCTTCCTCTGGCATGCAATAGAAGCAGCGCAGGTTACACCTGTCGGTAACAGCCAGCCGCACATATTCTATGGGCCTTCCGTGATTATCAAAAAACTGCTTTCCTTGCATAGTTAGTGTTACAACACGAATTCAAGTTGGTAAAGTTTAAGCTGATTTAGAAATTGTTTGGTGGAAAGAGGGGATTATTCCCCATAATTGGTTGTTCTGTTGAGAAGAGATCACAAATTGATTTACTTTACTGTATGGAGTTAACGATTCAGGCATTTGGCATAGCGAAGGATATACTTGGCGACAGGAACACCATGCTGAGCATGAATGATGGAGCTACGGTAGCGGATTTGCTGGCCCTGCTCAACAAAGAGTACCCGGCGTTCCAAAAGCTGACTTCGCTTGCGGTAGCGCTGAATGAAGAGTATGCAGAAAAGGAAGCAGTACTTAGCCCGGCTGATACGATAGTACTCGTGCCACCGGTAAGCGGAGGCTGAGTATTTTATGATTGGGGGATTTGTTGATTTGAAGATTTAAGAATGGCTAAATCCAAGTACTTTACTTCATCCACACACCCATTTTCTCTAAAAGAGACATTTAATGCTGTTGCTGAAACCTAACATTGGGATTGAAGCAACGCCCTCTTTGGAGGGTGGGCGAAAAATGGTGGCAGGGTGCGGGCTATTGGCCAGTGCGTTAATTTTTCGATGATTTTTGGTTACTTTTCATCCCATCCGGGAACGGCAAGGAAAAGTAACAGCCTGTCCGGCTTGAGGACAAAAAGTCTATGATCACAATAACAGAGCATACAATAGATATTCATTCCGTCATTGAGGCAGCCCAGGCAGAAGGCGCCGGTGCAGTGAACGTATTCATTGGCACGGTGCGCAACAAAACCCAGGAAAAACAGGTGCTGTCCCTCGACTTCGAGGCCTACGACCCGATGGCTGAAAAAGAAATCCAGAAGATTGTGGACCAGGCCAAAGCCAAATGGCCGGTGATCAAAGCGGTGGTAGTACATCGCAAAGGGCATTTAGAAATCGGTGAGGCAGCGGTAGTGATAGCCGTTTCAACTCCCCACCGCAAGGCCTCCTTCCAAGCCTGCGAATTCATTATTGACACCCTGAAACAAACCGTTCCCATCTGGAAAAAGGAGATTTTTGAAGGGGGAGAGGAATGGGTAAGTGCGCATCCGTGAGGGGTACGTGTCGTCGTTGCTGCCCTCCCTTATCGTCTAAGTAGCCCATGTCCAGCCCCAAACTAAGGCCCGTGATCTAAATGGGCCATAAAAAAAGTACCTGTTGGTCGCTGTTTGTCACTAACTCGGAAAATGTCTGCTTAGGGTTTAACCATTGGTTAGGTTGGGATTCATGGCTGTGACGTTGTGAGAGTCGAATATGTGTCTGAGAAGGGTTCAGGGCATACACTTTATATGGTGTGGTCATTTTTCTGTTTCGTTGATTTGTTGTCTTGCCATATAGATGGTCTCTCCGATGTAGTTTAGTAGTGACAATGCCTTGTAGCTATTTGTTTTATCCTCTCCATAATCAACTGAAGTGCCGTGCAGTACATCGTGTCTATTTGTTCCGAGAGGGTTTCCTTTTTCTTGAATTTTTCTAGCAACTCCGTTGTGCTTTAATGGTTCTAGTACAAGAAGCATGATAGAGTCGCTCTCAAAGTTGTTTAGCCATTGGTTTGTAAGAGGTTGCCCATTTCTAACGGAGAAAAACCGGTTCTTAGTTAGTTCTTGACAAATACCTTCAGCTTGTGAAAAGAATACAGGAACTGATAAATAATAGTCTCGATTTTTGTGTGCCTTTATTGCAGCCTGAATTGGTGCTTTACGTTTCGGAAACTTTTCAATGAGTTCATTTTCAATCCTGGCTATTTCGCTATCAATCAACAAGACCATTTCCTCATCAACGAATTCATGGTTTCCATTTCTCAATTCACTGGCATAATGATTTATTGTGGGTGGGTGAAAATTGAATGGTAAATACCACCCTTTTTCAGCTAACACTTTAACTGATTCAGGTACTCGCTCTAACGACAAGGCAAAATTTAGAATGCCGTCCTTTAGAGGCTCAAGACCTTTTTGAATATGAGCCAAGCCTCTTTGAATAGTCTCAGAAATTGACTTTAGCGCTTCTGGGTCGATTTTTATCATCACAACTATTTATGAACAGATAAAAGTATTTTACCTCCTTCCCTAATTCTTTTCAACTTACCCGCCTTCTCCATGTAGTGCACGGTTGTTGAGATGAGACACCCATCTTCTAAGTTAAGATTCCTCTTCAAGTCAGTCTGGCGGCAATTAGAGTTAGCTTTTACATATCGGAAGATTTTTGCTGCGAGTTCTCGTCTAGCAAATGCTGTTTCAACATCGTCTGCGTATGTATGAAGTTCGTCGAAATAATTGACCACGTCCTGAATGTTCTTCAGTTGCCGAGTATTGCCATTAATCGCAAAGTAGATTAGCCCTTTGTCAAGTGCCGGAATTGTCTTGATATCGAATCTGCCGTATTCTTTTTTACAATACTTGATTAGGGATTCAAGCAAGGCCAAACTTGCTTGGCAATGCATAAGGAGTTCATCGATCTTACCCTCTTTTTCTGCCGCTGCTATTTGTCCAATTATAGTAAAGTACATATCATTAAGGTTCTTTAATGACTGATCCTTGTAACTCTCTCGATAGAGAGAAATAATTTGCGGTATTCCATCTTTCTTCGACGCCGAGGTTGACTGTCTGTTGCCCAGGGTTCCCTCTGCCTGTGTCGGTTGACGTGCTTCCTGTTTTGATTTCGGCTTTGTCTGCCTTCTAGCAAATAGTATTTTCAAGAAACTCATGCTGTCACGTTAAAAATCTTCATAAGACTAGAATAAACAACATTATGCATTTTACTTCTACAATATGCTCAAATATGCCTACTCCCCGACGCCACACGGCATAAAAAATGAGTGAGAGACACATACCATCCGTTGAATTTATCAAATTTTGGAAATATATTTAAATTTAACCAATCAACGCTATGCTTATGAAGGTAACCACCAGGGATGTCAGGGTCTTTCTTTTCGGGATGCTCTTTGTGTTTTTGATTGTGCTGGTTTACGACTGGCAGGAGTTCAAAAGGGGCTTTATGGGGCAGCCAAGAGTGGAGGCGCCCGCTACCAAGTGAAAATAGACACCCACTTAAAACCAACCCGGATATGAAAATCACCAAAAGGGATGTCAAATTTTTCCTTCTCGGCTTGCTAGCCATGTTGGTCATCGAGACAATCTACGACTGGGAGGGAACCAAACAGGCCTTTAAGGATGGCTGGGCTCATGGTATGAGTAGGGCAAAATAGCTGGAACTTGTCCCCAAATATTACCTGCGGCGTCAACGAACAGAAGTTGATTTTAGATGTCGTTCGATCACTCTTCGCCAAAGGTCTCTTCTCCCACCTCCGACAGCACCTTGTTCAAAAGCTTTTTTGAAAAAAATCTTCTGGTCGAAATCCATTGCTGAAAAATTGGTCGCAATTCAACAATGGCACCCGTTCGCTTAGCCATTGTCATCAACCCAATAGACCCTAAACACTTTACGCCCAAAGACTCAGCGATAGCTCGGGCTCTCCTATCGTCAATCAGCAAAAAGTCTGCATGAAGTTCGTCATACAGAACAACAGACTCCGATTCGCCGAAATCCATCATCATCGACAGGTGATTTCCTGATTTTATTTTAACGACCTTCGTTTCAATGTCTTTTAATGCGCCACGATCAAAGCCAGGATTATCGTACGCATTCAATTCCTTCCATACGGCTTCGGCTATAAAGTAATCTCCTAACACACGTTCGATAATGGCAAGCTGCCCGACGTGCACAAGGGAAATTATGGCCCCTGTATCTGCCACTACTACTTTCACCTTCTATAGTTTTTTCGCCGTTTCAATATCTGCCAATACCTGATCCATGTCGGGGTTCGAAATCGGGAGATTGTTCTTGGCGAGCGATTTTTCAAACTCATAGCGGGTCAGACCTGACATCTGTATGGCCTTTCCGATGGTTAGTTTGCCCTCATGAAAAAGCATCATCGCCACTGCGATTTGAAGATGGTCCTTCAATTCCTCCTCCGATTCATTCAAAGCCACCATCACATCGGAAGGGATATCTACTGGTATGGTTATGTTTTTCATTGCAGTCGTTTGTATTCAAAAATACTACCTTTATTTCAATTTCGCCGAAGTGCCAAATCTCTGCTTGAGTACCAACGCTAAGCAAGATCGCCACATTGCCCTCAAGGCGCCACCGCCTGCATCATCAGCCCACACAAGTAAGCCCCGTAAGTGCCCGCCGCATAGCCCAGCACGGCCAGCAGCACGCCTACCGGTGCCAGCGAAGGATTAAACGCTGAGGCCACAATTGGCGCTGAAGCCGCTCCGCCCACATTAGCCTGACTGCCCACCGCCACAAAGAAGAACGGCGCTTTGATCAGCTTGGCGACTACCAGCATGATGGTGATGTGGAACAATATCCAAACAAAACCTACGAGAAAAAGTCCCGGATTTTCGAAAATGGCCAGCAGGTTCATTTCCATGCCAATAGTGGCTACCAGGATGTAAAGGAAGACGCTGCCCAACCTGGAAGCACCCGCTCCCTCCAGGTCACGGGCTTTGGTAAACGACAGCAACAAACCAAGCGTGGTAGCAATCACCACTATCCAGAAAAAGCCCGAGGTGAGGCTGTACTCTTCCAGTCCGGGGAAGTTCTCCCCTATCCATGGAGCTATGATGTCGGCACCGAAGTGAGACACACCGGTCACCCCAAAACCTACTGCCAGTATCATCAGCGTATCGGCCATATTCGGCACCCGCATGATGCTGAGGCGGTAGGTCTCAATTTTCCTTTTCACCTCTTCAATGGCTGAGGTGTCTGATTTAAGAAACTTGTCGATCTTTTCAGCTCTTCCTGTGCCATACAGCAGAAAAGCCAACCACAGGTTGCCAATCAATATATCGACAGTCACCATGGTAGAGAACATCTCTCCCCCCACCCCAAAAACTTCCCTCATAGCTGTTTGGTTAGCCCCACCGCCAATCCAGCTACCGGCTATGGCCGTCATGCCTCTCCACACTTCCTGCCCGGGTGTGCCCGTCACCACATCAGGTGCAACAACCGAGAATAGCAGAATAGCCAGTGGGCCGCCCAGCATAATACCGACCGTACCGGCAAAAAACATGATCAACGCCTTTGGCCCCAGCTTCATGATCTCTTTGAGGTCCACCGACACGGTGAGCAACACTAAACTAGCAGGCAGCAGGTAACGGGAAGCCACAAAGTACAGCTTGCTGTGAGCACCCGATATAATGCCCATGGAATTGAGTATAGATGGAATGAAGTAACAAAGGAGTACGGTAGGCACAATGGAATAGAACTTTTGCCAGCCAGATCGTTTGCTGGCGGCCGTACCAAATACGGCCGCCAGTATCACAATGAGTATACCGAATACAACTGCGTCGTTGGTGATAAGAGGTGCGGTAGTTTCTTCCATGGGAGCCTTTTAATCAACTCCCAATATGCCCAATTACCTAATATCCTCCAAAATTTGAAGCAACTCACCCAGCATCATGGCGGTAGCACCCCACACTACCCTGTCTTCGACGGTAAAGAACGGCGACCTGATTTTTATGTTAGGGCCAACGATCATGTCCTTCACCGCAATTTCCTGCTTCATCAAGTTGCCTACGTCGGCGGATAATATTTGAGCTACTTCTTTTTCCTCTGGCACAAACCGGGGCGTTGAAAAACTGATCCCAATGACAGGCAGCACTTTGAAGTTGCTGGCGGGGATATAAAGTTCGGACATGGTGCCCAGTACTGTAATTTCACTCGGGTTGGCTCCCACTTCTTCCTCAGCCTCTCTCAGTGCGGTATGTAGCAGGTCTCTGTCACTTTTCTCATACTTGCCCCCCGGAAAGCTCACCTGACCGCTGTGCGCACCGGGGTACTCAGGCCGCTGAATCAGGGGAAAGTGAATGCCATCCACTCCCGGATGAAACAGGATCAGCACTGCTCCCGCCTTCGCATCCAGCCTTTCTTTGAATGCAAATCGCTCCTGGTTGATAGGCGTGGGCGACATGCGAATCTGTGCGTCAACCCCTGGCAACGGCGCCTTCAGCCTGTCCGACAACCTTGCCTGAAACTCTTCATTCAACTCCCACATACCCAAAGATAATCGATCATAGAATTTTGCTTTACAAGGAATTTGCTAAATTCGTTTGTCAACGTCAAACGATGAAATGGACCCCGACCTCCCGCTAAGGATTTATATCGTATTTTTTCTAACTACTTTTTCCCTTTTTCTGTTCCTCCTTTTTGCTATTGGGTTTAGCGGTCATTCCAAAAGAGTAAGACTCCAATGGCTCACCGGCTTTGTGATAAGCATGTGGCTGGGGATTACCGGCTACCTGGCCTACTCCGGTTTTTTCCAGGCTTACGAGGAAGTGCCTCCCCGAATGATTTTTGGCGTGCTACCTCCCTTAATCACCGTGATCGGGCTGGTGGCATTCGGCGCTTCCAGGCGTTTTCTCTTCCGAATTCCACTATTCACCCTCACCTACCTCCATATCATCCGAATCCCGGTTGAGATCGTGCTTTGGTGGCTGTACAAGCAGGGGTTGGTGCCTGAAATGGTGACATTTGAGGGTGGTAACTGGGATATTTTATCCGGCATCACCGCTCCCTTCGTAGCTCACTTCCTCAATCCCACTGTCGGCAGGCACCGGTTTGTCATCTTTATTTGGAACCTCGCAGCCTTAGGACTCCTGTTCAATGTGGTGATCAGAGGAATATTATCAGCACCATACATTACACAGGTTTTCTCTTTCGACCAGCCCAATATTGGATTGCTTCAGTTTCCCTTTATCTGGCTGCCTGTTTTCATTGTGCCTGCGGTATTGTTCAGCCACCTCATTGCCATGAATAAATTGGTGAGGAAGTTGAAGAAATAGTTATTGGTTAGCAGTTGTCAGTTATCAGGTTCAAGGCTTCGGGCGTTGGCTCGGCCTCACTTAGCGCCTCGCAAGCCTTGACTTTGTTGCCTACTGCCAAATAAGCTTTTCCCAGCCACAGGTGAATTTCAGTCATTTGGCTGTCCATGGACTCTGCCCTTGTCAGCAACCGAAGGGCCTCCTCAAAGTTGCCCACCTTGTAGTAGTATATCCCCTTGTTCCTGTAAGCCCAGGCGTTCTGCGGATCCCGCAGCAAGCTGGCATCAATATCCTCCACGGCCTTTTCCAAACTATCGAGCTGTAAATAAACATACCCTCGGTTGTTCAGAAAGTAGGCCTCGTTGGGAGCTATGTCAATAGCTTTATTAATCAGGTCAAGGCCTCTGCTGTTGTTGCCTTTCGCCGACGCTACCATCGCCAGGGTATTCCACGCATTGCCCTCCTCCGAGTGAGAAAGGAGCCCTTGTTCCAAATCTGATTGAGCCGAATCGAACTTATTCAAATAATACCTGACCGTGCCCCTGTTAATATATGCCTCACCATTGCTGTTGTCCCTCATCAGCGATTCCGTGAAGGCGGCCTCCGCCTGCTGGTACTCTTTGAACTGAAAATGAATGACTCCTTCCGAGAAATAAACCCTGGCCGAATCAGGGAAGGCCTTTCTTACTACAGTGATGTCGTTGATGGCCTTGTCGTACCGGTTGGCACCGGCATAGGCCTCAGCCCTGTTCCATACATAGGAGAGGTTTTCGGCATCAATGAGAATAGCCTGATTGAAATCGAGCAAGGCGGAAGCAGCATCTCCCCTCTTCATGTGCGCAATGCCTCTGTTATTGAACGCATCAGCATAGTCGTTGTCCAGTGCCAGCGCTTCAGTGTAAAGCCGGATGGCCTCCTTATTATCGTTCCCTTTCAGTGCCTCATTGCCCAACAGAAAGAACCTGTCTCTGTCGTTTTTCCTTCTTTCGGCACCACACGACGTGACAAAAGCGATCACGGCAATGAGAATGCTGAATTTTAATAATTCAGCAAAAAAACTTCTTAAAAATGTAAATTTTATAATGTTCATTCTTTTTAGCACCTCTTTTTTTGAAATACATTGTGAAAAAAACCAAACTAACAATGGGCTAAGCCCGTTGCCGAAAAACAAAATTCTTCTTTTTTGTTGCCAGATAAAATTTTCTGCCATAGGTTTGTGCCATAAGTAACAGAAAGAAAAGATTTATGTTATCCTCGCTTATCATTAACGTCCGTGTCATTGTCGTCATCGTTGGATGTCGGTCGTGAGAATGGAGCGTTAAAACTAAGCACAAAAAGGGCCATTCTCATTACAGAGAATGGCCCTTTTTTAATTGTTTCAGCTCATGTCAAAAGAATTAAACAAACACAGCAAGACAATCACCCAGGATCCGAGTCAGCCGGGCTCTCAGGCGCAGCTTTACGCCCTTGGACTTACGGAGGAAGATCTGAAAAAAGCGCAGGTGGGTATTGTGAGCACTGGCTTTGAGGGCAACCCCTGCAACATGCACCTCAATATTCTGGCCCACCAGGTAAAGAAAAGCGTAAAAGAGGCTGATCTGGTTGGATTGATCTTCAATACAATAGGTGTGAGTGACGGCATGTCCAATGGAACAACTGGCATGAAGTACTCGTTGATCTCCCGGGATGTTATAGCAGATTCTATAGAAGTAGTTAGCCAGGCGCAGTTTTACGACGCCCTGGTAGCAGTGGTAGGCTGTGACAAAAATATGCCAGGTGCCATTATGGGCATGTCCCGACTGAACAGACCAAGCATCATGGTTTACGGAGGCTCGGTTCGCCCTGGGAAATGGAAGGGCGAAGACTTGAACATCGTCTCTGCATTTGAGGCTTATGGTCAGCGCCTCGGCGGCAACATGTCCGATGAGGACTACAAAGGCATTATCCAAAACTCTATTCCCGGCCCCGGTGCTTGTGGCGGTATGTATACGGCCAACACTATGGCATCGGCTATTGAGGCAATGGGGATGAGCTTACCTTATAGTTCATCAAACCCTGCCGAGGGTAATCCAAAGGTAAGCGAAATCCAAAAAGTGGGTGCGGCTATTCGCAACCTGATGGAAAAGAACATTCTTCCGTCAGATATCATGACGAAGAAGGCATTCGAAAATGCTATCACCACCGTGATGGTGCTGGGTGGATCTACCAACGCAGTGCTTCACCTTCTGGCCATGGCCAAAGCGGCAGACGTGGAGCTCTCACTCGATGACTTCCAAAGGATCAGCGACAAGACACCGTTCCTGGCCGACCTGAAGCCGAGCGGAAAATACCTGATGGAAGACCTTCACAAGATAGGTGGCGTGCCAGGTGTGTTGAAAATCCTCTTGAGAGAAGGTTACCTCCATGGCGACTGCATGACTGTAACCGGAAAGACGCTAGCCGAGAACCTGGAAGAAATTGCTGATCTTCAATCGGGACAGGATCTTATCTATTCTTTTGACAAGCCTATTAAAAAGACCGGGCACCTGCAGATTTTGTATGGCAACCTGGCCCCCGAAGGCGCTGTGGCGAAAATCACCGGCAAAGAGGGAGAAGTGTTCGAAGGCCCTGCAAGAATTTATGAAGATGAGTTTGCTGCTATAGATGGAATCGGCAAAGAAGTAAAAAAAGGAGAAGTGATTGTTATTCGTCAGTCGGGCCCGAAAGGCGCACCGGGCATGCCAGAGATGCTCAAGCCCACAGGGGCAGTAATGGGCGCCGGGCTGGGAAAAGACGTGGCGCTGATCACCGACGGAAGGTTCTCAGGTGGGTCGCACGGATTCGTAGTGGGGCATATCACCCCTGAATCGCAGGAAGGCGGGCCCTTGGCGCTGGTTAAAAACGGAGATATTATCCGCATTGACGCAACGAATAATCTGCTGGAAGTGAAACTTTCAGACGAAGAGCTGGCAGCGAGAAGAAAAGCATGGGTAAAGCCTGCTTACAAAGCCACGAAAGGAATATTAAAGAAATATATTAACTCAGTAAGCTCGGCCTCGCAAGGCTGTGTTACAGACCTTTAATGAACGTAGTATGAACACCTCGACATTAGCGGTTGAAAAAAAACAACCCAAAAAGACCATCAGAGTATCAGGTTCAGAAGCATTGCTTATGTGCCTGCTCGAAGAGGGCGTTGACTCCATTTTCGGATATCCCGGAGGAGCCATTATGCCGATCTACGATGCTTTGTATGGCTACCAAGACAAACTCACCCATTACCTGACCCGCCATGAGCAGGGAGCTGCCCACGCCGCTCAGGGTTATGCCAGGGTAACTGGCAGAACGGGTGTCTGTTTCGCTACTTCCGGGCCCGGAGCTACCAATCTGATTACCGGCATTGCCGATGCTCAGATTGACTCAACCCCTATGGTCTGTATCACCGGTCAGGTTCCTTCTCATTTACTGGGAACTGATGCTTTTCAGGAAACTGATGTGATTGGCATTTCTATGCCCGTAACAAAATGGAACTATCAGGTAACCAAAGCCGAGGAAATACCAGGAGCTATTGCCCGGGCATTTTACATTGCCAATACTGGCAGGCCCGGCCCTGTGTTGATCGATATTACCAAAGATGCACAGTTTGCGATGGTGGACTTCTCTTATGAAAAGTGCACCAAAATCCGCAGCTATCATCCCTACCCTGTATTGGATGAAAGCAAGGTGGAAGAAGCCGCTGAAATCATCAACAGTGCGAAGAAGCCATTCTGCCTCGTAGGCCACGGCGTTTTGATTTCACACGCACAGGAAGCCCTTAGCGAATTCCTGATCAAAGGTGACATCCCGGCAGCATCAACTCTTCTGGGACTTTCGGCACTTTCTACGGATCACCCGCAGTACGTTGGGTACCTGGGCATGCATGGCAATTATGGCCCCAACATCAAAACCAATGAGTGTGATGTGCTGATTGCGATAGGCATGCGGTTCGATGACCGGGTAACGGGTGACTTGAAAAAATATGCACGGCAAGCCAAAGTGATTCATATTGAAATCGATCCTTCAGAGATTGATAAAAATGTGAAGACCACCGTGGCGATCAATGCAGATGCGAAAGCAGCGATCAAATCATTGATTCCGAAGATCAAAAAGGCAGAGCACAAAAGCTGGATGGCGGAATTCAAAGAGTGCGACAAGTTGGAGCATGAAAAAGTCATCCAAAAAGATCTTTATCCAACAAGCGGCGAAGTGAAAATGGGTGAAGTAATCAGGCTTTTCAACGAAAAAACGCAAGGGAAAGCGATTTTGGTTACTGACGTTGGGCAGCATCAAATGGTGGCCACCAGGTACTATGGCTTCAACGAAACCGACAGCAACGTGACGTCGGGCGGACTTGGCACCATGGGCTTTTGTCTTCCGGCGGCTATTGGCGCCAAGCTTGGCAAACCAGACAGACCTGTGATTGCCGTGATAGGTGACGGCGGCTTCCAGATGACCATCCAGGAACTGGGCACCATCTTCCAGTACAATATTGGTGTGAAGATCGTGGTGCTCAACAACAACTTCCTTGGCATGGTGCGCCAGTGGCAGCAGTTGTTTCACGGCAAGCGGTATTCATCTACTGAAATGGTCAACCCTAATTTTCAGTTGATCGCTGAGGGCTATGGCATTCCATGTCAAAAGGTGGTAGAAAGAGACGACCTTTCGGCTGCTATCGACAAGATGCTGAGCACTGATGGCCCTTACTTTCTGGAGGTAGTAGTAGAGCAGGAAGAAAACGTGTTCCCTATGGTTCCCTCCGGTGATTCAGTATCAAACATTCGTTTAGAGTAAAAGAGCAGTATTATGTCACAGTCATTATATAACGAACAAAACGGGCAGGATCCTGAAAGACTCTTCACCATGTCAGTCCTGACAGAAGACAAATCGGGACTCCTGAACCATATTACCATCATATTTTCCCGCCGGAAGATCAATATCAGCAGTCTGAACGTCTCAACGACAGAGGTAGCTGGTGTGAGCCGCTTCACCATAGTGGTGCATAGCACACGGGAGCAGGCAGAGAAGGTAGTAAAACAGATCAGAAAGCTGGTGGATGTACTTGGAGCATTTCTTTACGAAGAAGACCAGGTGCATTATCAGGAGATTGCCCTGTACAAAGTACCCACCAAGATTTTCATGGGGGGTAACAAGATTGAAAAACTTGTCAGAGACAACGGAGCACGAATACTTGTCATAGAAGAAGACTATATTGTGCTCGAAAAAACGGGCCACAAAGACGAAACATCTGATCTTTTCAAAAAACTGGAACCCTATGGTGTCCTGGAGTTTGTCAGATCGGGCCGTGTAGCCATCTCGATGAGCAAAAGAAAAACCGAAACCTTTATCAAGGAATTGGAAGAAGTAAAAACCAACCTATTGTTTCAATAGCGGTCATAATGTAAATCCTAATTTTAATAAGAAAACACAAGAAAATGGCAAAGATCAACTTTGGAGGCGTAGAAGAGGAAGTAGTAACCAGAGAAGAATTTCCTTTAGAAAAAGCCAGAGAAGTCCTTAAAAACGAAACCATAGCCGTACTGGGATATGGAGTACAAGGTCCTGGACAGGCACTCAACCTGAGAGACAATGGTTTCAACGTTATCGTTGGCCAGCGTAAAGATTCGAAAACATGGGACAAAGCAGTGAAAGACGGCTGGGTTCCTGGCAAGACGCTATTTGAATTGGAAGAAGCCTGCGAAAAAGGCACTATCCTTCAGTTTCTCCTTTCTGATGCCGGACAAATTGCGCTTTGGCCAACAGTAAAGAAGCACCTAAGCAAGGGCAAGACACTTTATTTCTCTCACGGCTTCGGCATCACTTACAAAGACCAGACTGGCATTGTGCCCGACGCTGACATTGATGTGATCCTTGTAGCACCCAAAGGATCGGGCACCAGCCTCCGCCGTCTGTTCCTTGAAGGAAAAGGCTTGAACTCCAGCTTCGCAGTTCATCAGAACGCCTCCGGCAAAGCAAGAGAAAATGCAATTGCCCTTGGCATTGGTGTAGGATCAGGCTACCTGTTCGAAACCAACTTTAAAAAAGAAGTGTTCTCTGACCTTACTGGCGAAAGAGGCACATTGATGGGTGCTTTAGCTGGTATTTTGGAAGCACAATACACGCTGCTTCGCAAAAAAGGACACTCACCATCAGAATCATTCAATGAGACGGTGGAAGAACTGACCGAGTCTCTTATCAAGCTGGTAGCTGAAAACGGCATGGACTGGATGTATGCCAACTGCTCAACGACTGCCCAACGTGGTGCACTTGACTGGAAAAACAGGTTCCGTGATGCCGTAGCTCCTGTGTTCGACGATTTGTATGAAAGCGTAGCAACTGGCAACGAGGCTCGCATCACTATCGAAGCAAACCGTCAGCCGGACTACCGTGCGAAACTTGAAGTTGAGCTGGCTGAACTTCATAATTCAGAAATGTGGCAGGCAGGCGCTCAGGTGCGCAAGCTTCGTCCGAAACAGTAAATGGTAAATGGTAATCAGTAATCAGGTGACACCGATTACTGATTACCGATTACTTGATGCATTTACCTCCCCCAATGTCCTCCACACAATCTCCCCTCGTTGCCGCAGACAAAATCCTGCAGGCCAAAATCACGCTCAAAGACGTTGTCCCCCCCACTCCGCTGCAATTCAATCAGCAGCTTTCTGAGAAATATGACGCCAGGATTTACCTGAAGCGAGAAGACCTTAACATTGTTCGTTCTTACAAGATAAGAGGAGCCTTCAACAAAATTGCTTCGCTGTCGGATCAGCAAAGAGCCAACGGTATCTTCTGTGCCAGCGCTGGTAATCATGCACAAGGTGTTGCTTATGCGTGCTTCCATCAGAAAATCCATGGCAAGATTTACATGCCCACTCCCACGACCAGTCAGAAGATCGACAGGGTGCGGATGTTCGGAAAAGAATTCGTTGAAGTAATTTTGATCGGCGACACGTTCGACGATGCCAATTCCCAGGCCGTTAAAGACTGTGAAGCCGCTGGCGGCACCTTTGTTCCTCCCTTTGATGACGAGAAAGTAATAGAAGGCCAGGGCACAGTGGCAGTGGAAATACTGGACGAAATTTCCGAGCCCATCGACTACCTGCTCGTTCCTATTGGCGGCGGCGGGCTCTCTGCCGGTGTTGGGAGCTACTTTAAAGCATTGAGCCCAAAGACAAAAATCATTGGTGTAGAGCCCCTGGGTGCCCCGGCCATGAAAAAATCGCTGGAAGCAGGTCATGTGGTTACATTGGAACAGATCGACAAGTTTGTGGATGGCGCCGCCGTGCAAAGCGTTGGCAAGCTTAATCTGGAAATCTGCAAAGAGGTGCTCAACGAGGTAGTACTTGTGCCAGAAGGAAAGGTATGTACTACCTTACTGGAGCTTTACAACAACGAAGGCATCATCGTCGAACCAGCGGGAGCCCTTACCACCGCAGCACTCGACTTGGTAGCTCATCAAATCAAAGGAAAAACGGTTGTAGCCATAGTCAGTGGCGGCAACAACGATATCATTCGGATGGCAGAGATCAAAGAGCGGTCGATGCTGTACGAAGGGTTGAGGCACTATTTCATCGTTAAGTTTCCGCAACGAGCCGGTGCCCTCAAAGAGTTTCTTGTGAATGTGTTGGGGCCGAATGATGACATCATCCTTTTCGAGTACACCAAAAAGACGGCTCGTGAAAACGGCCCGGCCATGATCGGCATAGAGTTAAAGGATCGGAACGACTTCCAAGGCCTGCTCGATAGAATGAAGGCCTATAACATCAACTACCAGCTACTCAACAACAAGCCTGAGCTGTTTGGGATGCTGGTATAGCACCGCCACAAATTAGCCCGGCACTACCACTTCCCCCAACCACTCCGGTTTGGTCGTTCTCACCTCCGCTCCAAGGTCATGGAGCAGGTTGTAGAGTCCAAAGTAAGTCCTGTTGATGTACAACCCATGCCTGGAACCTCTCGGGTGTTTGGAATTCTTGAACTCCTTGCGCTTGGAGATTCCTTCGCCCAGGTCGAAGATTTTCTTAAAATACTCTTCGTTGGCAAAATCAAATGATTCTTTGTGAAAAGGAGCGCCCAATAGCTGCATCATTTGCTTGAACACGTCGACATATAGCACTTTATAGTCGGCTGGATCGTCTTCATACAGAAAGCACAAGTCGTGAAATGCCGCCACCAGCTCCTCTTCTTTCCACAGCAAGTCTTCCCTCATCAGTTGAAAATAGGTTCTGTAAAAATCTTCGGGAATTACTTTCACACAGCCGAAGTCTATCACTCCCAGGCTGCCATTTTCCATCATGAGGAAGTTACCCGGATGAGGATCCGCATGCACCTGCAGGAGATTGTGCACCTGATGGTTGTAGAAGTCCCACATCGCCTGACCCATCTGGTTTCGCAGGTTCTGTGAAGGATTGGTTTTCAAAAATTCTTTCAGGTGCAAACCCTGCAGCCAATCCATGGTCAAAATCCTTTCTGAAGACAATTCAGCATAGTATTTAGGAAAGGTCAGATTCGGAATATGGGCGCAGGCTTCCGAAATTTGCTTTGAGCGCAACAACTCCAGCTTGTAGTCGGTTTCTTCCAGCAGGCGCTCCTCCACTTCTTCCATATAGTGATCAAGCTCCTGCTCGTTGAGCTTTACAAGTCTCAGGGCAAAAGGCTTCACCAGCTTCAGGTCCGACCTAACGCTGCCAGCCACTCCAGGATACTGCACCTTCACAGCAAATTCCCTGTCACCGATAGTGCCCTTATGCACCTGCCCAATAGATGCTGCGTTCACCGCACTTTTGGTAAACGATTCAAAAGCCTCAGTTGGCAACTTTCCAAGCTGTTCTTTAAAAGTCTTTACTACCAATGGATAAGACAACGGAGGCGCACTGTACTGCGCCATGGAGAACTGGTTCTGGTAGGCTGTGGGCAGGATATTCTTATCCATGGCCAGCATCTGCGCCACTTTCAGCGCACTTCCCTTGAGCTCGCTCAACGAACCATAAATATCTTCGGCATTGGCTTGATCAAGATCCTCACGAGAAGCATCTCCGGTGATGAAGCGCTTGGCATAGTGCTTTACATAGTTGCCTCCCACTTTGGCACCCGTTCTCACAAACTTCGACGCTCTTTCTACTTTTGATGTGGGGATGCTGGATTGTTCTTTCATTTTGATCAGGCTTCTTTCTTCGATTGATAAATAAACTTGGCCAGGTCTAGCAGTGAATCCACAGCTCCCCGTCCCATGAGGTCAAAAGCTAGGTTGACGGCTTTTTCTATCGCAGCGTCCGTTTTTTCAAAGCCTTTGCTTTCGTCTTTGTGCCAAAAATTGAGAATAAACAAAGTTTGTACCCACATGGCCTCGCCATACCTGTCGCTGATAAAAGGCCGGTTCGCTATTTCGTCTGTGTCTTTCCCTTCAATCACAAGATTATTGGCCCAGGAAAGAAATTCGGATTTAAATGCCTTGAGGAAATAAGGCGTTGTGGTGGGGTGCTTCACAGCCTGCATCTGCCACAGGATATAGCTCCTGTTTCGCTTCAGCTCCTCAATCAGTGTATAGTAGAATGCCAAAAGCTTCTCCCTGACAGAGTACTCTTCGTAAACCTTTTCTGATTCAATAGCCTGGATGGTGGCACTGACAAAGTCATGCCAGATACCCTTTTCAATAGACTCAAATGAATTGTAAAACTCATACAAATCTTCTTCCTTCAGCTTGAGCGACTTGGCAAACAAAAAAAAGGAAGATGGTGCTGAGCCATTTTCCAATACGTGCTCTTTGTATTTGGCTCTGATGTCGGCGCTTTGAGGTGTTTTGGCTCCAGCTTTTGCTTTGGGAACCTTAGCTTCTTTTTCCATAGCATCATAACCAGTTTTTCGCCTAAATGGTTAGCTATGGAGTGAAAAAAAATTATTGGTCTATGACGCTGTTCGTTATGTATTTGTTCACCTTCTTTTTTAAATCTTCTGGATCAAATGGTTTTATGATATGGTCGTTCATACCGAATCGCTTTACCTTATCCCGGTCTTCCATCATGGTAGAGGCTGTGAGGGCAATAATGGGTGTGTTAATTCCGAGTGCCCTTATTTGTCTCGAGGCTTCGTAGCCATCCATGACAGGCATTTGCAAGTCCATCAAAATCAGATCGTACTTTTTGTTCTTGACTTTGTCAACAGCCTCAGCGCCGTTGGCCGCTATTTCGATGCCAAATTCCCATTTCTTCAAAAACTTCTGTGCTACCAGCACATTGACTTTGTTGTCTTCAACCAGAAGAATATTCGCTCCTTTATTCCCTGGTTCACCTGCATCCGCCAGCGCTTCATCTTCTTCCACAGCGTGATCCACAGTTTCGAACCTCTGAATAAAGTAAAACTCCGAGCCCTTTCCTTTCTCGCTGTTGAGACCGAGTTGTACGCCCTGAAGGTTAAGCAACCTTCTGGTAATTGTTAAACCGAGCCCAGTGCCCCCATATTCTCTGGTCACTGAGGTGCTTGCCTGAGTGAAGCTGTCAAATATTTTCTGCTGGTCGGCCATGGAAATGCCTATGCCCGTATCCTTTATCGCAAACCGGAGTGTTATATGGTCTTCATCTCTGTCCAATTCATTCACTATTAATTCAATACCACCTTCTTTGGTGAATTTCAGGGCGTTGCTGATCAAATTGCTTAACACCTGACTTGTCCGTGTCGAATCACAGAGAATAGATTGAGTTATCGCTTCGTCAACCGATACCTTAATATAAAGCCCTCGTTCATCGGCTATCCTTTCGAAAACCTGCTTCAAGCGAGCCGTTAGCTGCCTGATGTTGACAGGCATTTTCTCGAACTCAATCCTGTTGGCTTCAATTTTATTGAGATCGAGGATATCGTTGAGGATCACTAGCAGGTTCTCAGCAGAAAATTTGAGTGTATTGAGTGCTTCTTTGTGTTCCTTTTTTGGTTTGTCACCAATCATATAGTTGGTTAATCCTATTACGGCATTCATTGGCGTTCTGATTTCATGCGACATCATCGAGAGGAAGTCAGACTTGGTTCTCGACGCCTCCTCCGCCTCTTCCTTGGCCACCCGCAAAGACCTTGTCACTCTGAAGAACATGTTCAACGACTGAAAGAAAAAGAATGAAATAAACCCAATGAACGTAAGGAGTCTGTTTTCGGGCTCTAGTGCCAGGTAAACATATATTTTGTAGATAAACACCAGCAGCACTACCATGGTGCTAGCCAAGGCATAATTGGCTCCGTCCCGATTAAACCTGGCAGCAGCAGCATACACGTAGGAAACGTAGGCAATCACAGCGACCATTACGAATAAATAGGGCTCCACAAAAAGTGTGAAAATGGTGCTGGGCAAAACAAGGGTCAGCAGGCTCAGTAAGCCGGAAATACCTGCAAACCCACCCAAAATAATCAGGCTGCCGTCTTTTGGAAAAAGGGTGTAGGAGTAGATAGCAAACAATGAAGGCGCCAAAAATAGGGCCAGGTACTCAAAATGCAAGGTCACAGTCCAGGGAATATCAGGATACAGAATGTGCAGCGCATAATTATCGGCACCGAAAAACCTGTAGCTGAATACCAGGCAAAAAAGACCGAAAGCGATGATGTAGTTTTCTTTTTGCCCAAACAGGTAAAGCCCCAGGAAGAAAAGACCAGCCATAATCAGGCAACCGGAGAGCAACAGGTCGTAGCTGATATTGAAGAGGCTGTCATGCATAATTCTATCCCGTGCTCCCAATAGAATGGATTCCCGGGCTCCTCCTTTCGAGTGATGAAAATTGGAGATATGGAGCACTAACTCCAGGGTATCAGAGCTGGGAAGGATTCTCAGGGTTTTGGGAATCCAATGAGGCTCCGAAGTTTCTTTGGTGTTGCCCACCACGCCATTTTCCCCCAGCAGTTGACCATCGACATACAGATCGTAGTCACTGTAGAAGTGACTGATGGCAATTGACAACGGGGGAGTTTGCTTGGGTAAAAGTAACTTGACCCTGTAGGTGGCAAAGCCCTGACTCGACAGTTCTACACCACCAGCAGTTTTTGAATCATTCCAGAGCTTGGGGAACATGAAGTAATCAGGTGCTGGAGCAGCGTATTTGAACTGCTCTGGGGTTATCAATCTTTCCCAATAAAACTCCCACTCGCCCTCAAGTTGTGCTTTCCCCTGGGAAAAATCGAATTCCCTAAGGTCAATAATACCCCTCTCCGCTTCCCGGGCCTGTGCCCCAAAAGAAAGTCCAACAAACAAACAAAAGAATTTGACCAGGCTCCGCATCGCTCGAAAATACGCTGCAATTTATGTATTTATAGTGGCGCACCGATAGTGCTGTAATATTTTATAGCTTTTCGACATTTTTCAGACACCCTATACGACCACAAACGCTTTCAATTAACTCCGAAACGGTTGGTTGGAAAAATATGATAGCAAACTTTCGCATGAATAGCTTTTATGAAAATTAGCAAAAGGCTTACATTTGGCTCGTTTGATTTTTTAATATAGTCAATCGAATTGATGAACTCAGTCCCTTCCGAATACCCGCCGCTCCCAGTAACGTTAGAGGGTGAGCATGTAATCGTTCAACCGATGCTTCCTGAGCACCTCGCCAGCCTTTGCGAAGTTGTCAAAGACGGTGAACTGTGGAAGCTTTGGTACACGCTGGTACCCTCACCAGAAACAATGGAAGCCTGGATGCAAAATGCTTTTAAGGAGCAGGCCAGCCAAACCTGCCTGCCTTTTGTGATCTATAGCAAGGCGCATCAAAAGATAGTTGGAGCTACCCGTTTCCTGAGAATCGAGAAAGCCGTACATCGATTGGAAATAGGTTCCACCTGGTATGCAAAGGCTGTTCAGCGCACTGCGATTAACACCGAGTGCAAGCATTTGCTCCTTACACACGCTTTTGAAAGCCTGAAATGCATTGCTGTGGAGTTTCGAACCCACAGAATGAATGCAGCATCGAGGGCAGCCATCGAGCGGCTTGGCGCTCAACTTGACGGCATCTTCCGAAACCACTATATTATGCCCAACGGCACCATGAGGGATACCGCCGTTTATAGTATTATCGACACTGAATGGCCTACAGTGAAAAGCGGGCTGGAGTACAAACTGGGGAGATAGCTTTACCTGGGGCTTATCTTGTAGCTTTCTTCGGCCACTTTCATGATCATCTCTTTCGAGTAATAAACAGGGAAATATTTGTCATTCGCCCAAAGGTCGAAGAGGTTCTTGTAGTATTTGCTATCCGGATCACCCGACTGCCCGGGCGAATTGATGCCCATCGACCGGTCCCAGCTTTGGGTGTCCATGATGATACGAAAGGTGGCACCATGTGTTTGATTGTCGCCTGACCCCGTCACACCGGGCGTTAGGTGGTAGCCTCCCCGTGGTGCGGGGCCAACATCAAGTTTTTTCCTTACTTCAGCTGACACCGCTTCGCTCATGGGGTGTTTAATGACAACGTGATGGTTCTTCTCCTGCCCATACTGCCACTTGTTTTGATCCTTCCCCAGCTTTTGTTCCAGCTGAGCGATGGCGGTGGAAAGAGAAGAAGTCAGCAGGTCATCTCTTCCTTTGACGGGATCACTGCCAAAAACGGGCGGTGGTGCCTGCAGCCAGCCGATCACCTTAAACATGGAAAGCCCTGAAATGTGTGCCCTCGCCTCTGCCGGAATCATCAGATCCTTCATTCTTGTGTTGATCTCTTTTTCCCAGGCTGCGTAAATGGCAGCCGTTGTTGAATTCTTATCGAGCACAAAGTCCCAGGCTAGCAATTTGCCTCTGGCAGCATTTGTTTTTGTGTCAGCAATAGACAAATTCTTCAACATAGGCACTATCTCTCTGGCAGGAAGTGCCAGGTAGTCAGTTTGCATGGCGGCCATATCCCCCAGGCTCAGCACCCTACCCGAAGCTATGATCTCCTTCAGCCTGTCGCCCCTGTACCCATCACCCCAATCAAACGTAATGATCTCAGGAAACTCATAATCGGTTTTCGTAAGGTTCTCATTGGCGGTAATCACGTATCCTTCCACCGGATTGTAGCTATGAGGCTTGGCTTTGATTGGCAAATAACCATCCCATTCGTAGCGTCCGTCGCCGGGCACGGGCACCATGCCGCTGAAGTTCTTACGGATGGGTGCAATGCCCACAGCCTGCCAGCCAATATTTCCCTTCCGGTCGGCCCATATCATATTTTCTCCTGGAATATGGCTGTAGTTGCAAGCCTCCCGAAACTCTTCCCAGGTCTCAGCCTGGTCCATTCTTAAACTAGCCAGGTAGGGTGCGCCGCCCACCTCCTGCCACCCACAACGAACGGCATAAGCGACATGTTTATCCGCTTTTTCAAACACTACAGGGCCATGGCGGGTGTATTTCAATTCAACAGTGACATCGGGCCGGTCTTTCACTTTTATCGTCTCAGTGATGATTTTCATATCTTCCCAGCCGCCGTTGTATTTGTACTGGTTAGGGTTTTCCGGATTTGTTTCATACACATACAAATCTTCGCTATCGTTGGTAAATACCGTCAGCCCCCAGGCGCCATACTCGTTGTGACCAATGGAAATGCCGGGAATTTCGGGTTCTCCCGCCCCTATCACATTCCAGCCAGGCGCTACCAGGTGCGACCAGTAGCGAAGCGATGGTGCAGCGAGGCTTCGATGCGGATCGTTGGCCAGCATTGGGTAGCCACTCTGAGTACGTTCGCCGCTTACTACCCAGTTGTTACTGCCAACAGCGTTTCTGAGTTCCTGCCTGTCAAGCGCAAAGTCGTCTTCCCATTTAGCTGCCAACTCGCTGTACTTCTCCATACCCTCCCTGGCGCTGGCTTGCACATCTGAGGGTTGAAATTTGACAGATTTCCGGTAAGCATTGTAAAGCTCAAGGATATCTTCGGTCAGCAGCGACTGGTCGATAACCGGATCCATGTTCAGATCCGGATCGAACGGGTGATAGTACTCTATTTCCTTAAACTTTTCGGCTCCAATCGCTGCCACGGCCCTGGCTGCCTTCAGTTCGTTGCCAATATTACCCAACAACCCCTGATGCCTTGAAATAACCACTTCTGGCGTCCACGGCTGCGGTTTTGTCTTCAACAGTTGAAACTCGATGGGCAGCTTCTCTGGAGCTGCATTGGCTTCGGCGATATAGGCATTTACCCCATCTACAAAAGCGGTGATGATTTCCTCACCTCTTTCATGATAATGGTTCATTTCTGCTTTCATGTTTCCCCGAAACTTGAACAACCTCGTGCCTATGTCCCTTTTTATTTCCCTTTCTCCCAGCAGTTCAGCTACTGTACCAGTGGCCTGCCTTCGCCAAATTTCAAACTGAAAAAGGCGATCTTTGGCAGCCATGTAGCCCTGGGTGAAAAAGAGGTCGTGCTCATTCTCAGCATAAATATGATTAATGCCCCAGGGGTCACGGTATACCTCTACTTTATCCTGCAGCCCGGCAACTGTTAGTTGTTGAGCATGCGATGTAAAAAAGCTGAAAAGCAATAAGAAGGACGGTGCTGCTATTTTTTTTAACATCAATTCTGAGGTTTACGATGGGTTGTATAGATTTGAGAAGGTATAAAAATTAAGCCCGACAAGAGGCTGTATTTTTTTATAAAGGCCAAAAAGATGACTGAGGAGACAATAAAAGTTATAGACGGATACGAGCATGTGCGCCATCATCCGAGGGCATTTACCCCGGAAATCACCTTGCAAAAGAGCCTGCACTTTTATCAGGACATGGACTTTCGGCGAACCGTTAGGGATTTCTCCGACAAACCAGTTGATCGGGCAGTGATCGAAAATATCATAAAAACCGCCTCTACAGCACCTTCGGGAGCACATAAGCAGCCGTGGACATTTTGTGCCATTTCAGATACGAGTATCAAAAAGGAAATTAGAAAAGCAGCCGAACAAGAAGAATACGATAGCTACCATGGCCGCATGAGTGAACGCTGGCTGAAAGACCTCGCACCTATAGGCACCAACTGGGACAAACCCTTTCTTGAAACAGCTCCATGGATAATTGTGGTCTTCAAAAAAGTGTATGACAAGGATGAAGACGGCGAAAAGATTAATAACTACTACGTAAACGAATCGGTGGGAATTGCCTGCGGGATGTTCATTACTGCGGTGCACATGGCTGGTTTGGTGACACTGACACACACACCAAGTCCTATGAATTTTCTTTCGAAAATACTCGACAGGCCCGACAATGAAAGACCCTATTTATTGTTGCCAGTTGGTTATGCCGCTGACGAGGTATATGTGCCTAAGCTGGCACGAAAGCCGCTGGAGGAAGTGGCTAAATTTTATTGAGCAGGCTCTAGGCGCAGGGCTTCCTTGAAATCGAGCCCAAATTTCACCCTGTCGTGCATATTCCTCATAATTCTCCTGGGCCCCACAATAATCATATTGTGATTTTTGAACTTTACAGTAATGGTAACATTCTCCATCCATTGATTCAGCGACACAATCCCACTGATCTCAGGATCGAAAACCATCACCTGGTCTTTATCTTTTCTCAACTCGTATCCTTCTTTTCGCATCGCTTCAGTGACTAGCTTGCCAAGTTTTTTCTTGGTGACATGCGTAACTTTCAGCGTGGAGTGTCTGGTGATGTAAGCAATCCCACCGGCAAGAAAAAAGGGAAGAAGAATAAACCGGTAAAGCCCCTGGCCCACAATGATTCCTTCAAGCGACTGATCCATTAAGTAACTCGCCAAAAGTGACAATCCTGCCAGGATAACTATTAGCAAACTAAAAACCTTAACAAATACCTGGGGTTCAAATCGTCCTAGTGAATAAGTAATCTCCGGTTTTTTATCCATTCCTTGGGGCGTATTAACGTGGCTGCAATAATAACTTTTGAAAATGACTTAATTCAATTTCATTTTCAATAAATCTTACAACGGCCAGTTACTATTTTGACAGAAAAGAGCCTCCCAAGACAATAAATAGTTAACTTAGTTCCAATGAGGCCACTTCTCCCTTTCCTTATTCTAACAGCGATGCTGGGTTGCGGACAAAAACGATCTGCCACCGACCCAAGTGATAAAACTGGTTCATCTGTAAATGGTACGGCCTCATCACTTCCTGTCGCCAATCGCAAGACGGCCCTTACCCTAAATGCCTACCGGGATGTCATCGATCTTTCGGGTTACGAAGACCTTGGCAGCTTTCATTTTCGCCGTCTTCATTTTTACACCAAAAAGAACCCTGGAATGATGATTGGTTCTGCCAAGGTGGATGAAATTACGGCCTACTTCATCGATCGCTATGCAGTGAAAATCAGGTACAAGCTGTCGGAAGACGTGGCTGCCTACCTGGTCGACTCGCTGACTACAGATACCAAACGGGTACAAGACCTGAACCGGGACTGGTCAAAACAGCGGCAGATCAAATGGAATTATTTCAGCAAAATTATCACCTATCAAAACAAGTGCCCCGACGATGACCTCGCTCTGACGCTCACCAACGAAATATGTGACAGTCCTTACTGGCTGTATGTAGAATTGCCCGGCTACAAGAAAAAGGTAGCAGAGCTGAAGACCGTTGAAAATGCCGTGCACGAGTACCTCATCGACGCCTCTTCGGCGCTGACTTCTTCGCCGGACTAGGCACACCGTCGTAATGTGCCAGCACTCCCTGAACAATAAGTGCCTGAGCGGCTATATAGCTCACCATTACCCAAAATCCGGCCATAGGGAAAGCACCAACGAACTTACTAACCGCCAGCATTGAATCGGAGACGAGAAACGCTATGGCACCAAAAAAGAGCAAAGAGAAGCTCGTTTCATTGGTTCTGTTTTTCCTGATCACTGCCATCAAAAGCATGCCCACCAGGCAAGCGCCGTAAAGAATAACCGGAACCCTGAGGTTGCCAAGGAAATTCCAGAGTGTATAAAGCATGAAAAAGTAAAAGATCACAAGTAGACCCACACTAAATTTTGTGCGCCATTCCATCTTTTCTTTTGAAGGATTTTTCAGCTGAGCAAAATTGAATGCGTACATAATCTGTGCAACAAGAAATGCGCCCAAGCCGGCCAGAAAATACAATTCTGCCTTGCTCTGATAAATGAGCAGCGAATCGCCCAGCCAGCTAAAAACCAGCGCAGCCAGAATTCCGATCCTCACCGACCTGTCAACTGTCTTGCTGCTGAGCCAAAAATAAAAGGCAAGCAAAGGCATCAATAATGGCTTGCTCCAGTGGATCAGTTCAGCATTATCAACACCTACCGCCCACAGGTGCACACCTATCGAAAGGAGGAAAAGAACAGAGATCAGGTTTCGGGTATTCATTGTCTGTGTTTTGCAACAAAGTAAATAAAACTATGGGCGCAGTTGGGAAGGGATCACGTCTTTTTTCTTACCGATGAATTCTACAAACACCCAGCCCAGAAAGGCTACAAAGCCTACGAATGAGAACACATAGGGCATATGTGAAAAGTGGTTGCCGTACAGCCACCCTGCCAGCAGTGCCCCCAAACCTATACCCACTTCGAGGGCTATGTACATGGTGGCAATGCCCCTCCCTCTGTGATGCTCATCACTCAGGTCAATGGTCCAGGCGTAAATGGTAGGCGAGTTCATTCCTGTGCCTATACCAAACAGCACAGCACCCATAAGGAACTGCCATACGCTTGTAGAAAAGCCGGTCATGATCATTGCCGCCACCAGAAAAAAGATGGAGAAGCGCAGCACAGCCACCCTTCCATACTTATCCGATGCTTTTCCCGCAATAAAACGGATGCCCAGGGAAGCTATGGTAAAGGTGGTGAAGTAAAGACCCCTGTTGCCCATTCCCAGGTAATCGCTAAAGTCGGGGGCCAGGGTAAGCACAGCCCCAAAAGGCAGCATGGTGAGCAATAAGGTAACCGACGGGTACAGCACTCGTGGTTCATACACATCAGCCCAGTTGATTTTCAGGTGATCGGGGCGAAACTTCTCTTTATTGACCAGCGTCTCTCTCATGCCAGCCAGTATAACCACTGACAACAGCGCCATCAATGAAGAGGTATAGAACATAGTATTCAGCGAAGCAGCTGAGGCAATGTAGGAACCGATGGCAGGCCCAATGGCCATTCCCATGCTCCCAAAAAGGCCAAAAATGCCCATGGCTTCGCCCCTTTTCAGCAGTGGCGCAATGTCGCCCACATAGGCTGCCGTGCCGGTAGGTTTAAAACCGGTTGAAAAACCATGAAAGAAACGAAGCAATAGGAAGGCCCATACCACGGTGACATGGGGATATACCAGCGCCGCCAATCCGCTGACCGTAGCGCCAAATACCATCACGGGTACTCGTCCTACCTTATCGGCCAGCTTGCCACTGAATGGACGGCTGAGTCCGGCTGTGAGAGTAAAAACCGAAATGATGAGACCCTTGTAATCGCCACCGCCAATGGAGGTCAGGAAAGCCGGTAGCTCCGGGATGATCATATTGAAGCTGCTGAAGAAAAGGAGACTACTGAAACACAATAGCATAAACTGCCATGTGTATATCTTTTGCTGGGTCATAGAAAAAATCGACGGGTAAAGGTAGAACCTTCGGGAAGGTAATTCAAAAAATTGGAGAGGTTTTGGTTGAGTAAAGAGGTCGCTCTGTACAAACCAGTAGCCTCTTCACTGCCCGTTCTGGCGGGTGTCTTCACCGCCGGTTAGATTGCATGCAACACTATAGAAGCACAAAACATCACCCGCCGGTCATTGCGAGGAAGTCGCAAGGAGTCTACCTATGTCGATAATTAGCCTACGACCGAAACAATCTGTTTATTAAAATTACGCTATGAAATGGACAGATTGCCACATCTGCCACAAGATTGAAGTCATCATCAATAAGTGCGGAGGCAGCTTCGCAATTACCGATGAGTGGCGTTGGGTGGTCTAATAAAACCATTGTTCCGACGTGTGTCACACATGCCAGAACAACGAATCCCATCGCAAGTGAGCGTTCTCGTGGGTGTCTCCACCCACGAAGCATCCGATGAAAATTAAGCCTCCTGCCCCATCAAAAACGCCTTGATATAATCGTCGAGGTCGCCGTCGAGTACGTTTTGTACGTCGGTGCGTTCCACGCCAGTGCGGGCATCTTTGATCAGTTTGTAAGGGTGCAGCACGTAATTGCGGATTTGCGAACCAAAGTCGACCCGCATCTTGCCGGCTTCCACCTTGTCTCTCACCGCATTGCGTTTCTCTACCTCCATTTGGTAAAGCCTTGATTTCAGCATTTGCATGGCCAGCTCACGGTTGGCCAACTGCGAGCGTTCCACCTGGCACACCACCACAATGCCCGTGGGCTTGTGGGTGAGTTGCACCTTGGTTTCTACCTTGTTCACGTTCTGGCCACCAGCACCACCTGACCTTGAGGTATGAAGCTCCACATCGGCCGGATTGATTTCGATCTGAATACTGTCATCAGCCACCGGATACACATAAATGGATGCAAAAGACGTATGTCTTCTTCCACCAGAGTCAAACGGTGAAATTCGCACCAAACGGTGCACACCCGTTTCCGCTTTCAGGTAGCCATAGGCAAACTGGCCTTCAAACTCCAGCGTGGCTGACTTCAAACCGGCCGTTTCACCAGGGGTGTAGTCCACCTGCCTTACTTTATAGCCGTGCTTCTCTCCCCACATGATGTACATCCGCATAAGGATTTCCGCCCAGTCGTTGCTTTCCGTCCCGCCAGCACCCGGGTTGATTTCCAGCATGGCGCTCAGCTGGTCTTCTTCTCCGCTGAGCATCTTCTTCAACTCAACCTCCTCTAGCTGGGCTGATACTTTCTTGTACTCGGCATCTACATCCTCCATCTCTGCCTCACCGGCATTATAGAATTCGTAGAGAGTTTCTACATCCTCCAGAGAAGTTTTCACTTCTTCGTAGGCGTCGGTCCACACTTTCTGTAGCCTGATTTCTTTCAACAGTTTCTCGGCTTCGCTGGGTTTATCCCAAAAACCAGGCAACACTGTCAGCGCCTCGTTGTCTTCTACTTCACGTTTGCGGTTATCGTAGTCAAAGATACCCCCTCAAAGCCGCTACCCTGGCTTTCACGTCTTTCAACTGTTCTATTGTCATGGTTTTAAGTTATTCGTTAATGGTTATTTGTTAGTGGTTATTGGGTTATTAGTTAATGGCTATCTGGCGGACAATGCCCCGGCTTCTGATAAGAAATTGGCAACCGATTGTTGAGGTGAGCGCCCCTATTAACTAATAACTTGTAACCATTAACTCTCCCCCAACAAAAAATCCACCCCTTCGAAAAGCAGATGGATTTTGTGATATGTTACTATGGTCAGATTCTGTAAATCCAGCCGTGTGTGTCTTCTATCCTGCCGTACTTGATATCATCCAGCGTTTTCAAAAGCCTGTTCGACAGCGTTCTTGATTCCTCTCCTGGCAGCTCAAGGTCTCCGTCTTCAAAACCGATGTGGCTGATCTTGGCAATAGTTGCCGCCGTACCGACTCCAAAAGCTTCGTTCACCTTGCCGTCCAGCAGCGCCTGCTTCAACTCTTTCACATATACTTTGCGCTCTTCCACAGGGTAGCCCCACTCTTTGGCCAGGGTAATCACGCTGTCCCTGGTAACGCCGTCGAGGATTGTTTCTCCAGCAGGTGCAGTACAAAGCACTCCGTCGATCAGGAAGAACACGTTCATGGTACCAGACTCCTCAAAGTATTCGTGCGTACCTGCGTTAGTCCATAGCAACTGGTCGTAACCTGCTTTCTGGCCCTGCACCATTGGATACAAAGCAGCGGCATAGTTGCCAGCTGTTTTGGCGCTACCGGTACCTCCGGGAGCAGCTCTTGTGTATTTTGTTTCCACTTTCACCTTCACCGGCCTGGAATAATAAGCACCTGCCGGGCTGGTGAAAATGATGAATTGATATGTCAGTGATGACCTGATGCCGACAAAAGGATCGTTGCCAAACACAAACGGACGGATGTACAACGAAGTGCCCGGCTTGTTAGGCACCCAGTCTCTATCCAGCTTGAGCAGTTCAGTAAGCGCACTCATGAACATCTCCTCGGGAATCTCCGGGATGCACATCCGCACGGCACTCTTGTTTAAGCGGTCGGCATTCTTATCAGGGCGGAAAACAAGTACGTCGCCGTTTTCTGCCTTATACGCCTTCATGCCCTCAAAAATAGACTGGCCATAGTGCAGTGTGGTGTTCGCTGGGCTCATAGAGAGGTTGCCGTAAGGCACAATTCTCAGGTCTGTCCACTGCCCATCGACATAATCTGCCATAAACATGTGGTCAGAGTAGCTCTTACCAAATTGAACATTATCCATGTCCAGTTCCTTGATTCTGGACTTCGCCACTTGCGTGATGGGGAATTGAAGGGTATCTATCATGGCCTCAACCTATTATTGAAAAAGTAAAATTAGAAATTTAATCTCTAAACGCTTGTATAACGGGCGGGAAGAATCTTTGGTTTTTTCAAAAAATTTGGGGCAGGGTGCAATTAGGGAATGTCGGCTCTAAACGCAATGGGCGTCGGACAACGTTTGGATGGGAAAGGAAAATGCCGGACAGCCGGATCTCCGTTATTGGTTTAAGCTTCAGAAGCACACCTTACGACAGTTTAACGAAGTTATTTTCGAGCTTTACATTAAAGTTGATTTCAGCCTTTAATGCCTTGAAAACCTTCATTACCGTATCAATTGTTGCACTGTTGGCACTACCCTCAAGTTTGGATATTTGAGCCTTTTTAACCCCAACCAATTCCCCCAACTGTTCCTGCGTTAAATGCCGCTGCTGTCTGGCAGCCTTGATCATTTTCCCCAAAACTTCCATACTTAATTCATATTCATACTCATCTCTTTCCGGTGTTCCCGGCTCACCAATGTATTTATCCTTAAGATCGTTGAGGGAATAGGTTTTCATCTCTTGAAAAACATTATTGGTTTACGGTCAAAATAAAAAGTTTCTAAATTTGGAAACAACCGAAATGAATTATTCATAGCTATCGCTGATGTAGCTTTCTTGAGCAGGCAGTTAAAGGGATGTGCTTGATCGCATCACCAAAGCCAATTTGAGTTGACACCGCTGCGAAATCAGAGGTTTCCGGTCATCTGAGATTCGATATGCTATTCGGAAGATATCGGACTGTTGATCCTTGGTTCTGATAGACCTCGCTAACGTCAGGGTAAAATGTAACTCCGGTTGCTGCTTCCCAGCACCGTGCCCCAACTGAATTAACAAAAGAAAACAACAATGCACACTGAAATTTATCGCTATGTCTCATAAATACGTTGTGGGACTTCCTGTAAAATAGTGCTAAAAATCATGAGCCACATTAATCATACATGATCGCACATTTTAGAATACCGAATAGTTAGGATCCCAATAGATTTCACCTTCTTTAATGTTTTCGCTAGCATTCATTTTATAAAAATTAATTTGATCAGGGAAAGTGACACACATTACACTTTCAACTCTTACTAGCTCAATTTTTTTCTCATTAAAGGCTCTCTTATAAATTGCCAAATTATCACCAAATAAATGAGTGGCATTGCTAGGATAAATAATTCCATCAAACACATATCGATCATTTGATACTTTAGCATGCTTCACTAGATAAGAATACAAGGCCGAAAGCTTATACTCCCAGTCAAAATCAACTTGCTTTGTAAATTGACTAGAGAAAAACTCGCAGAGAGCCTCTTCATAATCCAGCATTTTTTTTGTTGCCTTATATTTACTAAATACCTTCCTGTGATGAGTGTGAAAATCTTTCAAGTCAGGGCGTCTACTCCACAAGTCACCTCCATGAAAAATAGATGCTAATCGTATTGGTTCATTTATCCTCCACACTCCCACTGTAACTTGAACCATTTTGCCTTTCTGTCTCTTATACCAAAAATTTTCCTTTGAAAGGTATTGTAGCGTCTCAAAAAGACTAACATCCATGTTGTCTGAACAGTAGAAAATTTGCTCCCTAGGCCTATTGGCTCGCCCATAACCAATAATCTCATTTTCTTCTCGCACAAAAATATCTTTTATCTTACTGAAGGGCTTTTCACCGTCGTCTATTCTTGCCCTATACAATTCCTCTCCTTTTGGGAAAAATGACTGATTGTTGTATGGAATTGTATTAAAATAAGTGAGAAAGGTTTTTTCCAGATCGATATCTGACATTTTCTCAAGATCTATTTTTCTTATTTTCTCAAAGCATTCTTGGGCTTGTTTTAAATCAGGAATAGTGTCTTCAATTTGTTTTTTGGATTGATTTGAAAAAGGGATAAATTTAGTCACATCTAAGTTTTTACTATTCTTAAGTACATGTGTTCCAGATTGACAATTTTGTGAGTTCAATCCAGTTTATTATGATGGGTAATCTAAACTAACAGAGTATGCTGTAGGCAGCTAAAATGAGCAAGCGCCCAACGGGCTAACTCCACTACAGCCTAAATTAAGCAAATACGCATCTAAATGCTCCGTTCGCATATTTATTTTTTTCGTGTTAGGCAGAGTTTACTTTTATCTTCCCTCAAAGTCTCCTGATTAGGTACTGAAAATCAAAAAAACTCCCACCCTTCAGAGTCCTCTCTGAGAGACTCTGAGAGAAAAGAATCAGAGGAGTAATATTTTCCCAGATAACCTGAATTTTATATCTTTCAGAGGTAACTAGAACAATTTTTTTACACTTAGTTAACAAAATGACAGACTTACGCTACGCATCACACCCTGAAGACGTTAAACAGCTGATTACCTCGGCACTCAGAGAACGCTTTTTGATTCCAGAAGTGATGAAGCCAGGTCAGGTCACAGATGTATACTCCATACATGACCGTATGATGGTCATTGGCGTGGTGCCAACCACAAAAACGCTTGCACTGCCTGCTTTCTGGGAAGTAACGAAAGCGGACTACTTCCTTGAACGCAGAGAGCTTGGGATTATTAATATTGGCGCCAAAGGAACTGTGTCTGTCGACGGTGAATCATTTGACCTCGACAACAAAGAATGCTTGTATATAGGCAAAGGAAAAAAGGAGGTTTTGTTCAGCAGCGACCATACCAGTGTACCCGCCGAGTTTTATGTAAATTCATGCCCTGCACATAAGGAGTACGCCACTCAAAAAGCCACCTTTGCCGACGCCAATCAGGTGAAGCTTGGTTCGAAAGAGAACTGCAACGAACGCACGATTTGTCAATATATTCACGAGGCTGGCATACAAAGCTGTCAGCTGGTGATGGGCCTCACCATTTTGGCACCAGGAAGTATTTGGAATACCTTTCCTCCGCATACACATAACAGAAGAATGGAGGTGTACTTCTATTTTGACTTGCCCGAAGATCAGATTGTGATGCACTTTATGGGGGAACCTCAGGAGACAAGACACCTGGCCATGAGCAATAAGCAGGCAGTGATCTCTCCCGAGTGGTCTATTCATGCGGGAGCAGGCACTTCAAATTATACATTCATCTGGTCAATGGCGGGCGAAAACAAAGCATTCACAGACATGGACGGCCATTCGCTAAAATCAATTCGCTAACCTATGGTACTCGATTCATTTAGTCTGAAAGGGAAAACGGCACTGGTCACTGGCTGCAAGCGTGGTATAGGCAAAGCGATGGCGGAAGGGCTGGCCGAGGCCGGTGCAGATATTATCGGCGTGTCGGCCTCACTGGAGCTAACCGGAAGTAAGGTAGAAAAGTCTGTTCAAGCGGTAGGTCGGTCGTTTACGGCTTACCAATGCGATTTTTCGGACAGACCATCCTTGTATGCATTTCTGGACAAAGTGAAAGCCAACCACCCCGTTATCGACATCCTTGTCAACAATGCAGGCACCATATTGCGAAAGCCCGCTGCCGAACATTCTGACGAGTACTGGGACGAAGTGATGGAGATCAATTTGAATGCCCAATTCATCCTTTCCCGAGAGATAGGTAAAACGATGATCAGCCGGGGCAGCGGCAAAATCATCTTCACAGCTTCTCTGCTTACTTTTCAGGGCGGCGTCACCGTTCCGGGCTATGCTGCAAGCAAGGGAGCGATTGGTCAGCTGACCATGGCACTATCCAACGAGTGGGCTTCGAAAGGAGTCAACGTAAATGCTATTGCCCCGGGATACATCGCTACCGATATCACCCAGGCGCTACAGGACGATGCTGACCGCAGCCAATCGATACTGGCACGTATTCCCCAAAACAGGTGGGGAAACCCAGCTGACTTCAAAGGGCCGATAGTGTTTTTGGCCAGCGAAGCTTCGGCCTATATGAATGGGACTATTGTGACCGTTGATGGAGGCTGGATGGGGAGGTAGGCCTGACTATATCGTTATTCTTCTCTCAAAGTCTCCTGTTAAGGGGCTCTGAGTAGGAAGATTGAGTAGGAATCACTCTAAGTCTGATTAACTGATTGCCTACAATCTCCACTTAAAAAAAAGCCCGAATGTGGTGCCACCAGCTATCGCTGTAGGCACCACGCTCAAGCCCGTAATTCAACAAGGCTATAACATCACTTAGCCGTAGCCATTTCCAATGCTTTGATATTAGTGAAGTACTTCACCTTCATGAAGGCCTTTTCCCATTCGGGCATGGAGCCAGCCTCGTAGTATTCCAAAAATTTCTCAGTTACCTGGCCAAAGTGTGCCTCATGACCATTGTGGTAAGAATCGGGGATATCGACAATGTACTCGCCTCCCTCCTGCTTTGTCAATCCGATGCCCGGGTATTTCGCCTGCAACGTTTCGTTGATAGCCTTGGCCAATGCCTCATCCTGGCCGTTGAGCAGTTTCACATACAACGTGGCCCGGTAGTTTTCGTCCGCTCCCTGACGGATCATCAGGTTGGCCCTGGTGCCCCGCATCATGCTGTAGTGTGTATCGGCTGCTCCCTCTGGTGCCTGATAGTTCCAAATCACACTTACTTTGGCGTGTTTGCCACGTAGGGTGTAGTTCATTTCACCATTGCTCAGCACTTCCAGCTTGCCGTCTTTGATGTATTCGCCAAGGAACGCTGGAAATTCTGTAGCACCCGTCACACCTTTGAAGTCGTCGAGCGTCAGCACAGTAGGCCAAAGCTTCGCTGACATCATGTTGACATCGGTGGTGTCGAGCCTTTGCTCAGGGAAGGTTTCCCACTGCACCAGGTCTACCAGGTGAGTCGTTACGTCCACAATGCCAGTTCCTTCTACTCTCACATCAAAAAACCAGTCGGGCCGCACTAAAGGCTTGCCAGATACATATTTGAAAAAGTGGTGCACACTTTCTTTGGTAATGGCTGGGTTGTCCGGCGTGCCATCTTCCAGCTCCCCAAATACTTCAGGCAGCATCGAAAGCTGACGCTGTAAAATGGTAGTGATTTCAAACCTCTCTGTCATGATATCATACAGCAGCAGGTTCTTTTCTTCTGCCACCTGGAAAGCCTTGAGTAACTTGGCATAACCAGCCTTGTCAACCACCAGTGGCTTGTCGGCATACACGTTAATGTCGTTTTCAATGGCCTTCAGCACATAGTCCACTTTGTGGTCATTCTTACCCGCCACCACCATCACGTTACCTGGCTTCTTCGTGATCATTTGCTGAAGAAAATCAGGCCCTTTAGTCACTTCAAGCTTCCATCCCGTAGGACTCTCCGCCCGGGTATTGTAGCCATTGATACGGGCAAGGTAGTCGGTCAGCTCCGGGCCGTCTGGCGCAAATACGTAAATAGTGGAGTCCACCACCGGATACATCGACTTGTGGATAAGACCGGCATGAAAATGCCCTGGCTCCAGTGTCATAATCCTGATTTTTCCGTCGTCGGTAGATTCTTCCGTGGTTTCTTTCATGATTCCAGATTGGCAGCCTGCAAGAAAAAGGGCTGCGAGAGCCCCTGAAAATAGTTGGTTGAGTTTCATTTAATTTTTATCCTTTCATTTTAATGTTATCGGTTCCGTAAGGCGCTCTTTGCGGCCTGCTTAAATATGTATTTGCTTCGTCGTCATTGACAAAGCGCTCTGTTTTGGAATCCCACTCCAGCCTTCTGCCAATTTTCATGGCTATGTGACTTGTCAGACACACGGAACAGGCCTTATGCCCCATTTCTACGGGAGATATGGGCTCCTTGCCAGACTTGATGCATTCCAACCAGTTGCCATGATGCTCCTCGCTTTCATACAAATGAATCTCACCCGGTTCAATCACGGATTGCAGAATCTTAGGGTCAGAAGCATCTAACGCCTTAGCGCTATTCTCAGCAGCAACCGGATCCGAAGCAGAAGCCACATAGTCACCCCTCGACACCCAAATCCAGCCATCCGTTCCCTCGTAGCGGATGCCATTCGGGTAGCCACCTGATGTAAATACGTTGATGCCATTGTCGTACTCCTGCTTCACCATGAAGTCGCCATGCACATTCCAAAGACCAGACCTTGGGAACTCGGCCACGGCCTCAATGAATCTTGGCCCTGTGTATTCTGTATCCATACCCCAGGCAGCTGAATCGTAATGGTGCTGACCCCAGCCAGTGATCATGCCGGCTCCATACTGCTCACAACGCAACCAGCCCGGACGGTCGTAGCCCTCAACAGGGTGCACACCTATTTCAGTATATGGAACCTCAGGCGTAGATCCAAGCCAAGCATCGTAGTTCAGCTGCTTTGGCACGGGCATCGCTGGCGCTTCAGGACCTGCGGGGTCACCAGGAAGGCCAATTCTTACGGTGTGCAGCTTGCCTATTCTCCCGTTGCGAACAAGCTCCGCAGCCACTTTGAACTGCTTCATAGAGCGCTGTTGAGTGCCCATTTGAAAGGTCACATTGGATTTTTTCACCAAATCAGCCAGTTGGCGGCCCTCCTGGATTGTGAGCGAAGTCGGCTTTTGGAGATAAACATGCTTGCCAGCCAATACGGCCTCCATGGCAGGCTGAGAGTGCCAGTGGTCAGGTGTACTTATGATGACTGCATCAATGTCTTTGTTCAACAGCATTTCTTTATAGTCGCCATACTGTTTCACATCGACATACGGTTTGCCCATTTTCTCAGTATAGTACTTTTCAACGTGTTCTTTTCCTTCCTTCATCCGCTTGCTGTCCAAATCGGAGACGGCCACAAACTGGGCCACGTCGTGCTGCCATGTACCTGGCATATCGTGGCCCCGGGCAATACGACCGCAGCCAATCTGGCCAATATTGATTTTGTTGCTTGGTGCATCTTTTCCGAAAACGGAAGAAGGCACTATGGTTGGGAAACCCAGCACGCTCGTTGCCAAGGCTGTGTTTCGGACAAATTCTCTTCTTTTCATAGGTGTATAAGTAGTCTAAGGGTAAGTATTTATAGTTTCTTAGCGAATGCCTCCCAGTACTGCTCTGCCTCCTCATCAGTCAGCGTACCGTCAAACACCACCATTCTGTATTTCAAAGTGTATTTCTTTCCAGGCTCAATCTCCCAGGGTTCATACCTGATGGGGCAAAATTCTATATAGACATTTTCTTTTCCTCCGTTAGCATCCACTGGCCACACCCGCATTGGTTCGGGGTGAGCCCTGTTTTCCGGGTAGCTAAGAAATAGTATACCACTTTTTCCTTCCTTTGCTCCAGAAACTCCATGTACCATTACCCACTTCCCCCCTGTTCCATCAGCGTTGGTTCTATTGTACCCTTCTGACGTAAGAATCGTACTGTTACCCTGATTCCAGGCTTCGGTGGCACGATAGCCAATACCTCCGCCATAGCGGTAGGCCTCCAACATAATAGGCGTTGACAGTGGTGTGGAAATGGTCGTTGTGTAGTCGACCAGGTACCTTCCTTTGTCTGCGCTTTGCACCCGGATGCCTAAGTCCTCCTCAATAGCCACCTGTGGGCCATTCGGTGCCAGCAGGTCAGTATGGTTCTGTCGAACAACTACTTCAGCAATATTCCCTTTAGATGTCTGTGAGATTATATGATCAAAATCAACCCTACCTTTTCCATCGCCCAGGTTCCAGAAGTCCACTTCCCTGCCTTCTACCTTGGTCTTCGTCCATGGGCCCCAAATGCCCAGGTGATGGTAATGGTCGGGTGGTTGAATGCGGGTAAGCACCTCTCCTGAAGGTGACTTGAGCGGGTGGATAAAGCCAGATTTGCGAAACTCCTTCTTCACTCCTTCCGGCACAGTGAGCGTGGCGGTTTGGTAGGTAAGCACCTCCTTTCCCCTTAACAGAAAATCAATACCTGTGGTCGTCTCTTTTATGCTTACTTTCTGTGCCTCAGCGCATGCAAAAAGGCCAAATAAAGCAGCAAGTAACAGAAGAGTCTTCTTCAGCGTCATCCTAAATTCAGTATCGGGGGTTGAGATCAATGAAGATACTAAATTTTTCACCAGGCTTGTCCCGGTACAAACTTTTTCCTTCCGGAGAGGTTCAAAAAAAGGCTATTTTGGACTTCTGGGCTTCCACGGAGTTTCTTCCACGCCTAGCTCCTGCGCCATGATGCGGCACAGCACAAAAAGATAGTCGGAAAGGCGGTTAAGAAACTGAACAATACTTTCTTCGACGGGCTCCTGCTCCTGTAGGCCAATCACCAGGCGTTCAGCCCTGCGGCAAACACAGCGAGCGATGTGACCATGCGAAACCGAAGGATGACCACCTGGGAGAATGAAGTTTTTCATTGGAGGCAGCAAGGCATCCATTTCATCCATGGCGACCTCGAGCCTGCTTATCAATGTTTCATCAACCTGTGGAATAGGAAATTTGGTACTTCCCGGCTCCATAGCCAGGTGAGAACCAATGGTAAAAAGTTGCTCCTGTATCTCAATAAAAAATGGTATTCTGGTTTTGTTTACCTCTTGATCCCTCAGTAACCCGATATAGGAATTGAGTTCGTCGACAGTGCCATAGGTTTCTATACGAACGTGTGCCTTCGATACCCTGGTGCCACCAAGAAGGGAGGTGGTTCCCTTGTCTCCTGTTTTTGTGTAAATTTTCATCCGATATCAGACCGGCTCTGACACATGGCGGGTAATATTCTTATTTTGAGTATCAGATTCAATCAAACCATCCCTTAGCCTGATGACCCGGTGCGCATACGTTGCAATATCTTCTTCGTGTGTCACCATAATAATGGTATTGCCTTTGTCGTGCAGCTCCTGAAAAAGCTCCATGATGCTGTAAGAGGTCTTCGTGTCGAGGTTACCGGTCGGCTCATCCGCCAGAATAATCGAAGGGTTATTAACAAGCGCTCTCGCAATAGCGACTCTCTGGCGCTGCCCACCAGATAGCTCGTTGGGCTTGTGCTTGGCCCTTTCAGCAAGTCCCACACCCGCCAGCGCTGCCATGGCTTGCTCTTCCCTGTCTTCACGATTCATACCTGCATAAATAAGTGGAAGGGCCACATTCTCAAGAGACGACTGCCTCGGAAGCAGGTTGAAAGTCTGGAAAACGAACCCGATCTCTTTGTTCCTGATTTCCGCCAGTTCATTTTCCGTAAGGTCGCTAACGTCATGATTATTGAGGATGTATTGGCCACCGGATGGCGTATCAAGACACCCCACTATGTTCATCAATGTAGATTTTCCGGAACCTGACGGCCCCATAAATGCCACATATTCACCCCTATTGATGTCGATGGTAATGGACTTAAGAGCGTGGATAGTTTCGCTGCCCATTACATACTTTTTGGCAACTTCTTTGGTTTGAATGACTGCACTCATGAACAAAAGGGGTTAGGAAATTTTAATATACAATAATACCTCGAACGATTGGAAAATACACAACGAATCTTTTAGTCGATACTTTTTAATTTACCAATGGTTTCATACTCACGTTAAACCTTAACGACGAACACTACCCTATTTGTTTACTTTCCTGCCAATGAATTACAGTATTGGTCTGTATTTTTTTCAGTCTCACCACTATATTGCGATCTCTTGTCAGGTTGCGACTAACCGTCGGCCACAGCAATACCCTCACTGATCGGGCAAATCCGAAAACATTGAAAACAAAATACCGAATATGAAACACGTTGCTCTCCTACTTTTCTCCTGTCTGTTCATTAGCAGTTTGCAGGCCCAAAAAGTAAAAACTGACGAACAGGATGCCGAAATGCTTCGCAAAATCTACGACGAAGCACTTGCCAGAGGCGAGTCTTATCAAATGCTGGACTTTCTTACCGGCCAAATCGGGGCAAGGCTGGCTGGCTCACCCGGAGCCGCCGCCGCAGTAGACTGGAGCAAAGAAACGATGGAAGCTTTTGAGTTTGACAACGTATTTCTTCAGGAAGTAATGGTGCCTCATTGGGTAAGAGGTCAAAAGGAAATTGGCAAGATTGTCAACTCTAAAATGGGTTCAGTTGACGTAAACGTTGTGGCGCTGGGTAACTCAGTGGGCTCAGGGCCTAATGGTGTCGCTGGAAAAATAGTAGAAGTGCAAAACTTTGAGGAGTTGGCCGCTCTCGGCGAAGCTGGTGTGAAAGGCAAAATCGTCTTTTTCAACCGCCGCATGGATCCTACTTTGATCGAAACGTTTGAAGCTTATGGCGGCGCAGGCAACCAAAGGGGAGCCGGGCCATCAGAAGCGGCTAAATATGGAGCAATAGGTGTGGTTGTTCGCTCACTCACCAATGCACTGGACGACAACCCGCACACTGGCAGCACAAACTACACACCCAACCTTTACAAGCTGCCAGCGGTGGCCATCAGCACCAACGATGCCGACAAGCTGAGCAGGATGCTGAAAAACGACCCTGAGCTGGAGTTTTACTATGAGACACACTCTCAAATGCTACCCGACAAGCTATCACACAACGTAGTGGGCGAACTCAAGGGTAGCAGCAAAGCCGACGAGTACATCGTTGTTGGTGGCCACCTCGATTCATGGGACCTGGCGCAGGGAGCCCACGACGATGGCACAGGCTGTGTGCAATCTATCGAGGTACTGCGGATTCTGAAGGCCATTGGCTACGAGCCAAAAAGAACCCTGAGAGCGGTGATGTTCATGAACGAAGAAAATGGCCTTAGGGGAGGGCGGAAATATGCCGAATTGGCTGCCGAAAATAAAGAGAAACACATTGCCGCCATGGAATCGGATCGTGGTGGCTTCAAACCGCTTGGGTTTACTTTTACTGCTGAAGACAAGCAGGTAGAGCGCATCAAAGGCTGGGCGCCATTGTTTGTGCCTTATCAGATTTACAAGTTTGACACCGGAGGTGGTGGGGCCGACATCAGCCCACTGGCAACACAAGGTGTGCCCATGATTGGCTTCTACCCGGATCCACAGCGGTACTTCGACTACCACCATACGGCGATTGACACGTTCGATAAGGTAAGCCGGAGAGAACTGGAATTGGGCGCTGCTACTATGGCGGCTTTAACCTATTTGATCGACAAGTACGGGCTTTAACGGATTGCTAATTTGAGACTTATGATTAAAGATTGGTTCGTTGCCGGTATCAGGAAACTTCTTCCTTTCATTGCAATATTGATTTGTATCGGAACTGCCAATGCGCAGTTCCAGATTGAGGTTAAAAAGCACAGTAACTCGATATATATTTACGAGTCATACGGTGCCTACCAGGGAGGAAAAGTGGGTGCCAATGCTGTCATTTTTGTGGGCAAAGACAGCGTAGTTGTCATTGACACGCCCTGGGGCAACGACCAAACCGTTCAACTGCTTGACTGGATTGACAGTGAGATCAAAAAACCCGTGGCCAGCTTTGTGATTACGCACTTCCACGATGACCGGATAGGTGGCATTGCCGTCCTGAAAGAAAGAGGTATTCCAGCGGTTAGCTCCGAGCTAACCGCCAAACTGGCTGTAGAAAATGGCATTGCCATGCCTGATGTCCTTTTTAAAAAAGACACCACCATCACCCTGGGGGGAGGCAAAATTGAGGTTTTCTATCCGGGACCCGGTCACAGCCCCGACAACGTGGTCGTTTACTTCCCTTCAGAAAAACTCCTGTATGGTGGCTGTTTTTTGAAGGATGCCTCAACCACTTCCCTTGGCAACCTGGGAGATGCAGACGTTACCGCCTGGCCTGTGAGTCTCGAAAAAATGAAGAAACGTTTCCCCAAACCAAAGATGGTCATTCCGGGCCATGGCGGACTGGAGCCGGGGGCTATTGAGAATACGGCAAAATTGTTAGAAGATAAAAAAGACTAACAAGAAAGGTGCATTTATGTCCTTTCAGTACTCACTTGCCAATGTTTCGATAGGGATATTCAAGTGTTTGCTTAAGTTCCTTATCATAGGCAAAGTAAGTTTTCTCTTCATCGAAAGCACGTCAGATACTCTGCTCTTATCTCCAATAAGCGATGTTAAGTCTTTTGGCTTTAGGCCCAGCTCTTCCATTCTTACCCTGATCGCCTGGATAGGCTTCAATGATCCCATTGAGTAATTTCTTTCTTCGTAATCCCACACTAACAAAGATATAATCTGCAATTCGTCCTCCTCATTGGAGTTCGCTTCGCAATCGATTAATTCGTCAATCCGCTTTAGTGCGTTATTATAATCTTTCTCATTTTTTATTACACTTATTTCCATTTCAAATCTCCTTTATATTACTAATGCTATCGTAATCTTTATGAGTTCCGATAAACCTTATGTATACCATTTGAATCTGGTATCTAAAAACTACAACCAACCTGTATTTATTGTGGTAAATATTGAAAACAGCCCTGTTGTTACCCACAAAATCAACTGACGGAAACACCTCTTTCACCTCATTCGGATTTTGCCAACTCGATTTAGAAACGATCATATGCCATTCTATTAAAGGAAGTTCACTATCATGGTACAAACTCCAGAATTCCTTTAACGTCCTTTTTGCGATTACTCTCAATCTTCATTGTTTGATAACCAGCTAAAAGTCGGCAAAAGTTGCCAAAATGCAAACTTTATTTTACCCCCTCCAGCTTAGCTTTTAAAAAAGTTTAAAAAACACTTGACTCTAACGTTACGTCATAGCTTTTCTTTGCATCATCATTAATGAAAATGTATGGCAGGCTATACAGTAAAAAAGCTGGCAAAACTAGCTGGAGTAAGTGTGCGCACACTTCACCACTACGACCAGATTGGTCTTTTGACTCCCGAAGAACGAGGGTTTGATTCAGGGTACAGGTACTATGGCAGGCAGGAAATGCTACGCTTGCAACAGATCCTGTTCTACCGTGAATTGGGCTTTGCTCTTAAAGAAATCAAAAAGATCATGGACGAAAAGGATTTTGACTTGCTGGAATCGCTGGAGTTCCAGAAGTCGGAAATTCATAAGCAGATTGCCAGAAACAAGGTGTTGTTAGGCACTTTGGAGAAAACAATTGATGAAATAAAAAACAGAAAAACAATGGTAACAGATAAAGAAATGTACGAGGGCTTCACCGAAGAGCAGGTGAAGACCTACCGTCAGGAAGTAGTGGACAGATGGGGTAAGGAGGCCCTGGATCATTCTGAAAATGTGATTCGAAACAAGACAAAAGAGGAATGGGCTGATACAAAAAAGCAGTCGGACGACTTTTGCCGCCAAATGGTAGCCTTGATGAGCCAGCCGGTCTCTCATCGGGAAGTGCAACAGCTGATCGCTAAGCATCATGCATGGGTAGGCCAGTTTTTCGAAGTAACAGAAGAAAAGTACCGAGGCCTGGCCGACATGTATGTAGCGGACGAGCGATTCAAGGTCAACTATGACAAGTTTGCCATTGGATTGGCTGAATACATGAAAAAGGCGATGTACGAGTTTTGTGAGAATGGAATGAAGCTACAAGATTAGCGTAATAACCAGGCCGCAGTAGCCGCTGTGGCCTGCTATTTTTTATCAAATTCTTTCGCTCTGATTTGCTCTATCGTTACTGAAAACCCCTTAAGTACCGATGAATCAACCGTTCCTTTTTGCGAGGCAAATGCAAGCAACTCGTACTTCTTCCCATTCAACGAGAAAATCTCTATCACCTCATTGGCAGGATCAACGACCCAAAACTCCTTTACCGCAAACTTCTCGTAAAGTGCTTTTTTTCTCTCCTGATCGTGATGAAAGGTGGAGGGTGATAGAATTTCGACAAGAAGGTCGGGCGAGCCACTGATATTTCTTTCTGTCAAAATACCCTCATTGGCATGGCTGATAAAAATCAAATCGGGCTGCACGACGTTGTGCTCATCAAATCTCACATCAGCTGGCGCATCAAATACATGCCCCAATTTGTTACCATATACATAGTCCATGATAAGCCTTTGCAGATTCCGTGAAAAGGCCTGATGCTTTAAAGAGGGCGCTGGTGACATATCAAAAAGTTCTCCATCGATGATTTCATATCGCTTGTCATCATCCAACTGGAGATATTTAGAATAAGTGAATTTTTCAGCTACTGCTATCATTTGTTTCCGGTAGTTTGTAAATATACTAACTAATTTTAACCTAAAAAACGGCAGATTGGCCGCAAAGTAGCCAGATCAGCCACCATGCAAATGAACCCTATCAACCTACTCGGCATCCCCTTCGACGCCAACTCATCCTTCATGCGAGGGCCGGCACAAGCACCTCCCCTCATTCGCAAGGCGCTGCATTCGGACTCATCCAACTATTACAATGAAGGAGGTCAGAATGTATCAGATCTAATCAACGACCGTGGAGATATTCCGGCAGTAGTACCTTATCAAGGCCTGCAAAAAGAGCTGGCAAAAGTATACACCCCTGGTGACAAGTGGATCTTCCTCGGTGGCGATCATTCGATCACCTACCCTATTTTGCAAGCAGTGGGCCCCCACTTTCCGAAATTATCCATCCTGCACCTCGATGCCCATTCCGATCTTTACGATGAGCTCGATGGCAACCGTCTTTCCCATGCCTGCCCATTTGCAAGAATCATGGAGGATGGCCTGGCACAAAGTCTCACACAGGTTGGCATCCGGACGCTTAACAAGCACCAAAAAGAGCAGGCAGAAAAATTCATTGTCGACATCATTCCAATGAATAAATGGACAGATGACCTAACGGTCAACATAGAAGGGCCTGTGTACCTGAGCCTGGATATTGACGTGCTTGACCCAGCCTTTGCTCTGGGCATTTCTCATTATGAGCCGGGCGGTGCCACCACCCGACAGGTAATTGATTTCATCCAGCGCCACAAGCACCTGAACATCGTAGCCGCCGACATTGTAGAATACAATCCTGTCAGGGATATGAACGACATGACGGCATTTGTAGCTGCCAAATTTTTGAAGGAGCTGGTCGGCGTAATGTCCTAGTCTCAAAAAGAAAATTCGTGAGATAGTTGTCCAAAAAAGCATGACCACCTTGTCTACAGGAGAAAAACACTTAAATTTTACCTTATGAAAAAGTTTTTGATCCTGATTAGGGAAGACCTTGCTGCAATGAACGAAATGACTCCAGCACAGATGGAAGCTGATATTTCTGAATATGTTAAATGGAAAGAAGGTCTCGAGAAAGAGAACCGTCATGTGATGAGTGACCCTCTGGAAGGCTCTGGAGCTATGGTCTATAAAAATAAAGTTGAAACCGATGGGCCCTTCATTGAATCGAAGGAAGCCATCAGTGGCTTTTTCGTTTTCCTCGCAAAGGACATAGACGAAGCGATCAGTATTGCCAAGACCTGCCCTATTTTCAAACACGAAGGACTCGTGGAGCTAAGGCCCATCATGGACTTTTGATGCAACAAGAACAGGCCCCTTATCATTTTGAAACACAAAAGCTGGTCAGCCATCTTTATCGTCAGTGGTACGGTAAGATGGTGACCTCCCTGGCCCGGTACTTTGGGCTTCAGCAGCTCGAGCTGGCCGAAGACATCGTGCAGGAGGCCTTCGAGTCGGCCATCAGGCATTGGGAACAAAAGGGCATGCCTGATCAGCCTGTGAACTGGCTCTTTAAAGTATGTAAAAACAAAGCGATTAACGCTCTGCGAAAAAAGCGTTTCGAGCCACTGCCAGCGGAATTTTTTCTTAATACTCGGGAAGAAATCAAGCTTGCAACGCTTTTCCTCGACAATGAAATTGAAGACAGTCAGCTGCGGATGATCGTGGCTTGCTGCCATCCGGCATTCTCTGTTAAAAATCAGCTCATTTTTGTCCTGCGACATGTGGCTGGCTTGACCGTCAGGCAAATTGCCCGTGGCTTGTTGATGACCGAAGAATCGGTTGCTAAGTCGGTTGTGCGGTCCAAACAGCTCATTCGTGAAAAGAACCTCTCGTTTCCCGATCCGGATTATTTAAAGGTGAAAGAAAAACTGGATGAGGTACATCTCATTATCTACTTGCTATTCAATGAGGGCTACTCCTCTACCGATAACGATTCTATTATCAGAGAGGAGTTGTGCTTTGAAGCGATTAGACTGATCAAACTGGTGACAGACAACAAAAAACTAAAAACAGCAGATTCGTCGGCTTTGTTCTCCTTGTTCCTTCTCCATGCCGCCAGGTTTCCAGCCAGAGAGGATATTGAAAAGAAACTAATTGATCTTGAAAGTCAGGATCGGCGACTTTGGGATCAAGAGATGATAGCCCTGGGCCAGCAGTATTTCAGGGAATCTATTCAGGAAAAAAACTACAGCAAATACCAGGTGGAAGCTGCCATAGCCTACGAACATGCGCAGGCTCCCTCCTTTGAAGAGACCGATTGGGCAAGCATTTGCGAACTATACGAATACCTTTTGCGCAGCGATCCCAGCGCAACTATCCAACTGAATTGGCTGATCGCCATCTTCTATAGCCAGGGCCCATTGTTTGCTTATGAAAAGCTCCATGAGTTGGATGCCAAAGGCAGCCTGGTGCAAAACCAATACTATTTCTCTCTGCTGGGTAAAATATACATGGCTATGGACGATACTACGCTGGCGGCTAGCTGCTTTCGCCAGGCCATCGAGCTAACCACCAGCCTGCCGGAAAAAAAGTATATCGAGAGGCTTCTGGCAACACTTTGAAGAGTCGGCGTGCATCAGCGACCTCAACCGTCCGCCAGCGCACAACTATTTTCTATATCAGTATTCCATCACTTTCTTTAAGGATTGATATTCAAGCAATTGAGATTGGCTTTACTTCTCTTGACAAAAGGTATTATTATTGTTTAAAATGAAGCGGGCAAAAGCTGTGTATAAATGAAAAAGAGTAACCAGGCAGGAAGAATTCTGATTGTTGACGACAACCCCGACGTGTTGAGTGCCGCTAAAATATTTCTGAAAAGGCATTTCCTGGAGGTGGTGACAGAGAAAAACCCCGAGTCTCTCCCTAATATTCTGATGAATGAAACATTTGATGTCATTCTCCTGGACATGAATTTCACGAAAGATGTTAGCTCGGGACACGAAGGCTTTTTCTGGCTCGACAAAATCCTCGAAATGGATCCATCGGCCGTTGTGATACTGATTACGGCCTACGGTGATGTGGAAGTAGCAGTAAAGGCCATCAAGGAAGGTGCCACGGACTTTGTGCTGAAGCCCTGGGAAAACGAAAAGTTGCTGGCCACAGTTTCTTCCTGCATGAGGCTGCGTGAGTCGAGGCTGGAGACCAACAAACTCAAAGACAGACAAAAACAGATCAACGAGGACCTGGATACCAAGTACCAGGAGATTATTGGCAGAAGCGATGCCATTATGAAAGTGTTCGACACCATTGAGATGGTGGCGGGAACAGACGCCAATGTGCTGATACTTGGTGAAAATGGCACAGGCAAGGAGCTGGTGGCACGGGCTATCCACCGCCATTCGAAACGAACTTCTGAAGTGTTTCTCAGCGTCGACTTGGGGGCGGTGAGCGAAACACTATTCGAAAGCGAGCTATTTGGACATACAAAAGGTTCGTTTACCGATGCGAAAGAAGACCGTGCAGGACGCTTCGAAACAGCTTCTGGTGGCACTTTGTTTCTCGACGAAATTGGCAACCTGTCGACACCACTCCAGGCCAAGCTACTCTCAGTGCTACAGTCGAGGCAGGTTACCAGGGTTGGCTCCAACAAAGCCAGGCCTATTGACATCCGCCTCATTTGCGCCACCAACATGCACTTGTACGACATGGTGAAAAAGAGCGAATTCCGTCAGGACTTACTCTACCGGATCAACACCATCGAAATCAACATCCCGCCATTGAGAGATCGCCTTGACGATATTCCTTTGCTTGCAGAACACTACCTCGGGCAGTTTACCAAAAAATACAACAAGCCCATCAGGTCGCTTAGTCCTTCGGTGCTGAAAAGAATGCAAAAGTACAGCTGGCCGGGAAATGTGAGGGAATTGCAGCATGCCGTGGAGCGGGCTGTGATTATGAGCCGAAGCATGGTACTTGAGGCAGACGACTTCTTTTTGAACCAGGGTGGGAAAGAGACTGACGAGGCAGCAGTAAACCTGGACGCCTACAACATAGAAGAGATGGAGCGGATCCTCATTCGCAAAGCACTCAAACGCCACAATGGCAACATTACCCAGGCTGCTCAGGAGCTGGGGCTGACCCGCTCTTCGCTTTACCGACGAATGGAGAAGTATGATTTTTAACAGCTTCCGGTTTCAGATATTTCTGCGGGTAGCTTTTATTGGGCTATTGACAATGGCCTTCATTTGGCTGATCGAAAGCAGTAAATATGTGAGTGCTACCATTATTTTTTCAGTGGGCGTTTTCTCTCTGTTCAGTCTGTTTTACTATGTCGAAAGCACCAACCGCAAGTTGACCCGTTTCATTGAATCCATAAAATACGACGACTTCATTATTGGCTTTGATGCTGACAACCGGGTTGGGAGGTCTTTCAAACAACTGAACCAGGCAATGAAAGAGGTGCTCGATGCTTTCAGACTTACCAGAAAGGAAAATGAGGAAAACCTTCAATTTCTGGACACCCTGGTAAAGAACGTGCAAGTGGGCATTTTAAGTTACGACGATACCGGCGAAGTGGGGCTCATCAATCAAATGGCAAAAAAGCTGCTGGCACTTGACAACCTGACAGCGCTGAAAGACCTTTCCGCAACCGACCCGGAGCTTTACACCCTACTAAAGTCAATTCCAACGGGGGGTAATACCCTCTACCGAAAAAATGAACTTGTTCACCTGGCCATCCACACCTCCCGATTGAGGATAAGAGGGAGGGAACTAACACTTGTTTCTCTGCAAAATATTCGGTCGGAGTTGCAACAAAATGAGCTGGAAGCCTGGCAAAACCTAACCAAAGTGCTCAGGCATGAAATCATGAATTCGGTGACGCCAATTTCTTCTTTGGTTTCCACGCTAAAAGAGATGTTTGAAGAGGAAACTCATGCCGACAACGAGGAGCAAATGTCGAAGGAAACAATTAGCGACATTAATGAGGCCCTACAGGCAATAGAAAACAGAAGTCACGCTCTCAAAAAGTTTGTCCATGCCTACCGGGACTTCACCCAGATTCCAAAACCGGCACTGAAGCCCGTGAAAGCAGCGACACTGCTGGCCAGGATCGAAAACCTGTATTTGGCAGAAACAAAGGCAAGCCAAGTGACCCTTGCCACAGAACTCGAAGACGATGAAATGACCATCATTGTGGACGAAGAGCTGCTGGAAATGGTACTTATCAACCTTGTGAAAAATGCTATTGAAGTATTAAAAGACCAAAATAAAGCAAAGGTCACCGTGAGGGCTTATGTTGGGGACCAGCTGCGCCCCGTTATAGAAGTGGAAGACAATGGGCCTGGCATTATTCCGGAAGCCATCGACAATATTTTCATTCCGTTTTACACCACTAAGCCAACCGGATCGGGTATCGGTCTCAGCTTATCCAGGCAAATCATTCACATGCACGGAGGCACCCTGGGCGTGGAATCCGAGGTCGGGAAAAAAACCGTTTTCAAAATAGAGCTATAAGGAAGCGACAACATCTGGTTGCTATTGAGACTGAAGCTCCGCCCATTCGTCCACCAACTTCTGATAGTACGGGTGATCTTCACCTAATACCTCCCTGCATATTTCAATGGCTTTTGTATAATTGAATTGCGCCTTCTCCATGTCGTTTAACTCTCCATATAGGTCACCAAGGTTCTCATAAACGTTGACAACCTTTCTGCTTTTCTCACCCAGCCTGTCGAGATAAATCTTGAACGCTCTTTTGTAGCTTTTTTCTGCCTCGTTAAACTTCTGCATTGCCTGCAAAGTCATTCCCATGCTCACATAGTCGCCCGCCACGTAGGGATGATCGTTGCCGAAGTTTTTGATATCAGCCTCCAGCACTTTTTCATAGTAACCAAGCGCCATTTCGAAGGCTCGCTGGCTATATTTGGAGTTAGCCAGGTTGTACAGAACGCTCACCGTATAGTTGTGATAGGGACCGAATTTTAGCATCCAGGCATCGTAGGCCAACATCTGCAAAGAATCTGATCTCCGGTAGTCTTTCAGTTTATAATAGGCAGAACCGAGGTTAGCATATGAAGTAATAGTATTGGGATTTTCGGGCCCATAAATCCTCATATTTTCTTCTAACAGCGCTTGAAGTATCTCCGCTTGCTTTTCAAAGTTATCGAGCCGCTCATATACTATTGACAGATTATTCAAACCAATAAGCTTCAAGCTAATGTCTTCATCGGCGAATTTGCTCCCCAATTCAACGGCCATTAAACTTGCTTCAAGCGCCTCGTCATACTTTGACTGTTCCCTAAGATTGGCGCTAAGGTAGTTGTATGCAAACCCAAGTTGAATCTCGTTATTCAGTTTGTATTCCTCCTCACTATGCTCCGAGGCAATGGCATCTTCAATGAGAGTAACTGCCCTCCTCACCTTATTTTCCCCTTGCTCATATTCGCCTTTCAGAAACAAAACATACCCGTAGTCTTTGTAAGATATTGCCAATGCCAAAGGATTGTCAGTTTTTTCCTGCTCAAGATGACTTATTGCTAACTGAATAGTTGAGTCAGCTTTGTCGTACTCCGACATATCACGATAGTAACCGGAAATCTCATTATAGAGCCTCCCTATTTCAATATGTCCGCCATTATTTTCCTGGTAGAATTCGAGCGCATCAAAAAAAAACGGCCCCGACTCCTTCCAAAAGCCCAGCTTTTTGTACAAGCTGCCTAGCTGCACCTGAGCTGAAGCCTTGATCTGAGGATCGTTGATATTACTGATTTCCTTCTCGCTATTTCGCAGCAAGGCAGCGGCAGTCACCTCTTCTCCCTGCACCAGCCCTGGATCATTTGCCTCGAATATCTTAGTCAGAAACTCATTGGAAGCCATCACTTTTTGCTGCTCCCTTTCAAGAGCTCTCTTTTGAATTTGAGTCACAACAGCAGCACCAATAGAGACCATCACTATAACTGCCACAAGCGAAGATGTGATGGTATTTCGTTTCAAAAACAGCCGGGAAGAATAGCCCCAGCTCATCTCTCTGGCGGCCACCGGGAAATGGCCAAGATAATTCTGAAGATCAGTAACCAAATCCGTCACTGTTTGGTACCTCTGCCCGGCATCGACCGCCATGCACTTTACAATAATTGCATTCAAGTCTGTCTTAATGGCTGGGTTCAAGGTCATTGGGGCCTGAAACTGCCCATTGCATATCATTGCTATTACCTTGTCTCTCTCGTCGCCGTCAAACGGCATGCATCCGGTGAGGAGCTCGTACAAAAGGACTCCCAACTGATAGATATCGGACTGAACGGACAACGGCTTGTGCGAGAGTTGTTCGGGAGATGCGTATTTCAATGTACCTCCAAAAGAAGTATCTTCTTCCAACTGTTCATCAAAGAGCTTGCTGATACCAAAATCAAGCAGTTTGACCTGTCCATCATCAGTAATGAGAACATTGGAAGGCTTGATATCTCTGTGGAGGATGAAGTTGTTGTGGGCGTGAATCACCGCACGACACACAGGGATTACAATCCGATTAAGCGTATTAGAAATGCTTAGCCGATGCTGTTTACAGTAGTCATTGATCGGCGAGCCATCCACATACTCCATCGCAAGATAGGGCGACTGGTCATTGGTGAGACCACCATCGATAATACTTGCAATGTTGGGATGACTCAGCGAAGCCAGCAGTTGCCGTTCCGCCTTAAAATATTGTTCGTATTTATCGGTATTGAGCAGTGGCGAGAGCACCTTTATAGCCACTTGTTGGTCGAACAGGTTGTCAGCTCTTTTCGCCTTGTAAACCACGGCCATGCCACCCACACCGGCCTCTTCCACCACCTGGTACTTGCCAATGGCGTAACCTGCTGGCAGCCTTATTTCCAGGCTGTCGGAAAGCTCTTTTGAAAGGTTATCTTGCAACACTTCAAAAAATGACTCAGCGTCACCCTGATGCCCCAGTAAACCAGGCAATGCCTCGGCTGTGAGGTTCATTTTTGTTAAAAAATCAATCCATTCCTCCTGGGAATATTGCTCCATAGCGTAGACTTAGAGATTAGGCTGCTGATGGTGAAAGCTGCATGTGAAGCCAGGTCTTGGCCATGCTCCACGACCGCTTGACTGTGGAAGGGCTAGTACCCAATATTTTTGCTGTTTCATCGATGGAAAGTCCAGCAAAAAAACGGCATTCGACAATTTTCCCATAGGTAGGCTCCCTTTTCTCAAGCACTTCCAAAGCTTCATGTATTTTCAAAATAGCCGTTCCTGTTTCTTCAGTAAAATTTAGGTGTTCTTCGAGGTCATCAATTTTCAAATGACTGGGCTGATTTCCTCGCTTGTCAGTTTGCTTTTTCAGGCAAGCGTTCACCAAAATTTGCCGAATGGCTTTGGCCGCCAGATTGTAGAAATGCTCTTTGCTTTGAAGCTTGCTCAGGTCAGCTTTCGAGAGTTTCAAATATGCTTCGTGCACAAGTGCAGTGGTGTTCAGGGTTTCTTGTTGCCGAAACTTAAACCTCAAATGGTGGGCATTTTTCCGAAGCTCATCGTAAACAACGGGAAAGAGTTCATCAAGGGCTTTTTGGTCACCTTTATTGATCCTGTCTATCAGTTTCACCAGCTCCGCTTCACCCATCGTTTGATATAATAAATTAGATGCCTATTAACTCTTTGAAAGTATAAAGCTATAAAGAATAAATAGAATATTCCGTATTTAATCTACGGGCGGAAGCATAAAAAACCCGATCCTTTTGGATCGGGCCTTTACAAGAAATTCAGCTGCCTGTGTTTATCGATAGGTTTTTACCTATTCCTGATTATTTCCATTTGCATTGCCAGTGAAAGTGTTGCTGGCTGCGGCTCCGGCAAAGTCATTGGTTACACCTTTAGAATAGATGCCGTAGCCACTGCTGTTGGAAATGGTGGAGTTCGTTACCGTCACTTTTCCGTCTGAATTCACGGCAATATTGGCAGGGAAATCAGCGCCATTAAAGTCGTGAGGTGAGTTTCCGCCGTAAGCGACATTGCAAAAATCAAACTCGTTACTAGCATCCGTCGATGAAAAATAAAATCCTTTCCAGTGTAATCCGCCATCGATATTTGACGACGTGAAAGTGATCATGTTGGTGGAAGTTCCTTTTGCCGTAAATGCGCCATCAACCAGAATCTGGACGTCTTCGTCTATTTTGAAAGAAGCACCTGCTTCCACTGTAACCGCTCCGTACACCCTGATATTTCCGGTAATTCTGTATGAAGCACCGGTGGCCAGCGACTTCCAGGTAACAACTTTGTCCTGGGCCAAGTCGCTTCCAAACACTTCCACGTCAGCAAATGAGTTGTTGGTGAAGGTGCTTGCTCCATCCATGGCATCGAGTTCATCGGCTGGTATACCTACACCCCTTTTGTTGTCAGAAAAGCTGTTGGTTCCAAAACTACCTATCTGCCCGCCCGACTCATCGGCGTAGATTCCATAGTCTTTATTGTTCGTAAACGTAGAGTTGGTCACCGATACCTTGCCGGTGATGTCCACGCCAATGGCAGCTGCAAAATCGGCTCCTGAGAAATCGATGGGAGAATTACCTGCGAACGAAAAATCGGTAAAATCAAAATTATTGAGGCTACTGGCAGAGCTGATGTATATGCCCTTCCAGTAAAGTTCACCGCCAGGATTTGATGTCGTAAATACAATGCGGTCAGTGGCAGTACCCACGGCAGTTAGTGATCCAAATACCCTTACAAGGGCATTTTCATCAAAGTTCACAATAGCTCCGGCGGCAATAGTGAGCTTACCGTTTACATCCATGTCGCCCGACAATCTGTAGGCAGCACCTCCACTAAGTTTTTTCCATGTCGACGTTTTGGATTCCGAAAAATCCGACTCAAAAATTTCAACATCAGCATTGGTATTGTCTGTAAAAACAGAAGCACCGTCTATCATTTCAGCCTGGTCAGCCGGCAAGCCAACCGCCCTGTCGTTCAAAAGGAATGTGTTGCTTTCAAACGCACCAATCTGGCCACCGGCATCGTCGGCATATACACCATAGCCTTTATTGTTGGAGAAAGTGCTGTTCTTAAAAGCCATTTTTGCACCGAGCTCAATACCAACACCGGCGGAGAAGTCTTCTCCAGAGAAATTCATCACTGAATTTCCAGCATATGAAAGCGTGACATGGTTCAATATATTTCTGCCATCTGCCGAGTTCACATAAATACCTTTCCAGCGAAGTGCGGAGGCCGCATCGGAGGTTGTGAACTCAATCGGACTCTCTGCTGTGCCGGCAGCAATGAATGCGCCGTCTACTCTGATCATCACATCCTCATCCAAACCGAATTTAGCTCCCGGAGCAATAGTAAGCACCCCGTTCACATCGATATCTCCCGAAACAGTATAACGAGCGTCATCGCTCAATGCTTTCCAGGTTATTTCTGTTGCTTCGGCAATTGAGGAGGAAAAAATTTCAACATAAGCATTGGTTGAATTGGTAAACGTGGTGGTATTGTCGACACTAGCTGCCGTCTCAGCCCACACGGCCATGCCGTTTTCATTATCAATAAAGAGGTTGTCCTTGAAGGTATTCAGTTTCCCTCCATCGTCGTCGAGATAAACTCCATATCCTTTATTGCTGGCAAATCTGCTATTTTCAATCTTGATATTTCCGCCTCCATTTACACCTACACCAGCCTTATAGTCAGCTCCGTTAAAATCCATTGCTGTGTTGCCAGCGTATGAAACTTCGGCGTACTTAAGTATGTTTTGCGCACTGGCTGACTGTATATAAAGCCCCTTCCAAAACAGATCAGCCTCTTCGTTGGCTGTTGTAAAAATGATGGAGTCGGCTTCGGTACCTGCTGCCAGCAAAGTGCCACCTTGCTCGATCTTCATCATTTTATCTTCCTGGAAATGAATAACGACCCCTGGCTCTACGGTGAGAACAGCAAGCACTGACACATCTCCTGTTACCAAATAATCAATAAGTGCAGGGTCAAGATTGATGTTTTCAAGCGTCATGTCGCTGTCTATAAATCCGCTAAGCTCCACATAACCAGGTGCCAGAGCATTTATAGTCACCGTCTTGGTATCGCTTACGCCTTCATCAGCATTCGAAATTTTCAACTGAACTTCATAGTCCCCCTCCACGTCAGGGATCAAAGAAGCAATAATGGCACCGGCGTTGGTTATTTTGGTGGTGCTGCCACCAGGCTGCGACAGCAGCGTCCACTCGGCAGTGAAGCCAATCGCATCCGCATCTACGGAACCACTTGCATCTAGGGTAATTTCTTCATTCACAGCCGGGTTTTCCGGACTAAAATCAATATCTGCTTCCAGCTTGAACTTCGAGGGTGCTGGTTCATCGTCCCCACAACTTATTGCAAACACTAACATCACCAAACAGGTGAGCATTCCGACTAACTGTTTTACTTTCATCTTACATGGTCTTTTTATGTGATCAAATTCCCTTCACCCCCTACTACAGGAAAAGGAGTGAAATCGGGTCAGCCCACTTAAAAAATCATGAATTTATTTTTCCGGTCACATCGGCCAGCCTTTGAGAAATAGTTGGGATCAATCTGTATTTCTGGGGATTGAATGTTTCGTTTGTGGCTAGATAAAAAAGCAAAACTGGTTCAATGCGTCTCGCCCGGCCGGGATAGGCTTGGACCTTTTGCTTTTTTATGACCACTCGGGATATTGGGTTTAAAGGGTAATTCCCCAGATTTTCCGCTTAATCCCATAGTTGTCGGGTCACCAAAAGCCTTTGTCTTCTTCGGCAGGACCCTAAAAATGGAGGTAACAAAGGGACAGCCACAAAAGATGGCTAGCTAGTTGGGAAGGTGTAAAGAGGGAAATGGGGAGGATTATAGCGCCTCCGACTTGAGTTGCAAAAAAGGTCGCCACTCGTCGAACACACTGCCATTGGAGGTCTTTAAAAACATAATGTAAGACGGCTTGAAAGGCTCTTTTCTAAGTTTCATCCCGACTTCACCGGGCGCATAATCGCCTTTCTTGGCATTGCAATGTCTGCAGGCAGTAACAAGGTTTTTCCAGCTGGAGGTTCCGCCTTTTGAGCGTGGAACAAGGTGATCAAGGGTAAGGTCTCTGTTGGTACCGCAATACTGGCATTCGTGGTTGTCACGCCGGAAAACGTTTTGGCGAGACAGTATAACTCCTTTGTAGGGGACACTGATATACCTGGATACTTTGATGACCGATGGGGCCTGATATGAAGTGTCCACAGTGTGCAAATAAACATTAGGCACGGGCGAAATCATTTCAGCCTTATTCAAAAAGACAAGAAGAAATGCTCTCTCCACCGAACAAACAGTTAAGGGAGAATAGTCCTGATTAAGAACCAACACGTTCCTCTTTAAGCTCATGCCTCTTCTACATTTTGAGGATCCTCCTCACCGCCAATAGCTGCCCATCTCTCATTTCACTGGTTAGACCCTTGTCATCAATATTAACAATCTTCACCGAATCAGTCACTATCACTGCCTGTTCTTCTCCAATGTTGATGCCCGCCTTTACTTCGTCTTTAACACTCCAAACAAGCAAATCCCCGGGCTTAGACTCACTCCACGAATCGACCTGATCGCCGGTAGTGGCAAGTTGCTTTAAACTCCTGGGTACCGGATAGCCCACCATGCGGTAGACCTGCTGCACAAGTCCAATATCATCGATGCCATAAGGAGACCTAGCACCAGCTCTGTAAGGGGAGTACATATACTTCTGTAGGATTTCACGGAGAAAACCATAATCACGACGCTGACCGAGGCTTTTCGAGTTTCCGTTGAAAGCCAACTGCTCTTCTATTTTGAATAGCTCATTGGTGGAAATCGGCAGCACACTTCCTATAAGGATGTTCAGGTAGTGTTTCTTGAAGAAGATATTCGCTGTCAAATCCGTGCAAACTTTGTAGTCAGAGTGATTGATCTGCTCAAAATACTCCTGTGTGATTCCATAGAAATGCACCTTCAAAATCCACCCAACCACTCCATCAAAATGGATTTTCACCTTTATCCACTTTTTGTCATCACTTGCTTCCAAAACCTCATAGTGCTCCCCAAAAAGAAGCTCGCTTAGCTGAAGCGAGTGAAAGGATGGTTCGCACATAACCGGCACAAGGCATAATCTACAAATTCCCTTTTCGGTCTCAGTCATAAGGTTTACAGTCTAAGTCGGTCTAGCTCTCGCTTGCTATCCCTCTCTTTGATACTTTCTCTTTTGTCATGAATTTTTTTACCCTTTGCAAGGGCTATTTCCATTTTAGCTAGTCCTTTGTCCGTCATAAAAAGTCTCACCGGCACTATGGTCAGGCCCTTTTCTTCCATTTTTGATTGCCACTTCTCAATGTCCCTCTTTTTTATCAGGAGCTTTCGCTCTCTCACAGGATCATGGTTGAAATGGGTGGCCTCGGCGTATGGGGTAATATTCATCGCCTTGATAAAGATCTCTCCCCTATTGAAATAACAATACGCTTCCTGCAAACTGGCTTTCCCTTCCCGAATGGACTTGATCTCAGTCCCCTTGAGCACAATGCCTGCTACAAGCGTATCAATAAACTCAAACTCGAAACGGGCCTTCTTGTTTTTGATGTTTACAGAGTTTGAAAATCGCTTATCGTCCTTTGCCATTCAATATTTAACTGAGCGTTTTTATAAAAACTAAAATAGCATAAAATTAAAATTTCATCCTAGGCATTGGGGCAACATCCATCGATGAAAAGTCCTTTTCAAGGTATTTGAAATGGGCTGTCATGGCAATCATTGCAGCATTGTCGGTACAATACTCAAACTTGGGAATATACACCTCCCAACCCAGCTCAGCACGTTGATTTTCAAGTGCTTGTCGAAGTCCTGAGTTAGCTGCCACACCTCCGGCAATGGCAATTTGGCTTATCCCTGTTTGCTTTGCGGCCTTCTTCAGTTTCTGCAAAAGCATGTGGATCAAAGTATGTTGTATGCTTGCGCAAATATCATTGATATTCTTTTCGACAAATGTCGGGTCGGTCTTTGTTTGGTCTCTCAGGAAGTAGAGGATAGCCGTTTTTATCCCACTGAAGGAGTAGTTCAAGCCTTGCATTTCTGAGAGCGGAAATTGAAAGGCCTCCGGATTGCCTTTTTGCGCCAACTTATCGATAAACGGGCCACCGGGATAGGGCAGCTCCAGCATTTTGGCCGCTTTGTCAAACGCCTCCCCTACTGCATCGTCCTGCGTTTCGCCTATCACCTGCATGCTCAAGGGTGACTCCACCAGCACTATCTGTGTGTGCCCGCCGCTTACTGTAAGGCACAGAAACGGAAACGCAGGTTTTGGGTCTTCAATAAAATGCGCCAGGATATGTGCCTGCATATGATTAACGGCTATCAGAGGCACCCCTAACCCCCAAGCCATTGCTTTAGCAAAGGAGCTACCCACAAGCAAAGCACCCAATAATCCAGGCCCTTGCGTGAACGCAACGGCATCAAGTTGGTGTTTATCAATACCTGCTTCTTTCAAAGCCTGATCTACTACAGGCACAATATGCTTCTGGTGTGCTCTGGAGGCCAGTTCTGGTACCACACCACCATATCGTTGGTGAACAGATTGCGTAGCAATAATATTATTAAGAATTTTACCGTTCCTGATCACAGCGGCAGAAGTCTCATCGCACGAAGATTCGATCGCTAAGATGGTCGGGGACATACAGTTGATTTGAACTATAAAACTAAAACATCTGTCATTTTCTATGGTATTGGGAAAGCCTTCTACTGGTTTTCACTTACCATTTTACTTTTGCTGATTGGCTTGTTTATCACGCTGCAATCATCGGCTGTTCAAACATGGCTGGTTTCCTACGCCTCCAAATCCTTCTATGAACAAACAGGGCACAAAGTTACCATTGCAAAAGTGGATGTCAACTGGTTTGATGAAATTACCCTTGATAGCCTGGAAGTAAAGGATCTCCAGGATACCAGCATGATTACCATAAATAGGTTGTTGGTCGATTTTAGCCTTCTTGATTTACTACGTCCCAGTCAGCTACATTTTGACGCCGCCCGAATAACGGGAGCCGATGTACGGCTGGTAAAGTTCGCCGACAACCAACTCGACAACATCTCCTTTCTCATCAGCCAATTACGGCCCAAAGACACTACTGCCCGAACTTCGCTGCCACGTCCGATAAGTGTGAGCCGGATCAAACTGGAGAAAAGCCGGTTCTCTCTCAATGACATGAGAAAGGATAGCATTGAGGTAGGCTTCAACTACTACCAGTTTACCATCGACAGCATATTCAGCGACCTTAGCAACTTCTACCAACGGCTGGATACTGTCAAATTCAGGGTAGACAAGCTGGCTGCCGGTGAGAGAAGTAAAAAGCTTAAAGTTAATAGCCTACAAACCAACTTTCTGCTCACCTATCAAACAATGGAGCTCTCTGACTTAGACCTGCATACCCAACACAGCCATTTACGGGACTATGTCAAGTTTGAGTTTTCCAACCCTTCCAATCTCACCTATTTTGTTGATAGCGTCAACATCGTTGCTCATTTCGACAGCACGACAATAAGCAACCGGGACCTGCGACACTTTTCGCCCTACCTCGAAAAGTACGATGATACCTATTCCATATCAGGCGACTTCAGCGGAGGAGTTACCAATTTTAGCTTGAAGAACTTTAGTCTGTTTTTCGGAGATAATAGTCAGCTCTTTGGCAATGCAAGCTTCAACGGCTTGCCCAACTTTATGGAAACCTTTATTGACCTCCGACTTGATAAATCGACGCTACTGGCCAACGACCTTGGCATCTACATGGATAGTGAAGACTATTACATATTGAATCGCCTCGGTTTCATTAGGTTCGATGGCAGGTTCATTGGTTTTTCCACCGACTTTGTGGCCAACGGAAATTTTGATTCCAGGCTCGGAAGTGCCAAATCCGATGTCAACCTGAAGCTCCCGAGCACGCCGGAAGAGGCAGTTTACAGTGGCTCTCTTACAGTCAGAAACCTCAACCTGGGCACTTTGGCAGGTGACTCCGAACTTCTCCAGAAAGTAAGTTTTTCCGGAAGTATCTCTGGCAAAGGCCTCACACCCTCGTCTGCGGATTTTTACCTGAAAGGCAACGTACAAAAGCTCGGACTCAAGGGCTACGACTACGTGAACATCAAAACTGATGCACGACTAGCCGCAAGCTTTTTTGAAGGAAAGCTCAGTATCGACGACCCCAACGTAAAGCTTCAAGTCGAAGGCTCGTTTGACTTCAGAAATCAGATCAATATGTTTAAAGCGAACGCATCGCTTGACACACTCTTTCTCTACCCTCTGCAGCTTACTTCCAACGATGTGTTTCTCAGGGGGCAAGTCGACCTTGACTTTCAGGGACTTGAAATTGATAGTATTACGGGCAGTGCCGCTATACACAACCTACTACTTGAAGTTGACGGAAAACAGTTCAAGGCGGACAGTATCCTCGCCACTTCACAAAGAAGCCAAACACAACGTTCGTTTAATATTCTGTCAGAGCATCTGAGTTTAAGCGCTGAAGGCAACTTTGATTACACAACCCTGTTTGCGGATTTATCGGAAACATTTAATGAATATGAGCTGGCATTCAGGAATAATAGCGACGACATTGAAAGCTACTACGCCAGCAAGCCCACAAAAGAAATATCTCCATACAAAATACGTGTTAATGCGACACTCAGGGATATAAACCCGCTGACTGACCTTTTCGTCAAAGACTTTTACATAGCTAAAGGGACGCAAATTGAAGCTGGTTTCAACAAGAACATCTCTTCAGTTGCTTCACTTTACACCGCCATTGATACATTAACCTTCAGGGAATTCTCCTTCATTGGAAACGAGATAGACATCAATACCAGCAAAGCGGCAGACAGCACAGACGTGCTATCGATGTTTTACATATCGTCGATGCGACAGCTGCTCAATAACAGAGATATTACTCAAAACAACTACATAGAGGCGATCTGGAGTAATAACCAAATTGATTTTCAAACCAACGTAGAGCAGCTCAATACCACCAACTACGCCAGGGTATATGGGGATCTTCAATTTCTTCCAGACAGGACAATTATAACAGTATACCCTTCTGATCTTCAAGTGCTTGAGGGAAAGTGGCAGTTTTCAGACAACAACCAAATTGTTATCACAGATGAAGCAATTGCCTTTGAAAACCTGAAGCTTTCGGCGGGCAATCAGGAAGTGGAACTAACTGGCTATATCAGCGACTCGACAAATATTCCGCTACGAGGACGGGTCACGAATTTTGCTCTGTCTAACCTCAACCCGCTCACAACTGTCCCTCTGGACGGAGTGGTAAACGGGCATGCCACTCTTATTAACTACGGTGAGGGCTCCATTGTTGAAAGCGACCTTAAAATTGACAACTTTTTTGTCGATAGATTTTTAGTCGGAAACCTGACCGGTAAATCGTCATGGAACGATGCATCCAAACAAATACTGTCGAGGCTTACCGTAATAAGGGAAGGCAAAAATATCATTGGGCTCAATGGCTACTATGCCCCACTCGACAGCATAAGCCCGCTCAACTTCACTGCCGACTTCGACAATGCCAACATTAATATCCTGGAGCCATTTATCGAGGAAAACTTTAATGAAATCAAAGGCACCGCCACAGGAAAATTCAGGATTTCAGGCAGCCCCACCTATCCTATCCTCCGGGGGACCGGGACGCTACGCAATGGGGCAGGAAGGATCAAGTACCTCAACACTACATATAGCTTCAATGGAGATATATTCTTTGACGATAACGAAATAGGTGTCCGAAACCTCGACGTCCGAGACGAGCAGGATCATCGTGCTTCGCTGAATGGAGGTATTTTCCACGATGGTTTTAGAGACTTTGTGCTGGACTTAGAAGGGCAATTAAATAACTTTCAAGTGCTTAACACTTCCGCTGCCGACAATTCCTTGTACTATGGCACTGCCTACGCCACTGGCTCAATCAATTTTTTGGGTGCTATATCCAATCTCAATATTAGCGCCAAAGCTACCACAAATAGAAATACACGGATTTTCATTCCGCTTGACGAAAGCTCCGACGTACAGGTTGAGGACTTCATCTCATTCGTGAACTTTAGCGACACAACCAAAGTAGCCGATGAGGAATCGGATATTGACGAAGAGAAGTTTTCTAATATTCGCCTCGACTTCGACCTTGACATCACGCCGGACGCATATTGCGAGCTTATCTTCGACATAAAATCCGGCGATATCATACGGGGCAGAGGCAATGGCAAGCTCAACATGCAAATTGACACCAACGGGGATTTCTATATGTTTGGTGATCTTGACATCGAGGAAGGGGGCTATAATTTCACCCTTTACAATATCATCAATAAGGAGTTTGAGATCGTTAGCGGAAGTAGCATCTCCTGGTCGGGTGATCCCTACAAAGCCCAGATGGATATTACTGCAGGCTACCGGCAAAATGCTTTGTTATCCCCCATCTTAACCAATATTGATAGTGCTACACTGAATACGCCAGAATTGAAGAGGCGTTACCCCACAAACGTTCAGATGAAGCTGAATGGAGATCTGATGTCACCAGATATCGCTTTCGATATTCAGATAACAGGCTACCCTGAAACCGCCGGCGCCAATAGCTATCCATTGGGCACTACCATACAGGGGTTCAAAAATACAGTCAAAACCGATGAGCAGGAAATGAAACGCCAGGTATTCAGCTTGATTATCCTGCGACGCTTCTCACCCATCAACAGCTTCAATGTCGGCACCAACTCCATCGGCAGTAGTGTGAGTGAATTTGTCTCCAACCAGCTCAGCTATTGGATTTCTCAGGTGGACGAGAACCTTGAAATCGACATCGACCTGGCCAGCCTTGACAACGATGCCTACAACACGTTCCAGCTTCGGCTCGCCTATACATTTTTGGATGGCCGACTGCGGGTTTCCAGGGATGGGGGCGTCACCAGCACCACTACCCGCAACGAACTGGGAGCCATTATGGGCGACTGGACCCTTGAGTACCTGCTTACACCTGACGGCAAATTGAGGGCTAAAATGTACTCCAGAACCAGCGTCAACAGCCTTACACAAAACATAAGTAACCAGACCAATACAAAAGCGGGGTTCAGCCTCCAATACATCCGAAGCTTCAACAACTTCAAAGACTTGATGCAGGACGTACGTGTTAAAAACAGGGAAGAACCTGACCCGCAGGAAGAAGACCAAAAGACCTCATTAAACTTCAATTCGGATAAAATAAGGCAAGAGGAAGACGAAGCAAGCGGTCACCCCTTCTTCAATTTTTCCGAGCTTTAATAACTAAATGAGCACTGCGCAGTTAGTTTAGAAAAAACTTATGCCAACGCATCCGGCTGTCAATATTTTCTGGTTCCGGCGAGACCTTCGCTTTGCTGATAATGCAGGTCTTTTCTACGCACTAAAAGACGAGTTACCCGTTCTTCCCATCTTCATTTTTGATCCACAGATATTATCAAAGCTTGAAGAAAGGACGGATGCCAGGGTTTCGTTTATTCACAGCACGCTGTTGCAGCTAAAGAAGCAACTAGAAGACCACGGAAGCTCACTACGCATCCTTTACGCTTCACCGGAAGCAGCATTTTCACAGCTGGCGGCAGAATTCGACATCAAAGCGGTCTACACCAACCGGGACTACGAACCCTATGCCAACGAAAGGGACACCGCAGTCCGCTCGCTGCTCACGGAGAAAGGGATAGGTTTTTACTCCTTCAAAGACCAGGTGATTTTTGAAAAGGAAGAAATATTAACTGACACCGGAGGCATTTACAAGGTATTCACCCCGTACAAAAACAAATGGCTGGCTAAGTGGCAAAACTTACAGTTGGAAGAGTTTTCCATCGCTCCTTCGTCATCAAATTTCCATAAAACCAAACCGTATCCTGTCCCCTCCTTACAGGAAATGGGCTTTTCAAATAGCTCTATTATTATTCCACCGTCGACGTTCGATGAGTCAGTTATAGCCGCCTATGACAAAAATCGGGACTTCCCTGCCATCGAAGGTACCTCCCGCCTCGGTATTCATCTGCGTCACGGCACCATCAGCGTTCGGGCAGCCGTGACAAAAGCGGCAGCCCTCAATCAAACCTGGCTAAATGAGCTCATTTGGAGGGAGTTTTATCAAATGATTTTGTACAATTTCCCTCATGTGGTTCACAACGCCTTCAAACCTCAGTACGACCTCATTCCCTGGCAAAACGATGAGGAACAATTCCAGAAATGGTGCGAGGGAATGACTGGCTACCCAATAGTAGATGCTGGCATGAGGGAATTAAACACAACGGGGTACATGCACAACAGAGTGCGCATGGTGGTTGCCAGCTTCCTCACCAAGCATTTGCTCATTGACTGGCGATGGGGAGAAGCCTGGTTCGCCAGGAAACTGCTCGACTTCGAGCTAGCCTCCAACAACGGTGGCTGGCAGTGGGCGGCGGGCACAGGCACCGACGCTCAACCGTATTTCAGAGTGTTCAACCCGGAGTCGCAAACAGACAAGTTTGACAAGGACAAAGAATATATCCGCCGATGGGTGCCGGAATATGACAGCAAAAATTACATAAAACCGATTGTTGAACATAAATTTGCCAGACAAAGAGCCATCGACACTTACAAATCGGCGTTAAAGTAACTGTATGAACATAGGGGATAAAGTAAGGCTTCTGAGAGGAACTGAAGAGGGGGTTATTATCAGGGTGGTCAACGAAAACACCTATGAAATAGAAATAGAAGACGGCTTTTCCTTCCCCGTGCTTAAGAGTGAGGTCGTTTTGGTAAGTAAAACTGAAGCGGAGCACTTCAAAAGGGACAGCCCTGCACAGCAAAGTTCTTCCGGCCAAAAATCATTCTTTAAGGAGACTCAGGCAGTTGCTGAAAAAGGAATTTACCTTGGCTTCGAGCCGAAGGGAGATATTTTCACAGTCTGGCTGATCAACAACACAGATTACGAGCTGGTTTTTAAGATAGATGAGTTGGTGAAAGGCACTACGCTAGGATTGCACGCCGGTCACCTTGAGGCAAAGTCAAATCAGGCGATAGCATCCAAGTCTTCTCAAAACTTCGACAACTGGTCGGACATGCAGTTTTCCTGCATGTATTTCCAAAAAGGAATCTACAAAAGTAAGCCAATGCTGAGCAGGGTTGTCTCGTTCAAGGCGGCAGCTTTCATGCACAAGAAGGGCACTATCCCTATGACCTCGAAGGAAGGATATGTTTATCAACTGGATGATAATCCTGCAAAAATTAACGCTGACGAGATAAAAAACAGCCTGCTTTCTGCAAAAGCAACGCCAGTACCAAAAACAGAGCAAAAACCAGGCTCGCACCAGGTAGATTTACACATGGAGAAATTAACAGGGCAAAAAGAAGAGGTGCCTACATCGCAGGCTCTCTCCTACCAACTAGCTGTTTTTGAGAAAGAACTTGATTCAGCCATCGCAATTGGCAGAGACGAGATAACGTTTATTCATGGCGTGGGAAACGGTGTTCTGCGTGAAGAAATCCATAAAAGGCTAAGTAAAATGAAAAATATCTTGTACTTTCAGGATGCCCAGAAACAAAGGTTTGGCTATGGCGCTACACTTATCAAATTAAAAGACTAACTAGCATTTTTTAAGCCTAAAATAAAACATAATACTATGGACGTAAGAAAGTTGATGGAGGAACTTGCCTCTGAAATTAACGGCCAATATTCAGAATATGACGATAATCGATCAGTTGTGATCGTTCCTCTTCCCGACGGTAGGTTTCAATCGGTTCGTGGTGGCAAAATTGACAACAAAAAGTATGGCAAGAGTGTCATTCAGATACTGTCCAGAGTATGTCGCACCGCCGAAAAAATTGATTATACCAAAGTACTTGCGCACAACGTTGACCTTATCAATTCTAAGTTTGTGGTGCTTGGCGATTTCCTAATGGTGGAAACCACCTTGTTCGACGACACAGTACCTCCACAGAAATTGAAGGAAATGATACTCGAAACAGCCAAACTAGCCGATGAGTGGGAACTTGCCATTACAGGCAAAGACGTCAACTAAGAAGTATCTTTTAGTTATCAAATAAGTTTAACTATTTAGGAAAATGTGATCCGCCTTATCGCCTTGTTCAGAAAGTATTCTGAGCGGGGAGGAAAGTCCGGGCAATGCAGAGCGCCGTACTTCCTAACAGGAAGGGGCAGTGTTGGCGACGACAGTGCTACAGACAGTGCAACAGAAAATAAACTACCCGCAATGCTTCTGCATTGGGGGAAAAGGTGAAAAGGTGGGGTAAGAGCCCACCGCCTCAATGGTGACATTGGGGGCACGGTAAACCTTACGGATTGAAAGATCAAATATGCCACGATTCAGGGGCTGCTCGTCCCTGTAGGCTGCTTCGGCGGTCTCGTTGTGGTGGGTAGATTGATAGAACCTGATGGCGACATCAGGTCCAGATAAATGATAAGGGCCTCCTGACTCGTCGGGAGGTACAGAACCCGGCTTACAGGATCATATTTTCCTATTTTCATTAACCTATGGCAAAAATTCTAATAGTAGACGACGAGAAATCTATTCGCTCTACCCTCCGGGAAATTCTTGAGTACGAAAAATTCAAAATTGACGAAGCAAAAGATGGTGAAGAAGGCCTGGAAATGCTCAAACAGGGATCGTACGACCTCGTGCTTTGCGATATAAAGATGCCAAAAATGGACGGCCTTGAATTGCTTCACAAGGCTATGGAGGAAGGAATTGACTCACCGTTCATTATGATTTCGGCTCATGGAACGATTGATAGCGCTGTGGAAGCGACCAAAAAAGGTGCTTTCGACTTCCTTCAAAAGCCTCTGGACCTGAACAGGCTGTTGGTCACACTCAGAAATGCACTGGACCGCAAGGAGCTGGTGAATGAAACCAGGGTGCTGAAGAAAAAAATAAGCAAGACTTTCGACATAGTAGGCGAGTCGCCAAAGATTGAAGAGGTCAAAGCAATGATTGAAAAGGTGGCTCCCACTGATGCAAGAGTGCTGATTACCGGCCCGAATGGCACAGGCAAGGAGCTGGTCGCCAAATGGATCCACGAGAAAAGTAACCGCTCGTCGGGCCCGATGGTGGAGGTAAACTGTGCAGCCATTCCATCCGAATTAATTGAGAGTGAGCTTTTCGGCCACGAAAAGGGCTCCTTCACCTCCGCTGTAAAGCAACGGATTGGGAAGTTTGAGCAGGCAATCGGCGGCACGTTATTCCTTGACGAAATTGGCGACATGAGCCTTTCGGCCCAGGCCAAAGTTCTACGTGCCTTACAGGAAAATAGAATTACCCGGGTAGGCGGCGAGAAGGAGGTAAAGGTAGACGTAAGAGTAGTGGCTGCTACCAATAAGGACTTGAAAAAGGCTATTGCTGAAAATCAGTTTAGAGAAGACCTCTACCACAGACTGAGCGTAATTATCATTCAGGTGCCGGCACTAAAAGACCGCAAAGATGATATTCCACTACTCGTGGATAGGTTTATTGCAGACATTTCAGCTGAATACGGCTGGGCACCAAAACCAATAGACGATGCCGCCATTAAGCAGCTTCAACAATTTGAATGGACGGGAAATATCAGGGAACTAAGAAATGTGACAGAGCGGCTGATGATCATGTCATCAGGCAGTATAACAGAAATGGATGTAAAAAAATATGCGGTACTTACTTAGTAAGAACCGCATATATTCTTTCAATAATTTCCAACCAGGTCGAGTACTTTACAATTAAAGCCTTTGAGCAGGCTTTTCTTTCTGCACGTCCGACTTAGCATAAGTAGGACACGTCTTCTGAGTACAAGCACCAAGCATGAAAACAGCTACAGCAAACAACAGTAATTTAATTTTCATAACGAAACGGCTTTACTTAGGTTCTTAGAAGCTCTAAGATATATATATCTACACATATATCAAAACACTTTAAGTTCCAAGGCTGGAGGTAATGCCTATTGTATCAGCAAATTGCACCCTCGCACATCCGAATTATCGAACCTGCCAAGCACTTCAAAATCCCCTTTCGTGTTAGCTATTCGGCCCAAATCCTTTGTTTCAATAAAGCAGCACGAATGAATGTTTCCAAGGTCAATAATATTTAAACCTCCAACTTTTTTTTCCATCAAATAGGAAAACGGATCATTAATATCCCGAACCATCACCCTCATCGATCGTGGGCAACGGAAGCCAGCCCCTCCATCCGAATAGGCCTGCGACATTAACTCCGTCATCCCATATTCCGAATGTATACGCTCCACATTCAATCGTTCACTCAACATAGCATGTAACTCGGCCCTTGTCAGCTCCTTCCCTCTCCCCTTCATGCCTCCGGTTTCCATAATAATAAAGTCGCTAAGGTCAAGCTGACGCCTTTCAGACAGGTCAATTAGGGCAAAAGTGACTCCAATTAGCAGCTTTTTACCATCCTGCTTTTTAAGTTTTTCTATCACACGCAAAAGGGCACTGTCATCCTTCAGAAAGAAGCCTGAGAATTTTGAGCCGGTGAGCTTTATGAAGTGCTCTATCATATAAATAAGTGAGGATCCGCTTCTTTCAAGGTAAGAGGGCAGCAAGGCAACAATATGGAAATTTGAGAGCGACCCATACATCGACTCAAATATTTCCTTCGTTAGTTTCTCGTAGAATAAAGGATCGTCGAGGTAATGGGAGCTTTGCACGGAACCAGTGGTGCCGCTACTGGAAAACATAAGGGAAGAACCCCATTCACCTGTCTTTATAGCATGATTCTTGAAAAATTCAATCGGAAGAAAGGGAATGTCTTCCAACCGGCTGATTTTTTTTGGGTCTTTAGCTAAATACGAAATATACTTTTTGTAGACAGGATTGTGTTGGGCCTGCCATTTAAAAATATCCAGAGCGAGGACAGTAAAATGATCATTATTCAGGTTTAAAAGGCGGTCTCTAAAACTAAGAAGCTCGGACATGTGTTTAAATTGCGAAAGATGATCCAATTTTAATAATTTTATGAGTCAAGTAAGCGATGGAAATGAAGAATAGATTACTAAAAAGTCTTGTTCTGGGGTTAGGAGTTATGGGGGTTGTGTGGGCATGCCAACCACCGGATGAGCTTCCCATCATTCCAAAAATTTCCTATAACAGGGTCGAGTTTTTTGACGAGGCAACTGGCTCAGATTCGCTTGTTCTCTATATCAATTTTGAAGATGGAGATGGAGATATAGGGCTGAGAAGCACTGAAGACAGCTATCCTTACCACCCATTTAATTATATTATTGACGCTGATAGGAGACTTGTGTATTTCGGAGAAACAGACTACAAACTTCCTTTCTATAGTATTCCTCTGGTGCTATCCGGGGGGCAATTTAGACCTCTTGAGAAAGAGAAATTATTTTCAGAAACAGACACGAGAAGGCCGTTCAATTGTGAGCAATATGAAGTCATAAAATTCAACCTTGATAATACTGGCACCAATACAGAAATAGACACTTTCTTTATTCAAAAGAACCCCAACAATAACAATATTTATGTGGACTTCTACAGAAAGGTGAATGGCAACTATGAGTTTCTCGACTGGGCAAGTGTGTTTTCAACTACCGGTTGCGGTACAAATTTCAACGCCAGGTTCCCAATCTTCGACACTGACAATCTAGGAAAATCTCTTTCAGGCACGCTTCGCTATTCTATGCTATCTGCTGGATTCGGCATCGTATTGAAGAAAGACACCTTCAAACTAAAAGTCTACATCAAGGATCGTGCACTTCACGACAGCAATGTGATAGAAAGCCCAGATTTGACGCTTGACAATATTACACTCAATTAAATATCTCAGGGTATTTTTCTGGGTCGGCTTCCGCCATCAATTCATACACCTTGTCGAAAACATTCTCCACATTGGGTTTGGAGAAATAATCGCCGTCTGAGCTATAGGCCGGCCTGTGCTCAGCAGAGGTGATAGTACCTGGCTGTGAGTCAAGGTATTTGTACCCACCCTGCTCTTCGAGCACTTTTTGCATCATATAAGCTGAGGCACCTCCCGGCACATCTTCATCAGCAAAAATGATGCGATTAGTCTTTTTCAACGACTCAACAATCGAATGGTGCAGATCAAAAGGCATTAACGACTGCACATCAATCACCTCGCAGGAAACGCCATATTCTTCAAGGAGGTCTGCTGCCTCCATCACAATCCTGCACATGGAGCCGTAGGTTACAATGGTCACATCAGACCCTTCCCTTATTACCTCAGGAACCCCAAGCGGCGTTTTTATATCATCTATGTTTTCCGGAAGTCTTTCTTTGAGTCTGTACCCGTTCAAACACTCAATAACTATCGCAGTGTCATCGGAGGCCAGCAAAGTGTTGTAGAAGCCGGCTGCTTTGGTCATGTTCCTGGGCACGAGCAGGTATATGCCTCTGAGAGAGCCCATGATCATGCTCATGGGTGAACCTGAGTGCCAAACGCCTTCCAGTCGGTGACCCCGTGTCCTTATAATCACAGGAGCCTTCTGGCCTCCCTTCGTTCTGTACTGAAGCGTTGCCAGATCGTCAGACAATGTCTGCAAGGTGAAAATCAAGTAATCCAAATATTGTACTTCTGCAATGGGTTTCAACCCCCTCATAGCGGCCCCAATACCTTGTCCTATGATGGTACTTTCCCGTATTCCCGTGTCGGTTACACGAATCTCGCCATGCTTCGCTTGTAGTCCTGCAAAGCCCTGGTTCACATCACCAATTTGTCCCACGTCTTCCCCAATGGCAAATATTCTCGGATCCTTGCTAAATGCATGATCAAAGAAGGCCTGAAGTACTTCTCTACCGTCAACTATAACACTGGCGTCGTTGTAAACAGGTGCCACCTCCTTCACATTTACCGCTCTTTGCTCCGATTCGCTATACAAATGGCTACTGTATTGCTCAAGGTGCTCGGCGTTCTTAATCTTCAGCCAATTGATAAGGTGCCGTTTCTCTTCGTATTTCTCACCTCGCATAAGGTACAAAGAGCGCTTAACAGCCTTCACCACATCCATCTTCAATGGATTAAGCGTTTTTTCTAGCGCCTTATTAATAGCGCTTATTTTTGCACCATTTTTGCTTACCCCTGCAGCATTTGCCAGTAAATTCGATGCCCCCTTCAGGTCTTCCTTGATACTGGCTACATAGGCCTTCCAAGCCTCATTCTTATCGGCTTTTGCCTTCTCTCTCGCATTTTCCTCCAGCCTCTCGAGGTGCTCCAAAGTGGCCATTTCATTTTCCAATATCCACTCTCTGAATTTCTTTATGCAGTCGAATTCCTCCTCCCAGTCAAGTCTTTCTCTCGACTTATATCTTTCCTGTGAACCGGAAGTAGAATGCCCCTGAGGCTGGGTCATCTCTTTTACGTGAACGAGCACCGGAACATGTTCATCCCGTGCGATCCTGCCTGCGTGGCGGTATGCCTGAACGAGCTTTTCATAGTCCCAGCCATTCACCACGATGATTTCATACCCATTTTCGGAGTTATTCCGCTGGAAGCCAGCCAATACTTTAGAAATATCCGATTTGGTAGTATGATATTCCGCAGGCACCGAAATTCCATATTCATCATCCCAAATAGAAATGACCATAGGCACCTGTAGCACCCCGCCTGCATTGATTGTTTCGAAGAAGTGTCCTTCCGATGTAGATGCGTTGCCAATAGTGCCCCAGGCTACTTCATTTCCATCAATAGAAAAGTCTTCAAAGTGTTTGAGTGCAGGATTGTTTCTGTAAAGTTTGGAGGCATAAGCGAGGCCGAGCAGACGTGGCATTTGGCCCGCCGTACATGAAATATCCGAACTGGAGTTCTTCATGTCTGTCTGCGTTTTCCATTCGCCCTTTTCATTGAGGTACCGTGTAGAAAAATGACTATTCATCAAACGGCCGCCAGAAGAAGGGTCAGCGGAAAGGTCAGTGTGAGCATAAAGTTGAGCAAAGAACTGCTGGATCGTCAGCTGACCGATGGCCATCATAAATGTTTGATCCCTGTAGTAACCAGACCTGAAATCGCCATTTTTGAATACCTTGGCCATCGCTACCTGTGCGAGTTCCTTGCCATCACCAAAAATACCAAACTTCGCCTTGCCCATGAAAACTTCCTTCCTTCCCATCAAACTAGCTTCACGGCTTTCGCAAACCAAAAGGTAGTCGTCGAGAATTTCGGCAACAGGCACGCTGATTTCTTTCTTAGTCTTTACTACACTCACTATTATGCTGATTTAAAGGATAATGTTGTCGATTGCAATGAACGGACTCTCAAAAGAGGTATTTCAAATATAAGCATAAAATTACACGTTTTCAATTTTGCTAATCGTGTAAAAAAAATACAACTACCTGATAATCAGTGAAAATTGTTATTTTTATGGAATAAAATTTTTGCAAATGACCCTTCGGGCAAAGAATAGTTTGCCGGGGTCAATCGGTAAGAAATTTTAGTATTATTCAATGAAAGGCAGGCGATTTTGTCAACATTGAAAATCGAAGAGTTTCAAAACAATTATTGCATTCATGTTCATATATTTGTGGCCTTTCCAAAAAGGCGACATTAACTAACAATACGATCATGATAATTGGGGTTCCAAAGGAGATTAAAAATAATGAAAACAGGGTCGCATTGACCCCAGCTGGCGTAACTGAATTATTAAAGAGGGGCCATGAGGTTCATGTGCAGTCTACTGCAGGAGAAGGCAGCGGGTTCACTGATGATTCTTACAAAGAGGCCGGTGCCAACATACTTCCGACCATTGAAGCTACTTACCAGAAAGCTGAAATGATCATGAAAGTGAAGGAGCCTATCGAAGCAGAGTATTCGCTTATCAAGAAGGATCAATTACTATTTACCTATTTCCACTTTGCCTCTTATGAACCCCTTACTCATGCAATGATAAAGAGCGGGGCTGTTTGCCTTGCCTATGAAACAGTGGAGAAAGCCAATGGCACTCTGCCCCTTCTCATCCCTATGTCGGAAGTAGCTGGTAGAATGTCGATACAACAAGGCGCCAAGTTTCTGGAGAAACCGATGAAAGGCAGGGGTATTCTTCTGGGTGGTGTACCCGGCGTTAGGCCAGCTAAGGTAATGATCCTTGGTGGTGGCGTAGTAGGAACCGAAGCAGCTAAAATGGCTGCTGGCCTTGGTGCTGATGTGATCATCCTTGACCTGAGCTTGCCCCGACTGCGCTATCTGGACGACGTGATGCCTGCCAACGTTAAAACCTTAATGAGCAACGAATACAATATCCGAGAGCTCATTAAAGATCATGACCTCATTATCGGTGCAGTGCTTATCCCTGGAGCAAAAGCCCCCAAGCTTATCACCAAAGACATGCTGAAGGAAATGCGCCCAGGCACCGTGATGGTGGATGTGGCGGTGGATCAGGGTGGCTGCTTCGAGACCACCAAGCCAACTACTCACCAGGATCCGGTTTTCATCATCGACGATGTGATTCACTATTGCGTCGCCAATATGCCTGGCGCCGTTCCTTACACTTCCACACTGGCACTTACCAATGCCACACTGCCCTATGCTATTCAGCTGGCTGGCAAGGGATGGAAGACAGCCTGCAGGGACAACAATGAACTGAAACTTGGCTTGAATGTGATCAACGGAAAAGTGGTATACCAGGCAGTATCAGAAGCCTTTAATTTGGCCTATACCGACGTAAACACATTCCTGAATTAATTCGATCTGAAGAGGTTGTTCTAGCTGCGGACAACCTCTTTTTACTTATAAGGAGGGATATCGCTAAGAGATACCAGGTTATTCCTTTCCCTTTCAACCTGGAGACAAATCATTTCGTTACCATTGGTAATGACCAATATGTTGGCGTCCAGCTCTTTGTTATAAGTCGCCACCTGAAAAATCGTCTCCCGACTTAGCTTCACATCTGGCGCTTTACACTCCACCAGGATATGAGGTTTGCCAGTGTTGCTATACACCACAAGATCAGTTCTCTTCTGCCTTTTGTTGTAATGCAAGCCGGCTTCTATCGACATCAAACCCTTTGGGTAGTGGAGTTCAGCCATGAGATAATTTACCATCTGCTGCCTGACCGCTTCCTCAGGCGTCCAAACGAGGTACTTCCGTCTAAGAAGGTCGTAAATGAGCGTCTGTCCGTCCTTTTCAATTACAAGTGGTCTGGTTTCCTTGCTCATTTAGCTTCTTCCTCTTTCGGAAGCCTGATAATCTTAAAATTGGTTTGTCTCAAGAAAAAGAGACCCAAAATAAAAAACGTAGCAAGGGCTAGTGTGCTGTTTCGCATGCTGCCGGTAAGTTGTTCTATCAATCCATAGGCAAATGTCCCGATCACAATTGATAGTTTTTCCGTCACATCATAGAAGCTAAAGTAAGAAGCGTGGTCAATGGTGTTCTCAGGTATCAGCTTAGAAAATGCCGACCGGGACTGTGACTGTATACCCCCCATTACCAGCCCGACCACAGTGGCCACTACGTAAAACTGCATAGCGGAAGTAACAAAGTATGCCCCAAGGCAAACCAAAATCCAGATCACAACCATTATCGACAACGATATTTTGTTCCCCTTTATCTTCGACACGTAGGCGAACAAATATGACCCGGCGACGGCTACCACCTGTATAATCAACACGGTCAATATCAGCTTTTCGCCAGGCAACTTCAGCTCTTTGTCGCCGAAAGTTGCGGCCAGAAACATGACGGTTTGCACGCCCATGTTGTAGAAAAAGAAAGCTTTGAGGTAACGCCGCATGGAAGGCAACTCCCTTAGAGACCTAAACACTTTTCGCACCTCCTTGTACCCATGAGCCAGTAGCTTGCCAGCAGGCTTTCGATTGTAGGGATTGGTGGGTAGAAAATGAAAGGGAATTAGTGAAAACCCTAGCCACCACACCCCTACCAGCAAAAAGGCAAATCGTGACGCCTCTCCCCCATTAGCAAACCCAAACCAATCAGGAAAAGTAATAGAGATAAGGTTAAACAGAAGCAGCAGCAGGCTACCTGCATACCCCATGGCGTAGCCTTTGGCGCTTACGATATCATACCTGTCGGAAGTGGTGATCTCAGGCAAAAAAGCGTTGTAAAAAACCAGGCTTCCCGAGTAGCCAATACTGGCCACAATAGAAGCGAAAATACCCAGCTCAATGTTGCTCCCATCGAAGAAATAAAGCGTTATACACGCAGCTGCGCCGATATAGGTGAAGATTCGAAGAAAGAGTTTCTTCATGCCTCCATAGTCAGCGATGCCCGAGAGTAAAGGAGAAAAGAGAGCAATAGCCAGGAACGAGAAAGAAATAGAATAGGAGTATAGAACCGTATTGGTGATCTCCAGCCCTAAAAACTGCACCTTCTCACCGCCAAAAAAGTTTCTCGTGACGCTACTATAATAAACTGGAAAAATAGTGCTGGTAATCACCAGGTTGTAGACTGAATTAGACCAGTCGTACATGCACCAGGCATTCACCACCTTGTTATTCTTAAGGTTCAGGTTCATGGCAAAAAAAAAGTCTTCCCCAAAGGAAAGACTTTTATATGATTATCAACTATGATTATTGGTTATCCATACCTTGAAGGGAACTGTAAAGCACCTTCCTGGCATTAGCTTCTCTCAGCTCCTGCTGCACATCAGCTACAATACCCATTTTGGCTTCAATATCCACCTTCATTGACATTGTAATCTGATCTCTTTCCACTTCGCTAAGCTTGTCCTTTTCAGTATTTACAAACTGCACAACATCCTTAGGCGTAATGAAGACATCATTTACCTGAATTTTAGGCTCGGTACCGAAAGTTGCGGCATTCTTAGGAGGGCCAATATAGATATAGCTCACCAGCGACTTGCGCTCAATTTTCGATAGCTGAGTAGCTCTCGGCAAATGTTGTTCCACCAATAGCTCTGTTTCCCTCATCACGGTGGTTACCATGAAGAAGAACAAAAGCATAAAGATGATATCAGGAAGAGCAGCTGTAGGTATCTCCTGAGAAGTACCAGAACTCTTTTTAAACTTTCCCATAATTAACCTCCAATTTTAGTAGGCTCCGCAATAGAAATCGCTCTGGGCATTCCTGAACGAGCCTGATCATATAGCTTCTTTTGCTCCGGATCTTTCTGATCCAGCTGAAGAAACTCCTGAGCAGTTTTACCTATTCTCTCACCATATACCTCGTTGTAAGCGGCATTTACTTCGTCCAATACAGTAATGTATAGTTCATAGCTCGTACCTCTGTCGGCTTTGAAAGAAACGATGGCTTTATCAGGCCCATCGGATGAAGTAGATTTTCTTCCATATGCGCTAACAAAGCTCTTCATAGGAGCGGGAAGGTCATTATATACTTGCATGGCGTCCTCAGAGGGGCGGCCAAAGTTGAGAATAAACTCCTTGATCATTGGCTTCAGTTCCTCAACATCCGTTAGGGGCTCATCTTCAACAAGCAGCAAATCCTTCGAGTTTGCTTGAATTTTGAAGATGTTCCTATCGTTCTCCTTCACCTCTGGTGGTGGCTGGTTCGGATCCGGCTTCGGTGGCAAAAGCATCGCAATACCTTTGTCATTTGCCATCGTGGTAGTTACCAGAAAGAAAATGAGCAAAAGGAAAGCAATGTCAGCCATAGAACCGGCATTTACCTCCGTGCTAGGTCTGTTTTTCTTGCTTGCCATATTACTTAACGATTTTTGAAATTTCCGTATATACGATTCCGACTAAAGCTACACCTGTCAACAGGTACATCATAATCAAAGAACCTCCAACCAATTTAGACAATCCTGCGTCGACGTTGTATTTGGTATACACTGCTGTTACCTCATCGCCGGAAATTACATATCCCAAACCGAAAATAACCAGCAAGATAAGAATGCCGACGGCCGACATGGCCAATGAAGACAGATCGTCCAAGGCGTTGATCAAAGGCAATATGATCGCTGCTAGTAACGCTATTCCTACCAGAATGTAGGAGCCGATCAATGCTATATCAATAAAATCCATTTTTGCTGTCTTTAGATGTTAATACTACTTAGAAAGATTGTGCTTTACAAGGATGTCCACCAATGTAATAGAGGCATCTTCCATTGAGTTCACAAGAGAGTCGATCTTAGAAATTAGGTAGTTATAGAACAACTGAAGAATAACAGCTACGATAAGACCACCTACCGTTGTCAAAAGGGCGATTTTGATACCGTCGGCCACAAGAGCAGGAGAAACGTCACCGGCTGCCGCAATTGCATCAAATGCACCAATCATACCAATTACAGTACCCATGAAACCAAGCATAGGAGCAAGAGAGATAAAAAGAGATATCCAAACCATTCCTCTTTCCAGTTTGCCCATTTCAACAGAACCGTAAGCAATGATTGACTTCTCAACCATCTCAACACCTTCTGACATTCTCATTAGTCCCTGAGTAAAAATTGAAGCAACAGGGCCTTTGGTATTTTTACAAACTTCTTTTGCTGCCTCAACACCTCCTGAAGCCAGCGCATTCTCAACGTTAGCAAGAAGTTTTTTGGTGTTGGTGGTAGCAAGGTTCAATGTAATGATACGTTCGATGGCAACGGCCAATCCGAAGATCAAACACAAAAGAACGATACCCATAAATTCCCAACCACCGGCGATGAATTGCTCCTTTACAATTTGGTGAAATGATTGCTCTGGCTCATCGACTACTTCTTCCATCATTGGAGCGGCTACAGGCTCAGGCTCGGCAACGACCTCTTCCACAGCAGCAGAGTCAACCATAGCAGTACTGTCTGAGGAAACTTCATCCTGAGCAACTGCATTGAATTGGCTGAATGCAAAAACGCCTGTTAGCAACAGCGAAGCGAATAACTTTTTCATAGTTTAAATTTTAGTAAATCGTAAATTGGTTACAGTTAGTAAAAGATAGTTTGTTTTCGTTTAGAATTCTCGTTTATAAATTCTGCGGAGAGAGAGGGATTCGAACCCTCGATACCCTTTAGAGGTATACACACTTTCCAGGCGTGCTCCTTCAACCACTCGGACACCTCTCCAAAGTACAATTTTTGGCGTCTAGCAGCAACAAATAAATCAAGAAAAAACTCTTTATGCAAATTTTGATATTAAATTTACATAAGCGTAAAACTAGCTCATTTCCCCTGCAATTGGCACTATTAGCTTCTTTTTAACTTCCTTGGTATTCTTCTCTTTTGCCAGCAGAAACATTAGTTTGGTGATGGCAGCTTCAGTCGTAATGTCCTGACCGCTGAGCACCCCTATTTCCTCGAGAATCCTGCTTGATTCGTAGCGCCCCTGAATTACTTTACCTCCAATGCACTGGCTTACATTAAAGATGACAATCCCCCTTGTAACAGCGGAATGAAGGCTTTTTATGAACCAGTCGTAGTTCATTGTATTACCCGACCCATAGGTTTCCAGCACAACTCCCCGAAGTCCGGGAGTGCCCAATATACTATTGACCACACTCTCACTGATGCCAGGAAAAAGCTTTAAGATGGTGACATTATTGTCGAATCCCTTATGAAGTTTGAGTTTAAGGCCAGGCCGAAAAGCCATGATTGACGACTTGTTGTATTCGATAGTAACGCCCGACTCAGCCAAGTATGGGTAGTTCTCCGATTCGAATGCCGCAAAATGACTGCTCCTTAATTTTTGTGATCGGTTACCTCTCATCAGGTAAAAATTAAAGTAGATGGCAACTTCAGAGATAATTGGTTTGTCTTCTTCGAGCGTAGAGGCTATCTCGAGAGCTGTAATCAGGTTCTCACGGGCATCTGACCTGGTCGATCCGATAGGGATTTGTGCACCGGTGAAGATAACTGGCTTGTTAAGCCCATCGAGCATATAGCTAAGTGCCGACGCTGTATACGCCATGGTGTCAGTTCCATGAAGTATTACGAAACCATCGTACTGAGAATAGTTTTCGTAGATAATATAGCCAATGTCCTGCCAGTGTGAAATATTAATATTCGAGGAATCGGTGGGCTCAGGAAACGAAATGACAGTAATTTTCAGGTCGAGGGCCTTCAGCTCGGGAATTTTATCAATCACCAGGCCGAAGTTGAAAGGGACGAGAGACCCTGTTTCGTCATATGACATACCGAATGTGCCTCCGGTATATATAATAAGGATACTGCTTTTTGGGTTAAGGCCACTTGCAGTGGCAATGTTTACAATCTTATAATTCATCGGTGATAGCTGAAAAGTTGATTTGCATTCCTTGTGGTTGTTTCAGCCACCTCAGCCAGGGAGAGTCCGGTTAGTTCAGAAACCCGCTGCGCAATAATTGGAATGTAGGAAGGCTCGTTTCTTTTGCCCCTATGCGGCACTGGTGCAAGATAAGGAGAGTCGGTCTCCAAAACCAGCCCATCTGCACCCAGCTGGGGTAAAACTGCATCAAGCCCGCCGTTTTTAAAGGTGCTTACTCCTCCTATTCCTAAAAAAAATCCTAATTCCAGTATCCGCCTGGCCTGGTGTTCATTTCCCGTAAAGCAATGAAAGACACCATTAAGCCGCTCGTCTTTAAGGGATTCTACCAAATCAATTGTCAGGTCAATCGATTCACGACAATGAATAACTATAGGCAAGCCATACTCTTTTGCCCACTGGCACTGAATAGTAAACGCTTCTTTCTGATAGTCGAGGAGCGTTTTATCCCAGTAAAGATCGGTGCCTATTTCGCCAATAGCGGTAAACTGTCGCTTTCCCAGCCACTCTTCGGCTATCTTCAGCTCACTTTCAAATCCATTTTTGATGGAACATGGGTGCACACCCATCATTGAAAAACAGCGCCCCGGATAAGCATCTTCCAGTGCAAGCATACTATCGATAGACTCACTATCGATATTTGGCATATAAATTCTCTCTACACCACTCTCAAATGAGCGGGCCACCATCTCGTGAACGTCTTCTGAAAATTTTCTTGAATATATATGAGCGTGGGTATCAACAAACTGCATCAAATGTCGGGGCTAATAATGTCTATCCTTCCACTTTATTCCTGAAGGCAAAATGGAAAACAAAAGTGTGGACAAAGATATAATAGCCGAGTAGAATTCGAAGAGAACAAGTGTACCAATTTTTACAGGCAGTCCCGACAGGCGTACAGTTTTGTAAACAAACCATGATTGAACAGCGCTCTTTGCAGCAATCAAAAGTATTGACCAGGGGTGGAGTACAGCCAATGCAATGGCCAACGGATAGTAGAAGGCCTGAAGTCCCAAAACAGCCACGATGGCCACAGGGAGTTGAACGGCTCCACTCATCCACCTCTTTCGCTGATGCAAAAGCCCCTTGATGCTAGCTGCGGGTAAAGTAATGCCGGTGACGGGTGGGCTGATCAGCTGCCTGAAGCCATATCCTTTGGATAAAATAGCCCTGGTGAGCTGAAAGTCTTCCGTAACTGAGAAAGGCATGTTCTCATAACCACCTGTTTGATGATAAGCATTTGCTATTACAGCCATGTTATTGCCCATCCCGGTCACGGGCGTGCCCAGGTCGGATACGACCCTCATCATTCCGATGGCGTATGCCCAGTCGATGGACTGAAAGGAAGCGAAAAGGCTGTTTTCGTTTATCGCCGTGTAGCCTGTTACCATGCCCGTATCTTTTTCAAAAGCTGCTACCATGGCCTGGCACCAGGTGGACGGAAGCTGCATGTCAGCATCGGTTATAAGATAGACTTCGCCGGATGCCTTTCTGGCTAGCTGTGCAAGCACATTTGCTTTGCCCCTGGCGGAGCCCATATCATGGTCAATATTAAAGACCTTTAGCAGAGAGTGCTCCCTTTCAAATGAGCGGGCAATAACCTCTGTCTTATCGGTGGAGGCATCGTTTCCTATGAGTATTTCTATCTTATCAGCAGGATAGTCCTGATCCAAAAGGCTTTTGATGCACCTTGGCAACGTTGCCTCCTCGTTTCTCGCCGCTACCAGAACGGAAACCCCTGGAAGGTTCGTATCATCGAATAAACTTGTAGCAACATCCCTGCTTGAATCACCCTTTAAAAAGAAAAGCAGCAATGTGTCGATAAGCAACACGCTACAGACGAAAAAAATCAAAATCAAACCGATTGTATCACTCAATGGCACAGAACTGATAACCTAGTGAAGAAAAATGATCCAGAAATTTCGGTAGCGAGTACTTGATTCGGGCTTCTGCTTTCACATTTTCGTGATAAATGACAATAGAGCCGGGTTTGGTTCCTTTTATTGTTTCTACATGGCATTTTTCGGGACTTAGTGATTGATCAAAGTCACCAGTTAAGTAGTCCCACATGATTATGCGGTAACTGGCAGATATCTTTTTTGCAAGGGAAAAGGTCAGCTGCCCATAAGGTGGCCTAAACAGTCTGGCGGGGTCTCCTGCTCCACATTCAACAATAGCTTTCTCACAAAGTGCTATATTGGCCATATAGTCTTCATGAGAGTTTCGCCATCCTTTCAGATGGTTGAAGGTGTGATTGCCGATACTGTGTCCTTCATCGCTGGCCCGCTTAAACAGCTCCGGGTGTTTTTTGATATTATTGCCAACATAAAAAAAGGTAGCCCTGGCACCAAATTCTTTCAAAGTGTCGAGCACCCAGGGAGTAAGCTCAGGTATGGGGCCATCGTCAAAAGTCAGGAATATCTTTTTTTCATTGTCATCAAAATTCCAGATCACCTGAGGAAACAACTTCTTTAGCCAACCGGGAGTTTTTCTGAAGTAGAGCAAACCAAGTCTAGCTTATGATTTTACAAGAAAGCATGGTGATATCGTCCCGGTAGCTTTCTGCACCCTTGAAATCTTCGAGTGACTTGATCACTGTTTCGTGTATCCCTGCCAGAGACTTGTTGGTCATGTCGCTAAGCGCTTCCATCAGTCTTTCCGAGCCATATTCCTCACCATCGGCATTGAAAGTCTCAGTGAGCCCGTCGGTGTAGCAGAAAAAGTTGAAATCCTTCAGCCCGGTAACGGTGCCTACATTCAAGAACGGCAAGTCTTCAAAAATTCCCAATATAGTTGTGCCCTCCTCCAGCGCCTGAAAGCCACTTTCTGTAAATAGGATGGGAGGATTGTGTCCGCAATTTACATATTTCATCTGCCCAGCTTCATGATCGTAAATGGTCATGAAAAAGGTGATGAAGTTCTCGCCATTGCTATTGAACATGATCTGGCGGTTCAACTCGTAAACGATCTCCCGCACATCGTAGGTCTTCCTGACTATCACTCTCAACGCTGCCTGAAAGTTTGACATTAGCAATGCCGCAGGCACGCCCTTTCCGGAAACATCGGCGATGCACAATAAGAACTTGCCGTTGCTCAGCTCCACATAGTCGTAATAATCGCCGCCAACGTTTTTGTGTGGGATATAAGTGGCTTCTATTTGCAGCTTCTCCAACTGCGGAAGATTTTTCGGGAAAAGGAAAGTCTGCACTTGCCTGGCAATCTCGAGCTCCTTTCTGTAGGCCTCTTGCTCCAGTTGTCTTCGTGCCAGCTTCTTATTTTCAATAGCCACCAATATGATATTGGTCAATGCCTTGATGAATGTAAGGTTGTGAGACACCCCCTGCTCTGTCTGCGCATCGTCTTGCTTACCCAGGAAAACCACAGCAAGCAGCTTCTCCTTGTGCTGAACGGGGAATGCCATGTGAAACTCCGACCAAAATGCCTCATTCGAGTCGAGCTCAATTTCCTCAGGCAAATTCTGGTAACATGCCGGAAGCTTTGGAATCTTTTTATTGCCTACACCAAAGCTGAGCTTGCAGTCCCACTCCTCCTCCATCACATAAAGCGCCAGCTTCTTTACTTTGAGGTTTCCAAGAAGGGTAAAATGGTAGATTTTATACAAAGAGGCTTCCGCCAGGTTATTGTTGATAGCCTGAGTGATTTCGAGCAAAGAATTCAGTTCCAGCTCTTTGAGATCTTGTTGCGTAACTACGGATTCCATTTTTACTCCTATTAGCGCCCATTGTGAGCGAGCAGGCCTTCCTTGCTGGCCAGATAAAAGTAGTTTTGAAAGTTGTGATCCAAGTTGATTTGCTGATCCGATATTTCAACAGCTACACTTTCATAAACTTTCAACCATCCCTTACGGTACAAATCGGTGAGGGTAGACTTTAGGTTTTCCACTGAAAGGTTGGTTGCGTTCTTCAATTCTTTGAAGTGCGTTACGAAATACAACTCGTCCAATACATCAAACTCCAGGTCACTCATGGATACACCCTTCCCTTCCAGTGATATTCTCCAAAATTAGAAGCTATAGCAAAAAATACGGCATAAAATGGGTAAATAATTTCCATAAGAAGAAAGTACTGCCCCAGCCCACTCAGGTTGAAGTTTTTGCTGATTTTTCGGCTGAAGGCAAACTCCGCAAGCCATTTTAGAACGATGGGCATCAGCCAAACTGGATTCAATGAAATAAAGAAAAAGGTGAAAAGACATATGAAGCCCAGGTTGCCCGCCACCACAGCAGCGGCGAGTTGGCGAGGCCAGGGAACAGCGTAAGCCTTCCACTTGCCCGCCCAGCGTCTCCGTTGGTAGTACAAAGCTCCCAGTGATTCCGGCTTGGCGGTTGAAACAAGTGAGTCTTGATCTTTATTGTAAAAAGCGCCATTCGGATATTTCCTCGTCACGGCATGCAACATAAACTCGTCATCGCCGGAAGCAATCTGTTGGTTGCCGTCAAAAGGATGAAGTTCTTGTATCAGTTCACGCCTATAGGATAAGTTAGCGCCACTACACATGGTTGGTTTTTGGATCAGGTTGGTGATGGCGGCGACACCCGTCAGCGACATTGCCTCCAGGTTCAACAGCGCAGACGCCCAGTTTCTGCCTTTAAAGCAAAATGCACCAAAGACCAGCTTCGCTTCCTCATAACGTGTGTAATAGTTGATATGCGAGGCTACCCAATTTGGTTGCACGTTGCAATCAGCATCGGTCAATACAAGTATGTCTGCTGTCGATAAAGCTGCTGCTGCCTTTATTGCCTGCTTTTTTCGGCTCCCTTCGGCAACTGTGGCTTCGAGGTGAATGATTCTAAGCGCTATGCTATTGTCCGCAGCAAAGCATTCTGCCTTTTCCACAGTGTCGTCGTCAGACTGGTCGTTGACCAAAATCACTTCCATGAGATGGCCGGGATAAGTTTGAGCTTCGATGTTGCCCAGAAGTGACACGATGGACGCTGCTTCGTTTCTGGCCACAATAACAATTGATACTGACAATGAGCCACTGTCCGTTACCGCCTCCGCAGCCACAGGAACATGTCTCCACCTACTCCAGCAAAAAGCTATGAATATGCTGTAAATGACAACACCCACAGCAGCAATGATCCCGAAAATATCAATAGCCAACATCCGGGTTTGAATTTAGGGAGGATTTATGTAGCATCACCTAAATTTTAAATAAGCTTATCGCAAAAGCCACAGCGGGTTTGAACAAGACTGTAAAAGAGAAAATCATTTTGGGAGTTGACCCGGGCACCAGCATCATGGGCTACGGCGTCATTATGGTGCAGGGCAATAAACTGACGCTGTTGCAGTTTGGAGTAATTCACCTGAGCAAATACTCCGGTCATGAATTGAAACTAAAGAAGATTTTCGAGAGAATAACGTCTGTTCTCGAGGAGTTTCATCCCGATGAAGTAGCACTGGAAGCTCCCTTTTTTGGGAAAAACATTCAATCGATGCTAAAGCTTGGCAGGGCGCAGGGTGTGGCCATGGCCGCCGCATTGGCACGTGAAATACCGATTTTTGAATATGCGCCCAAAAAGGTAAAGCAGTCGGTAACGGGCAATGGAAATGCTTCAAAGGAACAGGTAGCTAAAATGCTACAAACGCTTCTTAGCTTCAGTGAGGCACCTAAGCTGCTTGATGCTACGGATGCACTGGCGGTAGCCGTATGTCACCATTTTCAGGGTGGCGACACTGGTACCAAAAACAAAAGCTGGAAGTCCTTTATTTCTGACAACCCCGGAAGAGTGAAGGGAGCTTAAAACCTGGCCAGGCCAGATAAAAGCACGTTATAAAGCTGCTTTGATTTTAGTAGCGGTAGCAGCCAACTCCTCTTGAGTAGGGCGCAACTTGGGCTCCAGAAAATTGATGTCCCGCATGCTATTAAGAGGAACCAGATGCACATGCGTGTGGGGCACTTCAATACCAATAACAGCCACGCCTACTCTCTTGCAGGGAATGCTCTTATCAATAGCTTTGGCAACTTTTTTGGCGAATACCAGAATCCCCGACAAGGTTTCATCGTCATTGTCAAAAATGTAGTCCACTTCCTTTTTAGGCACCACCAATGTGTGGCCCATCACCAGAGGACTGATATCCAAAAAAGCAATGTAGTGCTCGTCTTCGAGCACTATGTGACCTGGTATTTCTCTATTGATGATTTTGGTGAAAATAGAAGCCATCGTGCGAATTGTTAGATAGCAATATCAACAATTTCGAATTCAATATTCCCACCTGGCGCTTCTACCATGGCTGTTTCGCCAAGCTTCTTTCCCAGCAGCCCTTTTCCTATGGGTGACTTAACCGAAATCTTGCTGGCTTTCAGGTCAGCTTCTTCCTCTGCCACAAGCATGTAGGTCATTACCGCTCCATTTTTCTTGTTCTTGATTTTCACTTTCGACAGAATAGCCACTTTTGAAGTATCAAGCTTGGTTTCGTCTATTACCCGGCCATTGCCAACAATCGCTTCAAGCTTCGAAATTTTCAACTCCAATAAGCCCTGAGCATCCTTTGCAGCATCATACTCAGCATTTTCGCTCAGGTCACCTTTGTCTCTGGCCTCAGCTATTTGGCGGGCCATATCAGCTCTTCCTTTCGTTTTCAACTCATTAAGCTCGTCCTTGAGTCTTTTGAGTCCTTCCTCTGTGTAATAAGATAAATTAGACATACAGTGTGCTATTAAATAAAAAAGAACGGCCCGCCAGGTAAATCCTATTGGAGACCGTTACAATTAATGATTTTTTACTGATGATCGATTAAAACGTCACTAACAACCATTGTAAACTTTATTCACAATAGCTGAAGTCTGTGATATCAAATATATTAAGATTTTAATTCAAACCCCGTCGGAGCTTAAAACATATATTGATCTAGGATGCAAATATAAAGATTTATCCCCTAAACCTGCAAACCGGAGATCAGGCTTTACAACGAAGTGCTCGGGGTTTTGGTTTCTTTGAGCTTTAATTTACGAATCTTCTCCACCAGTACCTGATTGATTCTCTCGTAGGATTCGAACGACCAACCTGCCACGTGAGGTGAGAAAAGCACATTTCTCATCTTGACCAACTCACCGAATGTACTTTCTTGCTCTTGTGTGAAAGAATGAAGCTTTTCGTTCTCCAACACATCAAGTGCTGCCCCTCTTATTTTACCAGACTTAAGACCACTCAATAAATCCTTGAGAACGACAACTTCGCCTCTTGACGTATTCAAAAGCCAAATTGGCTTTTGAAATCTTTCGAAAAATTCAGCATTGACCATTTGTCTTGTTTCAGCTGTGAGAGGTACATTCAAACTAACAATATCGGCTTCGACATACACTTCCATCATGGATGCTTCTTCAACACGCATATTGCTAAAACCTCTTTTGAATTTGTCGTAAGCAATGACCTTGCACCCAAAGCTGGTAAGCCGCCTTGCAAATGCATCGCCCATATGACCAAAGCCAATGATGGCAACTGTCTTCCCTTTCAATTCATAGCCCCGGTTGCCTTCACGGTCCCACACTTTGCTTCTTATTTGAGCGTCACCCACCAACAAGTTGTTGAATAGTGTCAGCAGCATGGCTATGCTGTGCTCCGCCAGTGCATCCTGGTTACCTTCCGGTGCGTTTAGCAAGTAAATACCCTTGCTTTCTGCTGCTTTCACATCGATCTGGTCCATACCAGCACCGGCCCTGGCTATGAACTCCAATTTCACACACTTTTCGAGGAAAAGCTTATTGATCAAAAGCTTTGACCGCACAACAAGGCCAGAGTATTCAGCGACCCTGTCCAGCACCTCTCCAGCAGTTATTTGAGGTTCATAGTCCACCTTGTACCCTTCACTTTCCAGAAGCGGAACTATGCTGGGGTGCATTTCATCCACGATCAATACAGACTTCAACATATCTCTTAAAATATTCCGTAAAGTAAGTTGGCTATAGTAAAGTAAACCCCTAAACCGAGTAAATCGTTTGCCGTGGTGATGAAGGGGCCGGAAGCGAGCGCAGGGTTAATGCCAAACTTATCTAATGCAATTGGCGTGATAGTTCCCATAAACGAGGCCAGTAACACCACACTGAAAAGAGCTATGCTTACCGTAATAGCCAGAAATTCTTCTTTGTAGAGAAGAATGATAGACCCGAAGACGAGCAATGCCAGAATAAGCCCATTGAGTACGGCCACAGTGAGTACTTTAATCAACCTCCTGGCCATCGATTCTGCAAAAACGTTCGGGTTTGCCAGGCTCTGAACGACGATGGATGACGACTGTATGCCAACATTGCCTCCGGTGGCCGTTATCAGCGGGATAAAAAAAGCAACGGCGGGAATCAGTGCTATGTCGCCTTCAAAAAGCCCTATAAACCTGGCCCCCATCAATCCCCCAACCATGCCTATGATCAGCCACGGCAACCGGGCTTTCGAAAGCTTCCAAACGCTGTCATCTTCTTCAACATCATCGGAGATACCAGCCATCAGCTGCCGTTCTTCTTCGGCCTGCTCCTGCATCACATCCACAATGTCGTCAATAGTGATTCGGCCTACGAGCCTGCCTTTGGCGTTAATAACAGGCACAGCTTCCAGGTCATATTTCCGCATAATGGATGCCACCTCGTCTTCGTCCATATGGGTGGCAACAGACACTATGTCATCGTCGTAGATGTCCGCAATTTTGGCGCTGTCTTCGGCAATAATGATTTTCTTCAACGACACCTTGCCGATCAGCTTTCCCGTGTTGTTCACTACATACACAGAATAGATTTTCTGCACCGTTTCGGCCTGCTTTCTGATTTCGTCGATACACTGACGAATAGTCCAGTTGAGATTGCACTTGATAAGCTCTTTGGCCATCAAACCGCCCGCTACATCTTCGTCGTAGTGGAGCAGTTCCTGAATATGCCTTGCCTTTTGCTCGTCACGAATGAGTGCAACGACCTCTTCCCTGGTCTGGAGCGACAACTCCATCAAAATATCTACGCAGTCGTCCGAATCAAGGAAATCAAGAAAGGAAGAAATCTCTGTTACTGTGAATGCTCCCAGGAACTCAGTCCTGGTGTCTTCGTCCAGGTCGTTAATGATCTGAGCGCTGATCTGCTTCTCGAGAAGGTCGATAACGTATTTGGACTCCTCAGTGTCGAACTCGTAGAGAAGTTGGGTAATGTCAGCAGGATTGACGCCGTCGAGCGACGCCTTGATGAACTGCTCATCTTTCTCATCGAGCGCTCCCTGGAACCTCTCGAGGTACTCTTTGCTTAGCTCGAATTGGATGACTGCTTCCATGCTTTTTCCAGAGATAAAGTAAGTTCGAAGAAATCTTCAACTGACAATTGTTCCGCCCGCTTCTGAAGTATGGGGTTTACTTCAAATTCAGTCGGCAAAGTTAGTTCTTTAAGTGCATTCCGCAACGTTTTGCGTCGCTTTTGGAAGGCTGTTTTCACCACTTTCCTAAAAAGATCTTCGTCACATGGCAAGCGCTCTCGTTTGTTTCTCTTCAGCCTGATAACCGCTGAATTTACTTTTGGCGGCGGATGAAAAACACCCGGAGGCACAGTAAAAAGAAGGTCTATATCGTAGTATGCCTGCAAAAGTACGCTGAGAATACCATAGTCTCGGCTACCTTCCTTCCCGGCTATGCGCACTGCCACCTCTTTCTGGATCATGCCCACCACTTCGGGCACTTTTTGGCGGTTATCAAGCACCTTGAAAAATATCTGTGAACTTATATTATAAGGAAAGTTTCCGATGACAGCTAACGGGCCAGGCGCAATAGCCTCCAAGTCCATTTTCAGGAAGTCACCATCGATAATTCTACCCTCCAGCGAAGCAAAGTGCTTTTGCAGGTAGACCACCGACTCTTTGTCTATTTCAGACACATATAATTGAAATTCCTTCTTATCAGTCAGAAACTGAGTGAGCACGCCCGTGCCGGGCCCCACTTCCAGTACCGTTTTGTAGTCGCCGTGAAGCGTTAACGACTCGGCAATTTTTCTGGCAATGTTCTGATCTTTCAAAAAATGCTGCCCTAGATGCTTTTTGGGTCTAACTCTGTCCATTTTTTTAAAGAAGGTAAAATCCCTTAATTTGCGCCTCCTGTGTGGAAAGGTTACACATTACTCAATCCCTGAATGAAAAACCCAAACGCAGGCCAAATAACTGAAATTTTGTAGGATAAATCGGATGGATAAGTCAAAGAAAAATAAACCTGTTGTTGGCATCACCCTTGGAGATATTAATGGGATTGGTCCTGAAGTCATCATAAAGGCCCTTGAAGACAGCAGGATATTGAAGTTTATGACGCCCGTCATTTATGGTTCTTCCAAAGTTGTGTCCTATTACAGAAAGGCGCTCGACCTGAGCGACTTCAACTACCACCAAATTAAGGATCTGGGCCAGCTCTTTCATAGAAAAGTAAATGTTTACAACCTGTGGGAGGAAACTGTGGAGATCAAAATGGGGGAAGAAAATGAGACAGGAGGCAAGTATGCGTTTCTTTCCCTGAAGGCGGCAGTGGCCGATTTGAAGGACGGAAAGGTTGACGCAGTTGTGACGGCCCCTATTTCTAAGAATAATATCCAAAGTGAGGAGTTTAAATTTCCGGGGCACACCGAATACCTGGCCGAGGCTTTTGGTGTAAAGGATCACCTGATGTTGATGGCTGGTGATAAAATGAAAATTGGTCTGGTTACAGGCCACATTCCTTTGAAGGCTGTCGTTTCAGCACTGGGCAAGGAGCTCATCCTTAAGAAGCTGTCAGTGCTTGACAGTACACTTAAAAATGACTTTGGCATCAAAAAGCCCCGAATAGCCGTGCTTGGGCTCAACCCTCATGCAGGAGAAAATGGCTTACTGGGTAACGAAGAAAGAGATGTGATTTCGCCAGTGCTTAAAGAATGGAAAGACAAGGGCAATCTTGTCTTTGGCCCGTTCCCCTCAGATGGGTTTTTCGGTACCCTGATGCATGCAAAATATGACGGAGTGCTGGCCATGTACCACGACCAGGCGTTGATTCCGTTTAAGACCCTCTGCTTTGAAACCGGCGTTAACTACACGGCAGGTCTACCTGCTGTTCGCACTTCTCCTGACCATGGCACCGCCTACAGCCTCGTAGGGAAAAATGAAGCCTCTGAATCATCTATGCGAGAAGCTATCTTCATGGCCGCAGACATTGTGAAACAGCGAAGAATGAACGCTGGCGAAGAAACGGAAGACTGAGTTTTGATGACCTGATTGCCTTGCAGCTTTTACATAGGCCTCAGCAAAAACTAAACAGGTGTCAGAAACCGTTCTAAGTAAGTGCGATATATTTTCTATTTAATTCGTGAACGTCGTTTTATTAATTACGGCTTTATTCATATCTTTGCGGTCTTTATTGAATACAGAGTGAGTTTGAGATGGCAAAAAGTCCCTTAAAACCGTTTGAAATAGAGATTCAGGGGCTTTCTCTTGACCAGCATTCATTTGACTTCAGCTTTGACAATCAATTGTTTGAGGCATTCGAAGGGTCATTGATTGAAAAAGGCAAGGGAAGTGCTCATGTTGAGCTTTTGAAATCGGAGACAATGATGACTTTGTCATTCGAGGTTGAAGGTTCGGTCGAGCTTACATGCGACAGAAGCCTACGCTCGTTCGACTATGAGTTGGAGATTAGGCAGCAGTTGATCATTAAGTTTGGAGACGAGTTTGCTGAATTGGACGATGACGTTGTGGTGATTCCAAGAGAAACACAGCATTTGAATGTCGCCCAATATATATATGAGTTCATTTCGGTAGATGTTCCGATGAAAAAGCTTCATCCGGAATTGGTCACTGAAGAGGACGAAGACTTTGAGGTTGAAGGGTCGTTGATCTACCAAACCTCTGCCGAACAGGAGCAAGACGACGACACAGAAGAAAACGTCGATCCACGCTGGGAGGCGCTGAAAAAATTTAGAAACAATTAATTGTTAATACGAAGTAAAAATGGCACATCCAAAACGAAGACATTCGACCTCCAGACGTGATAAGAGAAGGACTCACTATAAAGCTGAAGCCAAAAGCTACGTGGTATGCCCTACCACAGGTGAATTTCACCTGCCACACAGAGCTTTCTGGCTTGAAGGCAAGCTTTACTACAAAGGCAAAGTGATCATGGAAAAAGAGGTGTTAGCATAAGCTAACCCCTCTTTTGGTTCCAAACCAACACATCGTGCATGAAAATAGCTGTGGACGCAATGGGAGGCAATCTTGCCCCTGATCATGTTGTCATTGGAGCAGCCCAAGCCCTGAAGTCCTTTACTGAAGCCGATTCATTGGTTCTTCTGGGTGATAAAAGCGTTATTCAGACGTCATGCGAAAAACTTCAAATCTCCCATCAACTATTTGAGCTTCACCACGCTCCTGAGGTGATTGGCATCGATGAGCATCCTACCAAAGCCCTGGCTCAAAAGCAGCATTCAAGCATTGCAGAGGGGTTTCATTTACTGAAAAATAAGGAAATACGGGCATTTTGCGGGGCCGGTAACAGCGGAGCCATGCAAATGGGAGCCCTTTTTTCGGTCAAGCCTATTGAAGGGGTGATTCGACCAAGCCTGGCTGGGTTTGTACCAAAAGAAGACGGTGGCTATGCGCTGCTACTTGACATAGGAGCCAATACAGACGTTCGGCAAGACGTTCTTCTCCAATTTGGCGAGCTGGGCTCAATTTATGCGGCTAGCATGATGGGCATTGAAAACCCGAGAGTAGCATTAATGAACCTTGGTAAAGAGGAAGGAAGGGGGACGTTGTTTACCCAAGCTGCCTACCAGCTATACAGTGCCAGCTCCAAAGTCAACTTTATTGGAAACATTGACGGAAGCGACCTCTTTAACAATAAGGCTGACGTGATAGTCTGCGATGGTTTTACTGGCAATGTGGTATCAAAAATGATTGAGGCTTTTTATGATCTCCTGAAGAAACGCAATTTCCTTGATGACTTTTTCACAAGGTTTAATTACGACGCCGTTGGAGGAAGTCCTATATTGGGAGTTAATGGGAATGTGGTCGTTGGCCACGATGCCTCCAGCCCTGAGGCAATTAAAAACATGATTTTACTTGCATACCGAATGGCGGAAACCAATTTTTACCAAAAAATAAAGGTCGCCTTCGGAGATTAAACAACTACTAATATGACCAAAGTCCGGGCAGGAATAACGGGGATTCAAGGATACGTTCCAGATTATATATTGACCAATAAAGAGCTGGAAACCATAGTAGAAACTACAGACGAGTGGATCACCTCCAGAACCGGCATCAAAGAAAGGCACATCCTGAAAGGCGAAGATCGGGGAACTTCTGTAATAGGCATTGAGGCTGTGAAAGGCTTGCTGAAAAAGACAAACACCGATCCATCGGAAGTAGATTTGGTGATCTGCGCCACTACCACTCCTGACATGTTATTTCCCGCCACGGCCAATATCATTTGCAATGCGGTGGGAATAAAAAATGCTTTCAGCTACGATATTCAGGCCGCTTGTTCGGGGTTTCTTTTCGCCCTCACCACAGGATCACAGTTTATCGAAACAGGAAAATACAAAAAGGTAATCGTGATTGGGGCCGACAAAATGTCCTCCATCATTGACTACTCTGACAGAACTACCTGCATTATTTTTGGCGATGGCGGTGGAGCGGTGATGCTTGAGCCAACAACTGATGGCACAGGCATCATAGACGCTGTTCTTCACTCAGACGGCTCAGGAGAACCATTTTTGCACATGAAAGCAGGCGGAAGCCGCAAACCAGCTACGGCAGAAACGGTGCTTGCAGGCGAACACTACGTATATCAGGAAGGCGCTACCGTTTACAAATTTGCCGTGACCAATATGGCTGAAGTAGCCGCAGAAATCATGGAAAGAAATGGCCTTACCTCGGAAAATGTAGATTGGCTGGTACCTCACCAGGCCAACAAACGTATAATAGATGCTACAGCCAAACGAATGGGAGTTGGCGAAGAGAAGGTGATGCTCAATATTCAAAAATACGGCAACACTACAAGTGGCACCATTCCTCTGTGCCTGTGGGATTACGAAAAACAATTGAAAAAAGGGGACAATCTGGTTCTAGCCGCTTTTGGTGGTGGGTTTACCTGGGGATCGGTTTATGTTAAATGGTCCTACGATTCTGAAGGTTCTAAATAATAGCTTCAACATCAATATTGACAATATTTTATGGCAACTACCGCTGACTTTAAAAACGGTCTGTGTATTGAGTATAACGGCGAACTTCATGTTATTACCGAGTTTCAACATGTGAAACCTGGAAAAGGACCTGCCTTTGTCCGTACCAAGCTCAAAAACATAAAAACCGGCAGAGTGATTGACAACACCTTTAACTCCGGAGTGAAAATTACAACTGCAAGAGTTGAGAACCGGCCTCATCAATTTCTTTATAAAGATGACCTGGGGTACAACTTCATGGACAGCTCTACTTTTGAGCAGGTAATTCTTCAGGAAGAGATGATCAGTGCCCCGCAATTCCTGATGGATGGGCAGGGTGTCGACATTCTGGTGCATGCTGAAACCGAAACGCCACTGTCTTGCGAGTTACCCGCACACGTAGAAGTGACGGTCGTTTACACAGAGCCCGGTCTTAAAGGAGACACGGCCACTAACACGCTGAAACCAGCTACGATAGAAACCGGTGCCAACATAAAAGTGCCGCTGTTTATCAATCAGGACGAACGAATAAGAATCGATACAAGGACAGGCGAATACTACGAAAGAGTGAAATAGCAGCTATTCCATGTACGGCAGGAATTTCGAAAATATTCCACTAATTTAGTTATTGGTTAACCCAACAAAATCTATTAGCCATGGCAGAAAAGCAGTCGAGGCCCAATAAAAACGAACCTATGAAAGCGAAAGAAATTCAGGATCTGATCGATTTTATCTCCAAAAGCGGACTTGAGGAAGTCAATATCGAAACAGAAGAGTTCAAGATCAAAGTAAAGCGCAATAGCGACGCACCCCGCATGGTGGAGCATATGCCAGCAGCACCTGCTCCTGTAGCTCCGGCACCTGCACCTGCTCCGGCAGCACCTGCACCAAAATCTGGCAATGACGAAAGCAAATACCTCACTATCAAGTCTCCGATGATCGGTACATTCTACCGCTCCCCTAATCCTGAAACTGACGTATTTGTAAAGGTTGGAGACAAAGTGAAGTCAGGGCAACCAGTTTGCATTATTGAAGCCATGAAGCTCTTCAATGAAATCGAATCTGAAGTTTCCGGAACCATCGTGAAGGTATTGGTAGACAACGCTAGTCCGGTAGAATATGATCAGCCATTATTCCTAGTTGACCCTTCGTAAGGCCAGCATTTGAGGAATATTGAAGTCATATTTATTTGTCAGGATAAACCCAAATCATTGTGTTCAAAAAGATATTAATAGCCAATAGAGGAGAAATCGCCCTGAGGATCATAAGAACCTGTAGGGAGATGGGTATTAAAACGGTGGCCGTCTATTCCACAGCCGACAAAGACAGCCTTCACGTTAGATTTGCTGACGAGGCAGTTTGCATAGGCCCTCCGCCAAGTGCCAAGTCTTACCTGAAAATGCCCAATCTGATTTCAGCGGCTGAAATCACCAATGCCGATGCCATTCACCCCGGCTATGGTTTCCTTTCTGAAAACGCTGAATTTTCACGCATTTGTCAGGAATATGGCATCAAATTCATTGGCGCCAGTCCCGAGATGATCAACTCAATGGGAGACAAAGCTACTGCCAAAGATACCATGAAAAAGGCTGGCGTGCCTATTATCCCCGGATCTGAGGGTCTGTTAGACTCGGTGGCACAGGGCAAAAAATTGGCCGCCGAAGTAGGCTATCCGGTGCTATTGAAGGCTACTGCCGGCGGTGGTGGCCGGGGTATGCGCCTGGTGAAACAAGAGTCAGAATTTCAAAAAGCCTGGGATGATGCCAGAATGGAATCTGCAGCAGCCTTTGGGAACGATGGCCTCTATCTCGAAAAGTTTGTTGAAGAGCCACGCCATATAGAAATTCAAATCGTAGGAGACAGTAAGGGCAGAGCCTGCCACCTTTCGGAGAGAGATTGCTCAATACAACGTCGTCACCAAAAGCTGGTAGAGGAAACCCCCTCTCCTATAGTTTCTCAGGAGCTGAGAGAGAAAATGGGTGCTGCGGCCATTGCTGGTGCCGAAGCCATAGGGTATGAAGGAGCGGGTACCATTGAATTTCTTGTGGACAAGCATGGAGATTTCTACTTCATGGAAATGAATACCAGGATTCAGGTGGAGCACCCAATCACCGAGGAGGTAACAGATTTTGACCTGATCAAAGAGCAAATTCAGGTCGCTGCGGGGGTGCCTATTTCCGGCAAGAACTACTTCCCAAAACTTCACTCAATGGAGTGCAGAATCAACGCTGAAGACCCAGGAAACGGATTCCGTCCAAGCCCGGGTAAAATAACAAACCTTCACCTACCAGGCGGGCACGGTGTGAGAGTGGACAGTCACGTATATGCCGGCTATACCATTCCACCTAACTACGACTCCATGATTGCCAAGCTCATTGTGTCGGCCCAAAGCCGTGAAGAAGCGATCACGAGAATGAAAAGGGCTTTGTCTGAGTTTGTGATTGAGGGAATTAAAACCACCATTCCATTCCATATTAAACTGATGGACGACCCTAAATTCAAGTCAGGTAAGTTCACCACCAAATTCCTGGAAGATTTCGATTTCAGTGATTTAAAGTAAAAACCTTCGTAACCCGAAGTATTGAGAACCCGAAGCACAATGTTTCGGGTTTTTTTTATGCATTTCAAGCTATCTGTGCAAAGTGGTTATGCATATAGCGAGGAAAATCTTAAGTTTAATACTACATGGAAAGATTTGAAAATCAGGTAGCCATTGTCGCTGGCGGAGCCAGGGGCATTGGTAAAGGAGTAGCTAAAAGATTGGCCTCAGAAGGTGCAACGGTTGTGATACTGGATGTACTTCAGAAAGAATTGGATGCCACTGTAAAGGAACTTACCGGCAATGGATTGAAGGTATCCGGAGAAATAGTGGATGTGACTTCTGAAAAAGAAGTACAGGCCCTTGTTCAAAAAGTGGTAGCTGCAAACGGTCGGTTAGATGTGATGGTCAACTGTGCTGGTATTGTGGGCGAAACCAATGTGAAAATTGGCGACTACACCACCGACATATTCGACAAGGTGATTGCTATCAACCTGCGAGGTGCGTTTCTGCTTACCAAGCATGCCATCGCTCCCATGTTAAAAGCAGGCTATGGCAGAATTCTTCACGTGACCTCCATTGGTGGCAAAGAAGGCAACCCTGGTATGATGGGCTATGCAGCGAGCAAATCGGGATTGATTGGCCTCGTGAAAGGTGCCGGAAAAGAATATGCTGAGTCGGGCATCACCGTAAACGGCATTGCACCAGCTGTAATTGCTACCGAGTTTAATGAAAACACCGACCCCGCAATGTTGAAATACATGACCGATAAAATACCCATGAAGCGCATGGGCACCATCGAAGAAGTGTCGGCCCTCTCCTGCTGGATCGTATCGAAAGAGGCAAGCTTTAACACTGGGTTTGTTTTTGATATTAGCGGAGGAAGAGCGACTTATTGAGGAGGAAGGAAGAAGATAGGGGACTGGAGACGGAAGTTGGGAACAGAAAACCTGCCCAACTACAGGCGGAACTAGAGAAGAATATTGAAAAGCCCAAAAAGGAAGTCATTATATAGAAGAAGAAAAAACACCTACAATTACTTACTTACATGAAAAAATTACGCAGCCAGAACTGGTTTGGCAAAAAGGGAAAAGACGGGTTTATCTACAGAGCCTGGATGAAGAACCAGGGTACTCCGCACGATGAGTTTGAAGGAAAGCCGGTGATAGGCATATGCAACACCTGGTCGGAGTTGACTCCGTGCAATGGACACTTCAGAGACCTGGCCGAGTCGGTAAAAAAGGGGGTTTGGGAAGCTGGCGGCTTTCCGCTGGAGTTTCCAGTGATGTCGCTCGGCGAGACACTGATCAAACCCACTGCCATGCTCTACCGCAACCTTGCCAGCATGGATGCAGAAGAAAGCATCAGGGCGAATCCCATCGATGGCGTAGTGCTGTTGGGTGGCTGCGACAAAACAACGCCCTCCATCCTGATGGGGGCTACCAGTGTTGACCTGCCCACCATTTTCGTTTCAGGTGGCCCTATGCTTAACGGAAAGTACCGTGGTAGAGACATTGGCACCACTGACATTTGGCGCTTCAGCGAAGCCAACCGCCGGGGTGAGATGAGTCAGGACGAGTTCATGACAGCCGAAGCCTGCATGTGTCGCAGCCAGGGCCATTGTGCCGTGATGGGCACTGCCTCTACCATGGCCTGTATGGTCGAGTCGCTTGGGCTTACCTTGCCAGAGAACGCCGCTATTCCTGCTGCCGACTCCAGAAGAAAAGTATTGGCTCAAATGAGCGGCCGCCGGATTGTGGAAATGGTGAAAGAAGACCTGGTTGTGTCTAAAATCCTGACAAGGGAAGCATTTGAAAACAGCATCATGCTAAATGCTGCTGTGGGGGGTTCTACCAACTTTGTGATTCACTTGCTAGCCATCGCTGGCCGTGCTGGCATCAAGCTCGACCTCGAAGACTTCGATAAATTCTCATCCAAAATTCCTCTGCTAGCCAACCTGCAACCTTCCGGGCAGTTTATGATGGAGGAGTTTTTCTATGCCGGAGGCTTGCCCGCTGTCATCAAGGAGCTTCTTCCTTTGATCAACAAGGATGCGCTCACCGTAACCGGAAAGACCATGGGCGAGAATGTAGCCCGATCGGAAAATTTCAATGATAAGGTGATTGCCTCTGTTGCCAAACCTTTTAAAAAGGACTCTGGCATAGCGGTGGTAAAAGGCAACCTGGCTGAAAATGGCGCCATTATCAAGCCCAACGCCGCAACGCCAGCGTTGATGGTACACAAAGGCAAAGCGGTGGTATTTGAAGACATCGAAGACTTCAAAGCCAAAATAGACGACCCGGCATTGGAGGTCGATGAAACCTGCATCCTTGTGCTGAAGAACGTTGGACCCAAGGGCTACCCTGGCATGCCTGAAGTAGGCAATATGGGCATGCCTAAGAAGTTGCTTGACAAAGGCGTGACGGACATGATCCGCATCTCTGACGGACGCATGAGCGGCACTGCCTTTGGCACGGTGATTCTGCACGTGTCACCTGAAGCAGCTGCGGGTGGCAATTTGGCGCTGGTAGAAAATGGTGATCTGATTGAGTTGGATGTGCCAAAAAGAAAACTGCAACTGCATGTGTCGGATGCGGTGTTGGCTGAAAGGAAGAAGAAGTGGAAAGCGCCCGACCTGGGTTACGACCGTGGCTATGTGAAGCTTTACATCGACCACGTGGAGCAGTCGCACCTGGGCACCGACCTCGACTTCCTTAGAGGTAAGTCAGGCAAAGAGGTGAAGCGAGATTCGCATTAGACACGATCGTCTCTGATCCTTTACCCCGACCCTAAAGGGAGGGATCAGAAAACCCGTCTTCACCTTTGGAGGGTTGCAAAGAAGAATGTCAGTCTGAGCCTGTCGAGGGCGGTTTAATAGCCCTGGAAAATTGTGTTTTCAAACGCTGTGTTTCGACAGGCTCAGTATGACATTGCGTTTATGATAAAATTTCGTCTATTAACACCCTTTTGAAATGGATCAATTATTCAAGGGCAAAGTAGCCATCATCACCGGTGCCGGTATCGGCATCGGTTTTGAAATTACCCGACAGCTTGCTCAAAAAGGCGCCAGTGTTGTATTGAATGACATTGACGAAAAGGTTGCTCAGCAGGCGGCTGATGCCATCACCAGGGAAGGTGGCAAGTGCGTGCCCTTTGTCGGCGACTCCAGCACTATGGAAACCATACAAGGGCTGATTGAAAAGGCAGTGAGCACCTATGGCAAGCTGGATATGGCCATTGCCAATGCGGGCATCACTACGTTTGGTAAGTTTTTGGACTATCAGGTGGAGAGTTTCCAGCAGATTTGCGCCGTAAACTTGCAGGGCACCTTCTTTTTAGCACAACAGGCAGCGCTCCAGTTCATCAAACAAAAGTCCGATGGGCGCATTTTACTAATGTCTTCCGTGACCGGGCACCAGTACCATCCCGATCTGGCAGCCTACGGCATGTCCAAGGCAGCCATTCAGTTTATGGCCAAAACGCTTGGCGCCGAGCTTGGCCCTAAGCAAATAACCGTGAATGCCATTTCACCAGGTGCCACCATTACGGAGCGGACATTGGCGTTGGACGAGCACTATCTGGATGTGTGGAACAGCATTACCCCCACGGGAAGAGCAGCTACCGTACAGGATATTGCCAATGCAGCGTTGTTCTTCCTTTCTCCCCGCTCTGGGCAAATTACGGGGCAGACGCTGGTGGTAGATGGAGGGTGGACGGCGGTGAGTCCCCCACCTTGAGGCAGGTCACTACACTATTTAGTTGGTAGATTTATTAGAGTTCATAAGCAGAAATCACGAATAAATGTCACCAAATTTACCTTAATTGCGCTAGACACTTATGCCTTCGTTGAATGCTCGATTCCTTCAGGAAGACTTCTGATAAGAAACCAGGGAAATGGATAATATCATTTTGCCTATTTTTTTTATATGCTTGTCAATTTCAACCAGACGATGTTTACTTCAAAGAGGTTGAAAAGCCTGACTTTTCGGGAGTAGGTATTTCGATTGATTCGAATGACAGCATTTTCATTTACGAACCGACTACTTTTGATTTTGTTATTGGTAATAAAACTCTTCCATTAAAGAATGTCATAGTTAGACTAGACAGTTCTCTAATACCTTTAAAGTTTTTTGAACACCTTAGTGATACTCTTTCTTTTGAACTTGATCCGGAAAATTTCGGAGATGGAGACTACACTCTCCGCATTGAATACACAACAGCGCCAGGGAATAGCAGTCTGGGTGATGTTCTAGGCTACGAGGAATATTTGATATGGAAAGAATTAGATGTCGAAATAAATACTAGTCCCCCTGAGGCCATTGAAATAGACAGTATCTACATTTCTAACGGAACGCTGATACTCGATTGGACCGCACCAAAAATCAAAAATTTCAGTCGATACTATATTGCGGACAATGACGCCAAATTCGAAGTTTCAAAAAATTCATTATCCTCCAGCTTTTCACAGTTTCTGGCTGGCAACATAATCCTTCGTGTGGATATTGAATCGCCATACTTCTATGTCCGAGGAAGGTCAAAATCATTTTCTTTGAATGATCACTTACTTAATCTATCACTTGTCGATAGTAACCTTGTTACTGTTGCTTGGAAAAAGCCCATTCTTTACAGCAATGCGACGGAACTTACTATTAGACAGCAAAACGAAGTGGTCTTAGAAACAGCAGCGATTACTGATGGTACTTTGGTCTATCCAGAAAATCTGGTTTTTGGAGACATGCTAGCTTTTCGATGTGATTTTATCTTTGAGAGAAATGTGTATCCTTTTAGGGACAGATCTTACACAGTAGTTAAACAAATCGGCCTTGGCGATTCAATCCCAGCTTTCGAGGACATTGCATACAGTCATAGTTTAGATTCCTTTTTCTTAATCCAAGGGGGCAAAAATCAAAACGGAGAAAATATAACAGCGGTTCTTAAGATGAGTCCTGTATTTCACGTTATTGATCAGAATAATTTGCTGGTAACAAATGATAAGTATGTGGCCATAGGAGCAAGTGAAGACGGGCAACGCTTAGCCGTTATTAGTCAATATCATTTACAACTTACGGATATAAACCCACATTCAATGGAGGTGGTTAAAACTACGAATATTGAGAATTTAATATCTCTAACTACTTCACAGACAACCAGAGATCTAAATCTTGCCAGCAATAACTTAGCCCTTATTAGACTGTTTTATAGGGCTCTTGTGATTAATGAAGATCGTACAAAGGTATTATATGACGTAAAAACTGATGCCGCGACAGAGCGAATCCAACTCTCACCTGATGGAAAATATCTTTTTGATACAGGGAAGTTTTTTCAACTGGTAGGCGGGGCATTTCAATTTCAGTATAATATTGCCGAAAGAAAGGGCTTTTTTAAGAACAGTGACAAATTTATTGCTTTATCTGATTTTGGCACACGAGAAATCGATTTGGCCTCTCAAGAAGCGGGGTATTCATTCTCGTTTGATCAAGCTCAGTATATTGCCAACCGAGTGGGGCCACTGCTAAACATATACTTTGACGAAAAAAAGGACACTTTCGTTTATTTTGATCGTGGAAAAAATGAAGTCGCTATTTACGACTATTCTGAAAACAGACTAATACAAAAAGCCCCTATAAACAGATACGGAGGGTATTTCTATTTAAATGGAGTGTTGATCGCTACTAATGGAAGAGCTCTCAAATACAACTAAATGAGAATACTGCTGTTTTCCATAGCGCTTATAGTTATTTCAAGGGCAGGTTACACCCAAGTAATAAATATTGAGTCAAACATCTACTATGCTTCCTATTCAATGAAGGACTTACATGACGTGCAGTCCCTGCTAATGTGGTATAATCCAGTTCCATTGAAAGCGGTCGCAACTTTTCCCGCCTACTTTGCATACGACCTATTAACCTCCTACAAGCTTGATGACGTGAGCCAGATAGGTATTTGGGGCAGCTATCGTTCTACTGGCGCAAGAAACTCCTATGCCGATTATTCAGGGAGCTATACAACAGATTTTCTGGTGGAGTCAGTCGTCATTGGCCCGGGGTATCAGGGGAGCATCAGAACAAGGCCTGGAATTATTAGAATAAACCTGCGGGTCGGTTATTCATGGAACTCTCTCGACATCGTCCAGACAATAAAAACTCAGGACTCAAGTGAATTTGAAAAAAAAAGCACTCCATCGGCTTCGCTACCAATATTAATAGGAATAAGTTACCGCAAGGAAATATGGAAAGGTTATATCAACGCCTCACTCTTATATGAATATGCAAAATTGGACTACCCAGTCACTCAAAGTGGGGCTCTTGTAGATTGGTCTGGGCTCAAAATAGGTTTAGGCGTGGGGTTTGATTTCACGAAAAAACCGGTTGATCCTTCTGGCAGCCACTAGTGAACAAAATCTCGTTCGTCAGGCTCACCTGCCCCCCAACGTCACATCCATCTCCCTTAGTAAGCATATCCACCACCCCAACATGCCTTTGGCCACTTTGTAAAAGACATGGCAGGCCCACTTCGGGACACCTGCCTTCGCAGGAGTGACGGTGCAGCTACCTCAGTGCCTAACCCACCCCCTACTCATACCTCAATGCATCCACCGGATTGGCTTTGGCGGACTTGAGCGTGTGGTAGCTGATGGTCGCCAGGGCAATGGCGACGGCAATGACCATCGATACGATAAAAACTACTGGGTTGATGTCGATGTGATAAGCAAAGTTCTCCAACCACTTACCAAGGAAAAGCCATGCCAGCGGTGTCATGATCACAAAGGCTATCAGTATCAGTAACACAAAGCTTTTGCTCAGCCCAAACATGATATCGATCACGGAGGCACCCAGCACTTTCCTGATCCCGATTTCTTTGATTCTTCTCTCGGTTGTAATGGCAGCCAAACCAAACAGCCCCATACAGGCAATAAGAATGGCCAGCACACCCATGATAGTCACCACGGCGCTCATTTGTTTGTCGGAGCGGTAGAGCTCCTCAAAGTGTGCATCCAGAAAGGTGTATTCTAGCGGAAATTCACCGACATGTTTTGTCCATACTTCATCCAGTTCCTTCAGCGCTCCGTCAACGTTTTGCCCATTTACTTTCACAGACATCTCCTGATAGCCCCACTCCGGGTGCACAACCATCGAAAGGGTGTTAACGGCATAGTGTAACGAATTGAAGTTGAAGTCTTCAGTCACACCGATAATAGTGCCAAGAGAATCATTGTGGAACCAACCGTGTCCTGCTTTTGCTCCTATCGGCTGCGACAAGTTCAGGTCTTTGGCCAGCGACTCGTTAATGATGAATGACATGCCATTGTCTTGTGCGTAGTCTTTAGAAAAGCCTCTACCGTCCTTCAGTTTAATCCCAAATACTTCAAGGAAATCATAATCTACATTCACATTCGAGGGGGTGATGTCCATTACTCCGGAATCCGACTTGTACTTAAAGCCCCACTGGTGAAAGTTGTTACCCAGCCGCTGACCGGAGGCCGTTACACCAAGAATATCGGTTTGATTGAGCAAGTCACTTTTGATAAGGTCAAACTTCCGATTGGCGTCACCGTTCATACTTACCTGCACAATGTGATCCTTTTCGAAGCCAATGTCTTTGTTTTGCATGAAGCTGAGCTGCTGCAAGACGACAAAAGTGCTCACAATCATGGCTAATGCGAGGCCAAACTGCACCACAATGAGCGAGTTTCCGAGCCAGGACTTGCCCCCTTTTACATTCCCTCCCTTGATGATGCTGACGGGTTTAAATGACGCCATAAATAGCGCCGGGTAAATTCCTCCGATCAACCCCAACATCAAAGTAATAAACAAAAGTCCGCCTAAAAATGCGGGTTGAACCAGGTATGAAAGCAGGCTGAGTTCCCTTCCAATCAGTGTGTTTAGAAATGGGATGAGGAGCAGGTCTAAAACCAGAGCCATAAGCAACGCCAAAAAGGCCAAAATAGCTGACTCGACAAGAAACTGAGCGAAAAGCTGGCCTTTTTTGGCCCCAATTGATTTTCGAACACCTACTTCTTTGAATCGGTAGGAAGCCCGAGCTGTGACCAGATTTGTGAAGTTAACTCCCGCAATAAGCAGTATGAAAATTCCCACCAGTTCAAAAGTGCCAATGTACTCGCCATTGAATTTACGGTAGTCGTGGTAGTCGTGCTCAATGTCGATCGACCCTAGATGCACATCCGTCAGGGGTTGTAAAAACAATTTGTAGTAGTTCAGAATGTCTTCGTCGCCATGCTTGAGGAGAAAGTCGTTGAAGCCCGCAGACATTTCTTCCACGTTTGTGCCCGGGTTCAATTCAAGATAGGTCACCATCCAATTGCCTCCCCAGGCGGAATTAAGTCCCGGATTGTCCCTCACCATAGTAGCCATGGAAACAAGTACTTCGAACTGCAGGTGTGAGTTTTCGGGCACATCCTTCATTATGCCGGTAATCTTATAAGATTTATCACCCCAAATGACAACCTCTCCCATCACGTCTTTTCTCTCAAAAAGCTTCATGGCCAACCCTTCGGTTACCACCATAGTGAGTGGCTCGTTCAAAGCATTTTCTCTATCACCTTCAACCACGCCAAAATCAAACATCCGGAGAAAAGTGCTGTCCACATTAGCGCCCATTCCTACTTTTATTTTCTTTTCGCCTACTTCCAGCAGCATATTGTCGTTTCCCATGAACCGGGAGTACCGCTTCACCTGGGGAAAATCCTGCTGCATGAACGGCCCCATACCTGGCATAGACAAGGCCACTTTCTGAGTGTTAGTGCCAGGAAAGCTCTGAATCTCATCGAGCCGGTAAATGTTTTCCTTTAGCGAATGGAATTGATCGAAGCTGGTTTCATCCTGAATAAAGAGGTAAATGACGATGGACGCCGCTAACCCAACAGCGAGGCTGAAAACGTTAATGAAACTAAAAAGTTTTTGCTTGAGCAGGTTACGAAATGCAATGAGGAGGTAGTTCCGAATCATAGGGAGGCGTGTTAGGTCTTACTAACTTACTCCACATCCATCAAAGAGTTACACGAAGCCAGTTTTTTTACAGACCTTTTACAATTTCTTTACAATTCGGTTCTCGGCATATTTTGCCCGCAATTTATTTGAGAACACTAGCCTTTTACAAAACCGGCCCAGACAAAGTAAGACAAACTCTCCCTGCGCTTTGCTTACTCCAACTCCTCATGTTTTTGATCAAACAAGTTCCTGTATGCTTCTAGCTTTGTGCTTCTGGTGCCGTGAGATTCACTCATAAATTGAGTGAGGTCCCTGGTAAACTCGTCAAGAGACCGAACGCTCTCTTTCAAGTAGGTAAGAGTGGCTTTCATTTCATCATTCAGGGTGCCATTCACATATTCGTTTTCCAATAAGCCGATGAGTCCAAGGCAGCGGGCCATAGGTGAACGCACTCTGTGGGAGGTCATGTAAAGCAACGTTTCCAGCTCATGAACATAGGCGGAAAGTTCTCTGCCCATTTCTTCCTTGTTCTTCTCATGCTTCTCAATCCTGGACTTGATAGTTGCAAGGAGGACATCGACATCGTATGGCTTGATGATATAATCATCTGCACCAAGTTGGATACCGTTCATTTGATCTGTAGTATGTGCCTGGCCGGTAACAAAAATGAAAGGAGTGCCAGCTGTTTTTAAGTTCTTGGCCAACTGCATAAAAACACCAAACCCATCCAAATAAGGCATCGAAACATCACAGAGAATCAAGTCAGGGGTATTTTGTTCCGCTAACGCCACTCCTTCTTTTCCATTGACTGCAGCAATCACCTGATAGCCTTCCAGCTCCAAAATGTCGACTGTGTTTTCACGAACGCCCAGATCGTCTTCTATCACCAAAATCAACTTCATAGTCCTTTCGGTTAATGTCGGAAATTAGAAAAAATCAAAGGCAGCTATCTAAAGCTAAAGTTTTTTCTAAAATTTCACATAATATCAATGTCTTTTTTATTAAAAAAGAATGGTACATCTCTACAATGCACGAAGCGTGCGTTCATTATTTCGGCAAGGCTGCAAATGTGGGAAACAGGTGATTGAAATGCCTTGACACCTCTTTTGGTAGTATGTAAAAACCTCACTCTACTGGCGATGCAGTAGAATTGGTTTTAGCCTGTATTTCGCCACTGATCCGGCGTTTTATCAGTCCATTTTTTAAATGCTTTAAAGAAAGAGTTGGGGTCAGAGAACCCACATTCAAAAGCAATTTCTTTTAAGCTCAGTCGGTCGTTGCGGAGCAGTTGGCACGCCAAATCTTTTCTCACTTCGTCAATCACCCGCTGGAAGGCTGTTTTTTCACTTTGCAGCTTCCTTTGCAAGCTCCTCTCACTCAACGAGAAATGGTTGGCTGCCGCTTTTAAGTCGGGGGTGTTTTTAATGTTGGTCTTTAAATAGGCCTCAAGCTGAGTCTTGAACAATTCTTTGTCTTGCTGTGCGCTCTGCTCAAGGTATTGTTTCAAATGCTCCCATAGCTGCGGGTTGGCGAACGGCAGGGGCCGCAAGAAAACATCCGCTTTAAACACCAAATAACAACCGTCCCCCATCAATGGCTCAATACCCACTGTCCTCCTCATTACCGACCGCTCAGGCCCTGGTAACTCGTAAGGAAGGGTAAGCGAAACAGGCTCGGCTATTTCAGCATCGAACCATTCTTTCACTATCCTCATCATTCCGTAAAGGAACATTTCGATAGTTACCTGAAAGGGACGTAGCTTCCAGAGGGTAGGATTACTAGTTGTAATTTTGGAAGCAACATACTCACCCCTTCGTTCAACGGCCGGACTAAAAATGCCATTTAGCTTTCCGTAATATTTGTAGAAAGCTTCCGACACATCCTCCAGCGTAGGACTTACCTGCACTAGCTGACCCAGTGCCCCCAGCATGTTAATTTGTCCGAGTGAAAAGTGCTTGTACTCAATATCGTAGGCCATTTGTCCATCCGGATAGTGTGCATTGACATGTTCAATTATCCGAAAAAACATTTCGGCGGGTATCATGGCTGTGGTGGACAAGGATCCCACCGATGTATAATCTGTAGAATTTTGCAGTAAATGGCCATACCCCGCCACTTCCACTTTCTTCATCAGGTGCCCCACGATATTGGCTGATATCATCATGGGCGTCAATTTAACTACTTTGTCGTGATTGGCAAGTACTTTGGCGGGTTTGGAAAATTCCAGAACTGCTCTTTGCCGTAAAATTGCATAACCAAATTATTAAAATATGAAGGCAGTAATAGCAGGAGGCGGAATAGGAGGGTTAACGACCGCCATCGCACTGGAAAAGCTAGGGCATGAAGTAGAAGTGTATGAAGCAGCACCAGAGTTCAAATCTGTGGGCGCCGGTCTTGGTCTGGCAGCGAATGCTGTCAAAGCATTTGACCATCTGGGCCTGAAGGACGAAGTACTGGCTGCAGGTCAGCTACTTCCCAGTGCAAAACTCTTGACCAAAAAAGGAGCAGTCATTACTCAGGTAGATTCACTAAAAATAAGCGCAAAATATGGTGTTGATAACTTTGCTATTCACCGTGCCGACCTGCACGCAGTGTTACTCAAAAACCTTAAGAAAACTAAACTCGTCACCGGAAAAAAAGCGGAGGCCTGTAGTGAAAGTGCATCTGGTGTCGAAGTAAAATTTACTGACGGAACCTCAGCCTCCGGCGATTTTTTAATAGCCGCTGACGGCATTCACTCCCAAATAAGGAAGCAATTTTTACCTATGTCGGCACCACGATATGCCGGCTACACCTGCTGGAGAGCTGTGGTTCCGCAACCCAAACAACGGATAGAGTTGCCTTCAGAAACATGGGGAGAAGGCGCACGGTTTGGCATCGTTCCTTTGAAGGATGATAGGATTTACTGGTTTGCCTGCCTCAACGCAAGGCAACATGATCTGTCGGTGCGCAACTTCAAAAAAGGAAACCTTCTATGGCACTTCGACGACTTCCATGAACCAGTGGCAGAACTCATCCAGAGTGCGGCACAGAAAGACATCATCTGGAGTGACATCATTGACCTTGCTCCAATCGACAAGTTTGCCTTTGGTAAGGTGCTGCTGGCGGGCGATGCAGGTCACGCTACCACGCCCAATATGGGACAGGGGGCCTGCCAGGCGATTGAAGATGCAGCGTTTCTTTACTCGATCCTGCAGGGCGCTGGAAGCATTGAGGAGAAGTTCCGCCGGTTCGAAAAGGTCAGGAAGCCACGAACCAAAAAGATAGTGGAAAACTCATGGCTAATAGGCCGGGTGGCTCAATGGGAAAAGCCCTGGGCAGCCGGGTTGCGTAACAAGCTGTTTAGCATGGTTCCACAAAGCGTTCAGGAGAAGCAATTGGCTTTTTTGTATGAGGTGGAGTTCAAGTAAATTCAGAGACAACTCTTTATCAAATGTTTAGTATCTTCATCTGCAATAATTAAAGCGTGAGCAGGTAGTTTGAAACTTCTCTTATCCATTTTTATTACGCTTGTGTCAATCAAGGCATTGGCGCAAGAGGGAGGTACTGATATTGTTATCGGAAAATCGCATGTTATTCATTCCAAAATCCTGAATGAAAAACGGCACTATGCGGTGTATCTTCCTGATGGCTACAGTAATAAATCATCCCATCCGAAGAGCTATCCAGTGATGTATGTGCTGGATGGTGAGAGTCATTTTCATAGTATAAGCGGCATTGTTGATGCCAGGTCACCCTTCTACCTTCCACAAATGATAGTCGTTGCCATTGGCAATACAGACAGATGGCGGGACTTGACGCCAACCAGCAATGACTCATTGTTGGAGAAACCCAATAGTAAGGCTAAGACGACTGGCGGCGGAAAGGAGTTTCTAGACTTTATCGAGAAAGAGTTGATCCCTCACATCGACAAAACCTACCTCACGGCTCCATTTAGACTATTCGTTGGGCATTCTCTTGGCGGTTTGCTGGCGCTCTATTCAGCCTACTCCCGGCCGGGTCTGTTCAATGCCTTTATCGCCATCGATCCGACCGTTGGATGGGACGATAATATGGTGATAAAAAAGTTCGAAGAAGAGGCCATGCAAGCAAAACTTGCTAACAAGTCATTCTTCTTAGGCCTGTCCAATCGCAACAATGGGAACAGCTCGAAGCGTTTAACAACAGATCGGGCTGTCGATAGAATTGTGACGACCTTGCAAACATCTGGAGCATCGGGACTTAGATTCAACTATGAAAAATACGAAACTGAAACCCATGGTTCCGTGCCACTTTTCGCAGAATTGGATGGGCTCCATTTTATTTTTGAGAAATACCGCATCAACACCGAGTCGGATACCCCTGATGCAGCAAAACTAAAAACCCATTTTGAACGATTCTCCGAAGATGTCCATTTTTCGTTTCTGCCTCCTGAAGTAGTCGTTAACGTCGTAGCCTACAACTTTATGGTTCAAAAAGAATACGACAAGGCACTTGAATGCTACCTCTTGAATATTAAAAACTATCCTAAAAGCAGCTCCGCTTATCTGACAGTCGGCGACATATACCGGGACAAAAAACGAGATTGGAAAAAGGCCCTGGAATATTACGAAAGATACCTGAAAATTAATCCTGGTGCGACTATGGTAAAAAACCGGATCAGATCATTAGATCAACAATGACTAACTTTCCTCTGAAATTATTACCTAACCATAAAAACGCAATTGTTTCCGAAAGAAAGCTGCGGGAATATTGCTTAAACAAAAGCCATCCTACCGGTAAATATAAAGCGAGGGTTTTTGAAGCAGTGTTGGGCCTTGCCGAAGATGATGTGGGAGTACTTATCAATGCAATTCTCGACGGCATTGCTATATCTGAAGCTCATGAAAAGTCAGCAGACAAGTATGGTAGGCGCTATTCCGTTCCAATCAATATTCGTATCTTTGATAAAGAAGCACTGTTAATTACGGGTTGGATAATTCCAAATAGTGAACAATTTCCAAAGCTTACATCCTGTTACTTAAAAGTATAGGTAATGAAAAGAACAAAAATAAAACTACTCGACACTGTTGCTCTCGTTAAAGATATGCCTGAGTTTGGTCTGGTGTCGGGGCAGGTTGGAACCGTAGTGGAGCTTCACAGCAGTTCAGCCTTTGAAATTGAATTTGCGAACTTGAAGGGTGAGACAATAGCCGAATTACCCCTTGCAGCAAACGATATTATGCTACTTCACTACGAAAAAGACCTGGCAAATAGTTAATTTTTCTAAATATCCTTCACACACCTGAATCCTGTATGGTTGAGTCCTGAGTCGTGGCTGGAGCTCATGCGGCGGGTTACCCGGTAACCGCTGCAATAACTGTCGTTGCACAGAAAAGAACCGCCTCGCACCACATGCTTTTCAGCATAAGGCTCGTTGGGATCGTAGAAGGAATCCGGGCCTTTTGGGTTTTCCACTTTACCCTGCTCCTCAGCCATTTTGTAGGCTTCTTCATGGTATTTGTCGGAGCACCATTCCCACACATTGCCGGCCATATCATAAAGCCCGTAGCCATTGGCTGGGAATGACTTGACCGGCGCAGCACCAAAAAAGCCATCCTTCACCTCGTTATCGTAGGGAAAGAAGCCCTGCCAGAAATTCGCTTTAGTAAATGCAGTCTCCACCGATTCATTGCCCCAGGGGTACTTCACTCCTTCCTGGCCTCCCATCGAGGCCCACTCCCACTCCGCCTCAGTAGGCAGTCTCTTACCAGCCCATTGGGCATATGCCAGGGCATCGTCGTAAGCTATGTGGACAGCCGGGAAATTCATTTTTCCCTCAAGGGAAGACTCCGGCCCTTCCGGGTGCTGCCAGTTGGCCCCTATCACCCATTCCCACCATTGGCTGTAGTCCCGCAGGTTTACAGGGCCTTCAGTTGCCCGGAAAACCAGGGAGCCTGGTGCCAGGATTGAATCCGCTGGCTTAGGTGTGCCAGGAGGCAGCTGCTTGGCCATTTCCTCCCAATCGATGGCTCTTTCTGCAATAGTGATATAACCCGTGACATCTACAAATGCTTTGAACTGTGCATTAGTAACCTCATGCTCATCCATGAAAAAGGCAGAAACCTCTACTTGATGGTTAGGGTACTCATTGGGTGAAGCCTCTTCCGATTTGCCACCCATTGTAAAGGTGCCAGACGGGATGAAGACCATTTCTTCAGGAGCATTAGCCGAGTCCCCAGCTTGCGACTGGATTGCAGAAGAAGTTTTGCTTGTTGGTGTAGAGCAGGAAAGCGCCATACCTATTGCCAAAACGAAAATTGAAAGCTTTTTAGTCATCCAAGAGGATTTTTTACAATGGCCAAAATAAGAAATATAATCGACCCAACCGGGCCAGTCATTGAACTTTATCAAACGGCTTGTTAATAGCAATATTGAATAGAAAGATGTAGGCCGCAGCGTATTTTACCAATTTATTCCCAGACAGAATTCCACCGGTTCAGTAAATCAGATATGCACCTGTGATACTGGTCTACTCCATAGATTTTTGGCTTAGTCAAGGTCGTAAGCCGGGAGACTGGAGGTCTGCTTCTGTTAAGAACAATCATATTTTTGCTTTGGAGAAAAGGCAGCCACAGTGAGGGGGTCGCTGAAAGCAATGCTCAATGTCATATATCCAAGTCTACAACAACTGGTAAATGATCTGACAAAATCAAAGCGGTATCTGTGGTAATGATCTCAGCACGGGTAACCTTTTTTGCTACATCCTTAGTGGCAAAAACGTAATCTAATCGTCTTTTATCCCCGTGCTCACCTTCCTTTTCTATCAACGTTGGAAAGCTCCCGGAAAATTCATAACCGGAAGATCGCCTGCTGGCCTCAAGATCAATTAATCCAAAATCCAATACCTGCTGAATGACTGAGTAGTCCAGCTGACCATTATTCAGGTTTTGTTCATTGTACAAAGAATCTCGCTGGTCAAAAAATGGTTCCAGCCTTCCATGTGTATAGTAAACAGAGTCGAGTGGCGAAAATGTGTTAAAATCACCAGCAAGGATTACTTTCGAATCCGTGGGTAATGATTCAATATTCTGAAGAATCTGATCTATTTCAACCTTTCTGGTTTGCCAGTTGGAAGGATGCAAATGAATTACATAAACATAAATGCCTTGTATCCGCACTCGCATCAATCCATGATGAAAGCCTTCCCGGATTCGCTGAATGTCTTCAATAGGATACTTTGATGTGATTCCCGTTGGAAACCCTTCTTCCTTTAGTAATACGCTGTATGGATGCCCATAACTTTTAGCATCTTCAGCTAATTTCTCCTCCGTATATTCATTCAACTCCTGAAGTGAGACAATGTCAGGTTGTTGCTCCTTCATCCAGTCAATCCAGGTCTTCTTTCTCTCAGGCACCTCGGTGAAACCGTACCACACGTTGTAGGTGATTAGTCTTAAATTTTGGGATGACGCATTTCCGTCCTTTCTATCAGATTTGCATGAACTGAAGGATACAACAATGGCCGAAAAGGCTGCTATTAGAATGATGTTAACATATCTGTTCATTTTTACGGGCTTTTCAAGTTGGGTAATATAGAAGCCAAAGAATGTCGGAATTCCATTGAATACCACAACCCCCCACTTCAATCGTCAATAGAATCTACTACAAAATGGCTTCAACCCTATTTGACTTCACTTGGCAATGGTTCGCCAATCCTCTTCTCAAGTTGGTTGGGCACCGCCTCGACACCTGCCGCATGCGCCACTACCATCTCTTCTATCTCCTTCTCTATCTGGGGGTTATCGTCAATTATGTCATACTTTTCAGAAGGATCCACTGATAGGTTGAAGAGCTGCAATTTTTCCAATTTCTCCAATTGTTGCGGATAACCAGCAGGGTTGTTTTTATAGAAGTACAGTTTATAGTCTCCTTTTCTGGCTGCAAAAATACGCTCACTGTGATAGTAGATCATCTCGTTCCGTGGTGATGGGGCTCCTTTTTTCAACACATCAGTCAGGTCGTAGCCATCGTAAATCCTATCCTGTGGTAAATCTACTCCAGCAAGGCTCGCCAAAGTAGGCAGCATGTCTAGGGTGCTACCAATGTCCGATACAATTTTGGGGCTGATCGTCCCCGGCCACCAGAAAATAGCCGGTTCTCTTTGGCCTCCTTCGTAACTCGTTCCTTTGGCACCGTATAGCAACCCAGAACTTCCACCATGGCTATCAAAAATAACCCATGGCCCGTTGTCAGAAGTAAAAACAACTAAAGTGTTTTTATCAATCCCCAATTCCTTTAATGCATCCATTACTTTTCCGGCGCTCCAGTCAATCTCCTCCACAACATCTCCATAAAGTCCCCGCTCGCTACTTCCACGAAATTCATCGGAAGCGAAAAGTGGCACATGGGGTAAGTTGTACGCCAGGTAGAGGAAGAAAGGTTTGTCCTTGTTCGAAGTAATAAACTTCACTGCTTCCTCGGTATATCTTTTGGTAATGGTGTTCTGATCTGCGGGTCGTTCAACTATTTCCTCATTTCGCATAAGTGGCACATTGAAGGTTTCTATTTTTGGATCCAAAAAAGCTGCCCTATAGTCGCCACCGTCATTCACCCTGTCCATGTCGTTACTATAGGGTATTCCAAAATATGAATCAAAACCATGCTGAGTAGGTAAATAAGTCGGCAAGTGGCCGAGATGCCATTTGCCAATGGCAGTAGTGGCATACCCTGCTCCCTTTAGGGCTTTGGCAATTGTAATTTCTGTTTGAGGCAAGCCTCCATCTGAATCGGGGAAAAGAACCCTTCGCTTATTACTTGTCATGCCACTTCTTACAGGATACCTGCCAGTGAGGAGTCCAGCCCTCGAAGGGGTACAGACATTTTCAGCCACATAAAAATTCGTCCACTTCTGCCCTTCATAGGCCATTTTATCAAGATTTGGTGTCTTGATTGTCGGGTGTCCATAAACTCCCAAATCTCCATAGCCAAGGTCGTCGGCAAAAAGGATGACGAAATTGGGCCTTTGACCTCCGGTGTCCGATTCAACTGCTGGCTTATCAGTGGAAGAGCACTGCGCAAAAAAAATGAATGCCGTCAGGGTGGAAAGGCCGGTTATAACTTTTTGTAGAACAGCTTTAGAAATATGCATAGGATTATCGTAGGTACGATGAAAATAGAAATTACATATTACAGCACCAAAAAAAGAGGCGAACTAACCGCCCGCCTCACTAGTCTTTCTTAAACTCGTTATTCTTAAGTCGTCTCCTTCGGCATTTCCTTCACCGCAAAATCCACCGCTCTGGCTGTTAGTGCCATGTAAGTGAGCGAGGGGTTTTGTGTGCTGGTGGAGGTCATGCAAGCACCGTCGGTCACAAAAACGTTTTTGGCCAGGTGCATCCGGTTCCACTTGTCAAGCAGCGATGTTTTAGGGTCTTTGCCCATGCGTACGCCGCCCATTTCGTGGATATCCAAGCCAGGTGCCTGTTTGGAATCGTTCGACTGAATGTCGGTAAAGCCGGCCATTGTGAACATCTCAGTGAGTTGTTCTATGTAATCGGCCACCATTTTCTCGTCGTTGTCGTCATAGTCCACATTGACCTTCAGCAATGGAATGCCCCACTCGTCTTTCTGCGTTAGGTCAATGCCCCAGTAGTTAGATTCTTTCGGAATAGTTTCCCCCATCATATGCGAGCCTACTCTCCATCCACCCCATTCAGGGTTGAGTAAATTTGATTTGAGTGACTCACCAACTCCATCATAGTTCCTGTCCACCTGGCGGCCGGCACTGAAGCCGGCAGCGTAACCCCGAAGGAAGTCTGTTTCCTGCTTATACACGTTGCGGAAACGAGGTATATACCCGCTGGTGGGACGACGGCCTACTGTTGTTTTATCAGGAAACCCTTCATATCGGGCAGAAACCCTGGCTCTGTAGTTATGGAAAGCAGCATACTTTCCAAGGAGGCCGTTGTCGTTGCCCAGTCCGTTAGGGAATCGGTTCGAAGTAGAATTCAGAAGAATAAGGTTGGTATTGAGTGCGCCTGCATTCACAAACACAATAGAGGCATAATACTCGATCATTTCCTTCGATTCGGAATCGACTACTCTTACACCAGTCACTTTTTCTTTTGCATCATCATAGATCAGGGAATGTACTACCGAAAATGGTCTTAGCGTTGCATTTCCAGTCTTCAGTGCCCAGGGAATCGTAGACGAGTTACTATTGAAGTAGCCTCCAAAAGGGCACCCACGCTGGCACAAGGTTCTGTTCATGCACTGGCCCCTTCCCTGCTCCAAGTGAATAGGCTGAGGCTCGGAAAGGTGGGCACAACGGGCAGAGATAATATTTCTATCCTTATAGGTCGACTCTACTTTCTCCTTGAAGTAGCCTTCCACGCAATTCAGGTCGTAGCCGGGCAAAAACTCGCCATCAGGGAGGTTAGGAAGTCCGTCTTTGAAGCCGGCAATGCCTACAAACTTCTCGACGTAACTGTACCAGGGTGCAATGTCCTTGTACCTGATTGGCCAATCGACTGCAAAGCCATCTCTGGCCGGGCCCTCAAAGTCGAAGTCGCTCCAGCGCTGGGTTTGTCTTGCCCACATAATGGACTTGCCACCTACCTGATAGCCCCTGATCCAGTCAAAAGGTTTCTCTTGCACGTACGGATGCTCCTTGTCTTTCACAAAGAAGTGCATAGAATCTTCCCGGAAATTGTAACATTTGCTCACCACCGGGTTCTCATCCACAACCTCCTGCGGTACCTGCATTCGGTGCTTGAACTCCCAGGGCATCATATTAGTGGTTGGGTAGTCCACATTGTGCTTCACATCCCTTCCTCTTTCCAAAATCAGAGTCTTCAATCCTTTGTCAGCAAGCTCTTTGGCGGCCCATCCCCCACTCATTCCTGATCCTATAACGATGGCGTCATAGGTATTTTCTTTGGTGCTGTCTATATTAAAATTTGCCATTACATTACAATTAAACCATCAGTTGATACACATGCCTCAAATGAACCTGGCACATGCTTGTAGGGGAATTTCTCTGTCAAGATGTACTGCGAAGCCATATAGCCCCTAATAGTGTAGCCCTTGGTGGCATCCAGAAATGATTTAACATCCTTCAGGCCTGGTTTAGATGCATCGTCAGCATCTTCCATAGCCATGATATCAGTCAGTACTTTCTCTTTATACACCTGGTCGCCTTTTGCAAACGCCTTGTCGAAGTTTTCCTTAACAAAAGGGCCAAATTTTTGAAGACCACTCGTAAATACACCCTGCTCGCTCTTGTCCATACAATCGTCGGCCATCACCAGCACAAACTTGTAGACTTCAAGCTCGTCAGCACCGGGAATTTCTCCTGAAGGGATAATGGTTTGCACAATTTTGGCGAGCAAATCCTGCTGATCAGCATCTATCTGCAAATTGCTAAGTGCCATGGCCACCCGCTCCGGTCCGAAAGAGCAAGATGGCAGGAGTGCCACTCCACCAGCAAAGAGGGCGGCTTGTTTAAGGGCGGTTCGTCTGTCCATGATTAAAATATTTCACAGTGTTGTTTCAAAGGAACACTGAATTAAGTGAATCCTGTTGAAAGAAGTAACGAATAGTTTAAGTTTTATGGCTCTGTACACTCTGGTGAATTATTTGGCACCTAAAGTAGAACTATTTACCACCTTCCATGCGACTAACGGTTTCGTCAACCAGTCCCTCCTTTTTGTCAAAAAAATCATCAGGTAAACAATTGTTTGGAAACCTTTGGTTGCGGTTATCGTCATTGTAGCAAGTTTAAAACTCAAAATAGACATATGCACAATTTTTTTAAATGCTTGCTGCTGAGCGGCTTGCTTTCGGGATATTCTTTTGCCTTTGCCAGTCAGGATTTAACTCAAACAGTGAAGGGCCAGGTGCTGGATGCACAGTCGCTGGCACCTGTTCCCGGCGCCACGGTAATGATCGTCAACAGCAGCCCGATAAAGGGTGCGGTAACTGACCTTGATGGCAATTTCAAAATTGAAAAAGTGCCTGTTGGTCGCCATCATGTACAGATTTCATTTGTAGGTTACGAGAACAAAGTAATTCCGGAAGTACTGGTGGGCTCTGGAAAGGAAGTGGTACTAAACGTTCACCTGACCGAATCCATTGTTCAAATGGCCGAAGTGGTTGTCACCGCCTCGGAACAAGACAAAGGGGCTCCGCTCAACGACTTTGCCACTGTAAGCGCAAAATCCATCAACGTGGAGGAAACAAGCCGTTATGCGGCAACTTTTGATGATCCGGCCCGGGCGGCTGCCTCGTTTGCGGGTGTGCGTGGTGGTGGCGACGATATCACCAACGAAATCGTGATCCGGGGAAACTCGCCCAGAGGCTTGTTATGGAGAGTGGAGGGTGTGGAAGTACCAAACCCGAATCACTTTGCAGAAGAGGGCTCTGCAGCAGGCGGCATCAGCATCCTGAGCAACAATATGCTGGCCAATTCAGATTTTTATACAGGGGCCTTTCCGGCCCAATATGGCAATGCCCTGAGTGGGGTATTCGACATTAACCTGCGCAAGGGAAATACAGATAAGCGTGAGTATGCATTTCAAGCCGGCGTTCTGGGTATTGCTTTCGCCGCCGAGGGTCCGCTGAAGAAAAATGGAAAAGCTTCTTATCTGGTGAATTATCGTTACTCTACCCTTTCGCTCCTTGACCAAATGGGGCTGTTACCCATTTTTGGTGATGAGGAGATCGTGTTCCAGGATCTTTCGTACAAAATTCACCTACCCACCCAAAAAGCAGGAGCCTTCTCATTATGGGGGCTTGGCGGCCTCAGCAGACAAACCGAGGCAGCCAACCTCGAAGAGGGCTACCCGTTCAACAGCAACTTCCGATCCGACATGGGCGTGGCTGGTTTGTCGCATGTGTACTTTGTTAACAAAGACACCTTCATTGAAACCAAGCTTACTGCCTCCAGAGGCCGAAACGTTTATGACGAGGACTCGCTGAAGCTACAGGTATACAACAAAGAATCCTTTCTGAAAAAAGACTATCGATTGTCGACAATGCTCAATCAGAAGTTCAACGCCCGTAACACGCTGCGTTCAGGTATCATTGCCAGTTCACTCGGCTACGATCTCATTTCGAGCTACTACCACAATATTGATGATACCACTTACACGGGACTGGAAGCAGACGGCAGCATGATGTTCCTTCAGGGTTTCTCACAATGGCAATACCGGGCAGGTGAGCACCTCACGTTGAACACAGGGTTCCACTATTCGCACCTTTTTCTGAAAAACCAGCATGCGCTGGAGCCACGTTTTGGAATGAAATGGGCGGTGGCCAAGGGTTCATCGATCACTGCAGGCATTGGGCTTCACAGCCGCCTTGAATCGGCGTCGCTCTATCTGGCTAACGAAACCCTTGAAGATGGAACCCTGGTTCAGCACAACAAGGGCCTCGAGATGAGTAAAGCCGGGCATTTTGTGCTTGGTTATGAAAAACAGCTGACGGACAACGTTCGGCTGAAAGCCGAAGCCTATTATCAGCATCTTTATAATGTACCCATTGCGCAAGTGACAAATACGGATGAATGGGCACCAACATTTAGTGTGCTGAACGCCAAAGATGGCTACACAACTCGTCCGTTGACCAACGACGGAACCGGGCGCAACTATGGCCTCGAACTAACGCTGGAGAAGTTCTTAACGAACGGCTTTTATTACACAGTTACTTCTTCAGTGTACCAGTCGAAGTATAACGGGGCGGATGGCATCGAACGAAACACACGTTTCAACGGAAACTTCACCGGTAATTTTATTGCTGGCAAAGAATTTAAGGTCGGCAGAACGAAGGACAATCTTCTCGGCTTCAATACCCGGGTGATTTATGCTGGCGGCAACCGGAAAGTGCCGATTAATCTTGAGCAAAGCATTACTGAGGACAGAACAGTGTTAGACTATACAAATGCTTATGACCAACGCCTGCCCGACTATGCCAGATTGGATGTTGGCGTAAGCTACCGCCGCAACAAACCCGGGCATTCGTCCATCCTTTCAATCAATGTCCAGAATGTAACAGCCAGATACAATGTGTTTGGGGAATACTTTGATAGCAGAACCGATAAAATTGAAACGTTTCAGCAACTAGGCTTCTTGCCTAACCTGAGCTATCGCATTGAGTTTTAGAGACCAGTGGTGCTACAGATGTAACAAAATATATAGGGAATTCTCCCAAACCCCAGAATGCCTCTACAGTTCTGGGGTTTATTTTTATCTTTAGATTTTCTAAAAACTTAACTTTTATGTTTACCACCCTTAAAGAAGTGCGCTGGGGCATTATTGGCGTAGGCGATGTATGCGAAGTAAAAAGTGGCCCTGCCTTCCAAAAGATAGAAAATTCAAGCCTTGTGGCTGTCATGCGCCGCAATGGTGAAAAAGCCGCTGACTTTGCCAAACGTCATGGCGTTCCAAAATGGTATGACGATGCCGATAAGCTGATCAACGACCCTGACGTCAATGCCATCTATATCGCCACACCTCCTGGCTCTCATGCCGAATACACTTTCAGAGCCGCCAAAGCAGGCAAACCAGTATATGTAGAAAAGCCTATGGCTCGGAGCACAGCAGAATGCCAGGCCATGGTGGATGCCTGTCAACAAGCCGGGGTGCCTTTGTTTATTGCCTATTACCGAAGAATGCTGCCCAACTTTCTGAAGGTGAAGTCGCTGATCGAATCTGGAGTTATTGGCGACGTGAGGTATGTGAATGTTAAGCTTAATAAACCACTGCACCCTGATATTGTAGGTGCGGCGCATGACCCCGACAACTGGCGCATTTTTCCTGAAGTGGCTGGCGGCGGTTACTTCTACGACCTTGGCTGCCATCAGCTGGATATTCTGGATTTTCTGCTAGGCCCGGTGAAACACGCCCATGGTTATGCTGCTAACCAGGGTGGTATTTACCCGGCAGAAGATATTGTGACTGGCTCATTCGTCTTTGAAAGTGGTGTGCTCGGCCAGGGAACCTGGTGCTTTGCTACCTCCGGCGCTTCCGACGAAGAGGTAACTACCATCATTGGCAGCAAAGGTGAGATCTCTTTCCCTTATTTCAGCGACCACTCCGTAACATTAAAAGTGGAAGGTAAGCCTGCTGAAAGGATGACCTTTGATATCCCCAAGCACATTCAGCAACCCCTCATACAAACCATTGTAGACGAGCTGACCGGCAAGGGAAAATGTCCAAGCACAGGCGTTTCTGGCACAAGAACAAACTGGGTAATGGAGCAGCTTTGCAAAAGGACTGATAAGTAGATTGGTCTGTTAGGGGACCAGCCCTTCACGAACCTAGGGCTATCTTGCCTGGCAAATGAACAGAACCGCCTCTTTTGGGTTATATTGATAGCCGAAGACCCACTTCGGTCACCTTAAATAATCCTATGAGAATTCTACTGACCGGCGCCACCGGCTACATCGGCAAAAGGTTGCTTCCGGCTTTGGTTAATCAGGGTCACGAAGTGATATGCTGCGTAAGAGATGCCAACCGATTCAATCCTCCAAAACAGCTTATCGCCCACATAAAGGTGATAGAAGTTGATTTCCTGAGAAAGGGAACACTCAAAAACATCCCCGATGATATTGATGCCGCCTATTATCTCATTCATTCGATGTCGGGGGCTTCCGGTAAATTCAATGAGCTCGAAAGCGAATCTGCCCACAATTTCAACGAAGCATTGGCGGGCAAGAAAATCGAACAGGTCATCTACCTCAGCGGGATTGTGAACGAAGAAACTCTTTCAAAACACCTGGCTTCAAGAAAAGAGGTAGAGAATATCTTGTCGCAGGGCGATTTTGCACTCACCACGCTTAGGGCAGGCATTATCGTCGGATCCGGAAGCGCCTCCTTTGAGATCATCAGAGACCTGGTAGAGAAACTACCTGTGATGATCACTCCCAGGTGGCTCAACACCCGCTGCCAGCCTATTGGCATTACAGATGTCATCCTGTTTCTATCCAGTGTGTTGCATAACAAAGCTACTTACAATGACAACTACGACATAGGAGGACCCGACGTGTTGACCTACAAGGAAATGCTGCTTGGCTTTGCCAGGGCACGAAAACTAAAGAGGTGGATCTTTACCCTGCCGATCATGACGCCCAAGCTGTCTTCCTACTGGCTCTTTTTTGTCACTTCTACCTCCTACCGGCTGGCGGTAACACTGGTCGACAGTATGAAAGTGGAGGTAGTGTGCAGCGACGACCGCCTGGCCAAACTTCTGGGCATTAAGACCATCAGCTATGCCGAATCGCTCGCCAAAGCTTTCTCAAAAATCAATCAGCATGTAGTGCCCTCAAGTTGGAAAGACAGCCTGGTGAGCGGACGAATCAGCGAAAACCTTTCAGAATATATTGAAGTACCGGTATACGGCTGCCTGCAAGACAAACGAAGCGTAAAAGTGAAGGACAGCGTAAAAGTGCTCGACCGCATTTGGGCACTGGGTGGTGAAACTGGTTGGTACTACGGCAACTGGCTTTGGAAGCTTCGGGGATTTCTCGATAAGCTGGCGGGTGGTGTGGGCCTCAGGCGAGGCAGAACCAACGTAAATGACATCAATGCTGGCGACTCGCTGGATTTTTGGCGGGTGTTGTATGCCAACAGGGTCGAAAAAAGACTCTTGCTGTTTGCTGAAATGAAGGTGCCTGGCGAGGCCTGGCTGGAGTTCAGGATAGACGACGGCGTACTTTGTCAGACGGCCACCTTCAGGCCGAGGGGCTTATGGGGAAGGCTTTACTGGTATTCGATCTTCCCGATTCACGGATTCGTGTTTGGTGGAATGCTCAGAGAGCTCAACAATACAAAATAGCAAAAGGCCCATCACATGATGGGCCTTTCCTTATTAACTTCCATCGGGCTTTCTCAGCTCCAAAGCCTGTCCCATGATCTCTCCACATCCCACTCTGGCGTAGGAGCGAAATATTTGTTGTTTTCAGGATCAAGGTGCTGCTTCACAACTTCTTCATTAAGTTCAACACCCAAACCAGGTGCATCCGGCACTGGCGCAAAACCCTTTTCTATCATGACGCCCTTGCCGGTCATCTTCACCAAATTCTGCCAGTAGTCCAGGTCCACCGAATGATGCTCAAGAGCCATGAAATTCTGGGTAGCCGCTGCGCAATGAACGTTGGCCATGAACGATATCGGTGTTCCGGCAAAATGCATCGCCATCGCCACACCTTTTTCTTCGGCATAGTCACCAATCTTCTTTGTTTCCAGCAAACCACCAGAAGTAGCAAGGTCAGGATGCACAATATCAATGGCCCTCGCATCAATCAACTTGATGAACTCTTCCTTCAGGTAAATATCCTCTCCCGTTGTGGTTGGCGTTTCGATGGCATCAGAAATGGTTTTCCATTGTTCAGTAAATTTCCAGGGGATCAAATCCTCCAACCATGCCAGTCTATACTTCTCCACCGCCCGGCCTAGCCTGATGGCGTTATTGTGGTCGAAATGGCCATAATGATCCGATGCCAGCGGAATGGAATAGCCAATTTTCTTACGTACCAGTTCTATCCTCTCCATGAGAATGTCAAGGCCCTTATCGGTGATCTGGATCTGGGTAAACTGGTGCTCGGCCGCACCATAGGTCATGGGGTCGTTGGTCCACTGGCGGCCAATGTCCCAGAAGTTACTATTAGCTACAGTGTCCGGAATATCCTTCAGAAGCTCAATACCGAAGTCCATTTTAAGGAACGTGAACCCGTCTACATCCATTCGCTTGGCCACCTTGGCCTCAAACTCCGCCTGGTCACGGCCCATGGAGGTGTCGGCATACAGCCTTACAGTGTCACGAAATTTGCCTCCCAGCAGCTGATAGGCTGGCACATTGTAGGCCTTTCCAGCCAGATCCCACAGTGCCATTTCCACGGCACACACACCACCACCCTGGCGACCATGGTAGCCAAACTGCTTGATGCGTTTGAATATCTGCTCCACACTGCATGGATTCATTCCCTTAATGCGGCTCTTCAAAAACATGGCATATCGCCACGAGCCCTGGTCACGCACTTCGCCATAGCCGGAAATGCCCTGATTGGTATCAATTCTAATCACAGGGCAGCGAGCATGGCCGTTCATCACCACTGCATATCGCATGTCGGTAATTTTAAGATCAGAAGGAGCTGCATAGCGGTTTACTTTTGAAGTAGAATGTGCCATGGTATCCTCTATGCTGCTAAACATAAAGCCTCCCAGAGCAAGACCGCCAAGTCCCACTTTTTTCATAAAGTCACGACGATTGTCGCCACCTTCTTCACTGCTGTTTGCTTCTGGTGTAGCAACAGACTCATCTTTTATCCCAAGCTTTTCTAAGTACTTATCGGAGGGTGTTTTTTCTTGATTAATCATAAGTCGGTTTTTATCAAGTGAAAATTTCAATTACCACGTTCTGTCTTTCATATAAGCATCTAGCTCTGCCCTTGACATGGGGATTTTATCAGGGTTAGCATCAAGCCATTTTAGAAAGTCATTCTTGATTTCATCGGTCCATCTTTGGTCTATTTGCCCCGGCGTAAACCTCCCCTCTCTCAGTCTCTGATGGCCAAACTGGTCTCGCAGCGCTATGAATTCAGCATTAATAAGTAAATCGGCAAGAAGATGCGCCGGAATGAAGATAACGCCACCTTTTTTGGCTAAAACAGCGTCGCCAGGCAACACAGTAGCCCTTCCTATTCTTATCGGAACGTTGATACCACCAAGCATCATACCCTGAATGTAGGAGGGATCATAGCCCTTCACCCACATATTGAAACCATCAATCTTTGCTAATCCCTCTTCATCACGTACGGAGCCGTAAAAGATGACCCCATTTTTTGATTTGGCATAAATGGAGTTGCCCAGATTGTCACCGATGAGCGTGCCATCAACAATTTTTCCGTAGCTATCAGCCACATAAATATCGCCTGGCTTCAGCATGTCGATAGGCCAGGAATTAAAATTGCCAATACGATTCTCAGCCTTTCCTTTTGCCATAATCATCTCATGGTAATCGGATCGGGCAGGCATGTATTGAACAGTGAGTGCACGACCAGTCATCGGCTTCTCATTGTCCATGATCATCCAATCACCTTCAAACTGATTGTGGTATCCCTTGTTTCGAAGGATACCCCAGGCCTCTTCAATCGAAATGTTTTTCAGGCGTTCCAGCTGATCATCGGAGACTTTAGGCCTGCCGTCGGGCAGCCTTTCGCCCTTCCATTCGGAGGTCATGGAGATGATCTGGTCTTTGGTGAGAGTTACTTGCTGAGCGTAAATGCTGACGCTAAAAAGTAACAAAGCGGCTAATAGATAGCGATATTTGTTCATTGATGAAGTGTGTTTAAGTAGTGACTAAAAACCCAACGGGTCGATGATTGAAGATAATGATTATCTGCAATTACCACGAGTCATTATTACTGAATGGTCAATAATGAATGATTTACCACCCTATTTTGGGATATGCCGGGCAACTTTCACCCTATATTGCCAATCCGAACAGAGAGATTTGATAAATTGATCACCGGCGGGAAGAGTGGGAACGAAATCGCCGTTTCTCTCTGCAATCTGATCAAACTAAAAAACTTGTTCACCTCTAATTATGGCCGACAACAAAGAAATAATCGACAGTTTTTACACAGCATTTGCCAATCACGATGCCGAAAAAATGGTTTCACTCTACCATGACGACATTCAGTTTACAGACCCAGTCTTCGGCACTTTGAAAGGAGAACATGCCAGGAACATGTGGCGCATGCTGATAGAAAGAGGTAAGCAGAGCCTCTCGGTTAAATTTTCTAACGTGCAGGCCAGCGACACAAATGGAACTGCCAACTGGACAGCCGACTACCTTTTCAGCAGCACTGGCAACACGGTCCACAACGAAATTTCAGCCAACTTTGAGTTCAAAGATGGAAAAATCATCAAACACACCGATTATTTCAATTTTTGGAAATGGAGCAGACAGGCATTGGGCACCACGGGGCTCTTCTTGGGGTGGACTCCCTTTCTCAAGAAAAAGGTAAGCGAGCAAGCCAAAAAAGGGCTGGAGAAGTACTCGAAAAACAGATCGTAGACCTCCCTACTGATTGTCAAATACCTTCATTGCTTCAAGTAAGGCATAATCAGTGTCATCAAGAGGATTTTGCGACTTATTTAACACCACCACGTCAGGAAAGAGCCCGATTCCTTCATAGGTATTGTTGTCAGGGTCTGCTGCTATCCAACTTGACAGCCTGAACGTCCAGCCGTTTGGCAACTCCCTCAAAATTGGGTTTCCCGAGCCGCCGCCTGTGGTGTCTCCCACAATTGTGACCTGCGGAAATAGCCGCATGGCCAAAACAAATTCCTCAGAGGCACTATAGGTTTTTTTATCCGTGAGCACCACCACGGGTTTCTTGTATTGGAAAGGCCCCTCTGGTGACACTGTTCTTTCATCCCAGTCGGTGAAGTCACTGTGCCCCGGGCCATTTTTGTACTTTACCTTAAGGTACAGCCTCTCTTTGTCGGCAAATCTGCTTGCTACCGTCTGACTTTTTGTGGTACTCCCGCCACCATTGGAACGCACGTCTATAATAATCCCATCTTCTTTTTTTAACGCTTCAAGTATATCGTCTATCTTTTCGTAGTCTCCAATATCTCCCCCAAAGGTCTTGATATGAATATAGCCGACATTTTGCCGAATGAGTTCAGCATATTCAATCGAGCCTCCTACCTGCTTTACACTGAAAAGGTGTGATTTGACATTTTCAGCACCGACAGGTTTTTCACCATTTGCAAAATCATAGGTTGATACTCCATAGGGGCTGACCACATTCACATGGCCATCTTTCAACTCAAGCGACAGCCTGGCCAAAACCTGAAAAAACTGATCGTCGTTTACGGCCAGCTCTGCCAAGGGACGATAAACATCGTACAGGGAGTCCCAGTCTATGTTTTTGAGCTCAAAGAAGGAATAGTTACGGTCAAATTCAGACCAGAATACTTCAAAATTACTGACATAGGTGTCCGTAGGTTCATCCTCGAAAAAAGCACGTTCGCAGCCAAAAATGAACAGCCCCACCAAAAGAAGTAATATAGTTTTTCTCATTTTCGTGAAGCCCAGGACAGTGAAACGCAAAACTCATGATTAGCCATTTGAAATGGATAGTTTCGTTCGTAGCGAAGGTACCTCCATTTGTAGGCGGTTGACAAAGTCACTTTGCCAGTAAGTGGCATGGAATAACAAACTCTGGAGGTAAGGTCTACAAAATTATTGGCCACCACCATTCCCTTTGGAACATCTCTGAACCGTTGAAAGCCCCTGATGGGATGATAGTCTCTGGATATGAGATAGGCCATTGGGCCCCAGGCAATATTCCACTCAAGCCTCCTTCCTTTTTTAAACACATTTCTCAATTGGAGCATTAATTCAGGAGCAGAAAAAAACTCTCCGGTGAACGGATCTTGCCCCCCGATGGGACTGTTAAAAGCGTACGTTCGGGAGGAGGCTTGATTCACCCAGCTGACGCCGCCGTGCACAGACAGCCCGTCGGTCTTCGATCTGGATAAATTGGTGAGGTACTGCACATCAACGTTTGACACGAAGGTTTTTACCTCGAGCCTTGAGTTATCAGCCGTCAGCTTCGCCATGGCTGCTGCTGCCGCCAAATGCCACTCACCAAATTTGCTCTCCTTGTCCCAGCTAACACCCACCGGAATGCCCCAACCTGAAAAATTCCTAAACGACTCAAGTTCGTCTCTTATCAGAAACGAGCGGAAGCCGGTTGAAACGCTCAACCTGGCAGGCATCACGCCGGTTGAGTCCTGCGCATACGCAGATCCAAAGGGCAAAAGACATAGCAGCAAGAAGGCAGGGATTTGTTTGATCATTCAACCGACAAATAAACGACATTAGTCACAACACCTTTTCATTAAAGAACTCAGCAGGCATGATTTTGTGTCTAAAATTTCAAAAAAGTCTGTAACAAGCGCCTTAATTTTCAACTTTATCAAAACGGCACTACTGAAACCATTCAATTATATGAGACACCTATTCCCGGCAAGCAAATATAATTTTGGGCAACCCAGGAACGCACTTTAAACATCCCAAAGTTTCTGCAATTCCATATTCATCATTTATATTGAAGGTCAAATAGACATCATAAGTTGATCATTCCAAACCAACCGTAACTGTGAAAAAATTACTTCTTATTATCGGAGCTGCTGTTTTGCTCCTTGTACTTGTTGTGCTTATCAAAACCGTGACCTTTACCTCCGAAACATTTGACGTGGCATCGGTCACGCCGGTCGACGTGCCGGATGCTGCCCTTGAAAGGTTCCAAAAGGCCATCCAATACAAAACAATTTCTTTTGGCTATCCTGCCACCCCTGACTCAGCAGAGTTTTACGGTTTTCATAATTTTCTGGCAGAGGCCTTCCCTTTGATCGACAGCTTGCTGGAAAAAAAGGTGATTGCCGGTTATAGTTTATTATACAAATGGCAGGGCACGGATGCCTCCGCCAAACCTGTCATTCTGATGTCGCACATGGATGTGGTGCCGGTTGACGAAGGTACGCTAACCAACTGGGAAGCGCCGCCATTTTCAGGAGAAATCAAAAACGGATTCATCTACGGTCGTGGCACCATGGACGACAAAGTGGGCGTAATGAGCATCCTTGAGGCGGTGGAAATGTCGTTGAAAGATGGCCTTCAGCCAAAACGAACCATCTACCTGGCATTTGGGCATGACGAAGAAGTAGGTGGCGAGCAGGGTGCTGGTGCCATTGGCAGGTACATGGAAGAGCAAGGGATCAAAGCAGAATTCGTGGTGGACGAGGGCGGCTATGTAGCAGACGGCATGGTGCCCGGGGTAAAAAAGCCCCTGGCTATTATTAACGTGGCCGAAAAAGGATATATCTCCTATGAGCTCACCATCACTACTCCCGGAGGCCATTCTTCCATGCCTCCAAAAAACAACACCATAGGCTCTCTGGCGGCGGCCATTGTGAAGCTGGAAGCCAACCAGTTTCCCTACAAAATGACGCCTACCCTTCAGGAGCAAATCAATATTGTTGGGCCCGAAATGCCTTTTATGCAAAAAATGGCCTTCGCCAACACCTGGCTGCTGGGGGCCAAAATTCTGGAAGGGCTTAACGCTCACACCACCACCGCACCAACGATCATCAAAGGCGGAGTAAAAGACAATGTGATTCCTACCAGCGCTACTGCGGTAGTCAACTTCCGGGTGATGCCGGGAGAAACAACTCAGGAAGTGCTGGAGCATATCATTGAGGTAGTGGCCGACGACCGCATCACAGTGAAGGCCGTAAGCAGCATCAACGAGCCATCTACAGTCGCTGACCATAACTCGGCCTCGTACCAGCTGATTTCCAAAACTGTGAAGCAGCTTATGCCCGGCACTATTGTTACGCCCGGCTTGCTAGGCGGAGGTACCGACACCAAGCACTACCGAAATGTGTCAGAAAATCAGTATCGCTTCTTCCCAATCCGCCTCTCTCCCGACAATGCCACAGGCTTTCATGGCATCAACGAACACCTGGCAGTGGACAATTACAAGGAAGTGGTGCAATTCTTCCACCAGTTGATTAAGAATATGAATGAGTAATGAATTCTTTGATTTTGGTGTTATCTTGGGTATAAATAGCTATGAATAAGCTTTGGCAAGAATACATCACATCTGACTCCAAAGTCATGTATAGCAAGCCTGTCATAAGGGGCACTAGAATCCCTGTTGACCTAATTGTTGAAAAATTGAGGTCTGGAGAGAAACCTCAACAGATATTCTTCTTTCTTATCCAAGCATTAGTCAGGAGGCCATCAACGCCTGTCTTTATTGGTCGCTGAAATCAAGCTAAATGAAAAAAATCGTCGTCCTTACCGGAGCTGGCATCAGCGCACAAAGCGGCCTCCAAACCTTCCGGGATGCCGGTGGGCTTTGGGAAGGCTTCGATGTGATGGAGGTGGCATCTATTGATGGTTGGCGTAAAAACCGGGAGCTGGTGCTCGACTTCTACAATATGCGCCGGAAGCAGGCAATGAGCGCCAAACCAAACCCAGGCCACTTTGCGCTAGCCGACCTTGAAAAAGATTTTGAAGTCGTTATCGTTACCCAAAATGTAGACAAGCTGCACGAAATGGCCGGCTCGACCAATATCATCCACCTGCACGGCCAACTGTTTCAATCAAGGAGCTCGCTGGATGAAAACCTCATCTATGAAATGGACGGATGGGAACTCAAGTTAGGCGAGAAGTGCGAAAGAGGCTCCCAGCTAAGGCCGAACATCGTGTGGTTTGGGGAGATGGTGCCGCTGATTGAGGATGCCGCCAGAGAGGTCATGTCAGCGGATGTATTCATGGTGGTGGGCACCTCGCTGGCTGTCTATCCTGCTGCCAGCCTGCTACACTACGCTGCCGACCATGCGCCAAAGTTCATCATCGACCCTAGTCTACCCAATCTGCCTAAGCTTCCCAATTTCCACCTTTACGAGGAGCTTGCCAGCACTGGTGTGGCCAAAGCTGCTGAAAAAATCAGAGCAGAGTTTTTATAGCAACTGAACCTTTTGTCGCATAGAATTGATTGAATGTATAGACATTTAATTCGATGAAGAAAGAGACTATCATTTATATATTCGATCCTTTGTGTGGCTGGTGCTATGGCTTTAGCGGCACCATTGTTGACCTGTTCAATAAAAGAAAAGATGAGTTCAATTTTGAGGTAGTTGCAGGTGGCATGGTCACCGGTACCCGAATTGCTCCCTTTTCTACTATGCACGGCTATATTTCAGGGGCATACAAAAGAGTAGAAGAAATGACCGGAGCGAAGTTTGGAGAGTCTTATCTGAATGATCTGCTTCCCTCCGACACGCAGATGAACTCCGAGCCCCCTTCAAGGGCCCTGGTTACATTCAGAAGCTTTCTACCAGACCAGGTGGTGCCGTTTGCTCATGCATTGCAGAAGAAGCAATACCTGGAAGGCCGTGATTTCGCCGACAACAAAGTATATGAGGAGCTAGCGACAGAGTTTGGGCTCGACCCGAAAGCCTTCATTGAAAAGTTTGAGTCGGAAGAAATGAAATACCGGACCACGCAGGACTTCCAATGGAGTAATAGTGCAGGCGTGAAGGGCTTTCCAACCGTTGTGTTAAAAAACGACCAGGGTTATTACCTTGTATCGAATGGTTTCCGTCCGTTGGAAGAAGTAGAGAAAGTGATTGAAACGATACGAGGCATGGCAAAAGAGGCTTAGTCTTTTCTCACAGGCCTGTCCCCTGACAGGTCTGCTCGACACATTCTCAAGCCAGTTTTCATTGCCCTGCCCCTTTTTCTTTCCTACCTTCGGGGCATGGCAAATAATCCACTCAATGTTGGTCTGATCGGCTTCGGAATAGCCGGTCAGGTATTTCATGCACCCATCATCGTCAGTGTTTCCGGGCTCCACCTTTATAAGATTCGTGAGTCGAGGCCGACCAATATTGCCCTGGCCAATCAGCGGTTTCCACAAGCCACTGTAGTAGCAGATGTTGACGACCTTTTCAAAGACCGGGCTATTGACCTAATTGTTGTGGCGACGTCAAATACCTCTCACTTTGAGCTGACCAAAAGAGCCCTGGAGGCCGGTAAGCACGTGCTGGTAGAAAAGCCTTTCACGATTACTTCGGCCGATGCCAATGAGTTGATTGCGACAGCAAAGAAGTACAACCGAATCCTGACTGTGCACCACAACCGCCGGTTCGATGGTGACTTCAACACAATAAGAAAGGTCATAAAAGAAGGCCTGCTGGGCACGGTGGTAGAAATGGAAATTCATTACGACCGTTTCCGCAATTACCTGAAGCCCAATGCCTGGAGAGAGGAAGATTTGCCCGGCTCTGGTATTCTGTACGACCTGGGCTCGCACCTGATCGACCAGGCGCTGACGCTGTTTGGAATGCCCAAAGAGGTATCAGCTTTTACAGCCCACCAAAGGGCAGGCTCCAAAGCGGTAGATAATTTCGAAGTGATCCTGCATTATCCTGCCCTTAAGGTGACGCTAAAAGCAGGTATGCTTGTGCGGGAAGAAGGTTACCGGTTCGTTATCTATGGCGACCAGGGCACCTTTGTTAAATCCGGCATCGATGTGCAGGAAGAAGCACTGAAAGCTGGTAAGATTCCGTCTGAAACCCCTAACTGGGGTGTAGAGCCTGAAGAAACTTGGGGCAAGATCAACACGAACTACAAAGGCATGCACATGATAGCCAAAGTAGAGTCTGAAGTGGGCAACTACCCTGGACTATACGCCAACATACGGGACGCCATTAATGGCACCGGCAGGCTTGAAGTCACAGCCGGGCAATCCAGGGATGTCATCCGCATTATTGAGCTAGCCATACAAAGCGCTGCTGAGAAAAAAACGGTCACAGTGTAAGCGAAGTTTTTGGCTGTGTCTTACAGCCAATACTTAAAAACAATGGCCAGCGTTTCCACTGGCCATTCTTATTAGAAACTCGTCAATTGTCAATAAGGATTCCCCAGCTTTGGCTGGTTTACACCTCGTCGTTGCCCGTGTCTTCACGAGCATTTGCCGGGAGCTAAACCTTCACCGTCTTCCACCTGCCTCTTCTGAATATGATTACTCCAATGATCGCCAACAGTGAGTGAGCCACCGCAATAGCCCAGAAGACTCCTGAAGGCCCCCACCCCATCGTCACCGCCAGCCAGTAGGCAAACGGGATCTGGAAGATCCAGAAAACAAAAATATTGATCACGGAAGGGGTTCTCGTATCACCAGCACCATTAAATGCCTGGATCAAAACCATGCCGTAGGCAAAGAAAACATACCCCAGGCAAATGATCTGAAGGCTTTGTGTTCCAAAGCTTACCACAGCTTCATCGGGTGTAAAAATGGCAATCACCTCTTCGGCAAAGATCAAGAAAACAGCTCCTACGATACCGAGAAAGATCACATTGATCAACGCAGTCCGCCAAACAGAGGTTTCCGCTCTGTCGGGTTTCAAAGCGCCAAGGTTTTGACCTACCAATGTGCCTGCCGCATTGGCCAATCCCCACGATGGCATCAGTGTAAACACCAGCACTCTGAAAGAGATCGTATAACCAGCCAATGCCTCTTCACCAAAAAGCGACATCACCCGCATCAGAAAGATCCAGCTGGCAGACTCGATCAGAAACTGTCCCACACCGCCAACCGACACCTTGATCATATTCACCAGAATGTCCCATTTAACCACAAGAGATTGGATGGTTATTTTGATTCTGGAGCTGCCTTTGAAAAGATGATAAACCTGAAACACCACGCCAATTGATCTACCCGTTGTGGTGGCAATCGCCGCCCCCTCCACACCCATAGCCGGTATTGGGCCAAACCCAAAAATAAACAATGGATCCAAAACACAGTTGATCGTGTTGGCCAGCAAAAGTGCCCACATAGCAATACTTGCATCACCAGCGCCACGGAAAATAGCATTGATCAAAAAGATGAGCATGAGCGACACGTTCCCGAGAAAAATCCACCGGGTATAGCCATAGCCGTCAGCAATGAGCTCAGGGCTTCCTCCCATCATTTGAAGAATCTCTCTGGCATAAAAGGCGCCGGCAAGGCCAATCACTAGCGCAAATGAAAGTCCCAGAATAACGGCTTGCACCGCTGCGACAGAGGCTGCCTGAGCATTTTTCTCACCAATACGCCTGGCGACGGTAGCGGTAGCAGCCATACTCAGGCCAACCGCCACAGAGTACACAATCATCATCACCGATTCGGTTAGACCGACGGTGGCCACGGCGTTAACGCTCACCTTGCTCACAAAGAATACGTCAACCACGGCAAAGATTGATTCCATGCTCATTTCAATGATCATGGGAATCGACAGCAAAAAGATGGCTTTGTTGAGATTACCTTCGGTAAAGTCCTGCTCGCCGCCTTTTAAAGCTTCAAGAAAATAGCGCAAATATTTGCGTATAGAATAGTATAGTGATGTCATTACTTGTCAAGAATTGAAAAAAAATGTGAAAAAGGAAAAATAGTGACCGATAGAGGTCTGTCCCAGGGGCTGTTTAAGCCTTTGTGGGGTCAATATCCCTGAGACGGGTGGTCACAATGTCCTTGACGAGTTTCATAATGGGTACAATGTTAGGGAAGTTTTTTGAAACGTAAAACAGAAAGTTGTGAAAAGTGAGAAAGGGAGGAGTGAAGGGGTCGGAAGACCAGAAGCCTGCCCGACTACTGGCTGGACGGGAGACCGAAGCGGGCACCCCTAATGGGAGCCAAAGGATCACCACCGTCATGCAAGAACCGTTTAGAGACTGTTCAGAAAAGTGTGTCATAAGTATAAGTAAAAATAAAATGAGAACTTATGACAGAAATGGAATCAAAGAGACCACCTCGGAGTGAGTTGGAGCAACTTTTCGAGGAAGCATTACAGACACTTAAGTCGGGCAA
>NZ_JAVKDF010000050.1:0-1247 GCF_040222385.1 Imperialibacter sp.
ATTTAGGAGATGGCAAAGACAATCCTGCACAAGTAGCCGGTGATGGATCTCAAGGGCTTATTTTCCGAGATAACTCAGGTGGAACGTACTTCAACAGTATCTTTGGAGACTTCAAAGGTCAGCCGAATGCACCAGCGTTAAACATAGAAGATGTGGCAGATGCAGCTTCAGAAGACAGTCGTAAGCGATTAGAAGTGGGTGATCTGAAACTATTGAACAATTTCTGGTTTGACTTTACGGCAGGCACTACCCTAGAAGCTTTGGTGCCCCAGGAATTTGTGCGAACCAGCCCGAACTTTGCTGGCAACCAAATCACTGATCCAGGATTACGTGGAATCGGACGTACTCCAGAATCTGAAGAATTAGATCCACGATTAGAAAGTACAAGTACGGCTTTAGATGCAGCTGACAGAGATTTATATACTGACCCTTGGTTTACGAAAGTTGATTATGTTGGTGCTTTTGGTGTTAACAACTGGCTACGTGGCTGGACAGCTTTAGATCAACTTGGTTATCTGGCACCAGTTGCCACAGGTGGATCTTCAGTTACCATAACAGATGCGAGTATCAATGCGGGAGACAAAGTATTTTGGACAGCGGACAATGAATATCTTCTTGATGGGATGGTATTTGTGGAAGACGGAGCAGAACTATGGATTGAGCCAGGCACGGTAATCAAAGCCGAAGACGGATCAGGAAATAATGCATCAGGCCTCGTCATTTCACAAGGTGGAAAAATCTATGCTGAAGGAACAGCAGACGCTCCGATTATCTTTACTTCTAAATTAGATGATTTAAGTGGCCTTTTAGACGAGCAAGATCGTGGTTTATGGGGCGGTTTGGTTGTATTGGGTTATGCAAAAACCAATAACGCTACAGTTCGCCAGATTGAAGGGGTGAACGAAATAGTAGGAGCTGGAGACGATCGTGCCAACTACGGTGGAGATAATGATGATGACAATTCAGGTGTTATTCGTTATGTGTCGTTACGCCACACTGGGAAAGCGGTAGGCGATCAAGCTGGAAACGAGATTCAAGGATTAACCTTGGGTGGAGTTGGTCGTGGTACGACCATTGAGTATGTAGAGTCATTTGCATCAGATGATGATGGATTTGAGTGGTTTGGTGGAACAGTAGATGCGAAATACTTAGTATCAGCATTTAACTCAGACGACGCCTTTGACTGGGATGAAGGCTTTAATGGACGTGGACAATTCTGGTTTGCAATTCAGGCGGAAGATGCTGGT
>NZ_JAVKDF010000051.1:0-1587 GCF_040222385.1 Imperialibacter sp.
CCTAAAATCCGCAGGTTGATTATGAAGAAGAGCCAAAAAGGCCTGATAAATTGAATCAAAGCCTTTTTTAACTCCTCAAGGTTTCACTTATTTGAGTGATTGAAAAACAACTAAGTGAAGATGAAAATTACTACCTCTGAGTCAAAAGTCAACCCTTTTGGTGGGTTCAATTTTTGTATTGACCTTTTGGAGAAAGAAGGTATTCCACGCTTAATTGATCAACACCTGGGCAAGCGAGTACTTTATACAGGTTTTGATTACTCCCAGATATTGCTCAACCAACTAGCTATTTATTTCACCGGAGGTGATTGCGCCGAGGATATCAATGATCACCTGCGATCTCACTTGCAGCAAGTCAAGGGAATGTGCGTATGTAGCTCGGATACTATTTTACGAGGCATCAAAGAATTATCTACTCCTGTTGACTCTTTGATTAGCCCCACAGGCGTAGCGCACCAATTCAACATCAACTTCCCTGTTAATGCGCTTTTACTCAAGACCCTCAAGCATACCGGTCAGCTCAACAGCAAAGAAGGCTACACCCTGGATTATGACAATCAGGTCATAGCCACCGAGAAGTACGATGCGAAAAGAACCTACAAACAGTGCGAAGGTTATCAGCCCGGAGTGGCCAGTATTGGGGAGCACATCGTCTATATAGAGGGGCGCAACGGCAACAGTCAGGCGAAGTACCAACAGAAGCAAACTTTAGGCAGGGCCTTGGAGCTACTCGCAAAGCAGCGAATATCTGTGAGGCGCTTCCGTGCTGATTCGGCTTCTTATCAGCAAGATGTGGTAGAACTGGTGAGTGAAGAAAGCGAACTATTCTACATCAGGGCAATGCGTTCAGCAAACATGGAGCAGCAAATCGGCACTATTACCGCTGAAGACTGGAAAAAAGTACGCCTGGGCATTCAGGAAATGGAAGTGGCACAAATAGCCGATTACCGTCCTTTTGATGGCAAAACATCCTATCGTTTAGTGGTTAGCCGTATCAAGCGAAAGGACAAACAATCCGATATTTTCAGCGGTCAAGCCTACACCTATCGAGCGATATTGACCAATGACCAAGCCTGGGACGATGAACAGGTGGTCGCCTTTTATAATGGGCGAGGAAAAGCTGAAAAAACCTTTGACTGTATGAATAACGACTTTGGATGGGCTAAACTGCCCTGCTCCTTTTTAGGTGAAAACACCGCCTTTATGATTCTCACCGCCCTATATGCCAACCTATATCGCTTTATATTATCCAAGTTCGCTGAGAAACTCGATTGGCTACAATCAAATTTCAGGATCAAGAAATTCATCTTTCGTTTTATCACCGTAGCGGCCAAGTGGATCAAAACCGGAAGGCAAGAGGTTTTAAAACTCTACACCCAGAAGGACTATAGCCCGCTTGTAACTTAGCTCACCTGCGACCAATAAAACACCACCTATTTTCAACCCATTCAGTATCAATAGCAGGAAAAGTGCATCCAAACCTGTCAAAAACCCATCTGGAGGGTCAAATGTATCGTCCAAAACCGACTCTGTCAGGGCTGAGTACAGACAGAAATGACCCAAAAGAGTAAAGAACCAATCAAGCCA
>NZ_JAVKDF010000052.1:0-560 GCF_040222385.1 Imperialibacter sp.
GATGAACTATGAGTATTTTTCCAGTCTTTCGAAAAATGCCAGTGTAGCTCAGTTGGTAGAGCAACGGTTTTGTAAACCGTCGGTCGTCGGTTCGACTCCGGCCACTGGCTCATTCATTGATTTATTGAAAAGAATTTGGGGAGATACCAAAGCGGCCAACTGGGGCAGACTGTAAATCTGTTGTCTTACGACTTCGTAGGTTCGAATCCTGCTCTCCCCACGCAAAAGCGAGCGTAACTCAATTGGTAGAGTGTCACCCTTCCAAGGTGAATGTTGCCGGTTCGATCCCGGTCGCTCGCTCATTGGAATAGAAGCCGATATAGCTCAGAGGTAGAGCACTTCCATGGTAAGGAAGGGGTCGTCGGTTCAAATCCGACTATCGGCTCTGTCGGTAATCGTTTTACAAATTTAATTAACACAAACAAGACAAAGACATGGCAAAAGAGACCTTTCAACGCACCAAGCCGCATGTAAATGTGGGAACGATTGGACACGTAGATCACGGTAAAACTACGCTAACGGCGGCAATTACGACCGTAATGGCGAAGACATATGGTGGT
>NZ_JAVKDF010000053.1:0-137688 GCF_040222385.1 Imperialibacter sp.
TTTGCCCGACTTAAGTGTCTGTAATGCTTCCTCGAAAAGTTGCTCCAACTCACTCCGAGGTGGTCTCTTTGATTCCATTTCTGTCATAAGTTCTCATTTTATTTTTACTTATACTTATGACACACTTTTCTGAACAGTCTCACACCGGTTGTTTTTCGGCGCACCTTTTCCCAATCTCGACTCACACAGGGCGTCTGACAGCCCCATCGCTTAAGCCCGCTAGCCGTACCGACGCCTTGCTTCAGTCTCCCGTCTTCGAACTTCCTTCAAACCCTTCCTGCTCTCCTTCAAGCACTCCCCGGCGTCTGACAGCCCCGACGCTACTGGCCGCTAGCTGTACCGACGCCTCTCCGGTCTTCCGTCTTCAAACCTACCGGGCCACTCTTTCCTCCTCCACTTCCAAACACTTAAACACTTTATTAGTTAACTTTGCACAATCTATTATACCATTAGTTTATGCACACTGCGGACGCAGCCCTTCTGTCAAAAATCAACTTCTGCAACAGTCTCACCTCTTATTCGAGGCGAAAAACGATTGAGGTAACCATTGGAGATACTCCTATGGGCGCTCATCATCCGATCAGGGTGCAGTCGATGACTACTATCGATACCATGGATACGATGGGGTCTGTTGAGCAGTCTATCAGAATGATAGAAGCCGGGTGTGAGTATGTGCGCATCACGGCTCCCAGTGTGAAGGAGGCACAGAACCTGGAGGTCATCAAAAAGGAGCTGGTCAAAAGGGGGTATAATACGCCGTTAGTGGCAGATATCCACTTTACTCCCAACGCTGCTGAGCTTGCGGCCAGAATTGTGGAAAAGGTGAGGGTGAATCCAGGCAACTATGCCGACAAAAAGAAATTTGAAGTTTTTGAGTACACCAACGACGCCTATCAGCAGGAGCTGAACCGCATCAGGGAGAAGTTTATTCCGCTGGTGAAGATCTGCAAGGAGTATGGCACGGCCATGCGCATTGGTACCAATCATGGGTCGCTTTCCGACAGGATCATGAGCCGCTATGGCGACACGCCGCTCGGCATGGTGGAGTCGGCGCTGGAGTTTCTGCGGATTGCTGAAGAGCTGAACTACTACAACATTGTGCTGTCTATGAAGTCGAGCAATACCCAGGTGATGGTGCAAGCCTACCGCCTTTTGGTGAAAATGCTGGACGACGAAGGCTTCAAGCCATATCCGCTGCACCTTGGCGTGACTGAGGCCGGCGAGGCTGAGGATGGTAGAATTAAATCAGCTGTAGGTATTGGGACCTTGCTGGAGGACGGTTTGGGAGATACAGTCAGGGTTTCTTTAACCGAAGAGCCTGAGCTGGAGCTGCCAGTAGCGAGCGCATTAGTCGAAAGATACAATAACCGGGCCGGGCATAAGACCATTGTTCCTGTTGACAACCCGCCTTACAGTCCTTTTGAATACACAAAACGCCATTCCCTGGAAGTCTCCAATATCGGCGGCACCAATGTGCCAAGGGTAATTACGGACATCAGCAGGCTACAAAATCCAGAGTATCCTGATTTGAAGGTAACGGGTCATTTTTATCTGCCGGAGCCCGACAAATGGAGAATGAATGACTACGGCACTGATTACGTCTATTCGGGAAGCACCCCTGTGCCCTTTATGCTGCCCAATGGCCTGAGGGAGATCATGGACTACGGAGTTTGGGTTAATCATGCTGATCAGAAAAACACTTATCCGCTGATTGATATCAGCGATTTAAGCATTGCCAAATTGCACCCGGAGCTCAATTTTGTTCAACTCTCTGATGAGGATGCTTTTGAGGCCGACTGGAAAACGCTAGCCAAAAGAAAGAACCTTGTGCTTATTATAAAAACAGACAACGCACATGCCTACCCGGCGCTGCGTCGGACGTTCTTCGTGCTGGAGGACGCAGGAGCGAAACTGCCGGTCATCATCAAAAGAGATTTTGAGCCGATTTCTGACGATAAGCTGATGTTGTTTGCCTCCACTGATGTGGGGGGATTGCTTATCGATGGCTACGGCGACGGCATTATGTTGGGTTGGTCTAATCAAACGTTGGCCGGGAACGACGCTGTCAAGCCGCAGATCAAGCTTTATAATGACACCTCGTTTGGTATTTTGCAGGCGGCCCGCACCAGAATGTCGAAGACTGAATACATTTCATGCCCTTCTTGTGGCAGAACGCTGTTTGACCTGCAGGAAACCACCGCCATGATTCGCAAGCGCACCGATCACCTGAAAGGGGTGAAGATTGGTATCATGGGTTGCATTGTCAACGGCCCGGGTGAAATGGCCGATGCCGATTATGGCTATGTGGGCTCAGGCAAAGGTAAAATCACCTTGTACAAAGGCAAGGAGGTAGTGAAAAGGTCAGTCGCCTCAGCAAAGGCAGTAGACGAATTAATAGAAATTATCAGGGAAGACGGCAGATGGACGGATCCCGAAAAAGTGGAGGCATAACCAGTATGGCAAACTCAGAGAATCAGGAGAAGAAAGAAAGCACCAACTACTTCGACTTTAGCGAAGTGTTGAAATACTACTTCCGTAAAAAGGATCCCAATAACAAGCCGAACTTCAACCTAAGGATGATGCATGGGATCAACAAAATTTCGATCCTCTTATTTTTAATGGCACTAATCATCTGGACCATTCGCCGCTTGATGTAATGAACATAGAAGAGTATAGAGACTATTGCATTCGAAAACCTGGCGTCACAGAAAGCTTCCCTTTTGACAGCAATACGCTGGTGTTCAAAGTGATGGGAAAGATGTTTGCTCTGGCTGATGTCGAGCTTTTTCGAAGTGTCAACCTCAAATGCAATCCTGACAGAGCGATTCAGCTAAGGGAAACCTACGAAGGGGTGAAGCCCGGCTATCATATGAATAAACAACACTGGAACACCGTGGACACCGACGGGTCTGTGGGAGACAAGCTCCTGTACGAATTGATCGATCACTCCTATGCGTTGATTGTTGATAGCTTGCCAAAGAAATTGAAGGAGGAGCTTGCCAACTATGAGTAAAGCGAAATACACTTTTCTAACCATTTTCCTACTTTCGTACATGGCTCTTTTGGGGTGCAACGAGGGAAATAAACAAAACACAGAAAGTATGGATCAGGCGGGCAGTTTGAAGTTTTTGGCGCTTGGTGATTCCTACACAATAGGGGAAAGCGTTGCTGAGAGCGAGAGGTGGCCTGTTCAACTGGCTGCAGCACTTAACCAAAGTGGTGTCGCCGTGGCATCTCCGGAAATTATTGCCACTACTGGCTGGACTACCGATGAGCTGCAAAAAGGTATTGAAAATGCCTCCCCGAAGCCACCTTATGATCTTGTGTCGCTGCTGATTGGAGTGAATAACCAATACAGAGGTCGCTCGCTCGAAGAATATAAGAAGCAATTTGAAGCGCTTTTGGTACAAGGCATCCACTTCGCAGGTGGGAAAGCCGAAAAAGTTTTTGTTGTTAGTATTCCTGATTATGGTGTCACTCCTTTTGCTGCTGACCGAAACCCGGAAAAGATAGGGAAGGAGATAGATGCCTTTAACAGCGCAGCTGAGGCTATTTCCAAAAAACTTGGCGTGGCATTTGTGAACATCACTCCGGGGTCGAAAGAAGCAGCCAACGACCCTGAATTGGTGGCGAACGATGGTTTGCATCCTTCTGGAAAGATGTATACTCAGTGGGTATCCAAAATCCTCCCTGTGGTTGAATCAATGATCAAATAGAAAGAACCTTTTTTCGCCTCCAATAATATTTTTATATTTGACGTTTATTGGTAAACTAAACAAAGCCGGCTAGCTTTTTATAATACAATTTTCTGTCTGACAGATAATCAACCCATCGGCATTTAATGAGATATCGCTCTGGCCTGTATTTTTTAATTGTAGTTATAACAATTGCCGGACTGATCTCCTGTAAAAGCAATCAAATTTGCCCTGCTTTTCAAAGCACCTTTATCCTTGACGACTCCCTTAGGATGCTTGCGTTCTCTCCATTTGGGCCTGATTCTATGCCTAAATATGGGCCGTGGGTGAAAAAGAACAAGAATGGCATTATCACCCGTGATCCCTATCTCGTTAAGAATTATAACCTGAAGACAGTGAAAATGGAGAACCAGTTCGTTCCTATTTCTGCTGATTCGGTTACGTTTGATGAAGATTTGTACCAGGATGAAATGGCCGCTGCAGATTCACTGGCACCTGTGTCAACCGACTCTTCAGGTGTAGACAAGCCTGCCACAGCGCCTCCGACAAAGCCTGCACCGAAGAAGTACATAAGGAACTATGACCCTAAGGATCAGTTTAACGAAGAGCAAATATTCTATAACAAGCTGTTTGGCGAGGTATTCGTAGCACCCAAAGAGGTGCCAGCTGCGGAAGACTCTCTTCAGATTGATGGTGCCGCTACGCCTCAATTGGATTCCCTGGGCAATGAATCTCCGGTAGAAAAGAAGGGCCTTTTCCGCAAAAGGAACAAAAAGCCAAAGGACGAGGCATTGGAGCCTGAGCTTCCGCTCGATGTAGCCGACACTACCGGAACAGGATTTTAATTTTCCCAAACTCTTTTTCATTGCCCGGTGTTGAAAAGTTCTGGTGAAGTACTTTACCTTTATTCTATCAATTAAGTAGATTAATAAATATCAATTATGGCAACACTAAGACTTGGCGATATAGCGCCGGATTTCAAAGCAGAAACCACAGAAGGCCCTATCAGCTTCCACGAATGGCTGGGCAACGGCTGGGGCATATTGTTCTCGCACCCTGCCGATTTTACACCAGTGTGTACTACCGAACTGGGAACAACAGCCAAGCTCAAAGGCGAATTTGAAAAGCGGAATGTGAAAGTGGTGGCACTCAGCGTTGACCCACTGGATAGCCACAATAGCTGGATCAAGGATATCAACGAGACTCAAAATACGAATGTGAACTTTCCCATTATCGCTGACGGCGACAGGAAAGTGGCTGAGTTGTACGATATGATCCACCCAAATGCCAACGAGAAGCTTACAGTAAGGTCTGTGTTTATTATTGGCCCCGATAAGAAGGTGAAGCTGATGATTACTTATCCGGCCTCTACCGGCAGAAACTTCAACGAGCTATTGAGAGTGATCGACAGCCTGCAGTTAACAGCTAACTATTCGGTAGCCACTCCGGCTAACTGGGAAAATGGCCAGGAAGTGGTGATCGCACCGGCTATCAGCGATGAAGATGCCGACAAGAAGTTTCCCAAAGGATATAAGAAGGTGAAGCCTTACTTGAGGCTTACTCCGCAGCCTAATTTGTAGGGAATGGTGTCATATTTTCTATGATATTAAGACCACTGAGGTAGCAACCCAGTGGTCTTTGTTTTTTTCTAACAATGGGCAAGTTACACCACTACTCCGGCTATTTCACCACCCGATTAATTTTCCAAACCTTCCTAACCTTGAGGCGTTTAAGTTGCAAGTTAAACCACTTGTCTATGCGTTTGAAAAAGAGGTTCCTTGCCCAACCTATTGTTTTATTCTTTATTGCCACATTACTCTCCGTTTCTTTACAAGCACAAAAACCAGCCCGTTACAATGGTGCCGAGCTAAAGCAAATGCTAAAGAAGCTCAATGTGCTAGGCTCGGTCATGTACATAGCGGCACACCCAGACGATGAGAACACCCAAATGATCGCCTACATGGCCAACGAAAGGCTGTACCAAACTGCCTACATGGCCTGCACCCGTGGTGATGGCGGACAGAACCTAATCGGCCCTGAGATCAGAGAGCTGCTTGGGCTCATAAGAACCCAGGAGCTGCTGGCGGCAAGAAGAACCGATGGTGGACAACAGTTTTTTTCCAGAGCCAATGATTTTGGGTACTCAAAGAGCCCTGAGGAGACATTTCAAATTTGGGACAGAGAGAAAGTGCTTTCAGACATGATCTGGAACATCAGGAAATTTCGCCCCGACGTTTTGATCACGAGATTTCCACCTGACGGACAAAGCCATGGTCATCACACTGCGTCAGCGATTCTTGCAGTCGAGGCTTTCAAAGCCGCCGCTGACCCAAAGCGATTTCCCGAACAACTGAAATATGTAACCACCTGGCAGCCAAAACGCATCCTTTGGAATACTTCCCGATGGTTTTACGCCAATCCCGGAGACTACGACTCGAAGGATTGGATTGGGGTGGATGTTGGGGCCTACAGCACCTTGCTGGGGAAGTCGTACACAGAGCTATCTGCTGAGAGCAGGAGCATGCACAAGAGTCAGGGATTTGGTGCTACCGGTTCAAGGGGAACAAATGTTGAGTACCTTCAGCATCTTGGAGGAGAGGCAGCCAAAGAGGACGTGATGGAGGGTGTGGAAACCACATGGAGGCGGGTAAAAGGCGGTGATAAAGTGGCGTTCCATACGGAAAATGCATTTATCAACTTTGATCCTGAAAACCCCACGCTTATTCTTCCTGACTTGATGCAGGCTTATCAGGCAATGAATGGCATAAGTGATGTGTATTGGAGAGAGGTGAAGCAGGAGGAAATCAAAACACTAATCAAAGGTATCACAGGCCTTTTCCTGGAAGCGAAGGCTAATGAATATGCAGTGACACCCGGTGACTCAGTAAAAGTGAATTTTGAGGTAATCAACCGGTCGCCTGCGACGCTTGTCCTCAAGGCGCTTGTTGTCAATGCCTTGAATGACCGTGTATCGCTGGACCAGAAATTGGAAAACAACCAGGGGTTTCAACTTGAGAAGAGCTTCGTTATTCCTGCCAGCATGTCTTATTCGCAGCCTTATTGGCTGCAAAAGGAAGGTACTATCGGAATGTATGCTGTGGATGATCAGCTACTGAGAGGGCTTCCGGAAAACCCGCCTGCTGTAATGGTCAACTATGTGGTGGCTGTTGATGGGCTGGAGTTGGACTTGGAAATGCCTTTGATCTTTAAAAGAAACGATAGGGTGGATGGTGAGGTTTACAGACCTTTTGTGGTGACACCACCTGTATTTGCCGACATCAATGAAAAGGTTTACGTATTTGCCGACAGTGAGCCAAGAACCGTACAAGTCACAGTAAAGTCTGGCAAGGCAAATATTGAGGGGGCTGTAGCCCTAAGTTTGCCAAAAGGCTGGGAATCGAAACCAGCCAGCCAGCCATTTAGCCTGGCAGCGAAAGGGGCAAGTCAGGTGTTTGAGTTTTCGGTAACGCCACCAAAGAAGCAGGGAACCGGCACAGTGACGGCTGTTGCCACAGTTGGTGGAAAAACTTACAGCAAGGGCCTGATCGAAATCAACTATGCGCATATTCCTGTGCAAACACTCTTCCCCGAATCGTCGGCGCAGGTGGTGAGAATTGACCTTGAAAAGAAGGGCCAGCTTGTAGGCTATTTGATGGGCCCTGGCGATGAGATTCCGGCAAGCTTAAGGCAAATTGGCTATACCGTTGATGAGCTTACGATGGAAGACGTGGCATCGAAGGATTTGCAAAAGTATGACGCCATCATCCTGGGGGTAAGGGCCTTTAATACAATGGATCAGCTTAAGTATGAAAATGAGAAGCTATTCAAATACACAGAGAATGGGGGCACGGTGATTGTCCAATACCTGACTTCTGGCGGAATGGTTACCGATAAAATTGCCCCCTATCCGATCAAGATTGGCCGGGACAGAGTGACAGTGGAGGAAGCCCCGGTAAGATTTTTGGATGAAAAAAGCGAGGTGCTCAGCTATCCCAACAAGATCACAGAAAAAGATTTTGAGGGCTGGGTGCAGGAGCGTGGTCTCTACTTCGCATCGGAGTGGGATGACCATTTCAAGCCAATATTGAGCAGCAACGACCCGGGAGAGGAGCCTCTTTCTGGTGGCCTGCTGGTGGCACAATATGGCAAAGGCTATTATGTATATACGGGGTATTCATGGTTTCGGGAGCTTCCGGCAGGGGTTCCAGGCGCTTATCGCCTCTTTACCAACTTGATTTCATTAGGAAAAAAATAACCCACAACTACTGTGATTGAAAAAAGAGAACTTCGGGAGGATGAGATGGATGACGCACCCTTTTTGGGCTCATGGAAGGCCATTTACCTTTTTGTAATGGCATTTTTTGTGGTGCTGATAGGGCTGTTTTACTGGTTCACCGTTACCTATCAATCCTGACCCTAATTCCTACGCATGAGCAACATTGACCTGATTGTATTACTCGGTACCCTAGCGTTCATTGTGGGGTACGGTACACTGAAATATAAAAGCCACACCAATATTGATGGCTATTTACTTGGCGACAAAAGCTTTAAATGGGGAACCATTGGACTTTCTGTGATGGCCACGCAAGCCTCAGCCATTACTTTCATTTCGACACCGGGACAGGCCTACGAAAGTGGCATGGGTTTCGTGCAAAACTACTTTGGATTACCTCTTGCTCTGATTATCGTTTCTGCAGTTTTTATCCCGATCTACTATAAGCTGAAGGTATTCACTGCGTACGAATTTTTAGAAAAGAGGTTTGATCTTAAAACGAGACTCCTCGGAGCCTTTCTTTTTCTATTGCAAAGGGGGCTTGCGGCGGGTATTACCATCTATGCACCAGCCATTATCATCTCAACAGTGCTCCACTGGGATCTCTCTTATACCATTATGCTGGTTGGAGGACTCGTGGTTCTATACACAGTAAGTGGGGGAAGCAAGGCTGTTAGCATCACCCAAAAACAGCAAATGGCGGTGATCATGATAGGCATGTTTGTCGCCTTTGGCATCCTCATCTACCTCATTACTGAGCGTGTCAGTTTTAGCGATGCGCTTAGTCTCGCTGGTAGTTTAGGTAAGTTGGAGGTCGTGAACTTTTCTTTTGACAGCGATGTGAGGTATACTTTCTGGACGGGCATCACAGGAGGTCTGTTTTTGCAGATGTCTTATTTTGGCACCGACCAGTCACAAGTATCACGCTACCTTTCAGGTAAAAATGTAGCTGAAAGTAGAATGGGATTGATGTTCAATGCCATCCTAAAGATTCCCATGCAGTTCTTTATCCTTTTTGTAGGGGTAATGGTGTTTATATTTTACCAGTATAATTTGCCTCCTGTTCATTTCAAAGTGTCGAATGTGGAAATGATTGAGGGGTCGGCAAAAGCCAATGAATATCTGGCGCTGGAGGCCAAACACAGGGAGGTATTTGATCAAAAGCTAGAGGCGATCACTGACCTGCAGACCGCAAGGATTGCAAACAATGAAACCGCAATAAAAAGTAATGAAGCTTTAGTTATTCAATATCAGGCAGAGACGGAGAAGACCAGGCAAGAGGTAAAGAACCTGCTTACGTCGGTAGATGCTTCGACGGAAACAAAAGACTCCGATTATATCTTTCTGTCGTTTATTCTCGAATATCTTCCTGTGGGCGTTATTGGGCTTCTACTCGCTGTTATATTTTCTGCAGCAATGTCGTCGACAGCTTCGGAACTCAATGCGCTTGCTTCCACCACCACCGTTGATTTCTATATGAGGCTGGTGAAAAAGGATGGAGCCGAAAAACATTTTGTCCATGCATCGAAGTTTTTCACCGCCTTCTGGGGACTGGTGGCCATTGGCTTTGCCCTTTTTGCCAATTTGGTGGAGAACCTCATTGAAGCTGTGAACATCCTTGGCTCTATATTCTACGGGAGCATCCTTGGCATATTCCTGGTTGCATTCTTCATCAAGGTCATCAAGGGGCCAGCCGTTTTTTGGGCAGCCGTCATTTCTCAGCTTGTCGTTATAGTGCTCTTTAAAACCACCGACATTGCATATTTGTGGTACAATGTCATCGGCTGTGTTGGTGTGATCGCTCTGGCCTTTGTCATCAATACAGCTATTAAGAAGGACTGATCGCATCAATAAAAAGCCCGTCAATCGATTGATTTATCGATTGACGGGCTTTTCAAACCGCTGAGAATTATTGGCTAGTCTTCTTTTTTAGCTTCCGATAGCGAGCCTTTTCTTGTCTTCACGTTGTCGAGCACCCAACTACCCACTTGTCGGCCCTGGGTAATGCCTTCAGTGATAGCAGGCATGTAGTGAATGCCTCCATAAAGACGGCTAATGGCGGCTTCTTCACTAGCTCCAAAGAAGGAATCGAAGTTTCTGGGCTCCAGGCCGTACTCCATCTCGGTGGTATCGTGATAACTGAATTTTTCGCCGTACAACTTAGTAAGTACGGAGGCGGCTGCGTTTGAAATAACGCTGTGTCCACTGGTATATTCAGGAAAGGGGGGGGTTTGCAATAGGGGCACCCAATCTTCGTCTACAAATTGGTTAATTACGGTTTCAGGTCTGATCAGGATGCTCCGCCATTTTTCATCCCAACAAGCAATAAACCCATCAAAGAGGCTGATTGTCACCATGGTATAGGCTTCGCTGGTTTGCATGAAGTTGGACTTGGATTGTTTCGTGGCAATGCCGGTGATGCCAACCCAGTGTCCCCCAGGTGTAATCTTCTTAGTGGCAAACATAGCGTGGCCCTTGTGGTGAGAAACGTAGGGGTTACAGTCCCAGAACTTGGCAATATCAGTTTGCTCCTCGGTGAGATTAACACCTGTTTCGTAGACCTCCATCAGCTCCTTATAGAACTGACTGGTCTTTGCCATGTCGTAAGGGGTAGGTGGTTTCGGTACAAATTGATTACATGAGTCAAGCACCAGAGTTCTGATTTTCATCCAATGAGGCTCGATACCCTCCATGTAGTCTGGCGGCGTTGGTTTCCAGTAGTCTGGATTATCCATCACGGTGTATTTGGGAAAAGACCGAGACTGTTTGTAGTTGTCCAGCGCCACCCAATCCATGACGTGCTTGGCCATTGTTTCGCCATACTCAATGGAGTTGTCAAAAACATCTGAGGGAATATCGGTTTCCTGTATTTTGTTGTAAAGCTTGTTTCTGAAAACGTCCATTTTATCCTCAGAGAATATCAGCGCTTTGCCAACGGTAAGAAAAGCATGTATAGAAGCCAGGTGCAGATCCATTTCTTTGGCAGGGTCTGGCTTCGGAGCTTCGTCCAGGCCGTTTAGTTGGCCAGCCAGCGACTGATAGTCAGGATATTGGTTGACAAGCACCTCGTAGGCAGCAATATTTGGATACACATAAATTCGGCTGGCAACCGGCGGGGAAAAAATATCGTGAACGATTATGTCAGTAAGTTTTTTGACCGACGCATGGTAGAGTTGGGGATCTTTCAGTACCTCCTTGTATTCGCCCTTTGATGTATTACAGCCATTTAGGGTTAGACCCACAATAGCCACACAGCATGTTCCTAGTAAAAAACGTTTTAACATCACTTTCTCCTTTGTTCTTCTGGGTGCAAAATTAAAAAATATTTTCGACTGTATTGTTTAACATGTAAATGACGGGCTTATCGTTGTTTCTTGCAATGACGAAAAGCAGTTTTCCCGGAAAATGTAGCGTTTTGATGTCTTTTATCTCGCCGGCGACCTTTAAACCACTTTTTCTGGCGCTGACAGGGTTGAACTTTCCTTTTCCATCCCCTAAAAGCACAAGACCCTGGCTGGCATCGTAAGTTCCGAAATAAGGCGAACTGCTGAAGCTGTTTCCACCAAGCAATATGTCAGTGTGTCCGTCACCATTGAGATCCGCTGTTTCGATAGCCGCCACGGGTGCAAATTGAGCCTGTGTCGGTAGTGGGTGAATTTTGAAACCCTGATTGTTGATGTTTTCAACCCAAACTGTTTCAAAAGTGCTGGCCTGTAGGTGGAGGCTGTTGTTCAGTGCCGTTTCGCCAAAAATTTCCTCTACCGTTTTGCCTGCAAAGTCGACATGTTTTACGAAATTCTTTTTCAAAGACGGAATTTGCTTGATCAACTCGTCTTTGGTATTCACGGTGAAAACCCCTTGTGGTGTAGAGTAGCAAAGAACCTGATCCATAGAGCCATTCTCATCAAAATCGTTGCTATAGAGATGCATGGGGAACTCTAGCGTCGCTTTGTGACGTGTGTTTGCCCCAAGGTTACCCACTATAAAATCAGTGTCACCATCGTTGTCTACGTCAGTTAGTTTCAAAGCGCTCCACCAGCCATTAGAATGGGCCAGTCCTTCGAAATAGAGCCTGGTCAGCTGGCCCTTGTTGTTACCGTAAATGGCTATGGGCATCCACTCTCCAACGACGACGAGCTCGGGATAAGTATCGCCGTTCAGGTCGATCCACTGTGCATCGGTTACCATGCCCACTTCCCCCAACGCAGGAGCGATATCAGCGGTTGCATCGGTGAATTTGCCGGTGCCATCGTTGAGCAGCACATAGCTGAGCGGCAGCGCACCGTACTGCCCGGGTACCACCCGCCCGCCAATAAATAGATCCTGGTCTCCATCCTGGTCAATGTCGGCAGCCGTGGCTACCGAACCGTGCTGATATGCATCGGGCAGTCCGTTGCTCTGATCGGTAAACCCGCCAGCTCCGTTGTTTATTAGGAGCCTATCTTTTAGATTATTATTTCGTGGTGAGAATTCATTTCCACCTGAAACGATGTAGAGATCAGGAAGGCCATCCCCATTGGCATCAAAAAAGAGGCAATTAGTTTCCTCCATTCTCATGTTGTCGACCTGGCGAGGAAGTAGTAAGGTTGAAAAGGTAGAGTCGCTGGCCGAAACAAAGAAGGAGCTCAATGCGCCTGAAGCATTACCAATGTAGAAATCATCTTTCCCGTCGGAATTAAAGTCTACCACTGCTACTTTGGGGCCTTCTTTGGAAACCAAATGAGGAATGAGAAATTCTCTATTGAAATCATTGAAATTGTTTTCTTTGTGAGTGAAGTCAATACCCTGGCCATCAGTCACGTCTATCAACAAGGGGCGTTCTTTCCGTTCAACGGCACGGTAAAACAACTTGGCTTCAGTTTCCTCAAGCTGAATCGACCTGTTGATTTCGACCTTTGTCAGAAGCTGCGTTTTGCCACCAGGCCAAACCACTCTCAGGGAGTCAAGTGTTTTGATCTCCCCAAGGCCAAAATGTACCCACGGACTCACGGAAGATTGAAACCCCCTGCTGACAAAATTTTCCTGATAAAAAACCTTACCATCTGCGTACGCAAACAGTTTGGCGCCTATCCCAAACGTGTTTTTCCCCTTACCCAGCGGAATTACCTTTAAGTAAGATTGTTTTGTTTTGCTGGCCGACTCAGCCGTAGTGTTTCTGTACAAGGAGGCGACTTCATTGATGTTGTTGACTATGAGGTCAAGGTCGCCGTCATTGTCAAGGTCGGCGTAGGCAGCGCCGTTGGAGAGGGACGGAGCCGTCATTCCCCATTGGCTGCTTACATCAGAAAAAGTCAGGTCTTTGTTGTTTCGGAACAGGTAGTTGTGCACGGCTCCGTCAGGCATTTCATCCACCAGCTTTCGGTCACTCAAATTTGGATTATTGACGAGCCCGTCTCTCAAGTCTCTATTTGAAAGAAAATTGATGTAGTCCATATCATTGGGCCTCCTTTTGATGCCGTTCGATATGAATAGGTCTTTGTAACCATCATTGTCGTAGTCGGCGAGCAGAGGAGACCAGCTCCAGTCGGTGGCGTGAATACCGGCAAGCTGGCCGATCTCGGAAAAGCTGGGGAGTCCATCGCCCTGGATACCGTTGTTGAGCTGGAGGGCGTTTCTGGTAAACTGCCGACCATACCCAAATTTGAGCTTGAGACTGTAGATCTCGTACGAGTCGTCACCTGCCGATCGCTTGATAATTTCTTCGTCCTCCGGGAGCATGTCCAGCGAGATGATATCGATAAGACCGTCGTTGTTGTAGTCTGCCAAATCATTTCCCATGGAGAATCGGCTGGTATGCCCAATTGTCTGCGCTATCGACTCAGTAAAGCTGACCAGCCCAAGCGTGTCCATCCCATTATTGATATACAGGTAATCGTTTTCATTGAAGTCATTGGAAACGTAAATATCGGGCCAGCCATCAGCGTTGACGTCGCTTATGCCTACCCCCAGGCCATAGCCGATATTGCTCGAATAGATGCCGGCCTGCTTGGTTACACTGGTAAATTTTCCGTTGTCATTTTTGAAAAGCCTGTCTCCGGCATTTCCATCATCGTATTTGCGTAATGTAGCTCTCCCGTAACTTCGTTCGGTGTGTACTGAATGATTGAGAAGGTAGGCATCGAGATCGCCATCGAGGTCGTAGTCAAAAAAGGCGGCTTGTGTGCTGAATCCGCTGAAATCCAAACCATACACTGATGCCTTTTCGGAAAATGTAAGGTCTCCGTTGTTAATAAACAGTTGATTGGAGCCCTCGATACCTTTGTATTTGCCCAGTCTGCATTGATAAATGTCGAGAAAGCCGTCACCATTAATGTCAACCATTGTCACACCAGTCTTCCATGCGCCTGAGGCAGCCACACCGGCCTTGTCAGTAATGTCCTCAAACGTCCAGTCACCTTTATTGATGTAGAGCTTGTTGTCTTCCTGATTGGCAGAGAAATAGATATCCAGCAGCCCGTCGTTATTTACGTCACCTATGGCAACACCGCCCCCATTGTAGAAGTAGAGGTATTCGATGAGGTTGATTTCTTCGTCTTCTGTGAGGGTGTTGGAAAAGCCAATATTGGTTTGGTCAGACGAAGCCGATTCAAACAAATGAGTGGCCTTAGGCTGCCCATCGTCGCAGCCTGAGAATAGTAGGAGGCAAATGAAAGCCAGGCCTGGTAGCAGACCATATTTTGGATGACGCAGGTACAGCATCATTTGTTGATTTCGATTGTTTTCTGCGGAATAATAACCGAGGTTGGGTGGTAGACAAACATTTGCAGCGCATCATTGTTGTTGGCTACGAGGAGCATTTGCTGGCTTCCTACCTTCATGAAGGCCATTTCCCTTGCCTGCCCCTTTAATGAGAAGCCCGACTGTTTGGCTGAAACGTTTTTGAAGCCACCCTGTCCGTTGCCTTGAAGCATCACGCCATAACTTGCATCATACCGGCCAACCTCAGGTTTAGTATCATAAAGATTTCCCGCAAGAAGAAGATCCGTCACCCCGTCCTGGTTGAAATCGTTGGCTAGAATAGCGTAGATCGGCGAAAACTGGGCTTCCTGAGGCAGTTTCACGATTTCAAAGCGTCCGTTCGATTTATTAATGAGGGCCACTGACTCCAGTATATTTGCAGTAAGCCTGGTGGCATTTGCTAATTCCTCTGAGGTGAAAATGTCTTCCATTTTCTGTCCTTTGAAGTTTTCGTATTTCAGATATTTCTTTTTGAGACCCGGCAATTGCATCACCAGGTCATGCTTAAGCGCTACCGGGTAGGAGAAATCACCGTTATACTGAGTTAGAATTTGCTCCAACGACCCGTTTTGATCAAAATCACTTAGAAAGAGGTTGATGGGCTTTTGAGCAGACGCTTTGAACCTGGAATTCAGCCCATGGTTGCCAACGATAAAATCGGGTAGCTCATCACCGTTGAGATCGGCCATTTCAATGGTGTTCCACCAACCTTCAGTATTGGCAAAACCTGCTTCGGTAGAGGTATTTGTAAACTTTCCGCCATCATTTCTGAAAAGGTTTATTGCCATCCATTCCCCAACAACCAACAAATCCTGGTCACCGTCTGCGTCAACGTCTGACCACACTGCGTCAGTAATCATTCCGATATTTTTGAGACCAGGAGCTATGGTGCTACTAACTTCCTCAAAATTTCCGTTACCATCGTTTTGCAGGAGATAACCATTGCCGGGCTCTCCATAGAAATAGGGCTTTGTTCTTATACCAACGAACAAGTCCATGTCACCGTCGCCATCATAATCAGCTACGTTCACAGTTGAGCTACTTTCAAACTTATTGGCTGGAAGTACCTGGGCAGTTCTTTCAAAGCTGCCACTGCCTTTGTTGATATAGAGACGATCAGATAGGGAAGGGGAGCTGTTTGTTACTTCACTACCTCCGCTGGCCACATACAGGTCATTCTTGCCGTCGCCATTGGCATCAAATATTGCACAATCCACATCTTCAGCACTTTTATCTTTTTCAAAAGTAAGCTTACTTTCCGACCCAAAGGTGCCATTGGGTCTCTGGATAAATAGTTCGCCGGCCATTTCCCTTGCTCCGCCAATAAACACATCTTCCCTTCCGTCGCCATTCACGTCGCCTTTGCACATGCATGGTCCTTCTGTCGACAACATATGAAAGATCAGCCTGTCTCTATCGAAATCGACGAACAGGTTTTCTTTGTGCTGATAGTCTATACTTGCCTTTACTTGATCTGCGGCAATGGCCTCAAACATCGTTTCTCCGGAATTTGAGCCAGTTTCCATTGGCTTGTTTTGTGAGGGCACTCCATCTTTCTGGCTAAGAGTCAGTGTCTGCCTGGTGGGTACATCTGTCAGTATGGTGACCGATCCACCAGGCCATTCCACAATCACCGAGTCGGCTTTGGAAGCCTTGCCCAATCCAATATTCGGACGAAAGTCGACGGTAGACTGAAACCCTCTGATGGGCATTTGCTCGATATAGTGCCTGTTTCCTCCAGCCACGACGGTGATTTTGGTACCCGTGGCAAAAGTGTTGCTTCCAACACCTTCCAATTTGAATTTCAAAAAACCATTGTCAGGATTGAAATCTTCGTTTTTGTTTTCATAGAGGAAAATGGGCATGTTCACGTTATTGACCACGAGGTCAAGGTCACCGTCGTTGTCCAGGTCGCCATACGCCGACCCATTGGAAAAACTGGGCTGGCCCAATCCTAACTCTTTGGCTTTGTTGGTGAAAGAGTAATTCTCATTGTTCATGAAGCCGTAGTTAGGCACAGCCTGAGAAGGTATCAATTCCACCAGCTGCTTGTAGTCAACTCCTTCCGATGAAATAATACGCTGAATAGTGCTTTCTTCGGTGACAAACTTGAGGAAGTCCTGATTGGTCAGGTCCTGATAAATGCCGTTGGCAACAAAAATATCCTTGTAGCCATTATTGTCGAAATCAAAAATAAGCGCCCCCCAACTCCAGTCAGTAGCCGACACATTGGCCAGTCGCCCAATCTCACTAAAAGTATCGTCTCCGTTATTTAACTGGAGCATATTTCTGTTGAATTGGTGCCAGTATCCGTTGTCGAGGTTGAGTTGGTATTTGTCCCAGTTTTCGAAGGTGGTAACGGTTTTGATCCGTTCCTCGGCTTCAGGCAGCATATCGGTAACAAAGATGTCTGAATAGCCATCGTTGTTAATATCGGCCAGATCAGCGCCCATCGACGCAGCACTAATGCTCCTCATTTCTGATTCAAGCACCTCTCTAAAGCTACCATTTCCGTTGTTCAGGTAAAGATAGTCCCTTTCAAAAAAGTCATTAGAAACATAGATGTCCAGCCAACCGTCTTTGTTGATGTCGCCAATGGTAACGCCCAGTCCAAACCCGATGACGCTGCCATAAATACCGGCCTCAATGCTTACGTCGTTATAGTGGCCGTTATCATTTCTAAATAGCTTGTCACCACCAACGTCATCTCTTACGGGTCGTTCGTTTTTGCGAAGGTTGAAGCTTCCTATGGCCTGATAGGAGTTATTGAGGAGGTAGAGATCAAGGTCGCCGTCGTTGTCGTAGTCGAAAAAGGCAGCATGCGTTGAAAATCCCTGATCCGCTATTCCATACTCTTCAGCACTTTCTTTGAAAACAGGAAGTCCTTCCGCATCAGGCCCCTGGTTGATAAACAGCTCATTTTGCTTGTTGTCGCCCTTTATATCGCCTGAGTTACAGACATAGATATCTATAAGGCCATCGCTATTAACATCGGCAAGACTTACTCCAGTGGACCACGCCTTAGTGCCAGCTACGCCCGCTGTTTCCGTTACATCTTTAAAGATGAAGTTTCCCTGATTGAGGTATAGCTTGTTGGGCAGCATATTGGCTGTCAGGTAGATGTCAATCAACCCATCATTGTTCATGTCCCCCAAGCCTACACCGCCTCCGTTGTAGTAGTTTCTGTAGGTATAAATGTTAAATTCTTTCGTGAAAGTAAGGTTGTTTTCAAAGGCAATACCGCTTTCGCTACTTTTCACTGTTCTGAAGAGGGTAGGTGCAGCATTGTCCAACTCCTGCTGACAGGCGATAGTAAACACCAATGCCGTAATAGGAACCACACGGGTAAGGAATAAACTCTTCGCTGTTTGGTACTTGGTCATTTTACCTTCTTTTAAAGGGAGTACTAATTCTCTTTCTGTTTTTCTAATTCAGTGACGACTTTCATATCAGAGAACACCGCCTGCACAAACTGATCATCTCGAATAAACAAATTGATTCTTCGTCTTCCGTCTATTTTTGCATAAATCTTGCCTTGATTCGGGTGGTTAACCACCTGAAAACCGTCGCCGTACCAGACCTTAAACTGTTCATACATTTCCTCCAGCAGCACGTCCGACCAATACTGCTTATTCCATGGGGCCCAGGCCTCATAGGTGAAGGTGACGGGCATCTCGTAGATCTTCTCGTCATGAAATGAAGGATAGAACCTCATTATCACAGGCGCTTTGAATTCATCTTTGAGTTCGTATTGCACACTTGTAGCACCTGTGCCATGGGCAAAAAGCTTTTTCTGATTCATTTCAGAACAATACTGAAAGAACTCTTTGCGATCCATGCCAAAATGGAAGCCCAGGAAAAGACTGTCATAGTTTTCTTTCCTCGTTTTGCTGCCAACTGAAGAGTCGCATGAAAAAAACAACGTTGCACTCAAAAATGCACAGGTTACTATTACTCCAATTGATCTAAATTTCATTTTCATCATCTTAATAACTATAAAACTCCGGGACGTCATTGTTTTTCCCCACTACTATCATTTTTTGTTTTCCCACTTTAATTTTTTGCGCCGACCTGATTTCTCCCCTGGTGTGTATGCCGGACTCAGCACCTTTCAGTGAGGTCAGGGTTCCTTTTCCGTCGCCCTTAAGCATCAAGCCATAGCTGGCGTCATAAATCCCCGTCTCAGGCTTTGCCCTGTATTGATTGCCACCCAAAAATACATCCAAATGGCCGTCATTATCAAAATCCTCAACAAGCAGGCTGTACACCGGGGCGAATTGAGCCTCCAGCGGAAGCGGTTGCGAGCTAAACTGCCCATTGCCTTTGTTGAGAAGTAACTGAGAGGAGAGGTCATTGACTTGCAAAATGATGGAATTTGAAATTTGCTCGGAAGTAAATGCTTCATCCATGCCCTGGCCAACGTAGTTTTTGAATCGCAGGTATTTCTTTTTCAGTGCGGGTATTTGCATCACCAGGTCTGTTCTCATGACTAATGGCAGCTCCCTACCGCCGTCATAGCGGGTAAGTATTTGCTCCTTAGAACCGTTTCTGTCAAAGTCATTGATATACATCGAAATTGGCTCAAACTGACTTGCTTTGAACCTTGAGTTCAAGCCATGGTTGCCCACTACAAAGTCAACCAGACCGTCTTCATTAAAATCACCTGCAGCAACTGCATGATACCAGCCGCTGGAGCCAGCCAGGCCAGACCTATCAGAGACCTCAATGAATTTTCCATTTCTATTGAGAAATACCCTTATGGGCATCCAATCTCCAACGACTACTAAATCCACGGCTCCGTCGTTGTCCAGGTCGCTCCACAGCGCATCAGTGATCATGCCAATGCTGGTGAGGTCGGGCGCAAATTCAATCGTGACATTCTGGAATATGCCCTGGCCGTCGTTGTTGAGCAGGTACCCATTTTTTTGTTCTCCATAAAACCCGGGCGTCATTCGCACACCCACAAAAAGGTCGGTGTCGCCGTCATTGTCATAGTCCATCGCTCTTACCACCGATGTGCTTTCCAATTTAGCGCTGGTGGGCAGAATTTGCTGGCTCTTTACGAACCGGCCTTTTCCTTTGTTGATGTATAAGCGATCTACCAAAGCAAGGGAGATGTTGGGTACTTCGTTGCTGCCGCTGGTGACATACAAATCGGGTAAATTGTCTCCATTGGCATCGAAAAATGCACAGCCGGTATCCTCAGCTTCTTTGTCGCTATCAAAAAGCTGGCTCGATGTTTCCTGGAAGTTGCCGTCTTTGGTTTGTCTGAATAACCTGCCGCTTTGGCCTTTTGCGCCCCCGATGTAGAAGTCGTCCTGCCCGTCGCCATCGATATCGGCCACGCAGGTGCAGGGCCCTTCATTGGAAAGCATATTGAATAGCAGCCGTTCCTTGTCGAAATCGACAAACGAACTTTCTACATGCTTGAAATCCACTCCTGGAGGTAAAGCTTCCATAGTGAATACAGTTGTATGCAGGCCGCTAGTCGCCAGGTTTGGTTTTTTAACGGCGTCTGCCTGAAAGAATTCAACCGTTTTGTCGGGGGAGAGGTTTCTCGCTATAGTTATTGTTTCATTGGGCCATTCCACCACCAGCGAATCGATCATATCGATTGGGCCGAGTCCGAAATGCAAACGATAGTCGACTGACGACATGAACCCCCGCATAGGCGAAAGCTCCTGATAGAACACCTGACCTTGGCTAAAAAGCGTCACTTTTGAGCCTACCGCAAAGTAGTTCTGTTGTTCGCCACGCAGCGAGACGGTCAGGCTGTGATTTTCCGGGTGCTGTTCTTTGGTGTTGTTTCTATACACAAAGGCAGGCATGTTCACATTATTGAGTACGAGGTCGAGATCCCCATCGTTGTCGAGGTCACCATAGGCAGAGCCATTGGAAAAGGAGGGGAGGCCCAATCCCCACTGGCTGGCAAAGTTTTCGAAATGCAGGTTGCCTGTGTTTTTGAAAGCATAGTTTGACACCTTGTTGGACGGAATAGAGTCAATTAGCTGCTTAATCACATTGCTTTTTTGTTGAAGGATACTCCTTACTACCTCCGGGTCTCCGATGAAGTTGACATAGTCCTGGTCGAGGAGGTCTTTGCCAATGCCATTGGCAACGAAGATGTCTTTTAGGCCATCATTGTCCATGTCAAAAATCAGGGCGCCCCAGCTCCAGTCGGTGGCATGTGTGCCTGTTAGTCTTGAAACTTCGGAGAAGCTCAACTTTCCATCTGGCCCGATTCCGTTGTTAAGCTGAAGAACATTTCGGCTAAATTGGTGGTAGTAGCCCTGTTCGACACCTACCTGATATTTATCCCACTTTTCGAACTGGGTGGTGGTTTTGAGCCTGGCGTCGTCTTCAGGGAGCATTTCAGTCACAAAAACTTCAGGTAGGCCATCGTTATTTATATCGGCCATATCGGCACCCATTGAGCCCATACTAAGCTCTCTGATGTAGCTTTCGAGGTCTTCGGTGAAGGTGCCATCCTGGTTATTGATATAGAGATAGTCTTTTTCAAAGAAGTCGTTCGATACGTAAATGTCAGGCCAACTGTCTTTGTTGAGGTCGCCTATCGTTACGCCCAATCCAAAGCCGATGGCACTGGTGTAAATACCTGCTTGTTGGCTTACATTGGTGAATTTCCCGCCATCATTTCTGTAGAGTTTGTTTCCGCTATCGAGGTCAGGAATATTTCGCTGCCCTTTTCTAAGGTCGTACCCACCAACGGTGCGGATGCTGTTATTGAGAAGGTATAGATCGAGGTCACCATCTTTGTCGTAATCAAAAAATGCCGCATGCACCGAGAGTCCGACATCCGCTATCCCATAGGCCGCAGCCTGGTTGGTAAAATGCGGACCGTTTACGGTATCGCCGTCGTTGATCAGCAGCTCATTGCTTCGATTGGGACCTCCCGACGGCCCGGACTTGCAAAGGTAAATATCCAGCCAGCCGTCTCCGTTGATATCGACCAGGCTTACACCAGTAGTCCATACTTCCGAGCTTGCAATACCGGCTTTGTCCGAAATATCTTCAAACTTAAAGTTTCCTTTATTCAGGTAGAGCTTATTGTCCACCAGATTGCCTGAGAAAAACACGTCGATGAGCCCGTCATTGTTGACATCACCCAGTCCTACACCGCCACCGTTGAAGAAATTTCTAAACGTGTAGGGGTTGAGTTCTTCCGTGTATGTTAGTTCATTGTTAAATTCGATGCCTGTGGAACTGGCATCAAGAAGCGAAAATAGGGGAGTAGCCTGATTTGGCGATTCAGCTACCTGGTTGCAGGCATTTAACAATGCCGCAATCAAAATAAGATAAACAAATGTCGACCGAATTGATTTCACTTCCCCTCTGTCTGAAATAAGTTACAAATTAAGCAATTGGGTATTGCCATACATTGATTGGCGAAAGGAATGCTAAAAAACAGGACTCCTGAGCAAGTAGCTCAGGAGTCCATATTTTTGGATGATTTCCAATTATGGAAACCGACCCAGTTGAATCAATTATATCCTGGATTCTGAACCAATTTATCGTTCGAATCGATTTGTGGCTGAGGAATCGGGAAGATGATTTCATGAGTGTCCGCAGGATCAGCTGCTTTTGCCCACCACGCATCGTGCCATTTACCGAAGCGGATCTGATCCTGACGACGAGTCATCTCCACATACATTTCTCTTCCTCTTTCGTCAAACAACATGTCGCTGGTTAATGTAGCAAAAGGATCTACACCAGCTCTTTCACGGATTTGGTTGACCAAAACCAATGCCTCGCCTGTATTTCCCATCCTGAACTTGGCTTCTGCCAAAGAAAGAATAATGTCTCCTAACCTGAAAATAACGAAGTCATTGCTCATGTTGTTGGTGCCACCACGCTCAATCTCATACTTACCAATTCTTGCACCGCCTTGTCTCCATCCGTTAGGGAACAATTCATTTAAAGCAGGGGTGAAAGTAAGGTCTGGGCCATTAGGGTCAGCTGCATCCACACCCGGATCTTGTGTTATTGTGCCGTCAGGATTATACTGTGGACCAACAAGGAAATTAGACAAACGCTCATCTTGAGTACCTTCAGAAGGCTCTAGCGCTAAACCTGCCCAAACATCTCCCTGAGGACCAGGGTTTTTCACCGGATCAATATAAGAATTGTAAAATTCCTCCACAGTTTGATAACCATTCCAGGGCTGCTGAGTCAAGCTGAAGGTAGTTTGGCTGGCAAGGTGAAGGGTCATCATTACCCAGTTAAATCCACCCGCAAACACCTTGTCGTATGGATAAACGTAGATATTCTCTCCGGAATTCTGATTGTTAATGGCGAAGTTATCTGAATAAACTGGCTCCAGTGAATAAAGACCGCTATTGATGATCTGCTCCGCCGCATCAGCTGCTTTGGCCCATTGGGCTGTTCCAGTGTACACTTCTGCATTCAGGTACATCTTTGTTTTAATAGCAAGGGCAGCCCATTTGGTCATCCTTCCATAAGTTGCAGCTGTTTTCTCAGTCGGGAGCAGGCCAATTACTGCATCAAGTTCTGATTCAATGAAGTTGTATACTTCCTGTCTTGTTGCATTTGCTGGGGGCTCGGTGTCAGTAAAGTCTGTCACCAAAGGAATGTTACCAAAGGCATCCATTCCCCAATAATACCAAAGCGCTCTCACAGCTCTCAATTCCGCAATAAATGCGTCGGCTTGAGGTGTTCCCAGTTGCTCAAATGAGTAGATCAAACGGTTGGTAGTGTTAATACCACCATAAATCATACCCCACGCACTGTTGAACAGTCCGTTGTTGGCAGGGAAGTTGTGCTCATGAAGCTGAATGAGTACACCGCCATCGTACCAGTCACCACCTTTTTGGCTGATTGCAATTTCATCAGATGAAATCTCATTGATTGACCAAAGGTTGAAGTGGTTGCCCAGTCCGCCGAAGGCTGCATAGGCTTGTCCAAGTGCTGCTATGAACTCTTCTTCATTTTTGAAGAAGTTGTCGGCAGTAATATCGCTATATAACTCTTCTTCCAGGTCGGTACAAGACTGACTAAAAACTGTCAATCCCAGCCCAACTAAAAGAATACGTCTTAAGAATGATTTTTTCATTTTTTAATTCTTTAAAGTTTAGAATCCAAGATTGATGCCGAAAGTAAATACACGAGTGGTGAAGTATGTTACCCTTCTTTCAACACCGGGAGCCAAAGGATCATCATTGCCATCATTCGAATCGTCAAACGAGTCAACAAATCTTACTTCAGGATCAATGCCTGTATAACCCGTTACAACAAATGGGTTTTGTGCGGATAAGTAAACCCTAAAGTTGCTAAAAGCACTTCCAGGGGCCAGGTTGACCCTGTAACCAACCGTAGCGTTGTCCAATTTGATAAAGTCCGCTTTCTCCACATGGCTGCTGTTCACTTTGGCATCTTTGATTTCTGGATCAAAGTACTTGGTGTTCACCACATTGTAGTTGTCTGTTGTAGTACCCTGAGTGTTTTCATAAAAACCTCTGTAGGAATTGTAAAGCTCATGGCCCACAGCACCTCTGAAGAATAAGTTTATATCAAAGTTTTTGTAGGTGAACGAGTTGTTGAATCCGAAAGTGAAATCTGGCAGGCCATTACCAACAACAGTTCTGTCGTCGTCGCAGTCACAAAATGTCCCGTCGCCGTCGATGTCTTTGAATTCTGGTGTTCCATTGTCAAGAATACCCACTTGAACAGGGCCCCAAAGTTGACCTAGCTTCTCACCTTCTTTTACTCGAACAAGGTTAGTAGCATTCTGTCCTGGAGAACCCATATTCGCTCTGTAAAGAACGCCACCACTACCAAAGCTCAAGTCTCCAGAAGTCAAACTAACCACCGTAGTGCTGAAGGTAGAAAAGTTGATGCCAGGTGTCCAGCTGAAATCTGAGGTGTTTACGGCCGCATAGTTGAATGCTGCTTCGAAGCCGATGTTCTCCAATTCACCAATGTTTACAAGCGTGCTACCGAACAAATTCGGCGGAACAGGCACTGTTACCTGCAAGATCAGGTCTTTTGTATTTCTCTTGTAGAAGTCCAATGTACCTGTCAATCTGCTATCAAGGGCAGCAAAATCTAAACCGAAGTCGATTTCATTTTTAGTTTCCCAGGCCAGATCAGGGTTGGCGTTGGATACCGGGCCGTAAGAAGGTACATATGCACCGTCGATAAAGAAGTTGCCCTGACGCCCGAATCTCTGAAGCGACGCATAGGATGAGCCAGGCTGGTTACCTGTGATACCCCAGCTAGCTCTGAATTTCAAGCTGTTAACGCCAGGAAGATCGAACAGGTTCGACAATGTAACACCACCGCTCACGGCTGGGAACAAGCCCCACTTGTTGTTAGCACCGAACCTGGTAGAGCCTTCATAACGAGCACTGGCAGAAAGGAAGTAGGTACCCTGATAGTTCATATTGGCCCTGCCAAAAAACGCCACCAGCTTGTTGGAGTTCTTGTAACTTGAGATGGCACCAAGTCCATTGGCAAAATCAAGCGCAGCTCCCATGTTATTGTAGGTAAAAGCATCAGTCAGGAAGTTGCCACCTTGCATGAAGTTACCTTCGTTCTGGAAGTCCTGATAAGAATAACCACCCAATAGGGCGATGTTGGCATCACCAGCAGTGATATCGTAGTTAACTGTTGTTTCGAAAAGTTCGTTGAACCTATCGTTGCGTGAGATATCAGCCAGACCAGATCTACCAAATCCACCACCAAACTTGGCAGTTTTAGGAGAATAATTACCTCTCCAATCACTTTCCCACTGGCGGGAGTAGAACACGGCCGTTCTAAAGTTGCTTGTGAAATTGTATTCACCACGGATGCTCGTCAACAGGCGAGTGTCTTTGCCATCGTGAATATTCTGCTCAGCAATAGACAATGGGTTGTACCAATCGAAAATGTCTCTTTCAGCATACCCGGCAAAGTTACCACCAGCGGTTGGGCTGGTTGTTGTATTGTCGTAGATAGGCATTGTTGGGTTGGTGATAATACCATAACGGAATGAGTTGGCGTCTCCGTAGGTTGCATCCTTGGAAGTGGAGGAAATGTTCACCGTGAAAACTGCCTTGTCATTCAGTGCCTTTTGAGTAAGGTTCAATCTACCGTTGAGTTGCTGGAAACCGGAGTTGATACCAACACCTTCTGCATCACGCACGTTCAACGACGCACGGTAGGTAGTGCTGCTTGTTCCTCCGCCAAGTGACAAGTTGTGCACTTGAGAATAGGCTGTTCTTGTAAGGATATCGAGCCAATCAGTGTCCGAGCCAAGGTCGATGGCGCCAGGAAGTTTCTTGTATTCAGCAGCATCCATTACTGGGATTGTTCTGGCAACGTTTTCCATGGCAATGGATCCGTTGTACTCAACTGACACTTTACCAGCCTTACCAGTTTTAGTAGTAATAAGAATCACGCCACTGGAACCCCTTGTTCCGTAGATTGCTGCAGCAGACCCGTCTTTCAATACATCGATAGAGGCAATGTCGTTGGGATCCACTGTGTTCAGCGAACCGCCAATTACACCGTCGATAACAACAAGTGGTTCCGCATTGGCACCCACTGTGGACACACCTCTAAGACGGATTTTAAAGCCTCCGTTGGGGTCACCACCAGGTCTTACCACGTTCAAACCAGCTACTTTACCCTGTAGAAGCTGAGCGGGGCTGTTTACTGTTCCCTTGTTAAAGTCTTCGGCTTTTACACTGGTAACTGAACTGGTGATCTCTTTTTTGTCCTGAGTACCGTAGCCCACCACAACCACTTCACTAAGTGACTGAACGTCAAGTTCAAGGGCAGCATCAATTACTGCTCGGGAACCCACGGCAATAATCTGGGGGGTGTAGCCAACAAAAGAAAAAGAAATAGAAGCATTTGCACCTACACTAATGGTGTAATTTCCATTAATGTCTGTGACAGTACCATTGGAGGTTCCAGCCTCCAAAATGTTAACACCCGGCAAACCCTCTCCGGATTCCGCATCTGTTACCTTTCCACTGACTTGCCTGTCTTGTGCCAGCGCCTGACCAAAAGTCAGCGCTACAAGACAAACTACAGGGAAAACGTACTTCAGTAGTCGTTGTCTCATAAAAATGTAGTTTAATAGTTGTTTGGTAAAACTTGTTTAAAGTGATCTACTCGTCCGTTTCGGGACTGCCCAAAATAGCTGCACATGCAAGAACATGAAGAGCAAATGTTGCGATAGTCCTTTTTAGACGGGTGAAAATCCTTACAATTTTCTTAAAAAAAATCAATTTAGCTAGAATATAGGGTTAAAAAAAATCAATTGAAAAGGTTTTTATTGACAGAATAGTAATGTTAACGTTTGCGAAAACGTTTCCGGTTGAAATACTGAAAATCTTGGAAAAGTATAATTTGTAATCAACTGATTAGGTTCTTTGAAAATTTGCAACGACAAGGGAATTTTATTCGTTATAAGTGTCTTTTATACACTTTATTTTAGCAGCAAGGAAATTTGACCGTATGAATGTTTGCGACTCGGCAGGCACCTAAAATTACTATTTGCCGGAGCTGGTAGGGAGGGGTGCTACACACTTTTTTGCTAAGCAAGCAAAGTGATGAGGTTGTTCAATTTTTTTTAAAGATCAGGGCCACCGCACATTGCACAATGGTCCTGAAATGGTGCTCGGGCACTGGTGTTACTATTTATTCAACTATCAGTGTGCCTCGCATAGTGGTGGCATGGCCGGGGAAGGTACAAACGTAGGTATACTTTCCGGGAGTTGTTGGTGCTTCAAAGTAAATGACATCCTTTTCGCCCGGGCCTATCAATTTGGTATGAAATAGAACTTCCTCCGAGTCCGGAACATAACCTTTGTTTTGTCCCTCCAGACCAAGGTCTATGGCCAGCTGAGCAACTTTGTCGGCGGTGCCAGGCATTACAACAACCATGTTGTGGAGCATGTCGTCCGGGTTGTTGAATTCCATTTTGATCTTGCTTCCGGCTTTTACGGTTAGTTCGGATTGATCAAACTTAAGACCCGGAACAGGCTCTAACGTAATGGTCTGGTCTGGCCCGTTGGTCCATGAAGCGGGCATCTCAACTACTCGTTTGCTGCTTGTCATGTTGGTAGTGCCAGCCGTGGACGCCGTGTGTCCGGAATGATCGGCCGATTCGTCACTTCCCCTTACCCTGCCAGGCACATTGTTCATGGTGTAGTAGCCGGTATTGTGTAGCAGGGTTTCGCCTTTACTGTTTTTCACACCTGCGGGCTTCACTTCATATATATACCCGTCTCTTATCTGATCAATCACCAGCTTCACTCTTAGCTGGTCGGAGCTAACTTCCACACTGGTTATGTTTCTTTTTTGAAGATCGGTTACAGGGCTGCCATAGTTGTGATGGTACAGATACGTAAAATCCTGAACTGAGTAATTAGACGGATTGGAAGCTGTGGCGAGATCCACTTTCTCGGTGAATTCAATACTAAAGCCGTCTTCCAACGCTCGAATAGTCTTCATCTCAAATGGAAGCTTTCCGGTGTACTGAAGTTTTTCCAGCCCGAAGTTGTCCTGTCCTGTTGATGACCAGCCCCTGCTCGTCATTCCTACATAAATGATATCTCTTTTCGGTGACCATTGCATTCGAAGAATACCAGATGAAAACCCTTCCCTAAAAGGAAAGCAAACGCCCTGATATTGGCCATTTATTTTCTCCTGATATACCCTCATGATTTTGCTATGCCCCTGGTCGCCAACAAGAAACTGATTTTTGAATGGCCCAAAATTGTCGTTGTCGATTAGCAGAATGTCCGACGTAGAGATGCCCATCAGTGTGTGAGGAAACCAAACACTCGGAGCTTTCATCTCAGGAACAACTTGGGCATATTCATGCAGGGTGTAGCCAAGTGTATCTACGATGTCCTCCATTTTCAAGCTGACAGGGGAGCCTTTTTCCCCAGACCATTTGAGGCCTTCGGGGTGCCCAACAAAATCGCCGGACTCTATATGGGTCATTCTGCCAGAACCCACCCAGTCGCCCTGGTTTTCTGCGTAGAAGATGTCTCCTTCGGCGTTGACATTGAAACCGGCCGGTGAACGCATGCCCACCGCAATGGGAGTCATTTTTCCCTCGGGAGTAATTTTCACCATCCATCCATGCCATTTTGAAAGACTGGCACCACGACCAACCCAGCCCAGGTTGAGGGTTACTATCATGTCACCATTTGGCAAGATCAGCGGGCCATAAGAGTATTCATGGTAATTGGCAGCAAGCGGCCAGCTGTAAATAGTTTCGTATCTGTCGGCCCTACCGTCTTTATTAAGGTCAGACAACCTGGTTAATTCGCCTCTTTGAGCTGTGTAGAAAATACCGTCTCTAAAAGCCAGCCCCAAAGGCTCATGCAATCCCGTGGCATATTTTTTAAATATTGGATTGCTGCCGGACGGGTTTTCAATCAGCCATATGTCGCCTCGTCTGGTGCTAACACCTAGCTTCCCGTTGCCATCAAAAGCCAGACCACCAACTTCCAGCACGATGTCTGCGGGAATGGGAACTTTTGAGATGCTAAAATGAGACGTCTCCTTTTTTTGGATATCCGTTTGGGCTTGTACGCTAACAGACAATCCAATAAGCAGTACAAGAAGTATATGCGAAGTTGTGTTTTTAAATTTCATAATGTTGGATACAATTCAATTACCATGCAATAGAATAGGTGAGAGTCGATTTGTCTGAAGTCCCGGGCAGTTGAACTAAGAGCTCCTTGTCGAACCTGTTAACTACATTAATGTCGGCTTTTTCACCTACAATAATGTAATAGCTTCCGTCTACGCAGTACCAGCCATTTGACAATTGGTAGATACTTTCTCCAGAAGCAATCTGGAACCAATTGAGTCCGTTGGAGCCAGGATTTTCAAAGGTGATCTCTCTTGTAATACCTTGCAGGTCGTCAGAGGGCCGTGCTGTATCCTCAATTTTGAGCTCGTTCATTTCGTAGCGAATCACTGGGTAGCCGCCTTCGTTGATGTCGTATCCAAGCACCTTAAAACCTTCCTGGGCTTCTAAGGGCCACTTGTCGCCAGGTGCCACTAGTCGGGCTACCGGAACCTGGTCCGAAAAGTCGATGCTAAAGTTGAGCGGTTTCAAAAGCTGGGGTTCACCACGGCCTCGCCACATTTCGCTGGCGTCTGCATAGGCACCTTTCCAACCTTTGACCAGAGAACCGTTGAGCAAGTCATACGAATAATTGATTTTTTCATTGGTGACTACAGATAGTGGATGCGTCTTCCGTGTGTCTTTGTACTCAAGAAAACTTCTCACAAGCTGGGGCTCAGTAGCAGGCTCAACAACCATTGGCTCCGGCTTTCGTCCCGAGCCGCCATAAGGATTAACTCCGAACGATTGCCGGGAAATTTCCGGGCCCTCGTAGTATATCATTAGCATGGAGCTCCACACATCCTGATAATACGAGCTTTGAAAGGAGTGCGTCCCTTTTTCCAGCGTGACAAGCCCTTTGCCGGCACCAAAACCGGGCTCTCCGTCGTTGTGTACAACAACTTTCCCGTCAATGATTAAGTCCCCACCATCATCTATCAAAGTTTCAAAAAGGTAGTCGCCAGAGTTTGGCACCGAGAGATTGCCTTTGAAAATCACGCCATAGTGGTCGTTACCGTCAGCGAGACCGACAATAGATAGCTCATTTACTTTTCCGGTTTTAGCCGGGGTCATTGTGGTAAAGTCGGGGAGCTTGTCCCACGTGCCTTGATAAAGTGAGTATTCAAGGTCACTTAATGTAAGCTTTTCAAGACCAAAAGACTTGTACTTAATGTCCTTCAGAGCGATCGAGTTGTTTGCCGCAGTAAAGATAAATGAGCCAGAAGTTGATTCTTCGTTGTTGGGTGAGAAAATCGCCTCCTTCACTTCTACGCCAGATTGAATGAGAAATCCGTTTAGATACACTTCGGAGAATACGGCGTTTTTAGTTTTCTGCCCGTCACTGCCAAACCGAGGTGCTTTGAAGGTTATCCTCACGGTTTGCCACAGGCCGGGCATTTTCAAGGCATTGACAGTTGTACGCTGAGTACTGTCAATTCGTACTGGGATGCCTCCGCCAGACTTTTCGGTTTGTTGTCCGTTAGCAAACTCCGCCACGATGAGTGGGTATTGCTCCAGTAAAACTATTTTTAAATCTGCCCCCTCTGATAGAGCAAAGCTAAATTCCAGTTCTAAATCAGTATGCTTAATACCGCTGGAGATTTGTTCTGAGTCTTTGCCGCTTTTTATCAGGCTTCCGCTTCCTGCTTTTGCTTCGAAGCCACTTGGGACGGCCAGCACCTCGCCTGCAATAGCCCAGCCTTTGCCTATATCAGTGAACCCGGACAAGTCGGATAAAGAAATAAGCTTCATAGGAAGGGCATCAGGAACTTGAACTGATGCACTTTCTTCAGCTGAATGATCAGAGCAGGAGGTTAAGAAGAAGGTAGTTAGAACGGCTAGCGTAAAGTATCTCGATATTCTCATAAGTAGTAAGTATTAATCTAACTGAGGGTCGATTCAGTCAAATAGTCTTGCAAGTAAACAGAACTGAGCAAAATTTCCCGGGAATTAATGTTTGAATGGTGTTGGCCGTCAACCTTTGGGCGAAAATCGCAGGCATCTCTATCAAGCCAAATGGAAGCACTAAGTGCCTATTGGACCTAATAAAACAATATTGTAGTCAGACTTAATGGCAACCTCTCCATTTTTTACCTCACCTGTTTGGCCACTATAGTAGTCTTTTAACTGGGTTCCGTCGGGAAAAACTCCACCAACCGGGATTAGTTTTTCACCCTGCTGCGCATCAAGTGCAATTACAACCCGGTCTTCTAATACACCGTCTTTGTAAATGCGTGAAAAAACATAAGGCATTTCACTGATTTGCTCATGCCTACCCACGCCAACCGCCATATGATCTCTCTTGAAAGTGCCGAGTTTCCGCCAATGGTCTAGAATGCTTTGCACACTCTGGTCACCAATACTCGCATTGTCAGAGATTTGTTCCCAGTTCATAAAAGATCTAAGCACAGCATCGCCTGAGGCCCCCTCGTACTGTAGAAGGCGCCCCGATTCGTCGCCATAATAAATTTGAGCAGCACCAGGGGTGAGTAAGAGTTTGGTTCCCGCTTCTATGGCTCTTTCCCTGGTGGCATCGAATGGCTGGCCGTCGTCGTGTGAGCTTAAATAGTTCAGCGTACCATTGCCAATGAGGCTCGTGTGGAGCAACGTATCGTACTTTTTGAAGATCGATTCGTAGTCTTTTTGGGCATCGTACTTAAATTCGAAATTGATTAGGCTGTGGAACCCCTGGTCGAAATAGTCGACTTTTCTGTCACCGAAATCGTACCAACGACCACCACTGACGCCGTAGTTGTATACTTCGCCCACCATGTAAAACTCATTGTCGTCGAGCACCTCATTGGGGTGGGAGCGCTTCCAGTCATTAAAAGCGATTAGCACTTCTTTGTACAACTCGCTCCAAACCGATTCTTCTACGTGCTTGGCGGTGTCCACCCTAAAGCCGTCGACGCCAAATTCCCGTACGTAGTCGGTCAACCACTTAATGATGTAATATCGAGGTGCCCTGGGATAGCCAGTTCGTTCGAAGAATTCATTGAGCTCGGCTAATTCTTGTTCGTAACGCCCTTCAGCTTTCCATTTCTCTACCAAATGGCCTGGAAGCTCCACTTTCTCATCGCTTCCGCTTAGTAAATCCGGTAGATTTTTCACAAGGGTGCACGACACGGTTGTTTCATAGTCCTGATAAACACATTGTGGTTCGGTTCTTACCCAGTCCGCCCAGGCTGGATCTGCTTCAGTAACCGGGCCGGTGTGGTTGAGTACCACGTCAAGAACCACCCTGATTCCTTTAGCATGGGCAGCCTTGACCAATGCTGCCAAATCTTCTTTCGTGCCAAAGTTGGGATCGAGCGTCGTCCAGTCTTTGGCCCAATAGCCATGGAAGCCGTAGTTGTTGCCAAAGCCTTCGTCAACTGATCCGTGTATTTGCTCGACAACAGGTGTAAACCAAAGTGCAGTTACCCCAAGGTCAGAGAAGTAGTTGTCTGATATTTTTGCATTGATACCTTTGATGTCGCCGCCCATGAATCCCCGGAGGGGAGCCGTTTCACCGGTTCTGCCAAAATTGACATCGTTGGTTGTGTCGCCATTGTTGAACCGGTCTGTCAGCAGAAAATAGACAGTAGCGTTTTCCCAGAGAAAGGGGGCTTTTACCTCCTCAGGTGCCGACGCTTCCTTCTTTGGGGTTTGGCAAGAGAAGATTCCCGCCAGTAGAAAAATAAGAGTTATTCGTCTGGTCATAGGGGTTAATTTTTGCCAGTTAGCCGATAAATTTTAAAGGAATTCGGAGCTACTTCAAAAGACAATGCGTTCGGCGAATCTTTCGATATGAGGTCATCGGACGGCACAGTCAATGCTTCACCTTTGTTGAGGTAATTCGTAAAGGTGATCGATTTTTTCTGATGCATATTAAAAGCCGTTAACGCATCAGCAGGTATTTTTAAAAGCACTTGCTCGTTTCCTTCCTTGTTGAAGTTAACAGCTATCAGAAAGGCGCTCTTTTCGTCGTGGCGCAAAAACGTGAATACATTATTGCTGTGCCCTGTAAATTCAGTCCTCCGGTTGAAATAGTGCAGGTCGTAGAAGCCGCCTGATGCAATGATTGGTTCTTTTGAAGAAAAGGAGAGGATAAACTGATAGAATTCTCGTAGTTCTTTTTCTTCAGCAGACAGGTTTCCACCATCAAATTTTCCGCCAGTCATCCATGCCTGGTGATTGGGTACGCCCCAGTAATCGAAAATGGTTGTTCGGCCATCTTCTCCCGAAAATCCTTCACTGCCAGTAGCTGGCTCGCCTACTTCCTGACCGAAGTAAACCATGACTGGCCCCGTGTGCATGGTGGCCGTGAGTACCATGGCCGGTATAGCGTATTTTGCGTTGCCAGCAAAAAAAGGAGAGGCGATTCTTTGCTCGTCGTGGTTTTCAAGAAAGCGCAGCATGTGTTGGGCAATACCTTCCTGTCTTTGCCACACAGTGGTAATGTGGTCGGTGTTGGCCTTGCCTTCAATGATGTGCCGCAGCGTATCGTAAAGCTCTACCTTATCGTATAGATAGTCAAAATGCCCCTTTTCGATGTAGTTTCTATATTCGTTGGGGTTGTAAATTTCCGCAATAAAAATGATGTCAGGATTGATGGCCTGCACTTTCGGAATGACCCATTCCCAAAATTCCACCGGCACCATCTCTGCCATGTCGCACCGGAAGCCATCTACCCCTTGTTCAGTCCAGTAGGTCAGAATCTCCAGCATTTTGTTCCAGGTGTCTGGAATAGGATCGAAATGTCTTTCTCTGAAATTGACGTAGTCAACCCCATAGTTAAGTTTTGTCGTTTCAAACCAGTCGTTGATGGATGGAGTAGGGGAGAAAACGTCATTCCCCGTGGCTTTTGCGGGCGACTCCATGTAGAATTGGTCTTTGGTAGGGTGCTCATGGCCAGGCAAGGGATCATACCCCGCCGGAATCTGAAATGGCTGGCCTGGAATGTAGTAGAAATTGTTAGATGCTTTAAATGCTACCGACACATCATCGTCAGTACCAAATCCCTTTACACCTTCAGGAGCGGCGTCGGATGAATATCCTCTGGCTACATGGTTCGGCACAAAGTCGATGAGCACTTTCAGACCCTCGTTGTGCGTTCTGTCGACAAGCGCAAGGAACTCCTTCTTTCTATTTTTTGGGTTTACGGCAAGGTCTGGACTGATGTCGTAGTAGTCTTTGATGGCGTAAGGCGAGCCTGCTCTGCCCTTAACTACGTCCACATCGTCTAGCGCAATGCCTATCGAAGTGTAGTCCGACATGGAGGCATGCTCCAGCACTCCAGTATACCAAATATGTGTAGCGCCAAATTTCTTCAGCTCTTTGAGCGCTTTTGCATTGATGTCGGCCATCTTGCCAACTCCGTTTTCTTCAATGGTACCATACCGCTTGTTGGCATTGACCTTGTTACCAAAAAGCCGTGTCATTATTTGGTAAACGATTATTTTATCTGATTTACCAGCCATAAAAGAGGAGTCTAGGGTGGAAGAAGATTGGTGACTTTCAGGGGTTGAGCATTGGATAAGAAAACACGAGACAACGACAGTTGCCGTCAGTTTAACTACTTCCAATAACCTGAAAGTCACCAAGGCAACTAAGCGTTACGATTGATGCAATTCAAGTCTTCGAACGATTGCTTCAGGCGAGCTACAAAAGTTTTTTCACCTTCTCTGAGCCAGGCTCTTGGGTCGTAGAACTTTTTGTTCGGCTTGTCGGAGCCTTCAGGATTACCAATCTGCGATTGCAGGTAGCCTTCGTTTTTCTTATAGTAGTCTTTCACACCGTCCCAATACGCCCACTGCATGTCTGTATCGATGTTCATTTTGATGGCTCCGTAAGAAATAGCTTCACGAATTTCAGCTCTGCTAGAGCCGGATCCACCGTGGAATACGAAATTGACTGGCAATGGCCCGGTTCCATGCTTTTTGATGATAAACTCCTGCGAGTTTTTAAGAATCACAGGCATCAGCTTTACGTTGCCAGGCTTATATACGCCGTGAACGTTGCCGAAGGCAGCAGCTACTGTGAAGTTGTCGGAAATAGCTTTTAGCTGTGTGTAGGCGAAATCCACTTCCTCGGGCTGCGTGTAAAGCTTTGAGCTGTCAACGTCGGAGTTGTCGACACCATCCTCTTCTCCGCCAGTCACACCCAATTCGATTTCAAGCGTCATGCCCATTGCTGCCATTCTCTTGAAGTACTTGGTGCTTATTTCCATGTTCTCTTCAATCGACTCTTCTGATAGGTCGAGCATATGGCTGCTATACAAAGGCTTTTTGTGCGTTTCGTAAAATTTTTCACCAGCGTCGAGCAGTCCGTCAACCCATGGCAAAAGTTTTTTAGCGCAGTGGTCGGTGTGCAAAATGGTTGTAACACCGTATTTCTCAGCCATGAGGTGCACATGCTGGGCGCCTGAAATACCACCGGCAATAGCAGCGAACTGGTTGTCGTTGCTTAGGCTCTTTCCGGCGAAGAAAGAAGAGCCTCCGTTGGAGAACTGTATGATAACGGGTGAATTAACAGCCTTTGCAGTTTCAAGCACTGCATTCACCGTGTTTGTGTTGATCACATTGACCGCAGGAAGGGCGAAGTCGTTTTTGTTTGCATAGTCAAACACTTCCTTTACTTCGTCGCCTGATATTACGCCTGGTCTGAATTTCATAGTATTATATTTTATTGAATTTGTTATTTACAGAGGGAAAAATCAAAATTATCCCTAAAAGACAAATAAGCAAAGAGGGAGCCAAGTTTAGAGTAAGCAAACAGCCTAAATCGGTTTTTAGTTGAAAAATTTATAACTTCTTAGCCAAGTTTGTAGAATTTGATGCCTACTTTTAATTTCGCTCTTCGCCTTGCGGATAAACCTTATTATAAATGAAGAACCCACCGGTAACCATTAAAGACATTGCAAGGGAGCTGAACATTTCTCCCTCTACAGTATCCAGGGCGCTAAAAGACCATCCGGACATAAGCAAGGAGACAAAAAAGGCCGTTAGCGAGTTGGCAGCAAAGCTGAACTACCAGCCTAATTTGATTGCGCTCAGCCTAAGAAAGAGTAAGACTAACACTATTGGTGTTATCATCCCTGAGATAGTTCACTTCTTTTTCTCCACCATCATCAGTGGAATAGAAGATGTTGCCTATAAGGCCGGTTACAACGTAATCATCTCACAAACCAATGAGTCTTTCCTTAGGGAAGTGTCTGATACCAATGCCCTGGTCAACAGTAGGGTGGATGGCATACTTGCATCTGTAAGCAAAGAAACAGTCTCGTATGATCATTTTAAAAACCTTATCGACAGAGGTATTCCCCTCGTTTTTTTTGACCGGGTTTGTGAAGAGTTGAACACCAGTCGTGTGATTGTTGATGATTACGATGGTGCTTTTCAGGCAACCGAGCATTTGATCAGCATAGGCTGCAAAACGATCGTGCACCTTGAAGGACCAAAAAACCTTGATATCACAAAGAACAGGCGAGACGGATATCTGGCAGCCCTGAAAAAGAACAACCTGCCAATAAATGAAGACCTTATTATTCATTGTGAGCAAACAACCTTCGATGAAGGTAGTCGCCAAATAGCCACTCTTTTCGATAAAAAGTTGACGTTTGATGGCATATTTGCTAACAACGACATGGTGGGGATTGGTGCAATGATAGCGTTGCGTGACAAAGGTGTTTCTGTTCCAAAAGACGTGGCTATCGTTGGCTTCAGTGACTGGGAGATTTCGTCTCTCATGCAACCATCGCTCTCAACAGTATCTCAGCCCGGTTTCGAAATGGGCCAGAAAGCCGCTCAGCTTTTTATTGAGCAAAGTGAAGCAGATGAGGATGAGTTTGTGCCTCGCACCGAGGTGTTGAAAACGAAGCTGATCATCAGAAAATCTTCGATGAGGTAGGATTTAAAACAAGCGCATTACTATCCCGTTTGTTTGCCTCGTGCAGCTTAATTCGAGATCAACAACATTGTAACTGAATCCGACATGTTTGCATTTCGGATTTTTTGATTTTACTTACTTGCTTAAACAACATGGAAAAACCCCGTCTTAGTTTTTGGCAGATTTGGAACATGAGTTTTGGGTTTCTGGGCATCCAATTTGGATTCGCTTTGCAAAATGCCAACGTGTCGAGAATCTTTGAAACACTTGGTGCCGAAATTGACAATATTCCCATTCTCTGGATCGCTGCGCCGGTATCGGGTTTGATCATACAGCCCATTATTGGCCACATGAGCGACAACACCTGGACCAGACTAGGTAGAAGACGACCTTATTTTCTGGCTGGCGCTATTATGGCTTCGCTAGCTCTTATAATCATGCCCAACTCGCCCACTCTGTGGATGGCAGCTGGCATGCTCTGGATCATGGATGCTTCCATCAATGTTTCCATGGAACCCTTTCGGGCGTTTGTTGGCGACATGCTTCCTCCTGACCAGCGGACGACCGGTTTCGCCACACAAAGCTTCTTCATCGGTACTGGCGCTGTGGTTGCTTCCGCACTTCCCTACGTGCTAACGAACTGGTTTGGAATACCCAACACAGCGGCCGAGGGCATTATTCCACCTTCTGTTAAATACTCCTTCTACATCGGCGGAGCCATATTTATTTTGGCTATTATTTGGACTGTGCTGAAGACAAAGGAGTATTCGCCGGAAGAACTTGCTCAATTTGAAAATGACCGAGTAGCCAGTTCGGATCAGTTAAAAGAAAAAACAGCCAAAGTATCAACTTTCCTCAACGTGGGGCTGGTTTTGCTGGCGCTGGGAATCGGTTTGACCCTGGCGTTGGCGTATGTAAATGCTGAAAAGGAAGTGTACATCCTGGCCATTGGACTGATCGTTTTTGGGCTTATAGAGGTGATGGTTGGCTGGATGTCAAAATCCGGTATGAGTAATGGGCTTACATCCATTATTACCGACCTGAACAACATGCCAGTTACCATGAAACAGCTGGCTGTTGTGCAATTCTTTTCCTGGTTTGCGCTTTTCGCTATGTGGATTTACAGCACTGCTGCTATCACTTCCCATGTTTACGGCACAAAGGATGCAGCCTCTCAGCTATATAATGATGGAGCTGACTGGGTAGGAGTGCTGTTTTCGGTCTACAACGGAGCGGCTGCCTTGCTCGCTTTTGGACTTATCTGGCTGGCTAGTAAAACCTCCAGAAAAATCACTCACACCATTTCCCTGGTGATAGGGGGAGTAAGTTTTATTTCAATTTCTTTTATAAAATCTCCTGAGTTACTGGTTATTCCTTTTTTGGGTATTGGCTTGGTTTGGGCTAGTATTTTGGCGATGCCTTATGCTATTCTTGCAGGCGCTATACCGGGCAGGAAAATGGGGGTCTACATGGGGATATTCAATTTCTTCATCGTTATCCCGCAAATATGTGCCGCCTCCCTGTTAGGTTTTTTGGTGAAACGGGTATTTGAAGGAGAAGCGATTTATGCACTTATTATCGGGGGAGTCTCATTTATTATTGCCGCTGTCATGGTGCTGCTTGTGAAAGACGAGAACTGATTTGTTTTGCCAATAGAAAGGGCTTCCGAGCAAACAACCTTGAAATATCCATCGCTAGATATTTTACAAAGGAAGGTGATACAATGAGGCTTGTCCATTTATATTTGCGGCTCTTGATCTCCATGTTTTAATTGCGTCGGGATAATTTAGATCTACCTAAAGGAAACATGCCAGCAAGGTGCATCGATTGGTTTCATTTTACTTCGGGAGGCCGTTCCAGATATTTTGATTAGTATGATTAAAGTAAGGTTCAATATTGATTACAGAACGGTTTGGGGCCAACGCCTTTTCATTTGCGGCTCGGCGAAAAGCCTCGGCTCCTGGGATGAGGCCAGGGCTGTTCCGTTAGTGCCAACTGGTGGTGAGCAGTGGTCTATAGCGGTTGAAATGGATGAAGCCGAGGGCAAATCCTTTGACTATAAATACTACCTGCTTGATGAAAGGTTTGGCACTACGGAATGGGAATTTGGCAACAAGCGAAGACAGACTGTGGACGCAAGTCGCTGCAAGACGGTTGAGGTTACAGACTACTGGAGGCCTTTGATTGATGATCAGAATTTATTGAACACCTCGCCCTTTATGCAGGCTTTTTTTAGGAAAAAGGGGAAATCAAAGAAAGAAGCGCTTGGAACTCAAGGCTTGTCTTACCGTCTGCAACTTAGGTTGCCCAGGGTTGGGGAAGACTACCAGGTGGGGGTGATAGGAAACCATAAGGTACTTGGTGAGTGGAATGAAGAGAAGGTGGTGGTTATGGGCAATGCTCAGTTTCCGGTATGGGAATTGGACGTGCACTTTGGTTTGGAAGAGCTTCCCGTTGAGTATAAATATGTCCTTTACAATACGAAGACCAAACGAGTTGAAGAATGGGAGGGGGGCGAAAATCGCTATTTGCCCGTAAGTTCTTCAGCGGAAGAAGGTAGGCTTACTATTCAGGCCGATGAGCACTTTCGGTTCCAGTCGGGCAACTGGCGGGGTGCCGGGGTGGCCATTCCCGTTTTTTCATTGCGGTCAGAGTCTGGCACGGGCGTAGGTGAGTTTGAAGACATCAAAAAGTTGGTCGATTGGTCCGTTAAAACGGGCAACAAACTTATCCAGGTGCTTCCTGTGAACGACACCATAGCTTCTCATACCTGGGTAGACTCTTATCCATACGCCGGTATTTCGGTTTTTGCTCTTCATCCCATTTATGCTAACCTCCAGACAATGGGAGCGCTCAGTGACAGCAAGAAGCAGAGGGAATTTGATAAAAAGAGAATAGCGCTGAACCGCCTCGACCATGTCGATCATGAGCAGGTGATGAATACCAAAGCTGAGTATTTTAAGCTTGCCTATGCTGAACACAAAGAGGTTGTTTTGAAAAGTAAGGAATTCAAAACGTTCTTTGCTCAAAATGGACACTGGTTGCTTCCTTATGCGGTATTCTCATGCCTGCGAGACAGGTTTGGCACGCCTGACTTTAGTCAGTGGCCACAATATTCGGTCTATTCTGAAAAGGAAATAGCCAAATTTGCTGACCCTAAGCAAAAGCACTATGATGATGTAGCCATCCACTACTTTATCCAGTTTCATCTCGACAAGCAACTCAAGGAAGCCACCGCCTATGCCAGGCAGAGAGGCGTGGTGCTCAAAGGTGATATACCTATCGGGATATTCCGATATAGTGTGGATGCATGGGTAGCGCCAGGGCTTTACAATATGGACTGCCAGGCAGGTGCGCCGCCGGATGATTTTTCTGTTACAGGGCAAAACTGGGGCTTTCCAACCTACAACTGGGAGGAGATGGCCAAAGATGACTATGCCTGGTGGAAAGAACGCTTGAAAAAGATGGCCGACTACTTTGATGTGTTTCGTATCGACCACATCCTCGGTTTTTTCAGAATTTGGGAAATTCCCATGCACGCTGTAGAAGGGCTTTTCGGGCACTTTAACCCCTGTTTGCCATTCAGCTTACAAGAACTCAATAATTGGGGCTTGCAATTTAACAAAAAGCGTTATTGCGAGCCATTTATCAGGGCTTATGTGCTCTCAGAGATTTTCGGTGCACACAGCGACAAAGTAAAGGGGACTTATCTGGATGAATTTGAAGAGGGTAAGTATCGTTTTAAGGAGCAATACAATACTCAACGGAAGCTTAGTGCTCATATTGAGGAAGTTATGCAGAGCGGCAATGCTGATAATGAGCATTTGATTTGGTTGCGAAGTCAACTTTTCAGGCTGCATGCCGAAGTGCTTTTTCTAACGACTGATGATGCGAGTCTGTTCAACCCCAGAATTGGGTTTCACAGTACCTTTAGTTACAGAGATCTCGACGATCAAAGCAAAGAGGTGATGAACAGGCTGTACGTTCACTATTTCTACAAACGACACAACGATTTTTGGAAAGACCGGGCGATGGAAAAGCTCCCTGCACTGAAAGCAGCTACTAATATGCTGATATGTGGCGAGGATTTGGGTATGGTTCCTGAAAGTGTTCCGGGCGTTATGGCTGAACTGCAAATCCTCAGTCTTGCTGTGCAGCGAATGCCCAATAACCCAGACTGGGAGTTTTGGCCTCCATCTCAAACCCCTTACTTGTCGGTTACTACTACCTCAAGTCATGATACATCTACTTTGAGAGGCTGGTGGGAAGAGGACAGGCAGGAGGTTCAAAGATTCTTCAATTCTATTTTGAAGCAGGCAGGGGAAGCTCCTATTCACTGCGAGCCATGGATTGCTTCGGAAATTATCCGGCAACATATGGAAGCACCCGCTATGTGGGCAATTTTCCCGATACAGGACTTGCTGGCAATGGATGAAAGGCTCCGGAGACCTTCCTCCAGCGAGGAAAGGATTAATGTGCCTGCCAACTCTCAGCATTATTGGAAATACAGACTTCACCTTACACTCGAACAACTCCTCGAGGAAGATGATTTTAATAGCTATTTAAGAACGCTTGCAGATGAAACTGGAAGAAATAGAGGATACTAGTGCCTAGTCGGGCAGTCTGCATACCATGTGCATTAGCTTTTTTCTCAACTTGCACCAGAGTACTTCACTTTTTGGTGTCAATGACGCAATTCCTGCATTCACATGATTTTGAACTGTTGGATCTACAAGAATATGAGTATCTTAACAAACCGACGAGACTGATATCAATACGGTAGTGAGAATGCCGCAAAAGATGGACTGGTACAACTCCCCATTTACTCAATAAAAAAGGGAGTAGTCAATATCTCCCTTTTTTAACAAGTAAACTTTCAGCAATATGTATTATTTGCCGCCTCCGACCCAGCCACCCTGTCCGCCATCGTCTGTTTTAATAATTCGCAACGATTGCTTTGGTTTTTTGGTAGATGAGGATGAAGTTGTTGAAGGCGAAGCAAAATAGAGGCCTAGAGAAAGAATCAAGAAGAAAATATACTGTGCCATAATCTCATTGGTTAAGTTAAGTGAATTACACGCCTCGAAGATGGTGGAATACCTACTACCCATTTACGACAGTTTGTAACATTTGCTAACTATAAAAAATTTAGTAGTTTACGGTATAAAGTCGGTGAAATTCCTCCTGAGGCTTAAAATTTGAAGTGTTCACTATGAATGAGATCAAAAAAATAGTCAGAATTGTAACAAACAGAGTCAAAAAAAATGTTTCTCTTATCGATGTTGTAAATAATGAAGACAACCCAGGGAAAGAGCAGCAACTGTTTAATAGCATACAAAGTGGTGTTTACACGACAGATGATGACGCTGCTTTTGGGATGTATGGCACAAATGGCACTGACCAACGCTATAGGATGCTTAAATCCAGATTGCGTACCAAGCTGAATAATCTTTTGTATTTTGCTGATTTTAATGATTCAAGGGGTAACATTAGCTTTCCTTTTGAGCAGGAATGCCACAGTCATATTTTCAGAGCCAAGATACTTTACAAGGAAGGAGAATATGAACTCGCTGAAAAAAGTATAAAAAAGGCACTGACCATCTCCAAGGAATCAGAGTTTACTGACCTGACACTGATCGGTCTGAAGATGTTGAGAATAATATATTCCGAGTCATTTCGCCCGAACCAACTAAGGAAAGCCATTGGACAGATAAAAAAATACGAAGTGATCAACCGGCTAGAGGAGGAGTCGCTTGATATTTTTTATCTTAAATGGATGCAATTGGGCAAGTCTGTGCATTCGAGGAAAGTGCACCTGGAGTCTACCATTAAGGCGGTGGAAGTTCTTAGGAAATTATGGGAGAAAGGAGGCTCGTACGCACTTTTTGAAAACTATTACAGGCTTCGGTTGTGGACAAATGAGCTTTTGGGTGACTACAGCAGTGTTGTTGCAATTGCTGAGGAGGCTTATGATTTGGTGAATAAAGGTGCCGTAAATCCGTTGAGGTTTGACATGCGTCATCATGTTTACACTCGTACCTATGCTTGTTTGAGAGCCAAGGACTACGACAAGGGCATTAAATATGCTGAGGAAGGGATGAACCATATATCAAGGTCTTCGAGGAACTGGTTCTCTCACATGGAGAACTACGTACTGCTGGCGCTTCACAATAAGAACTATCTTTTGGCGGATGAAGTGATTAATCAGGTAACCAGAAACCCCTATGTGGATAAAATTAGCACTCAGTCGAAGGAAAGGTGGGAGCTATACAAGGGATATTTATATTTTATAATGCCCGATAGAAATGTGGAAGACGTTCTGAGTTTTAAGGATATCTATGAACGACTTCCTTTCTATAGCCAGGACAAGCAAGGGTTCATGGTTGCCATACTTATTTTAGAGTTTATGGACTTTCTCAAGAAAGATCGGCTTGACCTGGCATTGACTAAACTGCCCAACTCCGAACGCTATATATATAGATACCTAAACCAAAACCAGGAAAGTCAGAGAGAGAAACTATTTCTCAAGCTGATCTCCATTATTGTGCAATGCAGCTTTAACCCCGACATGGCGGCCAAAAAGGGGAAGCGGTATTTGGAACGCCTCGCCGGCACTCCTGAGCCGGGTGACGCTTTTGCAGAAGTTGAAATTGTTCCTTACGAGCAGCTTTGGGATATTTTAATGGGATTCATGAAGAATGCACATGTTAAACCAGACTATGCAAAGCCATAGGTTACTGTTGAGTTTGATAGGGATTTATACTGTAGTGTGAAAAGCGCCTGGCCGCCACAAGGCTTTTGACAACCAAATTTTGTTAGGAGGATCGGCTACTAACCCTCCTCTTCTTCTGTTACTTCATGCACAGCGTATTTCGACACTTTGCTCCCAAGGTTCTTATAAAGCACCATCAAGGCAGAAAGAATAATCAGATTCTTGAAAATGTATTGTCCCACTATTGACAAACTGAACGGATCTTGGTTAAAGGCGTACTTTGGAAGAATTATCAATGGGAGAAAGGTGCAGCACATGTGCCAGATGGTTATTAAGATGGTTGCTCTGGCTTTAAAATTGATAATCAGTGCCACTCCAATCATGGTTTCCATAATTGCGAGAACAATACATGCGGCATTCCCTGAGAGGACATCGAATGTGATGATACAGATGGTGTCTTCGGCGAGCTGTTCCGCAGGACTATACTGTGGAAAGAATTTTAGCAGGCCAAAAGCAGTGTATATAAGCCCAATGCTGATTCTCAAAAAATCAAAAGCGTACTTATCGAGCAATTGTATCCATTTTGTCTCAATTCTCTCTAATTGCACTAATACCCTTTTCATACATTGTCTAAAGCCAGATAATTGAATTTTTCCGACTTAAACTTAATGAAATAATCAAAAAGACCCATTTTTCGGGCTTATGACTTTCGTCAGGCCTGATGAGACGCCGAAATTTGCCGCTCACAACTATCAAAAGGCATAGGTATATTTTTAGTAGCTGCGGTGAAGGTGTTGAGATATTTTGTAACTAAAATCGAATATGGGAAGCAATCTTGAAGCGCTTACTTCTAAAAAACGCCTTGTATCACTTGATGCACTGAGAGGCTTTACCGTTGTGGCTATGATCATAGTGAATGTGCCTGGCTCTTGGAGCCATGTTTACTCACCATTGTTGCACAGCCCTTGGCACGGCGCTACACCAACGGACCTCGTTTTTCCTTTCTTTTTGTTTATCGTCGGTGTTTCTATTGCGCTGGCTTTTGAACGGCAGCTTGATCAGGGGAAGAGTAAAAAAGAGCTGGTGAAAAAAGTGATTGTGCGGGCTTTAAAAATATTCGCTCTTGGCATTTTTCTGTGGATGTTTCCAAAATTTGACTTGTCAAACATTCGGATTCCCGGCGTGCTTCAACGTATCAGTATCGTTTTTCTAGCCTGCTCGCTGCTGTACCTTTACGGCGACTGGAGAGCTCAGGTAAAGTGGGCAGTCGGTCTCCTTGTTGGGTATTGGGCAATAATGACTTTTGTGCCCGTTCCTATCGATGAGGTGATTCAGCAAGCGCTCGGCACAGAAGAGACTTTGCGGAGTGGAGGTATGGTGCCAGTGGAAGGAATAAAGCAGATTGGCGAAGGGTTTATTGCAGGCAACTATGAACCAGGGACGAACATGGAGTCCTGGCTTGACCGCAGGCTGGTGCCTGGCAGGCTGTGGGAAAAAACCTGGGATCCTGAGGGCTTTCTAAGTACGTTTCCTGCGATAGGGACTGGCATTGCTGGCATGTTAGCCGGAAGGTTGCTGTTGAGTAAGCTGGATGCAGACAAAAAAGTAATTTGGTTGTTTTTCGCAGGATTTTCCGCCTTTGTGGCCGGTAATGTATTTGATTGGTTTTTCCCCATCAATAAGCACATCTGGACCAGCTCCTATGTCTTATATGCCGCTGGTTTGGCAGCCATGTCGCTAGCCTTTTTCGTCTGGCTGGTAGATGTTCAGGGCAAAGTGAGCTGGACAAAGCTCGGTGTCATATTTGGCTCCAACGCTGTGGTGGCCTACGTCCTTCATGGTGTGATCTTGAAATTGCTGGCATTGGCCAATATCCCATTAAGAAGCGGTTTTTTTGAGGGTCTGGTCGCAGTGGGGATTCCGGAAAAACTCTCTTCTCTCATTTGGGCACTGTTCTATTCGCTAATTATTTGCTTTATACCCGTCTATTTTCTCTACAAAAAGAAGATTTTCATTAAGCTTTAACACGCCAGTTCGCAACTGAATATGGTGACTAGTTGCATGCGTTGTACGACCGGCGGAGCGGTAACTGCCAGTCACCTCTATCTAACACTCACACCGACACCCATTGAGAGTGTGTTGTATTTTTGAACTGTGTAGTCGGCATTAATAGTAATGATTGCCAGGTTTAGTTTGACACCCACTGTCGCTCGTGGGCTGAAGTTGCTGAACTTAAAATCAATGGGGTCGACCAGTGGCTGTAGCGAGCTTTCGATTTCATAGCTGCCGTCGAGCCTCACTCTTGTAAATGCTCCGTTCAATCCAACTCCACCATACAGTGTGATAATTTTCACGAAGTCTTTGCTGCCGAGCACTTGTAATGTAGCTCCCTTCACGCTTAATCTGGTCACGTTACCAGGAGTGTTAATGTCGGGTGTAGTTTCGACAGAAATCCTGCTGAAACCAGCAAGAAGAGACAGTTCGAAAGGTGCAAATGCGAAAGCAGGCACGTGTTGCTTCATGTCATGCAGAATACCGAAACCGAGCATGCCTAGTTTTACTTCCGTGTCACCGTTTTTATAGGTGTAGGTTGGTATCGTTCTGATTTTCAAATCTGTTTCTTTGATCAAGCCTAATCCGGCTTGTATCATTGGGGCCGGAACCGCATTGAACCCGATAACCTCTTCCATTCCCAGACCTGTAGGGCTTGAAAACGTCACTTCACTTTCTTGCTGACCCTCATTGAAAACGATTTCCGGAATATCATCGGCATCCAGATTGGGGCCAAAAATTGTCGGCAGTTGATCTTTGCTTGGATCGGCAAGCGTCACGTTTGAGTAGTCGTTTGGATTAAACGTGAAAAAAGTGGCCTTTTCTGGCACATAAGCAACCGATAGCGACAGTGTAACATCAAACCCCAGGGGTTGGTGGGGTTTGGCGGTATTAGCCCAGTTGTTGGTAAGCCCATAGCCGAAACCCAAAAAAGCGGGCTCAAAGTAATTTTTCAACAACTCTTCTGCATCATCTACACCACCCTCGATGAAGACGTCCAAGCTTTGGGATTGGCTCAAGAATGGAGCATACACAAGAGTAAAAAATAGTATTAGCTTTTTCATAACCAAGTGGGTGATTAATACCTTACTCTTAAGGTAATGTTGTAGTAAAGTGTAAAAGTGAAGTTGAGATCGGAGGTGGGTACCTCAGCGAAATCAAATGTGAGCGTGTTGTCTACTTCCTTATAGGTTGTAAGGATTTGTTTAATCGTGCCGGCCTCAGCGTCATTCACGCCAGCAGGTTTTTCTGAGGTGTTTTGAAGTTTGCCTGTGATTGCTAAAACACTACGCTGTTGAGTGACTTCCGAGGCTACACTCAGACTTATTTCATCCAGTTCCACCTCTTCTTCAGCCGAAACATCGGTGATGGCATAAGTAACGGAATTGACAGTTACTGCGTCTGACTCAGCCAGGTCAGATAAAGCATCCTTGAAGGCGCTGACGTCGGATAGCCTAAAAGTCTTATTGAATGCCGGAGGGTCTATTTCGATGCCGGGATCATTTCCAGGGACAGCTACTTCAAAGATAATGGGAACGTTCCGTGTAATATTGAAGCCAATTCCCGCATCGCCGCAGCTTGCAAACATTAGAAGCAAGAACGGGATTGATGACCAACAAAATCTTTTCATTACATTCTGATTAAAAGGACGGTACCTCAAAGTTAAAAAAAGGAAATAGTTAAACGAATATACTAAAATATTCGATTCTGTAATCTTGGGGTGGTTTTGACCAGATATATATTTTGCTCACTAGTCGTCTAGATTAGCCTGATACCAACCTTCTATCGAGTTAGCCGTTTTTTCTGTAACTACCTTCTGATCAAATTTTGACTGGAGGTTGCTGATTGCCCGTGTGACCATGGCATGAGAAATAGATTCTTCCTCCCTTATCCCAAGGCGTGCGACTAGTGTCTTTAGTTTGTCGCCTCCCATCTTCATGAAAATAGGGCTTTCAAGGTGAGATAGTGTCTGAATGCTGGTCTTTGAATGTTGCTGAATGTTGTTGATAAGGGTTGTGTACGGGCCTGATAAAGGATAAAGCTCGGCCACATACGCTTTATCCGATATCATTGTCTTATCAGCATCTTTCCAGTTTATTAGTTTTATCGACTCAGCCCCTGCCGCATTAAGAAGTGCTTCTAACTCCTTGCCTGTTTCTTCGAAGAAATAGAAAATAGCGGATGGAGATTGCATGGCATCGGCTATCAGCCATTTGTATAACTGCACTTTTGAGGTGAATACCACTATCACTGGTAGTTCTTTGCTTTTCTCCCTTTTAAAAAAAGAAAACATCCTCTATAGGGTTTAAGGGTTGTAGTATTTGTGAATGATGTCTGCCACAAGTCCTGTCCACCCGGTTTGGTGACTGGCACCTAGACCTCTTCCGTTGTCTCCATGAAAATACTCATAAAAGAGAATATAGTCCTTGAAGTGGGGGTCTTTTTGAAACTTCTGGTTATTTCCAAACACTGGCCTGTTACCATTTTCATCCCTTTGGAATGGCTTCATTAGCCTTTCCGCCAAAATCCCGGCCAGGTCTTTGATAGTGACATATTCCCCGCTTTCTACCGGGTATTCGACTTTAAAGTCATCGCCGTAGTAGAAATGAAACTTGTAAAGCGATTCAATGATCAGGTAGTTGACAGGAAACCAGATGGGGCCTCTCCAGTTGGAATTACCTCCAAAGAATGAAGAGTCGGACTCTCCGGGAAGGTACTCAACAATGAATTTTTCACCCTCCATTTCAAGTACGTACGGGTTTTCTTTGTGGTATTTCGATAAGGCTCTGACACCATAGTCGGACAAAAACTCATTGGGGTCAAGCATTCTTTCCAGGATCTTCTTCATCCTGAAGCCACGCAGAAGTGAGAGCAGCCTTCTTTCTCCCCGCCCGGGATCTTCCCATCGGGCTACCAGCGAAGCGAGCTTTGGGCGTTGCTTCATGAAAAAGTCCAGCCTTTCTCTGAATTCCGGCAACTTTTCGTAGGTTGACAACCTCAGCGTTTCTACTGCAAAAAGTGGAATCAGCCCCACCATTGAACGAACCTTCATTTGCTGAGGATCCTGGCCTTTTACATGCATCACATCATAGTAAAAGTTATCTTCATCGTCCCAGAGGTTTACCGTATCATCATCGGAGCTGTTCATGGCGCTGGCGATGTAAAGGAAGTGCTCAAAAAACTTGTTGGCCATGTCCTGATAGGCTGGATAAACTTCAGCCAGTTCCAGCGACATGCGAAGCATATTGAGGGCAAACATGGCCATCCAGCTTGTGGAATCAGCTTGTTCCAGTGAAGAGCCTTCTGAAAGTGGGCGGTTGCGGTCGAACACACCAATATTGTCGAGCCCAAGGAAGCCTCCCTGAAAGATGTTTTTGCCGTCGGCGTCTTTTCTATTGACCCACCAGGTGAAGTTCAGCAGCAGGCGGTTAAAGGCCTTTTGAAGGAAATCAAAATCACCTTTGCCCTGCATTTTTCGATCCATTTTAAACACCCTTAGCACTGCCCAGGCGTGAACAGGCGGGTTTACGTCATTGAAATTCCATTCGTAAGCAGGTATCTGCCCATTGGGATGCATGTACTCATCTTTGAGCAACAGCAGGAGTTGATTTTTGGCAAAATCAGGATCCAGTCGGGCTATCGGTATACAATGAAAAGCAAGATCCCAGGCTGCATACCATGGATACTCCCAGGTGTCGGGCATTGAAATCACATCCGCACTGTCCATGTGCTGCCAGTCGTGGTTCCTGCCATGGCGCCGTTCCTGCGGTGGGGGAATTCGCCCTGGGTCACCGCCAAGCCATTCCCTTATATTATAGTAATAGAATTGTTTGCTCCACATCATGCCTGCATAGGCCTGCCGCTGGATGTTCCGCAGGTCTTTGTCGGCTACTTTATATTGAAGGGAGCGGTAGAATGAATCGCATTCCGCTTTTCTAAGCGACATTACAGTATCAAAATCGCCAAATGGGTTATCCAGCTTTTTGCGGCTTAGCCTCACCTGTACCTTCTTGGTGCTGTTGGCATCGATGCTGAAAGTGTAAATACCACTCGCTTTAGAGCCTCTTTTTTCTTTGTTAACGGCTTCTTTTTTTCCATCAACTACGTAGTCGTTGATACCGTCTTTGAGAAACTTAGCCGTATTAGAAATGCCATATAGCTTTGATCTATTGGTTTCGTTATCGGTGAAAGCCTGCTCATCAATATTTTCGTCAAAATAGACGTGAAAATCGTCAAGTAGGTGATGTGACAAAAACATGTGTTGCTTGTCAAATTCTTCCAGTGATGGGATGAATTTATCCTTGCCAGACGACCATGTGTTGCGAAACCAAAAAGTGGGCAGCACGGTGATTGGGGCTTTTTTATTGCTTCGGTTAACTATCTCAACCTCAAAAAGGAAGTCCTCAACATCTGCCTTGGCATAGTGGAGGAAAATATCGAAATACTCGTCTTTGTCGAAAATACCAGTATCTATGATCTCGTACTCCGTTTCGAGTTTGCTCTTTTTCTGATTTTTCTCGAGTAGGCTTTTGTAGGGGAACTCTGTTTGAGGATACTTATAGAGCATTTTCATGTAGGAGTGAGTAGGGGTGCTATCCAGGTAATAGTATAGCTCCTTCACATCTTCGCCATGATTTCCCTCGATACCAGACAGCCCAAACAGTCGCTCTTTGAGAATAGGATCCTTGTGATTCCAAAATGACCACGCAAAACAAATTCGTTGATCGTCGTTGCTGAAACCACCAAGGCCGTCTTCGCCCCACCGGTAGGCCTTGCTTCTGGCATGGTCGTGCGGTATGCTTTCCCAGGCTGAACCGTATTTGCTGTAGTCTTCACGAACCGTTCCCCATTGCCTCTCAGAAAGATAAGGGCCCCATGCTTTCCAGGGAATCCCATTTCTGCACTCTTCAAGTCTTCTCTTTTCTACAGTCATACACTACACATTCAATTTCCAGGTGAATCCTAATGAAAGGCGGCACCGAATATACAATTTTGACTTTGAAATTGGCAGTGTAAATAGCGTTACGGATAGTTTTATGGAGCGAAGGCCGTTTTCAATCGTTTGAAACCGGAAAAATTTTATCCAGCAAAATTACGTCAAGTCGGCAATGACAAAATGCTGCCCCCGGAATTCATATTTGTCGCCTTTTTTCAGGCCGGCAATCGCATCATAGATAGGAGACTGCGTAGAAATGACAAAGATATCCTGCGAGTCGAAGGTGATTTTACCGATGCTTCCGGCGATAAGGAAAATCTGCTTGTCAGTTACAACCAGTGCACCCTGGCCAATTTGACTAAACACTGCATTTGGATTGATTCTTTTCAGACCAGCTAAAAGCTCGCTACTTTCCGCCAGTTTGTTGTTGTACATGCTTCGTTCTTGCTGCATTTGCTCTCTGAAAGAATCCTGGCTATCTTCCGAACTGCCACTTTCGCTCAGCGCACTTTCAATGGCAGCCTCAATGGCTTCTTTCAAGCTGGCTATTTGCTGTTCCTGGCGCTGAACGCATTGTTCCAGCACTTCCCTTTTGAACTTCGCTAAATCTGGTATTTTCGTCATGCTTATTGAAAAAGAATCGCAAATGTAAATGAAAAAAACTCAATAGTAAGAGAATAATATTCATGCAACCGGCAACCTTATTCCGTTGAATAACGACTATAAGGGAGCAACTGATAAAAATTACGCAATTAACTGTTATGAAAACTGTATTGACACATTGGAGTCTGATGACTGTTTTAGCTTTTGGCATCGCCAGCCAGGGATGTAGTATCGTAGATGGCCCTTGTGAGAGGGGTAAAGGTGATATAGTGCGAAGAGACCTGGACATAGAAGCGTTTACAGGCATAAATATGACCATGGCGGGTAACGTAACCATAGAAAAAGGGGAGGCGCTGAGCGTAGAGGTTGAGGGACAGCCAAACATTCTTGACCTCATCAGTACCGATGTGGAAGATGGGCAATGGACGATCTACCCCCGAAGCTGTGTTTCCAATCACAAAGATTTTTCGGTGTTTATCACACTACCGGAGCTTGAAAACATTATCCTGACTGGTTCGGGCAGCATCACAACGCTGGACTCGTTCGACGACGACGTTGATATTTTATTGTCGGGCTCAGGCAAGATAACCTATGCAGGGCAAGGAGAGGAGGCAAATGTGGCACTAACGGGCTCTGGTAAAATCACTTTTTCAGGAGACTTTGCGGATATCACCGTTTCTCACTCCGGGTCAGGCAGTGTTCTGCTAAGTGGAGCAGCCGATTTCTTGAAGGCGACTTGTTCGGGGTCGGGTGGTATTGACGCTTATGAATTAGTGGCAGCCAAAGCCCAGGTCGTTAACTCAGGCAGCGGGTCATCCAAGGTGTATGCCACCAGTGAACTTGAAGCGGTGGTTTCTGGCAGCGGATCTATTTTTTATAGAGGGAATGCCGTTGTTGATAAAACCGACAATGGCTCAGGATCGATAATTAACGACAATTAAGAAGAACGGGCGGCCCAGATTACTAGTGCCGCCCTGGTTTTGTTTTAGCTGTTGGGTACAGGCGCTACATTAAAACTGAACACGAGTTTTTCCCAGTGATAATTTACAGTGCCGTCGGATGAAACTTTGAATTCAAGCCTTTCTTTGAAGTCGTCTACCATGGACGGAGTGATGGTAACCCGAAGCGCATCTTCAGACTCTTTGTAGTCATAGGCGCCCCATTGCTCGGCCTCTTTGTTGAAAATAAGTGTCCAGTCAGTCTCTGTGGGGATACTGAACAGGCTGTATTGGCCGGCGGGCAGCGGCTCTCCATTTATCAAAACATCTTTGTCAACTGAGAATACAGTTGCTTCATTGGCTCCCGTTCTGTCAACCTTACCGTACGGAACCAACTCTCCCCAAATGGTTCTGCCTTTTACGGCCGGGGCACTGTAGTCGATTGTTACGTTTACTCCACTCACATTGGCAGTTGTTGATGCCGGGGGGCTGGGTCTTTGCGATTTGTCGTCTTCGGCATCATCTTCTGTTTCCACAACGGTTTCTGAATCAGAAAATTCGCTTTTAGAGGAAGACGAACAACTTGCGAACGTCAGTCCGCAAAGTACAAGTAATCCAATAGCGCTCAACTTAGTCAAAAGGTTAGAATCTGGCGTTTTCATAAGATATTATTATAATTATTTCAAGTTCGTAAATAAACAAAATTCTTACTTCATTCTATCATGGGATGGGTTTAACGGCGTTATTAACTTATTCGTTGTAACGAGTGACTTTATTTGGGCTCGAAACGGCAACGCTGTCCTTTCATTGATAGCGCTGCCTCAACTAACTCTTTAAAAATGAACACTTTATTGTCCTGAAATCGTTCATTTTCATTTTGAGGTAATCGACCAATTAATTGATAGTCAGTAATTTAGTATACAGGTATGTTTTTTGATGTACAACTGACGCAAATGAAACATATTATATGGCAGTTATTGGTATAGAGATTCCCCGCACTTTAGAAGAGCAGGAGATCGAAGTTGAAGTAAGAATCAACGGAATCAAAAAACAGTATCACTACAGGGTCGAGATTTTTTATTGGGAAGAATGCGAATTTCCAACGAATGATCGGGTAGAATGTATCAAGCGCCTCATAAGCGGATACAACCCTGAATGGGATTTGGCCCACATCGGCATACCGACGGATGACTTCATTCCGATCACCTTCAAAAAGAAGAGGAGATAAACTATTGATTTTTATTTCTAAGAGCTTCTTCTTTGCTTTCTTTTTGAAGAGAGCAATATGAAAGACATTTGTCGGAAGTTTTTGGTAGCGGTGGTTTTGTTGGGGTTGGTATCGGAGGGCTATGCGCAGTGCACTGAGTGTGAATCAAAGTTGGCCTATGTGGCAGATTTCTGTTTCACGGACAGTAAGTTCACGGGCATTTGCCTTCAATTCTCGGAAACGCAACCAAACTTCCTCATTCAAAACGGAAAGAAGGGGAAGTACATCCCATCAGTCAATAAAGCCACAGAGGAGTACCTCATTTCTCTGGCTGCTGATTCTAAGTTAAAGCTATCTGCTTTGGAAATAATTTTTCTTCAGAAGGCACTATCGGCATGGGAAATAGAAAGAAGAAATTTTGGCTACACCTATAGAGATAGCGGCCTCGGGGTGAAGATGCTTGAAGAAGGCACCGGTGATTTGCCTAATGTCGGCGACAGAGTTACCGTCCACTATACAGGCTACCTTGAAGACGGGACAAAGTTCGACAGCTCGGTCGATAGGGGCAAGCCTTTTAGCTTTGTGCTTGGCGCTGGTCAGGTAATCAAAGGATGGGATGAAGGGATAGGGCTGCTAAAGAAGGGTTCAAAGGCTTACATCCGGGTGCCAGCCAACCTGGGTTACGGAAGTATCGCCCGTGGCCAGATACCTGCCAATGCCACTTTGGTTTTCGAGGTCGAACTCATCGAATAAGCCAGTTTCATTTCACCGTTTCCCGGGTCTAGGCGAGACCTTCGATATTTTTTTAATACAAAGTTGTAATCTTTTCGATCTACAAGAGTACTAATACAAAGCGTTCGATACTGTGATCAAAAACTGTACACTATTGGTCACTAAGTAGTAGAATGAAAATGTAACTATCTGTAAAATAGGTTTTTATATAATTGGCATCAACTTTGTATTACAACTAGTCATGCAACAGGCAAGAAACAAAATGAGCACTACATTAATTACCCTCGGGGTGATAGTGGCTCTGCTTGCTGTTTTGTTAACCCCTGGCTTCCTTGATCTTTCATCTCTGGTGATGTTTCAAAATGAGCTTCCTCAAGATCAGCCTTTGGTAAGCCAATCCACCCTTCAGGAAGTGGGCAGCCAGTCGGTTGAAGCTGTTTCTTCCTTCCTCAAAAAGGTAAGCCTTTCTCAGTAAATCCCATCTGCTTTTTTGGGCTGGATACCATAATCTTGTCAGCTTTAAAGATTGAGCCAGTAAGTCGCTTTGAAAATTAGTGAGCGGTTTCGTGAGTAAAATGTTTCTGGCAGGTAATTCTCTGTGTAAACGAGGAAAATGTCGGACACAGGTTTGAAGCGCCACTGGAGCCGTGCATTGACATTAATGTTATCGATCTGGTTGTTGTATTGGAAGTAGGTCGTCAAAAAGAACGACTTACTTAAAGTGACATCGAATTTTGGGCCGATCAGCAGCAGGTTGGCATCGTTGAAAGGATAGGGCAGCCGCAGCCGGTTGATATTAGTGACCAGCGAAATAATGCCGTAGGGTTGTATCCTGTATCCAATTTCTGAGTCAAGGTTCACCCGTGTTCCGTTAAAATAGCCACCAGACCTTGTATTGAGGCTATAGAACAGTTTTTTTCTTGCGTCAGAGTCATAGTTTGCAATAACCGAATAGTAACCGTATTCTGATCCTTCCGGCAGCTCAATACCCCCTGTGTTTGTTGGGTCGAAAGAGAAATACAAGAAAACATAGTCATGTCTGAGCCGCATATTGAACATCGAGGTATTTTTGAACTGTATCCGGTACATCAGGTTGATGTCCCTGTCAGTGGTGCCATACGTACCATTCCATATATTGTCGGTGTCAAAGCCGGGCCCATGCCTGTTGACAATTGTTGAGTTCGGATAAAAGTTGTACCAGATCCTTTGCGAAAAGCGGTTGTAACCATTCCTACGGGCGAAGCCTGTCTCGGGGTCATAGTTAGCTCCAATGGATTGTAGTCTTCCTGAAATTTCCCAGCGGAGTGTATTGTATTCTATTTCTGAAGACAGGGCAAAGGCATCGTTGAGGCTTTCATTGCTAAAGGATCTGTGGGCGAAAAACTTACCATTCCATTGGTTGTTGGCTGATGCGAGGTTATAGTCAATTCCCAACACCCGGTTGTAGGTGCGTATACTATCGCTGCCGTCAGCCGCTTGCAAAGGCCCCGTTGGGTCTTTGTTCACAAATATCATTCCCACGTTGGAGCGGGTAAACAGCTTGCGTTGAAAGCTGGCTACTGAGTAGTTGGTAGAGGGAAGGCTTAGTCTGTCGTCTTTGGCGGCCAGCATATCCAACAGCCCCACCCGCCAGTTGTTGTTGATCTTGCCGCTCAGGCGGGCGCCGGCGTGAATTTTATTCTGCAGGTTCTGCCCGGTGCTCTCGTCTCTGGTTACCCCAATGCGGCGGGAGAAAAACGGGCGTAGGTTCTCCGTGCCGAAGTCGGCAAAGAGGTCGGCGTTTTCAAGAAAAAACTGCCTCTTTTCTGGATAAAATATCTCAAAACGATCGAGGTTGGTTACCTGATCATCAACCTCCACCTGGGAAAAATCTGGATTGAAAGTCAGGTCCAGGTTGAGTGATGGGCCAATTCCTATTTTCGCATCTCCGCCGAAGTCAGCTGATTTGGCTGGCGACAAGCCTTCTTCCTGGTCGTGCTCATATGCTGCAGCTACAAAGGGAATAAGGGAGATGTTGGCCCCCGGCTTTTTGAGCGGTTTGTCAAAGACCACTTCCCGGTTAAATGCCAGCGTGATGATGCTGAAGTTTCGTGGTATACGTGCCCAGGTTGATCGCTCACCATTTTCACTATCGATCCGGTAGAAGTTCATGTTCCACTTTTGTGAGTTCTCCTTGAACCGGATGGTTTTGAATGGAATGGCCAGTTCTGCTATCCAGTAGCCCTCGTACTGCACGGCTTTCGTGTACCACTTGTTGTCCCACGACAGGCTGAGATTTTGTCCGCCTCCGGAGCCGCCATTGGCAATAAGGCCTTCTCTTTGCACCCCAAACGGGTTTACGCCAAACTGAAACGAATTGGTTTTATCCTGAAATGGATCCAAAATAAGCGTGATCCCATCATTGGCTTCTCCCCGGTAATCTCTTCTTAAGGAAGGGGTCACATACTTTCGGTCTTTCGCCTGATTGTACATTTTGGCACCCATGTACAGAAACTCGTCGTCGTAAGTGATCCTGATTTCAGTTTGCGAATTGGCGAGAGAAGTATCGTAAGGGAAGTACTGCATAAAGTCTCCAGCGACTTCCGCACTTTCCCAATCTTCCTCATTCAGAGCACCATCCAAAATTATTTTTCCCTTTGCCTTCTGTATATGTAACGATGGAAGTGTATTTTGTGCCTTCGTTAGTTGAATAGAAATACCATAAGCAAAAATGGTTAGTGTTGTTAGTAGTAAAATTCCTCTCATGTAGTCCTCCTAAGCCCGAATATAGAAGGATGCTTCAAACACTTCGTTTTCGTAATTGATGAATGGTATCAAAGTTTGATGATAGAAAGGAAAGCACAATAAAAACGTAAAGACTCAAAAGTGGATTTTAAAGAATTAGAGATTTCTCCTGAGCTCAAGGATGCTGTACAAGCGATGGGTTTTGAGAAAATGACTCCGGTACAGGAGCAAGCCATCCCTGTGATTTTATCTGGAAGAGACATCATTGCCTGCGCACAAACGGGAACTGGAAAAACGGGTGCCTACCTGATACCCGTCATTAATGACAACCAGAAGAATGCTGACGGAAAGATCAAGACGCTGATCCTGGCACCGACAAGGGAGCTGGCTATTCAGATCGATCAGCAGATAAATGGACTGAGCTACTTTGCCGGAGTGAGTTCCTTTGCCGTTTACGGTGGCTCTGACAGCTCGAGTTGGGATTCGCAGAAAAAGGCTTTGCAGGAAGGTGCCGATATTATTGTGGCCACGCCAGGCAGGATTATCACCCACATGAGTTTTGACTATGCCGACTTCAGCAACCTCCGTCACCTGATCCTTGACGAGGCGGATAGAATGTTGGACATGGGCTTTATTGATGACCTGATCAAGATCGTCAACATGCTTCCGGCTAAACGCCAGAATCTGATGTTCTCTGCTACTATGCCACCAAAGATCAGGACGCTCACCGCCCAAATGCTGAACAACCCGGTGGAGATAAGCATAGCTATCTCGAAGCCAGCTGAGAAGATTTTTCAGGCTGCTTTCTCGGTCTACAATCCTCAGAAAAATTTGCTGCTTAGCCATATTCTGGACGCCAGGCAGCTACCCCGAATACTGATATTTTGCTCACGCAAAACTACAGTGAAAGAGCTCGACAGACAGCTGCGAAAAGACGGTAGGAAAGTGGAGTCCATTCACTCGGATCTTGAGCAAAATGAAAGGGAGTCCGGCCTATTGAAATTCCGTAACAAGGAGATCAATATTCTAATCGCTACAGACGTGCTGAGCAGGGGTATTGACATCGAGAATATCAACCTTGTTATCAACTACGACGTGCCGCAGGATCCGGAAGATTATGTGCACAGAATTGGCCGGACGGCAAGGGCAGAAACGGATGGTATTGCGTTCACCCTGGTGAATGAAGATGACCAGAGAAAGTTCAGCCGGATAGAGAATCTTATTGGCAAGAGCATACGCATGGTGAAGCTTCCGTCGTCGATAGGTGAGGGACCAGTGTATGATGCTAAGCACCCTAAAAGCTCTCCGAGAGAAAGAGGCGGAGGAGGCGGGGGTGGCCGAAGGAAGGTAAGACGATAACCTTAAAACGGAAGATCGTCGTCCTCTGATGAGGCACTCAGCCATTCCGGTTCTTCCGCCGGTGGGGGTGCCTCTCCCGAAGGAGAACTACCTGTTGCAGCCTGGGCACCGACCGGCAAAATCCTCCACGCCTGAAGGGAATTAAAGTACTTCACTTCACCCTTAGGGTCGGTCCATTTTCTACCCTTCAAATTAAAGTGTACTTCAATTTCCTGACCCGGCTCAAAGTCATTGATCAGGTCACACTTGTCTTGAATTAACTCGAACTTAACGTACTCTGGATACTGGGGGTTCTCCGCAAATTCCACAACAAATTCACGCTTTTTGAAAGAGGCCGTTACGTTAGCTGTTTCACTTTTTTCGAGAAGCTTTCCCTTGATATCCATAAGTCAGTTGTGTTTAGCCACCAAAGGTAGCCACTATCTTGAATGAGGCCAATTTGAATTGAAAAAAATGATGTTTGTCATTATGTCATACATTAAAGTATTGACTACGAAGAGTTATCATATTCATTTATTAGCGAGTGATTTAAGTGTTAGTATCTCAAGTAATATTAAGGTTGAATTTTTTTCTATTTTCACTGGGCAGTGCCTCTTTGAGAAAGTGAACATTTTCTGATTGTTTGACTAAAGTCATCCCTTTGCAGGCCCATTGCTGATCTTCATCAAGTTTAATGAAAGGGCCACCCTGTAACTTCGATGTCTGAATTACATGAACCATGGCAATGATAGAGGGCGGATCCAGCGAGATGATTTTTGTGTACAATAGCAAGCGTGATCTTGACAAGCAGGCGCTTGCCTACATCAGTGTTTTTTCTGACAAAATTGTGAAGCTGGACGTGCAGTCGTCGGTGCTGGAACGCTCATTTCTTGTTGACCTTTCATCCAGGCTTGGGGTGGGGTATCAAGACCTCGTAGATCATGAGTGCGAGCAGTTGAAGAGCCAGGAATACTACCTCCACCTGAGCACCCCGAAGCAGTACATTGACCTGATCGTGAAGCACCCCGATTACCTGAAAACCCCGGTGTTGATTTATGGTAACAAGGCCCATTTTATCTCAAAGGAAACTGACCTTCTACAGCTTTCATTTCTCTGAACCTTTCTGAATCTTTTTGTCAAGTTGACTAACTTTGAACATTCGATGTTGGAATGAAGTTAATCACAGCAAGAGGTAGACATGAGTAAGTCGAAGAAAATATTTCTGATAATAGCCGCCGTGTTTATGGTCATTATGATCATCATCGGTTGGGACATTTCGAGGAGGACGACCTTCCCTGGAGCTAAGTCTCACCTTAGAAATGAAGTGGCTCCGGGAGGTAATAAATAGCACGAAAATGGAAGCGGGAAAGAAGGTAGATATCGACAAGATCGATATGGAAAAGGAGGCGGAGAAAGTTGCTGCCAACCCTGGAATTCTTGCCTATCCGCATCATGCCGGAAGTGCCCTGGTAAAGCCCGAAGACCGGGGCAAAATAAAGGGCAGATCGGTGGCTGCCATGTACGAGCAAACTGACCGGGAGCTAAGTCAGATTTATGAGCAAATGCAGTTGCTCGCCAGGCAGGCGAAAGACATACAATCCAGGGTTGAAGTATCGGAACGAATTTACAAAGCGCACGTTAGTTTTGAACCCATCATCGGGAAGATTTATTATCTGTATTGCCGGGCCGACGGGGAAGATGTGCTGTCGATGATTTCTCCAACAGAGTGGGGAAGAAGCCAGCCATTTCAGCAATACATTTCAAAAGTGAAGCTCTTGAGTGACCATACCTGGGAGATATTAGAGTCTCGTATTGACTAGTTTTTTTTCGCTTGTTATAGGTAGCTGTTTTATGTTTGTTGTTGTATTGATGTCCACCTGTTAAAGATGGTTTGCTTCAGCCGGAGAGTTAGTGTGTTGGCTTGCCGTTTGTATAACCAGGGTGACAAAAGCCAATGAACTATGACCACTGCGTTTCGACCTTCTTGCTCTATCTTCCACATGTTTGTGTTCCTGATGATGGCAGGCTGTAGCGGCAAAGATGAAATGCCCGTCAACTGCTCAGTGTCAGGGCCGGCGATCAGTGTGGCATCCACAACTGCTCCTACCTGCAGCACTCCTGGAACTGTTACTATCGCCGCTTCTGGTGGTACTGAGCCCCTCACCTTTAGCATCAATGGACTCGATTTCCAATCAAGCAGTGAATTTGCCGGTCTCGCCCCTGGAACGTATACCTTGACTGTAATGGACGTCAATAAGTGTACAGCTACTACCTCGGTTGGGTTGACTGTGAAGAACGACTTAACGCTAAGTTTTACAGCAAATGTAGCCGGTTGTGAAGGCTCCGAAGGCTCAATTGAGTTTTCGGCTACAGGGGGTAGCGGCACATACTTGTACAGCATCGACGGTGAAAATTTTGTGGAGTCCTCAGTTTTTAGCGGCCTGGCCAGCGGAGAGTATTCAGTCGCTGTGAAGGACGGCTTTTGTGAGTTTCACACCAAGGCTATTGTGCCGTCCGGTTTAAGCTTCGATACGGCAATTTCTGCAATTATTAAAAATAAGTGCGCTGTGGATGGTTGCCATGTGACGGGAAGTCAGTTTCCTGACATGACGAGCTTTAAAGGCATACAGGACAACGCAAAGCAAATTGGGCTGAGAGTAGGAAACAGAGGAATGCCTCCGATGCAGGAGGGGATTGCTCAGCTGGAAGAAGATGAGATCGACAAAATCGTTTGTTGGGTGACTGATGGAGCCCCAAATAATTGACAGGTTTTCAATAAGCTGATGGTTTCGGGGCTGCAAAAAATTAAGGTGTTATGTCTAATGTCGTAGTAAGAAGAATAGAGATTTTTTTAGAAAGCGAGAAACTCACGTATGAGGCCGGGCTACAACCGGAAAAGCAGTGGCGTTTGTGGAAAAGTGATTTTCGGCAGCAGATAGAGGACACGTACAACAAGCTGGGTGGTCAAGCTCCTGATAGCCTTGCTGAGATAGAGGTGCCAGCTTACCCGATTGTGTTTGAAGGGAAGGCCATTGTGGGAAATGACGAGCTGGCCTACAACCGCTATGCCGCCGTTTGTCTTCGAGCGCCATTTTATTCAGACATCGATGGATTGAACGTGGAGGCGTTTCTTCGGTACTGTCGGCAGTTTGAAGTTGGTTGCAAGAAGGTTGGCCTTATTGCCGGTGTTTGGAGCAACCCCGTCAGCAACAAGCATTTTGGGGAGGCATCCGATCCCGGGGATTTTTTTGGAAACGGAAGCTCGGGTTGGAAAATGCTTGCCTTCCAACACCTGCTAAGAGACATGCTGGCCAGGCTGGAGGGGTATGAGGTTTTACACTTTTCGATTTACGACCAAATTATGTCAGGGGGGAAGCTACTGACAGTTGGTGAATTGATGAAGTCACCTTCAGGTGAACACTATGCCTCTTTTGTGAAGTATTTAAGGAGAAGGCTCGGATTACCGGCTGTCGCCGCTGAAAAGCCCGTGTAGTTCCAGGTCTATTTGATTAACGACATAGGAGAAGTCCTCGACTTTGGATACGAAGTCCAGGTTGTTTACATCAATCACCAACAACTTGCCGAGTTTGTAGCTCCCAATCCAATCTTCATAGTGTTGGTTGAGGGTTTTCAGGTAGTCGATGCGAATGGCGTTTTCAAACGACCTACCTCTTTTCTCTATTTGTGAAACAAGTTTGCCAATGTCTGCCTTCAGGTAAATTAGCAAGTCTGGTGGCTGCACATAAGTGATCATCAGTTCAAAAAGCTTGAGATAGCTCTCATAATCTCTTTCTGAAAAATGCCCTGAGCTATACAAGCTCTTAGCGAATATGTAAGCATCCTCGTATATGGTGCGGTCTTGCACAATAGATACCCTGGAGTCTCTTAATTCGTTAACCTGCTTGAAACGGCTGTTCAAAAAATGGATTTGAACATGAAAGGCCCACCTCTTCATATCGCTGTAAAAATCCTCGAGGTAGGGGTTTTCCTCGACGCTTTCAAGCTGCACTTTCCAGTTGTAGTGCTTACCAAGCTTTTCAGCAAGGGTGGTCTTTCCGGCTCCGATATTTCCGGATACAGCAATGTGCATTGGTGTCATATGCGTGCAAAAGTAAAGGGTTGGCAGGCACTCATAAAAACAAAAAGGCCGAAAATACTTCCGGCCCTTTTCTGTATGTGTAAGGATTCTTGTTTAAGGCGTTTCAAACTCTTTCCATACCAGTGCTGCTGCGCCGAGCACGGCCGCATTTTTATCCATAAGGCCAGAAGGAATGAGCTTCAATTTATTTTTAAAAACGGGAAACATGTTTTTTTCCATGTGCTCCAGCGTTGGTTTAAAGATGTAGTCTCCGGCCTTCACCAGACCTCCGAAAAGGAATATCGCTTCGGGGCTGGTGTGTACCATGGTATCTGCCAGTTTAATACCCAGTATTCTGCCTGTGTACTCAAAGGCTGCAATGGCAATCGGATCTTTGCGCATAGCTGCCTGGGTAATGAATTCAGCGGTTAGGTCGTCGAATGCAATAGCACGCAGTTCGCTTTTGTAAGTGTAATCCGCCAGGAGCTTAAAAACTGTGCGTTTGATCCCTGTAGCTGACACATAGGTTTCGAGACAGCCTTTTCTGCCACAGCCGCAATAGCGTCCGTTCGGGTTTACTATCACATGACCAAGCTCCCCTGCAAAACCATCGTGGCCGTATACCAGCTGGCCGTTCACAACGATACCACTTCCCAAACCTGTGCCCAGTGTAATGACGATGAAGTCCTTCATTCCCTTCGCAGACCCATACACCATTTCACCAATAGCAGCTGCGTTGGCGTCGTTGGTCATGACCATTGGGTATTTGAAGTATTTTTTGAAAATTTCCCCGAACGGGACAATTGTTCCCCAACGTATGTTTGGAGCGTGCTCTATCGTTTGCTTATAATAGTTGGCGTTGGGAGCGCCAATGCCTACACCTTTTATGTCTACATCGGGGAAGTTCTTGAGGGCTCCCTGAATACTTTCCTGAAGGTCTTTAAAGAATTCGTTGACATCGCCTTCGGCTCTAGTTGGGATCGATTTTTGAAATAATGTCTCTCCATCTTTGTCCACTAAACCAAACTTGGTGTTCGTACCGCCAATGTCAATACCGATGGCAATTTCTTTCATGAAAAGGGGTTGTTAGAGTTAAATTGCTAAGCAAATAGTTTTGAAAAATATGCAATGGAGGGCTCTTATAAAAACCTCTTCATGTATTTTTAAGCCGCAAACGATTTAGATGAGAATATTAGATGCCACTAATTTCCAAAAGTAGTTATAAGCGGCGGCCACCTTATCTTTTTAACCCCCACCTGGAAACAGTTGTCCCCTCCGCTTTTAGAAAAGTTAGAGGTGTAACCTACGACCGGGAAAGGGTGGAACTGGAGGATGGAGATTTTCTGGATGTGGACTGGTTGACCGGAGGTAGCGACAAATTGGTGGTGCTCACTCACGGTCTTGAAGGGAGCAGCGACAGACCCTACATTGCCGGGATGGCGAAGTACTTCGCAGCCAACGGCTGGGATGGGCTGGCATGGAACTGCCGCACCTGTGGTGGAGAGATGAACAGACTACCGAGGTTGTATCACCATGGAGCGACGGAGGATCTTTCGGCGGTTGTTGAGCATGGGTTGAAATCGGGCCACTACAGAAAGATTGCTCTGGTTGGGTTCAGTATGGGGGGAAGCATGAGTCTGAAGTATCTTGGTGAAAGAGGGAGCCAGGTCAGGGAGGAGATTATTGGCGCTGCTACCTTCTCGGTGCCTTGTAATTTATGGGACAGTGCTGTGCAACTCACCAGGAGGAGCAACAAATTCTACAAAGATCGCTTTCTCAATAAGCTAAAGGAAAAAATGAAGGTGAAGGCATTGAGGCATCCTGAGGTGGTAAATGCTACAGACATAGACCTCATCACGACCTTCGATGAGTTTGATGATAGATACACCGCACCTCTTCATGGTTTTAGCAGCCGGGATGATTTCTACCTGAAGGCTACATCTGACCAGTTTTACCCTGAACTGAAAAGACCTGCGCTTGTTGCAAATGCCCTGAATGACCCAATGCTGGGTGACAAATGCTACCCTTATGAAATGGCCAGAGAGAGTAGCTACTTGTATTTAGAAACGCCAAAGGTGGGAGGTCACGTAGGGTTTACACAGACTGGAGCCGAGATTTACTGGGCTGAAATGAGGGCATTAGAGTTTTTGGAGGCGATCAGCTAGCGAATCGGAGGGGCGGGAAATAGTTAAGAATGGGAGGTTACCTATATCCAAGCCAACGTGGCCCTGCGGACGCTTGAGCTATCGGTATCCAAGTGAGGCGTTTGAACATTCGGTGTTGTGGAACAAACTTTTTACTTGTATATTATCGTTAATAATGGAAGCCCTTCAACATGACAATAGAAGAGATAAATAAAAAAGTGGAGCGACTTCGAGTTGTAACAGACGCTAAACTGAAGTTTCTTCGTGATCATATGACCCTTCTCGATGAGGCCTTTAAAGAACTCTCTGATACACAAGACCAGGAACTTGATCTTGTGTATGCCAAGATCAAGGAAATTGAAGATAGAATGAACCGGCAAGGGCCTAAGTGAGTCCACGTTTTATCGTGGACTTTCCTTCCAACTTCTAAAGAGCAATGATTTTATCCATCAATTCGCTTATCTGTTGCAGCCGTTTTCTGTCGCCGCCATTCACTTCGGCACTCATCCAACCGCCTTTGTAGTCAATAGCCTCCAATGCCCGCATGACGGCTGGCCAGTTGTTGTCCCCTTCAAGCAACTCCACGTCGAAGCCCTTCCAGATGCCCTCATCGCTCTGCTTTTTGCGGCTGTATTCTTTCACGTCCAGCTTCATGATTCGCCTGTTCAATACTTTGATCCACTGCTCAGGCCAGCCATAACGCACCACATTCCCGATGTCGAAGTACCAGCCCACCATTGGGTCGTTAAGCTCGTCAATAAAGCGGGCGGCTTCCATTGGGCTTAGCAGGAAGTTATTCCACACGTTTTCGATGGCAATCTTCACACCGGTTTCATGCGCCCAAGGAATCATCTTTCTGATCTCATCCTGAGAGCGGCGGTAAGCATCGTCGTAGCTCGTTTCTGCGTTAACAACACCTGCTACCAGCAGTACTGTGGTGCCGCCGTAGTCCTTACAGTCCTGCAAGGCAGTTTTCATCGAGTCGGCACAAGCTTGTCTCACTTTAGGGTCGGCGTGGGAGATGGGGCTCTTCCAGTGCACCGAGTTGACCACGCCAGGAATTACCAAGCCAGTCTTGTCCCTGGCAGCAAGTACTTGTTTCTTGTCAAGGTCATTGGGACTGTCCAGTTCCACGCCATCATAGCCGAGGTCTTTCAGCATTTTGAACTTGTCCATGATAGACAGATCGTCCTTTACCATGCCCCACTTAAGGCTTTTTTTGATACTGACTTTTGCCAGCGCTTCTTTTTTAGCTGATGCAGACAAAGGATTGATTGCTCCTGATCCCAGAATGGCTGCAGAGGCAATCGCTCCGGTAGATTTCTTGATAAATTCTTTTCTGTTCATATTTTTTGGATCGGTGGGTGTTGCGGAAAAGAGAAACCTCCGAGGTTTGCCTTGCCTGAAACAAGCGACAGACTAACTCCGGAGGTTTTAGGTATTAGTTATGAAAACTGTGTAATGCCGGGCTGTGCCACTGGCGCATCTTCCCATTTGGTATCTTCGTCCACAGTGTCCGGACCGAGCTTCTCCTGAGAGTTCCAGGCCTGCTCATAGGTGATGGTTTGGCCTGTATAGGCAGCCATTCTACCCATTATGCCCAGCATAGTACTCTCCACCATCCTCTTTCCATCGTTCACAGGTTTACCTGCTCTGATCGCAGCAAATAGCTCGTCATGCTCCTGCTGATACATATCGTTGTCCTCCCCGTCATACTTCCAGCTTTCTTTGCCGGTGATGGTATGGCGGTTACGGATACAGTTTACCATGGCCGTACCTTCCGTGCCGATTGATTCCACGGCGTAACTATTGCTACAGTTCTTCTGCTGACGGCTGAAGTGGAAGCCTCTGGCTCCATTGTCATATTCGTAAACAAGTGCAAAGTGGTCATAAACGTTTCCAAACTCGGGTTCAACACGACTTTGACGTCCGCCAGTACCAGTTACGCTGGCCGGTAGCACATCACCCAGCGCCCACGACTGCATATCCACACTGTGGATAGCCTGCTCGATGAGGTGGTCTCCTGAAATCCAGGTGTGATACAACCAGTTTCTCATATCCTTGCGCAGCTTGGACCAGCCGGGTTGGGTATCACGCAGCCAAAGCGCACCGGTATTGTAGGTATTGTAAACAGTAGTTACCTCACCAATGGCTCCGTCCAATATTTTCTGGAAAGTGGCTCTCTTAGGCGTGTGGTACCTCCAGCAGAAGCCAGACATGATGTTGAGTTTCTTCTGCTCCGCCACCCTTACTGCTTCCATTACTCTTCTGGCGCCGGGAGCGTCTACCGCCATGGGCTTTTCGCAGAAAATATGCTTACCTGCATTGACAGCTTTTTCAAAATGTTCTGGACGGAAATAGGGAGGCGTGGTAAGTATCACTACGTCTATGTCTGTGGCATTGATTATTTTATCAGCGCCATCAAAACCAAGGTATTGTCTTGATTTATCCACCTTCATTTTATCCGGGTGGATTTTGGTCAGGTTAGCATGCGATTCCGTTAGCCGGTCATCAAACAGGTCGGCCATAGCTACCAGCACCACGTTGTCATCAGCTGCCAAAGCCTGGTTAGCAGCACCGGTGCCACGACCACCGCAGCCGATAAGGCCAACTCTCAGTGTTTTTGTGTCCAGAGGGTTGCCAAAGGCAGGCACTCTACTGAAAAAGGGCAGGGCAGAAGCGGCTGCCAGGGTTCCGGTATTCCTAAGGAAATCCCTTCTTGTTCTTTTATTGTCCATCTGTTTAATGGGTGTTTATTGATTATACATTCGTTTTACTAATATAGTCATTACTCTTCTGATGTGGTTATGATTAAGCTGGAAAGTGTAACCTACCACCCAATACCATAGTCCTCTCCATAATTACTCGATCCTCCCCAGAAGCTGCCATGCTTCCAGTCGAAGTAGATGGCGTTAATAGGCCCTGAGCTGCGGTCGTCGAAGCGAAGTTTGTAGCTCATCCTGATCAGCTCTTTTTGTACCCAGGGTGGTGTGTCGTTTCTCAGCAGAAGGGAGCCGGGAATACTTTCATGGTTGCCAAAAGAGCTGCTCACCTGGTAGCTGTTGATATTGGCGGCTTCCACTGCTTCCTGAATGGTCATGTCGAACTCCACCACGTTGAGGAACATCTGTAGTAGGTTCTGATCCTGCGTGTCGCCGCCCTGCACTGCGAAAGAGAGAAATGGTTTTCCGTCTTTCAATGCCATAGAGGGAGTGAGGGTCACCCTTGGCCTTTTCCCTGGCTCCACCACATTGAAAGGCCCTTCTTCTTCATTCAGCACAAAGCTTTGCATGCGCTGGCTCAGACCAATACCGGTATTCCCAGCAATGCAGGCGGGAATCCAGCCGCCGCTTGGAGTTACTGATACCACCCATCCGTCTTTGTCGGCAGTTTGCACTGAAGTGGTGCCAGCCAGGAAGCCTCTCATAAAGTCCTCGTAGGAATCAGGTGTAGAGAGTGAGGCCTGACTTTTTTGTTTCAGCAGCTCGCTGTACGGGTTCACCTTGCCTTCAAAAGGGTAAGGGTCACCAGGGCCAATCTTAGCGTCGTTCATTTCCCAGTTGATCTGTTTGATGCGCTCTTTGGCATACTCTTTTGACAAGATGCCTTTCATAGGCTCCTCCGGCCCGAAGTACGGATCGCCGTAGTAGAAATCACGATCTGAGAAAGCCATGCTCATCACCTGATAAAGTGTGTGGATATATTTGGCTGAGTTGTAGCCCATGCCTTTCAGGTCAAAGTTTTCCAACATGTTGAGCGACTGCAGCAGGGCAGGTCCCTGTGTCCACTGGGAAAGCTTGTACACGTCAATCCCCTTGTAGTTGACCATCATGGGCTCTTCTATCTTCACCTCCCAGTTGGCCAGGTCTTGCTCGGTAATCAATCCGCCCTGTTCCTGCGTGCCCCTGGCAATTTCTTTGGCAATGTCTCCTTTGTAGAAACGATCATAGGCAGCATAAATAGCTTCCTTTCTGCTTTTCTTCTTTTTTAGCGCTGCTTGTTCAGTTTCTACCAGCTTGGTAAGCATCGCCAACAGGTCTTTTTGCACGAAGATTTCTCCTGCCTCAGGCGCTTCTCTTTCTTCGCCGGGGTGGGTGAGGAACACTTTGGTGGAATACGGCCATTTTTTGATTTCACCTTTGCCCCGTTCAATAGCATTGGCTGTTTGAGCCTCAATAGGGTAGCCAGCGGCCAGTTCCATGGCGGGGGCCAACACCTCTTTCAGACTCATGGTGCCATACTCCGCCAGCATCACCATAATGCCGCCGGGAGTTCCTGGAGTAACGGCCGCCAAAGGCCCATATTCAGGAATGAACTCTAAATCTTTGTTTTTGAAAAACTCAGGAGTGGCACCCGTGGGGGCAACGCCAAGCGCATTGATGGCGATTACTTTTTTGGTGTTAGGGTTGTAAATCATGGCCTGGGTTTCGCCCCCCCAGCTAAGCACGTCCCACATGGTGCTGGTGGCAGCGATCATGGCGCAGGCGGCATCCACCGCATTACCACCTTTTTGAAAGGTCATGGCACCGGCGGTAGCAGCCAAAGGCTTGCCGGTAATGGCCATCCAATTCTTGCCGTGGAGAGGAGGTTTTTGTGTAGGCGGCGTATAGGCATTAAATACCTGCGCACTAGCGCTGAAAGTAAATGTGCACGCCAACAAAGCAAATAGAATCCTTTTCATAGCTATCGAGATTTAACTCAATGTAGCTATTCTCCTGATTAAATGCAGAAGGAATTATTTGGGTGGAGATATTGACTTTGGGTTTGGAAAACTAGAATGCCAACCCAAGCCCCAGGTACAGCCCTTCGGGTGCTCCTGATCCTGCTTTGATGACGAGCAGGCCTCCGGGTTTCTGGTACCTGTAACCCAGGTGCCCAACCAGGAAGAATTCTGAAAAGTCGCCCGTATTGTTAGAAAAATAGCCGATGCCCATGTCCGCATCCAGGTGGTGCGATTTTTTACCGTGAAGATATCCAGCTGCAAGCATCAGGTTTTTGCCATAGTGGTCGGGTGCATTGCTTTTCCCAACTGCAGCTTTGGCGTTGATCACACCCGATTTCAAAGTAATTAAACTGCGTTCGTAGCCTCCATTGTAATTGAAAATGCCGCCGTGAACATATACTGCATTCTTTTTCACAAGTGGCTTTTTGGCTTCCTGACCAATTAAGGTATTTGCGACCAACAACTGAAGAGCAGCGACAATTATCGTCTTTTTCATAGCTACATCATTGATACGAAGTAATCTCTCTCCACCGTGTTGCTAGTCGTCTACTTGCTGCTCACTTACCCCATAAATACTCCAGCGAATACGGCGACCCCGGGCTTGCCCACGTTTCTCCGTTGATATACCGGAAATTTAAGTCCAGGCCGGCAATGGTTTTTAGGTCATCAGCAGACAACTCAACAGAAGTTGACTCCAGGTTGTCTTTCAGGCGCTTTGGATTCACAGATTTGGGAATGGCCGAAGTTCCTCTTGTCACAGCCCAACTAAGGAGTACTTGGGCTGGCGAGCAGTTTTTTGCGACCGCTATTTTCTTGATCGCTTCACTCTCCAAAATCGCCGGGTCGCTTTCCTTGATCAACCTGGCCGGTCTGTCGGAAGAGCCAAGAGGAGAATAGCCTGTGACAACAATCTCATTCTTTTTGCAGTAGTCCAACAACTCATTTTGTTGCAGGTAGGGGTGCAATTCCAACTGATTGGCTTCTGGTATGATGGTAGCGCCCTCGCTTATTAATTTCAGGTTTTTGACATTGAAATTGGAGACCCCAATATGCCTGGTAAGCCCTTTTTTTACCACTTCCTCCATGCCCGACCAGGTAACGGTCAGGGGAAGTTGATCGATAGGAATAAAGTCGGCTGGTGAGGCGGGGAAACCGATTCCCTCTTGCAGCGCCACTGGCCAATGGATGAGATACAAGTCGAGATAGTTGAGCTGTAGATTTTTCAGGGTTACTTTCAGTGCTGGCTCTACCTGGTCTTTCCGGTGACTGTTGTTCCAAAGCTTGGAGGTGATCCAAAGGTCTTCTCTCTTCACTTCGCCACTTTTGAAAGCATCGGCAAAGGCAGTTCCAATTTCATCTTCATTGCCGTAAATATGGGCGCAGTCAAAATGCCTGTACCCTATCTTAATAGCCTCCATTACAGCTTTATAAACATCGCCGGGAGCAGCTTTCCAGGTACCCAGCCCAATGGCTGGCATTTGATCTCCATTCCTAAAATTTAAGTACTTCATTTCTTATCGATAAAGGTTTTGAATTTTTCTTCAATAGCATTTTGTGGCCATTCGGCCTTGTGAATAATCAACTTGTATCGCATGGTAACAGTTTCTCCATTAGCGATTTTAAAGAGTTTACGGCCCGGAAAGGCTGCGTTCTGCATGCTTTTCTTATTTCTCAATATCCAGCCATGCCACGACGTCATCTCCGTCGTATCAGTCATCATGGTGAATCCCGATTTTGTTTCTCCAAAGGTAGCAATCATATCGACCCAACCGCCCACCTGCATAGCCGGATCTGTGGGGGTCAAATCTCCCTTTACAGAACGGAATTTAATATCATCGGGAAGGATCGTTCTGGCAGAAAAGCCGCTATAGCCTTTGTGGTCTTCAGATCCACCAATCCACACATCGTGGCCATTGGCTGTAAGGCTGATGTCAAAGTCCATTTCCCGATAGTCTGATGTTGTCTTACAAACGGTGATCACAGTGTTTTCCTTAACGAACGTAATACTATCACCTTTCCATATCGTGTTCCAGTCAACTGCCACCTCCAATCTGGCTGCATTTTTTCCAGCGTTGGTATTGGCACTGGTCACTTTCCACTCAATGCCTTTGCATTCCCATCCGTCGCCGATGCGTTCGCCATCAACGATTAGCTGGTGCCAGGCCCAGAAGATGCCTCTTTGGTGCAGGTGGTCAGCCGGGAAGTCTTCCGTTAGCACTTCCTCGTTTAAGCCATAAAGAGGGTGCAAGTAGTTCGCTCGGGGGTATTTTCCGTCAAGCGATTTAGTTTGCTGTTGGTAAAAGTAGATGGGATGAGTGCCTTCGGTGAGGCTGATGCCTTCCGGGGTTTTGGTGAATTTAAAGGGTTGGGCAACTAAGTTGTTGGCGATAGAAAAAACCATTAAAATGGCAGGGCAAATTGTTTTAAAGTGTTGCTGTTTCACTATTCTAAATTGGTTAGACGACTATCGCTCTTAAGTCGGCCAGGCTCTGACCGCATCGGCGTGCCGTTTTTTAAATGACCTAGGTGGCCCCATGAAAAGTAAGCAAAAATCTTCGAAAAATTAAGGTATATGGCCACTCCTTTACGACACTCTGTTTTCAATGTTCTGTATTGAGTGACTAGCCTGCTACAATTGCAATCAAAATTTCAAATATCAAACCTGACTGCCGCCAGGCACGTCAGTCATTCTTTAATTCTTCTATCTGCTGCTGGTAGTCGAACTGTAGGTCTTCGTGTAGGGTGCTGAGCACCTTTTCTATCTTTTTGAGCTGGCTGTTGTAGAGGTTGTCAAGAGCAGTGCTTCGCTGAAAGGGCAGACCGGTCGCTTTCATTTGCTGGCAGAAGTAAATCCTGATCTCGACTTCAGTTTCTTTGAGCCCTGAGTACCGTATGTTTTTGTTGGCGAAACGCAGCGCTTTTCTAATGGTTTTTTTGGCCCAGTAGAGGTTGGTGTCGTTCAAAGTTGAAAGGCTTTCATCGATTCCCTCTTTTACTTCATCAATGAAGATAGCCTCATCGTGTGCTTTGAAAAGGAGGTAGGAGAGCAGCTCTTTGTTTTCTACTTTGTATTTACCCAGCCGAAGGATCACCTGCTGTAGCTGTTCGGGGTCTAGAGCCTGAAGTTCTTTTTTGATGTGAGATATGGAATAGGCAGACATTAGAAACGCAGTAATGGACTATTTGACGCCAATTTATTGCTAACAAACCAGATTGACCAGTTATCCTTTGCTTCTTTAGCCAAATCATCTCTTACTTTGAAAAGAGGACAAAAAAGTTTCTATTTAAAGCAGGTTTTGAACCCTCCAAGGGGTTTTGAACCCTTGGAGGGTTAATTGAAATAGCAAAATTACAACACCAAAGACATGAGCGATAAGTTGAGAGTATTAGTAGCCGGGTGCGGCAATATGGGGGCATCACATGCAAGGGCCTATCACAAGCTGGGCGATTTTGAAATTGTTGGCCTGGTAAGCCGTACGGCAGAAAGCCGGGAAAAGTTGAATGCAGAACTTGGCGGGGGCTACCCCTGTTATGCTGATTTTGACGAGGCCTTGGCGCTTGCTAAGCCAGACGTTGTTTCGGTCAATACCTACGCTGAAACCCACGTGGACTATACGCTGAAGAGCCTGAAAGCTGGCGCTCATGTATTTGTGGAAAAGCCCCTGGCTATTACGGTGGAGGAAGCGCAAAGCGTGGTAGACATGGCGAAGTCAGTGAATAAGAAAGTGGTGGTAGGCTATATCTTAAGAGTGCACCCGGCGTGGGCCAAGTTTGTGGAAATAGCACAAGGGCTGGGTAAGCCGCTCGTGATGCGCATGAACCTGAACCAGCAAAGCAATGGCAAGCACTGGCAAACCCACAAAAACCTGATGAATACCATGTCGCCGATAGTAGACTGCGGTGTGCATTATGTGGACGTAATGTGCATGATGACAAGGGCCAAGCCGGTCAGGGTGAGTGCTATTGGTGCCAGGCTGACGGATGAGATCAAACCAACGATGTACAACTATGGCCAGCTTCAGGTGACTTTTGACGACGGTTCAGTAGGCTGGTACGAAGCCGGCTGGGGACCGATGATGAGTGAGGTGGCCTACTTTGTAAAAGACGTGATAGGGCCGAAAGGCTGCGTGAACATAGTGGACGCTCCTAAGGGTGATGGCTCGCAGGACATTGACGGGCACAGCAAAACGGGCAGTCTGAAAGTGCATTATTCTGCTACCAACGACAAAGGTGAGTATGTGAATCCCGACCAGATTGTAGACACTTCCAGCGAACCCGACCACGACGGACTTTGTGAACTGGAGCAGCTGTATCTGCTCAAAGCCATCAAAGAAGACCTTGACCTCAGCGACCATTTGGACGATGCTGTTAATAGTTTGCGCATTGTGTTGGCGGCCGATGAGAGTTTTAGGACAGGGAAGACGGTGGAGTTGTAGGGGACAGGTATCGAATTGTCAGTATTTCTACATACCCTTCCGAACATATCGAAGAGGTGAATAAATTAATTGTTATAGCAACATGCCAAGTATCGTTTGGAACAGAGAGCCCCAAGAGGCAATGGATAATCCTTATGAGTACGGAGCTCAAGAGCAGTTTCAAAAAGAGGCGGAAAGGCTAACCAAAGAGCTTTTGGTGGTGCTCGGAGAAAGGAATGGTGAATTTAGCCTTGAAGAAACGACCTCCCGAAAAGCGGTATGGATGCTATTTATTGATGCGCTTGTTACATGCATTGATATTGTTGAATGTCTTAGAGTCAAACGACATCGACTAGTAGGTAAGCTTTTAAGAGATTTGGACGAATCAATTGACCTAGCCTTTCTATTCAATACAAATTCAAGCGCTGGGGATAAATTACTAACTAAGTGGTATAATGATGAAATTATCCCCCATCGTGAATATCGTAAGTTTATTAAAAGTGAAATCGATGACGACCTGTCAAAGGTCCTAAGCGAACTCTATTCCATGATGTCTAAACATGCTCACGGCACCTACAAGGTATTATTGTACAGTTACATACTGAGAGGAAAGAAAATGTTGGTGCATGATAGTAAATATGAAAGTGGGATACTTGTTCATCCGAAAACAATAGCGATGTATTACACCTTGGTGGCACACTACCTAAAAAAGTTAGCGAACGGATTGAGAACGTCTGGATTGATTGAGGAAAATATAATTAATTCTATTTGGAAATCTTCACTTGATGAGGCTACTGTCCCACGCAGGTTTGAAATCAAGAAGAAAAAAGGCCTCGACAATTAATTCTTAGTCACTCAAACTCAAAAGTCCCGTACATCTCATAATCATGGAAATTGGTGCGGATAGGCTGCCATTCCCAGCGGGTTGCCTTGCCGCTGTCGTAGTCGAGGCGGTACATGTTGGCTCTCCATTTCGTGCCACTTGTTGGAGGCACATTCTGTAGCGGGTTCAATAGCACATAGGGAATAAAAAACTGGGCTGTCCAGGCTTTTACGTCAGCTCCGCTTCGTTTTGGGCCACCTTCCACGGTTGTTACGTGCTTGGTTCTTCGTTCGTTGAAATAGTGCCAGGGCCTCCAGCCGAGGAATTTACCACCGTAGTTGGGCACAAGAATAGGTAGCTCGTAATTGAGAGGAGAAAGCTCATATTCGAAGTAAATAGGGCTTTTTTCATCAGTCCAGAGAAACACTTCTACCACATCTTCCTTGAACAAATCATCGAAATCCTGGGTCATGGTGGCGGTGAGCCTATTGTCTTCGCAGTGAAACAGGAAGTAGATGCCAGTTTCAGAGTACAAGACCTTGGCTTTGGTGTTATAGGTCACTCCGTTATCGCTTCTCTGAGGTATTTCTACCCAGCTGGCAGCGTCCCAGGTTTTGTCGGGTGTTTCTTTTACATCGAAGTCGGCCACCTTTTTGATGGTCAGGCTTCCGGGAGTTTGGGCGATGGCAGCGAGGGGCATAAGTATAAGTAGGGTGTAGAGTAGTTTCATAAGGTAAGCGGGTTGGGAAAGTAATATAGGGAGAGATGCGGAACCCTCCAAGGGGTTTGAAACCCTTGGAGGGTTATTGGAAACTATTTGGCGGATGCCAGGCTTACTTTAAGACCCTCTTTTTCCAGTACGACGATATCGTCTGTGCTGCCGAGTACCTCGTCGATGATGCCGTAGGACTTGGCTTCCAGTACATTGAGGTATTTGTCACGGTGGAAAAAGGCCTCAATTTCCTCCCAGCTATGACCTGTATGTTTGCCCATCAGGTGAAAAAGCTGCGTTTGCAGTCTTTCTTGCTCCCGGGTAGCTATGCGCACGTCTTCGGTGTAGCCCTGAGCACCGCCGCCTGTGGGGTGCATGTGAATGGTGGAGTGGGGCAGGGCATAGCGCTTGCCTTTGGCTCCGGCGCACAATAGAGCTGTTCCCATGCTGGCCGTTACGCCCACGGCGACTGTTGACACCGGTGCCTGTATCATCTGCATGGTGTCGTAAATGGCCAGACCTGCGTATACCACACCGCCGGGACTGTTGATATACAAATTGATCGGTGATTTCTGGTCAATGCTGTTGAGGTAGAGCAGCTGGGCTACGACCAGGTTGGCCGATACGTCGTCCACTTTGGTGCCCAAAAAAACGATGCGCTCTTTGAGCAAAAGGCTGAATATGTCGTAGGCCCGTTCCCCACGGCTATTGTTGTCAATCACCATGGGAACCAGATTGGCTTGAATGTTCATGTTATTGATCTTTATTGAAAATTTGATCGATCTCTCTTCGGAAATCTGTTTTGTCGGCAGCCTGGAAAAGCTTGCTGTCTATCATTTGTATCTCTTTTCTGAGCTGCTTTCTGCCATATAGCGTTACGACTTCCGAAATGATCTTTTGCAGCTTTACGCTGGCACTGAGCGATGGCTCCAAAAGCATCCTTGCTTCAAAAAGAAGAGTGGCGGCAATGCCCAGCTTCCCTTGCAGGTAGCTTTCTATTTGTGCTATTTCAGTCAGTGAAGTCCTCATATAGCCATCCTTTCGATTTTACTTCGTTTCTTACCCTTTCCATGCATTTGTACTTCTGCACCGTAGCTGAGCGCTCGCTGCCGAACCCGAACCTAGTGGCAACCTGCTGTATGGAAAGGCGGTCGTAGTAGAAGCTTTTGAGCAGATCCAGGCATTTTTGCCCAGCATTCTCCAGCAAGGTGAGCAGCTTCCTGGCCGAAAGGTGCTCATTGTTCATGTCAGGCACGTCCATGGATTGCTCCCAGTCTTCGAAGCTGACCTCTCCACTCTTTGCTTTTGCTTTCCTGATCCACAAATGTTTGCATATTCCGAGCAGGTAGGCTTTGCGGGAAATTTCAACGTGTAAATTGCCGCCAGCGAGTTTTTCATAAAAAAGGATCAGGGCATCCTGAAAAACGTCACGGGCGTCGTCCACGTCGCCGCCCATGCGATGCACAAACCTTGCTGCCGCTGGAAAAGCATCTTCGTAAAGTGCCTCAAAAAAGGCAGCCCTGTCGTCAAACAAAGTTTCCGCCGGACGCTTTCTTTGAAGAGTTGCAGTTGCTTCCATGTGTTGGTTTTTACTATAAGTGCAGAAATGAGGGAGAATATCACCTCATAGATAGAAAAAAAGTCCCAGGTTACTCTTTCACTACCCGAAAAGTGTAGCTGATTCCATTTTCCCTAAGCTTTAGTAAGTAAAGCCCCGCCGTAAGTTGGCTCACGTCAATTGATCTGCTGACCGGCTGAAACAACAGGTTGCTGATGAAGCGCCCCTGCATGTCGAACGCCAGCACCTCGTCGTAATTTCCAGTGCCGCTGATAAACAGATTAGCGGAGCTTGGGTTGGGGAAAACTGTGATACGTTCGCTCAACTCGTTCTCGGCTGAAGTGACCGAATTGAGAACCTCTTCTACCAAAATATCAGAGATGCTTACATCTACTACCGATTTACCCAGGTCAAATACCAATCTCGCCTGGTCGTCGGTGAGTTCGCTCATTGTGAAGGTAAAAATGAATCTCGTTTCTGTAGCCGATATGCTCACGCCATTGTATCCACTGTATGCCGTCCACGGATCGCCGTTTTTGCCAGCGTAGAAGGTAGCAGCCCGGGCTTCGTCTGCTTTGGCGCTAAAGCCTATCTGGTAGGTTTTTCCTTTAGTCAAGGCAATGTCATTTTTTGTTAGCTGAATATGCCAGCTTTCGTTGCCACCACCAGATATTGCCACCGTAAGCTTATCACCTGCGTTGTCCAATAGTGAGGAAGCACCACCCTGATTCACGACAACCCAGCCGTCCCGGCTGGAACTAAAATCACTTTGGTACACAACTTTGGTGTTGACTTGGGTAGGCTCCGGCAAAGGGTTGTGCAGCAGAGCATCTACCAGAGGTTCTAGAAACGATTTGTTGGCAGGATCGTAAACCCCGAACCCTGCGCTGAATTCCCAATAGGCCCAGCTCATGCCCTGCGACTCAAACCAGCGGGCCAGGTAGGTCGTCCACCGAACCCGTGAGTCGATATCGGCCGTGCTAAAGGCACCAAACTCACCAACATTGAATGGCAGGTTGCGTTCCTCAGCGAAAGCCTGGGCTACTTTGAATTCATTTACTATTGTCAACCGCTCGGCTTCTGTATCATTCCACTCAGTACCAAGCCATGCCTGGGTTTCGGGCCCTACCCAATCAGCGCCCTGATGGGTAAAATGGAAAGGGTTATAATAGTGGATGCTGAGAATGAGGTGATCGTCGTCTGGTACTTCCAATTGAGGAACGGCAGTAAGGCCACCGTACTCTGCCACACCCAATATCACGCTTCTTGTGGGATTACTTTTTCGGATTTCGGCCAGCGCTTTTGCAAAAAGATCGTTCCACAATGCTGGTGTTATCTCTCCATGTGGCTCGTTCAGTACTTCAAAGAGCACACTGTCCGGGTAGTCCTTGAAGTAGTCCGCTATTTGATTCCATTGTGAAAGAAATCTGGGCTCTTCCCGTGTCACGTTCTCAAAAAGCGAATCGTGGTGGTGCATATTCACGATGATGTGCAGCTTGTATTTGAGCGCAGTATCGACCACCGCCTGTATCCTTTGCAGAAAGTCGACGTTGACTGTGTATGGTGCGTCCACCATGCTTCGTTCTGGCGTTTCCCAGCGGACGGGCAGCCTCACATGCTGAAAACCAAGGTCTGCTATTATTTTGAAGTACTCCGGCTGCCATGGGTTGCTCCAGGCATCTTCGGTAGGCGCCTCAAAGGAGTTGCCCATGTTGATGCCTCGACCGAGTCTGTCGTTGACATCAAAGGAAGAAGCTGTTTGGGCGAAAACACCTTGTGTGAAAAGTAGCCAAACGGCTGCCGGAAGCAGAAGCCTTTTCATCTTGGATCTTCTTCGCCTGTTGGTTTGTCTCTCCACCAATTTGCCAGGATAGACCCCGTAATATTCATCAGTGAACCGAACACAGAAGGGCCGAGGCCCATGGTCGCTACTTTTCCCATTCCCTGGGCAATTCCTGAAGCAAGCCCCCCATTTTGCATGCCTACCTCAAAGGCGATGGTTCTACAGTCTCTTTCTGGTAATTTGATGGCTTTGCAAAGCTTGTAGCCAAGAAAGTAACCAGCTGTATTGTGTAGTAAAGCTGCAAAAACAAGTGTGACGCCAAAGGTGAGGAGAGCATCTCTACCTGAGGCAGTAATGATACTGATGATGATGGCTATGCCCGCCATTGACAAAAGTGGCATCGCTCTGTCTACCCAGGGTGCTTTTCCATGAAAAAGCTTGTTAAAGACCAGGCCGCCAATAATCGGGATGATCACAATTTTGACAATGCTCCACATCATTCCCCAGAATTCGATGGGAACATACTGCCCGGCAAGTAATTTCATCCACAAAGGGGTCATTAACGGCGCCAGCATGGTGGCTACGGCTGTCATTGTTACAGAAAGGGCCACATTGGCCTTGGCCAGGTAGGCCATTACGTTGCTGGCCAATCCGCTTGGAGCTGAGCCGATCAGTATAATGCCAGCGGCTATTTCTGAGGGAAAATTAAAAAGCTTGGCGATCCCAAACCCCAGGAGGGGCATAATGGTAAACTGGCACAGCAAACCAACGCCAACTCCCTTCGGCATTTTGACGACTCCTTCAAAATCTTTGATACTCATGGAAGTGCCCATGCCGAACATGATGATTTGTAGTAGAGGAACTATCAACGTGCCGAGCTTGAAGTCCCCGATTTGCTGAAACGGAGCAGGGTAGTACATGGCGGCAGCAACCGATGAAAAAATAACTACTGAGTAACTATAGCCTTTTGCTTTTTCACTTCCTCTGAATGCAAATGCCAACAACAGGAGGCCTATGATCAACAACGGCCCGCTGATCGGGGAGTCAAGCCCAATACCGGTAATGGCAGCGGCGATTAATAATGCTAAAGCAATAAATAGGGTGTAGGTATATGTCTTTTTCATAATGCAGAAATGGAATGAGTCAATTCATTCCATTTCTAAGATGCTGCGTATTTATCAAAAAGCCAAAGAATTGCTTACAGCATGGTTAAATCATTTTGTAAACGGGATTGAATTCCTTCTTTCCTGAAAAGAAAGACTTGACGCAGTGACAAAACATGAAGAGAAAAGGCAAGGGGCACAAGTATACCAGGCAGCAAAACGAAAGGGAAATTTGCCACAATTTCATTTGCCGGATCGTTCATAAAAACCCGAAAAGGGGTTGGCATAGAGAGCACAGCAATAATAACAATATTGAAGAGCAGAATCAATCCGGCGATGTTCCAAAAAATGGCGGCAGTTGTTTTGAATCTGTTTCCTCCAAAGCAGAAAAAACCCGCTGGGATAGCTGTAAGCCCGACCATGATGTCCCAGTTGCGCCCTTCAAAAGTCATTTGAACTGGCAGCAGATTTTGGATAAAGAGCATCCAAAGCAGTATTTCGACAGGTAAGCGGAAAGCTTGCAAATAGAAAAGCCAGGTGGGAGGTACTGCTTTCAGTACCTTGTCGAACCTCCCGAAAAGTGTGATAATGATGATTGACAGCATTGGCACCAGTGGCCCTATCAAAAGCCTTGGAGGAAGGGTTGCGAAATTCGAAAAGAACCCTGAAAGTGCGAGGTTGCTGACAGTGACGAGCCAAATGGAAACAATTAGGAGAAATTTCCAATGTCCCCGGTAATCAAGGTGCATGTGAGACTTAACGGTTTTCGCAATGCCCCAGGTAACCAGTCCGATACAAACAGCTGACAATACCACAAAATCGACAGCAGTGAAGACAAAAAATGATGTTTTCATTAGTTAATTAATTTGATTATACGGCAAAAATAGAGTGTGTGATGGCCATGAGAGATGACCATTATTGCTAAGTTTCTGGAAAGAAAACTAAGTGAGAAAGCCCTTGCGATATTGGCTTGGGTAGGCCCCAAAACGCTGGAAAAACAAGCGACTGAAGCTGGTGGCGTTCTCAAACCCCAGTTCAATAGCGATTTGGTTGATAGGTATGCTTTTCGATTTGAGCAGAGACGATGCTTTTTGCAACCTCAGTTGCTGAAGGTATTGATAAGGGGAACAACCGAAGCTCACCTTAAATAGCCGCAAAAAGTGGTATTTTGAAAGAAAAGCTTCATCAGCCAGCTTTTGGAGGTCAATCGTCTCTCCCTGATGGCTGTGAAGGTAATCAAGCGAATAGGAGAGTCGGCGATGAAGCTCAATCCGGGTAGAAGCTTTGGCGGCCGGTAGTTTCTGAACTTCCCGGAGTATTTGCCGGTGCTGACAAAGCAGGTACACCATCAACTGGTAGTTGTACTCGTCTAGCTTCAGGTTGCTCAAACAGCCATTTTTAAAGTCTGTGTAAAGCTGTTTTGTAATGCTCGCAAGAGCAGCATCTTTTTTGTAAAGTCGGTTGGCAAACCCAATGCTTTCTGCCGTCAGCCCGTATGAGTCATTGAGGATTTGATCTGCTGGTGAAATCAGCCCTGATAAAACTTGGTGTGAAAGATCTTCACCCAGATGGATATTGAGGGTTTCGGCGGGCTGGTTTGGCTCCACAGTCAGCGTATATTCCTGATTCTTGTTGGTAACGTAGAAAAAGTCGTCACTAATTGTGGCGGTAGGCCCGCCTGTCGAGCAATAGCTGGTGCCACTTATATTCATGAAAATAGAGATAGGCCCCTGCACGTCCGGCCGATAGACAGACGAAGCAGTGGCGTTAATGATGCAATTGGGCCACTTGGGTTTGATTAGCTTTCCTGACGCATCGGTCAATTTGATCTGCCCCGACACCATCGATTTTAGCCATTTAATATCAGGGAAATCTGATCGAATCATCTTTATTCACAGTGATTCAACAAAATACGAATTTTGCGAAATAATAGTTTTGAGTGTCATTCATAAAAATTCTCCCTATCGATTTGAGAGAGGTCTAACATTAATTTGCCCAGCTTCTCGGTGACATCTTTGAAAAAGCGAGCTCCCTTTTCCGCTGTTGATTTTTTTGGATTGCCAATACCTGTATCCACAGTTACTTTCGACCATTCCCTTTCTTTCCAGGCCCAACCTTCTTTGAATCCCTGAATGCGTGGTTTCTTGTCTTTTCCGTCGCCTGCCTGGTCGAGTGGTAGCACCAACTCTGGCCTCAAGTGCATAATGAGGCAGGTTTCCATCTCGTCGGCATGGTCACCAGCCTCTTCAAAGTATTGTTTTTTGTCCATTGACTGAAACCAATTGCAGGTGCTCAGCAGCATTTTAGGATATCTTACACCGAGCTCTCGTAACATAGTTTTGAAGTCGTTGCCGCCGTGGCTGTTGACGATCAGCAACTTGTAGATTCCCTGGCGGTTGAGTACCTCAATGATATCGTTGAGAATAGCCAACTGCGTGCTGGGGTAGAGGTTGATGTCAAGCTTGATGTCTGTTTGGCCGGTGTTTACTCCAAAGGGGATGGTGGGCATCACGGTCAGTTTTGCGCCAGCCTCCCAGGCGATGCGACCTGCCTCAGCGGCTATACTGTCGGCCTCGTACACGTCGGTGCCGTAGGGCATGTGGTAGTTGTGGGCCTCGGTGGCGCCCCATGGTAAAATGGCCAAATCGATTTGGCGATCCTTTATGTCTTTCCAATTGCACTCGGCTAGTAGGTATTGTTTCATAGGGTTGAAGCTAAGATTTCCGGTTTGATTATCAAAGTTGATTGTTGCCAGGGGCAGGGAAGAGGTGCTATTTTCAAACTTTTTTGTTTCTCTGAAGTGCACTGACAGACAGTTGTCAGTGGCTGGCTTTAGCTTGCTTTCATCAAAGAAATTTTAAAGCAAAAAATAAACGCTATGAATCAGATGACCACACAAATTGAAGCCACTGTTATGTCTCCAGCACAATTGCTCCAGCACTGGCAAGGGCATAGAAGCTTAACCCGCAGGGTGATTGAAGCATTCCCGGAAAAGGAGTTTTTTGAGTATTCCATTGGTGGCATGAGGCCTTTTTCGAAACTCGTCAGTGAGATGCTTGCCATTGCGGTGCCAGGTCTGAAGGAAATTGTTGCCGGCAAAACAACGCCCTTTAATGAAGAGCTGGAGTTTGAAGGGAAAAAAGAAAATGTACTGAAGGCATGGGATGAGTCTACAGAGCAAATTAACTCCTACTGGAAGCAGATTTCAGCAGAAAGGTTCCAGGAGCAAATCAAGCTTTTTGGGCAGTATGAGGGAACAGTGGTGTCCAACCTTTTCTATTTCATCGACAACGAAATTCACCACAGGGGACAGGGCTATGTGTATCTTAGGTCGCTGGGTATTCAGCCGCCGTTCTTTTGGGAGAGGTAAAACAACCATAGTGCGGCTGTCTCAACAAACCAATCAGGGCTTTTGAGACAGCCTTTTACTATTTTTTGGCACTTTCTGCTGACAGACGGATTTTTTTCACTCTTTCCGCACTTACCACCAGCTTCTGATACTCTCTCGGATCGTCTCCCATAGACACGGCGGGGTTTCTGAATGCCATGGGGCTGTCCACAAAACTCCTCCCTGAAATATGGATTTCTTTCGCACCGGTTGTTTTCACCAGATCAGCCACATTTTCTTCGCTGATACCAGCGCCAGGCATGATGATGATTCGGTCACCGGCTTTTTTTACCAGCTCCGCTAGCAATAGCCTGCCGTCGTAAACATTAGCCTGCTGCCCGGAGGTGAGTATTCTGTCAAAGCCAGCTTCAATGCAAGCTTCGAGCGCTTTATAGGGGTCATTGGTCATGTCGAACGCCCGATGGCATGTAACTTTTAGAGGCCTGGCCAGATGAATAAGCTCTTTGTTTCTTTCGGTATCCATTTCGCCATTGGCCTTGAGTATGCCAAAAACCACGCCATCTGCCCCCAACTTTTTTGCCGATTCAATGTCTTTTTTCATGACCTCAAACTCCTCGTCAGCGTAGAGAAAGTCGCCACCTCTGGGCCTGATCATGACGAACATAGGTATTCTCGCCTTTTCTTTAGTGGCCAAGATCATCCCAGCCGAGGGTGTGGTGCCTCCATCGCCAGGACTGTCACAGAGTTCGATGCGATTGGCACCACCTTCGATGGCATTGAGCACTGAGGTGATGTTGTAGCAGACTACTTCGATGTGCATGTTGAAAATAGTATTTAGCTTTGTAGTGATTTTAATAGGTCGTCAGATACTCTGAAATCGGTTTTTTTGATTTTTTCGACGACTTCAGGCATGTTTGGAATTAACCCTTTTCTACTGGCCAGTTTCAGCACGCCAAGAGTCCCTGTAAACATGATTCCTATTTCTTTCGCTACTTTTCTGCCTTTGAGTTCGTCGATAATAAGCAGAGAAGAGGGAGTTTCCATGATAAGGGCAATCGCTGATGCTTCACCTGCGTCAAGGAATGCTTTAAATATCTTTAGAGAATCTTCTTTTGGGTTGATTATTTGTACCCACTTAGGCAAAGGATGACCATATTCTTCGGCTATTGTGCGAGTGATGGTGATTGTTCCAAACAACTTGTAGAGAAGGCCTAGTTGTTCAATTTTTGTAAGCAGGATAAGACAACTTGTATCAACTACTGTGACCTTCTGCATTTTTCAAGTCATCTTCAAGTTCTTCTGATGGGTAATTGAAAAATGAGACCCCATACTCTCCAAGTAGTTCCATGAAGGTTTCTTTGGAATAGCCCACAATATCGGCGGCTTGGCCGAGAGTCAACTTTCCTTTTTCATACAGCCGTGCCGCAAGATACATTCTAGCATCCTTGTCATCGACGTCAACAGTATCAGGAAGTTGTATTGTCAGAGTTTTCATTATAAACAAAGTATGCTACTTGGTTACCTTTAGGCAAGATAACAAGTATTATGACCAATTCATCCATTTCGTTAAAAGCAAAGCGCACTTAGTACGTAGGCAAGGTCGGGTCAATCTCTTCAGCCCAGGCATGAATGCCTCCGATGAGGTTGTAAAGGTTGTCGAAGCCGTACCGTGATTGAAGCGCTTGAATAACCGAGGCACTGCGCCCTCCGTGGTGGCAATGAACTACCACCTGGCGGTCTTTATCGATCAAGTCCAGGTATTCCTGAAGCTCGCTCATGGGCATCAGTTCTCCACCCATATTCACGAGATCAAACTCATGCGCCTCTCTAACATCGATCAGCTGAAAATCGACGCCGTTTTTCTTCCACGAGTCGAGCTCCTGAACAGTTATTTCTTTCAAGTTTTCCTGATAGTTCTTAATTCCACAAAACGCATCGTAGTCGATAAGCTTAGTCACTTTGACCCTGGTGCCCTTTGGCTTTATTACCATCCGCTGCCGGGTATTGTCCCACGCCCCAAGCATTACTAGAGCACTGTCCAGCACTTCGCCTGATTGAGTAATGATTTTGAGTGCTTCTATGGCCTGCATAGTTCCAATAAGCCCTGGCAGAACACCAAGCACTCCCTCTTCTTCACAGGTTGGTACGGAGCCTGGTGCGGGTGGAGAAGGGTAGAGGTCTCTGTAGTTTGCACTTTCTTTTGTGAGGTTAAACACTGCCACCTGGCCTTCAAAACGATGGATCGCTCCATAGATATAAGGCTTGTCTGCCAAAAGACATACATCGTTCATGAGGTAGCGGGTAGGGAAGTTGTCGGTGCAGTCGATGGCCAGATCAAACCCGGCGACAATATCCAGTGCATTGGCGGAGGTGATTTTCTCCTGGTAAGCTACAAGTTCGATGGTGGAGTTGAGCGCCATTAGGTGGCTTTTGGCGGCTTCAGCCTTATTTTTGCCCACGTCGCTTTCTCTGAATACTACCTGTCGTTGCAGGTTGCTGATGGAAACGACGTCGTTGTCAACAATGCCAATCCGCCCTACGCCGGCTGCGGCAAGATATTGCAGGACAGGACAGCCTAATCCACCCGCACCAATTACCAGCACCCTGGCTTCAGTAATCTTTTGCTGGCCTGCAGGGCCTATTTCTTTCAGTGACAAATGGCGAGCGTATCTGGACATGGAAGAAAGTTATCGGTTAATAGTGAAAAGTAAAAGAGTATGCCTTAACCTAGCACTTTTCACTGCTGCGCTCAAAACCTCTTGAGAACAATATTCGATACAGTTTCTCCTATTGAAAGACTGGAGGTGGCTGCCGGACTGGGTGCGTTACACACGTTGACGGCAATGTCATTTTCCAGAATCAGGAAGTCGTCGAGCAGCCCACCATTGCGGTCGCAAGCCTGGGCACGCACACCCGCTCCGCCCGGTTCAAGATCCGACTCTTTCAAGTCAGGGAGGAGCTTTTGCAGGGCAGTAGTGAACGCAGTTTTGCTGAACGATCTGTACATTTCGCCAAAGCCTGTTTTCCAGTATTTCCAGGCCACTTTCTGAAATCCTGGCCAGGCCAGTGTTTCCGCCAGCTCAAAAAGGTTGATTTTCGACTTGCTGTAGCCTTCTCTTCTGAAGGCCAGCACCGCATTGGGGCCAGCTTCCACTTCGCCACCCACCATTCTGGTAAAGTGTACACCCAGGAATGGGAAATTGGGATCCGGCACCGGGTAAATCAGGTTCTTCACCAGGTACTTTCTTTCTTCTTTAATTTTGTAGTACTCACCTCTGAATGGCACAATCTTGATATTGACTTCCTGGCCAGTCATCCGGGCGATTTTGTCGGAATAGAGACCGGCGCAGTTCACCACCAGCTTCGTTTGGTAGGTGTCCTTATTGGTGACCACCGTGCAGCCCCCGGCTTCCTTTCTGATTTCCCTAACCGCTTCACTTATATGAATCTGACCATCATCCTTTCTTATCACTTCAGCTAGTTTGGCCGATACTTCTTTGTAGCTAATTATGCCAGTATAGGGTACCCAAATACCCTCAATGCCATTTACATAGGGCTCCTTTTCTTTTAGTTGCCCGGCGGTAAGCCGCTCATTTTTTATCAGGCCATTTTGTATACCTCTTTCGAACAGGTTGTTAAGCAGTGGCAATTCTTCTTTTGAAGTAGCCACTACAATCTTCCCGCATAGATCGTATTCGATGCCCTCGTTATTGCAAAAATCCAACAGCATGTTATACCCATTGATACAGTTCGTTGCCTTCAGACTGCCTGGCTTATAGTACAGGCCGGAATGAATGACGCCGCTGTTGTTGCCAGTTTGATGTGCTGCCAGCCTCGGCTCTTTTTCAATGAGCAAAACCTTAAGTCCGGGTCGTTTCTTTTTTAGTTGGTAAGCGGTGGCCAATCCCACAATCCCTCCACCAATGATCGTAATATCGTATTGCATGCTTTTCAGTTGATGTTGCGAATATAAGACTCAAAGGTGAATTATAACTGCATGATAATAATCAGTATACTTTGGGAGTGAAATCATCCTGACGTTTTGTAGTGGGTAATACTTTTGTGCCAACATAAATCATCTCAATCATGGAAAGGAAAGTTGTGAGTGCCGAGGAAGCGCTGAAGGTTGTAAAGTCTAATGACCGGGTTTTTATTCATAGTGTGGCTGCGGCACCCAAGATACTGATAGACGCCCTGGTGGCGAAAGCGCCCGAGCTAAGAAATGTGGAAATTATGCACCTGCACACCGAAGGGCCGGCTGACTATGCAAAACCTGAATATGCCAGCAACTTTCATGTTCATTCACTTTTTGTGGGTGCCAATGTGCGCAAAGCTACGCAGGAGCACAGGGCCGACTACATACCGATATTTTTAAGTGAGATTCCAAGGCTTTTCAGAGAGAAAATTCTCCCGATTGATGTGGCGCTTGTTTCGGTTACCCCACCTGACAAACACGGCTATTGTTCGCTCGGCGTGTCTGTTGATGCCACCCTGGCGGCTATCGAAACGGCCAAAGTTGTGATTGCGCAGGTGAATCCACTAATGCCACGCACTTTTGGAGATAGCTGCCTGCCCGTGAGCAAATTTCACTATTTGGTAGACGGAAAAGTGCCAATACATGAAGTGCCTTCGCCTCCTATTAGTGAAGTGGAGAAAAAGATAGGTCAGCACATCGCAGGTATGGTAGAAGATGGTGCAACGCTTCAAATGGGCATTGGAGCCATTCCCAACGCAGTACTTTCGCAGCTTACAAACCACAAACATTTAGGCATCCACACCGAAATGTTCTCCGATGGCGTGGTGCCACTGGTAGAATCGGGTGTGATCGACGGTAGTATGAAGGCCATTAACAGAGGCAAGATTGTGTCGACCTTTGTAATGGGCAGCAAGCTTACCTATGATTTTATCGACAACAACCCCTCGGTCAATCTTTACGATGTCGCTTTTGTTAACGATGTTGCTACAATCCGTCGCAACCCCAAGGTAACATCAATCAACTCGGCCATTGAGATTGACATCACAGGCCAGGTTTGCGCCGACTCCATTGGCACCCTACATTACTCCGGGGTAGGTGGGCAAATGGATTTTATCAGGGGAGCATCCTATTCAAAAGGAGGAAAGCCAATAATAGCGTTGCCATCGGTGACCGGGAGAGGTGAAAGTAAGATTGTACCATTTCTGAAAGAAGGAGCCGGGGTGGTAACGACCAGAGCCCATGTTCATTATATAGTTACCGAATGGGGAGTGGCCTACCTGTACGGAAAAACACTGCATCAAAGGGCTCGTTTACTGATCGATATAGCCCATCCCGATCACAGGGAGGCATTGGAGCGGAAGGCATTTGAAAGGTTTGGGAAGATATGATGTTAGCTTTTTAGCTGAATCTGATGGGGGCTGGTCTTGGGAACTCGTTCAATAATTCCTCTGGCCTCCATATCCAGCTTAACGGTAACGAAATACCACAACACTTTTCCATCGAATGAGTCTGTTAACTCCTTCACTGCCTGATCTGAAAGACTTTCGAACGTCCTGGGTTTTCCGTCTTTCAACTTCTTTGCTATGAAAGCATAAATCACGTCATATTTATGTTTCATAATATTGACACCCTTTTTACCCTGGGGGTGAAGCGTCAGAATTTTCTCTTGGTCATCCATTATTCGAAAGTTTGACAGTGGGTCGATGCCTTTGAGCCTCGTTCAATTTAGTTATTTGCAGAGGTTATATCAACAGTTGTAGTTACCAATTAGCCGGTAGTTCCGCTGGCAGCTTCCACTCTTCTATGAAATTTGGTAGAACTTCCCGATAATTTAGCCAATCGTCCGAAACCCGGAAAATTATCCGTATTTTGAACAACCTTTGCAAGCTTTTTGCGTCCGATAGACAGTGCGCTACAGCCTGCCGGCGTATTGCTTTCATTAATCCACAGCAGAAAACAAAGCCCACTCTGAGCGGGTTTATTTGAGAATAGAGCCTATTGTAAAGATTGAATCCATTGTTTGGCATTAGAAGGCCTTCACATACGTAAGTAAAATCATTTTGACCTATAAATTTCTATGTCTTTAAGAAGAAAACTCATTGCGTTTCTGGTTGTCGTGTTAATGGTGACTGGCTCCATTGGCCTTTACAGCTTTCTGGCGGCAAAAAAGGAACTACCCCCTGAAAAAGAAGCCCCCGAGGTTGTCAACTATGTGAAAGTGAGAGAAGTGGCTTTCCAGAACGTTGAAACGGAAGTCGAAGCCTATGGCAGGGTAGGTTCTTCGCAGCCCATCGATTTGTTGGCCGAAGTTGGCGGAAGGTTGATAATGGGGGACGTGCCACTGAAAGAAGGGCAGAACTTTAAGAAAGGTCAACTGCTTGTGAGGGTAAATGACGTGGAAACAAGGTTGAATCTCCAGGCGAGAAAAAGTAGCTTCCTTAACCTCATCGCCTCTATTTTGCCTGACCTTAAAGTGGACTACGCCAGCAGCTTTCCGGCATGGCAAACCTACTTTGCGAACATAAAAACAGATAGTCCGCTTCCTGAGCTTCCTGAAATAACAGACGTCAAGGAGAAGACTTTTTTGGCCACCAAGAATATTTTGAGTGAATTCTATTCTATTCGGGGACTTGAAGAGAACCTGAGAAAATACCATATGATTGCTCCTTACAACGGCAGTATTTCCGTAGTTAATATAGAGCCCGGCACTTATGTAAACCCAGGATCCAACATCGGTCGAATCCTCCGCACTGACGCCTTCGAAATTAAAGTGCCCATTGAAGCCAAGGACATTCAGTTTGTAGAGCTTGGCAAGCGGGTGAAGGTGATCAAGGGTGAAGATGAGTCGAACTCACTTACAGGAAGAGTGATCAGAATGACAGACTATATCGATCCTACTACACAGACATTCCATGTGTATGTGTCGGTGGAAAACAACCAGAAACAGGCATTGTATGACGGGCTGTATTTGAAGGTTGTGATTCCGGGTAAAATGGTTGATAACGCCATAGAGGTACCAAGAGGGGTGGTGAGAAACAAAGGAGAAGTCTTTGTGTATAACAATGGACAATTGGGTAGCAGAAGTGTTTCAGTGATCAAAAACAATCAAAATACTTATCTGATTACCGGACTGAAGGAAGGAGATTCGCTAGTGACCGAAGCTCCGCTGAATGCATTTGAGAAAATGAAAGTGGAAATCATTAAATAATCCAGAGGATATGAGAGCAATTTTATCATTCTTTATTAGGTATCCAATTTGGGCTAATGTAATACTGTTTGCAGTATTTCTTCTGGGGTTGGCCAGCTTCCTGACCATGAAGAAGTCGTTTTTCCCTGAGAGAACGCCGAACATGATTACTGTGTCGGTCGCCTATCCTGGTGCGGCTCCTGAGGAAATGGAGGAAGGTATTACTATTAAAATAGAGGAGGCCCTCAAGGGAATCGTTGGTATTGTGGAGGTGAGATCCGTGTCGAGCGAGAACTCGGCGTCCATCACCATTGAAACATCAACCAACTATGAACTTGACGAAGTTCTCACCGAAGTAAAAAACGCAGTTGACAGAATCAATTCCTTTCCGGTAGGTGCTGAAAAGCCCACGGTTTTCAAACAGCAGTCCACCAGCATGGCCTCTTTCCTGGGCCTCAAAGGCGATGTGCCATTAAGGGAACTTAAAATAATTGCGGAAAAAATTGAGGACGACCTTCTTAAGTCGGGGCTGATTACACAGGTAAGAGTGTCTGGTTTTCCTGACCTGGAAATATCAATTGAGGTGCCGGAGGAGAACCTTTCTCGCTATGGCATCACGTTTACGCAAGTAGCCAATGCGGTTCGTGTAAACAACCGTGACGTGTCGGGCGGTACCATCAAAACCTCTGAAGAGGAAATAAGGATACGGGCCAATGCCAAAGACTATGACCCGGAAGTGATTGGGAATATCGTTTTGAAGGCTAATGCCGATGGCACCCGGGTGCTGCTCAAAGACATCGGTACTGTTACGCTAGGTTTTGCTGACATCCCTAACAAGTATTATAGTAATAATGTGAGAGCTGTCAATATCTCGGTAAGTAAGTTGCCTGAAGAGGATCTTCTCGCTATTTCTGAGTATCTGGATAAGTACGTGGCAGATTTCAACGCCCAGAATCAGGGTGTAACTTTGTTCACAAACTTTGATTTCTACTCAATACTTGAGCAACGAATAGACCTATTGACGAGCAACTTTGTTCTTGGCCTCGTTTTGGTGATGATCACGCTAGGGTTATTCCTGTCATTGAGACTTTCGTTTTGGGTGGCTGCAGGCATCCCGATTTCTTTTCTGGCCATGTTTGTAGTTGGCAGCATTGCCGGCATCACTATTAACATGCTGTCACTATTTGGAATGCTTCTGGTAGTTGGGATACTCGTGGACGACGGTATTGTTATCTCCGAAAACATATATACCCATTTTGAAAAAGGAAAGACGCCCGAACAGGCGGCGGTAGATGGCACGTTGGAAATGATGCCTTCAGTGTTTACCTCGGTGGCCACGACTATGTTGGCTTTCGTAACGCTGATTTTCCTGGATAATGGTGGGTTCAGTTACGAAATGGCGGTGGTGGTAATTGCCTGCCTTGGCTTTTCGCTGGTAGAAGCTTTCTTAATCCTGCCTTCTCACCTGGCCTCCAAAGCCATTTTGTCAAAGAGAAAGCCGGACACATTGTATGACCGGTTCAGGACAACAATGGAGAAAGGCATTGACTTTGTTCGTTTCAGGCTGTACGGAAATTCCATTAAGTTTTTGGTTCAATGGCGTTGGATTGCAATGATGGGGCCATTGGTGTTTGTGATGATGGTAGTGGGGATGTCACAAGGCGGTTTGATAAGGTTCGAGTTTTTTCCGAGAACCCCTTTTGACGATTTGCAGGTGGATTTGATGCTCAAACCAGGCACCAGAGAAAACATTACCGAAGACTACCTGAGAAGATTTCAGGATCAGGTATGGGAAGTGCATGAAGAAATGAAGAAGGAGGCGGGCTTAACCGAACCGTTTTTCTCGTCAGTGGACATCATAATTGGCAGCGGCGCAAGCAGAACGAGCAGCGGCAGCCATGTGGGATATGTAGGGGTTAATTTTGAAGACCTGGAAGGTAAAAACATTTCAGCGTTTGAGGTTGCTAACCGAATTAGGAAAAAAATTGGCCCTATCCCGGAGGCTGAGAACTTTACAGTAGGAGCTGCCCAGCGATGGGGCAAGCCTGTTTCCATAGCGCTGAAAGGCAAGTATATTGACGAAATAGAGGAGGCAAAAACAGAGCTCAAGGAAAGCCTGAGAAGGATTGATCTGCTAAAGGATATTACCGACAATTCTGCGATAGGTCAGCGGGAAATAAAGCTTGAACTAAAGCCATTGGCTTATTTCATGGGCTTGAATCATCAGGATATTACTCAGCAGATACGTCAGGGCTTCTTTGGCGAAGAAGTGCAACGACTGATTATAGGCACCGACGAGGTGAGAGTATGGGTGCGCTACCCGGAAGAGGATCGGGTAAACGTCAGTCAGCTTGAATCGATGAAGATCAGAGCTGCTAATGGTTCTGAGTATCCGCTGTCACAGCTTGCCACCTATGAAGTGGAGAGAGGGGTGTTGAGTATCAACCGCTTCAACGGAAAGCGGGAGGTGAGAGTAGAGGCCGATTTGGCCAATAACAACACCTCGATGCCACCGCTGATAGAAAAGATTACAGCTGATATTATGCCACCCATCATGGCAAGGCATCCTTCACTGGAATACTCTTTCGAAGGTCAACAGCGTCGTGCATCGAGAGAACTTGATTCGGGAGCGGTAATCTTTGGGTTGTGTTTGATAGCCACTCTTTTGTTGCTTATGCTAACTACCCGATCTTATCTGCAACCGTTCATGATTTTCTCGCTCATACCACTGGGGTTCATTTGTGCCATATTCGGTCACTGGATTGAAGACAAAACGGTTTCTATTCTGAGCGCCTATGGCATGCTGGCATTGTCGGGTGTAATTATCAACGATGCTGTGGTGATGGTGGATCAATTCAACCGAAACCTCAAAGAAGGCATGAATATGCACGATGCAGTGATTGATGCTGGAATTAGTAGATTCAGACCTATTGTTCTAACATCGGCAACAACCGTAGCGGGGCTTTACCCTATCATTCTTGAGACAAGCTTCCAGGCCCAGTTCCTGATTCCAATGGCCATTTCTATTGCTTATGGTGTAGCACTGGGAACGCTGTTTATCCTTTTCTTCTTCCCGGTGTTTCTCATGGTGATGAACGATATCAGGGTGTACTCCAAGTGGTTGCTATTCGGTGGAGAGAAGCCAAACAAGGAAGAGGTAGAGCCGGCGGTGAAAGAAATGAAAAAGGGCTACGCCCTTAACTAATCATTGATCTAACAATTGTAATGAAGAAAATACTCTTAACGTTCGGGATGGCCTTGGTCATCCTGAACTCATATGCCCAGACAGAAGAACCAAAAATAACCGAGCTATCGCTTTCGGAGGCGATTGCCACCGGCCTGGACAATAACTTCTCAATAAAGATTGAAAAGCAAAATATTGATATTGCCACCCGTAACAACTCATGGGGGCAAGCTGGTTTGTATCCGTCTCTAACTTTCAATCTTTCACAGGGACTCGGAAGGAGCGAAATAGGCGAAAACCCATCAGCATTTGCCTATGGAGCGTTTCAGTCCAGAAACTTACAACCATCCCTAGCTCTGAGTTGGGGGCTATTTAATGGCTTCAATGTTAGGATAACTAAGGAAAGATTAGAGTTGCTGCAACAACAAAGTGTCGGAAATGCAACCGTAGTTGTAGAAACAAGTATTCAGGGGATGGTCGAAGCCTACTACACTGTTCGTTTACAAGAGGAACAGTTAAGAATTTTTGAGAGAAGTCTTCTGTTGTCCAAGGATAAGTATAACTACAGTAAGCTTAAGGGAGAGTTGGGTAGTGCAGTAACTTTTGATATTCTTCAGGATAAGAGTGCTTATCTAACAGACTCCTCTAACTATGTTACCCAACTTTTCAATGTTCAAAGTGCCAAAAGAAATCTTAATTTGTTGTTAGGTATTGATGTTGAGACAACTTATGAGTTGACCGATTCTTTGACTGTGGAAGTTCAACAATTCACCCTTGATGAATTGTATGCCCGCATGGTAGCTAACAACAGCAATCTTAAGAATCAGTACATTAATCAGGAAATTTTTAAGAGAGATATCGGGATTGCAACGGCTGCTATGTACCCTTCAGTATCACTTTCGTTGGGTGCAAACAAAAACTTTCAGGTTCAGAACACCACTCAAGCAACATTTAGAAGCGGTGAGCCGGGCAGGGCTGGAATTGAATCAGTTAACACTAACTACAACGCAAACTTTACGCTCAGCTTTACCATATTCAATGGAGGAAGAATTCGCAGGCAAATTGAGAATGCCAGGGTCAATGAGCAAATTGCTGCCATCAGGGTCGACGAACTGAAGCAAAGCTTGAAAAACAGTCTGATCAATACACTGGAGTTTTATCGCTTGCGGGCACGGCTGTACCAGATTGCCATTGAAAACAGACAAACTGCTGAGTTTAATTTGACACTGGGTGAGGACCGTTATCGTAATGGAACGATCAGCTCTTTCGACTTCCGTGACTTACAACTGAACTATTTGCGGTCAGCGCTGAGTGAACTTCAGACCAAGTATAACCTGGTAGAATCGGAAGTAGAACTAATGCGCCTTACCGGTGGTATTTTGGAAGAATACGAGACTGAATAACCACGAAGATTTTGATTTGAGATTTCTGATTTGAAATTAATGGTTCGCATAATTTCAAATCAGAAATCTCAAATTCCTCAATACTTGTCCCTTATAAACTCCAGCACTTCCTGCATTTGCTCTCTTATAGGGTTGGTGAACCCGGGGTAGTTGTTGTGCATAAAGCTAAAGATCAGCACCTTTCCTGAGTTGGTTTTAATAAACCCACTGAGTGAGTGCACGCCGCTTAAGGTGCCTGTTTTAGCGAAAACGTAAGGCTCCGCATCACCGGCATACCAGCGGCGTATGGTGCCAGCCTGGCCACCAATAGCCAGCGTCCTGAATAACTCCTTTTGTTCAACTAGCGTAGAAGTTTCCTCCAGCAAGCCCACCAGGCTTCGTGGCGTGAACATATTGTATCTCGATAGCCCAGAGCCATCATGCCAGATAGGTGCATCCGGCAAATTGCTGAGGTATTTGTTCTTTACAAACCACAAGGCATTGTTGCCGCTAAGTGTATCCCCAAACCCGGAAGAGCACATCACTAGGATCTGTTCTGCAATAAAATTATCGCTTGGCCAAAGCATGGCCTGATATACTTTTTGCGAGGGATAGCCTTTGAGGGTTTTCCATTGTAAACTATCCGGCTTGTAGCCAAAAATTACCGGCTTCTTTAACGTGTCTTGCAGCAGTTCCCTTCCCAGGGAAAAGGAGTATTTGAAAGGCACGTCTCTTTCCACTGTGTCCAGTTTTTCAGGTGTAAAAAACAGGTAGGAGTTGTAGCTAAGGTCTCTTTCTACCAATGTTCTTTGCTTTTCGAAAGGTCTCGCTTCCACAAACTGCTGAAAGAAGGGAGGGTTTACCTTGGGCGTCGTATCTCCCGGAAGCATGCTAAACCTCACGAAGTTGCCGTAGATAGGAAGGCCGGCTCTTTCAGGCTGATAGTAATACAGGTAGTCGTCCCACGACCACCCGGGCCCAAAAACAGGATCTTTGTAGTTCTCGGGCTGCCAAATCAGTGCTTTGCTGGTGTCTGATAGCAAGTCAAACGCCGGTTGATACTCGAAGTCGGGGTGCAGGAAAGTGGGATCGCCGGTGCCAGTGAAGAAAAGCGTGTCGTTGGCTTCGGCATACTTGAGGGCTGGGATGGAATCGCCGAGCAATCTGATGCCTGAGTAGTAGGTAAAAAGTTTGGTGTTGGAGGCGGGAGTGAAATACTTGTCGCCATTCTGATCGGCCAGATAAGTTTTCGTTTCAGGGTCATACAGCACAAAGCCAGTGAAATGATCGGCGAAATCTGGCGACTTCTTAACCATTTGTTTCAGCACCATTTTTTTGCTGATCACAAGTTGTGGCGAGCAGGAAAACTGGCTTATCACAAGCATCGCAATTAATGTAAACCACAGGTAGTCAAGGGGCTTCGACTTGTATATAGGCGACTCTGTACTTTTTCTTTTCATATGGTTTTTATAGCAGCTATCCTTACCATGACCCGAATAAATAATGCTTCAGTGAAAAATTCTAATTTATGAACGAAGAGTGTGGAATTTTAGTAAAATTGGTGCTTGCTAAGTTTGGCAATATATCGAATCTTCGCTAGCTGATTTTTCGAAGTCATTACCTGCTTACAAAATACAATTGACACCTATTACATTGAACAATCAAAAACCTATCTTCTATTTATAGTAAAATGCAATTAAAATCAATCGTATTGTCCAATGGCAGCTTCGATACGAAGTCGGCCAAAACTGCCCATGGGCTTATTAGGGGATCTGTAAGATATGATATCCTCGCTGTCATCGATCCGGTGTTTTTCGGCCAGGATGCGGGTACCGTGCTGGACGGCAGGGAAAGAGGAATTCCTATTTATAAGACCGTTAAAGACTTTTTACTCGCAGGCGGAAAGGCAGAAAATTGCGTTGTGGGCGTGGCTCCAAAAGGAGGTCAGCTGCCCAAATCAATGGAAGAAGATGTGGTGACAGCAATGGAAAATGGCATGGATGTCGTAAGTGGCTTGCATTCATTTCTCAACGACAACGAAAGGCTGGCTACGCTTGCAAAGGAAAAAGGCGTAACAATACACGATATCAGGCAGCCAAGGGAACGGAAATACCTGAAGTTCTGGACGGGTGACATATACAAAGTAAAGTCAGCCAAAATTGCAGTAATGGGCACCGACTGTGGCCTTGGGAAAAGAACCACCTCCAAATTCATTGTGGAAGCCATCCGTAAGGAGGGTATGATTTCAGAAATGATTTACACCGGACAAACGGGGTGGATGCAAGGCTGGAAGTACGGGTTTATCCTCGACTCCACTTACAACGACTATGTGTCTGGCGAGCTGGAAAATGCTCTCGTAACCTGTGACAGAGACCTGAACCCCGACCTGATGGTGATTGAGGGACAGGCAGCCTTGCGCAATATCAGTGGGCCATGCGGTTCCGAGTTTTTGCTTTCGGGCGATGTAGACGGTGTGGTTTTGCAACATGCCCCGGCCAGGGTTCACTACGACGGCTTCGAGTACCTGGATGCCAAGATACCCCCAATCACTGAGGACATTGCGCTGATAAAAATGTATGGCAAGGAAGTCATTGGTGTGACGCTCAACACAAGAGGCCTTACTATTGACCAGGCACTCCGGCACAAAGAGGAGTATGAGCAAAAATTGGGTATACCCGTGGCTTTGCCAGTGGAAAGAGGAGTGGATGACATTTTAGGACCAATAAGAGAGTTGATCAAACGAAAGAATGCGAATAAAGGAAATTAATATCCGCAAGGAAAACCTGGAACTGGCTAAGCCGTACTCCATTTCTTATAAAACCGTGGATTCGGTAGAAAACGTGATTGTGGAACTATTCGCAGACAACGGTATGGTTGGCATGGGCGTGGCCAATCCCAGTAAGTATGTGGTGAATGAGGATGTCAGTGAATGTTATAAAACTTTAACCTCCAGTGATCTCTCCTTTCTGAAAGGTTTCGACGTTTCGTGCTTTTGCGAACTGCTCAATGGAATACATTCCCATTTTGCTGCCAGTGCGGGGTCAAGAGTGGCACTCGATGTGGCCCTGCACGATCTATTCACACAATCACTGGGTGTGCCATTAGTTCACTTTCTGGGTGTTCACCACAAATCAATGGCTACTTCGGTCACCATTGGTATTATGAATATTGAGGAGACGCACAGAGAGGCAGATGACTTTATCAAAAACGGTTTTAAAATTTTGAAAGTCAAGCTGGGAAAGACTATCGAGGAGGACATAGAGCGGACAATTGCCCTGCGCAAACACATTGGCAACAAAGCTATGATCCGGATAGACGCCAACCAGGGATGGGATTTTGATGAGACCATCGAATTTGTAAGCGCAACAAAAGACCTCGATATTGAGCTGATAGAGCAACCGCTGAAGCAGTCGGCCATTGCTGAGTACCGCAAGTTTCCAGATTATGTAAAGAACCTGGTAGCTGCCGATGAATCACTGGTGGGTCCGGCAGATGCTTTCAGCCTGGCCAACAATCCCAAGGCGGCCGGTATCTACAATATCAAGCTGATGAAATGCGGGGGCATTCAACCAGCGAGAGAGATTGCCACCATAGCCAGGCAGGCTGGTATTGACCTGATGTGGGGCTGCAACGACGAAAGTATTATCAGCATTGCTGCGGGCTTGCATGTGGCCTTTTCTTGCCCTCACACAAAATATATTGATCTTGACGGCAGCCTTGATCTCGCCAAAGACGTGGTGTCGGGTGGCTTTGTTATCAAGGATGGCATGATGAGTTTGACAGACCAGCCCGGATTGGGCGTCAAGAAGATATAGCTAATAACTTTTGGCGACTAGCTGACTTCTAAGTAAAATTTTGACTTTTAGTAAACCTGATCAATGATGTTTAAAATCTACCTCCGAGCTATTTTTTTCTTTTCTCTTGTCCTTTGTCATTTCACTTTGGCTTATGCTCAGACTGCCATTCCCCGGCCCTTTGAGCAACTCAACGAGGTAGAGAAAGCCAGGGCATGGGTAGATTCGGTTTATTCCTCCCTGACACTTGATGAGAAAATAGGGCAGCTACTGATGATAGCAGCATATTCGAACAGAGACGATGCCCATACGCAGGAGTTGATCCGGCTGATTAAAGAGCGGCACATAGGTGGCCTGGTCGTATTTCAGGGTGGGCCAGTCAGGCAAATCAATCTGATCAACAAACTACAGAACGAAGCCAGGCTTCCCTTAACCATAGCTATGGATGCGGAGTGGGGTATAGGCATGCGGCTCGACAGCACGATGTCGTTTCCCTATCAAATGACGCTGGGTGCCATTGAAGACGTTACATTGATCGAACAAATGGGGCAGGCGATTGCACGACAGCTGAAACGAGTGGGAACATATGTCAATTTTGCACCGGTGGTGGATGTGAACAACAATCCTAACAATCCGGTGATCAACTACCGCTCCTTTGGAGAGAACAGGGAAGAAGTGGCCCAAAGAGGGCTTGCTTATGTGAAGGGGCTGGAAAGCCAGGGGGTGTTGGCCTCGGCAAAGCACTTTCCCGGGCATGGCGACACCGGTACCGACTCTCACTACGACCTGCCGGTTGTTAAGCATAACATGCAGCGGCTTGACAGCGTGGAGCTCTATCCGTTCAGAAAGCTGATCGAAGCCAAAGTCTCGGGCATTATGGTGGCCCACATGTCAATTCCGACGCTCGACGACACGCCCAATTTGCCGACTACGCTATCGAAGCCAGTGGTGACGGACTTGCTGAAAAACAAGTTGGGGTACAAAGGAATCATTTACACAGATGCCCTCAATATGAAAGGTGTGACGAAGTATCATGCCTCTGGCGAGCTTGAGAAAAAGGCTTTTCTGGCGGGCAACGATGCACTGGAGTTCGCTGAGGATGTGGATGTTGCTTTTGAGTACCTGAAAGCGGCAGTGACGAAGAAAGAGATCACAGAGCAACGTTTGGCAGAGAGTGTGAAAAAGATTTTGATGGGCAAATATGTTACAGGCATGACTCGCTGGAGTCCTTTGAGCACTGAGCACCTGTTCGAAGACCTGCACCGGCCCAGCGACGAATTGCTTAACAGAAGGCTGTTTGAGGAGTCTGTTACTTTATTGGAAAACAAGAACGATCTTTTACCTCTCAAGCGACTCGACTCATTGAAGCTGGCAAGCCTTAGCGTAGGAGTGGAGGCCATGTCTCCTTTCCAGCACCGACTGAATGATTATACTGAAATGCCTCATCTCGTATTGCCCAATGAGGCAACCCCAGCGCAGATAGAGGCAGTGAGGGACAGCCTGAAAAGCTACAACATGGTACTGGTGGGGTTACACTCCGGACTGAGGGCCAATAACCGTGAGGGAATGTCGGCGGATGTGCAGGCGTTTGTGAGAGCGCTTGTGGAAAGCAAAGGAACGGTGGTGGCGGCCATGAGAAACCCTTATACGCTTTCCAAACTCGACTGGGTATCAGGTGCCGGTGCTGTTTTTACAACATATCAGGAGCATGCCCTGGCCGAAGACATGGCAGCACAACTGATCTTTGGGGGCATAGGTGCCAAAGGGCACTTGCCAGTAGCAGTCAACGATCGATGGCCTGCTGGTCACGGACTGACGACAGAGGGTGGGGTGCGCTTTAAATTTACGTTGCCAGAAGAGCTGGGCATCAATAGCCAAACCCTTGAAACCCGCATCGACAGTGCTATGACGCTGGCCATAGAAAAAAAGGCATTTCCGGGTGGACAGGTTATGCTGGCAAAAGAGGGAAAGGTGTTCTTCCACAAAACCTATGGTTTTCATACCTACGACAGCCTGCTGGAAGTGAAGAAAACGGACATCTACGATCTCGCATCTGTCACGAAGATTACTGCGGCTCTGGCAGCCATCATGAAGTTGCACGATGATGGCAAGTTTGACCTGAACGCCAGGCTCAAAGACTACTATCCGTACTTTGGCTGGTCAAACAAGGCCAAACTGGAGTTTATTGATATTCTTACACACCAGGCAAGGCTTAAGTCATGGATTCCTTTCTATCAGTCGGCTTACAAGAAGGACAGCAGCTACAAACGCCACACGTTGTCGCTGACACCTTCGGCTGACTACCCGATCAAGCTCACCGACAATCTGTACGAGTACAAGGACTACAAAAAAACGCTGCTGAAGAAGATCAAAAAGTCGAAACTCAACCCTGAGCCCGGCTATGTCTATTCCGACATGAGCTTCTACCTGTACCCGGATATCGTAAAAACGTTGACTGGCACTGACTTTCAGGAATACCTTAATGCGAATTTTTATGATAGAATAGGAGGGACAACGCTCGGCTACAATGCCGGAAGGAAGTATTCCCTGGATCGCATTATTCCGACTGAGAATGATAACTACTTCCGTATGACGCAGCTGCATGGCGTTGTACACGATGAAGGTGCTGCTATGCTAGACGGTGTTTCTGGGCATGCAGGGCTTTTTGCTCGTTCCTACGACCTGGCTGCCATGTGGCAGATGTACCTGAATGAGGGTGCGTACGGCGGGGAGCGCTATATTTCGCCTCAAACGCTGGAGAAGTTTTCTGTTTGCCAGTTTTGCGAGGAGGGCAACCGCCGGGCCATAGGCTTCGACAAGCCGTTGATTGAATACAATAAGAGAAGCAGCAGCGTCGCCCGCCAGGCATCTCCGTCCAGCTTTGGACATTCGGGCTACACGGGTACTTTCGTGTGGCTTGATCCGGAATACGACTTCATGTATGTGTTCCTGTCCAACCGGGTGTATCCAACCAGAAACAGCACGGCCATCTACGACCTGGCTGTGCGACCAACGATCCATACGATAGTGTATGAGGAGATGGGGGTGAGGTAGGGCAGACAGACTTTAGCGTTCAGGAAGTGTCGTACATGTTGAAAAATCCGTCAGACCACGGCTAAGAAACATATACATACTTGAAGCTAAACTTCCCTGGTCTCAGCAATTTTTCTACATTAGGATTTGTAACCTACTCTTGCTACCCATGAAGTGTACTTTCTCTGCTCTGTTCACAGTATGTGCTTTTGTCGCCGCTGCTCAAACACCCCTCCAATTTGAAGCCCCGGAAAAGCAACGGGTTTTTGTTCTTACCGACATCACCAACGAGCCCGACGACCAGGAGTCGCTTGTGCGCTTGCTGGTGTATGCCAACGAATATGACATAGAAGGCTTGGTGGCCACCACTTCCACCCACCTTCGGGGTGCCGTGCGACCCGACAAAATTGAAGAGCTGGTTCGCAACTATGGCAAGGTAAAAGCCAATCTCGATAAGCATGCTGCGGGGTATCCTACCATGGACTACCTGCTCAGCGTGACTACCCAGCACCTGCCGCTGTTTCATATGGATGGAGTGGGCGAAGGAAAGGACAGCCCAGGCTCCGAGCTTTTGATCAAGGCAGTGGACAAGGCCGACGCCCGCCCGCTTTGGGTGTCGGTGTGGGGAGGGGCCAACTGTCTGGCGCAGGCGCTCTGGAAGGTGAAGGCCACCCGCTCAGAAGCTGAATTGAAGCAGTTTGTATCGAAACTTCGGGTGTACACCATTTCCGATCAAGACCAAACGGGGCCGTGGATCAGGCGTACCTTTCCTGGCATTTTCTACATCGTGGACCCCAGCAGCGACTCTTGGCTGGAGTACTACCAGGCCACCTGGACAGGTATTTCCGGTGACCGCTGGTACAAAAACGGCCCCATGCACGAGTTTGAACTGGTAGATAACCCGTGGCTGATGCAAAACATCCATGACAACCATGGCCCGCTTGGTGCCAACTACCTCGAAGTGATCTACATCATGGAAGGAGACACTCCGTCGTTTCTAGGCCTCATTCAAAATGGCCTTGGCTGGTACAAGAGCCCGGCATATGGAGGCTGGGGAGGTCGCTACGAGTTGTACCAATCGTATGGCGAGGTAGGCAAAATATGGACAAGCTCGGTTAGAAGTCAGGACGAGATGGTATTGTCCAACGGACAGAAGCACACCTCCAACCAGGCGACCATCTGGCGCTTCCGCAAAGCTTTTCAGCACGACTTTGCAGCTCGAATGGATTGGAACGTGGCAGATGACTATAAAAAGGCCAACCACAATCCGACAATAACCCTCAACGGGAATGCCGGAGACGCTTTAGCTTCAGCTAAAGTGAAGGCGGGAGAAACTGTGACGCTGTCTGCCAAAGGCACCTCCGACCCCGACGGCGACCAGATTCGCTATAAGTGGTGGGTGTACCGGGAAGCCGGAAACTTCGCCGGAGAGGTTAATCTTTTCAATCCTTATGGCGAGGCCATCAGCTTCGCTATGCCTGACCTGGCGGAAGGGCAAACGCTTCACCTCATTTTGCAGGTGGAGGACTCGGGAGAGCCGTCGTTGACGGCGTATCGGAGGGTGGTGTTGACGAATTAGGTCATAGTAAAACAATCTTCGACTACCTGCTTTTGAAGAAACGATTGTCCAGGCGTTTTAACGATTCTCGATCTCCTGTAGCTCTTTTCTCAATACCGGATGTCTTTCTGGATAATCTCCCAATCCACTGATTCGACGACGTATTTGCGCACCATGCCAGGCCACATACAGCATCACCTTAGTTTTATCGATCTCCTCTTTTAGCACGGGGTTTTTAACAGAAGAAACAGACAAAAGATCAACCCTTCTTTGAAACAACGCTTCAAGGGATTCAATAAGAGAGAAAAAATTGTCCGCATAGTTCAATAACTCAAGGGTTGTTGAAAACTGAACCATAAAGTCCAAATCACTTTCTGAATTGAATGTTTCTTTCGCAGCAGAGCCAAAGAGATAAAGGGTCTTCACATGGTGTATATGACAGACTTTTTCCAATTCCCGTAAATGGCTTTTAATCAACTGGTGCATAGACAAAGATAACTAGAAACTGTGATAGTGAGAGATTAACAAGCAGACACGAAAATCTCGCTCGCCACAAAGTTGCACCATGAGTATCTTGTGAAAATGTCAAGCTTTGTAAACAACCACTGAGCCAGCTACATAGTCGTGAATAGCCTTTCTTCTTTCATTTCCCATTACGGTAAGCAGAGAAATCCAGCCTAGCAATCCCTTGAGCAAAAATCTAACGATGGCGCTGGTAAATAGTATATTTTTCCGCTCGTCCGATTCTCTTTTTACTCTTATACCGGTAGTCATATGGCCAAGCGTCCCCCCAAAAAGACTTGTTAACAATGGATCGTAAAGGATGAATACGAAAATGACTACTGCAATTTTCACACTCTCAGGAACGTCGCTAAAAGCAGAAAATGCCATCGATGCTCCTACCATCATCAAAAGCAAAATTGCGCCATCCACTATGACAGCTTTTACTCTGGCTAAAACTCCGGGGTATTCTTGCTCTTCCATCGTTGGTATGCTCTGTTTGAAATCACTATGTAATTACCAAATCATCTCTTCTATCTAACCAAATATAGCCTAATACCAACACTCCCGCAGCCAAGCCCAGCAGACCGAAATAAGCCAGCTCACTTTCAATCACCTTTGAAAGATAGAGGCTATCCATGTCTTGGTCGACAAAAGCCATTACAGAGAAACCTATCAGGTTATTAAAGAAATGAAGAATTATCCCTGGTATTAGCGAATTAGTTTTAACATATATCCAACCAATGAGAACGCCAATCAGGGAAGCACTAATTGTTTGCCAGGGGTTCATATGTGCCGCACCAAAAATCATAGACGACCAGATAATTGCTTTCCAGGGGCTGTAATTTCTCAGAAAACCTTCCAGAACTACGCCGCGGAAAAATGCCTCCTCAAGCAAAGGAGCCATGATAACAATGGTGATAAAGGAAAAGATATTTGGTTGCATAAGAGCTTCGAACATCTTTTTGATTGACTCTGGCATCGGGATCAGTTCTGTGATTGGATCGATTAGCACGCTGAGGGCAAGTGTCATAATAAGACCGACGACAACTGTCATGAATGGCACTTTGCCATGCTTCCATTTTAACTCCCACAATCCCTGCGTTTTGATACGTTTTTTGGCTACGTAAATAATCCATACAAACGAAGCGCAATAGGCGAGAAGCGTTCCCGCAGACTTGAGCGTTGTTACGTTTTGAATATTCAGATGAAGTGCGGATATCACGCCAAGAGGAATAGCTGTTAATATGGAAATCAAAAACCATAGAACCAGCAGTCCAAAGGACTGTTTGATAGTAGGGTAGTAGGTTGGGTTGGTAGGCTCCATCTTTCAGCCAGTTCTTGGAAAAATTACTCCTTTATCACCCTGAATGACCTCTGCCTGCGTTCCGAGTCCTCCAGCTTGATCAGGTACATGCCGGGTTGTAAATCTCTCAGATCGAGGCTTTTGGACGTTGATCTTTGGATTTCCTTTCCGGTTAACTCGAAAACCAGGGCCTGAACAAAATCATCCATTTCAACGGTTAGGTAGTCCGTAACCGGGTTGGGGTAGATTGTTGCCAGTTCGGCTTCCCATTTCACGGAAGTAGATGGGTTGAATTCAAAATTGGCTACCAACGACCTGTTTCCTTCAGCAGCAAAGCTAAGGGCCGGATTGGTGCCTACTTCCGAACCATTTTCCGTCCAATTGACAAATTCAAAGCTTGCAGCGGGATTTGCTGTTAAGGTAACGGTCGTTCCAAAATTAAATGTGCCTGTACCTTCTACGGCACCTCCTTCAGTGGGACTTGCTGATGCTGTGACTTCGAAAGATTTGAGTTCAAAATTGGCGACGAGGTTTCTGTCGTTTGTAACCTCAAATTGGTAGAATAGGTTCTTATCCACCTCTTCGCCATTTTCAGTCCAGTTTACGAAGTTGTATCCTGTCGATGGTGTCGCTGTGACACCTATTAGTTGGTGGTATTTAAAGGAGCCACCGAGAACTTCGCCTCCCTCAATTGGGTTTGCTTGCACGGCTATGGTAAAGGTCTTAAGTTGGAAATTGGCACGAAGAATTTTCCCTTCTGATACCACAATGCTCAAAATAGGATCGGTCGAAATCTCTTTCTCTTCGTCAGGAAAGTGGGTAACCTCGGTCCAATTGACAAACTCATACCCCACAGCAGGTGTCGCAGTCAATGTGGCAGTTTCTCCGAAGTTATATTGCCCGGCTCCCGCAACAGTTCCTGTGCCTGCTTCACCGGCACCCGCAACTATAAAGAAGTACTGTTTTTCGAACTTGGCTACAAGATTCCTGTCTTTGCTAGCAGTGAAGCTATACTCCCCACCAGAGCCAACAGCAGATCCGTCTTCCTCCCAGCCTGAAAAACTATAGTGCTCCTCGGGCATAGCCAAAAGATCCACAGTTTCTCCATAGTTATAGCTGCCAGTTCCTGTTACTTTTCCTCCTTCTGATGGAGATTCCGTAGCCGAGATTGTAAACGACTGTATCTGAAAATTGGCAACCAGAGTTCTGTCAACTGAAGCAGTGAAGCTTAATGCTGTTTCGGTCGACACTTCTGTTCCGCTTTCTGTCCAGTTGACGAAGTTGTAACCTTCAGAGGCTGTGGCTGTCAGGTTAACCGCTGCTCCCGGACTAAAATCTCCCTGCCCCGTTACGGTGCCTCCCGCTGATGGGCTTGCAGTTGCGGCGATACCAATCACCTCCTCAAAGTTGGCGACAAGCGACCTGTCTCCGGTGGCGGTAAAGGTGAAGGTCGTTGTGGTGGCAACCTCAGAGCCTGCTTCAGTCCAGTTAATAAAGCTATAGCCAGCCTCCGGAGTGGCAATCAGAGACACTAACACACCGTATTCAAAAGTTCCCGACCCGGTTACACTGCCCCCTGTTGAAGGTAGGCCAGCAGCCGAAATAACAAACGACTGTATCTGAAAATTGGCGACCAGGCTTCTGTCAACTGAAGCAGTGAAGCTTAATGTCGTTTCGGTCGATATTTCTGTTCCGCCTTCTGTCCAGTTGACGAAGTTGTAACCCTCCGAGGCTGTTGCGGTCAGGCTAACCGTTGCTCCCGGGCTGAAATCTCCCTGCCCGGTCACACTGCCTCCCGCTGATGGGCTTGCAGTTGCGGCGATGCTAATCACTTCTTCAAAGTTGGCGACAAGCGACCTGTCTCCGGTGGCTGTAAAGCTATAAACAGCGTTATCCGAGACTTCTATTGCTCCTTCAGTCCAATCGAGGAAAGCATAACCTGCTGCTGCTGTCGCACTCACTTCTACGCTCTCATCTTCGTCATATACACCGGCTCCCGTTACTTCCCCACCTTCTTCAGGACTAGCTGCAAGCGAAATAGTGTATTCGATGAGCTCCTCGACAGTCAAAGATGTCGTAACCACGGTTTCTGGCTCATCATCGTCATTGCTGCTGATGGTAATGTCTGAAGTGTATGTGTCAGGTGTTAGGATTGCCGCATCGAAGGTGACAGTGATCAGAACTGATTCGCCTGCGCCAACGGTTCCAGAAATGGGGTCAACGCTAATCCAATCCTCTGCCGGTGCGATTGAAAAAGTAAGCTCGTTATCTCCCGTGTTCTGAATAGTAAATTCTTTAGACCCTGAACTTCCTTCTGTTACAGTTTGCATAAGGGAGGTAGGCGTGACTTCTATTTCCGGACTGCCTTCGCCCTCAGGTATATTGATATGAAATTCATGATTACTTGCTGTGCTGTTCTCATCGTCGAGAAGAAGGTAGTAGGTGGTGCCCTGTATCCACGATAGCGAACCGTAGGTGCCGGGGCTGTTAATATCATCAATACAGTTCCAGCCTCCCACACTTGAGCTGCAACTTGTGCCCCATGCGTAGTCGACATAGCCCGTGCCTGACGAAACGGTGATTGAGTAGTTTCCAGTATAAGGCGCAACAAAACTATAAACCTGCTCTACACCCGGTGTGCTCCAGTTACAAAAACCGTTGTTCCATTGCCCTGAACCCCCGCCAGCAAAAACGACGGAGTTGGCAGAGCCTGCCCCCGTTATTTCAATGGCCAACTCGCAAGGCCCCAATACAGGTTCACTAATGTAAAACTCGTGTGTGCCTGTGGATGTATTTGTGTCGTCCAGGAGAAGGTAATAGGTTGTCCCTTCCGTCCATGACATGGTGCCGTAGGTTCCTGGGCTATTTAGTTCTTCAATACACTCCCAGCCCGAGAGGTCGCACGATGTGTTCCATGCGTAGTCGACATATCCACTGGCTGCAGTCACAACCACGCTATATGTGCCTGTACTCGGAGCCGTAAAACTGTAGATTTGTTCGACCCCTGGACTGTAGAGGAAGCAAAGCTGTTCGTTCCAATACCCAGACCCCCCTCCGGTGTAGGTCGTCGTGTTTGTAGCTCCTGTGCCGGCGATTTCCACAACATTGTCGCAGGGTGAGACTGGTTCAGTTATATGGAAGGTGTGTTCTCCCGGATCAGTATCTTCATAATCCAGCAGAATATAATAGGTAGTACCCCCTGTCCACAGCATTTGTCCATAAGTCCCCGGCGACTCTACGTCCTCAATACATTCCCAGCCTGGCAGGCCGCAGGAAGTACCCCAGGCGTAATCAATCCAGCCACTGGCAGCGGTTACCTGAATGCTATAGGTTCCGGATGTCGGCGCAGTAAAGCTGTAGACCTGTTCGAGCCCAGGTGTGTCGTAGTTGCAGAAACCACTATTCCATTGTCCGGTTCCACTCCCACTGAATGTTTGATCGTTTTCGCTACCTGTTCCGGTAATTTCGACGATGCTTTCACAAACAGTTCCTTCGAGAAAGGGCCCTGAAATGTAAAATTCATGTGCTCCGACTTCATTGTCCTCGTCATCCAGTAAGAGATAGTAAGTGACTCCCTCTGTCCAAAAAAGAAAGTCGTAGGTGCCCGAAATGGCGATATCGTCGATACACTGCCAGCCCGATTCGCTACACGAAGTACTCCAGCCATAGTCTACATAACCGTCGGCGGAGGTTACCTCTATATTGTAGTATCCTGTAGTTTCAGGAGTGAAGCTGTAGATTTGCTCTATTCCCGGAGTCGACCAGTCGCAAAATTCAGTATTCCACAGCCCCGTGCCCCCGCCTGAATATATTTTGCTATTTCCAGAGCCTGTGCCAGCGATTTCGATGATGTTTTCGCAAGGTGTTGTTGGCTCATTTAAATAGAACTGATGCGAGCTTCCGGTGCCATCATCTTCGTCATCCAGCAGCAGATAGTATGTTTCTCCGCCAGTCAACGACATTGACCCATAGGTGCCAATAGCTTCAATATCACCGATACAAACCCAGCCAGTAGGCCCACATGCTGTGTTCCAGGCATAGTCTATGGTTCCGGTTGCTGACGTTATTTCGAGGCTGTAGAGGCCTGTGGAAGGAGCAACGAAACTATAGATTTGCTCAATCCCAGGTGCGGAACTCTCGCACAGAGCGAGATCCCAATCTCCCTCACCACCACCGGTAAAAGTTTCTGAATTTTCGCTTCCGGTACCAGCTATTGATATGGCATCTTCGCAGGGATTAGGTATATCACCCTGCAGCAGGGTGAACGAAACTTGCAAATCGTCTTCAACAATTGCAGACACCTGAATATTACTGACGCTACCCGAATATAGTTTGGCGTTTGGGTTAGATGTATCGTCAAACAACGTATTACTGCTCGTGCCAGGGTAGAGGTCGCCAGCATCTCCCCGGTTGGTTTCATTGTCAAGTCCGTTTAACCCATCCGCCTCTTCCAGGTCTACCAGTTTGTGTGTTTCATCACCATTAGTAGTTTGGTTGTCATCTATATGCCAAATGGCCAGCCCCTCTCCCGGTATGTAAGCGTCCTGGCCAGTCTTTTGGCGGTTTTCAAGCAAGAAGTATTCTTTCGGGTCGTTGGTGGCGATCTTATAAACTGTGGTGCTGCTAACTGAAGGGTCAAGGGAGTAATCACCGCTGCCAATGACGGTAGGGGTGATCCATTCCAATTGTGCCCGTGACCAGGCGCTCATGAAACCTGGTGTCCGTTCGTTATTTAGCCAGCCAGCACCTGCCATCAGTCCCCAATTGCCAATACCTTCCGAGTCTCCATTGGAGTCGTCGATGTCATATAAGTCGGGAAGACCAAGTCCATGCCCAAATTCATGGCAAAAAACGCCGATGCCGACCATATTTGTTGTTTGCCTTATCTCTGGATTGATCATGTAGTCATAGAGCGTTACGTCATCATAACTTCGTCCGTAGCTACCAGGTAGTGTCCATCTATGGCTCCAGATATATTCCGTTTGGCTACCTTCCTCAGCTCCAGGGCCAGCATGCACTATGATCACGCCATCGACAAATCCATCGCTGTCATTGTCATAAATGGAGAAATCAACGCCTGCCAACTCAGCAGCATCGATGGCTTCTCCAACAAGCTCTCTGGCGACATTGTCACCATTATCATCTCCGTAGTACTCATAGTTATTCTCTGCTTCATACCATCCAAAAACGTCTGCCTCCACATCTAACTCGTTATCAGAAACTTTCAGAAAATAGTCTCGGAAGCTTCCCGTACTATTATAGTTGACTTCGTTCATCATGTCATCGAAGTCTGTCCCGGTGTAGGTGTTGGCCAGGTCAGGGTATTTAATGAGAATGACCAACACTTTTCTGACCCCGGCGGTAGGGAAGGCGTACTTGATGCCTGGCGAGTTACTTTGATTGACATTCAACGGAGAGTTGCTTGAAGCAGATTTGCCTATCGCACCTCGTAAGTGTTTGGGTTGACTGTTTAGAAACGATTTGGAAGAAGTTTCCCGGGCTGATGGGTTTGAAGCTTTTGTACCAGATGGAGCTAACTTCCCATCTTTTAGCTCCGCATATTCATAAATGCCCCTTCCGTTTTTTACTACCGTGTAGCCATCCTCCGTTTCCGTGTGGTGGTTGGCCATATTGCCTTTGCCAACTACCCGCAGCTTAGAGTTGTCGGGTTGCGTGATTTCCACGGCGTAGGGGGACGCCGGACAGTTTGAAGGATCCAAACCTGACTGCGCACGGAGCTGTGAGACAAAAAATGTTGCGAGTAAAAAAATCAGTTTAAAGCTGGTTCTCATAATGATAATATTAGTGCAACTGGTTTCTTAAATGTGTGTCAATCCTTTTTAAAAACTGGACTTCTTCTGGCTTTCTTTGATCAGGATCGTTGGCTTTCACACCACTTAGCTCAAGTTTACCGCTTGATCCAGCGATGGCGTATTCATATATCTTCAAATCGTTTCTCAGGATGGTATAGCCGTCAATGGTTTCGGTATAAGGGTTTTGCCTGTTGCCTTTGCCCAATATTTGGATAGACGTATTGTCACTCTGTTGAATTGTTAATGCATAAGGGCTTGTGGTGCTACTTCCACCGCCGTCTTTTTCTGTGGTTTCAGAAGCACCAGCGTTTTGCGACTTGCATCCGGCGATTGTCATACCATAGATTAGGGTCAGTAAAAGGAAGACCTTTGAAAAAATCGTACCCGATAGTCTGTTGTTCATCGTTAATAAATCCTGATTACTAGTGTTCCCAGAAAAGATACCCCAGTAGATATTTAAAATTACACGAAGTCCAAGCTATACTATGGGTCAGCAGACTTGAGCTTTTGTTAAAAAAATCTCCGAAATGGAGTAGGCGTATACGCAAGGATGAATATACGCAATTCTACTAATTGGCATTATATTTTTTTGTAAAAATACAACAAAAGCCCGGAGCGAATATTTGACCCAGCTCTTGCATGTTTAGAGACTCTGTCCAGTTTGAGAAAGAAGATGTAGCTTTTTGAGTGATTTACAGGTATTTAGTTCTTTTTCTATGCAGATCAGAACTCCCGTTTTGGAAGGTTAATAATACCTCACCTTCGGTACCTGCTTGGCAAACAGACTGAGGTCATAACCCAGGGTAATTTCGTGGGTGCTAAAGCTGGAAGGAGCCAGACTGTTGGTGGCCAGCTCGCCAGAGTAGCCCAGCCTGATGCCGCCCTCGGCCATAAAGAAGACATTCAGGCCAACTGTATTAAAGCTCCTTGTGTAGAGACCGGCCCACACTGCATCCAGCATCAGTACGCTGGCTCCAAGATCAAAGGAGAGGGGAGTGTCGGCACTATAGCGCACGAGCGTCCATGCTTTTAGCTTTACCGCTTGTACTTTGTCGATGACCAGTCCACTGGAAACATACAGCTGGCGACTGTATCGTTGGCTGTTGCCACCGTCCAGGTTGTCTGTTACCTTCAGCAGCCTCGGCGCTGACAATCCCAGGTAAAAGTTTTTAGAGGAGAGGAAAATGCCAGTACCGAAATTGGGTTTCGAATAGGACTGCCCACTAAAGATGAAGTCCTCATCAGAGGGATCATCGGCATTCAACTTGCCAAAGTTGTAGTTAAGCGCATTCACTCCTCCCTGGAGTCCGAACGACACGCTGTAGGTGCTGTCGAGCTTTATTTTGTAAGCCAGAGCCAGGTTGATATCAGTTTTTTCAATGACTCCAATATTGTCGTGTTGTACAGAAACACCAAGCCCTACCTGATTATCGACCAGGGAGGTATTCCCTGAAAAAAGCAATGTTCTCGGGGCTCCTTTTAAGTTGCCCCACTGGCTCCGGTAGTGCAAATCGAAGCTGGTGATATCGTTTACACCCGCATAAGAAGGGTTGAAGAAAAGCTGATTGAGCTGATACGTGCCCATGAGGGCATCCTGCTGAGCATGGCAATATTCAGTAATCAGGTACAAGACCGATAGCAATACTAGCCTTTTCATATTATCTTCTTAAGTGTAAAAAGCCTGTCAGTTTTTCTCCCGAGGCCTGAATAAGATAGAAGTACGTGCCTTCCACCAGGTTGAGGCTGCTCCCTACATTGGAGCGTCCCTCAAACCGGGCATTTGAGTCCTGATTATCGTAGTTGGATACCTCAAACACCTTCACGCCCCAACGGTCGTAGATTTCCACGGAATTACCCGGGTGACTTTCGATGTTGGCTATTTTGAGAAATTCGTTTTTGTTGTTACCATTGGGCGCTACAGCATTGTAGACGATGATCTCGTCGCCATTTTGCCCTACAACTGGCTCCAATACCGTTAAAATGGCTACCTCGCTGACCAGACTGCCGCAGTCATTGGAAATAGTACATGAGTAGTTTCCCTGGCTATCGTGACCTACAGCAGCTACAACAAGTTCAGCACTTGTTTCTCCTTCCAGGTTTCTCAGGTCTTTTTGCCATTGGTAGGTTATGTTATCGCCGGAGGCCGTGACCGAGAAGGAGGCTGGCTCACCCACTTCCACCGACTGGTCGGCAGGCTGGGAGGTGAATGCTGCTTCTTGTAGCAGGGAAATTGCCACTGGTACCCGGGTGCTCTCACAAGTGCCATCGCTAATGGCAACGTAGTAAGTAGCATCGGAAGACAGCGCAGGAGTGACCAACGTACTATTGACTTGATTGGGAATGCCAGCGCCGCCAGTGGCTACCTCATACCATCGGTAGCTTCCATCGGTGCCTCCGGTAGCTGTAAGAGTTGCACTTTCGTCAGGGCATGTGCTTACTTCGACAGCGGTTGGTGGCGTGACGCCAGAGCCAATCTCGACGGTAACGGGTGTTCGGCTGCTTTCGCAAGTTCCGTTGTTGATAGCAACGTAATAGCTGGTGGTCGCCGATAGGATGGGAGTCGTGAAACTGCCGTTTACCTCACCGGGAATAGCGATTCCGGCTGTTTCCACGTCATACCAGCGGTACTCACCTTCCGCACCGCCAGAGGCAGTAAGGGTGGCACTCCCCGGCGCACAGATAGAAACATCGGTCGCTGTTGGAGGTGTCACGGTTGGATTGATGTCAGCAGTTACGGCCGTTCGTGCACTTTCGCAGGAACCATCGTTAATGGCGACGTAGTAAGTGGTGGTAGCTGAAAGAGCGGGAGTGGTGTAAGTACTATTTATTTCTCCATCGAAAGCTATGCCGCCTGTCTCAGCATCATACCATCGGTATTGGCCGTCAGTCGCACCTGAAGCTGGCAAAGTAGCGGCTCCTGATGCACAAAGTACCGCATCGATAGTGGAAGGTGCGGACGGGGGTGAGTTTACAGTGACCACCACAGCAGTCCTTGCGCTTTCGCAAGTTCCATCGTTTATAGAGACATAATAGGTGGAAGTGGCCGAAAGGGCAGGAGTAGTGTACACGCCGTTGGTTTCTCCACTGAATGCTGTGCCCCCGCTGTCAGCGTCATACCATCGGTATTGCCCATCGGCACCTCCAGTGGCAGTCAAAAGAGCAGCCTCATTAACACATACGGCGACATCAGAAGCTAACGGAGCATCCAGTGTAGCATTGAGTGTGGCGGTTACAGGAACTCTTTCGCTCTCACAAGAACCGTTGTTGATTGCTACATAAAATGTAGTTGTTTCGGAGAGCTCGGGAGTGATGAAGGAGCTATTCACCTGCCCAACAATGGCAGTGCCGCCTGTTTCAACATCATACCAGCGATACTGGCCAGCTGTGGCGCCAGAGGCGGTGAGTGTTGCGCCTTCGGTTGTGCAAGTGCTCGCACCTGTAACGGTCGGTGGCGTCAACGGACCAATAGTCAACGTGGCGCTTCCCGAAAAGTCATCAATGATTGTATTACCAGAGACTTTGCATCTGTAAGTTCCTATGCCAAAATCGCCTGTTGTATTGATGGAAAGGGTGGGGGTGGTTACTCCGGAGTACCCTCCGGTATTTGATATATCTTCATAAAATGAACTAGACGTATTCAACTTCTGCCACTGAAAGTTATAAGGGTCTGTTCCAAGTACTGAGGTTGCGAATGTGGTAGTAGAGCCTGTGCAGGCAAATTTATTGATGGGTTCGGCGCTGAAACAAACCGTGGGTACAGATGGACTGACTTTTCGGACAAAGAAGTCAGTGCCATTGACATTATTCATTTCAAAAGTGCATTCGCTGGGGTCAAAATCGACATGACGGGCAAAGCCGCCCACCTGGTACACGTCGCCTACCGAGTTGACAGCCAGGGAGCCTGGACTGGCAGAAGTGAATCCCCCGCTAATTCTTCGCATGGCGATTACCCATTTAAAGTTACCATCTGTATCAAGCTTGAGTGCGAAAGTGTTCAGGAACAGTCCTGTACTTTCCTCATTGGCCTCAAGGGGGCCGGGATCAAAATCAGTGGTGCCCTGAAAGTAACCTGTGGAATACACATCTCCGGCGGGGTCAGTGAATATTTCTCCCATCAAAACTGAGTTGAGCCAGGTTGTAAAGGATGCTCCCCAAACAAAGTTGCCACCTGGATCGAGTTTGATCAGATAAGTGGCTGCTGACCCACTTGATGTTACATTGAATGTGCCAGGTCCTGGATCTATGTCAATGGTGTTGTTAAACCCTCCAGTTGCATAAACATTGCCATCGTTGTCTACTGCAATGCTATTCCCGGCACCTCCAGGAATAAGATGATGGTTTTGGTATTCACCAGCGGTGTTTAGCTTCAGAATGTAGGCTGCACCATCGGTAAGAGTTTCAATGGCCGTCCCTGCTCCCGGATCAAAGTCCACCGTGCCTGGCCCATACACTCTGCCACTGATATAGAGGTAGGTTCCGTCAAAAGCAATGTCGGAACCTGAATCGCTGAATAAGTTGGCTCCAGTGGTAGCATTGGAGCCAATATTCCAGGCCCAAAGAAAGTTTCCATTGGTATCCATGCTAGCAGCAAGGATGTCCGTGCTGTTGGTGCCCAGGGCTGTCAGGCTAAAGGAGCCGCCAACGTTGGTGGTGCCTCTAAAGGCCCCTGTCACATAAAGGTTGCCATCCGCATCGGATTCAATGCCACCAGCAAACTCATCTCTGTTGCCCGAAATGGATCTAACCCAAATGAAATTTCCGTCTGCATCATACTTGGCAATGGCAAGATCATTCTTGTTGGCTGGCGAACTTGGGATAGCGGTCAGGCTGGTCACGCCGGCGCCAGGGTCAAAATCAGCGGTTAAATTAAAAGTAATCAGGAGATAGTAATTTCCAGCCGCATCCATAGAAGCGTCGGCCACGCCTATATTTCCGTTTCCGCCCACCGCTTTTGCCCAAAGTAGTGTTCCGTCGGGATCCATTTTCATCATATATACCTTTGATCCAACGGTCGAGGTGAGGATCGTTTCGCCGGGGCCTGTGTCGAAATCAATCGTACCACTAAAGGAGCCAAACACCAGAAGGTCTTCATCACCGGTTAGTAAGACTTTGGCAGCAGGGCTCGATCCACCGCCAGATCCAGCACCCAGTGCCCAAACAAAACCCGGTTCTGGCTCGCAAGTGCTTATACCTGCTTGAATTTCTGTTCGTTCACTTTCACAAGTGCCGTTGTCGATGGAGACGTAGTAATAGGTGGTGGTGGTAAGTACAGGCGTCGTATATGAACTGTTCACTTCACCAGCAATTGGTGAGCCACCGGAAGGGACAGTATACCACCTGTACTGGCCGTTTGTTCCTCCTAAAGCAGTCAAAGTGAAGGAAGTAGATCCACAGTTCACCACACTGGAAGCGCCAGGTTGATCCGGCCCAATCTCGAGATATACCTCGTCAGAGAATGCATTAGCTGAGAGATCTCCGGAAACCACACATCGATAATAATTTTCTCCAAAGTAGCCAGCAGTATTGACTGATAGAACGGAAGTGCTGGTTCCAGAAAAGCCATCTTCATCAATCAAGTCATTCCAGCCTCCTTCGTAGTTTGACTCCTGCCATTGATAGGTGAGGTTGGTTGTACCGCTCGCTGCTATCTCAAAAGTGACAATATCACCTACGCAACCCGTGTAGTTTAAAGGTTGGGTATCAATAGTGATTAAGTCCGTAACGCAGGAGACAAGCGCTTCCCAACCCGGTCTTTCGCCATCGTTGTCAGAGTGAAAATAGAAAGTGACTTCGCCGGTAGCACTGCTTGCTATGATGTCTTTTGGAACTGTCGTGCCACTCATATAGCTTAGGAAAGGAGAAGAAGTATCAGGCCCATCATAAGCCATCAGATATTCGCTGGTTTCAGTGTCGAAAGACAGAAACGAGACTTTTATTTTCTCTCCAGGGTTTTCAGGAACAAAAGTGTAGGTGAAATCCTCGTTAGATTCGTAATCGTCTGGCCCGCCAGAATCTGTAAATTGAAAATCACACCCCGAAACGTTACCATCGCTCATCGCTACGGATGCTGCGGTAACGTAAAAATCGACGTCTGATGCCACGGTATTGCCTGCGACTGTCACAGTTATGGGGCCGCTGCTGGCCCCGGCGGGTACCGAGGTAGTGATGGTCGTTGCAGTGCTTGTGGTTACAATGGCAGTTGTTCCGTTAAAAGCGACTGCATTGTCGGCTGGTGTTGTGCTAAACCCGGTTCCTGTAATAGTAACTTCAGTGCCAACGACGCCCGATAGGGGGTAGAAGCTTGTAATAGATTGGTCGATGACAGCTATGTAGCGGGCAAGGGCCATGTCCCAGGTAGTGGCGTTGGTTCTCCCGGCAAGCACGATTTTTTTATCATTTTGGATGCCTATGGCATAGGCGTTGTCGGCGGATGAGCCGAAAGGGGTAATTACTTTTCCCGCAGTGCCAAAGCTGCCATCGAGTGAGCCATCCGTGTTATAGCGAACCACTGCGAAGTCGTAGTTGGAGCCATTGTTACTTTGGCCTGCAAGTAGTATTTTACCATCAGCTTGGATGGCAACCGCACGCCCGGTTTCGTGCGAGCTACCGACAGTGGTGATGACCTTTCCTGCGGTGCCAAACCCGGTATCCAGAGAGCCATCGCCATTTAGACGAGTCAAGGCGAAATCCAGGTTTCCGGAATTATGTGAGCCACCCACCACTATTTTGCCATCAGTTTGCAAGGCAACAGAATAGGCCTGGTCATCTGCAACGGTGCTTCCAATGTTTACTGTTACTTTTCCGTCGGTATCGAAGCCAGTATCTAAGGAGCCATTAGTATTGTATCTCACCACGGTAAAGTCCGCCTGTGGGTTAGCGCTTGTGCCCGCCAGAACAATCTTACCGTCTGGTTGAACTCCAATAGACCATGCCTCACTACTTAGGCTCCCATTTGAGGTGGTAACCTTGCCATCAGTATCAAAGGAGGTATCCAGGGAGCCATCCGTATTGTAACGCACCAGCGCAAAGTCAAAATTTGAACCATTGTGGCTCCTCCCTGCTGCGAGTATTTTACCATCGTTTTGGATCGCTACTGCGAAGGCCTGATCATCTCCTGTACCGATGGCAGTTGTAACGATCCCGTCTGTATCAAATGATGTGTCCAGGGTGCCATTGCTGGTATAGCGAACTAATACAAAGTCCTCGTTTGAGCCATTAAAAGAGTAGCCAGCCACAACAATCTTGTTGTCCGACTGAATGGCCAGTGACCAGCCATAGTCGTCAAAAGTGCCGATAGGCGTGATCACCTTTCCTGCGGTTCCAAAAGTGGCATCCAGCGACCCGTCGGTGTTGTAGCGGGCAACCGCAAAATCGTCGGTGGTGACGAAAGAATAACCGGCGACGATTATTTTCCCATCGCTTTGAAAGCCAACGGCGTAAGCCTCATCGCTAAAGCCCCCAAAATCCGTCGTTTGCTTTCCATCTCCTGAAAAAGCAGGGTCAAGAGAGCCTGGTTGGGCAAGTACATTTTTTGAGCATAAGGTCAGAAGAGAAAACAACAAGGTACTGATGGACAATAACTTGCAGGTAGTGAGCTTTCCGGTAGCACTTTTCATAAAACGTTATCGGTTTTTACTTACTTGAAAAAATGTATTACTCCTCTGATAAGCAGAGAACTAACTTTAACCAAAGCTCATCAAAACAAAGATTGAAGTAAATCGCATGATGATGTGACGGCGTTATGAGGATAGGCTGCAGAAAATTGAGCAGGCAGCTGCAAAAGGAAGCAGCCGTCGATAATGAGACTACACCAGCCCTTCCTTAATAGCTTTGCTCACGGCTTCAGTTTGTGAGTGTACCTGAAGCTTTTCGTAGATTCTTTTGATGTGAGTACGAACGGTATCAAGGCTGATGTCTAACTCAGCGGCAATCATTTTGTAACTGTTGCCCTGGCTGAGAGAGGTAAGAATCTCTTTTTCCCGTGCGGTAAGCTGGTAGTTATTTTCTGCAGGCTTTTGCCTCATCGAGTCAATCACCATCCTGGCTATACTGGGCGACATGGGTGCGCCACCGGCCAGTACTTCCTCCACGGCGTCGAAGAGGCGGGTAGAAATGTGTTTTTTCAACAAATAGCCAGAAGCTCCGGCAAAAATGGCCTCCAGCACATGAGTGCTGTCGTCAAACACGGTCAGCATGATGATTGGCAAATTCGGACTGGAACTCCTTACTTTTTTCAAGGCTTCGATGCCTGTCATTTCTGGCATGTCGATATCCATAAAAACCAAATCAGGCTGATGCTGTTCGATTTGCTCGACTGCCTGTAATACGTTCCCATACGCACCTACACAACGAAAATTCTCATTAAGGCTGATCATGCTTTGCAGGCTGCTGCGAAGGAGCTCATCATCTTCATATAGCAGCACAGAAAGGGACATAACAGGGGTTGATTAGTGGTAAATGATAAAAGTCGGCTATTGCCTGAGTTGAAACAATACCCTAATCATGTGATAGGGAATTCAAGGTTGATATGCGTTCCATTTCCAATAGCACTGGTGCGGCTCAGCGCTCCGACCAAGCTCTTTGCCCGAGCCTCCATGTTCTTCAGCCCGTTGCCTGGCTTCACTTTTTCAGGGTCAAAGCCATCGCCATTGTCGCTAATAGAGAAAATTATGTTCCCATTTTGGCCAGCTACATTGATGATGATTTTTGACGCATTGCTATACTTGGCGGCGTTGTTAATGGCTTCCTTGAAAATGAGGAAAACATTTTTTCTCTTTTCTGAAGCCAGTACTATGTTCTTTACTTCATCAATCCCCTGAAACGAAAAAGCGATACCTTTTGGCTCAAGAATTTCGGCGGCGAATTCCTTCATTTTAACCAGTACTTGTTCCAGCGAGTCGTTGTTGGGATTAATCGACCAAACAATGTCAGACATGCTCTCCATAATCTTGGAAGAATGCTCATGGATACTCTGAAAATATTGCCCTGAGTGGCCATTATTTTCTTTTAGGGCAAGCTGGCTAATGATATTGATGCTCGACAAGGTCGAGCCGATATCATCGTGGAGGTCACGGGCAATGGCATTGCGCATTCTTTCCATTTCTATTATTCTCTTTGCTCCGGCAACCACTCGGTACCTGTTGACGAGCAAAAAGCCTGTCAGAACTACAGACGCTAATACAATGGCGATGATGATGACATTGGCCCGCTCACGTTCGAGCGCCAGCGCCTGAAGCTGCTGATCCTTTTTCAGTAGTTCGATTTCCTTTTCTTTCTTCTCTGTTTGGTACTGGCCCTCCAATTCTTTGAGCTCCATCAACACCTCTGTACCTTCTATTTCCTCTTTCAGTGCTTCGTATTTCTTCTGATATTCAAATGCTTTTTCAAATTGTTTCATCCCCGCATAGTATTCACTTAGTCGGCTGTATTCAACCAGCTCTCCGTCCCTGTTACCCGCTTCAATCATGGTCTTCAGGCTTGCCATGAGGGTGTTTTCGTTGGCTTTCTCGCTTTTTTGTGCCATGTCAACGCCTACGAGCTCCGATTTGGCTCTGGCGATAACGGAACTGTCACCCATTTGCTCCGCCAATTCTAAGCTTTTTGCAATATTTCCCCTTGCACGCCCAAAATCACCTGTTCGCTTGTAGAGAAGGCCAATCTGATGCAGGCCCCGAAGTTCCTCACCTGGCAGCTTCATTTCTCCGGCGGCTAAGATTGCCTGTGAATAATATTTTTCAGCAAGAGAGTATTGACCTAGTTCTCTATACACATCGCCCGCCCCGGTCCAACTGGTGAGAAGCCCTCGCTTGTCGTTGAGTTGCTCTTTCATCTTAATGGCCTGCAGGTAGTATTTTTTTGACAACTCGAACTGATTGAGGTGAAAAAAGTCGTTCCCCAGGCTCTGCAGGCAAAACGACTGCCCTCTTAAGCTGTTGACTTTTTCAAAAATGGCCAGACCTTCAAGGTGATAGTGCATGGCGTTCCGGTAGTCGGCCAGGTTGAAGTATGCATTCCCGATGTTGAGAAAAAGGCCACCTGTGTTTTCATGGCCAGACTGGGCAAATCGGAGATTGTCCAGAAGAAAGGGAAGAGCCTTCTTGTAATAGCCCTGGTTTTTATAGTACAGGCCAGCGGACTGGTTGTAATTCATTCTCAGTTTCCAATTGTCAGGATGGGCATTAGCCAGTAATTCTAATTGGTTCAGAAAATGCACAGCGCTGTCTTGCTTGGCAGAGCTTTGATAAATGATGGTCAGGTAGTGATAAGAGCTGCCTATAGCGCTTACGTGATTCAGAGAAGTGGCAACTGGTATGGTTTGGAATGTGTATTCTTTAGCTTTGTTTAAGTCTATCCTGAGGAATTCGCTGATCAGATTCAGCGATGCATTCACGCCGATGGTGTCTTCGGGGTGAAGTTTTAAAACTTGCTTAAGGCTGTCAACATAGGGGCTTTGTGCAAAAGTGCCCTGGACACAATTGACCAAAAGGAAATAGATGATGGCAACTCGTTTCAAATGGAGACTTTCCTGTCAATTTAGCGAATAAAATATTAGATAGACTGCCTGAGACATCAGGAATTTGTAAACCGAACCTGAAATCGACAACATAGGCCTGATGCGTCTATCCGAGAGAAGCCATTTATCCCTTTCATGGATGTCTTCTGAACACCATTGTAGGTAAATTGAAAGTTTCTGGCGTAATTACAGTTGATACAAATGCTTTGATTGAGCAGGAACCTGAGCCCTTTTTATGACCTGAAAAGTGCCTGTGGTGATATACCCGCATGTTTATTTACTATCAATTAATTAAGAAGACTTAAACCCCTAAATCCAATGTTGAAAAACATACTTTCGTTGCTTTTTGCAATTTGTATTGTGTCTGCTTCACAAGCGCAGCAATTCAAAGTGCTTCTTTTCACTAAAACAGCTGGTTTCCACCACGTGTCTATTCACGAAGGCGTAGATGGCGTGCGTGCGCTGGCTCAGAGACACAACTTCTCGGTCGACTGGCAGGAAAACGCCTCCGTTTTTAATGACAAGCAGCTGGCCAATTATGATGTGGTGATCTTCCTTAGCACTACCAGCGACATCTTGAATGATGAGCAGCAGGCAGCCTTCGAAAAGTACATTAAATCTGGCAAAGGCTGGGTAGGCATTCATGCGGCTGCCGACACCGAATACGAGTGGGAATGGTACACCAAAATGGTAGGCATGATGTTTCAGGTTCATCCCCAGCAGCAAACAGCCTATTTGGATGTGTTAGACAGTAATTTCCCGGGAATGGAGAGATTTCCCAAAAGACTACTATGGACTGACGAATGGTATGAGTACCAAAAGCCGTTTAAGTCTGACGACTTGAAATTTTTACTCACCGTGGACGAAAAAAGCTATGACGCCTCAACCAACTGGGGTGGTACTGCCAGAAAGGGCATGGGCGATTTCCACCCAATTGCGTGGTACCACAACTACGATGGTGGTAGAGCATTTTATACAGGACTAGGCCATATCGGTGCTATCTATTCTGATCAAACATTCCTGGATCACTTATATGGTGGCATCTATTGGGCTGCTACCGGAAAAGGGATTAAGAAGTAGGAACTTCTTTTGAAAAGGGGGAAGTAGCTTCCGGGTAAGTAGGCTACTTTTTTTGTTCATAAAAAGGTCAATCTGATAGGAAACTCGAAAGACAGGTTATTTTTTTTCAAAAACACCCGAAAGGCTTGCACTACTTGTTGCCGAATGAGTATTCCAGCGTGAGTCTGTTCAGGTGTTTGCTGGCGGAAATGTCTATTCCGAAGCCAACTATCGAAAACAACCCACCAGCAATAACCATCGTACCGGCGATGTTCGAGTTTGACCCGTCTTTCGCATAAATCAGGGCTGAACCAAGGCTCAAAACCATTCCGGCTGTTTGAAGGAACTTACCAGTAAGACGGGTATTGTTAAATTTTGTCAGATGGTAAACAATCAGATCATCCTTGCTCATACCATCCGGTGATGTCGGCTTTTTCGTTAGCACTACTGGCGACCGTTTTTCTGGTACAGCCACTTTAATTGCGGCCGGGTCAGCGTTTGGATCTAGAAACCTCACAATAATCCCTCTGTTGGCATAGTCAGAATAGTCTTTTGAAAACTGGGTGTCTTTTGCAGGAAAGACTATCATCGTGAGATCTGAGTATTTATAGTCTCCTTTGTCAGTCTGAACCTTATAGGTGCCATGGGATGTAATGTTTACAGTATCTATAGCTGCACTCTTTAAGTAAAAAACAGCTGGTTGAGCGAATGAGTAAGTTGACGCCAACAGCAGGAAGATAAAGATTAGTTTTTTCATGATTTAGTTCTACTATGATTGGATATTTGTTTCAAGCTATTTTCATCAATCAAATATTAGTCCATTTTACGTAAATAATGGCTCTGTTTGGCCCAAAATATTTTCTGTTTTCGAAGGTATATTCTGCTAAATAGACAACTTTTTTTCGACTAGCCGTAATCATGATATATGAACGTTTATGGATCGACTGCTCAGTGATAAGTCTAAAAGGAAATGGCCAGTTTCAAAAATTGGCTGGATATTGTTTGGGATGCTATATGCGTATGGTATTTATCTCATCGAGCCATTCGAAACCCGGCGGGAGCATTTGGCACCTGATGATATCGGCGGACCTGGCTACAGCTATGGGCTAGCGCCAAAGCCCGACCAGTTTGAAGACGCAGTCGTGCAGGTATATGCTGCTCGTACCTGGGGCGCTAAAAAGGTGCTTGCTGTACACACCTGGATAGCTACGAAACGCCATGGTGCGGATCATTATCAGGTCAGCCAGATCATAGGGTGGGCGCTAAACAGAAATGGAACCGCACTTTTCTCAGAGGCAGGCATTCCCGACAAAAGCTGGTATGGCAATGAACCCACGCTTCTCCTTGACCTGCGAGGCCCGGATGCTGAGCTTGTTGTCGATAAAGTTGAAGCAGCAATATCAAAGTACCCGTACGCCGACACCTACACCGTTTGGCCGGGGCCCAATAGCAATACGTTTATTGCATGGCTTGGTCTTGAAGTGCCCGAACTTGGTCTCGACCTTCCATCTACAGCCATTGGAAAGGACTGGCGGCCATGGAAAGAAACGTTTGGGTGGTCGGCAAGTGGTAGTGGGGTGCAGGCTTCTGTGTATGGTTTATTGGGTCTCACGGCTGGGTTTCAGGAAGGGGTGGAGGTGAATGTACTTGGACTAAGCCTGGAACTTGATTTATTTGATTTGGCCCTTGAGCTACCCGCTGTGGGAAGAGTAGGAACAGCTCCGGTGGATGTTGATTTGGTCTTTTCCTCCTCAGAATCAGAGGCTACCGGACGGTGACAATAAAGTCAACTTGATTGGGAGCAAAAAGGCACCTGCCTTCTTAAGACAGGTGCCTTCATAGTCGGGTACGACTTGTTTTCTAACTATTTGAAAAAACTGATTTTGTCCAGACTCATCAGGTTTGTCTCTTTATCCGGATGGGAAACAACAAAATACAAATTGCCAATTTGATCCACCATGTCGATGGTGATGTCAGCATTTGCCCACTGGCGATCTCTCCATGAGCCTTCGAACGCTGGCACATCCACCGTACCGATAACCTTGCCTGTGGGGCTGCCTGAAACCACTTTGATCGTTCCGCCTTTCACACCCATCATGGTTACAGAAATTTTGCTGATCCCCTTCAGGTCAATGTTTTTGTAGCCAATATATGACCCATCGTTGATATTGCTCAGGAAGGCAAAGTCACCACCATTGGGGCGCTGCTGTTGCACATCGTTGAAGAAATTGTAGTTTTCAGCCTCAAGTACGGGCGCCTTGATCATAATCATCTTTGACGACTCGATGGCAGGAATGGTGCCATTTCCTTTGTCGGTATACCGAATGCCGACAACATAAGCGCCTTGGTTTTCAGCGGTCTGTTTATTCAGCGTAATATTGCTGGTCAAAGGCAAACTTGTCGTTGGGCTTTCTTTCACCAGCGATAGGATATAGTCCACCATCACCCTTGTTTCGTCGAGTGTTAGCTGCGGATGAGCCGCCATCAGGCTATGGCCCCAGTTGCCATTGCCGCCTTCGATGATTTTGCCCGCCAGCATGTCTCTTGACGAAGGGTCATCAGCGTATCTTTTTGCAATTTCGATGTAGGTAGGCCCAATCGATTTCTGATCCACAGAGTGGCACGACATACAATCGCTGTTGGCGATCATGTTTTTGCCTTTTACATTGATGGCTGGGTTTTTGAAGAAGTCCTCGCCCAGGTTGGCCTGGTCATAGCCGCCTTCCAGATAGCTGAAATTAACACTTACGGCCTCTTGGGTTATGCTGCCATCCTCTGTGCTGCCATCTTCTTTGTCGGTCACTATTACTTTGTAGGTATTGGTCTCTTTGCCAAAGTAGAAGGATTGGTTGCCGCTGTAGTCAAAATCGATGTTGGAAGGCTCATTGCCGGCTATTACCCTGGCAAAGGCTGATGCAGTTTCGCCTTTGGAGTCAGTGACCGTAAGCTCCACTTCTTGTTCACCGGGCTGATCAAAAGTAATGCTCACATCACGGCCCTCATACTTCTTGCCGTCTTTGGTTGTCCAGCTAAATATCAAAGCATCGTCTTTATCATAGTCAAAAGAGCCCTGCGCTGAGAAGTTGACAGTAAGCGGCACTGCACCTCTGGTTTTGTCCGTCGCTACCGCTGGCACAGGCGCCCTGTTGCCTTCGGCGTACTCAATCCTTACCAACCTTGCGTCTACATTATTGGCGAAATAGTTCGACCCATACTCCAGCAGGTACATCACGCCGTTTTTGTCAAACTCCATGTCGATAGGCTTCACAAATGTTTCGTCAGGGAGAAACGACTCAATTTGCGTTGGGTTCCAATCCTCGTCAAACGACACCACCTTGATCCAGCTGCGTGCCCACTCATAAATGAAAAGCTTGCCATTGTAATACTCAGGAAATCCCGCTTTCGAAGCGTTGGCTGGCTTGTAATACATGGGGCCCGACATGGCACTTCTGGAGCCTGTGCCCAGCATGGGCCAAATGTCCGACTGGCCGTAAGGGTACCAGATCATGGCAGGCCTTGCAGGGGGCAATTCTCTTGAGCCGGTGTTGTTGGGCGATTCGTTGATAGGGTGAGCCGGATCCTGCTTGGGGCCAATTTCATCTGTGGCAAAATCAACCATAGGAAAGGCAATGTTGTTCGCTTCGAAGTAAGGCCAGCCGTAAAAGCCCGGTGTTTTTGCCTGGTTCCATTCGTCGTAGCTTTGAGGGCCTTTCTCGCTGTCTCTACCCGAATCCGGGCCCACATCACCCCAATACACGTAACCGGTTTTCATATCCACGGTGAATCGGAATGGATTTCTGCAACCCATGACATAAATCTCTGGTCGGCCCTGCGAACCATCCTTGGGAAATAAATTACCGTCAGGAATCGTATAGGAGCCTTCTGCCGTAGGTTTGATTCTTAAGATCTTGCCGCGAAGGTCATGCGTATTGGAGGAGCCCTTCTGTGAGTCAAACGGCCCACGACCTGGGCGCTCGTCAAGAGGGGAGTAGCCACTCGATTCCTTCGAGCTGGTGTTGTCGCCGGTGCTCAGGTAAAGATGACCGTTAGGCCCAAACACAATACCACCACCTGAATGGCAGCAGGTTTCCCGTTGCACACCTACTTCCAGCACAATTTTTTCGCTACCCACTATCAGGCTGTCGGCCAGCAGCGTGAACCTGGATAGGTTTTGCCGGGAGGCACCACCCAGTGGAGAGTAGTAGATGTAAATCCAGTTGTTTTGATCATAGTTTGGATCTACAGCAAGGCCCAACATACCGTCTTCATAATTGCCTTCTGTATTTACTTTGAAAGTGTGCAGAATCTTCGTTTCGTTTGACTCCGGATCAAACATTTTCAGATTACCTTCCCTCTCGATAAACAGCAGCTTGCCATCAGGAAGTATATCCAACTCCATTGGCTCGTTGACCTCTGCATCGAGAATGATTTTGGTAAACCGGCTGACGTCGGGTGCAGCCAGGCTCTTTGCACCTTCTTTATTAATAGCATTTTCTGCTAAGGAGGAGGAGATGGCCTCACCGGTTAAGTCGGTTGCGGTAGCAAAAAATGTTACTCTTCCGCCGTCATAATTTTGTGTTCCGGCTTCCTCAGCAGCAAACAGCCAGGGCCATTGGTATTGGTTGACTGTGTCCCTGGGAGCAAGTAAAGCCCCACCTGTTTGCACGTAGCGCTCAATGTCGGTTTGCCACTGTGGTGTAAGATGATTTGTATTGGCCAGCAAAAGCACACCTTTGTTCTTCCAAAGGTTGTCGCCACGGCGGTCGCTGGTGAGGGAGACTGTGTCGGTTTTTAGTCCTTGCGTCGTGGCATCACTCATTATTTGATTTATCGAAGCTGCTAGCGCATGGTTTTTTTCGTAAACAACCAAAAGCGAGCTGTCACGTGATTCGCTACAGGAAAATCCAATGAGGGTGATAAGGACAAACGGCAGAAGTTTCCACGATGCCTTTTCAAGTAGGTGTTGTTTCATCAATATAATTCACATTAATTTGAGCAGGCAAAATAGGGAGATACACGGCAACACTGGTAGACAAACGTCTCAAAGGAGGGCGGTAAATATATTAATCCGGCGACAGATAGCCTTTGCCCGATTGAATCGATTGCAGTCTTTTTTGAAACTATAACTATTGCTGACTATTGATTCAAATAGCTATAAATCTTTTCCGACACCCTTGCCAGTACTTCGGTACCCTCTTCAATGGTGTTCAGATTCTTAGACAACAGTACCAACACATATTTCCTTCCATCAGGCAGGTAAACAATGCCAGAATCATGATGCAATTTGGTAATTGAACCTGTTTTGTGGGCAACGACTACTGAGTCGGGCAGGTAGGCGGGTATTATTTCATTAAACCGCTGTTCTTCCAAAATCCTGATCATCGCAGCACAGTCTTCGGGGGTGCCAGCCTTGTTGGTAGCAATCATTTCCATCACAATGGCCAGGTCTTTGGCTGTTGTGGTGTTGTTCATGCCCAGATCATAGGCCTTTTGGTCTTCCACGCCACGCAGCACCTGGATGTCGTTAGCTCCGAATGATTTCATGGTTGTCATTACGTTCGGAGCACCTACCAATTCGATAAGGATATTGGTGGCCAGGTTGCTGCTCACAGTGATCATTTCGTACGTCAGGTCATAAATAGTGAGCTTTTGGCCAATAAAGCTGTAAAGCCCTTCGCCACTATCTTCGCCGATATCCATGGTATAGGCCGATGAGTCTACAATACTTTTAAACTCATTAACAACCAGAATGGAGTCAGAAAGACTGAATTTACCGGCACGGACTTGCCTAAACAGCTCAATCATCACCGGCGTTTTCATGGTGCTGGCTGCATGAAATATCTCCTTTTCGTTGATGTACAGTTGATTGTCAGGATTGCTGAGATCTTTGAAAGCAATCGCATAGTCGCCGGTGTTGGCTTCAAAATCTGCTTCGATGCTTTGCTTCAGCTCATTCAACGTTTGTTTTTTTGATGAGGGTTGGCAAGCGGCCAACGTGAGTGCCAAAGCAAATATCAGGTAGGTAGGTTTTTTCATTGGGTAAAGGCTTTGTTCAAAGTAAAGCACAAACCCTTTAGCTGCCAAACCACTCATACCATCAAATAGTGGATGAAAAAAGTTGCGTTTCGGGCTGTTTTCGCCAAAGCCGTTTATCGAACGCCATGCAAATGTTACGGATAAACGCACGTCCTTTTTCAGTGATATGGACATTGTCTCCCCTCAATTCAATTAGCTCATCCTGCAGGGGCTCGGCCAGTCTTTCCAGTATGGAGCGGTACGGCATTTGTGCCTCAAGTAGCGTTGTGGAGAACCTGCACATAAGATCGAGTATGTGCTGCCTGATGATGAGGTCTTCCTGATTGAGCATATGCCCTCTGAAAACTGGTAAAAAGCCACTTTCAACTGACTCTTGATAGGTTTCAATATCTTTGTGGTTTTGCGCAAATCCATACCACGAGTCGCTGATAGAAGAAACGCCCAACCCAATCAGTAATTTGGTTGATGATGCGGTATAGCCCATGAAATTACGGTGTAGCTGTCCGTTAATTGATGATTCATAAAGCTCATCCTGTTTGGTAGCGAAATGATCCATACCTATTTCCACCAGACCGATGTCCAGCAACATGTCTCTTCCAAGTTCATACAATGCTCGTTTTTCATCATCTTTTGGTAAGTCAGCTTCCGAAAACTTCCTCTGTCCATTTCCCTTGATCCATGGCACATGGGCATAACTATAAAATGCTATGCGATCCGGCTTCAATTCCTTTACTTTCTCAATCGTATCAATGATGGAGTTTGATGTTTGAAAAGGCAGGCCGTAAACCAGGTCGTAGTTGATGGATGTATAGCCCAATTGCCTTGACCACTCTGTCACTTGCTTCACTTTGTCAAACGTCTGATGGCGATGGATGGCCTCCTGCACTATCGGATCAAAATCCTGAATACCATAGCTTACCCTGTTAAAACCCAGTTCTCTGAGTGTTTTCAAATGCTCATAGGAGGTGTTGTTAGGATGCCCTTCAAAGCTGAAAGATGCTTTGGGGTGCTTATGGGCTTTTGAAAGTATGCCAATAATTAGCCACTGCAGGCTGACTGGAGAAAAAAACGTCGGTGTTCCGCCGCCCAGGTGTATCTCTTTAATCACCGGTTTTTTTGGAAGCCGTGCCACGTATAAGTCCCATTCCTTCAGCACGGTACTGATGTAGGGTGTTTCCACTCCGTGATTCTTGGTAATCCGTTTGTTGCACCCGCAAAACGTGCACAGGCTTTCGCAGTAGGGAAGGTGAATGTATAAGCTAATGCCCTCTTCATCAGTGGTTTCAGCAAATGCTTGCTGGAAGCTTCGGGTCCATTGTTTGCAGGTGAAATCGTCCGACTCCCAGTAGGGCACGGTGGGGTAACTGGTATAACGGGGCCCTGGTATATTGTATTTGGAAAGAAGGGATGACTGCTGCTGCATGTTTTTACCTGATTTACTTACAAAGAAAAGTCATCTATCTCCATTGGGAAATGATAAAAATCAGCAAATAACTTGAAGAGATTCAGTTAAGACAAGCGCTGGAGTAAGTCGCAAGATGAAATACAGCCCGCTCTTTCTCCATTTTCAGTGCTCAGACTGACGATTAAAATTTAAATCCCACCGATCCGAAAGAATGGTAATCGTAATAATTGCTAATTTTAATGATGCTGTTGCCGCCAAATGAATGCAGGCCCGCAACTCAAAACAACTTTACCTCTTTTCAATGGATCATCAAACTAGGACCAGGTATGTGGCTTTTCATGTTATCACCATCCTTTGTCTATGTGGCTGCCTCTTTATTTCATCATGTTCCGATCCTTCAGCTTCCCGAGTTGACAGTGAGGTTCCTCGCTTGTCGGTCGAGAATAATATCCGGAGCTACCTGAACAAAGTATCGGCAGATATTACCGACAATTTCCATTCTGATATTCAGACGCTAGGTGATTGGGAGAAAATAAGGCGTCAGCGTTACGTGGAGTTTATAGAAATGATGGGGATTGATCACCTGCCTTTGAACGGAGAAAAGTCGGCATTGAACGTAAAGGTGACGGGCACCATCAAGAAAGAGGGCTACCGAATTGAAAAGCTGTATTTTGAGTCACTTCCCGGCTTATACGTAAGGGCTAACCTGTACATTCCTGACAGCATCAAAGCCCCCAGACCTGCCATCCTTTACGTATGTGGCCACTCTCCAACCCAGAAGGCACACTACCAGGCCCACCCGATAAAATTTGCACAGTTAGGGTTTGTATCGCTGATCATCGAAACGATTCAGTTTGGCGAGGTGCAGGGGCATCATTGGGGGCCCTATTCAAAAGGGTGGTTCAATTGGTATAGCCGGGGATATAACCCTGCCGGAGTCGAACTTTGGAATGCTATTCGGGCTATTGATCTTCTTTCAGAAAGGCCGGAGGTGGATGCAGATAAAATCGGAGTGACTGGCATTTCAGGCGGTGGCTCTCAGTCGTGGTACATTGCTGCTGCCGATCCCCGCATAAAGGCCGTTGCTCCTGTTTGCGGGGGAGCCACATTAAAGGATCATGTATTCAACAGAACCGTTGACGGACACTGCGACTGCATGATGCCCAATAATCTCTATGGCCGTGATTTTGCCGACATAGGCGCTTTGATTGCCCCACGGCCGTTGCTCATCGCCCAGGCCAACCAGGATGAGATGTATAAGATTGAATCGGTACGTGAGCTTGAATCTAAAGCTCAGAAAATGTACGATTTGTATGGGAAGCCCGACAACATATCTCTTGTTGAAACACCAGGTGGCCACTCTTACCATCAAACATCTCGTCAGGAAATTTTCTCTTTTTTCCTTGATAAACTTATGGGGAAGAAAATTACTCCGGATCAGGTGGGAGATATTGATGAGAATCCTGAAAGCCAGCCTTCTTTTGAAGAGCTGAAAGTGTACGTCGATGGCCCGCCGGAAGGAGACCGGTCAAGCACGATACAGGATTCTTTTATCCCACTTGCCAGGGCTCCGGAAATCACTACCGAAGAAGAGCTTTCTTCTCATCGGGATTCGGTAAAAGTATTTTTGCGTGAAAAAACATTTGGCCACTTTCCAGTAAAAGAGGCTGCTTTTGATTCGCAACTCGAAATACAAAGTATGTTTAATGAAAACGCCGGAAACAGAATATTCAGCTTTGTTTCAGAGGAGGGATGGCGCTTAAAAATAGACGTCCGCTGGAGAGGCGATTCAAACACGGTTAAGCCTTTAATGGTCGTGCTACGCAATTATGATGAGGATCGGTGGGATTCTGAAAGCTTCGCTTCCAAATTTTCAAAAGACTGGAACATAGCCTATTTTGAGCCGAGGGGCGTTGGAGAAACGGGGTGGGATCCTGGGCTTCAATGGCATATAAGACGTGCCTCGGCCTGGACAGGAAGAACAATTGCCTCCATGCAGGTGTATGATGTTTTGAGGAGCCTTCAATTCAGCCGTACACTTTCTGATGTTGATCCAGCAAAAATTGGCATTGCTGCCAGAGATGAGATGGCCGTGGTGGCTTTGTATGCTGCCTTACTGGATGGGAAATGTGAAGCCGTCATATTGAATAACCCACCTGCCACGCAGGATGTGACGAGCGACCCCGAAGGAAAAGGGCCGACAATAGAAATGCTCAATTGTCTTCAAGCGACCGATGTCAATCAATTACCGGCTTTCATTTGGCCGACAAAAACTATGTTTGTTGGTGATGTTCCCGATGCTTATCAATGGTCAGAAAATATTCTTAAGCGTTTGGGAAGGGGCGGGTTCGCCAGGAATGACAGCAATTGATGTAAAGGTATGATCACCAACTGCCTTTTGGGAAGAAATTAGAAATACGGAAGCCAACAGAATATGAACGATCTGGAAAAACGATACCAGCACCTATTAAAGCCTTCAGAGGCGCTTATCTCTGAAATCTCAACACTGACGGGAGACATTCTTATCTTAGGCGTTGGCGGGAAAATGGGGCCGGCGCTTGCCCTGTTAGCAAAGCAGACGGTGGATCAGGCCGGATTAAAAAAGCGGATTATTGGTGTCTCTCGTTTTTCTGAGCCAGGTCTTCAGGCCAGGCTGCAACAAAATGGTGTTGAGACAATCACAGCCGATTTGCTTGACGAAGACCAGCTACAGGCGCTTCCTGAGGTGCCTAATGTGCTTTACCTGGCTGGAACAAAGTTTGGTACCACAGGGAATGAATCTTTTACCTGGGCCATGAATACCTACCTCCCCGGAAGAGTAGCAGAGAAGTTCAAAAATTCCCGCATTGTCGTTTTCTCTACAGGAAATGTGTATCCGTTCGTCCCCGTAGTAAGTGGGGGGGCGACCGAATCGCTGCCACCAGAACCCATTGGCGAGTACGGCCAGTCATGCCTGGGCCGTGAACGAATTTTCCAATACTTCGCCGCCAAAAACAACACGCCCATTTTAATCTACCGGCTGAACTATGCTAACGACGTCTCGTATGGAGTGTTGTTGGAAATAGCCAAATCCGTGAAAAAGAGCAAACCGATTGACCTGGCCATGGGCACTGTAACCGTGATTTGGCAGGGCGATGCCAACGAAATAGCCTTACGAGCCCTTCACCATTGTACCACACCGGCCAAAATATTGAATGTAACGGGCCCCGAAATTGTTTCAGTCCGCTGGCTGGCTGAAGAGTTTGGGAAAATACTGGGCACTACGCCTGAGTTCATCAATGAAGAGCAATCCACCTCGTTATTATCGAATGCGGCCGAGTCCTTCCGTCTTTTTGGCTATCCCAAAGTTAGCTTGAGACAAATGATGGAGGCCATCCTTGAATGGTACAATGAGGGGGGTGAAATTTTAAATAAGCCCACTCACTTTTCAGAAAGAAAAGGAAAATTCTAAGCTCATGCCTAAACATATACAACTCGATTCCTCTGTGGCTAAGTTATTAAGCGAGGGGACGGTTATTCCGGCCCATCCACTGGCGCTCACAGCAGCACTTCACCTGGATGAAGCCAGGCAGCGGCAGCTCACCCGTTATTACATGGCCAGCGGAGCAGGAGGGGTGGCAGTGGGTGTTCACACCACACAGTTCGAAATCCGTAAACCAGAAATCAATTTGTTGGAGTCAGTACTTAGAATGGCTGCAGATGAAATTGAAAGGGCTGAATTGACACGTCCGTTTATTAAAGTAGCGGGTATTTGTGGGCCCACCGATCAGGCCTTGAGAGAAGCTGAGTTAGCACGGAAGTACGGATACCATCTTGGCTTACTCAGTAATGGAGGGTTGAATAATTATACTGAAGCTGAACTCATCCAGCGCACGGAAGCGGTCGCTGAAATCATGCCTGTTTTTGGATTTTACCTTCAGCCTGCTGTAGGTGGTCGCTATTTGAGTTATGATTTTTGGAGGGACTTCGCCGAAATTCCCAATGTGCAAGCCATCAAAGTCGCCGCCTTCAACCGGTACCAGACGCTGGACGTGGTCAGGGCGGTGTGTCACTCCAGCAGAAGAGACGAAATAGCCCTTTATACGGGCAATGACGACAACATCGTTGCTGACTTGCTCACACCTTACCAATTCACGGTGAATGGAGAGAAGGTTGAAAAAGCATTTGTCGGTGGGTTGTTGGGGCATTGGGCCGTTTGGACAAAGCAGGCGGTTGAGCTTTTCAAAGAAATAAAAACATGCATCGCAAGTGATTATGCAGGGGTAGAAAAATTGCTGGCAAAAGGGGTGGAGGTAACTGATATGAATGCCGTTATTTTTGATGCCAGGAATGCTTTCAAGGGATGTATTCCTGGTATTCACGAAGTGCTGCGCAGGCAGGGCCTTTTACAGGGAGGGTTTTGTTTAAATGCAGAGGAAGTGCTTTCGGCTGGGCAGGCGAAAGAGATTGATCGGATTTGCGAAAGTTACAGGCATTTGACTGATGATGAATTTGTGAGGAGGTTCTTGGTAGATAAATTTGGCTAAGACTGGATTTTTCTTTGCTATTAAAAAGTGAGATTTCTGTGTCGTTAAATTAGCCAGGATTTCTTAGAATGAAATGGGCAATTGATATTATCACAAAAGCAAGCACGAGGCTTCCGCCTAGTAAAGTGCTATTCTTTCTTTCGGAGAATTTTTCAACAATTGACAAGTACCTTTTTTTAAAGTAGAAAAGAAAATAAAAAACCGCCACTAAGATCAGCCATGCTGTTATGAATGTTGCATTATTTAAACTGATTTGAAAAATTGATACAATGTCGAGCAGCATTAACCCGGCAATTATGCTTATTGTAGACATTGCCCGTCGACTACTAGTCTGAGAAGGATATCCCCTCTCAATTTTTGCAATAAATGTATAAATCGAATAAAAAAGATAATCCATGACTAACCTTCTGCAATGGCATTCTTTGTCCGCCACATAAATGTATAATTTACCACAGATTCTTACTAGCTACTTTCCTTTAGTTCTGAGGGTTCTTAATACCAACGATCTGCTTGATTCATGTGCCGATTTTCAAACAAAGACTGGTTCTAGCCGAATTCAGGGCCGCAGATGCAGTAAGAATGCCCTGTAATTCCCGGATAATAATTTTCGCTCCTGTACATTCTCACAAAGTGCCTTTGTTTGGTGAATCCCAGCGATTTTAACATGGCAATCAAAGCTTGCTTGTCTTGCAACACATCTACCACCACAGGTTTTTGGATAAGCCCTCTGAGCGATTTTGCAATGAGGGCCTGAGCGTCCTCAATAGTTGAGGCAGAAACCGGCCCCACATGATGGTACTTACTGCCATCTCTTCCCAGCACAAACCCGGTCACCCGATTGTTATGCCTTACCATCCATGCCTTATCTGGATATTCCTTTACAAGTGAGGTAACGAGGTGCTCTCTTTTTGTGCCAAAAACAGCAGCATCAAAAGCGACAATATCTTCGATGTTTTCCGGCTTCACTGGCTCTGGTTCTATGCCGCTGTTGTCGGATGACGCAGAATTCGTCAACGATACATTCACCATTCTGTCGATAAGGTACTCGTCTTTGAAATCGAATTGTCTATACACTTGTTGCCCGGCTGGAGTAGCATCCAGTTTGATCGATATGTCGCTTGCATTCTTGAAAACATGAGCGAGCAAAGCTTTGCTTACACCCTGGCCTCGGTATGCTTTGTCGACCAGTACCATACCAATCCATGCCAGCTGATGTGAATACCTGATCGCCGTGGTGGTACCAATAACTTTTGAATCATGCTCTGCCAGTACACAAGCGCCTTCACTCTCCTTAATAAGCAGTGCCCAATCTCTTTCTGTCTGGTTCCAGCCTTCAGCAGTTGATAAGTTCATTGCTGCACTGATGTTGTTCAATTTCAGCGGCCGCAATATGAAATCACTTTTACTCATATCAGGCTTCTTCCACAAAACTCATGTCTTTCTTAAAGGTTTCTTCCAGATAGTAAAGTGCTATCATGCCTGCTAAATACGTGAGAACTCCGGTAACCAGGGCACTGTTAATGGTTCCGATATAGCCTTTCATTACCAGGAAAATGGACGTGAGTGGAATGATAGTTCCCCTCACAAAGTTAGGAGCGGTGGTGGCCACAGTGGCACGCAGGTTGGAGCCAAACAGTTCGGCAGCCACGGTGATGAAAAGTGTCCAATAACCACTGAAAAAGCCCAGACAACCACATAACAGGTAGAACAGGGTTGTGCTTGAGAAAGGTGCCAATAGGAGGATAACTGTCAGGAAAAATGAGCCCATCATGAATGAAAAAATCACCTGTCTTCTGTTCTGCAAATATTGACTGAGAAAACCACTTGCCAGATTGCCCGCCACCTGTGCAGCAAACGCAAAAAGCACTGCCCTTCCCGCATCAACAGGTTGGTCAAGGTGCATCGCTCTGCCAATTTCTGGAGAGAAGGTAATCAGGATGCCGACCACAAACCATATAGGCATGCCTACCACAATGCTGGTCATATATTTCAAGAACCTGGCTTTATTATTGAACAGCATACGTACGTCTCCCCGCCTGATGTTTTGCTGTTTTAGTTGCAGGAAGATACCAGATTCAAAAACTTTTAGTCTTAAAACCATTAGCAAGAGCCCAAGTCCACCCCCAATAAAATAGGAAGCTCGCCACTCAAAAAACTGGACAATCAAAAAGGCAAGCAATGCGCCAAAAACGCCCATAGTAGCTACTAATGTCGTTCCATAACCCCGAATATTCTTAGGGAGGATTTCTACCACCAAAGTAATGCCTACTCCCAATTCGCCGGCAAGACCGAAGCCTGCAATAAACCTTAAGACGGCATACTGCTCAATAGTGGTCACCAGCCCGTTCCCAATGTTGGCAATCGAATAAATTAAAATGGACCCGAACAGAACAGACAACCTTCCTTTTTTGTCGCCAAGCACACCCCAAAATAGCCCGCCAATGAGCATTCCCACCATCTGCAGGTTCAGCAATAGAATTCCATCGCTTAGCACCTGTTCGTCTGTAAGACCTAGCGACTTTAAACTTGGCACTCTAACTATGCTGAACAAGAATAGATCGTACATGTCGACCAGGTATCCCAGCGCAGCCACCATTACGGGAACACTTAGAAGCTGCTGAACAGTAGTTTTAGTAGGTGAATCCTTCATTAGAATAAGTTTAAATAGCTATAGGCGTTGGTAAAAATATGCAATTAAACCCTAACGACATTTAGCGAATATGCTCAAGCCTCAACTGATGTCAAATAAATTTCGTGCCCTGTAGGCATGACAAGGGCGGGATCAATCTGTATTTCTGGGGATTGAATGTTTCGTTTGTGATTAAATAAAAAAGCAAAACTGGTTCAATGCGTCTCGCTTGGACCTTTTGCTTTTTTATGACCGCTCGGGATATTGGGGTTGAAGGGTAATCCCCCAGATTTTTCGCTTGATCCCAAGGGCGGGGCGAAAACAGTGGTCATAGAAAAAAGGAAAAAGCAGCCTTTTGAGCTGCTTTCTTACTGTAGCGGGGAGCAGAATTCACTGGCCGTCCGCCAGCTGGCGGATCACTTGTCCGACTACTGGCGGAATGCATCCTGCACTCTAACTATCTGGCTTTGAGTTAACCAGTTTCCAGATGAACTCTCTGCCTTTTGCCGACTTAAGTTGCTTCTATCTGATCATCGCTTCTTTTTTGGTTGGATAGCATTCTGTATGAACAACAACCCATGGACGATACCGGAAAGTATAGCCCTTAGTTTGATAGATGTTGTGGGCATCTAGTCGATTCTCCATATCGGACGAGTAGCCGATATAA
>NZ_JAVKDF010000054.1:0-74653 GCF_040222385.1 Imperialibacter sp.
TTTGCCCGACTTAAGTGTCTGTAATGCTTCCTCGAAAAGTTGCTCCAACTCACTCCGAGGTGGTCTCTTTGATTCCATTTCTGTCATAAGTTCTCATTTTATTTTTACTTATACTTATGACACACTTTTCTGAACAGTCTCGTTTGGCAGGTTTACCCATTCCTGCCTTTATTGCCTCCACCCTTTTCCTTCATCTTGTTACCTTTCATATCCTGGTTACCTTTCATACCCCTGTCCATTTTTTGCATTCGCTTTTCCATTTTATTGCGGAACAGCGACTCGTTTTTGTAGCGTTTGCCATCCATGTCCAGACATTCGCCGTCTCGAAGCCTGATCTGCTTTCCGTTTTTCAAACGCAACATTCCATCAGGGGTAATTGCGCCGCCGTTCTTCAGTTGCAGTGACTCGTTGAGTTGCACCCTTTCCTGATCTCTGATCTGGTACATGTTGCCATCTTGAAGCATCAAATGTTCCTGCAGACGTAATCTGTCCTGATCTTTCACCTGTGCCTGAGCCGGAAACATCATTGTAACCAGCATCAGAACACCTAAGAATTTCATTATTGTTTTCATGATCGTAAAGTTTTGTGAGCGATAGTTGAAAAGAACACTCACCCAACTATAATGGCTACCATCGTTTTGGCTGATTCCTTTTTTGCCGGGTCAATTTTCTTTTCTTTTTTAATTTGCTAATGCTAAATTTCTACCAATCCACGATTTAAGTCAGTGACTTTTAGCACATAGTGGCTGCTTTCTTCCAGCGAAAGTGAGTTCTTTCAACAAAAAGAAAAACGACACCACATATCTTTCCCTCATGCGCAAAGCTTCTTGCCTACCACCACTATTTTCAATTCTTATCATCAACTACAGCTATGCCCAAAATGCCAAGACAGCCAAAGATGAAGAGACGATTAAGGAGGTTGATCGAGAGAGAAGTAGATGCGCTGAACAGAGACCCTGATTTGGAGGCTTATCTCTCCTGCTTAATGGAGTCTGAGAAAATTCAGTTAGGGCCTTCGAACGACAAAATGACTAAGCGTTACGCAGCTGTGAAGGCAGATGCACAAAGAGTGATTCAGAATTATGATGGTAAGTCCAACCCCAATACATGAGCGTTTGCTGAAGGGGCATAAGGTAAATTGAAACACCGCTTTTGCCAGCTGCCTGCAAACCCCCAACACGTCACAAGGCACCTTCATAGACGTCTCCAAAAGCGACTACATGGAGAATGTAAAAGGCGAATGGAAGATAGTCGACCATAGGTATTTCAATGCGCCGGAGAGAAAAGAATAAGCGTTTCCTGTTTGGATGGGTGTATCGTTTTTAAAGCGAGTGTCTCCGCTCACGACGGGTTCAGGCGAATGTCTCCACTCACCTTTCATATACAGAGCCGCTTTCAAAAAAGCTTGAGATTCCACTCACCTCCCCATCTCATTCTTCCTGCCCAACCCAAACTGATCGCCAGCTTTGGTGGCCTTGCCATCTTTCATAAAAATCTCCACCATCTTCTCACTTGAAACAGTGTTGTAAGTTTCGTCTTTCAGAAAATACAGTACTTCTCTTTTCACCGGATCTATCACCTCTCCGCTGGAAGGATAGGCATATTTACCGTCGACGCTAAAGGTAATCCAGCCGGGCATGTCGCTCAACGGAATGGTTGTCAATTGCTGGTAAGGAGACTTGCCGCCGAAGATATGAATGCGCATGTTGTGCCCGTCGCTGATCCAAATTTCTTTTTCATCAGGCGTAAGTGCGATTCCATGGGCAGGATTACCATGCCGACGCACAGGGCCTTTGTCCCAGCCCAGCACCTGCACGCTGGCCAGTTTCTCCCCCGTTTTCAGGTCGCCCACCTCAAAGCCCAGCAAGTCGTTGACATTCACAAACACCAGCGATTCATCGCTGTTTACCGTAAAAGGCCTGATGCCGGCACTAAAGGGCCCGATCTTTTGAACTACTGTATGGGTTTTAGGGTCGGCTACATGAAGTTCAGGCGACCCAATGTCGGCCATGTATACCTTTTTGCCAGATGGCCCATAAATAGTGTTGTGCGCTCTTGAGTGTATTTTTATTTTGGCTATTATGTCACCGCTTTCGCAGCTTACCACATTCCAGAAGTCTTTTTCCAGCGACGGTAGGTACATCGTCATCCCATCAGGGGAAATAGACATGCGGTCGCAACCGCCCTCGTATTTTCGCTCCCAAACTACTTTTTCTGTTGCCAAATCAATTCGCTGCATGGATTCAAGGGTGGAGATATAGACACTATTGAGCTGGACACTTACATCAATGCCTTTGACATTGGAAGGGGTTCCGTTTTCATGAAAACCCTGCGTCTTAATGCGTTTAACAAACTTATGGTTATTGTCCACGTCAAAGACAAGCAAGCCATGTCCGCCGTAGCCTAGATAGTCTCTGATGCCGGGAGTAGCCACATACAAAAAATGCCCTGTTCCTCCGGCTGGTAACACTTTCGTTGATAAATGATCCACAGGCATCACCCAGGCGGTAGCGAACAAGAGTATGAAAAGGACGGTGACAGACAGCAGTTGGCGTTTCATAGTGGTGTTATTTGAAAAACGGGCTATTTTTAAAGTTACATCTTCCAGACTAAACTTGGCAACAATCTCTTATTGTATTGCACTTAAATTCCACTTCCGCATAAAAAAAGGCGAGAGCTTCCTCTCACCTTTATCTACCACTATTACTATGCTGTGATTTCTTCGTTTCAGCAGTCCGTCTATTTTTTTCTAGACGGCCTCAATTGATCGCTTGTACAAAGTGTAAAAAAGAAAAGGCAGGAAGCCGAACCCAAAAAGAAAGCCTCCGCTAATAAGCACCGCCCCTGAACCTTCCAAATGAAGCATATTGAGAATACTGCCAAGTGCCAGCATCATAAAGCCCACAGCTCCTACTATCCATTTCATTTTTTCCGATGGCGAATAAGTCCCGCTAGTCTTCAAATGGCTTACCAAAAGGAGCGGAGCAAACAAAAATGCTGTCACCATAATACTACCGAACAGCAAAATAGAAGCGCCTGGCAAATGCAATGATTTGAACACGACGGACAATGTAAGTCCCAATGAGGAAATGAATCCGGTTAAATAAGTAATTCGTTTCATATTAGTGATTTTATTAAAGTTGAGAATGAAGAATACTTCCTCCTGTATTTCATCAAAACCGTTCGGTGTGGTTTGCTGAAATGCCCTTTGATAGGCAGCCTCAAAAGACATCCCCTGATTCATGTCTTCTTCAATGAGGCAGTAAAAATGGTCAATGAGATCGTCCTGCACTTCTTTGCTGGAAATGCTGCTTTCCTTCACTTTATTCGTGATAAAGTCTAATTGGTCGTCACTAATCATGCCCTGGCTGTTTTACTTTCTGGTTCAAACATGATGCTCTCAATGGTTTTCAAAAAGTCCATTAACTCCGAAACCTTTTCCCTCTTGGCTTCATTTCCTTTTTTGGTGAGTGTGTAATACTTCCTGACCCGCTTACCTATGCTCACTTCTTCGGTAGTTACCGTGCCGTCGACCAGCATTTTGTGAAGGGCCGGGTACAACGAGCCATCTTTTAGTAATATCTTACCTCCTGTGAGCTCCTTCACCTTTTGACAAATTTCGTAACCGTACATTCTGCCATGCTCACTGAGTAATCTCAAAATGATCATGTCGATAGTGCCTTTTAATAGTTCTTTCGAATACATAGCACAATAATACATAGATATATGATATATCAATACTATAGGTATATTTTTTTGAGTACGAGATTGTCACTGAGGAATTATTTTGCTGTCTGCCCTACTAAAACGTTCATCAACCCCAATAGAAGGTTGAAGAAAATATGGCGGCAGGCGGCAGCCTAACCCATGCAACAGACCAACAAATTGGTTAATTTGGACGTTCTGCGATGATAGTATTTGCATGATTTAACATTCATATCGTGCGTGCTAATTGGTTAGGCGCCTTTGAATGTGAATTGTCAATGGCCGGGAATCGTTAACTTTGTTGCCATATCGTTAACTTTGTTGCCATATAGAACCGAAAACCAGGCAAAAAACAGATGATAAGCAAAGATCCAAAAAAAGACGGTCTGGCTGGAAGGGTGACAAAACTGAAGGATTCAGAACAACGGAACAACCCACTCCACGGAGTAAGATTGGATGCTATTTTGGAAGAACTGGTAGCCAAACTTGGGTGGGAAGAACTGGGTAAAAAAATTAACATTCGCTCTTTTAACTACGATCCCTCCATTAAGTCGAGTCTTGCCTTCCTGAGAAAAACGCCCTGGGCAAGAGAGAAAGTGGAGCAGCTATACCTACGTGTGATCAAAAAATGAAATGAGGATTTGTGTAGCGCAAACCAGGCCCATCAAAGGCGACATCGCTGCCAATATTGAGCAGCACAAAAAGCTCATCCACCTGGCTATTGATGGCAAGGCAGATGTTATCGTTTTCCCTGAGTTATCGGTCATTGGCTATGAACCAACCCTGGTCAAGGGCTTGGCTATGGACGCCAGTGATACAAGACTTGACAGCTTACAGCAGTTAGCCGACCTGCATGCGATAATTATCGGAGCAGGCATCCCAATGAAGTGTGGTGATGGCATCAACATCACAATGGTACTTTTTCACCCCAATGCACAAAGGCAAACCTATTCCAAAAAATACCTCCACGCCGATGAAGAACCGTTCTTCGTAAGCGGGGAAAATAACGCCACGTGCATAAGAGGCTCGAACGTTGAGTTAGCTATCTGCTACGAAATATCGGTACCTGAGCATTCGGCCAATGCCGGCAAAAATGGCGGCAAAATCTACCTGGCCAGCGTAGCCAAATCCGCTAACGGAGTGAAAGCAGCCCACCAAACCCTGTCTGGCATTGCTGCAAAGTATGGCATGACGGTTTTGATGGCCAATTCGGTGGGGCCAAGCGACGATTTCGTGGGAGCCGGTGGATCGGCCGTATGGAACTCTGATGGCATTCTACTGGAAAAAATGGACTCAGAAAGTGAGGGGTTTTTGATCCTTGACATAGAGACTCAAGAAATTTTTAAGGTTGTTTAAAAACCTAGCTGATAAACCCTTCCTGGTTCCACCCAGATAATTCACCTCCCACTTTTCAGCATCTACTTTGTATCTTCATCTCAATGGATCGATACACCCTACCAACTAGTTTACCAAAATGCCTTTCATGGCTTACTTTGATATTGTCCACCGTGGCCTGCTCTCCAAAAAAACAGTCAGATATCAACTGGCCTGAATACAATGGTGGCCCTGATCGGAATCACTACTCTGAACTAACCCAATTCAACAAAGAAAACATCAATCGCCTGGAAAAGGCATGGGAATACAGCTCAGGTGGCGCCGACACCACCAAAAATCAAACGCAGATTCAGTGCAACCCCGTCATCATTGATGGCATACTCTATGGCGTTTCGGCAGGTTCGCAGGCTTTTGCGTTAGATGCCGCTTCAGGGCAGGAATTATGGAAAACCAACTTCAATGACAAAACCTTTTCCATGACCAGCCGGGGTGTTACGTACCAGGCTGACGAAACAGGAAAGCGGATTTTCTTCGGCTATGGGCACCTGCTTTACTGTCTCGACGCAAAAACTGGAAAGCCTATTTCCTCTTTTGGAGACAGTGGAAAAATCGACCTGAAGCAAGGTTTGGAACGCCCAACTGCCGACGATTACGTCGTGTACAACACGCCCGGTGTCATCTTCGAAAACCTGTTGATTACTGGTGCACGTGTGCAGGAAAACTCCGCAGCCTTGTTGGGCGATGTGCGGGCCTTTGACGTTCACACAGGTGAGCTGACCTGGACTTTCAAAACGATTCCGGAAAACGGTGAATTTGGTAGCGACACCTGGCCACCCAACGCCAGGCAAAATACAGGCGGTGCCAACTCCTGGATGGGCATGGCCATCGATAGGGAAAATGAAATAGTGTATGTGCCCACCGGTTCGGCTGCATTTGATTTCTATGGTGGCGACCGGGCAGGCGACAATCTCTTTGCCAATTGCCTCCTCGCCCTCAATGCGAGAACAGGCGAGCGCCTCTGGCATTTTCAAACCATGCACCACGATATTTGGGACAGAGACCTCCCCGCTCCGCCCAACCTGATCACGCTGGAAAAAGACGGTCAGCAAATGCAAGCAGTGGCCCAAATTACAAAGCAGGGCTACGTTTTTGTGTTCAACCGCCTCACCGGGGAGCCACTGTTCCCGATAGAAGAAAGGCCCATGATTACAGTTGGAATGCCCGATGAGCAAGTAAGTCCTACCCAGCCCTTCCCCGCCCTGCCCGAGCCTTTCACCAGGCAGTCGTTTACGTTAGCTGATGTGCGAACCGATGCTCCCGACCGGGAGGAGATTCTCCGTCAACTCAGCGAAGCAAAAACAGGACGGGCCTATATCCCCCTGACTGAACAACGAACCATCTTCTTTCCGGGTACTGATGGAGGCGGTCAGTGGGGTGGTGCGGCCGTTGATTCCGAAGGCGTGATGTATGTGCCCGCCAAGGAAGTTCCGGTATACTCTTCGCTTACCAACGCACCTCAGCAGCAGGCTCTAACCTCCTCCAGCACCTTGTATCAAATTCATTGCGCTTCCTGCCATGGCAAAGACATGACAGGCGATCACAGCGGTGCCTACCCTGCTATTAAAGACTTTAGCAAGAGACGCACAGCTTCCGAGGCATATAGCATCATAGAGCGAGGCCGGGGGATGATGCCTGCTTTTACTCAACTGAGCAACGCTGAAAAGAAAGCCATTGCCGACTACATCATGGGCATTGGAGATGCGACCCTGACAGCCTCAACTGACTCCCGCTCTTCGCCTTACAAACATACTGGCTATAACCGGTGGTACTCGGAGGACGGCTACCCCGTCAACACGCCGCCCTGGGGAACCCTCACTGCTATTGACCTGGCTTCGGGAAGGAGAAAATGGCAGGTACCACTTGGTGAATTCCCAACGCTGAGTGAGCAGGGATTTCCACCAACAGGCACTGACAATTACGGCGGGCCGCTGGTGACCGGAGACCTTATTTTCATAGCGGCCACCCCCGATGAAAAATTTCGGGCGTTTGATAAACTGACTGGTGAACTGGTTTGGAAAACTAATCTTCCGGCGGCAGGCTATGCTTCGCCATCCACTTACTCAGTAAATGGAAAGCAATACCTGGTGATTGCCTGCGGCGGTGGCAAGCTGAGAAGTCGTTCAGGAGACAGGTACGTCGCTTTTGCCTTGCCAGACTAGCTAGTCTTCATATAGCTTCAGTCGACTCCTTACCTGGCTGAGTTCCGTCTGCAGCGCCTCAATCTTGTTCAGCAAATTGAATACGACATCGATGCCTTCTATGTTGACATCCAGCTCATGATGCATGCGGATCATCTTTTCGACGGCATTCATTTGGTCTTCATGAATATACTGCGTTTGCTCAAGCGTCTCGATCTCGATCAACCCAATCTCTCCCAGGCCAATAAAGAAGGTGGTCTCCACTTTATAGTGCTCGCAAAGTGTTTCTATTGGTATGTGGGTATCGGTTTTCATGGTCTTCTCAATTTAGCAAGTTCGCTCAACAATTCCTTCTCTTTGCTGGTCAGGTTCGTGGGTATGGAAATCTGATAAGTCACATACAAGTCGCCAAACGCTCCCTCCTTTTTGTAGACAGGAAAGCCCTTTCCTTTCAGTTTCACCTTCGATCCATTTTGGGTTTCCGGTTGCACCTTCAGTTTCGCTTTTCCATCGAACGTATCAATGGTGATTTCGCCACCCAGCATCGCTGTGTACAAATCGAGGTCAACCATAGAGTAAAGGTTATCGCCATCGAGTTTGAATTTGGTATCGTTGGTAATAGCAAAGGTGATGTAGAGGTCGCCTTTTGGCCCACCGTTCATTCCATCACCTCCATGGCCTTTGATCTTGATTACCTGCCCGTCTTTAACTCCGGCAGGGATTGTCAATCTTATCTTCTTGCCATTAACGGTCAATGTCTGCTTCTGCGTATTGTACACATCACGTAAACGCAGGTGTAATTCAGCATGATAATCTTGTCCCTTGAATTTCACACTGCGCCCACCCGTTCTACCGGCACCGCCTCCGAACATTGATTCAAAAAAATCTGAATAGTCTTCTCCGCCAAAGCCTCCCGCAGTCTGCTGCTGGGTACTTCCTCTCCTTTGCTGCTGCTGTTGCGCTTTCGCCTTTTCAAATTCTTCCGCATGCTTCCAATCCTTGCCGTAAGCATCGTACTTCTTGCGGTTTTCCGCATTGCTCAGCACTTCGTTCGCCTCGTTCACTTCCTTGAACTTCCTCTCCGCCTCTTTATCGTTGGGATTTACGTCAGGATGATACTTCCTTGCCAGTTTGCGATAGGCATTCTTTATTTCCTTCTCTGTAGCTCCTTTTTCTATCCCAAGAAGCTTGTAATAGTCTATAAATGCCATTTATGTGTGTATTCTAATTGCTTTCCAAAATATCACTGTAAATATCTGATGGGGCGCCTTTCTTGTAGCTGACTAGCGTCATTCATTCCTAAGATTCTCGTCAGCTGGTGGTAAGCAATCCATCACAAGCAATATCATAGAAAGTTACGTCACACAAGCCGAGCTTAACAAGCACATTCTATCGGCCTCTCTGATATTCAACTTCTTTCAGCTAACTTGGTATAGAACATCAATATATCTATGAAACCTATCCACCTACTGCTCTGGTTTTGCTGCTACTTCCTATGCACGTCCTGCCAGGATAAAACACGTCCAAACGAGGACAAAGGTCAAGAAACGACTAGTGAGGCCTCAAGCAGCCGGGAAGATGGCGATGGAAGTAAGGAGTTGATCCCCATTTCGTCCTCCGATTCATTGCACATCAATGGCCTGATCAATCAACTGACTGGTATAGAACGTTTTGCAGTAGAGAATAATTTCAACCTGTTTGCCAGCCTCTTACAGCATGCCAACGACGGCAGTTTTGATCGGGTCAATAACATTCTGGCCAGCTCAACTGATTGGTTGCAGACCTATGAAATAATTGCCTTGGATAAAACAGGTGGTTATATCGAATATGCTCCAAGAGGTGCCGAAGTCACCTATAGTATGACGTATTGGAACTTAAAGGATGGCACAAAACTAATAGCAAAGGTTGAAAAAGGCTGTGGTCCTGTATGCGAGTCTGAAATTCATTTTTCAAAATATTTCAATGGCATATCTTCTATTCAGAAAACTTCGGACATCATCCCCACATTCGACACTTTAAAACCGCTACTGATAGCCAAGTACCCAAGCGATTGCGACCCTTGCGAATTTATTTTCCATCTTCCACGCAAAGGGAAAAACATCACGCTTTGTGAAGAAAGTGATGCCTCAGGTGAGAAATGTATTGTCCTTGTTTGGAAAGATGGTGTTTTCGATGTTGAAAGTTAGGTAGCAGTTGGATTTGATTTTGCTAACTTTCACCCAAAAACCTATCACCGCCGCCGCTCCATGAAAGAACCATTGGTCTTCGTCATAATGCTTTGCAGTTTTTTGCCAGTCAAAGCTCAAATCCTCAAAAAACCCATCGAGGACAAAACCGTGGTGCTGACCTTTGACGATGCCCCGGCAAGCCAGTATTCGGTGGTAGCTCCTCTGCTTCAGCAATATGGCTTTGATGCCACCTTCTTCGTCTGTGAGTTTCCTCCAAACTACAAAGACAGCTCACTTTACATGAACTGGAGGCAGATCAGGGAGCTCGACCAAATGGGGTTTGAGATCGCCAGCCACACCCGGTCGCATGCCAGGGTGGCCAGTCTTACCAAACCTCAATTGATCAAAGAGCTTACCTATATCGAAACCAAGTGTGATTCCCTGGGAATAGCCAAGCCAGCTAACTTTGCCTACCCAGGCTACAGCCTCAGCCCGTTGGTCGCTGAGACACTTGACGAACAGGGTTATGCATTTGCCCGTGCTGGCGGTGGCCGCCCATACGACCCGTTGAAGGATCACCCGTTGCTGGTTCCCAGCTGGGCCATGGACAGCACAAATAGAGATGAAGTCATGCAGGCACTTAATGAGGCCAAAGACGGCAAGATCGCTGTGCTTACCATTCACGGTGTACCTGATGTGGAGCACCCCTGGGTGACTACCCCTCCAGAGCTATTTGAGGAATACTTGAAGTACCTATCCGAAAACGGCTATAAAGTACTCTCTATGAAAGGGCTTGAGCGCTATATAGATGTGGAAAAGGCAAAGAAAACGCTCACGCCAGATTACAATCTTCGGCTAAAGAACTGATCGGAGCGGCATCACAAAAGCACCTCCGCCACCAAAAAGCCAATGTAGGTACCCAAGCCAGTTCCAAGGGATCCTATAACTATAGAAGGCAAAAGCAGGTCTTCTCTGTTCAAACTTTTGGCAAGCGCCATGGCAGATGACGGCCCGCCTACGTTGGCTTGTGAGGCAATGGCTACCACATCCCAATCCTGCCGAAGCATTCCACCCACACCAAAAATAACAAGCCCATGCACAGCTACAATGATCAGCGTAAACAGACCGATGTAAATCGCCAGTTCGCCAATCCCCTTGAGGGCGGCCAACTCGCAAAAAGCACCAATAACAGCCAGAAACAAATAAACTGTAAAGAGCCCGAGTAAACGACTGCCCTGTAATTCTCTTATGCCTTTGAATTGCGCCAGTCCAAGAGCAATGGTTGTCACTATCAATATGGAAGGGAAATTCCACCCATACGCTTCGTTCAACGCAACAGCCAGCCAATCTGCAAATAGCAAACTTCCGCCGCCCAACGCCAACAGTACAGCCAGCGACCAAATAGAAACCATTTCCCTTGCTTCAGGCAGTTTTCCCTCAATATCTTTGGCTGAAGCTCGGTTGCCCACCCTCTTCCATATTTTACCGAGCATTCGTGGCAAAAGTAAGGTAGCCACCATCCACGTCGCAGTGAGAATATTGTCCACCGCAACGGTTCCGGCGTACAAACCACCCTCTTTCATTACGCCATAATGTAAAGCAATCGCATTAAAATTGAGGCTTCCCCCTATATAAGTGCCCGTCATCATGCCTGCCAGTGCCTTATAATGCTCTCCAAAAACCACCGGCCCGTTCACGACCCAAATGGCCATCAGCGCTCCCAGGCTTGTGCCGACAGCCCCCAGAAGAAACATGCTGAGCATAGGCAGGCCTGCCTTTTTCAAATCAACCAATCTCACATCCAGCAGTAAAAAGAACACTGAAAGTGGAGCGATGAAGGCAAAAATTCCTTCATAAACAACGGACGACTCGGTGGCGGACGGAATAATTCCCAGGTTAGCAACCACTGCCGTGAGAATAATTACGAGCAGCGTGGTACCCATGTGCTTAAGAAAAGTATGGTTCTCAAGCCATTCACTGATCAGGATATTGACGACAAGGACGGTAAGCACCCACAACGGATTTGACATGCAGAGTTGATTTAATCCACCAAAAAGAAAAGTAGCAGAAATTGGGTTGAAATGAAACACTTTATTGTGCTGGTCACCGACCAAATAAGAACAACAGCAATGAGCGTTTTTATGCAGCGCATCTATAGTAAATTCATTAAACGCTTAATCTTCCTGGCGCCAAAAAGCGAAAAGGCTCCTTATTGGGGCGCCTGAAGAAAAAAGCATATTCGGCTGCCACCACCAACCCTGCCGCCGATTTCGGGCCGGGAAAATTCTGATTACAGTCTGTGGTTGTTATATTGGGGGTCGACCTAACCCAAAAGTCAACCTGCATTATGGAAAACAGCATTAATTACCTTCCTCTTTTTATAATCATGGTGGTAGCCTGGCTGGTGCCTATGGCATTGACCTGGGGACGGGTAACCAAAATTCCGGCCGTCATTGTCGAGATCATTGTCGGCGTTATCATTGGCCCCTACGTGCTTGACTGGATTGAAGAAACTCCCTATATGCGGTTTCTAGCTTACTCGGGCTTTCTGTTCCTTATATTTCTTTCGGGGCTCGAAATTGACCTTGGAGAAATATACCGCTCGATTCCAAAAAAAATCAGAAAAATAGATCTGGTAAGCAATTCAATGTTGCTGGCTATTACCATCTACACGGGATCACTTTTATTCGCCATCCCATTTTCATGGCTCTTGCATTTATTTTTCGACACCGACATCGTTTTCTTTTCCATGCTTCTTCCGACAGTGGCGCTAAGTGTTATCGTCCCTATTATTAAGGCTGACGGCGAGCTCAGCCGAAAGTTTGGAAAAATCATTTTGATGGTCGGTGCCATTGCCACCATCATGAGTATTATTCTCATTTCCATTTATTCAGGAATCCTGAAGAATGGGTTTGAGTCTGAGCTTCTTCTCTTCCTGGTCATCTTTGTGGTTTTCTTTGTTGCTTACAAAACAGGGAGATGGCTGATAGGGATACGTACGTTTCAAAAATTACTTTACACCCTTGAACACGCCGCCTCCCAAATCAGAATTCGTGGTACCGTTGCGTTACTGCTGTCCTTCGTGGTGGTGGCCTACCTTATCAAAACAGAACTTGTATTGGGTGCCTTCTTTGCAGGCTCTCTCCTCTCCATGTTTTTGAACAAGCAGCGATCCGCTCTCATGTTTAAGCTTGATGGGATGAGCTATGGCTTTTTTATTCCCATTTTCTTCGTGATGGTGGGCGTCAATCTCGACATCTCTGCCCTGAGTGAATTTCAAAGATCAATCCCATTAACCCTGTCTATTTTGGCCGGATTCTTTATCACTCAGGTATTGCCTGCTTTTGCCATGGCAAAGATATTTGGATGGAAAAAAGCCCTTTCAGGAGGCCTCCTGTTGTCATCGAGAATGGGGCTGAGTATAGCTACTGCTCAAATAGGCCTCTCGCTTGGCGTGATCAGCCAGTCTACAAATTCCGGCATTGTAGCTGCTTCGATCCTCGCATCCGTTTTGGCTCCTATGCTTTACAAATTGCTTCACAGCGAAGGCGAAGTGAATTTCAATTTGTATTTGTTTGGAGGCAGCAAAGCAAGTCTTTTGCTCGCAGAGCGTTTGAAATTGCATGGTTTGAACCTCTTTACCGTGGTAACCACCGCAGAAGATGTCGAAGCTTTAAAGGAAAAAGGAATTCAAGCAGCCTATGTGCCTAACCTGGACACCTACTACCTCAGCAAACTGAAGATACGGCCCACCGACCAGGTCGTTATTTTGACCGATTCATTCGCCATGAACAAAAACCTGGCTTTGTTTCTGGAGCAAGAACTGAATCACAAAAAAACCATTACCCTTACCAAGGACAAGCACTCCACACTCTTTGGTGAGACATCCGGAGTGAAGCTGGTGAACATTGAAGACACGCTTGCCAGCCATGTGGAAAACCTAATCATGAGGCCCGATTCCTACGAGGCCTTTTCAGAGAGTTTCGGGTTATACAGGGTGGAGGAGATTCTCATGAGCAATTCTCAACACGACAGACAGAAAGTAAAAAAAATAGCCTTTCCTCCCTCGGGCTCTCTGGTGATGTTCCGTCGAAACAACGAGATTTTCATCCCGCACGGGGATACACAGTTATTGTTGGGCGACGTAATTACAGTGATTGGAAACACCCAGGCGCTCGAAGAATTCCGCAATAAATTGGAATAATCGGTTTCGATATATATAAATTGGAGCGATGAAATTAACCCGTCGACTAACCTGTTCACTCGCTTTCCTTTTCCATTGTTTTTGTATCTCGTATTGGGTAAACGCACAAGTCTCTTTTGACACCGAACACTCATTCTTTATTGAAATACCGTTCGATACATCGGGTGTTTTTGAAGGCCAGGAAAAGCCCTTTGGAGGCATTTCTGCCATCACATATTCCGGGCACGAAAGTGACTACTATTTACTGTCCGATGGCCTTCCAGCCAGGTACTACACATTTAGCATCGACCCAATAAAGAGCCTGAGCATCGTTTACAAAGACGTATACTATCTGGCGGAAAGCCAAATTCGTGGTGAGGGAATGGCGCTTTCTGGATCAAGCATGTTTGTGTCTGATGAGAGGGATATTGACAATATAGAAAAGACACTTGTGTGGCAAGCCGACGCTTCAGGAAAACTCCAAAACATCAAAGACCTGCCCGTCAAATACTATGGAGAAATGTACGACAATAGCGGCTTTGAGGGGCTCACCATCAGTCCCGATCGCAAGAAGCTTTTCCTGGCTATGGAAAGGGCGCTGCCAACAAGCGGGTGCCGGAGCATCTTACCAATTCTTGAGTACTCATTGGCAGATCATAGCACCAAAACATACTGGTATGAAATGCAATGGAATACCAAAGGCAACGGCATTAGCTCTTTGGTGGCTCTGAGCGACTATGAGTTGCTGGTCATCGAGCGGGACTACCTGAAGGCAGAGGATCGCAACGAAGTGAATATTTACAAGATTACGTTGATTGAAGCATCCAAAAATAATGACTCTGACTGTCCACAGTCAGGAGAGCCGGTATTGGTGCCTGAAAAGATTTTCTCATTCAGTCAAGACCTCAAGCTGGGCGGACAACCCTACAAAGTCAATAATATAGAGGGGGCCACCTTCACCCCTGACGGCCAATACCTTCTACTGGTTTCGGACAACAATTTCGGCAACAAGGGCAACCGCACCCCCACTCAGCTGGTCGCTCTGAAGGTGACTAAGTTCTAGCTTTCAACCTCTTCCTTATTCGTCTACCCTGTTCAATACCGAATCGGGGAAATAGCGGTTAGTAAGGGCCACCATTTCGTCTCCTTTCACAAACATGCTAATGTTGATTTCCTCAGTATGCTTACAGCCACAAGCTCCCAGCAACTCGAGCACCGCTTCAATAGTATTATGATGAAAGTTGTATACTCTTTCAGCCTTGTCAGTGACCACTAGGCCTTTGACCAGTTCACCTTCTTGTGTAGCAACTCCCGTGGGGCAATCGTTGGTATTGCAACGCAGCGCCTGAATGCAGCCGATGCTGAACATAAACGCCCTGGCAGAATTACAAATATCTGCTCCCAATGCTTTCATCCGTAGAATAGAAAAAGCGGTAAGCACCTTGCCACTGGCAATTACCCTTACTTCTTCTCTCAATCCGAACTTTTTCAACGTGCTGTGCACAAATATCAGTGCAGGCTCAAGCGGAATGCCCACGGAGTCTGAGAACTCAAGTGGAGCTGCTCCAGTGCCGCCTTCTGCCCCATCAACAGTAATAAAGTCTGGCCAAACACCCTCTTCCTTCATTTCCTTACATAGCTCAATGAACTCTTCCGTCCGTCCCACGCAAAGCTTAAAACCGATCGGCTTCCCGTCGGAAAGTTCACGTAGCTCGGCGATAAAATGAACCAGGCCTTTTGCATCGCTGAATTTCTTATGGCTGGGGGGTGAAATAATAGTGGTATGAGGCTTCACACCTCTGATCTTTGCAATTTCTTCGGTATTCTTTGATCCGGGTAACACACCACCGTGGCCAGGCTTCGCCCCTTGCGAAAGCTTGATTTCAATCATCTTTACCTGGGGAGTAGCAGCCTTTTTCTTGAATTCGTCGGGATCAAAATCTCCATCGTGTGTGCGGCAGCCAAAGTATCCGGTTCCTATCTGCCAGGTAATGTCTCCTCCTCCTTCGAGGTGGTAATGTGAAAGACCACCCTCGCCAGTATTATGGTAGAAGTTGCCTTTTTTTGCCCCCTTGTTCAGGGCAAGAATGGCGTTCTTGCTCAGCGACCCGAAGCTCATAGCCGAGATATTGAGCACAGAAGCACTATAGGGATGCTTACAAAATTTACTTCCTATATCTACCCTCGGAAACTCCTTCACAGGCTCTGTGGCATATATTGAGTGCCTGATACCTTCATAGTGTTCATCGTTGATATTCAGTTGAGTGCCAAAAGGGTGAGTAGCGTTCACATTTTTTGCCCTGCGATACACCAGCGCACGGTGATTGCGGCTAAATGGCTTTCCATCCGTTGACTTTTCAATGAAATACTGCTGAATCTCAGGAGAAATCAACTCAAACAGATAACGAAAGTATCCCAGAATTGGGAAATTTCGGAGGATAGTGTGGCTCTTCTGAAGCCTGTTCATAATGCCCACAAAAATCAATGGGCCAATAACGATAAATGCCCACAACATGGGGGGCCAGAAATAGCTTACAATGCCAATAAAAATTACAGAGATCACAATGAACCTGTAGAATAGGTGTCTCATACTGACTAGGGTTGATAGTAAATTCTTAAAGATTGAAATCTTTGAGCAGATTTCACGGAGCTAGCCAAATAATATTTTAAAAATTGTGGTTTCCCACATTAATCCGGCAGCATCCTATGGCGAGGATGCTGCCGGGGGGCAATTACTTTGCAGCGGCAATGATCTTATCGAGGTGGCTGTTGAACTTGTCAAGCGTTGCAGCCAAAGTGATTATCTCTTCCTGAGCTTCTGCCCATTCCTCTTGCTCTATAGCTTCTCTCACTCCTGGAAGTGTTTTCACACCATATCCTGTGTAAAAACCGGGAGCATAAATCTCGTGCTTAAACCAATCCCTTCTTGGCAGCCCGCTCTCGTCGATTAATGTCCTTTCCGACTGATAGAGCAACTCATTGACCCTGGCCCATTTGGCAGGCGCAATGCTTCCGGCTTTGAGCAAGCCTTCCACCGCAGATGCCTTTTCTTTCAACGTTGCAAGTGAAGTTTGCAATGGGCTAAAGTTAAGATAAGGTACTCCTTTGGGGGGGAGCGGCTTGTAGTTGGGTTGTTTCGGATCGGCAGCCAGGTCGTAGTAGTTCTGCTTTAGCATGCCGTTGATCTTTTCTGCTTCCTTTCTCATTTGCTCCGGCAGCTTCATTACCTCATCGGCATAGGTGGCAACGGTACTATAGAAATGATCGAACTCAAAAGGAAGAATATCCGCATTGGCAAGCCTCATGGTCAAACGCCCGCAAACCTGTGCCAGCACTACTCCATACACCATCCCAGGATCCTGGAACCTGGAATAGTGGTCGTAAGAGTCGTAAATGGAATGGTACTCTCCTCCGCCGCTTTCACCACCAAAGCCGACGTTGAGCGAGGCGATACCCAAGTGCTGAATAAACGGGGTAAAGTCAGACCCTGACCCTAATGCGCTTATTTGAAAACCTTTATGGTCGGGGTTGCCAGAGTTTACTATATCAAACGCTTTTCTCCTTTCAGCCAGCGTCACACCTTTTTGCGGATCGGTGACCGAGGCCGCTACCTCTCCCACCAGCTCTTCCAGCGTATGAGATCCACCTGCAAAAAGGAATCCTCTACCATTTCCGTCGGTGTTGATATAAGCAACCGCCTTTTCTTTCAGCTCTGCAGCATGATCTTCAGCCCACTCGGTAGAGCCAATTAAGCCTGGCTCTTCGGCATCCCAGCCACAATAAACCAGCGTTCTTTTGGGCTTCCAGCCGGTTTTGGTTAGCTCAGCAACAGCTCTTGCCTCTTCCATCAAAGCCACCATGCCACTGACGGGATCGGCAGCTCCATTTACCCACGCATCGTGGTGGTTGCCACGAATCACCCATTGATCAGGAAATTCGCTGCCTTTCATTTTGGCTATTACATTGTAAGCAGGCTTGATATCCCAGTTGAATTCAAGTTTCAGGTGAACCTTTGCCGGGCCAGGGCCTATGTGATAAGTGATAGGAAGGCCACCTCTCCAGGAAGCCGGAGCTACAGGGCCTCCCAAAGCATCAAGTAGCGGCTTTGCATCACCGTAAGAAATCGGAATCACGGGAATTTTAGTCAATGTAGGCGCCGTCTTGATATCGAGCCTTTTTGCGTCCTTCGTTGCACCAATCCCTGGCGTCAAAGGGTCACCAGGGTACAGCGGCATATCCATCACCGAGCCACGCTGAGCACCCTGCTCGCTTCTGTAAGGCCCTTCAGGGTACACATCGCCCTGCACATAGCCATCGTCGGCCGGGTCAGAATAGATGATGCAGCCAATGGCACCTTTTTCAGCCGCCAGCTTGGGCTTGATGCCCCGCCATGAGCCATAGTATTTGGCTATCACAATCTTGCCTTTTACATCTATACCCGCCTTTTCAAGCTCCTCGTAGTCGGCTGGCACGCCGTAGTTGACATAGACCAGCTCGGCAGTCACATCGCCATCGGCAGAGTAGGCATTGTACACGGGCAGTTGCTCTTTGGTCTGCCCGGATGTGGCGTCCTCTTTAAGTGCTGGCTCAACAAGCCCTGCCTTAAAGCGAGTGGGGCCTGTCATCTCCAGCAGCCTCACTTTGGGCGTGGGGAAAAGCACATCGTAGCTCACTACCTCAGCGTCGTAGCCCCACGATTTAAACATCGCAGCCATAAAATCAGCATTGTCTTTGTCAAAAGGCGACCCCACGTGGTGTGGCCTCGACGACATACGCTTTAACCATTGATCGAGGTTTTCAGCCTTCAATTGCTGATCAAATTTTTTCTCCAGTTCCAGCTCAGTAGCCGGATCTTTGAAGCCCATAACGGCTTTGTCCTGGGCAAAAGCACCAGTGGCAGACAAGCCAAAAGCCACAAGGGTTAAAAAAGTAGTAAGTCTCCTCATTCGTTTTTTTTTCTTTAATATAGAAAGAAATTAACCTGAGAGAGTAGCCTTGTACAATGAAGGAAATATCACTTGAAGAGTGGCGCTATTTGAAATAACGATTATCCGACAGCTAGCAAATGATCAATCCATTTTTGGCGAGCATGAACAAGCGCTCTACCAAAGACCTTAAGCAGGTGATCGCTGAGAGTCAGAAGTATACTGCTGAGGCTATTGAAGCCGCCGTGACGGTGTTGAAGGAAAGGCAGGAAGTGGTAGACGCACCCCTTGTAGTCGCACAACCTACAGAAGCTAAACAGAAGAAAAGAAAGAAGAGGAGCTTTAGGCATTTCAAACATTACCTCCGGTTTATTGCATTTCCCGACTTTCACCAGATTCATTCCTCCACTGGAAAAAAAATTCTTTTTGCATTGAAGTTCTCCCTCAATGCCTTTGTCCTCTACCTACTCTCCCTCATGCTTTTGAATCCGTTATTAAGCGTATTGGAACTTCGCTTTCCCGATAGCCGGCCAGTCATTGAGGCTGGCGATTTTAAAGCGACAGATCTTGTACTTTTCACCATTTTTATGCCTCTAATTGTTGGGCTGATGGAAGAGCTAACCTGTAGACTGTTGCTAACCAATTTCAACAAAAAGTACCTCGACATCTCTCTTTCATTGATTTTTTCTTTCTTGCTAGTTCGGGTCTTCTCTGCTATCATGCCTATGTACTCCCCTACTAGTCTTGGCCCGACGGAAAATTTGGTTCTGGCCTATTTGGTAATAGCTGGATTTGCGGTTGTTATTTATACCCCCCTAAGCCGATCCAATCTACATTCGGGGTATCTGGAGAAGAATTGGAACAAGGCATTTAAAGGAATTTTTTACATCTCGGCCACAATTTTTTCGATTTTACACATCCCTAACTATCACTGGAACGATCAAGCCCTTCTATTGCTACCTGTTGTTTTGCTCCCATACTTCAACTACGCCTTCCTCTTCAGCCTTATCCGTATCCGATTGGGCATCGTCTACGCCATTGGCATGCACGCCCTTATTGATTTACTAGTTGTTTTAATGTTGTTTTCGAAAACCAACTAAAAGAATAAAAATGAGGAATTATTTTCACCTCATCTCGGTATTCTAACAAAGCATTCATTATTTAGTTACTCACATAAACCGTTAACAGAATATTCAAATGGCTAGAATTACTTTAGGTGGAAATCCATGCACCACTATTGGCGAGCTTCCGGTAGTAGGGTCTTCAGCACCAAATTTTAAATTAGTAAAAGCAGACATGTCGGAGGCATCTTTGTCTGATTTCAAAGGAAAAAAAGTGATCCTCAACATCTTCCCAAGCGTAGATACCAGGGTCTGTGCCACCTCGATAAGGACGTTCAACAAAGAAGCATCATCATTCGACAATACAGTCGTTTTGTGTATTAGCAAAGACTTGCCATTTGCCGCCAAAAGGTTTTGTGGCGCTGAGGGACTGGACAACGTAATCACGCTGTCTAACTTCAGAGACGGAAACGCTTTCGGCAAAGCCTATGGCGTAGAAATTATCGACGGTGGGTTCCAGGGGCTCGACGCAAGAGCTGTAGTAGTGATAGATGAAACAGGCCGGGTAGCATATACCGAACTTGTGCCGGAGATTGGGCAGGAGCCTAATTATGAAGGTGCGCTGAAAGCGATTTAAACAATTGAATGCCCTGAATGGGTCATAAAAAAGGCACCAGAGTGAGTTCTCCGGTGCCTTTTTATATTTGCTATTTGAAGGAAGACTAAAGTGCTAGAGCATCGTTCATATTACGAACAGCTGCTGCGCTGGCCTCAAACTTGGCTTTTTCTTCAGCGTTGAGCTTGAAATCCACCACTTTTTCCCATCCGTTTTTACCGATGATCACAGGCACGCCTACGCAGATGTCTTTTTGACCATATTCTCCTTCGAGATACACCGAAGCGCTCATTAGTTTTTTCTGGTCACGCACAATGGCCTCAATCACCGCTGCTCCTGATGCTCCCGGAGCGTACCAGGCAGACGTGCCCAACAGGCCGGTAAGTGTGGCACCACCCACCATCGTAGCTTTCGACACTTCTTCAAGCTTCTCTGCTGACAGGTAGTTGGATACAGGAGTTGAATTGTAAGTAGCCAGGCGAGTCAAAGGAATCATGGTGGTATCACCATGTCCGCCAACCACAACACCCTGCACATCATTGGCATTGCAGTTCAACGCCTCGGCCAACCTGTAGCGGAAACGAGCACTATCAAGGGTGCCGCCCATGCCAATAATGCGATTTTTAGGTATACCGCTTGTTTTAACAGCGAGATAGGTCATCGTGTCCATCGGGTTGCTGATCACCACGATGATCGCCTCTGGAGAATGCTTGAGCACATTTTCAGTTACCGACTTAACAATGCCGGCATTGGTGCCAATCAACTCTTCACGGGTCATGCCTGGTTTTCTTGGGATGCCTGACGTGATCACTACTACCTTCGAACCGGCTGTCTTGCTGTAATCGCCAGTAGTACCGATGATTCTCGAATTGAATCCATTGAGTGTTGCACATTGGTTGAGGTCCATTGCCTTGCCTTCCGCAAAGCCTTCTTTGATATCGAGGATCACAATTTCGTCAGCCAGTTCTTTCATGGCTGCGTACTCAGCTACACTGGCCCCGACGTTTCCAGCGCCAACAACGGTAATTTTCATATGTCTATTTTTTTAGGAGTTGAACCATTTAATAATCGGGACAAAGCTATAAAATACAAGCTATTATTCGAACAAGCTTTTGACTAATTGGCCTGCCCGGTAGCTAACAAATATGTGCGGCAAATATCTAGCGTCTTTTGTAAGCCAGGCTCAGGTCAAAAAAGCCGAAGTGATTTCGGTACGACTTCACAAGATTAGCAGAATAGGCGTTGTAAATCTCAGCAAACGAGGTCATCACCTTAGCCCTGATCACCGTGTTATCATTCATGATCTGCAATAAGTTTACCTGTGGGATGACATACAGTTCAGCGTTGTCGCTCACCACAACGGAGGTAAATATTCGGGTGGCATTTTCAATCACAGTATTGTCTCCAAAAGCATCGCCTGGATAGATCCGGGACAACTCCTCGAATTTATCCTTCACATCGATGTTCAACGCTATCTCCCCACTCTTAATGATGTAAAGCGCATGACTGGGGTCACCTCTAAAAAAAACAGCTTCCTCATTTTTATACTGCCTGAGATACAGATAAGGGACAAACAACGCCATCTCCTCATAGCTCAGGCGCTCGAACAGCCTTACTTTTTGCAAAAAGCCAAAAAGGTTGAGTTCCTCTGAGTTATAAGACCTTCTGAATGGATTCAATATGCTCTTTAACATACACTTAGTTTGTACACCCTGCTTGTGGAAGAAGTAATCTTACATCGGTCATCAATCCTTTTGCCAACCACCCAGACCACTTCGCCGCCCGACAACAGGACATATACCCTGCTTTTCAAGTTTACTGGAATTTTGGCATCAATCATAAAATCGCTGATCTTTTTTTGGCCGCTCATGCCCAGTGGCACAAAGCTGTCTCCCTCCCTCCAGCGCCGAAGTTCCAGGGGAAATTGCAGGCAGTCAGCGTCTAACAAAGCTAGGTTCTGTGATTTGTCAATAGCTACAGGCATAGCCAACCTTTCACAGCTAAGCTTTCCGAGTTGAAATGTTATCTCCTTGTCATTTGCTTCAATAAGAATCGGTTCATCACCCTCATCCCCACCTACCCTGCTTATAATAAGTCGGCCCCGGTCCAAATTGATTTGATGGGTATCAGTCAAAAAAAGTTTGCCAGAAGTGCCTTCTTCAATACTCGCTTCCAATTGCTTGAAAGACTTGTAGGCTAGCGAAGTTTTTGCCTTCAGGTACTCAAAGAGGTAAAATATGGAATGCTCCCCGGCTCCCTTCAGTGCTATTTCGGTGTAGTCACCCTTTTCCGCCACCTGCTGGCTCCGCCACACTTCCAGCGAACCCTTAATGGCAACGTCAGTTGCCCAAAGCCTGGCCAGCGTGTCCTTCAGGGTGCCCCCGAGCGAAGGATTTAGTTCTTCCAACACCGGCACTACACGGTGTCGCAGCTTGTTTCGCTCGTAGTCATCTTTTGCATTCGAGGCATCCTCTCTCCACTTCAGGGCCAGCGCACCGGCTATTTCTCTTATTTCTTCGCCCGTAAATGCCAGCATAGGCCTCACAAAATGGTCCCTGGCCGGTGTAATGCCGGAAAGTCCCCGAAAGCCTGTCCCATGTGTGAGGTTGAGCAAAATGGTTTCCAGCGCATCGTTGACGTGGTGCGCCGTGGCAATTTTTGCGTTGCCGTATTGCTGACTTAGGGTGGAAAAATAGCCGTACCTGAGCTCTCTGGCCGCCATTTGAATCGATACACCGTTTTCCTCTGCAAAAGCCGTCGTGTTGAACGAAGTGGAGAAAAATTGCACTTTCCATTCTTTAGCCAATTGTTTCACGAAGGCCTCGTCGCCATCGGAAGCTTCGCCTCTCAACTTAAAATTGCAGTGCACAACACCGAAAGATTGCCCCAACTCCATCATCAATCTGCCCATCACCACCGAATCGACTCCCCCACTAATCGCCAGGAAAATCTTCCCCTCAGCACTGAAAAGGTCGTACTTCCGGATAAAAATTCTTAATTCATGGAGTTTTTTTTCGATATCCATACCGCATTTGGTGGCCCTGCCGTTTAAGCAGCTAAAGGAACTTTACGCAAGTAAAGGTTCTTTCTCTATTTTTGCCACGCACTAACAAAAACAATGAGGCAATTCTCTTTTCAAATACTCATCATCTTTTTCTTCCTGCTGGGCATCTCGCTTCCCGCCCAGGCGCAGCGCAAGGAGAAGCTCAAATACAAGGCAGAGCATGGCATGGTGGTGAGAGACAAAGCTGGCTCATATGAAAGGTTGTGGGAAAATGTGACCTTCTCACAGAAGAATACTATCATCTATTGCGACTCGGCGGTGATGCTGAAATCCACCAATTCCATGGAGGCTTTTGGGCACGTAAGAATTGTTGACAACGACACCGTGACCATTACCGGCAACAAGCTTTTTTACGATGGTAATACCAGAAAAGCGCAGATGCGGGAAAATGTGGTGTACACCAGTGGCGAGAACAGGCTTTACACCGACTTTCTGGACTATGAACTAGACACCCGTGTGGCCAACTACTTTAACAATGGTAAGCTGGTAGATTTGAATAACACCCTTTCGAGCCGCCGGGGCTATTTCTACGGTTTTGAAGACCGGGCCACTTTCTACGGCAAAGTCGAACTATTAAGCCCGGAATACACACTACATTCCGATACACTCAGGTACAACACCATTACCAAAATTGCCATCACCGACGGGCGAACGGAGATTATCACCTCCGACAGCACCATGCTTTATTCTAAAGGTGGAGAGTTCAAAACTATTCCCGAGCAGTCTTCATTTATCAAAGGTCAAATAGACACCAGAGACTATATTCTGGAGGGTGACGAGCTGTTTTTTGACGACATCAATAAATACTACACCGCTACTGGTCATGTGAAAATGACAGCAAAAAACAATGATGTCATCATCACTGGCGAAAAGGGAGTTTACTGGAGAAACAAAGGTTTGTCGAAGGTGTTTGGCAATCCCGTCATGAAAAAAATGATGCAGGCGGATACCTTTTACCTGGCTGCCGACACCCTGATCTCAATAGAAGATAATGTAGACTCCCTGAAAAGGATACTGGCTTACAACCATGTGAGAATGTTCAGGTCTAATTTGCAGGGAAAAGCAGATTCGCTGGCCTATTTCATTGCCGATTCCAGTATCACCTACTATTTCGATCCGGTGCTGTGGAACTTCAAGAATCAGATAGAATCTGACACGATCAGTTTGTATCTAAAAAACAACGTGATCGACGAGATGTACATGCAGAAAGACGCATTCATCGTTTCGCAGGATACACTCAAACAGTTTAATCAAGTCAAGGGACGAAACATGAGGGCTTACTTTGCTGATAATTCCATCAAGAGAGTGGACGTAAATGGCAACGGTGAGAGCATTTACTATGTGTTAAGCGACGGCGACAGCCTGCTGATGGGCATGAACCGGATACTATGCAGCAATATCACCATGCGGTTCAAGGGAAATGACCTAAATAATATTTCGTTCTACATGAAACCGGAGGCCACATTCTACCCGCCACACGAAATTACGCCCGAGCTCACAAAGCTGGATGGGTTTGCCTGGCGGGCCAGTGAACGGCCTACTCTTCTACAGGTACTCAGCCCCGTTCCGCCGGAAGAAATCACAACCGACAGCCTGGGCAATGCCATCAAGAAACCTTCTCCTACAAAACCTGTCCGAAAAAGCGGTGTGAGCACTACTTCAAGTTCAGCGAAAGGTGCAGCAGGAGGTTTGCCAAACAACGCAAGAGGTACTCTACCATCTAAAACCGCCGTTCCGACAAAAAAACCCAACCCTAACGGCACATCTGGTGTCAAAAAGAAAGAAAACAGCCAACAATAGATTGGTAATTAGCTGACCATCACTTAATTTTGCGAGCTTATGTTCAAAACCCGGCTTTTAGTAACGCTTTTATACCTTTCGATAGGTTTCATCACAGTTTCTTGCAGCGAATTTCGAAAAATCCAGAAGAGCACTGACTGGAAAAGGAAGTATGATGCGGCAATGAAATATTATGAGGAGGAAGAGTACTACAAAGCCAACGTGCTTTTTGAAGATATCATCCCTATCATTAAAGGAACCAAAGAAGCTGAGCTGGCGGAGTACTACTATGCTTATTCTTACTATTATCAGAAGCAATACATATTAAGCTCCCACTACTTCAAAACATTTGCCACTACCTACGCCAGAAGTGAGCATGCCATGGAAGCGCAATATATGAATGCCTATTCGCTGTATCTTGAGTCGCCGGTAACTGACCTCGACCAAAGCAGCACCTATGAGGCCATTGCATCTATGCAAACCTTTATAAATAAGTACCCGTACAGCGAATACAAAGATAAATCGCAGCAGATCATTGACGATCTTCAGCTAAAATTAGAGAAGAAATCTTTTGACAATGCCCGCCTGTACTACCAACTCAGGAGGTACAAATCGGCGGTTGTGGCATTCAATAATTTTGAAGTAGATTTTCCAGATTCTGAGTTTAATGAAGAGGGATCATTTCTTCGTATTAAATGTCAGTTCGAATATGCTCAGCAAAGTATCCCGAGCAAGCAGGAGGAACGATACAGAGAAGCAATTGTTTATTACCAGAAGTTTATAGACAAATTTCCAGAAGGTAAATTTGTACGGCAGGCCCAGGATATGTACACGATCAGCCTGGAGCAGGTACGTGAATTAGCAAGTATTTCAAGTAACTAAGATATGGCAGTTAACAAAACAAATTCGCAGGCATCTATTATCACCCGTGATAATGCGCAACTGGCTAAACCCACAGGCAACATTTATGAGTCTGTAGTAATAGTTGGTAAGAGAGCCAGACAGCTTTCTGCAGAAATGAAAGAGGAGCTTAGCAATAAGCTGGCTGAATTCGCTTCTACCGTAGACAACCTGGAGGAAATTTTCGAGAACAGAGAGCAGATCGAAATCTCTAAGTTCTATGAGAAGATGCCTAAGCCTACCATCGTGGCAACAGATGAGTTTCTGGAAGGAAAGCTTTATTTCAGAAGAAACGAAGAAGAGGAAACAGCTTAATTAGCTTTTCCTTCAACCAAATTCATTTCGAATAGCCTGAAAAGCGTTAATTTGAAAATGAAGCGGCTGAAACTGACCTTTGGTTATGAATTTGGCCGCTTCATAGTTTTTCAATTACATTAACATGCTTCAAGGTAAAAAAATCCTTCTGGGTGTTTGTGGCAGCATTGCCGCTTATAAATCGGCTCTTCTCACCCGTTTACTCGTTAAACAAGGCGCAGAGGTGCAAGTACTTCTCACTGCCGACGCCAAAAACTTCATCACCCCGCTTACGCTTTCCACACTTTCTAAGAAAGCAGTTTATTCCGACTTCTTTCACTCGACCGACGGTACCTGGAACAACCATGTAGAGCTTGGCTTATGGGCTGATGCCATGGTAGTAGCACCGGCAAGTGCCAACACCCTGGCGAAAATGGCCAATGGCATTTGCGATAACCTGCTGCTGGCCACCTACCTTTCTGCCCGCTGTCCCGTGTTCTTTGCCCCTGCCATGGATCTCGACATGTACAAGCATCCATCTACCACCGCCAATATCAACTCGCTTCTGTCCTACGGTAATAAGCTCATCGATGCCGAAGATGGCGAGCTCGCCAGTGGCCTGAGAGGTGTGGGTCGCATGGCTGAACCAGAGCATATTGTGCAGCATCTGGAGGAGTACTTCAGCAAAACACAGCGCCTGGCCGGGAAAAAAGTCCTCATCACGGCTGGCCCAACACACGAAGCAATCGATCCGGTTCGTTTCATAGGCAATCATTCCACGGGCAAAATGGGCTTTGCGTTGGCAGAGCAGTTTGCCAGCCAGGGAGCGACAGTGGAAGTAGTGAGTGGTCCCTCGTCACTTTCCGCCTCCCATGCTGCCATTAACGTCACCAAAGTTCGTTCGGCTGAAGAAATGCTGACAGCTTGCGAGGTGCTGTTTAACGATGTTGATATCGCCGTTTTTGCTGCCGCTGTAGCCGACTACCGCCCCGACACACCCGCACAGGAAAAGATTAAGAAGAGCGATGACACGCTCACTTTGCACCTGGTGAAGAACCCGGACATTGCAGCTACGCTCGGTAAAAAGAAGAAAAAGCAATTTACTGTCGGCTTTGCGTTGGAGACGACCAACGAAATAGCTTATGCGAAGGAAAAGCTGCACAAGAAAAACTTCAATCTCATCGTTCTCAATTCGTTGAAAGACCAGGGAGCGGGATTTGCCCACGATACAAATAAGATTACTATCTTAGACCATGATGGAAGCAGCACATTTGACCTTAAATCTAAACAGGAAGTGGCCAATGACATTGTTGACGTGGTTTGCAAAAAAATGGGCTTATAGCCTGGCAATAGCATGCGTTTTGTGTGCGACAGTGAGTGCCAACGCCCAGGAACTCAATTGCAAAGTGACAGTGAACGCACAGCAGGTGCAAACCACCGAACGTCGGATCTTTTCTGACATGGAGCAGGCATTTACCCAGTTCTTCAACAGCCGCAAATGGACGAACGACGTTTACAAGCAAGAAGAGCGGATCAACTGCAACATCATCATTAACATGGAGGAAATGCCCTCCGTTGGCAACTTCAAGGCAGCTGTGCAAGTGCTGTCGGCCCGGCCAGTATATAATTCGGGGTATGAATCGCTTGTTTTCAACTTTGCTGACCGGGACTGGCAGTTTGACTACACGGAGTCGCAGCCCCTGCAGTTCAACGAGAACGCCTTTACAAGTAACATCACATCAATGCTGGCCTACTATGCCTACATCATTCTGGGCATGGACTACGACACGTACTCAAAAATGGGAGGCACGCCTTATTTCGAAAAGGCGTTTCTTGTTGTTAACAATGCCCAGCAGTCGGGAGCCGTTGGCTGGGATCAGTTTGGGAACAACCGAAACCGCTACTGGCTCACAGAAAACCTGATGAATGCTGCCATGATCCCCCTACGTGAAGCATCCTACGACTACCATCTGAAAGGTCTCGACCTCTTTCAGGAAAAGCCAAACGAATCCAGGGTGGCGATGCTCGAGACACTAAAAAAAATCCAACAAGTAAAAGCCGTAAGGCCTAATAGTATTTACCCCATCGCTTTCATGGATGCCAAACTGGATGAGCTGGTAAATATTTACTCACAGGGAGATAGATCGGTTCGGCAACAGGCTTATGACATCCTGACCAAACTAGACCCGGGAGAAAACGATAAGCTTCAGGCAATCCTCAAGAATTGAGCGTTGGAAGTGAGGGATTCTTTTAAAGAATTCTCCACTCAACTCGGCTTTCAAAACATTTAAACTTATATTTTTGGCTTCCTTAACGCAAAGACAATAGGGAGTAACCGGCAACCATGCTAAAACACTTGCTCATTAAAAACTATGCACTCATTGAACACCTGGAGATGACGCCATCGCCCAGGCTGAACATGATAACAGGTGAAACTGGCGCAGGTAAGTCCATTATGCTGGGAGCCGTTGGCCTGCTGCTTGGCAACAGGGCCGACACCAAGTCGCTCTACAACGAAAATGAAAAGTGTGTAGTGGAAGGCTCTTTTGATGTTTCCGCCTACAGATTGGCCCCGCTTTTTGAGGAAAATGAACTTGACTACGAGGCAGTAACGCTGATCCGAAGGGAAATCAGCCCTTCCGGCAAATCGAGGGCCTTTGTGAACGACACACCCGTAACGCTGGATGTGCTCAAGTCGCTGGGAGATCATTTAATGGATATCCATTCACAGCACGACACATTGCTGCTTGCTTCTAATAAGTTTCAGCTGGGTGTGATCGATGCCTATGCTGGCAGTCAGTCGTTGATAGATGGCTATACCGGCTTTTTCAAAAACTTCAGAAAGAAAAAGAAAGCTTACGAGCAATTGGTGACCGAAAGTGCTGAGCTGCAAAAGGAGGCGGAATACAACCTGTTTCTTTACACCGAGCTTGAAAAAGCAGCCTTGAAGGCAGACGAGCAGCAACAATTGGAGGATGAACTCGCCACTTTGGAGCACGCCGAAGAAATCAAGCTAAGGCTCAATGAAAGCCTGCAGTTGCTTAGCGAGGCAGAATTCTCTATTGAAAGCCAACTGGCGCAGGTAACGCATGCCCTCTCTGCTGCTGGTAAATTTTCAGGTAAAATCAATGCCCTCAGAGAGCGGCTGGAAAGCGCTGTGATTGAGCTACAGGATATTGGCGAGGAAATAAAAAAAGAAGACGATCAGATTGAGTACGATCCTGAGAAAATACAATTGACAAAAGAGCGGGTTGATTTGATCAATCAGCTGCAGCAGAAGCACAGAGCGGCCTCTATTGAAGAGCTGCTCGTTATTCAGCAAAACCTTGAAGCAAAGGTGAGGCTTGTCCAAAATCTGGACGACACACTTACCGATGCCAAAAACGAGCTTGATGATGCGGAAAAGGAATTGGCGTTGGCGGCTACTAAGTTGAGTGAGCATAGAAAGTCTGCTTTCGCCAGTTTCTCGAAGGCAGTAGTGGAGATCGTAAGAGAGCTCGGCATGCCTTTGGGATCTTTCGAGGTAAGCCACAAGCTGGTGCCCCCAACAGAGTCGGGTGTTGATGAAATTGGCTTCCTTTTCAGCGCCAACAAGGGCATTACGCCAAGGGAACTCAAAGACGTAGCCTCTGGTGGTGAATTTTCACGGCTCATGTTTGCTATCAAATATATCCTCACAGACAAAACTGCTTTACCTACCATCATTTTCGATGAGATTGACACAGGCATTTCTGGTGAGATCGCCAACAAGATGGTGGGAATGATGAAAACAATGGCCATGAAGCACCAGGTAATCTCCATCAGCCACCTGCCTCAGTTTGCAGCCAGGGGCGATGCCCATTATTTTGTTTACAAAGACAACAGCAGCGACAAAGCCGTGAGCAAGGTAAAACTTCTGGAAGAAGAGGAAAGAGTCAACGAAATTGCCAAGATGATTGCCGGCGCCTCCCCTACCGCATCGGCGCTGCAAAACGCACGGGAGCTACTACAGCAGGATTGAGTTAAATTTTTCTATTTTTGCCCATATTACATTCGCTTAAAACAAGAACTATGGCTTATAATCTATTAAAAGGAAAAAGAGGAATCATTTCTGGCGCATTGGATGAAAACTCCATTGCCTGGCATGTGGCTGAAAAAGCCCACGCCGAAGGTGCAACTTTCACCCTTACCAATGCACCTATCGCCATGCGAATGGGCAAAATAAACGACCTGGCCAAGGCCTGCAATGCGGAAATCATTCCAGCCGACGCCACATCTGTGGAAGAACTGGAAAACCTTTTCAGCAAGTCGACAGAAATATTGGGTGGAAAAATTGACTTCGTGCTGCACTCTATCGGCATGTCACCTAACATCCGCAAAGGGAAGTCGTACGGTGAGCTGAACTACGACTGGTTTCAGAAGTCTATTGATATTTCCGCTCTTTCCTTTCATAAAATGATGCACGTGGCCGAGAAGCAGGACGCACTGAACGAGTGGGCCTCCATAGTTGGTTTGTCTTACATAGCCGCTCAGCGCACGTACCCATTCTACACTGATATGGCCGATGCCAAAGCTGTGCTGGAATCCATTGCCAGAGGCTACGGATACAGACTGGGAAAAGCGAAGAACGTGAGGGTGAATACGATCTCTCAATCGCCTACAAAAACAACAGCCGGGTCAGGCATCGACGGCTTCCAGAGCTTTTATGACTTTGCCGACAAGCAGTCGCCATTGGGTAACGCACCAGCCGGCGCTTGTGCCGATTACTGCATTTCGCTTTTCTCAGACCTTACCCGCATGGTAACGATGCAGAACTTGTACCATGATGGTGGATACTCCAGCACAGGTATCTCTGAAGAGGTGATTGAAATGTTCAATAAGTAATTGAAATAACTTTGCGTATACGGATCGTCGTGCCTGCGAAAGCAGGCATCTCCGTTTAACTACCTGTCAGTTGGTTATCATTGCCTGATCAATACGCCTTGCAAAGAATTTCGGACTACAACCAAAGCCCTCAGTGATCACCTTCCCCAACGCTAAAATCAATCTGGGACTTCATATCCTTTGCAAAAGAACGGATGGGTATCACGACATTTCTAGTCTCTTTCTGCCTATTCCGCTACAGGATGTGTTAGAAATAGTGGAAGCTAAACCCTTGTCATTTACATCATCGGGTTTGCCCATCCCCGGCAATAGTGACGACAATCTTTGCCTGAAAGCCTATCAGTTACTTCAAAAGGATTTCCAACTCCCTCCCATCAGCATCCACCTCCACAAAGCCATCCCTATGGGAGCTGGGCTCGGCGGCGGCTCTGCCGATGGCGCTTTTATGCTGGTGATGCTCAATAAAAAATTTGCGCTGGGGCTGAGCGACACTCAGCTGGAAGACTACGCAGCTCAGCTTGGTAGTGATTGCCCCTTTTTTGTGAAAAACCAGCCGGCCATGGCGCTTGGTCGGGGAACTGAGCTAACGCCCTTCCCTATTGACCTCGAAGGGTACCATCTGCTGCTTGTATTCCCTGGTATTCACATCGGAACGAAAGAGGCCTACGCTGGTGTAGAACCCAATGATAAGCAGCACGGCATCACTGATATCCTTTCCCAGCCCATTGGAAAATGGAAAGGCCAGTTGGTAAATGACTTTGAGCAATCTGTCTTCCCCAACCACCCTGCTCTGAAGGAAGTAAAAGAAAAGCTTTATGCCAAAGGGGCCGTTTATGCCAGCATGACAGGCTCCGGTTCAACGATGTATGGAATTTTCGAAGACAAACCGAAAGCAAGACTGGCAGGTGAAATGAGTAGCTGGACCACTATGCTCTAATCACCGCAACACATCGGTCTCCAGTGCTTTTCTCTTGTAGTACCTATTGATCCATGGGTACACCAGCACAGACGATAAAATAACAAGTGTCCCCAGATAAAATCCCGGTTTCATTTTCTCTTGCTCTCCGAAAATCACAAGCGCCAGAATAATCCCGTAAATAGGCTCGAGGTTGACCGCTAAATTGACGGCAAAGGCCGGAATCCTTTTCATCAGCTTCACCGACTCAGAATAGGCATACACCGTGCAGGCGAGCGCCAGAATTGTGAGCCAGAGCAGGTCGTAGCCATGCAACCCAAGCTGAACCCCATCGGAAAAGTAAGCCCCATAGATCGGGAAGAACAGAATGATGCTCAGTGAGGCGCCAATCATTTCATAAAACGTGACCGTGAAATGGTAATGCCGCTGCGTGAACTGGGAGTTGATGACCGTAAACACGGCGGCCAGAAATGCCGAAACTATGGCCACGAAAAGGCCCCAGGCATACTTGAACTCCACATTGAAAATAATAACGATGCCCACTATCGCCATCAGCCCCAGCACAACCTCAAAGCCCTTCACACGCTTTTTGGTCATGAGAGGTTCCAAAAGGCTAGTCCATAACGAAATGGTGGCTATTCCGGCCAGGCAAACCGAGATATTGGAGAGCCGGGCGGCGGCAAAAAAAAGTATCCAATGTACGCCGATGATAATGCCTGTACCAAGCGTTTTAACAATGTCCTTAGTGCCTATTGCAAAGCTTTTCTTTCCAACGAGCAGCATTATGGCCAGTGCGATGGCTGAAATGAATGTGCGGTAAAAAACCAGCTCCACCGACGGCATGCTCACCAGCATGCCCAATATGGCTGTGAAGCCCCATAAGAAAACAATGAAATGGAGCTGTAGATAGTCTTTGGTGTACTGACTCGTCATCGGGGAAGCGTGAAGTACATGAGCCCTCCAATAGTACCAAATACAATATTAGGCAGCCAAACTGCCAGTATGGGATCCATTGAGCCTGCTTCGGCAACTGCCCTTGAAAACGTGTAGAAAATGATATACAAAAAAGCCAGGGCAAAGCCCAGGGCGATAAGGTAGCCAGTGCCTCCTCTCGACTTTCTTGCTGAAACAATCACTCCTATAAACGTGAGGATGATGACGGCAAATGGCTGCATATAGCGGATATATTTCTCAATTTTGTAAATCACCACATCCTCCGCTCCTCTGGCGGTTTGCAATTGAATGTGCTCTTCCAATTCATTCATGTTCATGGTCTCCTGGCGACCATAGTTGTTGGTAAAATCCGCCGGAGACAGGCTCAATGCCGTATCAAGTTGAGTTCCTGCTGTTATTTTCTCTTCAAAACCATCAATCTCCCGTAGCTGCCAGTTGATTACCTTCCACTTGTGGGTTGTTGAGTCCCAGTCCATTCGGTTAGCTACCAGCTTGGCTTTCATCTGATCTCCCTCTATCTTCTCCAGCGTTACTTTGTAGGCCACGTCCGAGCTGTTATTATAACTCTGGAGGTACAGGTAGGTGTCATCTCCTACCTTCATGTGAATATCTCTCTCAACAAAATAAAATGCCTTTTTCACGTAGGCCACTTCGAAGCCAATCCTGAATTTATTGGCATTAGGAATGATGTATCCGTTAAAAAAAAATGTGAGTATGGCGATAAGAACAGCACCTATAGCATAGGGTACAAGCATGCGTTTGAAGCTGATGCCGCTGGCCAGAATGGCAATTATTTCTGTCCGGGCGGCCATATTGGCTGTGATGAATACAGTAGCAATGAAAACAGTGATGGGGGTGATTAAGCTGGCGAAGAAAGGAAAAACAGTGAGGTAATATTTGAAGATGATCGCAGCTTCCAAACCATTTTTGATGAACTTATCATTCTTCTCAGTGAAATCGATTACACAGATGACAGACACAAGCATCACCATCACAAAAAAGAATGTGACGAGAAATTTCTTGAGTATGTATTTGTCGATCAGCTTCATTTCGCTACAAACGGTGGCTTACCTTCTTCACCATAATATCTTTCCAGTTGGCAAAAGTACCATCAATGATTTTTTCCCTTGCTGTATTAACCAGCCAAAGATAAAAAGTAAGATTGTGAACCGTAGCTATTTGTGCCCCCAACATTTCCTTGCTCATGATGAGGTGACGCAGGTAAGCCCGGGAATAGAACGTGCTGGCATACCCACCAACTGTTTCGTCAATCGGCGAAAAATCGTCTTTCCATTTCTCATTTTTGATATTGATAATCCCCTCAGAAGTAAACAACATGCCGTTTCTGGCATTTCTGGTTGGCATCACGCAGTCGAACATATCCACCCCCAGGGCAATGCACTCCAGGATGTTGGCTGGCGTGCCTACTCCCATCAGATAACGGGGTTTGTCGGCAGGTAGTATATTACAAACAAGGTCTGTCATTTCGTACATAAACTCAGCAGGCTCGCCCACCGACAAGCCACCAATAGCATTGCCATCCATGCCTCTGGAAGCAATGTACTCTGCAGAAACCGTACGGAGTTCTTTGTCCACACTGCCTTGCACTATGGGAAACAGCGCCTGCTCGTGCCCGTAAAGGGGTTCTGTCGTTTGCAGATGGCTGATGCACCTGTCCAGCCAACGGTGGGTCATCTCCATTGACTTTTTTGCGTAGTCCAGCTCACAGGGAAAAGGCGGGCACTCGTCAAAAGCCATGATGATGTCAGCGCCAATGGTGCGCTGGATATCCATCACATTTTCAGGCGTGAAAAGATGATTGGAGCCGTCAATGTGTGACTTGAACTTTACGCCTTCCTCTGTGATTTTCCGTTGATCGGCCAGGGAATAAACCTGATAGCCTCCGCTATCGGTAAGGATCGGCCCCGTCCAACCATTGAAGCCATGAAGCCCTCCGGCAGGCTTGAGAATATCCAGGCCCGGCCTGAGATAAAGATGGTACGTGTTGCCAAGGATGATCTGTGCTTTGATATCCTCCTTTAGTTCTCGTTGGTGCACGCCCTTTACGGAGCCCGCTGTGCCTACCGGCATGAAGATGGGGGTCTGAATCTCACCGTGCCCTGTACTTAGCTGTCCGGCCCTTGCTTTCGATCCTTTGTCTGTGGCTTGAAGTTTAAATTGCATCCCTTTTAAAAACAGGTGCAAAAATAGTGTAATAATTGGCAATAGAGAGAGAATGCGATGCAAGTATCGTCGCAAATCCCAACTCGCAAGCCTAAGACCCATATGCCATCCCTACGGGATTCTGTTCTTCATCTAGCTTACGAGTTATACCGACATTTCGTCCCTACGGGACTCGGAAACTCCGGTAATCACATCGGCCGAAACGGCACTACCCCGATCAGAACAACCGTTTGGTGATCTTAAAGGCGAAACACCTTCAGTTTTATCAGATCGAGAGACCTTAGTCCCGTCGGGACGACATATATTGGTAACCCAGGCTCGACACACTATCTTCGCCAGTCCAAAACACCTCAGACGATATGACCATCCAAACCTACACCACCTACGAAGAGCTATCCCGCAAGACCGCTGACCTGATCATCGAAAGCGTGAAGAACAAGTCCAATCCTCTGGTCTGCCTGGCCTCAGGCCATACGCCGATTGGTGTCTTCAAATGCTTCGTGGAAGACGTGAAGTCTGGCAAGCTGGATACCTCGAACTGGACGTTTGTTGGCCTGGATGAATGGAATGGTATGAACGGCACCACCAAAGGCTCATGCCGCCAAATGATGGATGAAGACCTGTTCGAACCGCTGAACATTCCAGAAAAGCAAATCGTTTTCTTTGACGGCACCCAACCCAACGTGCAGGCGCAATGTGATGAGGTAAATGAGCTGATCCACCAACATGGGGGCCTGGATGTGATGCTGGTTGGTATTGGCCTCAATGGCCACATTGGTATGAATGAGCCGAACACGGCCTTCGGTACGTATGCCCACATTAGCCAGCTGGCAGAAGAAACCATCACGGTTGGCAAAAAATACTTTCCTGGAGAAACGAAACTCTCTACCGGCATCACCATGGGATTGAAGCATTTTCAGGAAGCCAGGCTGCCCATTATTATGGCCAATGGAGAAAAGAAAGCGGGCATTATAGCTAAAGTGATAGCCTCGCAGCCAATCGAGAGTTTGCCTGCCAGCATCGTGCATGTGACTCCGCAGGCATATATAATGGTCGACAACGAAGCAGGCAGCTTGCTTTAACCTTACCCCCCCAACCTCTCCATCAATTTATCCTTGTAAGTCAGGCCTACCGGCAACATCTCCTCTCCCACTTTCACCTGATTGCCTTCCAGGTACTGAATCGCTGACAGTGAAACGATGAAGGATTTATGCAGTCTGATAAATTTCGCTGAGGGTAAACCTTCCTCAATGTTTCTTAAAATCTCGTTGGTGATTAATACTTTGTCACGGGTATACACCTTGACATAGTCGCCAATCGACTTAAAATAAAGAATATCCTCCAGCGCTATTTTGTGCAGCTTTTTATCAGCCTTGACTACAAAATAGTCTGTCTCCTGTTTTCTTCCTGAGGCCTGCAAATAGTTTTCAACTTTACCCACCGCCTTCAGAAACCGCTCGAAGGAACATGGCTTCAGGAGATAGTCGACGGCCTCCACCTCAAAGCCTTCCACTGCAAACTCTGGATAGGCAGTGATGAACACAACTGCTGGTGGTTTGGTCAAGGATTTCACCAGACTGATACCCGACAGTTTGGGCATGTTGATGTCGAGAAATACCAAATCGATGGTTTGGCTTTTCAGTACCGATGCAGCCTCCAGCGCATTGCTACATTTGGCCACCAATTCCAACTGTGGCGTGTCGGTCACATAGCCTTCAATTACCTCTTGCGACAGTGGTTCGTCATCCACAATAAGACACCTGAGTTTCATCGTAGTTCTATTGTTAAGTGAACTTTATACTCGTCCTCCGCTTCATCCAACTCCAGGGTATAGCGGTCTTCATATATCAACTCAAGCCGCTTTTTCACATTCTCCAGCCCTATGCCCCCGTATTTCTTTTGCTCCACATCGTCAATACTTCCCACATTATTGCGACAAGTAAAATCGACAAAATCGTCCCCAACTTCCATTTTCACATCAACATAGGAATCGCCTGTTTCCCCTTTTATGCCGTGCTTAAAGCTGTTTTCAACAAATGGAATAAACAGTAATGGAGCAATTCTTTGTTCTCTTACCTCGCCAACGATTTCTAATGATATCCTGGCATGGTGATCGGATCGCAACCGTTGCAGGTTGATGTAATTCTCGATAAAAGCTATCTCCTTTTCAAGCCGTACCTTCTCATCTTTTGCTTCGTAAATCATATAGCGTAAAACCTCCGACAACTTCAATATCGAGGCTGGCGTCTTCTTATCCCCTTTCAGCGAAAGACCATAAAGGTTGTTGAGGCTATTGAAAAGAAAATGTGGGTTGACCTGCGACTTGAGTGCCTCCAACTCCGCATCGAGCTTTTCTTGTCGGGTCTCTGCCAGTTTGGTCTTCGCTTCGGCTAGCTGAAACCAGCCCTTCGATAGCTTCAACAAAGTGCTCACACCTACGTAAACGAGAAAAAACTGAACAATGTCAGGCAGCTCATAGTAGCTGATGAAATAGTAGCCGGGCAGCAGGAAGTCGACCAAATAATCGAAGAACCAGATATTGAGCTGGCTGAAAATCAGAATAGAAAGACTTGCAAGGCCGATGTAAAGAAAGTACCTGCCCTTGTCCAGCAGTTTCGGGATCAGAACAAGGAGATTGAGGTAAACGGGTATGATCAGCGTAAAATGAAACAACCCGTCGTAGATGTAATCAATGTTACGAATCTCGCTGTCGGTAGAAAAAATCCGCAGCAACACATAAAAGGACAGCACCCAAAAGGCCAGGTGCTGCACCAACCTGTTGGATACTGTCTTTTTGAACAACTGCTTACTACTTTTCATCATTTACTGGCGCTTTCTGACAAACTTATCAGGTTCGCTGAAAGCTTTGGGGTCATTGTGATATTTCGCCACAAACTTTTGAAGCTCATTCGTTGACGCCGTCAACACTACCCTGTCGGCACCATGCGCTTTCACCACTTCATGAGAAATTCTGATCTGGTTGTTTTTTATCAGATCGCTGAGCCATTCACTGTCAAACTGATAGATGTATAAACTGTCATCCTGCGTTTCCACCTTTGAAAAGGTATGAACAGGAAGTAAATTCCCCAGGAGTATGTCGTTTCCTATTTCTTTGTCATAGTTTTCTGCTGGAAACAGATCGATAAAATAGGTCCCATCCAGTTTCACCATATAGGCATCGAGGTTGGTTTCAACCGAATCTCCATGGTAGGTTATTTGATAGGCCTTGGGGTTTACCAACTCCTTCTTCAGTTGATTGGCATCCGGCCTTTGAGCTCTATTAATTACCCAGCTATTGCCATCATCATCTATCCATTCTCCTTCCAAAAAGGGCTCATAGATCATAGTTTTTTCATCGTACAAGGGGTGCAACGACTGAACAGTGCATGAGGATGCCGCCATTACCAGGGCAAGCATTCCTATAATCGATTTAGCTTTCATCTTCTTGTGTTTTTGTGATTAATTATTTCCACGAAGAAATAGCCCGCCCATCGAACGCTCAAAAAACTTCGATGTACACCAAAAAACTCGGGGTAAAATGAGAAATACTCCCGGTCTTTTCCTAATCAGTCTTCCTCATGTCAATATGATTCGGAGGTACGATGACTCCACTCTATTCTTCACCCGCCCTCCAAAACGAACTTAACTAATTGACATATAACTACTTGTGTTTTTGGCCCGCCATTTGCATATATCAGACCAGAACCAAACAATTACGGTCATGAAAACTTCTACATTAATTCTGAGTTTGAGCTTGCTGGTACTGGTTAGTACTACAGAAGCTGTTTCACAACCTTCATTTGCTTTCTATTATAGCAGCTACGGTGACCAGCTGAGCTGGAATGTTCCGCAGGCAGTGATGTACAAAATAAATCGCTCTTACTACGGCTACGATGTAGTCCATGTTCGGCAGGTACCTTACAGAGGTTTCATTGACTTCGAAATAATCCTTGAAAACAGAGGCACCTTCCTGTCAGTGAATATTGATCACTACGGGCGAATCCTCAATTCGGTGCAGATCGTGAACTCCCACTTTGCTCATCACATTTGTGACAGCTACTGTGGGTTCCATGCTAATCACTATGAGAGGTACTACCGCCCAAGACCAATAGTGGTTGCCAGCAAGTATCATTACTATAACAAAGGATACGCCCACGGCAAGGGTCATCATGACAAGTACCATCATAGCAATGACCACAAATATGGCAACAACAACCATCAGAAAGGTCAGCAACATGGCAAATATGATAACGACCGTCGTGACAATAATCAATACCGTGATAGCCAGAATGGAAAGAGTTATGATAAAGATGGGCGCCGTGACAACAACCAAAACACTGGAAAAGGCAGCTCAAATGATAAGTACCGTGGCCAGGCCAGCGAAAGCAGAGTGACGGATACTAATAGCAAAACAGAAAGTACTGGTTACAGAAGAGGTCTTCAACCTGTGACGCCGGCGACAACCGCAACGGCTCGTCAGCTAAGCACAAGAGGTAACTGATTTCTGAATAATTGATAGTTCGTTGTTGGAGTTTGAAAAGGAGCGGCACCTGTCGCTCCTTTTTTTGTGCACCACTACTGAAAATCATCACTTCATATTTAGCCCTGCAATTCGATCATCTAATTGGCTAAAAAACCTATCTTTGGTGCTTTTGAAAACTTGAGCGTTCTACATGGAGTATTTAGTACCAGCCTTGTGTGGTTTTTTTCTTTTCATTCATCTTTTCTTTCAATTCAAATGGTGGATTGGTTTAAGCAAAGTCAATACGCAGCAGAAAAAGCTCACCAAAACAGAAGCAGGTGTTTCCGTGATTGTTTGCGCTCACGACGAAGAGGAAAACCTGAAGGAGCTTATTCCGCTCCTTCTGGCCCAGAACTACCCCAACTTTGAGGTAATCATTGTGGACGACCGCAGCAATGATGGCACCTACGACTACTTGCTGGCGCTAAAAGACAGCACGCCCAAGCTCAAAATGGTGCGTGTAGACAGCTCACCCAACCATGTCAACGGCAAGAAGTATGGCCTGACACTGGGGATAAAAGCAGCGGCCAACGACATTGTGCTGCTCACCGACGCCGACTGTCGCCCGGCTTCCGACCAATGGGTGGCAGAAATGGCTAAAGGATTCAGCTCAGAAAAAATTCAATTCGTGCTCGGGTATTCCCCATACTACACTGAAAAGGGCTTTCTTAATAATTTCATTCAGTGGGAAACCACTATCACGGGCATCAACTACCTCGGGTCGGCTGGTGTGGGTGGCGCCTTTATGGGAGTTGGACGCAACCTGGCTTACCGGAAGTCGTTCTTTCTTGACAACAAAGGTTTCAATGCGCATTTGAAAGTGACCGGAGGAGACGATGATTTGTACGTAAATGCCCATGCCACTTCGCAAAACACGGTGGCCATTGTGAACCCACAGGCACTGGTTTACTCTCACCCAAAAAAATCATTTGGCACCTATTGGACGCAGAAGCTAAGGCACCTTTCGGTGGGCAAAAGATATAATGCCGGGGATAAAATTAATTTAGGCCTCTGGTCGTTTTCCCAGATAGGATTTTGGGTGACTTTGCTTATTTTAGCCCTTTCAAATACCCAACCCTATTGGGCTTTGGGAGGTTTTTTGGGCAGGGAAGTATTGACCTTGGGCTTGTTGAGTTACTTCCATCGGCTAACCGGACATCGTTTTTCTTACTGGGCGCTACCAGTAATTGATTTATTTTATGGAGTATACCTGCTTCTTGTTGGTGGCAGGGCTACATTTGCTAAACGGGTTAAATGGACGTAAACAAACAATTTTCTGACAAAGCATTACGGGATTTCAAGCTGATCGACAAAGCCACGGTCGACGGGGAGGAACATGCCTATGCAGATTTGATGCAGCTATACAAAAAGCCCGTTTATCACATGATCCTCAAAATGGTGAGGAACATTGACGATGCTGAGGACCTGACCATTGAGGCATTTGCCAAGGCCTTTCGCAACCTTCACAAATTCAAGAAAGACTACACATTTAGCACCTGGCTGTTTCGCATAGCTACTAACAATGCCATCGACTTTATCAGGAAAAAGAAGCTGGACACCTATAGCCTCAACACCAGTTTTACTGACGAAAGTGGAGACTCTGTGAATATTGATGTTCAGGATGAGAACCTGAACCCAGCAGAGGAAACCATCAAAACGCAAAAGATAGAGATTGTGCAGATGTTTGTGAACAAACTGCCCGCCAAGTACCAGAAGCTGGTGCGTCTTCGCTATTTCGACGAGCTAAGCTATGAAGAAATAGCCGTGGAGCTTGAGGCACCACTGGGCACAGTGAAGGCGCAACTGCACAGGGCTCGGGAGCTGATGTACGACCTGGTGAAAGAGAAAAAAGATCATATCTGAGGATGATATCTGAGGATGATATCTGAACTTTAGTGAGGCCTGTCAGGGGACAGGCCATGGGAATGAACGGGAGCTTCCTCAATCCCCCTTGGTCTGTCCCCTGACAGACTTAAAATAATCAAGACCTTGAATCAAGACCTCATCTTCCGCTATTTCCCTGATCTATCGCCTCGGCAAAAAGAGCAATTCACAGCCCTTTACCCTCTTTACGAAGACTGGAACTCCAAGATCAACGTCGTTTCCAGGAAAGACATTGAGCAACTCTACCTTCACCACGTGTTGCACTCGCTGGCTATTGCCAAACTGGTTTCATTTCAACCAGGAACAAAGATTTTAGACGTCGGCACTGGTGGTGGCTTTCCTGGTATCCCTCTCGCTATCCTCTTTCCTGAGGCCGAATTCACACTTGTCGACTCGATTGGCAAAAAGATATTGGTGGTAAAAGAGGTCTGCAAAGGGGCAGGCATCCAAAACGTAACGGCTATTCACGGCAGAGCCGAAGAACAGAAAGGCGAATGGGATTTTGTCGTAAGCCGGGCGGTCACTCGCCTGAAGCCCTTTATAGAATGGGTTGAAAATAAAATTAGTAAAACGCCTAAGCACTCCGTCCCCAATGGCATTCTGTGCCTTAAAGGCGGCGACCTGGACGAAGAACTCTCAGAGATCGATTACCCTCACCATGTGCATGACCTCAGCGACTTCTTTAAGGAAGAGTTTTTCGAAACGAAGAAGCTTGTGATGGTGAGTGTGTAAAAGGCTAGTTACAGCAAATCGAGAACTTTCATCAAGCCCAGCTTTATATCATCCATTTCATCGTTGCTCAATTTGCCTAACCTCCTGATGAATCTTTTCTGGGAGATCGACTTCACCTGAAAGCAATCGGCAATGCTTAGTTTAGTCAGCCCATTGGAAGGCGAGGGTGTCAAGACGACATGCCATTCCTTAGGCACCTTTAAGCCGTCAGTTACAGGTACTACCACTTTGAGGTCGAGTGCCCCCATCGTATCGTTGTTGACCACAATAGCAGGCCGGGTTTTTCTGATTTCATCGCCCACCTGAGGCGAAAAATTAACCTCCCAAACCTCACCTGCTGTCATTCGTCCGAAATGTTTAAGTCAATATCTGCCCACTGGCTCTCCTGCTGATAGAAATCGATGATTTCAGGATCATTGGCAGCAGCCCTCATTCTCTCATAAATTTGGGCTTTTGACGCTCTTGCCGCTTCTACCTTCTTCTGAAATGGATTGTCAGCAGATTTATGAGGCCTTATAAGTATTCCTTCACTTGTTTCCTCAAGGGTTACCTTCTCCAAATGATACTTTTCTATGAGGTGTTTTGGAAGAATAATAGCCTGACTGTTTCCTACGGTGGTGAGAGATTTAACCATTCTTAAATTTAGTAAAAGTAATAACAAAATTATAACAATTAGTTGAATTTTAGTAAGTACTCATTCAATCCACCAAAGACTGATCTGCTTTCAATTGTCAGCCCAGTATCTAAGGATAGCGTCCTTCCCAGATTTGGAAAATTGAAGCGGCAACATTTCGGCTAAGTCGAGATTTATGGCACGTATTGAGCAGTATTGATACGAAAATGAGCCGCAAGCTTAGCACTCCGTCCCCAACGGCATTCTATGCCTTGAAGGCGGCGATCTGGACGAAGAACTGTCAGAGATCGATTACCCCTACCATGTGCATGACCTCAGCGACTTTTTTAAGGAAGAGTTTTTCGAAACCAAGAAGCTGGTGATGGTGAGTACGTAACGTCATTCAGGTTCTTTCTTTCCTTCTTAATTGCTCGTCAATGCCTGACAAGCTATATTAAAGGTTATTACAACTTTTCTCCTTTCTCAATGAGAATACTTCCAGCAGCCTGCATTTTAGTATTTTTTGTCGCTGATGTCTGTGCCCAAGCCATTTCAGGAAAAGTAGTAGATGCCACAACGAGCCAACCGCTGCCATTTGCCAATGTATATATCAACAACTCCACCATTGGAACGACCACGAGTCAGCTGGGAACTTTCACCCTCCAAACTACAGGGGCGGCAAACATTGAGCTTATAACTTCTTACGTGGGGTATGTCAGTAACCGCCAAACATTGGCCATAGTTGATGGCAACATTCAGGATTTGGTTATCAGGTTGGAACCTTCGGGAGAGTACCTGGGTGAAGTTGAAGTGGTGGCAAAGAAAGACAAGGCTTGGGATGCCATGTACAACAGGTTCGAAAAAGCTTTTTTGGGTTCAACGGCTAATGCCAGCCACAGTAAAATTCTCAATCCATGGGTGATCGATTTAAGGGCAGAAGGAAGTATGATTTATGCCAATGCCAAAGCACCTGTGGAAATAGAGAACAAAGCGCTGGGCTACAAAGTCAATTTCGATTTGAAGGAATTTGCCGTATCGGATTCTTCATTTAGGATTTTGGGTTATTCGTTCTTTTCAGAGCTGGAGCCTGAACGAAAAAGTGATCCAAGAAGATGGAAAAAAACAAGAGAACAGGCCTATGACAGGTCCATTCAGCATTTGCTTTTGGCCATTATCGATAATGCTACCAAGAAAAACGGGCTTGAACTCTATAAGCAGCTGCCTGGCACGATGAACATGCAAAAGACGCAATGGTTTTATGAAGAAGAGCTGGGGCAGCGTGTTGTAGTGATTGAACCCGAGCAGTTGAACATTCAAAAGACAAATGGCATGGTATCGATGCAGTTACCTGAAATGCTGGAGGTTCATTTCAACCGTATCAGCGCCAGGAAGCGGGTGTACAGAGATGTGCCGTTCGAAATTTCATGGATTGTCCCAAACACGAGCAGGGTGTTGATTAACAAAAATGGTTTACCAACTGACCCCAACAGCATCTCCGTATACGGCTACCTGGCTTCTCTGAGGGTAGCTGACCTGATGCCGATCAACTATCAGCCTTAGTTCACTTTAAAGGTTTCTATTTTTACAAAGGGCCTGCCATCTAGCGTAATTCCCTCAATCCACACCTCGAATTCTGAAGCAACGTCAGAGGTATAAAACCCAACAGACGCCGGTTCCAATTCTGACGTTGTTAGTCCCGCTCGCCAAAACAAAGTGGGGCGGAAATCGGGTCGTGAATGTGCATCAGCCTTTCTACTATAGTCAGGTGAATAAAACTCTCTGGACTGATAATAACCTGAGTGCACGAAGGAAGCGACGCCTTTGGCTTCATAGTTTGCAGAAAGGCTTTTTTCATCTTTGAGATAAATAGCCACAACACCTCCAGCTCCCCTACTTCCGTATATTGCTGCCCCTGCCCCAGTTAGTATATCTATAAAATCTATTCTGCTAACCGGAAGCGCCTTTACTAACTCCACATCAGCAGGCGCTCCATTGATCAAATAAAGAGGAAAAATAGGCCCAGTTAAACTAGTCTTACTTCTTATCTGTACTTCATATACCGTTTGGGCACTGTTTGGAGTTGTAAGCTCGATAACCCGGAGACCAGGTATTCCATTAAACAGATTAAAAACCGAATTATATTGGCCTGTTTGGCTCATAGAGTCCACATCCAGACGGATATCGGCATGGCTGTATATTTTCCCGGCAGGCTCAAATCGCTTGTACTCCATCAGCCGACCGCTTTCTACTTTGATCTCTTTCAACACCACTACATCCTCTCCCCCAAAGGCCAGCTCCACTTCCCTGATCTTCTTCATTTCTTCCAGAAATGCTTTCATAGACTCCCCTCCCAAGTCTTTAGGTTCAAATACATAGCCTACCTCAGGAGATACGTAAGGCTGTAAAATAATTTTAGAGGAAGCATTCACCTCCCCGCTTTCCACCTTTTTCTTCAGGTTCTTATTGTCCTTTAGCTCCCTGGGCGTTTGAAAAATGAGGTTCGTGGAATCGTAAAAGTCCAGCGAATCGAAAGCGAAGCTGCCAATGGAATCGGTCATGCTCTCTGCCAGAAATATTCCTCCTTTTCTATCGGTAGCAGTCAGAGTAATTTTACCTTTAACCAAAGCCTTCTGGGTATTGTAAAAGTCAGTTGCTATGCCCTTTAATGAAAAGCCGGACGCTTCCAACGGGAATATCGGTGCGTCTTGGGTTGCTTCAATCACCTCCTTCCAGGTAAATCTTCTCCAGCCCTGGGTAAGGAGCAAGTTGTCCAGGTCTTCCAGTCTGTGGCTATTGCCCTCGTCAAAATAATGGCCAGGATGAGCGATTTCCCCTCTTAAGTCCGAGTCCAGCAGCAGATAACTTTTGATATTATTACCGTCAGCATCATGGTGAATTTTAGCCTTGTCCGTTATGGCAACAGACATGATCATATTGGGTTCCTCGCCTAATTCGGGCTGGATATTGAATGAAACCAGCTCTCTTTTGCCGTAGGTGTCCTGCAGGCCATTTACCTCCAGCGCCACCTCCAGATCCGGTCTCTCGTTGAACACCAGGCGCTCGCACTGTGGGCGCCCTTCCTCGTCGAACCAGGTCAAAGTGACGATGCCTTCGGGTACGTCTTCCTTGGCGATCAAGGCCTCCAGAACTGTGGCGTTGGCTGCCTGTGTGATAAAAACAGCCCCCCGTACATGGCCGACAAGAAACCCTTTTTTGGCTCCCTCCTCTGCCGTTCCTTCAACCTTAACTGCGATGTATTTCTCCCCCAGCGCAGAAGCAGTTAGGACAAAGCCGCTATCCTTTGCTGCTGGAATCGGCTTCTCTATCGTCTCCTGCCCAAAATGCAGTATGGCTTTGTACGTTTTTCCTTTTTCGGGGTGTAATTTGAATTTACCCATCCCCCTATCGCCTGTCGTGATATCAGCGACTTTTGCTCCATCATTGTTTACTACCTCGCCTGTTACCTTCAGGCCCTCTCCATCAGGGCTGGTGACTTTGAGACCCCTCCGTGCTCCAAAGCCCACTCACAAGGTCGCCTCCTTCAGGAAAGAACTGAACACTCACTAGCTTTGAAAGGGAGCCCGCCTGCTGCCCGCTAGCCGAAACCTGAGTAGGCTGACCAGTTTCATCATCGTAGCTCAGTCCTTCTATCCTGATCTCCTTGTGAAAGAAATAGCGCTGGTCAAAATTCCGCATAAAGCTGGTGTAGCCCCGGAGCAGGTACTGGCCGCCCTGTAACGTGCCGGCCAGGGCAAACTCTCCGTTACCCGTACCCTGATTGATGCCAATATCTCTCCTTGCCAGCACTTCTTTCTCTTCGTTGATCAACTCCACATAGACAATCTTGCTGGGAGCAGTGGCCATGTGCGACACACCATGGGTCAGATAGGCTGCGAACCAGATGGTGTCACCTGCCGCATAGTAGGGCTTGTCGGTATGCAAATAAACTTTCTCAGGGGTGTAGTACGACAGGTAGTCTTCCAGCTTTTGTACGAGCTGCTCGGGTTGGGTCACAACTGCTGCAAACGAACAGAGCAAGACAGCAATCAAGTATATGGCTGGTTTTCTCTTCATCAGGCTTTAGCTAGTTCACCACAAACTCCTCCTTCTTAACAAACGGCCGACCATCTTCCGTAATTCCTTCAATCCTCACTTCAAAAGTGGAAGCCACATCCGATGTATAAAACTCCGGCTTGGCAGGAGTTCCTTCTGCTGTTTTCAATCCGCCTTTCCAGTAAAGGGTCGGCCGAACATCCGTGCGGACGTGGGATTGCTTTTTGCTGCTGTAGTCAGGTGTGTAGAATTCCCGGGCGTGATAAAAACCTGGGTGAATCAATCCGAGCGACCCCTTGGGGACGAAAGATTCGTCGACTTCGCTACCATCCTTTAAATAAACGGCAACAACTCCACCAGCACCCATTGAGCCGTACATGGTTGCTCCCGTGCCGGTCAATACGTCGACGAAATCAACCCGATCAACCGGAATGGTATTGATAAAACTTGCATCCACGATACTTCCATTCAATATATATAGGGGGTTAATGCTTCCTCCCTGCAAACTAGAAGCACCTCTAATAATCAAATCATAATTAGGGTAAGACCCGACTACCCGAACGCCAGGCGTACGTCCTATAAACACTTCGAAAATGCTAAGAAACTGAGTGGTTCTACTTATAGAGTCCACGTCAACTCTTCTCGTGGGCCTCTTGTATGTCATTCCTGGCTTATTAAATCTTTCGCCAGTCCTCACTCTCTCTCCTTCCACTTGCATCTCATCCAAAATTACTACGTCTTGCTTTGCAAATGCCGCTTCAATTTCCCTCACCTTTCTGGCCTCCTCAAGGTAGGCGGCTATTGCTTTACTACTAACCAGTTCATCCACAGCCATTTCACCATATTTAATTTCCGGTGATTTCGTTTCGTTGACAACTATTTTGGTTGCAAGGTTTACATTGCCCCCTTCAACAAAATCTTTCTTGCCGCCCTTTTTCCCCATCTTCTTTTCATCAGGCGTTTGAATAACTACTCGTGCCGTATCGTCGATGTCCAAAGCCGTGAATAAGAAATAACCATCGTCGTCCGCCTCCGTTTCAGCTGACCACAAATCACCGTCTGCTTCAGTGCCAGTAATTGTCACTTTCGACTTTACCGGTTTGGACTGAAAAAAGAAATCGGTCACTCTACCTGCAATACTGAAGCCCGGTTCCACCAGGTGATTGATGTCCGGCTTTTTGTCCTCCATAATGTCTTTCCAGGTAAAGCGTCTCCATCCCTGCGTCAGCATCAAATTATCCAGCGCCGGCACCCTGTCTTTGTTGGCCTCATCAAAATAGTAGCCGGGGCTTTCAACTTCTCCCTTGATGTCGGAACTCATCAGCAGGTAGCTAACGATATCATCCGAATTAGGGTCAAATTGAATCCTGGTTTTGTCCACTACAGCCACCGACAAATGAGAGGCTTTGGCAGCATCGCCTTCCGCTAACATAATGGCGAAGTCCACTTTTGAACGCTTATTGTAGGTAGGCTGAAGGCCATCTATTTTGGCAACCGGTCTCTTATCAGATTGATCGATATACACGATCCTTTCTGCCTGTGGCTGCCCTTTCTTGTCAAAAAAAGTAAACTGTGCAACACCCTCAGGCAAATTCTCCTTGGGTATCAACCCTTGTAAAGGCTGCCCATCACTTGCGGGCAGCGTCAAAAACACCACTCCTCTTACATGACCCACAACGGTTCCACCATCTGTGCTTTCACCCCCGGCTCCTTCCACCTTCAGCGTTACATACTTTGGAGACACGTTGGTCATGGTCATCACATAGCCTGATGGCCTGGCCGTTGGTAAAGGCACCTGCATCTTCTCCATACCAAATTTAAAAGTAACCTTGTAGCTTTCCCCTTTTACTGGCTGCATCAGGAATTTCCCCATGCCAAAGTTGCTGGTTTTGATGTCAGCGATCTTCTTGCCTGTGTTATCAGATACTTCTCCCTCTATGTCCACCCCTTTTCCGTCAGGGCCGGTAGCTTTGAAGCCGACAGTGCTCCAAAGGCCCTCCACAAGATCACCTCCCTCAGGAAAAAACTGTAGTCTGACGAGATCTGAATAGTTTTTCATTTCTTCACTTCTCAATTGTGCGGTCGAGCCGGAGACATCAGCCTCGTCAAACGACGGCGACTGCGTATTTTCTATTCGAAGCTCCTTGTGGAAAAAGAAGTCATGGTCAAAGTTTCGCATAAAACTAGTATAGGCCCTTAGTTCATAGGTGTCAGATACCAGTGTGTCTGGCAGAGCAATATCCCCACTACCACTACCTTCACTAATAAAAATATCTCTTTTGGCCACAATAGATCCATCGGTACTTACCACCTCCACGTACACCAGCTTGCTTGGGGCTGATGCCATGTGCGAAATACCATGGGTGAGGTAGGTGGCAAACCAAATGGTATCCCCAGCCGAATAGTAAGGCTTGTCGTGATGGACATACACTTTTTCCGGTGTGTAGTAGGCCAGGTAAGCCTCCAGTTTCTCTATCAGGTCGTTAACAGAAGCTGGCGGTGTTAAAAAAGAAAACAAAGCGCAAATACATAGAATGAGAAAGAGTTTAGCTTTAAGTTTAAACATGCGGTTGAAGTATTGATTGGTTTCGATTAATTATTAGCCTAAAAGTTAGCCTAAAAATACTTGTGATAATAACATAAATTCTGATTTTAGGAATTATCTCTGTCAATATAACTAATCTGTTAGTCAAAAATTGTGGATAACTGTTTGCGGAATTTTTCTACTTTCACCGTCGTTGTTCTCATTGACTTTCCCTAAGCTTTATGTACCTCATATTCGATACCGAAACCACCGGTTTACCCCAAAACTATAATGCGCCGCTAACGGATTTCGACAACTGGCCAAGGGTGGTGCAAATTGCATGGCAGCTGCACGATGCCTCTGGAAAGCTCGTTTCAAACAACAACCTGATTGTGAAGCCTGAAGGCTTCGAAATTCCCTTCAATGCTGAGAAAATACATGGCATTTCTACTAAAAGAGCACTGGAAGAAGGCCTCCCTTTGGAAGATGTACTTCAGCAGTTCAACGAAGATCTGGCCAGGTGCGAAGTAGTTGTAGGCCACAATATTGAGTTCGATATCAATATCATGGGCTGTGAGTATCTCCGCAAAGAGATCGAAAGTCCACTGACATCGCTCAAGAGTATCGATACGAAAAATGAGTCTACCGAATACTGCGCCATACCCGGCGGCAGAGGTGGAAAATTCAAATGGCCCACGCTCACTGAGTTGCACAAAAAACTCTTCGGCGTTGGGTTTGATGAGGCGCACGATGCTGCCTACGACGTGGCAGCCACCACCAAGTGTTTCTTCGGACTGATTACAGAAAAGGTGATCAAGCCCCTTGATGGCGCTGATCCAGCCTCTATTGTTTATGAAGAACCTAAACTGGCCGCAGCCAACTTCGCTCAAAAGGAAGACAAGGGTAAGACGCCTGGAAAAACTGTCGCTGTTGACATCAAAGGCCCTTTCTGTCACCTCCATGTCCACTCACAGTTTTCCATTCTGCCTGCCACTGCTGACATTAAGAAACTGGTGAGCAAAGCCAAAGAATATGACATGCCGGCAGTGGCCCTCACCGACCTTGGCAACATGTTTGGCGCCTTCAAATTTGTAAGAGAAGCCCATGTACAGGGGATCAAACCCATTGTTGGGTGTGAGTTTTATGTCTCTGAAGATCGTAAAACCAGAAAGTTCACCAAAGACAATCCGGATAGGATGACCCAGCAGGTATTGCTGGCCAAAAACAAAGATGGCTATCACAACCTGATCAAGCTGTCGTCATTGGGGTATATGGAAGGGCTTTATGGCCTTTATCCCCGGATCGACAAGGAGCTGATTATGCAATACAGCAAGAATCTGATTGCACTGAGTGGCAACCTAAGCAGTGAGATTCCCAACACCATCCTGAACCAGGGCGAGAGCCAGGGTGAAGAGCTTTTCAAGTGGTGGGTAGAGGTTTTTGGCGACGATTTTTATGTGGAATTGATCCGGCATGGCCTGCCTGAAGAAAACCACGTGAATGAAGTGCTTCTGGGGCTGGCAGCAAAATACAACACCAAGGTAATTGCGGCCAACGATGTCTTCTATACCGAAAAAGCCGATGCTGATGCCCATGATATCCTTCTGTGCGTGAAAGACGGGCAGGTTCAGTCAACGCCCAAGGGAGCTGGCAGAGGCAATCGCTTTGGTTTTCCCAACGACCAGTTCTATTTCAAGTCCGAGGAGGAAATGAAAAAGCTGTTCGCCGATGTGCCCGAAGCCATCGAAAACATCGGCGGGCTGCTGGAAAAAATTGAGAGCTACAAACTGGATAGGAATGTGCTTCTCCCCGCCTTCCCTATCCCTGAAGGCTTTGAAACAGAAGACGACTACCTGCGGCACCTCACCCTGGAGGGAGCAAAAAAGAGGTATAAAGAGATCAGCCAGGAAATTCAGGAAAGGCTCGATTTTGAGCTGGAAACTATCAAGAAAACGGGTTACCCTGGCTACTTCCTTATCGTGCAGGATTTCACCTCTGAGGCCAGAAAAATGGGTGTCTCTGTTGGCCCTGGCCGTGGATCGGCAGCGGGTTCGGCAGTAGCCTATTGCATCGGCATTACCAATGTAGACCCGATCAAATACGATCTACTGTTTGAGAGATTCCTGAATCCTGACAGGGTATCACTCCCCGATATTGATATTGACTTCGACGACGAAGGCCGTGGCAAGATCATCGAGTGGGTGGTGAACAAATACGGCAAAAACCAGGTGGCGCAAATCATCACTTACGGCACCATGGCCGCCAAGTCGTCGATCAGAGACAGCGCCAGGGTAATGGAGCTGCCGCTGTCGGATGCGGATATTTTGGCCAAGCTTGTTCCTGAGCGACCAGGCACGTCGCTCACACAGGCTTTCAGGGAAGTGCCTGAGCTCATGGCCTTTAAAAATGGCAAAGACCTGAAGGCCCAGGTGCTGCAAAAAGCGGCTGTTATTGAAGGAACAGTGCGGAACACTGGCATCCACGCCTGTGGCATCATCATTACGCCCGACGACCTGACCAACCACGTGCCGGTATCCACCGCTAAGGATTCTGACCTGCTGGTGACACAGTTCGATAACAGCGTGGTAGAAAGTGCGGGCATGCTGAAAATGGACTTTTTGGGTCTGAAAACGCTCAGCATTATCAAAACAGCCATTGAAAATATTCGGCTGCGGCATGGTATCACCATCGACCCCGACGAAATTCCGCTGGATGACGCCAAGACCTTCGAACTGTACCAAAAAGGCCAAACCAATGGTACTTTTCAGTTTGAATCGCCGGGTATGCAGAAACACTTGCGCAACCTGAAGCCCGACCGGCTGGAAGACCTGATTGCCATGAACGCCCTGTACCGTCCGGGTCCGCTCGAATACATCCCCAACTTTATTGCCCGAAAGTTGGGCAAAGAAGTCATCGCCTACGACCTCCCTGAGATGGAGGACAACCTGAAGGAAACCTATGGCATCACCGTGTACCAGGAACAGGTGATGCTCCTGTCGCAGAAGCTGGCCGGCTTTACCAAAGGCGAGGCCGACGTGCTGCGAAAGGCGATGGGTAAGAAGCAGCGGGAAGTGCTGGATAAGATGAAAGGCAAGTTTGTTGAGGGTGCCACGAAGAAAGGACATCCCAAAGACAAGCTCGACAAAATCTGGAAAGACTGGGAAGCCTTTGCGCAATATGCCTTCAACAAATCGCACTCTACCTGCTACTCGGTAGTCGCCTACCACACAGCCTACCTGAAGGCGAATTACCCGGCAGAGTATATGTCGGCGGTGCTTACTCACAACCAGAGTAGCATCGAGAAGGTGTCGTTTTTCATGGAAGAGTGCCGCAACCTGGGGCTTCCCGTGCTGGGCCCTCACGTGAATGAATCGAGAGTGAACTTTGCTGTGAACAAAAAGGGCGAAATTCGCTTCGGTCTGGGCGCTATTAAAGGGGCTGGAGAAGCCGCTGTTCAGTCTATCATAGAAGAAAGAGAGAAAAACGGCCCCTTTCAGGACATCTGGGACTTCGGCGTGCGGGTGGTGAAAAACGGCTTTAACAAGAAAACCTTTGAATGCCTGGCCATGTCCGGCGCTTTTGATTGTTTCGAGGAGTACCACCGCAGGCAGTACCTCGAAGCGGCCGATGGCGAATCGACGCTGGTAGAGCTCATTACCAAGTATTCGCAAAGACTCCAGCAGGAGGCGGCCAGCGATCAGGTGTCACTTTTTGGAGGCTCGGGGCAGGTAGAAGTGCCAAAACCCCGAATACCCGATATCGAACCCTTTGGCGACATCAGGAAGCTGAACATAGAAAAAGAAGTGGTAGGGCTATATATATCAGGGCACCCACTCGATCAGTTCAGCTTTGAAATGAAGCATTTCTGCAACACCACGCTAACTGACCTCAAGAATGACGAAAGCCTGGCCAATGGCGGCATTATCAGACTTGGCGGCATTGTAAGTGGTATCAACCACCGCACAACCAAAAAGGGCAATCCATTTGGTGTGTTGACATTGGAAGACTATTCCGACTCCTACGAGTTCTTCATGTTTTCTGACACCTATGTTAAATTCAAGCAGTTCTACATGGTGGGCTGGTACTTGTTTGTAGAGGGCTTCATGCAGCCATCCAAATTTCGGGTGGGAGAACTTGAGTTCAAAATCAGCGAAATCCAGCTATTGAACGACATCAGAGACAAAATGGCCAAGGGACTTATCCTGAAGCTGGATGTCAACAACCTGACCGAGCAGATGATTGACGACCTCCATCAAATGGCCATAGACCATGCTGGCTCCTGTCCGCTGAAGGTGGTGGTGCAAGACCCCTCGGAAAACATTTCTCTGGAACTATTCTCCAGAAAGCTACAAGTAGAGCCGAAAGGCGAACTCATTAAGCAATTGGATGCAGTGGGCGATTTGGAGTATGAGGTGATGACGTAAGAAAAGAGGATTTGAAGAACTGAAGAGTTGAGTATTTGACTGAAACTCAATTCCTCGATTCCTCAAACACTCAGCTTATCCCCTTTTGTCCGCACGCATACATATTGAGATTTTTTGACAAGGATGTAGAACTTATTGATCTATATTTGTGTAAGGTATTCAGCAATTACAAAAATTATACATACAATGGGTAAAGCAATAGAAGTAACAGACGCTAATTTCGAGGAGATCATTAGCTCAGACAAACCCGTTCTGGTTGACTTTTGGGCAGAATGGTGTGGGCCTTGTAAAATGATTGGGCCAATCGTAGAGGAGCTGGCTGGTGATTTTGAAGGCAAAGCCGTTATCGCCAAAATGGACGTGGACATGAATCCACAGGTGCCCGCTAAGTTTGGCATCCGCAGCATCCCCACCCTTTTGGTTTTCAAAAATGGCCAGGTGGTTGACAAACAAATTGGTGCAGTTCCCAAGTCAGTTTTGAACCAGAAAATTCAAGCTCAGCTAGCTTAATCAGCTACTGAGGAATAAATAATAGAGAGGCTACTTGAAAGGGTGGCCTTTTCTCGTTATAAAGAAAAGCAGGTGAAACCTGCCTTGTTTTCCTTTTTCTTTAATTTTGTACATTAGTTGAAAATGACGCCATGGGCTTCGAAACAATTGATATAAAAGATTCTACAGGCACTCAGTTGATTGGAATACCCGAGAGCCTTAAGATTAATGACAACAAGGCCTACCTCAAAAAGGTTGGCAATGTGTTGTATATTATCCCTTTCCACGATCCCTGGAAGAGTTTGATTGATAGTGTGAATGAGTTTTCTGACGACTTCATGACAGAGAAAGGTCAACCAGATCAGCAAAAAAGGGAGTCGTTTGATTGATGTATATTCTCGATACGAATATTTGCATCTATATAATCAAACAAAAGCCCATTTATGTTTTTGAACGATTTCGATCTATTTCCCTAGGCGAAATTGGGATTTCTTCCATAACCCTATCTGAACTGAATTACGGAGTAATGAACAGTGCACTGGCCGAGAAAAATAAGCTTGCGCTTGCTCAATTTCTTATTCCATTGGAAATCCTACCCTTTGATATCGATGCCGCCATGGCTGTGGCAAAATAAGAGCGGATCTCGAAAACAAGGGAAAGCCCATTAGCCCCCTGGATATCCTGATGGCAGCCTACGCACTCAGCCTTGATCAGACACTTGAAACCAACAAAGAGAAAGAGTTCACAAGAGTCACTTCTCTGAAAATCGAAAACTGGGTTTGAATGATAGGAAAGTCAATGGAATCACTTTTGCAAGCAAAAAGACGGCTACCTGAAAAGGTGGCCGTCTTTTTTTGTCCGGTGACATTCTTTTACACTCCGCCCAGCAAGTCTTTGGTTGACTGTTTCCTTCGAACGTCTTTCTTTGCGAACTAGACGACCAACACCCTACAAGCGACCTACCGGATTTATGCGCAAAACAGTACTTACGTTCATTTTTGGACATCTATTTTTTCTGGACGCCACGTGCCAGGAAGCCAACGAAAAGAAAAACACCGCATTTCAATCTAATTATCAGCTCCGTATTGAACGAGCCAAAGACCCTATCGTTCTCGACGGAGAGCTTAACGAAAGCAGCTGGCAAACCGCCGATGTAGCGACTGACTTCTGGATGAAATTTCCAAGAGACGACCAAAAAGCACCCCGGCAAACAGAAATGCGTGCTGCCTACGATGAGAAATTTCTGTACATAAGCGCCGTGTGCTACGACACCAGCTACTACGTGGTACAAACGCTTAAAAGGGATATCCGGTACTTTGATGGCGACGGCATCGCAGTGGTGCTTGACCCAGTCAATAAAAAAACCAACGGCTTCTTTTTTGGTGTAAGTCCCATGAATGTGCAGGCCGAAGACCTGCTGGCCTCGAGCTCCAACAACCTCAATTTTAGCTGGGACAACAAATGGTTCTCAGAAGTAACCAGGCATGAAGACCGCTGGATAGTAGAAATGGCCATCCCTTTCAAAACGCTTCGATTTGAAGCCAACAATGATGAGTGGGGCATCAACTTCATCCGCAACGATGTGAAAGCTAATCAATACCACGCCTGGACCAATATCCCAATCAACTTCGACGGCTATGATTTGGGCTATACCGGATCGATGGTATGGGACAAAGCCCCAGACCCTGTAAAAACCAACTTATCGGTGATCCCCTTTGTCACTGGAGGCATCAACAACAACCGGGAAGACGAAGTACCTGTCACCTCAGCTGACCTGGCGGGCGGTTTGGATGCGAAAATTGGCATTACCTCTTCCCTCAACCTGGACCTTACTGTATTGCCCGACTTCTCCCAGATTGAGGTCGACGTGCAACAAACCAACCTGACCCGTTTTAGTCTCAATTATCCTGAAAGGCGAACCTTCTTTCTGGAAAATGCAGATCTGTTTTCCGGTTTCGGTGGTGGCCCGAATCGTCCCTTTTTTTCCCGACGAATAGGGCTCGACGAAAACGCCCGGCCGATCCCCATCCTGGCAGGTGCCAGATTGAGTGGTAACCTCACACAGCGCATGCGAGTAGGCGTTATGAACATTCAAACCAGGGAAACAGACGACACCGAAGCACAGAATTACACAGCCGTCGCCGTTAACCAACGTGTTTTTAGCAGGTCGCTCATCAAAGGCTATTTTCATAACAGGCAAAGCTTTGTTGCTGGAGCGGGAACCGATAAAACCAATTATGGGCGAAATGGGGGGATTGGGTTCGACTACTCCAATATTCCGGGGTCCATAACGGGCACAGCCCTCGTAAGCGTATCTGAAAAGCCAGGTGCCGGTGTTTCTTATTCACAACACTATACCGCCGGGTATGACGACAGGCACTGGTCTCTGTTCGCAGACTATATCTCCGTTCCTACCGACTTTCATGCCGACATGGGCTTCATTCCGAGGTTAGAAAACTATGATGCGCTGCGAGACACTGTTATCAGATTGGGATTTGAACATATATACAGTCAGGCTAGCTATACCATCCGCCCCACCAATGGAGGCAACATCAATACCCATGAAATTCAAACGAGCACCAGTGTAGATTGGAATCCCGACTGGACACTCAATGAAAGATCTTCCTCCCTGGGCTATGAAATCAAGTTTAAAAATACATCTGGGATAGAAACAGAGCTGAGCAGCAACGACGTTCGGCTGCTTTTTCACACGGCTTTCATTGACGATACACCGCTCCCACCCGACACTTATCAGTTCAGCCAATTCAATATTGCCTATGAGTCAGATGAACGAAAAAAGCTGGCTTTTTCGGTTGAGGCCGGTGCTGGTGGCTTCTATAACGGCGAAATTCAGCGATACCAAACAGAATTTACCTATCGGCTACAGCCCTGGGGCAACTTTTCACTTGGCTTCGAGCAAAACGAGCTGGCCTTTGCTGAAGGCTACGGCAGCGCAAGCATAAGCTTATTTAGCCAGCGATCAGAAATCAATTTTTCCAATAGTCTGTTCTGGATAACTTTCTTTCAGTACAACACCCAGAGAAACAACTTCAATATTAACAGCAGACTGCAATGGAGGTATAAGCCTATGTCTGACCTCTATTTGGTATACACCGACAACTACTTTGCAGATCCTTTCCTGAAGGCCAAAAGCAAGGCCATCGTGTTTAAGCTGAACTATTGGTTTACCCTTTAATGCTATTATTGAATCCCGTTAAATTTTCTACTATGAAAAAACTTTTCTCCAGCTCGATCAATGAAAACTATGTCTCACTTGGCCTCCTCGTTCTCAGGCTGTTTTCCGGCGCTTTTATGTTAACTCATGGCTTCGGTAAATTCCAACGCCTGTTCTCCGGAGAGGAAATCCGCTTCATGGATTTCATGGGGCTTGGCTCAACCGTCTCCCTGTCTCTTGCTGTGTTTGCCGAATTTGTGTGTGCCATCCTCATTATGCTGGGCGCTGCCACCCGACTGGCTGCTATCCCTCTCATTGTAACGATGACAACAGCAGGCTTCGTAGCTCACGCCGCAGACCCTTTTGGCACCAAGGAAAAGCCCTTTCTGTTTCTGATTATTTTCATCTCTCTGCTGATTATGGGCGGTGGCAAATACTCTGTAGATAAATTGATTAGTAAGTAGACTCGGCCGCCAACTGGTAGCCGAATAAGGCTCTGGCATCCTGAAAAAGTAAGTCAACGTCGATTTTACCAAATTTTGTTAGATGAAATGTATAATTTCACCGCAAAAAGCGAACTGAAATGAAGCTAACCGCACGAAACACCCACAGGGACATCGCCTATTTTTATATAGGCCTCATTATTGCCTTTTCTTTTTCAGGAATTTTCCTCAATCACCGAAGAGTGTGGCACCCGAGTCGGGTAAAGTATACTTCACAGGAAATCACAATGACTCCCGTCAGCGCCGAATCGATTAACGATGACTTCATCAAATCGTTTTCCGCAACTCAGTCCATAGATGACCAGCTTCGCAGGTACAGCATGGACGGAAATACCTTGAGAGTTTCCTACGCTAATCAAGACGTGACAATGGACGTGAGCACGGGCAAAGGAAAGCTGGAAAAATACATGACCACACCGCTTCTCGGTCAAATGACCAAGCTTCATGTAGACACCAGTGACTTCTGGATCTACTACTCCGACATATTTGGGGTTGCCATGCTTGTGATCGCCTTCACCGGGATGTTTATTGTAAAAGGTGACAAAAGCTTCAGAAAAAGGGGATGGAAACTGGCTGCCATTGGGCTCGTTTTTCCTTTGATTTTTCTCTTCTTACTGGGTTAAAAATAACATCTATATCATGAAAAAAGCCGCTCACAGCGGCTTTTTAGTTTTTTCAGAGGATCAGGTTAGTTGCCTTCCGCTACCACCAGAAACTCTACTCTTCTATTGAGCTCCCGCCCCTCCAACTCCTGGTCGTTACTAGCCATAGGCTTAGTTTCTCCATATCCCTTGGCGATGATCCGGCTGGCAGCAATACCTCTTCCGACAAGATGCTTTTTAATTGACTCCGCCCTGTTCTGCGAAATAACCATATTGATCTTCTCTCCGCCAAAATTATCAGTGTGACCAGCCACTTCAATTACGAGACTTTCATCTTTTCGCATTAAAGACAACACCTCATCCAACAGCGGTTGGTAGTCAGAAGAGAAATAGACTTTGGTATTTTCAAAATATACATTTGGTCTTACCAGCTTGCGGATAGCTTCTTTGTATTTATGGCTATGAGTCTGACTATCACTGCCAGCGGCGGTGGTAGCGCTTGTCCCTGTGCTTCCGCTACCTGAGTTTTCAACCCCACCTTCATTGATCAGCGCCACAACAGCCTTTTCCTTACTGGCGATGAGGTAGTCTGTATCGGCCTGCTCAGGCATTTTTACATCGATATTGGTTACCGTGAACATCTCCTCCGTTTGCTCTCCCCCAATAACAAAGTTTCTGGTGAGTGTGGTTGCCAAACCACCCGACGCCTTAATCTGGAGGCTATTGTTGTAAATCATGTTTTCATCGACATCGAAAATCTCAACCACGAAAATCTCGTCGGCAATAATCTCGTTTCCGTAGGCGCCAGACTCCCCAGTAAAACTGGTGAACGACTCATCGTAATAGCTCGAAGGGTGGAATTTGATCTGGCAGTCGACGCACGGCATACCTGTGACCCCGTCAGTGATCACACCCTTTATATTGACCTTTTCGATGGCCCAAAAATAATAGATATCGAAAGCTCCCATACCGTGTATGCGATCCGATGAAAAATAACCTTCCTCACCATCCACCTTCATTTTAAAGTTCAACTCATTATCGGGGGAGTTAATTGGAAACCCCATATTCACTGGTGCTCCCCACGTCTTCGTGGCTTCGTCAAATGTTGAGCTAAATACATCGTATCCTCCAACAAACCCAATCCGGTCTGAGCTGAAATACAGGGTATTTTCGTCGGCACTCAAATAGGGGCTAAGCTCATTAAAAGTGGAGTTTACGCTTCCTGGCAGTAATGTTGGCTCACTCCATTTCGCTGTTGCAGGATCTTTTAGTGACTCAAAAAGGTCAAAATCCTTGCCTTTCTTTCCATCGTTGGAAGCAAATATTACCCGGTTCTCTTTGGGATTGATAAAAAAATGAGAATGAACGTGGGCGTTAGACAACATGGCGTCAAACTCGGCTGGGACTGTCCACTGGCCATTTTTTTGCTCACTATAAAAGAGGCGCCCTCCCTTTTTTCTGTCAAAAACAAACAGCTTTCCGTCTTCATTCACCACTTCCAGGTTGGCATTTTCATACTCAAAGTCTCCCAGCAACGGAATTTGTGTCGGCTCTTCCCAAGTGGACTCTCCAAACTTAGTATGATACACCCTGTATACCTCTTCTTTGCCTTCGCTGGAGCGTGAGGAAAGAAACAGTAACTCATCGTTGCCACTAAAAAATACCGGAGAAAGGTCGTTTTGCTCAGAGTTGACACCTGGAACGAGCCTAATCTCGAAATCATCAGGATTCCTCAGGTATTTCAGGAGCCATTCCGCATCAGTAAAGAAACGCTTGGTCTCATCTACTATCTCCTCACTCTTCTTTGCTCTCAGGTCCAAAAAGATCTGGAAATGCTTAATGGCATGCTGGGCATCATAGTTTCCAAAGTAAATTCTACCCAGCCAGTACGAAAAGAACTTGTCCTTTTTCCCCTGAATATCGTCCAATTCTAATAATTCATCTATTGGCTTGCCTCTGCCATCGGTAAGGAAGTGACTAATGAGATAGTGGTACTTTGCTTTGGTTTGTTTGGGGTCTATTTCTAGTATCTCTTTGTACTTTTCCCGAGCCAAAACGAAATTTTCATCATAAAAAATCTTTTCCGCATCACGAAGCATTCTATCCACGTTTTGAGCAGAGGCGGTAAAATACGTGGCTATTAGTACAAAAAACAGAAACAATCGAGGCATGGTGTCGAACTAAGGGTCTTGTTGAACAATCACTCGTTTTGTGATTGTTCCAAGTCAATTACACAAATAATACAATAAGATAATGCTGCCGATTGCCAGGCAATCACTTGCATGCCAAGTGAAACCCCGCCAAACTAGCTGGTTTTGAGCTAAAAAAACCACTGTTCGGAGCAATCCGGCCTTCTCAGTTGCCTACGTCCCTAGTTGGTGAAACTATAAAATATCTTTCAATAATGAAAAACGCCGAAATATAACATTACTAACACATACATAGCAACTTATCGGCCAATTGAGGCGATAAAATCTATTTTGAAATACCAATATTCATTTCTAAACATCATTTCATTACCCCCCAAATATCGATAAAAGCCTACCAATCGTCTAAAGGTTCCTCTGCCTCGGAGCATCTCCAATTACATTTGATCATCCATAAAACGACAAAACCATGAAAAGTAAACTTTTGATTATTGACGACAACGAAATGATGCGGAGCTTTCTTAAGCACATTCTCGGAAGCTCATTTGAAGCTGAAGTGGTGAGTAGCGGAGAGGAAGCGCTCGAAGTTTTACACGACAAGACAAGAACACCCCACCTGGTGCTTGCTGATTTTGACCTCGACGGCATGAACGGGTTGGAGCTTTTGGTTTATCTCAAGTCTTCGGCCGTGTACAAACATCTTCCGGTGGTTATCCTTTCCGGCAAGGGCAACAGCAATAACAGAATTAACTGCCTCAAGGCCGGTGCTTCTGACTTTATCACCAAACCTTTCAATCCCGTTGAACTACAGGTAAAAATCGAAGGTATTCTTGCCTCCCATAAGGTTCAACAAACAGCCTAACATGATGAAAATTGCAGCTATAGGAAATAGACTTTTACCCGTTACCGAGGAGCTTACGGCCAATGGAGTGGCTGTGTCGTGGCACCCGTCCGTTCAGGACACGCAGGCTCATAACCTTGTCTTTATAGAGGCGCAGCCGGATATTCAACAGCAGTTGAGAGACCTCGTAAAGGAGCAAGCCGAAAAAAGTTGCTACAAGAAAGTGGTACTTGTCGACTTCGACAACATCGCTATCCCGGCAGCCATGCAGCTACCTCCATTTATTGTCGATGTAGTTCAATATTCGAAAAATAAAGAAACCTTCGTGGGGATCGTCAAGACCCTGATACATTTCACTTCAGAAAAAAAAGCTGAAAAGAAAAATGTCACCACTTTCAAAATGCCACTATCAAAGCGGCTATTTGACATCATCGTGTCTTCGATGATCATTCTCATGATCAGCCCCATTCTTATTCTGGTGGCCATTCTCATCAAGCTGGAATCCAAAGGACCGATTGTCTATCAATCGCCCAGAGTAGGCACAGGCTACAAAATATTCCCCTTTTACAAATTCCGCTCCATGAGACCCGATGCTGACAAGCTGCTGGAAAACATGAAGCATTTGAATCACTACGCCCAGGACGATAAAGCCGTAGAGGATCCTACAACAAAAATTGACGGTGTTGATCAAAGTATCGCCTTTGACGACGAGAACGTTTTGATTGGTGACGACTACTGGGTTGAAGAGCCGAAGTTCGCTGCCTTCAAGCAAAAAGAAGAGAAAAACTCGTTTGTTAAAATCAACAATGACCCCAGAATTACCCGGGTTGGCAAAATTATCCGCAACTCAAGCATAGACGAATTGCCGCAGCTTTTCAATGTGCTGCTGGGGCATATGTCAATCGTTGGCAACCGTCCCCTCCCCTTGTATGAAGCTGAGAAGCTTACTTCCGACGACTGGTCGAAGCGATTTATGGCACCAGCCGGCATTACCGGCCTTTGGCAGGTAACAGAGAGAGGCAAAAAAGCCACGTCGGAAGACAGCCGCAAACGCCTGGATATTGAATATGCTGAGAACTATTCTCTGTGGATGGATATAAAAATTTTAGTTAAAACGCCTCTTGCAGCCTTCCAGCACGAGAACGTATAAATACCCTTATGAAAATTAAAGCTATGAGAATTAAAAGTATCGATGTAATTACCTTTCTGTTTGGAGCAATCCTGCTGACGGGTTGTGTCAAAGAGTTTGACGGTGGCCCAGGCAATTCGTCAGCGAACACCTACGACCTGGACTTTTCGAATGTGACTACAAAGGCCATTCGCATCAAACTAACAGATGAGGAAGGCAGCCCGCACAAAGGAGTTAAGATTACACTCTGGGACAAGTCACCTCTCGACAATGGAGTGATCATCCTGAAGGGCTTTACCGATCAAGCCGGCAATTTTGAGACTGAATACAGCATTCCAAACACCTTTACTGAGGTAGTTATGGAACTGTCATACCTTGGTCTTCCTGACTTTCTGGTGATTCCCGTCGAGCGCTTTAACGGGCAGGTGACCGTTGCCGGATTTGAGCATGACTTTGATTATTTAGCGGACGAACTAGTGCCGAATCAAAGTGTGCAGGATGGCACAGCGGTGGATAATTCAGGTGGAAGAATGGCAGCAGCAACACTAACAGCCCTAGGATCCTTTAGAAAGGATGGAAAGCCTGACTATCTGCTTCAGAAAGACAAAATTAAACATAGAGCCCTAGAGTTTATCAATGCTTCTCTGCCGGAAAGGCAGCCAGTACCATCCTACCATCCCGGTTATCTCGCTGAAGGGACAGAAACCAACCTCAATGTGACATCGGAGGCCGATGTGTGGATGACCTTCGTGACTGAAGGTGCAGGGTTCTTAAACACTTTGGGTTTTTACACTTACCCCACTGGCAATCCTCCCTCAGAGCCAAGTGACATCGAGACACTCTATATCGGCTTTCCAAATGCCTCTCTTCACGGGTCAGGTGGGCCATTGAAGTCCGGCGACAAAATTCACCTGGGAACATTTAATTCAGGAACGTCTATTGGGTTTGTGCTGATAGCCGATGGATTCGATAGCTCAACCTCTACAATAAAAGAGAATGCCAACAGGTACTACTCACATAGCCGCCTCAACCCTGAAGCTGATGCTTCATTGAAACAACACACTGTCACGCTTTATGATGAGGAAAATGAGCTTTTTGTCATTGGTTTTGAAGACTTGAATAGAGCAACCGGAAGCGACGACGATTTCAACGACGCTGTTTTCTATATCACCTCCAATCCGATTACAGCCATCAGCACCGAAAATGTGAAACCCATCGACAAGCCCGGCGACGACGACGGAGATGGTGTAAGCAATGTTTACGACGAGTTTCCTGACGACCCGGCGTATGCCTACAAATACGACTATCCTTCATCGGAGTCATACGGCACCTTTACTTTCGAAGACAGGTGGCCTGGCTATGGCGACTATGACTTCAACGATTTCGTAGTAGATTATCGGTTCACACAATTCGCCGACGCCAACAATAAAATCACTAACCTGAAATCAGAATTCGTGATCAAAGCCATCGGGGCAAGCTATCAAAATGGGTTTGGGTTTTCGACCAAAATAGCATCCGATCTGGTTGCAAGCGTAACCGGCAGCGAACTACACGGCTCAGTTGTTACGCTAAGTGCCAATGGCACCGAACAGGGCCAATCAAAAGCCACAATTATTGTGTCCGACAAGGTTCATGGTGGTTTTCCAACCACGGGTATTATCAATACCATACAAGCCAACAGCTTTGTGGCTCCCGACACCATCCGAAATCTGGTCACCTTTACAAGACCTGTTACCTTTGCCGAGTTGGGGTCAGCGCCCTACAACCCATTTCTGTTCATCAATCAGGAAAGAGGACGTGAAATTCACATGCCGGGGTATGAGCCAACTGACCTTGCCGACTTCAGCTACTTTGGGACGGAGAATGACAATTCGGATCCATCCAGAGGCATCTACTATAGATCAAAAGAGGAGCTGCCATGGGCGATGAATCTTCCCGTCGCATTCGACTACCCCGTGGAAGGTGGAGATGTCAGGGAGTCGTACATCAACCTCGACCAATGGGCTAAAAGCAGTGGTTTCAGCTATATGGACTGGTACGTGGACAAGCCGGGCTACAGAAACACCAATAAGCTTTACAAAAAGAAGTAAAGATTCAATTTTAAATATTCATGGTTTATGGTGTGAAAGGGAAACTGTTGGTTTCCCTTTCTCTTTTTACTGCACCAGCAAGCCCTGTTTGAAGAACATCCCCGCATTTTTCTGCACCTGCAACCTTGCATTCCTATAAATCCAATTATCGCTGGATTCTGTCATTAACCGGCTCCGCCCCTCCAAACATCTAATAAATCCCGATCAGGGGGCGCTCAGCTATAGATTTGTATTATCAAATAAACTAGTTATGCGCCTATTCATCTTTATATGTTTACTCTCTCCCTTGACGGTTTCCGCTCAGCAAGAGATTGACGTGGTTAAGGAAATCGAGCTGGTTGAGGTGCTTCTTACCAACGAAGCGGCGATCGACAGTCTGGTCGACCTGGCACTTGTCAATTCTTACTACCTCAAAAGCTTTGACGCCGAACTTGCCCAGCAGTACGAAAATGTGAAGCAGGAAAAAAACAAGTGGCTTTCTACCTTCAGAATGGGTATCAATTTTTTCTCACTCAATACTTCAGTAGATGGCCAAAACCAGTCGGTAACCACTGCCGGGGTACTCCCCAACCTTGGTATTACCCTGGGTATCGACCCCGAAAAATTCATCAACCGCCGCAGCTACATCAGAGAAGCGGAGTACAATATTGTACGAGCCGAGAATTCGCTGAAAAATCAACGCAAAGCAGTTCGTACACAAGTAGTGGACATATTCTACACTTACCTGGAAGCACTAGGCATTGCGCAGCTAAGAATCTCTGCCAACCAAACGCAAAGTGAGCAGGTGACCCTGGTAACAGAGCGATTCAGAAAAGGTGAGGCAGGCATGGAAGAAGTGCTGCTTATTCAGAATGGAATGAACCTCACCCAGGAAGCAGTCCTCAAATCCGAACTGGCAGTAAGGAAAATTCGCCGACAAATCTCGATCATGATCTCAGATACTGAAGCTGCGTCTGCCACTTCAGAACAATAAAACCATGGACCAACTAATAGCAATACTCAGAACATTAATGAAGCACTGGCTTAAGCTTGTGCTTGTGCCTGGGCTAACTATGGCGTTGATCATCTACATGACGGCCAATGGCCAAAAGACTTACAAAACAGAAGCGAAACTCTACCTCAACCTACAGGAAAGTAAAAGCACCAGCCTCACAGACGAGGACATGAAGCAGTACCAAATCCACACTGTGTTCCAAAACATAGTGGAGCTGCTGAAATCAAAAAAACCTATAGAAAGGGTAAGAATCAAAGCAGTAAGAAAAGGTCTTGAAGGTGATAATATCTTCGCCGTTGGGAACGAAAATCTTGTTGCTAACAAAGAGGAAGTGCTGAAACGTCTCGATGAAATCGAGCATAACAATGAGCAGCTTCGGCCGAAGCAGTTTCCCGACACCCTCATCGCCAGCTACCTCGACTTCCATCAGCTACAGATTGAAAGACTGAAGGATATTGTGATGTCGTACCGCATCATGGACAGTAACTTCATGAAGTTTGAGCTCTCAGAACATATCCCTGAAAAGACGCAAATAATAGCCAATCTGTTTATTGAGGCCCTGATCGATGAAAACCGTGAGATTGCCAAAAACAAAATCAAGAGTCATAAGGACTTGATTGAAGGGCTAGTGAACAAAGCAAAAGCAGATCTTGATGAAAAAATCAAGAAACTCGAAAACTTCAAAGTAGAAAACAGCATCATCAACCTTGGCGAGCATACCAAAGCCATTGTGGTGTATCTGGTGCAGTTGGAAGGCACCCGGGCCAACCTGATGGCCAAGGTTAGCTCCTCAGCGAAAGGTAAGTCAGAAGTACTGAGCACTGTGGCAGCAGGCAACGCCCTGTCGCTTGACCTCACCACCAACGCTGAAATTGTGCAGCTAAAGGAAGATCTGAAGAGGCTGAACCGTGAGGTGCTTACGACCAGTCTGGAAGAGAACAATGCTGTAGCCCTGGCGCAGGTGAAAAGCAATGTGGAAACCACAAGAAAAGCTATCAATGCGAAACTCATAGAGCTGACCGGTAAGAGCCCCTACGACCCAAGCAGGATACAGCTGGAGCTGGCCAGCAAGTACCTCAACTATGACCTTGACACAGAAATCAACGCCGACGTGTTGAGCATCATTGAAAATGAAATCCAAAGGGTCACAGGGTATTCTAAAAAATTCGCTCCGTTTGAGTCCACCATAGTGGCATTGGAGCAGGAGATAAGCACGGCACAAAACGTGTATCTGGTGTTGCTAAACAAGCTCAACCTGACCCAAACCATGGAGTCAAGCTCTGGTGAGAACATGATAGAGGTGATTGACCCTCCATATCTTCCCACTAAGCCGGAGCCTTCAAAGAGACCTGTTATAGTGGCAGCCGGTGGTATCGCAGTTTTCGTGTTAATGGCAGCTGTGTTCATTATCATTCAGTTGCTCGATGCATCCATCATCAGTGTGGAGAAATTTGAGAGAAGTTCATCGCTGCCAGTCATTGGTGCCCTCCCAAGAATAACAGCGAAGGAAAAAGACAAAAAGCTAGCCAAAGCACTTCAACTCATACATCAGCAACAAATACTACAGTTGTTGCAAATGATCATGAGCAAATGCTTCGACGATGAGGGCATACTGATGCTAACCTCCAGCCAGGCAGGTGAAGGCAAGCACTACGTCGCACTGGAGCTTCAATCGCTGCTGGAAGGCTCCGGGAAAAAGGTCGCCTTTGTTGACGCCGACTGGATGAACGAGAACACCTACGAGTCTCTCATTGACTTCAAGCCCTTGGTGGAGAACAATGGTTTGATAAAAAACAGAACCAAAATTGTAGAGTCGCTGGATAAGATGAAAACCGAAAACGACCTCGTTGTGCTGATCACCTCCCCTATCAACATCAGCGCTGAGGCAGGCTTCTGGATGGAACTCTCTAAACACGTGCTATATATATTCAGCGCCAATCGCATCATCACCAAAGTCGATCAGCGAGTCGAGAAGATGCTATTGGAGTCCAGGCTGCAGTTCCTGGGCACGTTGCTCAACAGAGTCGATGTTGAGAACATGGAAGACTACCTGGGCGAAATACCCAAGAAAAGAACCTTCATCAGACGGATCACCAAGAAATTGATAACAAGAGACTTTTAGAAATAATGACAGCTATGCAGTTTATAATGTACCCAATCGCCTTCTTCCTGCTCTTTTACAGCCTATACTGGCTGGCGCTCATCGTATTGGGATATGCCAACCCGAAGGCAATGGGGGAAAATAAAAACCTAACCAACCCACACCTGCTGCTTGTGCTACCAGCCTACAAGCCTGGCCCCATTTTCAAGGAAGTGCTTAATTCTATTGAAAAAGCTATCAGGGCAAGAAAGAACATCCACGTTTATGTATTGCTTCAGGAAGCTGACAGCGAATACGCCGATTTTGTAAAATCAAAAGGCTTTTTTCTCGAAGAGAAGAGCTTTGGACACCTGGGCGGTAACTCCTATCAACATGCACTGCGACACATTACCCATACTATTCACTGCGAATGCGACAAAGGTACCTGGTGCCCTGAATTCCTTATGCTGGTGGACAAAGACAACCTGCTCGACGAAGACTATTTCAACAATATTCCTGAATCACTTTACGATAGCTACGATATCATACAGGGCAAGCGATCGTCTTTGTCGGTAAACAACTCGGTTGCTTTCTTCGACAACACCACGGAAGCGTTAAACGACACCATGTTCCGCAAGGCGAAACAAAATATGGGCCTGATGATCGAAATCAGCGGCAGTGGCGCATTAATTGAAGCTGAGCTGTTTTCAGAGGCCATCAACGACCTCGACCCCAAAGCTCCTGGCTTCGATAAGAACTTTATGGTACAGTTGCTGAGTCGCAAACGGGATGTACGAACTATCTACTGGCCCGCCAGCGAGCTTTACGAAGAAAAGACTTCGGCCCTTGAAGCGCACAACCCTCAGCGCTTGAGATGGTTTGGCGAGCAGTACTACAACGCCCTTTATCATGGCAAAACACTACTTACAGCCGCATTTACTTACCGAAGACTGGCAGCTTTCGACTATCTCATCACACTTTGGAGGCCACCAAGGTCTATTCAGGTGGTAATCACGCCAATGGTGGCGGCTTTGGAAATCGGATGGTATGCCTATTTTGGCAGCTGGCCTTTGTACTTGCCATTGTTTACCGCATCGGCGGTCGTTCTTGGACTGGCTGTGGCCTTGTTTCTCATTAGCCAGAAAGCGCTGGGAACCGCATTAAAGCATGGCCTTCAGCTTCCAAAATTGGCTTTCAACAACCTTTTCAATGCTGCAAAAAGTGTCAAGAAGGAAAACCAGGGCAAGTTTATCCACACAACTCACAAACTTTAAGAATTTGCCTTTCAGGAGGTAGCTTCTGGCAAGATAAATGAAAAACCTCTCTCCATCTTCAGGAACTATTCTTGGCCGGTTTATCCGGGGTGAGGGAGGTATTCCTCCATGGATGCAATGGGTGCTCTGGCTTAGTCTTGTGCCCGTCGTTGCCCAACTAATGGTGGCGAAAGGCATTATCGTGGCTTTAGGCATTATTGTGGTCGTAGTAGCACTGCCAATTGGCGTATCTGCACTTTGGAAAACGGAAATCGGCATCTATATCATGCTGGGGCTGGCCTTTTTTGTCAGCATCCCCAACAGGCTTTTTGAAGGGATTCCCATGGGCATTTTGCTTGATGTGGTGATCGTTACGATGCTGGTGGGTGTGCTCTACCGAAGCACCTATAACAAAGATTGGAGTACCTTTTCAAGTCCGTTCGGCATTTCTATTTTGCTATGGGCGGGTATGAATGTTTTTGAGCTATTCAATCCGATGGCGGCTTCACGACAAGCCTGGTTCTTTGTGATAAGGCCAGCCGTGGGTTATCTCATGTTGTTTTTCCTTACTTATGACATGCTCACCACGCCCAAAAAGATGTACAGGTTACTGTTTGTCATCCTTGGGCTTTCATTGTTTTCGGCTAGCTGGGGAATCTGGCAGGCCAACTTCGGCTATTTTAGCTGGGAGTACAATTACGTGGTTAGGCACGACGTCATGCACCTTGTTTTTAACTACGGCCGCTGGAGAGCGATAGGCAGTATTGGATCTCCCGCCCAGTTTGGAATATTGATGGCCTTTATCTCCATGCTTTGTGTGGCACTGCTCACAGCTTTCAAAGGCACATTCACCAGGCTTTTTCTTTTGGCTACCTTTCTTGCCACCCTAATGGGCATGGTATATTCCGGCACCAGGTCTGCCTATGTCATCATTCCCATATTCTACTTTGCATGGGTGGTGCTTTCAAGAAACAAGAAACTCTACTACTCAGTCATCTTTGCCGGTGCGCTGATGGTGACGGTGGCCGTAATGCCAACAAACAACTACCATATCCAGCGCATACAAAGCACTTTCAAAGCATCAGAGGATGCCTCCTACCAAACCCGTGCCCGCAACAAGGCCATCATTTTCCCCTGGATCCTGAAGCACCCCATTGGCGGTGGGTTAGGGTCGACGGGTGTGTGGGGGCAGCGTTTTTCACCCGGCACCTTTCTGGCCAACTTTCCACCTGACTCAGGTTTGATCCGTGTGGCCGTGGAGTTGGGCTGGATAGGCTTGCTTTTCTTCCTTAACGTGTATTACAACATCCTTGTAAAAGGCACCTTCCTTTTCTGGAAAATGAAGAATAAACGCTACAAGGCCATTGTCTCCGGCATGATTTGCGCCATAGCCCCGCTACTCGTCGTGGAATGGGGACAGGAGGTTGTAGGTGTTTTTCCAATGAGCGTACTTTTCTGGCTGTTTGCCGCCATTATGTTTCGATCCATCGATTTTGACAAGAAAGAGCAGGCTGAGCAAGCTAAATTTGAATCATAATTCAATGAAAGGCTTACTTGCTAATGATTTCATTCAGAAATAAAATATGGTCGTTACTCAACAACGGGATTGAGTTCGCCCTGGGCATAGGCCTGGTGGCAGCCATCACCCGGATGTATAGTACCGAAGACACTGGAGCCTGGTTCCTGTTCATCGCCATATTTGCCATGGCAGGCAGCCTCAGAGATGCCCTCATTCAGTCGGCCATGGTGAAGAGCACCGCCGGAATAACCGGAAGCTCAGCCCACAGCTCACTAAAGACCAACCTGACCGTGATGCTGTCTTTCGAACTCGTCACCAGCCTCGTTATTGTTGCGATAAGCTTTTTCCTGAGCACCACTCTGGGGAAGTTTATGCTTTTCTACCCACTTTATGCCGTTCCGAATGCCTGGTTTCGCTGGCAGGTATTTTACCTGAGAAGCCAATTGCAGATCAAAGAGATATTTATTACTAATCTACTTAACCTTTGCACCATTATCGTTTTGTTCGTTCTACTCTACCTGAACAAAGCGGAAGTCATTTACCTGGTGCCCACTATGGGAGCCGGAAGCATAGCAGGTGGCATTTTCGCTTCCCTCTTCCTTCCTTACAGGCAAATCATCAAGTCGACCACGGCAAAGGAAAACCTAAAGCTCATCCGTCATTTTGGCTTTTTCGCCATGCTGCGGGAAGCTACTTCTGCGGTGTCGTCGAGAATCAGTCTGTTTTACTCCAGTGCGCTGCTCAGCCTTCAGCAGACAGCCTTTCTAGGGGTATCGCAACGTTTTTCACAAATCGCCCTTTTGCCTAACAATGCCTTCCAGTCGATCCTTTTTCCCAGTCTGGTGATGCATGTGAACAAAGGTGACCTAAAGGCAGCCAAACATACATTTGAAGATTCTATTGCCCAGCTTCTGGCCTTCACCATTCCTTTTGCACTGACAGGCGTTTTCTTATCGCCTTTCATTCTGGAATTGGTGAGCGGTCCAGAATACAGGCAATCCTGGTCCATACTCGCCATTTACCTTCTGCTGGCTACCATCATAACGCCTTTTGGCGCAGCCTTTGGCAGCATGGTAACTGCCATGGGCAAACCCCAGATGGCATTCCGCATTGTACTGGTTAACAGCATATTGAATATCGGCATTGGCTACCTGCTCATGCGCAACATGGGTTTGATGGGAGCACCGCTTTCTATGGCTATTACTGAGCTGGGGGGATTTATCTGGATTGGCACAATACTCAAAAAAGAGGCTGACATCAGCATCGTTTCCACATTTGCAAAAATTCCTGGTGTCTACTTGAGAAGTACCGGAAAAGTGCTGGGGCTAATGAAAAAGCCAGAAACCTCATTAAAAGCGACGGAGGTGATCAAATGAAGAAGCTAACAACGACTGCCGGATACGCCGCCCTCACTCTAAGACATAAAAGAATTTAGCTATGGATATTTCGGTAATAATTGCGACCTATAACAGACGGGATTCTCTAAAGGAAACCCTGGATGCTCTTAGCCGCCAGGACTTCTGCCATCTTTCTTACGAGGTAATTGTGATCAACGATGGCTCCACCGACGGAACCGTTGAATTGCTTGAGGAATACTCTGTTTTCGGCACCATTGGTCTTCGTTTCTTCAATCAACAAAACCAGGGCCCTGCTGCTGCAAGAAATCTGGGGATCCAGTATGCAAAAGGAAGAATAGTCGCCTTCACTGACGACGACTGCATCCCTTCACAAAACTGGCTATGTACGATTGATGCTCAATTTAAGAATAGCAACATAGTGGGTTTGCAGGGAAGCACTTTTACTGACAAAGACAAAATTACACCGCTAACGCACCAGATAGATAATACAGAAGGCAACAAAAGCGTTCCTACTTGTAACGCTGCCTACCTGAAGAGTGCTCTTGACGCCGTTGGCGGATTCGATACGGAATTTCCTTTTCCGCACAACGAAGACGCCGACCTGGCCTGGAGAATACAGAAAAACGGAGAGATTGGATTCTGCGCTGATATGCTTGTATATCACCCACCCCGCATGGATACCTTTTCTAAGGTTTCCAAAAGGATGAAGATCATGGAAAGTGAGTTCCGCCTATTCTACAAGGATCCGGAAAGCTACCGGAAAAACAGAGGCACCTCACCCTGGCAAATCATCTACTGGGAGGTAATGATAAAGACACAATGGTATTACTTCAAAACAAGGTTTAAGTACCTGAAAAGGCCGAAACTGATGTTTCAGGGATTGGCCCTGACTTTCATCTGGTGGTGGGACCTGATCAGGTTTTATCCAAAGTTTTGGAATGCCAACAAAGTACATAAGAAAATGTTTTGAGTGGTTTTAGAGTAGGTTTAGGGAAAAGGCACCTCATTTTGAGCGTGCCTTTTTATTTTGCTTTTCGTATCTTGATGCTGCAATGCTCACATATAATGCTGAGATATAATGTTGAGATACTTTTTTTCTTCCCTGCTTACTGTATTTTTTCTGTTTGGTTTTACCTGCCGTTCGCAGCCTAAGTGGACAGTGCTGGAGGAGCTCAATGGCATTACACTTTATGAGTCGGATCAAAAGTGCGACACTCTGAGGAATTTCATGGCAGTTTTCACGGTACCGGCCAACGTCAAAACATGCGTCAACATCCTGTATAATACTGAATTCCATACCGATTTCATGGATGGTATGAAGAGCAGCGAGCTTATAAAATACCATCACGAAAAGTCCCTTGTCTTCTATCAGGTGATCGATTTGCCGTGGCCCATTCCCAACAGAGATATGGTTACCCTGGCTACATTCAACCACACACCTGACTTCAAAACTGTAACGGTGAACCTCCGCTCTTCACCACAAGAAAAGGAAGCTACCTCTATGACGAGGGTGAACGTACCCGAGCGGGAATGGAGCTTCTCTAAAAATGGAGAGCGTTCTACTCATGTAACCTACACCTACCGCACCAACCCCAGCCATTTTCCTTCTATGCTGGAAGATACCTTCACCATCGACGGGCCTATGAAAATGATGAGCCGGTTCAAAGACCTGGCCACTAAAGAAAGCCTCAACCCGGTAAACTTGGTTTGGATCAGGGATTGAAGCGCAGGTGTCGGCACGGCCAACTAGCCGCCCTGAAAGAGCCGTCAGACACCGGGTGGTGCATTGCCAGGGGTTCCTGTCTTTATACTTCCACCATCTGCAACTTCTCAAAATGGAGCTTCATTGCCACTAAGGCACGAGGACACAAAGGATGCACGCAATCTTCCTTGTCCGCCGAAGCTTTAGCGAAGGCGGGTCGGAGCTGCTGAAGCATTAGCGAAGGTGGGTCGGAGCTGCTGAAGCTTTAGCGAAGGTGGGTCGTCTGACTAAGCTTCAGCGTAGGCGGGATTGTCCCTGGATTTATCCTCACGCCGTGCTACTCATACCTCAGCGAATCCATAATTAACCCATCGTTTTAACCAAACATCCATTCAAAAGCTTAAATTGCATTAGAAAGAGATGAGCAGGGTTATTTGAGATCATGATCAATAGCCGCAATCAGAAAAACTAATGTCTCTAAAAGAACAAATATCAACCTCTACTCAAAAGAAAAGCCGAATCACCATCCTGGATTCATTCGAACAGATGAACGAATCTGACATCCAGGAAATGGCTGCGACCTCTCCATATGAGCGAATCAAAAACACGGTTGACTTAACACTGAGGGCTTATGGGGTCACAAGGGCCCAGCTTTCGAAAAGGGGGCGTGCTACGAGGGTTGAGATCACCAGGAACGAATGAACCTTTTTGTAGAGTCGCATCAAAAGTCTCAAAGAGACTGTTCAGAAAAGTGTGTCATAAGTATAAGTAAAAATAAAATGAGAACTTATGACAGAAATGGAATCAAAGAGACCACCTCGGAGTGAGTTGGAGCAACTTTTCGAGGAAGCATTACAGACACTTAAGTCGGGCA
>NZ_JAVKDF010000055.1:0-1915 GCF_040222385.1 Imperialibacter sp.
TGCATGGGGGCTCAGAGGTAAGGAAGCGACGGCAGGCTTGGATTGTCCGCCACAAAGTATAAATTTATCAGTTGAGTGGCTAAGTGCTAGCGGGAACTGAACTGCATTAAAAACCCCCACGCACGATAGCTAGTCGTTAGGTTGCATTTGCAGTGACGGATTGACTCTTCACATATGATCAGTAATTATTCCAATACTCTCCTTTTCAAATACATTTTCCTGGTTTTCGCATTAATGCCAGTCTTAATAGGTGTACTAGCATACTTCAATCCCGAGAACGTGACAGTGAATGGAGAACAAGCGGATCTAGATATCTTTGACTATCTAATTCTTGGCGGATTCGGCTTCATATTCTTGATGCTTCACCTTCTCTTTTCTCCGCACTTCGTCCAGATCCAACTAGGCGGACAGAACATTACAATTCTGGACGACGACGAAAACCGTATCGTCAACTGGTTCGACGTCGATTCGCTTACAAAATTTTGGTTTGTTTTTCCACCACTCTACAGACTTAGAATAAAGGACGAAGAAGGCTATTATTTATTTACTACACAGACTGCTTTTATTGACACGGGCGTTGGAACGATTGACTTGTCATCGATGGGCAGCCTCATTAGACGCAAGAAAAAGGAGCTGGGCATATAAACGGAAAGCAACCTAACACAGCGGTAAACATGAATGTGGGCTTCAGGGGTTAACATAGGTCAGTTGGCTTGGATTGTCCGCCACAAATTATAATTTTATCGTCGGCGTGGCTAAGATGTAGTGGAAGCGGAGCTGCATAAAACTCCCACACTCATTTTACCGAGGCGTTGTAGTCAAATAAAACAAAAAACTATGTTTCCAACACTTGCCTTCCTGTACTTTCTTCTTTGTGGATTGACTGGTTTGGTCCTATGGTACAAAATGCTCCGTATTATGGCAAATAGGGGTAAAAAAGTCTCATATTTCTTGGTGACTCCTGGACAATTATTTGAGTTTGGGAGAGTAATTAAAGATGAGCAAGACCCAAAACTGAAAATAAAGTATAGAATTATCCTTTGGGCACAAGTATTACTTATACCGCTTTATATGATTGGAGTTTCCGTATTAATTAGACTAAGATATTAAAAGCATTCATGTCAGCGGTAAAAATGTTGGTATTACATTAACCTAACCAAACAGATGGTTCGAACCCGACTTATTCAGAACTAGGTGGTCAACTATAAGCATTTCTAAATGATACATGCGGACACTTTTAACGCCTTTGTGGATCGAACGTTTTCGTTCTTAGCAACTGACTACAAGATGACGCAAGACGGAGTCAAAATCTCTGGCAACGCTTTTTACGACGTTCGCTATCAAGACTCGGCAAAGGTAATTTCTATCTCCTTGGAGACAATTGAGGACATCTTCCAAGTGATTCTGTTCAGACTTGAAAACGGGAAACTACCAGACTATGACGACAAGTCTAGGACCATACATCTAAACCAGATGACAACTGACATTTTGCCGACAGTAGACAAACCTGAATTTGCTGCCAACAATCGATTTTTTCAAGACATCAAACCTGCTGACAAGACGGAGGAGCTGATCTTAAAATCCGCCAAAGAACTGAGGTTGTGTTTGAGGTACTACAACACGACACTAGAAATGCCTACAACACACCGGTAAAAATGAATGTGGGCTTCACAGGATGTCAAGTGTCAGTTGGCTTGGATTGTCCGCCACAAAAGTTAAATTTATCATCGGCGTGGCTAAGATGTAGTGGAAGCGGAGCTGCATAAAACTCCCCCACTCATTTTACCGAGGCGTTGTGCGTAATACTCCTAGACAATGAGTGCTGATCATACTGACCTTGGACTTTCGACAATCATGGGGCCACAGCTCCGGGCTTTGGTTGAAAGTCAATTGCTACAGGATCTTGGACACTATG
>NZ_JAVKDF010000056.1:0-241078 GCF_040222385.1 Imperialibacter sp.
ATTTAGTCAGTTCAAAGGTTCAAAAGAAATGGTCCAGACCGGTATCATGGACCAAGGTGATAAGTATACTAACTATGACATATCCCGAAAGACTTGAACCCAACTTTTAAAAAATGACACACTTAACTGAACATAACCTGCCAAACCGGTATGGTTGGCATGAGTGTCGATCATACCGGTTCTTTCTTATAGGGGGTCAAAATGCCGCTGTTTATGAAAACCTTGCCTGAATATCTTCTTCCGATACTCCTTTTGGCAACTCAACTACTGTCAGAGAGTGTAGCTGCGCAAACCGACTCCATACCAGGTAGATCAGAGGTGCAGATAGGTATCAAATACACCAGCGACTATTTGTATATGGGTCGTTCTGACTCTGTCAAAGCGCCTTACCTTTCTGCCTCTGTTGAGTACACACATCGTTCCGGCTTTTTTGCAAGTGGGGCATTATCATATCTTACAGCCAGTGATCAGGGTAGAATCGATCTGTTCACTCTTTCTGGAGGATACGATTACTATGGTACAAACTTCCTGGCGGGCGTCTCTCTTTCTGAATACTTTTTCAGCGACCTTAGCTACACGGTTCAGTCGGAAATGAAAACTTATCTGAGTGCCTATGCCGCCTACGATTTCTCTGCATTCGTGTTACACGCCGATGCAAACCTGGGCTTTTCAGATAATACCGATGTGTTTTTTGGCACAGAGATCAACCGTACTTTCTACATGCTACAAAGCCGCTTGCGACTGACTCCCCTGGTTATGATCAATGCCGGAACGCAACAGTATTACAGCGAGTACTACACTTATAGAAGCTCACAAACAGGCAAGGGTGCAGCCAAAGGGAATGGTGGCGGAGCATCGGGGCAGGGGTCTGCCACAGCTGTCTCTGTTCTTGAGTCAAACAGGTTCAAGATACTGGATTATGAAGCGGCCATGCGGATCACTTACCGGCTTGGCAACTTGCGTTTGTTTGGCCAGGCTACATGGGCGTTCCCTGTCAACCCTTCCACAGTTACAAGCGATGCGGGCACTTACATCGAAGAGCTTCATACAGGGTTTTACTGGTCTTCAGGGGGCAGGGTTAGTTTTTGAGCATCAATCCAAAAACGAGTTAATGTGCGCTTTTCCTCTGCTATCGAAGCAGCTTAAAACTTATAACTATACCCCATTCTCACCACTTGCGTTTCGTAGTAGTCAGTGGCGACATAACTAAAGCCATCGCCCTGAATCTCCCGCTTCACTCTCATGGTGTTGAGCAAGTCAGTGGCGTTGGCGTAAAGCTCACCTCTTCCTTTCTGCATTGATTTCTTTACACCCAGATCCAGCGAAAAGCGGGTGCCAATGGTTCCCTGGGGGATGATGTCAGGGGCGAGGTAAGTGCCGCTTAGCTGAATATCCACTTGCTTTGCCAGGTGAAAGACGCTGTTCAGCTTTACGTTTCCTGAAAGGATTTCCTGCCGGGCAGCCGTGAACACGTTCACTTCAGGATAAAGGTTGGTTACCGTAAAGGCCTCGATGATGTTCTGGTAGCCATTCACACTCAAGTTGATAGTGGCCCATTTGTCCAGGTTTTGAGAAAGCAGCACTTCAAAACCCATATTGTAGCTTTTGCCGGCATTTTGAAAGATCTTGTAGATAAGTACGCTACCAGGCACAATGCTTCCGATGCGGGTGATAGTGGCGTCCATTTGCTTATGGTAAACGGATGAGTACAAATAGGCCGTGTTCCAGCTGCCCTTATGGCCCAGCTCATAATTTGTGGTGAACTGAGGCCGAAGCCCCGGGTTACCCACTTTGATGATCTCTGCATCGTCATACTTGGGAAAGATCCTGATGTCGACCTCGTTGGGCCTGTCAACACGACGGTTGTAAAAGACCGACAGTTTGTTGTTGTCGTTAAGCTTGTAGGCCAAACGCACGTTGGGAAAGGGCTGAGTATAATTGTACCCGCTGGTTTTGTATGTGGGGTGATCGGGATTCACCTTGTAGTCAATCTTCACATACTCCATCCGTACACCCGCTTCCACTTCATACTTTTCGTTTTCGAAGACGTAGTTACCATACACTGCGGGAATTAGCTCCCCGTAATTGGCCCAACCACCTGCAGCTGAGTCGATAGGGGAGTTGAGTCCCGGAAAGAACTGCATGTTGGTTGGGATGGTTCGCCTGCGAAACTTAAGGCCTGTTTCAAAGCGGCCGTATTGCAATGGCTGCACATAGTCGAGGTTGAAATCGGCCACATGTTCGTCGGAGATGAGCTTGAAGGCATCCCTTCCAGTTGACTCCGGCAGAATATTGTCGAAGAAGTACTGCTCATTTTCCCGGTGGTAGGTGTAGTTGAAACCAATATTGAGCAAGCGACCTGGCTGCTTGTATTTGTGCTGATAGGCAGCAGTAGCCATCACGGTTGTTTTTAGCTCATCCTCCAGGAACTGCCATAGTCTGTAACGGTTGCTGAGGTCTCCTTCGAAAAAGGGCTCATCGCCACGATCAAGAATTTTTTCACTGCTGAAAAAGCCAGAGACAGTGAGGCTGTTGGCATCGTCGATACTCCAGTCCATACCGGTTTTGCCTGAGAAAAGGTTCGTATCTCTGTTTCGCTTCGTCTGATTATAGATCACTGTCCCATCGTCGTAGGTTCTGGTGACAAACTCGTTTTTATTGAGCGTATGGGTATATAAGTTATCTGCCTGCAGAAAGGTGTTGACCTTGTTCTTTTTGTAGTTAAGAGATAGCGATGGATTGATTTTGGGCGTTGCCTGGTATTGCGGCCGGATGGTGGGCAGGTTTTCGTTTTTGACCCAAAGTGCCCCCAGGCCTGATGAAAGTCCGACTTTTCCGTTGAAGCCTTCCTGCTTGTCTTTTTTGTAGATGATGTTGATAATGCCTGCATTGCCGTTGGCGTCGTATTTGGAGGAAGGGTTGTTGATGATTTCAATTTTCTCGATGGCCGATGCCGGCAGGTTATCCAGTCCCGATTGAGAGCCAAAGCCTGTCAGGGCAGTTTGCTTGCCATCGATGAGCACTGCCACCCGATCATTGCCCCGCAAGAGCACCTTACCATCTTGTACAGTCACCCCGGGTAGGTTTTGCATGGCCTGGAGCACCGAGCCACCCGCCTGGCTAACGTTGTCGGCCACGGCGAAGGTCTTTTTGTCGAGCGATTCACTTACCGCATCTTGCTGACCAGTGACAACCACCTCGTTCAATGTTTCTATATCTTCATCCAAAATGATGGGCGCCACCTCCAAAAACTTACTCAGGCTACCTACAAAGAGCGGTTGCTTTACGGGCTTGTAACCAACATAAGAGGCTTCCAATACATACTTTCCTGGTTTCACCCCCGTGAGAACAAATAACCCTTCGTCGTTGGTGATGGTGCCTGAAACAAACGCACTATCTGCCTCAGTTTTCAACACGACGCTAACATAAGCCAGTGCCGATTGTGACTTGTTGTCTTTTATCGATCCTGATATTGTGATGGCGCTGTTTTGGGCTGATATTGCCAAAGGCACCAGGTATAGGATACTGAGAATAAGCTTTCTTATGTGATTCATTTTACTTCAGAACGGTTTCTTTCTACTACATATCGCCCTATACCAAAGACGTTTTCTGGCAGTTCTTACTTGTTTCTAGTATTTAGAATATTTACTGATGCAAGGTAGCTGCTGAATTCTGAATAAACTTTGAAGACTTCTTTTGTGTTCGCAAGGAGTTAGAAGAAACAAAAGGGTATGAGTTCCGGCAGGAAGCTCAGGTGGCCACAAAAGGCTAGTCGTGGGAGATGAAAAATAATTATAGGAGAGTCAGTAGAGTAACCAACCCATAACCTCACAAATTGAACTTTAACTAAGGCAACATTTTTAGCTGAGTCAAAATTTGCTTCGTAATCGTCTTTCTGCAACTTCCGAAATTGGGATTAACAGTTTTCCTGTCTTTGATCAGCCGGGTGGCAAAGAAATAGACATTGTCTTCCTTTTCAATGTACCCAACCCACCAGCCGGTATCTTTTCCGCCGTCACGTGTCCAGCCGGTTTTGGCCCGTAAGGTGTAGCCTTCGTTTTGCTCTTCTATCATCATCTCTTTCAGGATGGTAAAAGAGCGTTTGGAGAATGGCAGAGTCTCTTCGTACACTCCAATGAGGATTTCTATTTGGTTGGCTGGCGAAATGGCAAACGAACCAAAGTTCCAGAAATCGGGGTCGTTGATGGAAACATCGGCATTGCCATAGCGGTTGGCTTTCAGAAAGTGCTCGTAGCGTTCCTTGCCAATTTCTTTTGCCATTTCCACATAGGCCCATCCGGCAGAAAGCCGAAAGGCCTCTTTCATACTCATGTCGTGGTAAATGTCGGGCCGGTAGCCATATTTCACCGTGTCGGTGGTTCCGGGCCATTTTACCAAATGGTTTTCATCTTTTGCGACACCTGTTTCCAGCGCTATCAGCGTGTTGATGATTTTGAAAGTGGAGGCCGGCAAAGTAGCTACATGGCTGTCGTTGACGTCGCTGGAAATCCATTTTTTGGCGTTGTAATCGAAGAGGGTGGTACTGCCGTCGATATTACAATCCTTAAAAGGCTTTGTAAGAGACTCTTGCGCTGACAGGCTGTGAAATAGAAGGACAGCGCTTGCCAAAAAGGTGATTTTCATTTTTAAAGAATTTTGTCGGAATGACTCTATTTTCCTGAAATTGGTGGGTATATGCCGTGAACTATTTGAGATTTTTTTCGGAGCGTATTCTGAAGATGTTGATGATCACCAGCGAAGTCAGTATGGCCAGATTACCAACAATAAGGTAGTTTGAGATAGGAATCTCCAAATCTTGCAAAGATCTTTTGACATACGTACCAATAAACAAGGCTGTAACCAGCGCAAAGCCTGAGATGATAATTTGGTAGCGGCTTCTTGTTAGCTCTTTTTTGTTCCACAGAAAGAAAGGGGAGAGCGTCAACACAATGTAGGCAACGGCACCTGGTAAATTTTTAAACTCACGGAGCTCCATGCCCCTTGTCTCAAAGTTCATAGCGAGGAAGTAGAAATGGATGAGATGGTTGAGGGCCAGTAGAAAAAGTAAACTGACGAACAATTGCCGACGCTGCTCTTCTGCATAAATGTGCTTCAGCCCTCTGATGCCCGTCCAGCAAAGGATACCTGCAAAAAGCAAAAATGAAACCCTGGCAGAATACCGTGCTGCAAGCTGGAAGTAGATGCCTGGCTCGGGTGATACACCGCCCGACCACACGTAAATAGCATACTCGCAAAGAACCACCAGAAGGGAAAGTCCTATCGTTTTCTTCATCATGGGCGTGAGGTGAGGGGAGGTGGAATTGTCATGTTGGCTTGCTCAGTCATTCATTACCTCGCAGCGAATAGCAAAATCGTAGTTTCCTCCCATTATCCACTTCCCCATGCTCACTGGTCTCACCCGCACTCTTTCGTCAAGGTTGTTGCCCCTGAGAGCGATCATCGGATTCTGAAGATTGGACTCGACCCATTCATAGGAAATGTAGAATGCATGGTTGACCACAACAGGCTCCTTGAAATCGTAGCTCAGCCAACCCTCTTGCAGGTCAGATTCTAAAATGATTGACTGGCTAAGTAATGACCGTCCCGGTGACCCTTCTTTGGGATCAGCAGTGTATACATTCAGCCGAAGCTTGAACGATTGATCCTTTTTATTCTTAACGTATATTGACGCCGTATTCAGTACAGACGGTTGGGATATCCTCATTTTACGAGATATTTCCGCTCCGGCACCAATGCCTCCGACAAAGCCAAATTTTTTACCGGAAACCCGCTGAACTCCCAATACTTTGCTGTTGGATGGATCGACTTCGATTACAACCTCTGCCAGCTTAATCACATGCTCCCTGAGTTCTATTTTTTGCGGCGAGACGTTTGCCAACAGCTCACGCAATGTTACAGCCTTTCTTTTGTATCCAACAATTGAAAAGATAACAGAATCACTTGGAGCAATCTGCCCGATATCAAAAGAAAATTCCCCTTTCTCGTCTGATACAGTTCCTATGTTCTTTTCCGCCACACCTAAGTTAACGTAGGGAATTGGTAGGCCATTCTCGGCACTCACCACCGTGCCCCAAATCTGATTTTGGGAAATGAGTTGAAGGGGCGCACCCAGTACCATGACAGCGAGAAACAAGCGCAATTTGTACAACATTTAAGCAGGTTTAAGGCTACAAATATCGCAGATTACTTTTGAAAAGTGTAGAGCGACTTGTGATAATCAACAGAAGGCCGCCGCAGCATGGCTTTCAGCGAAACGTCGTCCAGCTCCCTTGCTCAATCCTGCTCTTGTGGTCGGCAATGAAGTTAGCCCATTCTGCTTCACCTGCTTCCGTGGCTAGTTGCAGTGCCTTAGCTGAAGCATTCAGGGCTTCATCGTGTTTACCATTTTGGTAAAGAAACCATGCGTATTTGTCCCATGTGGCGAAGTCTGTATCGATTTCATAACTCCAGCGGATATTCATGAGGTGGTACTTACTATCGGCAGGCATTAAGTGGAAGGTAAGGGCGAGCGCTAAACACATTGCCGGGAACGTCAATGTCTTCCATGCTTTTCTTTTTGCAGTTGTGAGAACGGCAACTAAAGTGAAAACAACTGCCAGGGCCAGTACGACCGATACAAACGGGTAGAACTTAATTGTAAACAGCAGCATGGCCAGCCAGAAAGCGGAGGCAAGGTTGGCCCATCCGTTCACATTGTTTTCTTTTTTGATAATGGCAATCAGGCTAGCGGCAAGCAATATAAAAAGACCTGCCAGCATGACCACGGCATTGTAATGAATGTGAAAGAATTTGATGAAGAACCCGGCAAAGAAAATGACAAAGCCAGCGACAAGCATCTTTTTCATAAGCGGCAATGCTATTTTATGGCTTCGAAACTAGAAAGTTTTCTGGCTTTCCCAAAAAGTTGCCATTGTATATGCTTAGAAGTAATACTGCATACCAAAGTCGAGGGTTGCAAGAGAAAGGGATAGACCGTAGTCCCGTTGAGTATTAGTGTTTCCAATAGGCAATTCGGGGCGATCAATAGGCTTTCTCGTTTCTTGTTGATAGCCCAGAAGGCCAATGGAAGTTTCTAGCCCTATTTTTTCGCTAATCATGAGGATAATGCCAGGTTTCACACCAACACCGAACCCAAGGACTTTTTCCTCATATTCATTCCCCACAACCGTCGTTTTCCCTTTTCCAAAGTTTAAATTGGCAAAGCCCTCCCCAAACAAAATCAAGTGGTCAGTAATATTTACATGATACCTGCCAAAAACCTGTGTTGCTGCGAGATTTAATGCCGTTCTCTGGTCAATATTAAATTGGGGTGCCGAGGATTTGGTGCGGGTGTGGTTGTTTACGAAGCCCACTGAAACGCCGACGCTGAAATTGTCATATATAAAAAATCCCGCCCTCGGAAGTATTTTAATCTCGCTGTTTTCGTTGACAGACTGTTGAACGAAGCTAACAGGTGTCGTATACTCGTTGTTCACCACTGTTCGATAGAGCTTCAAATTTCCTCCAACCTGCTTTGTTCCCTTTGAGAACTGGGCGTGTGAGGTAAAAGAAATCAGGGACAGAAGTGAAAGAAAGATAGTGAGGCTGAGCGATTTGTTCATGACGTGGTTGTTGATTTATTTGTTGTGGAAATAGAACATATTTTTACCCTTTATATTGCGTAATGGTCGCTTTAAATTAATTGGAGGAAATATCCGGTAGTAATTCGGCAAATTTGGAACGAGAATACTTGCGATAAATCAAAGAACATCAATCAGAAAGGCCGTCGTAGATATCCGAATAGTCTTCCACCAAATGAATCTTCACATCAAGGTTTTCCATTAAGTTTTTCACTGAGGGGCTGGGTGCACCTTTCGTTACATACCAAACATCCATGGCATATCTGAGTTTGATGGAATGCCTTTTCCTTTCAATTAGCAGCCACCTGAGAAACACCTCGTCGGGTTCGTAGCCAAAGCCAAAAATGATGAGTGGGCTGTGGAACCAGATATGGAGCCAGGTCTGCTCGCCTTGCCACGATTTCGACAGAAGTGTTTCTTTATAAAGCCTGCGTCGTCCTTTTGTGATGAGGCTTCTAGCTCGCTGCACACTCCCCATGTAGTCGCCGAGTCCCAGCCTGATGCTATCCCGATAGTTTATGTCGCCATGAATCTTCCAAATACCAAAGCCGTGAGTAGGAGTAGTCATTTGTTCGAAGCCGTAGTAGGTTTTCCAGGGGTAGAATCGGGTAAATCCATCGGAATCAATGTGAAATGGCCTTGCCCCTACAGACTCTTCGAAAGCCGTATCAAAGTTCGTTGTCAGCACTGGTGTGTTTGTTGACCTGGCAAATTCCATGATTTTTTTATGGACACGCAGGTCATCACTGTTTGTCAATTGCAACTCAGCTTTCACTCTATTTTTCACTTTGACAGGGTCGTTTGCGTACAACTCGATCAGGTCATATATCTCTGTATTAGTCAGTCCTGTCAGGGCGAAGGGAATAGGTTTTGGTGAAGCTGCTTTCAGTAAATCCTTCCAGGATGGCATAATACCGCTCCGCAGGTTGGGGCCGTTGCCTATAAGGAAAGCGGCGTTATTGTATTTGCTTCTGATGGATGCAATGGCGTTCATGGGAGGTTGGGCTATGCTTTTTTTTGATAGATAGCATCGTAAAAAAGGTCAAACAGATTACCGTTGTTTTTCAGTTGTCACTAGATATTCTCATAGCTCAAAAGGGCTATGAGTATCCACTTATTTTAAATGGTCACTATTTCTTTAAAAATTTCGTCATAAGGTTGGTACTGTCAGTTTCAATAAACAACAGATAAACTCCAATTTCGAGATGACGAATTTCAATCCTATCAAGACTTTGAAAATATCGGTCAATTAGTACTTTTCCATTTAGGTCAGTCAGTCTCATTCTTCCCGGTTGATTTATTTTTTCAAGGAGATAAAGTTCATGCTCAACAGGGTTAGGGTATAGCGTTATTTCATTCGTTGGAACCGCTGGTATTCCTAAAACGGCGGCAATCACCAACAATTGGTCGACAGGTTCCGCAGGATGATAGTTAATATCTCCGGATTGGCTGGCGGTAATGGTAGACTGACCGGAAGACTTGATAAAGACTGTATTCTCTTCTATAATAGCAACGTTCTCATTATTAGAAGAATAGGTGGGTGGCAACCCGGAGGTTGTCGTCGCTTGTAGTTCCAGGCTATTTGTGAATGTAGTGAGACCAATTGGTAGCGGCGCAAAGGCAATTTCTTGAACGGCTTTTTCAATTGTCAATTTTCCCGACATGTAGTCGAAGTCATAGTTGGTATCTTCGCCGCCAGCAGGCGTTAATATATACTCCCCTGCATCCGAAATTGTTGTCGCCTCGGTGTTGACAGAAGGCAGAGCGTCAATAACTAACCAGTCATCTTCGTTCTTAAACCCTGAGTAAAGTACCTCCAGTATTGGGTTTTCTTCTCCATAGGTCTTTTCCTTGTCGACAGCAGTTGCAGTCAGGTTAGCCTGGGTTATGGTCAAAGTTCCTGATGAAATATTGATATCGTAATTATCATTGCTTTCGGCAGTCACGGTGATGGGGTAGAAGCCCACGTTGCTACCAGTATTGGCCTGTGTGGTGGCAGTTGGAGCGGCAGACAGCACACTGACATCTTCTCCATTTACAAACCCGGTAACCTCGACGGCAAAGTCTGGGTTAGCCTCTCCATACTCACGACTTTGGTCAGGGGCTGAAGCTGAGAGTGTGGCCTTATTGACCGTCAAGGTACCCGACACGTTGGAGATGGTGTAATTGTCGTCACTTCCGTTGGAGAGTGAGATTAGGTATTCGCCTGCTGCACTTGCGCTTGTGGCGGTTGTTGATGGGGAAGGTGCTGTTGTTAATACTGTTTCGTCATCCTCATTCTTAAACCCTGAGTAAACTACCTCCAGTGTTGGATTTTCCTCTCCGTAGGTTTTCATTTTGTCGACAGCAGTTGCAGTCAGGTTAGCCTGGGTTATGGTCAAAGTTCCATCAGACGTGTTGATATCGTAATTATCATCGCTTCCAGCAGTCACGGTGATGGGGTAGGTGCCAACGTTGCTGGCAGTACTGGCTTCTGTAGTGGCAGCTGGAGGAGCAGCCAGCACATTGACATCTTCTCCATTAACAAACCCAGTAACCTCGACAGATAAGGCAGGGTTGGGCTCTCCATACTCACGGCTTTGGTCGGGGGCTGAAGCTGAAAGTGTAGCCTTTGCTATAGATAGCCCTTGAGAAAGTGAGGCAGCCGCAAAGGTTTCTGTAGCTTCAAGGCGGGCCGTAATGGTTACTTCCCCGGCGGCATGGATTGTGGCATTATTTCCTGAAACATCTAGAATCCCTGCATCCGAAGAGGTAAAGGCAATTGCCCCCGAAGAGTTGGTGGAGTTGGCCGATAATGTGAAGGCTGCATCTCCATAAGTTTTGGGAGAAATTGTGGTTAAAGAAAAGTCTGGTGCAGTCGCTGCGGAAACAATCCCTGCCAGCCCCCAACTAGGCTGATTAAATGCCGAACTGAAAGAACCACCTGCGAAGACTGTTGTTCCACTTATTGCGATAGTTCTAACAATATCACTTATTCCTGGGTTCCATGTTGAAGCAAAGCCATCACTTAGTTTTAGCTCCGCTATTTTATTTCTGTCTTGGCCACCGATCTCGGTAAATGTACCTCCTGCATAAATACTTGTTCCTTGTAAGGCCAAACTATAAACACCACTATTTGCATCTGGATCCCAATTAGTTGCCACACCGTCGCTGAGGTTCAGGGCAGCGATATAGTTTCTCGGCTGGTTGGATATTGTTGTAAATGTGCCCCCAATATACAAAATAGGCCCGTTTTGTTTTAGACTATAAACTGCTCCATTCGGACCAGGATTCCAGCTTGTAGCTAGCCCGTCGCTCAAACCGATGGCCGCTAAACATCTTCGTGATTGCCCTCCAATGTTTGTAAAACCACCACCTACATAAGCGGTGGTGCCCTCAATCACCATGTTCTGGACGAAGTTATTACTGTTCGGGTTCCAGGAAGTTGCTTGGCCAGTTGCCAAACTTAATGCAGCGATATTGCTTCGTAGCTGCCCTCCAATGCTTGAAAAAGAGCCACCTGTGTACATGGTTGTACCATCAGTCAATAGCATAGATACCGTGCCATTGCAATCAGGATTCCATGCTAAAGCTTGGCCGCTGTTGACATCTATTTCCGCAATTCTGTTTCTTGGTAGCCCTCCGATATTAGTGAAGCCTCCGCCTGCGTACAAGCTTGTACCTTCTAAGGCAAGAGCGAACACTATGCTGTTTGCATTTGGGTTCCAATCTGTTAGCTGCCCATCGCTAATAGTTAGCGCAGCAATGTGATTTCGTGATTGCCCGCCAATGGCTTGAAAGCCGCCTCCTACATATACTCCAGCATCCCCAATAGCCAAGCAACTTACTGACGCATTTGCATTGGGGTTCCACGCTACAGCCAGTCCATCGCTTGCATTCAGAGCTGCAATATAATTTCGTGGTTCGGCTCCAATATTTGTGAAATCTCCCCCGGCATAAACCAATGTACCATCGATTGCTAGACTTCTTACTGTTGCATTTGCATCGGGGTTCCAGGCGGTAGCCAGTCCATTGCTGGTGCTTAGCGCAGCAATACGATTCCTGAATTGACCTCCAATACTGGTGAAATCTCCCCCTGTGTAAACTGTTGACCCACTTATTGCGATAGTCTTGACCGATGAATTTGCGTTGGGATTCCAAGCCGTGGCCAAGCCATTGCCAGCATTCAAAGCCGTAATGTAGTTTCTGGATTGGCCACCAATACTAGTAAAACTCCCACCCGCATAAACAATAGTTCCCCCCAATGCCAAACTGTATACCGTTGCACTAGCATTTGGATTCCAGGATGTAGCTAACCCGTTGGCAGTGTTCAGCGCCGCTATCCGATTTCTTGACTGACCGCCAATATTGGTGAAACTTCCTCCAGCGTAGACCTTGGTTCCATCCAAAGCTAAAGTATAGACGGTGCCGTCCGCATTCGGATTCCAGCTTGTTTCAAGGCCGTTATCTAAGTCGATGGCTGCCAGATGGTTCCTCAATTCACCCCCTACACTTGTAAATGTCCCTCCTGCAAACACATTCGTTTCGTCTGCCGCCAAACAATGCACTGAATTATTCATAATGGGATTCCAGCTATTCACTAGACCATCGTTTGTGCTAACTGCCGCCGCATAGTGTCTCGACTGTCCACCAATAGTTGTGAAATTGCCTCCGACGTACAGGGTTGTGCCTGACAGACATAGAGCGTTTACTGAGCCGTTGGGGTCAGGATTCCAACTTGTCGACAAGCCGTTGTTGATGCCGCCAACATTCAGTGCTGCCAACCGGTTTCTGCTCGCTCCTCCAATAAAGGTGAAAGCGCCACCTACATACACTTTTGTTCCACTTATAGCCAAACTCCACACCGAACTGTTTGCGCTAGGGTTCCAACTGTTCGCCAGTCCATCACTTGCATTCAGTGCGGCAATTTTAGCTCTGGATTTCCCTCCAATAGTAGAAAAATAGCCTCCCACATATATGGTGGAGCCATCAGTCGCCAGACAGTTTACAAAATTATTGGCATTTGGATCCCACCCGGTGACAAGCCCGCTACCAATATTTATTGCACCGATATAATTCCTCGATTGCCCCTGCAACGTCGTGAACCTACCACCAGCATATACGTTAGTGCCATCCGTTGCAAGGGAATGTACTTCATCATTCGCATTCGGGTTCCAAGCAGTTGCAAGTCCGTCGCTACCATCTATGGCCGCAATGTAGTTCCGAAATTGGCTCCCAATAGTAGTAAAGTAACCACCTGCATAAACAGTAGAGCCATACATAATCAGACTAAACACCGCACTATTGGCATTGGGATTCCAATCTGACACGTTGCCGTCGGCGGTGATGTGAGCGATGTTGTTCCTTGGTTTTTCCCCAACAAAAGTAAACTCACCACCTATATACCATCCTCCATCATTATCAGAAGCAACAGTTAAAACTTGCCCGTTTACTTTCGGAAAGGTAAAGTTAGGGTTTCCAGTCGACGCATCGAGACTTGCAGCCCGGGAGCCAACATAGTTATCCTTTACCGCAATAAAGGAGCCTCCAATATAGAGCTTGCCATCCCCCAGAGCCAACGAGTAAATGGGGTCTGAGATCGTTAAGTTTTCCGCAAATGATGTAACCTGTCCATTGTGACTAATGTAGGCAAGGTTTCTGCGTTCAAGCCCGCCAACGTTTGTGAAGCTACCTCCAATGTAGTAGCCGCCCTCTGCGTCCGATATGGAAGCATACACAGTGCCATTTGGCTGTGGAAACCCCGATGGTACTTGACCAGAAGTAGGATCAAGTTCAGCTCCATAAGATGCCAGATTGCCTGCTCGGGTAAAATTTCCTCCTAAATAGATGAGGTCATTAGGTTCGTCTATTTCAATGGCGTACACACTGCCGTATACTTTGTTCCGATATTTCTCGATAAGGTCTTGAGAAATGCCGTGGTTGTGCAATATAAACGATCCAGCTAGCAATAAAATAAGACCTTTACGGCCGCATAAATTTTTTTTCAGAATTCGTTTGAATAAATACACTAGTTGAAATTGTTAATAGAATGCCAGAGGGCTCTTCTGATCCTCAAGATTAGAGTCAAATCTAACTATTTTGCCTGTATATTTTTCAACTATTTCTTTCTGAAAGAGTACTCATATCGTATCCATCTTGCTCTTGACCGACAACGATTGTTAATAAATGGCTGCCAAATACATTTTCTGGATGAGTACTACTTGGAAAATGCTTTCTCAGTTCTCACGTGCGAATTGTGTTACGAGAAAAAAAAGCCCACGTTTCCGCAGGCTCTTTTCTCGTACTGATATTACCCGTGTTATTTTCTGAAAAAGGTACCCGAACCGGGGTAGTTGGCAGCACCACGCCAGTCGGGTTGCCACCACAGGTTGGTGCGGTGACTGTAATCGTTGTCAAAGTCGTTCACGCCCACGTTGATCCGGACGGTTTTCCAGTCGCCACTCTGTTGGTCGCTGAGGTAGCTTAGCGGGATGGCCAGCTCAGTTGCATAGCCTTTGTCAGTTTTGACTGTAATACCTTTCAAACCTTCCGGCTTGTTGCCACTGGTGAACGGCGTGGTGTTGCCAGCGCCATCCACATAAGGACTCATTCCTATGTACAGCACACCCGAGAGGCTCGTCCCGAAAGAGCTGGTGTTTTCCGAGCGACCATCGATAATTACCTGAAAGGCATCCTGGTTGTAAGGCCTTGAGGAGGCCACTGCCAGCAGTTCATCGTCTGTTACCTCGGCGCCAATGTAAAGGAACTGGTCGTCGTAGCTGATTCCGAACCGAACCGAGCCGTCAGCCTTGCCACCTTTGTGAGAGAAGGGATTGGCTTCGGTGTACATCTCGGTTTCTGAGTATGGGAGGGCCGCCCAGTCGTCAAGTTTGCCATCTATTGTCTTGCTGGTGCCCTTTGAAATGTATTCCTTTTTGGCCGGACGGGCATTTTGTGTTACATCCATCGTGACGTCTGCCATGCCCTCACCGTGAAAAGTGACTGTGCCTCTCAGCTCTATTGGCTCCAGCGTGCCAATTGAGGCCCCCTTGCCGCTTAGCTTCAGAGGAAGCATCTCCACGGAGTTGGGAGCAATAGTCAGGTTCTGACGGATAATGCTGGACGTGATGTCTTTGTTGGCTGCCAACTCAAAGCTTACCTCCATGGGGGCGTCGCTGTCGTTGGTCAGGCGGATTTCTGTGTTTCCGGTAGAGAAGGTGGCCCCATCTGTGAACATTGGCGCAATGCGAACAGGCTGCCCATTGAAGAGGGGACGGAAATAGTCAGACGATTGTTCGGTAACCACGTTTTCGTCCCAAATGCCCGACAGCGCCAGGTTGGCCATAATAGGGCCATTATCTGTCATGGTGATCCAAACCACATGGTCAAACTCTCCAAAGCGTGGGCCCCGGAGTCTGCTGCTCCCTCCTGTGGTAGCGAGAATAAAGTATTTGCCGTTGTTTCTCTCGTATTTCACATAGCTGTGATGGTGCCCCACATACACCGTATGTTTTCTCGGTGCCAGCAGCTTCTCCACATCAGGCCAGCGAAGGGTTGTTTCGGGCTCCTGGTTCCATAGCGGTTGGTGCATGAAAAGCAGCGTCCATTTCACTTCCGCATTGGCAGCCAGCGTTTTTTCGATCCATTCATATTGCTCATCACCAATGGTGCCTTTCCCTGCTCCCCGGTAGTTGTCTTCAGAATTAAGACAAAGGAAAAGCACATCTTTGTACACAAAGTGGTAGTAGTCCTTGCCAAAGATGGTTTTGTATTTGTCGTACATCACCTTGTTGGTGATGTCGTGATTGCCGGGCACATAAAAGAACGGCATAGTAAGCGAATCGATAAAGCCATTGAACTCTGTCCACTCGGCGTCTAGTCTGGCATCGTCTTCAGTATAACCTTCTATAAAGTCGCCCACACTCATCACAAACTCAGGCTGTAGCAGGTTGAGCTTGCTCAGGCCTACCTCAAACACATTGCCCCGGTGGCCTCCGGTACGATCCGTGACAATGGCGAATTGGAATGTGGAGGCGTCGTTGTTCAGGTCAAGACTGGTGTAAGGGGCGGGGCCCTCAATGGGTTCAATTTTGATGCTGGCTTTTTCAACAGGAGCTGAGCAAGCTGTAGCAAGCACCAGAAAGCCGACAACAGCGACTGAAAGATAATTCATAGTAGATAGATTTGGTTAAGGTGAAGTTACGCCTCTCACTGGAGAGGTATTTCAAATAAATAGTTAAGTTTAAGTTAACGTTTCCTGCCAAAGGAAGCAATGAAATAACGGGCATAACTATTCGCTATGAAAACTATACTCTTCGTTCTTCTGCTTTTCTGTACCTCCTTTTTTGTTTCTGCACAAAAGCCTGCTGTTGCCGTGGCATGGGACATGGAAGACGATGCCCTCATGCGGGCCTCCGGCTACAAGTTCTTTGTGGAAAAGGTGGACAAAATTATCAGCCCTCAAAACGTGTCAGATGAGCAGTTCGCTGAGAATGCAGCGACGATCAAAAAACTAAAGACAAGCCTGTTTGCGGTGAACTACTTTTTGCCGGGCAATTTGAAGGTGATCGGCCCCGATGTAAATGAGGAGGCGATACTGGCGTATACCGATGTGGTTTTTCAGCGTTGTAGGCAGATTGATGTCAATCTGGTGGTGTGGGGAAGCGGTGGCTCCCGGCGATTGCCTGACGGCTGGGATTATCAAAAGGCGGTAGATCAGTTTGTGGCTATTGCAAAGAAGGTGGCCGTGCAGGCACAGAAATACAATATCCTGATCACGGTAGAAAACCTCAACAAGACCGAGGCCAACTTTCTTAACGGCTTTGATGAGGTGGTGAATGTGGTGAAGCGGGTAGATGAGCCAAATCTGATGGCTTGCGTGGACATTTATCATATGCTGATGGATGGTGATCCTCCGTCGATGATAGCACTGGGAAAAGGCATTACTTTCCACTGCGATATCGCTGAAAAGGCAGACAGAGACCCGCCAGGTACGCTGGGCGACGAAGTAGTTCCGTACCTGCAAGAGCTGAAGCAAATTGACTATAAGGGAAGTATTGTCATCGAAGCCCGCTGGGACGACTTTCCAAAAGAAGCACCCGCCACATTGAAATATTTGGAAGCGAAGGTCAAAGAGGTGTGGAAGTAGGAAGAGAGTATTTGACTATTTGAGGAATCGAGGATTTGAAAACTACCGAACTACCTATCTACATGAACTAACCTCGCATTATTTAACTAGTGCCATCGGCACGGTTTTTTTGATCAGCTTGGAATTTATTCCAGGCTGATTATTTCCAAGCTGCATAATTGCCCAAAATCCATTACCTTCAACCCATTAAAATCTCCTGATAAAATATTGACATTATCTCAGCGGAAGCTATTTCTGCTCCCGACGGTGGCTGCTAACCAGCGGCTGCCATGAACAAACTATTGTCTTATTTTAATCAAGAGTGCAATGAATAACATTTCAAAAATAGCCGTCATTGGCGGCACAGGTAAGGCAGGCAGGTACCTTGTAAAAGAGCTGCTCAGCCGTGGATACCACCTCAAACTTCTGCTTAGGTTTCCTGAAAACCTTCAAATTGAAGATCCGAAAATCGAGTTACTGAAAGGCGATGCACGAGATGTGGAAGCTATCCGGTCGTTGTTGAACGGATGCCAGGCCATCATCAGTGCAGTTGGCCAGCCAAAAGGGGAGGATTCAATTTTCAGCGAGGCTTCAAAGCATATTGTAGCGGCAATGACAACTTATGGCATCCGGCGGTATGTCGTCCTTACCGGGCTCAACGTGGACACTCCTTTCGACAAGAAGAACGAAAAAGTGGCAATGGCCACTGAGTGGATGAGAGCTAACTACCCCAAAACCACAGCGGACAAGCAGGTGGAATACGAATTCCTTACAAAAAGCGCCGTTGATTGGACGCTGGTGAGGCTGCCCATGATTGAGCTTACCGACGAAAGGAGGGGAGTCAACGTATGCTTGGAGGATTGCCCCGGCGACGGGATCAGTGCTACAGACCTGGCTCATTTTGTGGCCGATCAACTGACTGACGATGCTTTTGTGGGGCAAGCACCTTTTATAGCCAGTAATTGATTGAAAAGATGCGGGTCTGTATTGATCCGCATCGTTTTACACTTTTATTCACTGTCATCCAGCATATCTTTCAAGTCGTCGAGTGCTCCGAAAATAACCAGCGTATCTCCTTCTTCCAGAACAGTCTCCGCAGTGGCTACACCGGAAATCTTACCATCTTCTTTCCCTTCCACTGGCTTAATAGTGGTCAACACTGTTATGTTGTACTTCTTTCTAAACTCTGACTCCAGTAGTGTTTTTCCTACATATTTCTCAGGGCACTTCAGTTCAATGATATTGTGCTTGTCCGACAGTTCGAATGAATCAACTACGCCTTTAAAGTTAAGCCTTTTCGCCAGCCTGATGGCGGAGGTTTGCTCTGGCCGACTGATTTCATGCACGCCCATGGCCTGCATCACTGTAGTGTGTAGTTCGCTCACCGCTCTGCCGATAATTCGTTTAGCATGGAGTTGTTTCAGCAGGGCTGTGGTCATGATAGAGGCACCTTCGTCTTCACCTATGGCAACAATAACCGCATCCGCATCTTCCAGAGGAAGGGAGCTTACTGCTTGAATATCAGTAGAGTCGAGGCAAATGGTATGCGTAATGTCATCCTTATGCAGTTCCACCTTGTCCATTTTTTTATCCACCCCAATCACTTCATGCCCCATGGCGGTGAGCGTGGTGGACAGGCTGCTGCCAAAATTTCCGAGACCAAAAACGATATATTTCATACAAACTTAATTTATAAACAATTCCTCGTTTGGATAACGATACCTCAATGTTTGCACTCTTCGTAGCATGCCTACAAGCAGGGTAAGCGCACCCACCCGACCAATAAACATGATAAGAATAATCACTAGCCTGCTGCCGGTACTAAGACTCGATGTAATTCCCATGCTTAGCCCCACGGTGCTGTAAGCCGAAAAGCATTCAAACGCCACCTGAATAAATGGTAGTTCCGGATCAAACATCGTAATCATAAATGTGGCCAGCCCGATAAATATCAACGAAAGTGAGATAATGGCAAACGCTCTCCTGATCGACTTGTTGGAGATTTCTCTTTTGCCAAACTCCACCCTGTCTTTGCTGCGGGCCAGGCTTAGAAAGTTAAGGGTGGCCAGGAAGATCGTGGTAGTTTTTATGCCACCGCCGGTGGAGCCGGGCGAGGCTCCAATCCACATGAGCAACAATATGATCATGATGGTATGAAGCTTCAATGCCGCATTGTCGACAGTGTTGAAACCAGCAGTTCGGGGCGTGACTGCACCGAAAAAGGCGGTCACCCATTTGCCAAATTCGTTGTGTTCGGCCAGCGTATTGTCGTATTCGAAGAAGTAGAAAAGCAAAGTGCCGGGGACTATGAGAAGTGCCGTTGTAATAAGTACGATCCTTGTGTGCAGGTTGATCCTGATGGGTAGCCGATACACAATCCGCCGTTTTACCAGCCGGGCCACTATTGTGCGGGCTGACTCCCTAACATAGTTCACAAAATTGAAGACGATGGGAAAGCCCAACCCTCCGAAAATGAAGAGAAAAGCGATGACTAAATGCAGAGAGTAGTTGAAGCGATAGTTTAGATCGTACAGGCTATTACCAAGCGTAGAGAATCCTGCGTTGCAGAAGGCCGATATGGAATGGAATCCGGCGAAGAGTACTCTGTCGACAAAACCTGGCAGCACTGCCTTGTTGAGCTGCGTGAATATGGCAATACCTCCTGCCAACTCAACCAGAAGGGTAAAAGCGACAATTGTTTTCACGATGCCACTTACCTCCGCCAGCCGGTTAGTATTTGTTACATCTTTTAGAAATAACTGGTTCTGGATGCTAAATCCACCTTTAAAAAAAAGGCCAAAAAAGCTGGTGAAGGTAAGAATGCCAATACCACCCACCTGAATGAGGCCAAGTATCACAACCTGACCGAACGTAGTGAAATAAGAACCAGTGTCAACTACTATGAGGCCTGTAACGCACACAGCGCTTGTTGATGTAAAAAGAGCGTCTACAAAGCCAATACCCTCATAAGTGGCATTAGGCAGCATCAGCAGTCCGCAGCCCAGCAACACAATGAGCGCAAAGCTGAAGATAAAGAGATTGGCTGGATTCTTCGAAAGCTTGTAGAGGGATGTTGTGCGCCTTGAAAACTCTATTACAAAAATGAAAAAGCAGCCCCAGTAGCCAGTGAACTTATGGGTGAAAAAGCTCAACTGAGGATACAAGTGCGGGTTGATTGAAAACACTACATAGGCCAGCATGTAGATAGCCAGCAGTGCCTCTACCAGTCTTGACCGGAGTCGACTGGAATCGAGCATCCATGCGATAGTGCTTGCAACTGTAATCAGCACAAACAAGATGCCAGCAAGAACGGGAAGCAAGGTATGAAGGTAAACTTCAAGGACGCCGCTGTAGGGGAAGCCAACGTCAATAATCAGTAGAAACAAGCCAACACTGCTTACTCCCAGCGAAGACCAGTTGATGATATTGAGTGCTTTCCGTTTCAAATTTTTTGTACTTCTGCGTTCGGTGGATGATATTTTACCAGAAAGCTAAGCATCGTTCATTTAAAACGGCAGTAGATATAGATTAAAATTAAGCTTTTTGCCAAACCAGGAAAAAGAGAAATTTCCAGGCAATGATTTCCCGTTTTTTGGGTCACTTTCTACCAACCACTGCGTATATAATAGCGGTAACTATGCTAAATAGCAGCGCACATATTGTCCATAGTAATTTTGTGCCCGAACTCATAGACTTGCGGTTCGCCCATACGTCATAAATGACCCATACAGCGCAAAGAACGGCAACGATATAAAGTAGATTGTTCATTTGAATTTTGGTTGGTTATCTCCACAAGATAGAGATATTCTCAATACCAATATTGCTTTACTGTCTGTCAGAATTAAATGAGTGCATCAGGTCAGCCGCCAGGAAGGATCTCTTTTCAGTGTTTTGATTTTGTCTGCTTTTCTGAACCGCAGCGCCGACCAGTCGTCGTCCACCGCTACCATACGCACGCCTTCGAAGCCCAGTTTTCCAAGCGATGCCCATCCATGGTCACGATGGATTTCAGCTTTGTACTTTTTGGAGCTCTTCTTAGGGTATACAAACCAAAACGGGGCGTCGTCTGTCAGCTTTGGCGCCAGCTCCAGACTCAGTTCGGTAATGGCCTGTTCTGTTTTTACAAACACGAGCACAAAGCCAAAGTTGTCGGCGGAGCTGATTTGGGTATAAACGGTTCCCAGCTTCTCAAAGTCCCTGATATGAGGTGCGAACTCATCCGGAGACTCAAATATGCCTATCGCCTGCTGAGCTTTGTAGTTAAGTTTTTTGATAAGATCTGTCATGGTTTGGTTTTTTACCTGAAAACGATGAGTCAAATGAGCGAAAATCATGCAAGACCAGAAGACATTATCTGGCAGGAAAAAGGGGCTGCTGGGTAACCCGTTTGGCTTGATTTACGTGCCTCTCCGCATGGCCCACCACAATTTGTAGCGTGTCGTACAGCGAGTAGGTCACCAGCCTTGACACCGGCGAAGTAATAATGACGGTAGTATGATCTACATGATCCATCGCTATCATTTTTCTAGTCAACAGCTTGAGGCTATCAGTAAAGTCTTTCACAATATGCTGGCTAAGCCTGCCTGCGGTTGGCCGGAATATCGCCGGCGACTTCGATTTACGCTTGACCTCCGGCCCCAGGTACTCCACCAGTTGCCCGCCCCAGAAGCTGTGCCAAAAAGCAGGCATTTTCTGCCAAAAAGTGGGCTCGTACCTGCCATCAGCAATTTTGTCAAACTGTGGATAGTATTGTTTGTTCGTCGTCATGATATGGTCAAGGCATTCTCTGACGCTCCACTGGTTCTTCGCCGGCTTCCAGCCTAACTGCTGCGCCGACAGGTCTCCGAATACATTGTTGACCTCAGCAATCAACTCCTCCATCTTATCAAGATGCGATTGAATATTGACATTGTGGAAGCTCTGACTCATGACGATTCATTTGAAAACCAATTTACGGCTTAATTGTCACATTGTACACCCTGCGGTCGTTGCTGTTCGCTGGCGGACGCTATGGTGTTGCCAGCTCCTTACAAAGGGCCTTTTAAGCTATATTTGGGCAGGATTTATTTGGTAAGCTATTTGCCAACACATGTGCCACAGGGCAACTAAACTCACCGATATGTTCAAAAGCTACCTTACCATCGCCTTTCGAAGTTTCTGGAAAAATAAGTTTTATTCACTGCTCAACATCTTTGGTCTCGCCTCCGGCGTGGCGAGTTGTTTGCTCATTTTCCTTTTTGTGTCTCATGAGCTTGGCTACGATCAGTTCTTCAAGGAGAAGGAACGCATATTTAGAGTGGTGACTTCCGCAGTCATGGGTGAAGAGAAAGGCAGGATCGCCGTTTCTGGCAGTATCCTGGGCCCAATTGCTAAAAGAGAGGTGCCTGGCGTGGAGCTGTTCTGCCGTTATGCTGATGTGGGCATTTTTAAGCCGACCATTGTAAAAGAAGGGGAAAGGGTGTTTATGGAGAAGACATTTTCTTATGCCGACTCCTCATTCTTTAAAGTGTTTTCGTTTGACCTGATAGAAGGAGATGTTGAGACGGCTTTGAAGGATCCGAGTTCGGTAGTGATCACATCCTCCATGGCCAAAAAGTATTTTCCGGGCGGCAGCCCTATGGGAAAGACATTGAGAATCAACAACAATACCGACAAGAAGGTAACTGGTGTGGTGGCAGATCCGCCTGCCAATAGCCACCTGCAGTTCAACTTCATCTGCGCTTTTCATAGCATGGAGGATGGAGAGCAGTGGTTTCCCATGAACTACATCACCTATTTAACGCTGGCTGAGGGAGTAGATGCCGGCGAAGTGGGAACGAAAATAAATGCTATCGTTGAAAGAGAGCTTGGAGAGCAACTGGAGGGGTCGGGCATGTCTGTGTCGTTTGAAATGCAGCCGGTAACTGACATATACATGGACAGTAATTTACAGGCCGACATTGGTCAGAGAGGGAACATGTCCAACACGCTTGCTTTTGCCCTGATTGGCGTTTTCATTTTACTGGTGGCCTGCGTGAATTATATCAACCTGACGACGGCCCGCTCGGAAAAAAGAGCCCGTGAGGTAGGCATCAGAAAGGTAATGGGTGCGGTAAGAACGCACATTATCCTACAGTTTTACGGCGAAACCCTTATCATCACTTTCCTGGCAGTGCTTTTAGCCGTAGGCATTACTGAATTCACGCTACCCGCTTTTAACGAGCTCATTGGGCAGAAGATATCGGTCAGCTATTTTGACAACCCTGGCTGGATAGCGCTGCTGGCAGCCGTTGTTTTTGCCATTACCCTGATCGCTGGAAGCTACCCGGCGCTGTATTTGTCACAGTTCATCCCGGTGAAGGTGCTCAAGGGCACTTTCAACCCCGGCAAGGCAGGCGACATGTTTCGCAAAGCGCTGGTCATTTTCCAATTCAGTATTTCTATTTTTCTGATTTTGGGCACTTTGGTCATCTACCAGCAGCTCAATTTCACCAACAGCAAAGACCTGGGCTACAATTCAGAACAGGTAATTGTTGTGCCCTTTGCCGATAGAAAGATGTTCAACAAGTTTGAGGCCTTCAGCAGCGAGCTAAAGCAGAATAGTGCCATTGGGGATGTGAGCAGAGGCTCGGCCATGATGGGCAATATTCTCGCCACCTGGTCGTCGTACAAAGACGGCATGGATCCCAACAAGGGTATTCGTACCCTTGGGTTTACCACCGACGATCAAATGGTAAATACCCTCGGTATCGAGCTGCTGGCAGGGGAGGGCTTCAATGCTACCTCCATGCAGCTGAACGATAGCACCGATGAACCACTCAATAGCCATGTGGTAGTGAACGAAGCGTTGGTGCGCATGCTGGGCTGGAGAACTGAGGAGGCCGTTGGACAAACACTCCATTATGGAGACGAAGCAAGCGGAAAGATAGTAGGGGTGATGAAAGATTTTCATTTCAACTCACTAAGGAGCCAAATTGACCCACTTTTCTTTTTTGTCAGCCCGTGGCAGGACAGGTATGTGTACGTGAAAGTCAATAACATCAACGACCCCGCCGGTGTGAATCATGTGCGTGACGTTTGGATGAACATCTTTGCCGATGCACCCTTTGAGTACAGCCTGCTTGATACTGAGCTACAGAGGCTTTATGACAGCGAGCAACGACAGGCCAGCGTGTTGGTGCTGTTTACCCTGCTCTCGGTCGTGATTGGTGTGTTGGGGCTGTTTGGCCTGACCAACTACATGATCGAAAAACGCACGAAGGAAATAGGCATAAGAAAAACCCTGGGTGCGAATGTGATCGGACTGGTGCGGCTGCTGTCGTGGGATTTTCTGAAACTGGTGCTGATCGCCAACCTGATCGCCTGGCCATTTGCCTGGTATTTTATGAACGGCTGGCTGGAAAATTTTGCCTATCACATTAGCATGAGCTGGGTATATTTTGCCGTAACCGGCGTTACGGTAGTTGCAGTCGCTTTCCTCACGGTGGCCTGGCACAGCATCAACACCGCCAGAATGAACCCGGTGAAGTCGCTGAGGTATGAGTGAGGTAGGGGACGGAAGACCGGAGAACGAAGATGGGAGCAGGCGTCGGCACGGCCAGCAGGCCCAGTGCAGGGGCGCCCAGCTCAGGGCTCGTACCTCTCCAAGCCCTGAAAGGGCGTATACCCAAAGGATGTTGGTGAAGCCACATCCTACAGGAAAGTGCCCCCAGTTTGGCCAGGCGTCGGTACGGCCAGCAGGTCTTGTGCGATAGAGCCGTTAGCCGCCCGAAAGGCGGAAACATCGGGGCCGTCAGCCGTCGGATTGGTTCGATCCAATCAAATCCCACAAATTACCATACAAGTCAGCAAAAACAGCCACAGTACCATATTCTTCCTGCGAAGGCTCACGAACAATTTTGATGCCCTGATCAAGCAGGTTTTGGTAGTCTGCTTTGAAGTCGTCGGTATGGAGGAAGAGGAACACTCTGCCGCCGGTTTGGTTGCCCACCCTGGTTTGTTGTTCGTCGCTGGCGGCCTTAGCCAGCAACAGCAGGCAACCATCGGTTCCGCCAGGAGGTGCCACAAGCACCCATCTTTTGGTCTCGCTCAGGCGAGTGTCTTCCACAAGGGTGAAGCGGAGCTTTTTTGTATAAAACTCAATGGCTTCGTCGTAGTCGGCCACCACGAGAGCGATATGCTTTAGCAGCTGTGTCATTGTCTAGTAACCCTTGCCCGCAATATCGTTCTGAAACTTCTCCATGCCTTTTCTATCCTGCAGGGTCACGAAAACAGTTTTGCCATCCGCACCACCAAAAACCAGGTTGCTGCACTTTTTGCCGGTCAGTGTTACCTCTCTTACTAGTTCTCCGGCTGGGTTCAATACCGCAATAACGCCTTTGCCATATCGGGCCACATAAAGGTTCCCCTCCTTGTCGCATTTCATACCGTCAAATCCGAAGTCGTCGAAGGAAGCGAACAGCCTTTTATTCGAGATATCACCATTGGCATCCACGTCAAACGCCCAGATTTTTAGCTGCACACTTTCATTCACATACAGCGTCTTTTCATCGGGACTCAGCTCAATGCCGTTGGTGGTGCCCATGGCGCTGTCGAGTAACACAGTGGTGCCGTCTGCATCAATTCTCCAGATTTGCCCGGTTTTGTCTCCCCAGTTGGGGTCAGAGGCGTAGAGCCTGCCTCGGCTGTCGATGGAGAGGTCGTTGGGCTGATTGAAAGCGTCGTTGTGGGCAAAGGTGGAAACCGCTTTGGTGGCCATATCAACGGCCAGCACATTGTGGCCGGTGTAGTCGGCCAGGTACATGGTGCCGTCTTGCCCAAATTTGATGCTGTTGGCGGTGCTGCCCTCGGGCAGGGTCAAAAAGAGGGAGGCCGTGCCGTCAGCCTCCACCTTGCCAATGGTGCCGTCTTCTCCAAAGTTGACCACGTACAGGTTGCCTTCGACATCGAAAGCCGGCCCCTCGATGTTGTTGGTGAAGAGGTTTTCGGCTGTGAAATCCGTGGCTTTGAACAACTCGGCTGATTTTTTTTCCGAGCAGGAAAAAAGGATGAAAAACAGGCTGTTTAAGTAGATTAGGGTCTTTTTCATGATCTGGCTTTGCCTCAAAGTTAAAAGGAAAGTCGTTCAAAAATATTTTTTGGAACAATCTTTGGCTTATTGCTGGCATGAACCAAAAAATCTAATGATATGAAAAAGCTCATTTACTCCGCCTTTGTTGCTCTGCTCTTTATCAGTCAATCCTGCGTTGGCCCTGAGGGCCCTCCCGGCCCACAGGGCTTTGATGGCTATGATGGTGTCGACGGAAAAGATGGTGAAGAAGCCTATGTGTTTGAATTCGTCTTCGACTTTGAATCGCCCGATTATGGCGTCCTTCTTGAGTACCCCGATGGATTTACTGCATTGGACTCCGATGTGGTTTTGGTTTACCTGCTGTGGGATACACTCGATGATGGCACTGAAGTGTGGCGATTGCTGCCACAGTCTATGATCACCGACTTTGGGTTTCTTCAGTACAATTTCGACTTCACCAAGTTCGACACAAGGGTATTTCTTGATTCCGACTTCAACCTCGACAACCTTGGCTCGCCGTTTCTCGACAACTGGCTGGCAAGGGTAGTGGTAGTGCCCGGGCAGTTTAGCGGACGAATGGACTACACTGACTATGACGCTGTAAAAGAAACTTTTAACCTGCCAGACAAGGAAATACCCGCTGGCTACGTTATATCCGAACGACCGGAATAAGCAGGTGTATGGATAATATGTTCCGGTATTAAAAAACCCGGCCTTTGGCCGGGTTTTTCGTTTTTTCCCGTCAGCCAATAGCAATGTGCCCCAGGGTTGTTTTCCTCCCACAGGGTTGATAAATTTAAAGCCAGACTTTCGTTTTATGGCAAAAAAGAAAAAGAGCACATCGGACAAAATTGAATGGCTAAACCACGTCCTTGGATTTGCAGGAGTGGTTTTGGGTGTGCTGATAGCCTTTTGGCTTAACAACTGGGCGGGTAACAGGCGGGAGCAGCAAATAGCAGAGGTGGCTTTGAAAAATATTCGAAGTGAAGTAGCAAGAAATCAGTCTGCCATGGATACGCTAGTTCAAGTTAACGCACGTCAGCTCGGCTTTTTGGATGCTTACCTTCCATTGGTGGATGATGATATGACATTCTTAGGCTCCAGTAGTCAATTTGATTCCCTTCAGGCGCAATTCCCGGACTTACTGCTAGCGAGAGGTAGGCTTGATATAGAAATCGAATTGCTTGGCTTGCCTGAAGTGGCGTGGAAAACGAGCCTCAATTCTTCCATATTGTCATCAATTGATTTTAATCTCTTGTACGCAATTAACGAATCCTATGATCTTCAGGAAAAGGTAGCCGGCATAGATAACCTGTTAATCAGTGACCTGAGAAATATTGGAAATGGCAGGAAGAATGATTTCCACAGCTTCCAGCGAACGTTGGGCACGTATATGCAGTTGTCGGAGCAGTTGCTACTAGAGAAATACCCCAGATGTCTGAAAGAAATTGATCTTTTTTTAGCCGACGGTAGTAGAGATACTGATGCATTGGTACTTGATACCATCAAATAGCTATTGTTTTTTGTTTAGCATACAGCTATTATAGCCTAACAAATTTTTTATCGACATACTAATTGCCCAAACCATGGAATTCAAATTGGTGAAAATCGGTAACCAGATATGGATGGCCGACAACCTGGACGTAGATACTTATCGCAACGGTGACCCCATCCCCGAAGTAACCGACACTGACGAATGGGACCGCCTCACCACCGGCGCCTGGTGCTACTACAACAACGACCCTGAAATGGGCAAGCTGTATGGCAAGCTCTACAACTGGTATGCCCTGGTCGACCCCAGAGGGCTGGCGCCAGAGGGCTTTAGAATCGCCAGCGACGACGACTGGAAACTGCTCCTGCAAACCGTGGGCGGACATTTAACGGCTGGTGCCATCCTCAAGTCAACTGAGCTGTGGAAGGCACCCAACGAAGGCGCTACCAACCAGGCAGGCTTCAGTGCCAAGCCAGGCGGGCTCTGCGACGACGACTGCTCCTTTATGGACAGAGGCACCATTGGCTACTGGTGGACGCCCGACGAAGAAGGCAAAAAACTCGCCTGGAGCTACATCATGGAGTACGACAACGACCACGTAAACCGCAGCTACTACGAGAAAAAGGACGGCCTCTCGGTGCGCTGCCTAAAGGCGTAGTCGGTCTTTTTCCTATCCTTTCGAAGCCCGATAATCGGCGACATTAAAGAGGTTACTCTCTGCACTTCCGCAGAGAGTAACCTCTTTAACCTCTTGAGTACCGTCCCCTCTTAGCTGAGCCACCATCGAACAGAGGCCCCCAACCCAAACTTTTTCAGTAGCAAGTTCCTATCACTACTTTGCCAAACAGTTCAAAAAGAAAAGCGAGGGCAAAACGCCCCCGCTTTTTATAAAAAACCAACCTAACTTTATTTTTAGAGATGCCCTTAAGGCTTAACGACAGCATTGCCATCGAGTATAACCGCTGTTTGGGCCAGCATACGACCATTCAGGCTTGCACCTGTTTGTAGTGTAATGCCAGTCATCGATAGTACTATGCCCTCAAAATGAGCGTTGGTGCCTATCACTACTTCGCCGGCCACTTGCCAGAAGATGTTCTTGGCTTGAGCTCCACCTGTCAACGTGATGTTTTTTGCTGCGCTCATGGTGAGGTCACCTGAGATCTGGAAGATCCAAACGTCGTCTGGCCCTCCCGAAATCGTAACGTCAGACGGAACAGTCACTGTGCTTGTCCACTTGTAAAGACCAGCGGCTAGCGTTTGTCCGCCAATATTACCCGTTCCCAGCTCTGAAAAGTCTGGTGTTGGGCGTCCGGCTGCATCGTTGTAAGCAGTGATCATGTTTTCCACCGCTACCGTCAGATTTGTCGACGTAGGAGAAGCCATGTCGGCCGCATACACCTTACCTGTGACCTGTGGTGAAGTGGCAAAACCTGTAGCATCTGTCAAAGCAAATCCAGTGATGAAAGAGGTAGCCGCCGGGCTGAGCCCCAAATCACCCGTAATGGCCGATGTCGGGATATTATTGATCGCTGTTTTGGCCAGAATAACATAATTACCCGATGCACCAAGGCTGACTGCGGCCAGGCCTGAAACGGTGCCTGTAGTGAAGGTCCACACATGGGCCGCCGCAAGGGCGCTTCCTGTTGTGTTTTTGGCATCGGTGGTCACCGTTGCTGTGTAGATTTTATTTGATTCTAATAGGCTATTGGGGATAAACTGACCTGTCATGCCCGAGTAGCTGATCGCTCCGGCTATAGCTGTTGCTCCCTGCTTCAGCGTGAACGACGATGATGTGATCGTTGACGCATCCATTGTCTCGTTGAAAGTAACCGACAGTACCTTGTTCAGGGCAACACCTGTGGCGGCATTGGCCGGGTTGCTGGCCGTTACTGTAGGCAAAAAGTCGGTAGTGAAGCTCCATACTTTGGCTGCTGCTATGGCCACTCCACCCAGGTCTTTTGCGTCAGTAGTCACAGTGGCTGTGAAGACAGAGCCAGCTGCTAATGCGGTAGTTGGTGTGAACACTGCGGTGTTTCCAGTATAGCTAACAGCCCCGGCAACAGCGGTAGTACCTTGCATCAGAGTGAATGAGGTAGCGGTAAACGTTGATGGATCCATGGCCTCGCTAAAGGTAATGGAGATGGCCTGACTAAGAGCCACGTTGAGGGCCGCATCTAAAGGCGCCGTCGATATGATCGTAGGAATCGCATTGGTTGTAAAACTCCAAGCTTTGGCTTCGGCCAGCGCTGTGCCAGCCAGGTTCTTCGCACCTACGGTTACGTTGGCAGAGTAGGTCAGCCCTGGTTCTAAAGCACTTGTCGGCGTGAAAACGGCAATATTTCCAGCATAGGTCACAGTTCCTGCAACAGCGGTTGTGCCTTGCGTCAGCGTGAATGAAGTGCTGGTAACCGTTGATGGATCCATTGCCTCGCTAAATGTTGCTGAAACGGTAATGTTCAGTGCCACGTCGGTCGCCTCGTTGAGGGGAGCAATTGCCGCTACCGTGGGGGCAACGAGTACAGGCGCAAGTCCTGACGTAAAGCTGAAAGTATGGATGTTCTCCAGGGCTACGCCTTCCATGTTTTTGGCATCCACGCTTAAGGTAGCTGTGTACAAAATGCTGGCAGCCAAATCACTTGTTGGAGTGAAAATAGCTACAGAATCCGCATAAGTCACAGTTCCAGCAACGGCGGTTGTGCCTTGCTTAAGAGTGAATGAAGTGCTGGTAATCGTTGACGGATCCATTGCTTCGCTAAATTTTATCGAAATAGCCATGTTCAGGGCCACGTCAGTCGCCTCGTTGAGCGGAGTAGTTGTTACTACTGTTGGTGCTGCAACTGCAGGGGCAAGTCCTGATGTGAAGCTGAAAGTATGGATATTCGCCAGGGCTACGCCTTCCATGTCTTTGGCTCCTACGGTTATGGCAGCAGTATACAAAGTGCTGGCCGTCAAATTACTTGTTGGAGTGAAGGTGGCTACCGAATCAGCGTAGGACACGGTTCCTTCCACAGCGCTGGTTCCTTCTAACAGCGTAAAAGTGGTAGCGTTGATCGTCAAAGAATTCATGTCTTTGTCGAAGGTGATTTCAATGGACGTATCAAGTGCCACGTCCTCTGCGTCAGCCACCGGGCTTGAAGAAACCACTTTGGGTGCTAATGCGCTGGGCTCACTTTCATCGTCTTTGCCGCAGCTGGTAATCAATACGATGGCTGCCATGGCAATCATTGTGAAAGCGTTCTTTAATTCCATAATCTGTTATTTAAATATCCGTTACTAGCGGGGCCGGGGAGTATTTACTCACTAGCCGCAAAGGTGGGCACCTGGTCATCAGGCGAGGCTTTGATGACACAAAGGTGGCTGGATTGAAGCTGGAATGTGTTGTATGCTGTTAGCAGAGAGTTACATATATCGCAGGTTTTGAATGCATTGCCGGAATGACTAACACAAAGTAAACATGATTAGTGAACGTCATCTCGAGGCTGGCTGAAAGGAACGACCGACAGATCTCGTTAACTAACCTATGCAATGACAACCAGACTTTTATCCTTCTATCGATTGCTATTTGGATGGCTGATTGAAGTGACGGTAGTGTAGGAGATGGGACGTTCGAATTATCATTTTCGACCACTTTATCACTGCCCCATCTCCCTCATTTCCAACTAAGATTTTGGTCAGGCAAATTGAAATGTCCACAAACCCTATTTATCCCGCTTTTAGTGGTACCTTCCGGTAGATTCATCAGCACGAGAATCGGGTACCATTCCAACTCGCTCCCCCTCTGCATTTTCGGTGTTTATCAATTTTGAGTTTCATCCAAATGCTATCACCATGCGAGTATCGGTTATAAGGAAAAATGTAAAATTCATGCCCGACTCAAGCAGGGTAGTCGCCAGGTTTTTTGTCAATGGTGACGAACGAACCCAAAAGTTGCTTAACAGGATCATGGCCCTCGAAGAAAAACAGGTGGGCCTTGCGCTGGAACAAACGCTGCGTGAATTTGCCAGCCGGCACCGAAACATCTCAAGGATATTTTTCAAGCATTGCGACAATATCCGAAGGGTGATTGAGGGAATGGAAATCAACTATTCACAGCTTTCCGATGAACGGAAGATGCTCATCGGTTCTTATTGCACTTCGGAGTACTCCATCGAATCAGCTGCTTTTTTCAACCCTTCCCTGATCAGTGACCTCGATCAGCTTTCTTTAGAGAATGGTGAACAACGGGTCATTTTGTCGTTCAGGGCTACAGGAGAAGGGCATATTTCATCGATTGTATTCAGAAGGGGAATACTCGATGCAAACAATGACATGAAGGTAATGGCCACAGGAAGCCACATGGATACACCTGAGATCACTCACAAGAAGCTGTACGACAAAAGCCGGTTTGTTAAAAAACTAAAGGAAATGAGCATTCTTGAGAAATATTCCACCAATCTTATGGAAGCTCTGCCTGAAAAATTTGAATACTACGCATTGAAGCGGGCTGTGGACAGAGTGTTGAACGATGCAACGATCAGCGCCGACCGGCGTATGGCACTTGAAGAGGTGACCTGGCTGGCAGACTCGTTTTATGACGTAGCCTTCAAACGTGACTCAGACATTTCGGAAAGAGTGCTGTTTCCCGTGTCTGAGTCGGAAAGCAACGGCATCGAGGATGCCCGGTTTGTCAGGTTTACGGACGACGACATGAACGAAAAAATTTATGCCACCTACACCGCATATAATGGCCACACCATCCTTCCGAAGCTTCTTTCAACAGACGATTTTTACACCTTTCGGGTGATGCCGTTGCACGGCAATGGGGCACTGAACAAGAACCTCGCCCTTTTTCCAAAAAAGATCAAAGGTAAATACGCCATGCTGGCACGGGTGGACGGGGTAAACAACTACCTGATGTATTCAGACAGAAATACTGTTTGGAACAGTCCTGTCATTATTCAGGAGCCGAGGTTTCCCTGGGAATTTACGCAGATCGGCAACTGCGGCTCGCCTATTTGGACAGAGGAAGGGTGGCTGGTCATTTCTCATGGTGTGGGGCCTATGCGGCGGTACTGCATTGGGGCGTCTCTGTTTGACCTGGATGATCCTTCCAAAGAGATTGGAAGGTTGGAGGAACCATTACTTTCTCCCCTCGAGCAGGAAAGGGAGGGTTATGTGCCTAATGTAGTTTACTCCTGCGGGGCAATGATTCACAACGCCAGCCTGATTCTCCCCTATGCGGTGTCGGATTATGCGTCTACCTATGGTGTGGTAGACATGGCTGAACTGTTTTATGCACTGAAGAAGAGATAGGATTAGGAGCGAGCGTGTAACACCATTTCATAGGCCTGAATATAAGCCTCCACCATCGCCTCTATGCTGAAGTGGGTTTTGGCCTGCTCTCTGCATCGGTGAGGGTCGAGCTGAGGCAGTAGTGCCACCGATTGGACGGCCTCCGTTATATCCCTGACCAAAAAACCGGTCACTCCATTGACAATCAATTCGGGCATGCTGCCTCTGTCGAAGGCGATGGTGGGTGTGCCGCACATCATGGCTTCCACCACACTCAAGCCAAACGGCTCGTCGAAAAAGATGGGGTGCAATAAGGCCATGGCCTCGCTCAATAGTTTGTTTCGGTCAACCGGCCCCACATTGCCCAGGTAAGTCACCAGGCCACTGTCAACCGAAGGTTTGATAGTCGTTTCATAGTACTGCTGGTCTTGAATAAGCCCGGCCATGATCAGTGGTACTCCTGCCCGGCGGGCAATGTCGATGGCGGCATGCGCTCCTTTGTCCAGATGGATTCTGCCGAAATACAACAGGTAGTTCTCCTTGTCTTTTTTGAAGGTGAAATCTTCCGGATTCAGTCCGTGGTAGATAGTGCTCAGATAGTCCAGCTCAGGATGCCGATCGGCGTTGGAGATGGAAATGTAAGCGGTGGAGGCGTTATACTTTTTGTAAACAGGGACTATTTTGGGAGAAGAGAATCCGTGGATGGTGGTGACCATCGGCGTGTCGATGAGGCCGGAATAGGTGAGGGGCAGGAAGTCGAAGTGGTTGTGGATGATGTCGAAGCGAGCCGCCTGTTCCATCAGGTGGCTGATGTGCAGGCATTCCCATACTTTGGGGTCTATGTTTTGATCCTCAGCATAAGGACGCTCACACACCGATTGGAGCTGGCCGCTGGTGATGGAATCGCCAGTTGCAAATAAGGTAACGTCAATACCCTTTTTGCATAGCCCTTCTGCAATATTTGAAGCTACTTGCTCCCAGGGGCCATATTTTTTGGGAGGGGTGCTCCACGCAATGGATGAGAGGATAGCAACCTTCATCCACCTGATTTATAAAACTCCTCATGCGCCTGAAGCACTGTAAGGTGAGAGATCAGGTAGGCCAACGAGCTTTCTGCGCCCTGATTTCGGTTGACGCCATAGTTTTCAAAGCCATCGCAGCAGCCCTTGGTTTCAAAATCATACAAACTCATGCGCAAATCGTTTTCGCCCAGAAACCACATAAACGCCGTGTACAGCTCATTAAGGTATTTCTTGTCTCTGGTCAGGTGAAATGCCTGATGAAACATGAGCACCATGGCCAAGGCATCGATGGGCTGCTGCCCGTATATCGAACGAGTGCCATCTTTCTGGTACCATTCGCTGTTTCCGATGATGGATAAATAACCATCCTTCATGGTGTGACTCGTCAGGAAATCCATGCTGTCCATGGCCACTTTTGTTATTTTTTCATCATTCAGTATTTCGGCTGCGTGAAGAAGTGAAAGCGGTAAAATGCCATTATCGTAGGCCAGCAAAGCTTCAAACCACTGCCAATCGGCCGTGCAGTTGTCGTCGTAATGTGCTACCAGCACATGAGCCAGGTTTCTCAACCGTTCGGTCATGCCATCGTCGGAAGGGTTGCTCTTCAGGTAATAGCAAACGCCTATCATGGTATTGGCAATACTGCGGATGGACTTCAGTTTTTCAAAGTTGGGTGCCGCTTCAAAAAAGACAAGCCTGCCGGTTTGGTAGTAGGCATCGTTGGGCGCATTGCCCAGCAGGTAGCCCAGTGCCCATATAGTTCTGCCGAAGGAGTCTTCTGAGCCCACCTGGTCGAGAAAATTGCGATTGAAGCTGAGGAAATTTTTGAACGTACCGTCTTCATTTTGCAGGTAATGGATATAGCTCAGGTAAATCGGCATAAACTCCAGAGCCGTCGCATCCTTCTTTTGTTTATAGGCCATTAACGCCATTAACAAAGCACGGGCGTTGTCGTCAAGGCAATACCCTTCCTTGAGGTTTGGAATCCCAAACTTTGCATGCTGTATAATGCCGGTGTCGTCCGTTAGTCGCTTAATGTGTGCGAGCGAAAAAGGAGGCAGGAGCATGAGGTCGATGATGGTCTCCTTTTTATCGAATGCTTGCGGGGGATCTGCAAGAATACTTCTCGCCAGGGCAGTGTACTTCTCACCCGTTTTTGGCCAGGTGATGTTCTTCCCATACTCATACGCCTTCCTTTGAAGCTCTTTCAACACTGCCGGCTGGCTGAGTAGTTCATTGAGGATAGTCGCCAGCTGATCGGAGTCGCCGAAGTCAAACAGGCGCCCCCGGCCGTCGGCAAGCAGCTCACTGGCATACCAATAGGGGGTAGAAACCACCGAGCAGCCAACGCCCATGGCAAACGACAAGGTGCCGCTTGTGATCTGGGCTTCATTCAGGTAGGGGGTAATATAGATATCACAGGCGGCCAGGTATTTGAAGAGCTGATCAGGATCCATAAACTCGTTCAAAAAGAACACATGATCCGATAGTTTCAGGCTTTTGACGAGCAAATGGAGAGAGTTGCGGTATTCCTCACCTGAGTGACGCAGGATATTGGGATGGGTTTTTCCAAGTACTATATAGAGCACTTCAGGATGCTTTTCTATCACTGATGGTAGCGCTTTTATGACCGTCTCTATGCCTTTGTTGCGGCCAATGAAGCCAAACGTTAACAGCACCTTTTTGCTTTCCAGTTTGAACTCTTTTTTGGCCAGGGCGTGGTCAAAATGAATGTCGGGTACGCCATGCTCAATGAAGGCAATTTTTTCCCCTGGCACGTCATAAATACCGGTGAGGAACTCAATGGCCTTATGGCTCATGACCACCACCTTGCTGGCCATCTTACAGATTTCTTTCAGTATGGCTTTTTCATTGTAAGAAGGGGCCTTCAATATGGTGTGGAGTGTTACAATCACCGGCACCTTTAGCCTATGCAACAGAGGAAGGATATACACACCGCTTTGTCCTCCAAAAATACCGAATTCATGCTCCAGCACACAAAGATCTGCACCGCTCAAATTGATGAAATTGGCCGCCTCAATGTAGTCGGCCTGCTGCTCCTGGCGGATCGTCAGCTTTACCTCTTTTGGGTAGGGATAGATCTGATCGTGATCGTTTAATGCAACTACAAACGCTTCCTCGCCGGTTCCTTTTTCTCCTTGTGAACGTGACATAGCATCCACAAGGTCCCAGGTAAATGTACCAATGCCGCATTCACGGGGGGGGTAGGTGCCGATGTAGGCGATTTTCATATCAAAGCATTAGAGGTGAGAAGCGCCTGCTGATAAAATAGACGAGCGCCTGAAAAAAACAGACAGCAAAGAATTGTTCAGGTCTTTGCCTGGGTAGCCACATCGGTAATCTCTCTTTCGAATAGTACCTTGTCTTTTTGCTCGGGATGAGTAGGAGACGTGCAATAATAAATTTTCTTGATGTACCGCCTGATCACTAATTTTTCGCTGGGGTGGGCAAGGGTATATACCGTCGTTCCTTCTGCAAACTTATTTTCTGCCATGATTGAATGTTAATTGTTGCTATAATGCACTTCTGCTACATGTTTTCCTGCACACGACTCTCACCTGAGGAGACAGTCATCACCGGCAGCTTTGAGCCTGATGCTTCGCAAGCCAGCAGTTCCCGCTCGTGGAACACCAATTCTTTTCTTGACAGGTCCTCCATCATTTTGCAGTAATAAACGTTCGTAGCATACCGGCTAACGATTAGTTTTTGGCCAGGTCGTATTTTTTCAACTACCAGGTCACCCACTTTAAATTTCCCTTCCATCGGATATTAATTTTGTGTGTTTTCCACGAAAAATTTAGACGGACAAATCCTCATAACCACTTTTTATCATGGTTGAAATCATCTTGAAGCGGACATTTGCTTTTATTGCATTGCGGCAGTGGGCAGGAATAATAATCGATTGCCCGGTGTCGAGTATATTCGACACGTCGTCAATCACCACTTCTGCTTTTCCATCAATCACCTGAATGAAAGTGTCAAATGGCGAAGTCTTCTCTGTTAGCATTTCTCCTGAGTCAAACGACACCGCACTCACATTGCCTGTCGTTTTCTTGATAATGGTTTTTATCACCACTGAGTTAGGTACATATTCTATAATTTCTACGATGATGAAAACTTTGGCTTTAGGGTATTCTGGCGTATCCATTTTGAATGTTTAGCTATTTGCAATGAGTTAAAAGGACAGTTTCTGGTAGAGCACCATCACTGCCCTTTCGTTACCCTCCAGGTGTGTTCGCAGTATCTATTAAATAATGCGTTTTTCACTTCAAAGGGCTATGCTTTGTTTTCAAAAGGAAGCCCTTTCCTAATGATGTTCATCACCTCTTCGCTGTCCTTGTTGATTCGTTCACATATCCTTGTGAGCAAATCCTGTTCTCCGCCCGCTTCGAACACCAGGTCTTCGTCAGTGAGTAGTCCAAATTTCTGCTTGAGTAATCCCGACTGATCGGCCCAGTCGCCCGTTATTTTAAATACGCCTGCTGCTTTAATTTTCGCTGTAGCCATTCAAGTATTGGTTATTTCAATAGACAAAGTTGTCGCAATACCCAACCGGAAACCTTACATCTTAAGCAGAGAGTGTTACATATATCACAGATTGGGAGCTTGGCTGTTCCGATTACGCCCCGTCTTTCGTAGTGCACACAAGGTCAGTGCCGGACACGGAAAACAGCAAGCCATGCTTTCGTCAACTAGAAGCGTCTTCGCATTTTTTTCTAAAAATGTATCGTATTGGAGAGTTACTCACTTAAGCGGAAATGGGAAAAGGAAGTCGACCAGCACATTGTTGTGTGCATGCGACACGTGGTCTTTTAATGATGCCATGCTTTTGTGCATAGCCACGGCATACTCCTCGTCTAACTTCAATAATATTTTTTCAAGTCCCTGAAGTTCTTTCCTGATAGCCGTATTTCTTGCGCCCCTTTCCATGGGCAGCGATTGAGCAAGCGCCGTCAGCGTGGCTTCGAACTTTTCGTTGACCTCCTTAAAGAATGCTGCCAGCAAAGGATGGCTGGCGTACGATTTAATATGCTCGATGTTGAGCGCAGCGAGTTTTTCGGCTTTGTCAAACTTGCCATCTCCATTGGCCGCCAGCAACGAAACATAGGCCGGAAACTTAAGGAGCGATTGGTGTTCTGCGGGTGTTAAATTTTTGAAGTCCATACTGATGTTGTTTTAGTTTTGTTTGGCCGGTGCCTTTGCCACCACTGCCCTTTGCAGTGAGCTCACAGAAACAGTTAGTGATTTCGCTAGCTACCCAGCAAAAAGTTTAGAGTGAGTTTTAATTCAACAAGGGTGCTGTCGACTGCCTGCTCTGGCGTGTCGCCCCTGCCCGATATCTCCAATGTTTTGTGTCCCTCTACCGTAGCCCACAGTAAACATGCGTTGGTATGGCAACCATTCTGCACTTCTTCGTCCGAGAGATAGACTTTTATTTCGTTAATGTGATGCCGGTACCGATTTAGGTCGGCTTGAATTTGAGCAATAAACTGTGCAGTATATTCCTCACTACCTGGAATATTTTTGTCCGTTTTAAACTGAATGACCATGCTGCTTTTGTCAGAAAAAAGTCTGTAAATCGGCGCTATACGCCGTGTGAGGGAAACTAACATTTTTACGAAACCTGCATGAAAGAATACTGCCTTAGCGGGGCTAAATCAAACTGGCTGCCGATAAGCACGTTCTCGACAACGCTCAACTGAAGGCTGACGTACCTGGTAAAACCAACACTGACAAAAACAGCTACGCCCTGGCCCCGACAATTCCAAAATTCGCTATCACGCTTCAATTTTTCGAAGGGACGGAGGATACTGAGCGTTTCTGTCACTGAATATTGCCGCAACAGGGCGAATTCAAGTTGCTTTACCAGGTGCTGGTACATGATGGCATCCTGAGGGTTGTAGGCCGGATAATTGTGAGTAGGCATGTAGAGCGAAAGACAGGGTGCTTCGTTAACAGTTGCCAGCTCCTGAATTAACTTCCGGTTCAATGTCGAAACATATCCTTTCATTCGCTCAATCATGTTGTGTTCCTCCAGCACTACGGTAACCTTTATTGAGGTATCTTTCTTGCCACCAGCCGTTTTGCCATTTGGAGGTAGCGAAGTGTTTTGACTGACAGGTATTGATTGCCTATTGCTTGTATACGACGGTAAAGTCCAGGGCAATGTCATTGCCGGTTTTCATGGCGCCAAACATGAAAGAGGGAGGAACCACCTTGTAGTCGGACATCTGCAGTTTTTGCGAGCCAGAGCAGGTGATGGTGGCGTCCGGATTGACAATGCACAGCACATCAAGTACCACCTCCTTAGTAGTGCCTGCAATAGTCAGATTACCAGTACTCTTGATGGTCGTCTTCCCCAGCTTTTCCTCAAACACGATGGCAGAAACCTGTGTGTAGCCAATGTTTTTGTACTTGTCGGAATGCAGCGCCTCATAGGCGTTGTTGTTCAATCCGCTTTTATCACCCTTCAGGTCAACCACGGGTAGTGTAAATGAAAGCGATTTCAAAGCGCTGAGGTGCGTGGAAAGCTCGGGAGTCATACAGAATTCTGCTTCGCTGGTAAATGTTTTCGATTCCATTTCCCAATCATGCAGAGAAGAGGTGCCCGACAATTTCATTTCATTGCTTTTCGATGGCGTGATGCTGTACATCGATTGGGCTTTTGCAAAATAGACGGCCCCAAAAAGGAGGGGTATCATGATAATGGCTGTTAAATACTTTTTCATACCTGTTTTTTTTTGGAATGTGTCGGGCTGTCAAATCAGAAGTTGAGTCGTCAAGCCCCAAATTCGGTTTTTAGCTTGTCAGGATTACCTTCAAGGCTTTTTCTTCTGCTGCGTTTCCGAATGTGTCGTACGCTTCCATGATTTCATCGAGTTTAAAGCGGTGTGTAATCAGCTGTTTTGGATCCAGTTTGCCCGATTGCACGTTTTTGAAAAGCATGGGTGTGGTTTCGGTATCTACCAATCGGGTGGTGATGGTGATGTTTTGCGACCACAGGGTTTCCATGTGCAAAGTCACGCTCTTTCCATGTACGCCGATGTTGGCCAGGTGACCACCAGCAGTAACGATAGAGGCACACAATTCGAAGGTCGCTGGAATGCCCACTGCTTCTATGGCTGTGTCTACGCCTCTGCCGTTGGTGAGCTTCATTACTTTGTCCCGGGCTTTTCCGTCGGCACTGTTGATGGTGTGGGTAGCACCAAAGGTCTTAGCAACTTTCAGGCGGTTGTCGTCCAGGTCAATTACGATGATTTCGGAAGGGGCAAAGAATTGGGAGGTGAGCAGGGCTGCCATTCCTATGGGGCCAGCGCCCACTATGGCCAGCGTATCGCCTGGCTGCACATTCCCTTTAAGCACACCGCACTCAAAGCCTGTGGGCAAAATATCGCTCAGCATCACCAGCGCCTCTTCATCGGCGCCGGCAGGAATAGGGTAGAGGCTGTTGTCGGCATAGGGAATGAGCACATACTCGGCCTGTGTACCGTCGATCAGGTTGCCGAGGATCCAGCCGCCCCGGTCGCAGTGGGAGTACATGGCCTTTTTGCAGTTTTCGCACTTACCGCAGGAAGTGATGCAGGAGATGAGTACATGGTCGCCTTTTTTGAAGTTGCTCACCGCTGCACCTAACTCTTCTATGATTCCTACACCCTCGTGGCCGATGGTGGTTCCTGGCTGTACTGTGGCCAGGTCGCCCTTCATGATGTGGAGGTCGGTGCCGCAAATGGTCGTCTTCAGGATTTTTACGACAGCGTCGGTCGATTCCCTGATAGTTGGTTTTGCTTTTTCTTCCCAGGCTTTTTTCCCGGGGCCGTGATATACTAATGCTTTCATTTTTGAGCTGCTTTCAATGTACTCAAAGGTGGAAACATTGAAGCATCAGTGGGTTACACATGAGCAGCCAAACATTACATAGATCACTGATGTGGGCCGGTACATACAATAGCAAACAGTCCACTTTGTTGGGTGCAAGTCACACAAAAAAGGGCCTGAAGACATTCAGCCCTTCTATAGTGCTATACAGCTACCTTGGTTTTAAATAGAGGTCAGGAGCTTCTTTTTTTCCTGATACTCCTCGCTAGTGATGGCCCCCGGAAACAAGGCGATGATTTAATTCATTGTCGTATTGCTCAATCTTTTCAATTACTTTCTAAGAACTATTGTTCCGCAGGCCTCTCTCGGTCCGGCATTGCCTGTGGGCTGTGTCTTCAGGTCATCCATATTTTTGTGAACAATCAATCCTTTGTCAACAATAGATTTCTCACCACTCAGCATGAGCATTTTGTCCGTGAACTCTATATGCGCATTGCCTGATGCGTCGGCCACTATGTTACCCATGTCGCCTGCGTGCCGATTGGCATCCGTCAACGACGCATGAGGTGCATTGTCGGGATTAAAATGGCCACCGGCAGAAGTTCCGTCTGGAGCAGAGCAATCGCCAAATTCGTGGATATGGAAGCCGTGCTTGCCAGGCTCAAGGCCAGTTAAGTCCGCTACTACCTTTACGCCATCGGCAGTCTCTGTGAAAGTAACGGTTCCCTTTACCTGGTTACCTTCGGTAGGTGACAATTCACCTACCGCTTCCAGTGGTTTCGACTTCTGCTCACATGAAGGCATACCGAGCAATAGCCCCATGGTTAATATATTGCAGGTTGTGTAAAACAAGATTTTTGATTTCGTATTCATAATGTGTAGTGTTTTTTTTGAGTCAGATAGAAGCGAAGTTGGGCAGATTCTGGCCGCCGCTTGTTACAAAAATTGAAGCGAAGATTACATATATCACAGGTGGTTGTGTGGTAGGGAAAGACGAAGAGCATCGGCAGGCAGCCTGCCAGCACCCAACGAGCCGTCAGAATTTCTCCGCTTTATTATATTCCACTTCTGTGATGATGAATTTGGCATAACTGAAATCACCTTTCTCTAATCGCCAAATCACATCAAAGACCGTTGGTATAAGCACATTGTTGAACTCCTTGTAGTCGCTGGCTTTAATCACCCAGGTTTCCATGTGCTGTTCATCCATGTATCGTTCGGTTTCCATTTCTGTGATCTCCCCCAGAACGTTGAAGGTGATGTTGAAGAACAGGGAAAGTCCCTGGTACTGGTAGGTGAGCTTTGCGTGATGTGTATCGATGGGCAACCATTGTAAGCTTTCGCCGGGCAGGAAATTGGTAGGATACAAAACACTTTCTCCAAGCCACCGAAGCAGCTCACCCTGGTCATATTGCTCTCCTTGTGCATTCACAACCTTAAATAATGAAAGCAGCGACACCACCAGCCTGCCTTTGTCGGAGATGTACATGTCTCTTGCCACAAATAGGGAAGTCGTTCCTTTCCAGATAAACCCCGGCTTTTCGGTGGTGGCGTATTGCTCGCCTTTGATGTCGATCCAATCTTTTTCAATTCCTGTTTTGAATTGCCCGACGTGTTTGATTCTTGCATAGCTGATGTAGGGCTGCCCGTCCTTTAACACATACTTAAAATACCGCTGAACAGGTTCTGGCAACCTCTCCAATTGGCTTTCATGATAGGTTCGGTTGGAAATGCTTTTAGACTGGGCAAAAAGTGTTTTTACCTGCTTGCGGAATTGTATGGACAAATTCACTCTGCCAATAATGAAGATCAGCAGCATGCATCCGAGAATGGAGAAGGTAATGATCATTATTTTCCTGGATTTCATTTTTTGTAGATAGCTCTTACCTGCGGAAGCAGGGCAACAACGAGTAGTGGGATGGAATAAAGCATGTAAAAGGTTTGCAGCCAACCAACCCCTTGCACAAAAATGGTTTCTACCTGTATCCAAATGATGAGCGCAAAGGCTATGTAGATACTGAACGACCAGGCCCAATGCATGTCTTTGAATAGATTGAGTTTTTCGGCCAACCTGCTTTTCGGCTTCTTTATTAAAGCAATGGCCGTCAGGCATGGAGCAAGTCCAAGAATAAGGAATAGTATGACGCCGGGGATAAGAAAACTGGCAAAAGGAGAGTGCTCTAAAATCGATAAAGGTAAGCTGCCGATTAATTCTCCCGATGGTGAAATGATTAAAAAGGCTCCGCCACCCATCGCCCCTACACCAAGGAAAAGGAGTAAGGAAACCAGTGTATTTCTTGCTGTCATTGCTTTCATGAAAATCAGCTGAGCTTACTTTTTATAACAAATTTGATAGTGAAGCCTGTTTGCTCGTGTTCTTTGTTTTGAATGACGCAGCTTATCTTTTCCTGACATTACTGGCAGCCGGCCAATAACGTCAGTGCAAATGGAAAGGGATTGTAGGACACCGCCATTTGCCCCTGCGGCGACTTTCTGCTAATTGTCGAAATGCTTTCTCACAAAGGCGAATTGTTCATTCTCCGTCATCTTATCAGCTGCTTCGACGTCAATTTTTATGTCCTTAAAATGCAGGTCTTTGCTCAGGTAGTTGTGGAGTTCTACCCTCGCATTGGTGGGGCCGAATAGCAGCACATGGTCGTAGTTCAAAATCTCATTGGCTATTTCTTTGTAATAGGCCTCATGTAGCTGCTGTCGTTTGTTGTGCATCAAACTTTCACTTCTGTTCAAAGCTTCAAGCCTCTGGTTGGTGGTAAAAGCTGATTCAATCGTTTGGCTTGTCATCGACTCTTTCAGTTCCATCAAATGGGCAGTTGAATGATCCATCCATATGCCCAGGTTTTTATTTGTTTTCATGTTTCTGTTGCTTATATGTTGTTCTCTATCGAAGCACTTCCCAAAGTCTTTTGAAGACTGGGTAAGGAGATTTTAGTGATTGCAATGAAAGTTCTGATCATCATTTACCGTCTTCCGCTTAGTGTTCATTATTTTGGTTTGCATCACGATTATATCCCATCCGCCCTGATTTCGGTATGTCTGATTTCTCCACCGGTGGTTCCGGTTTGTTTAGCAAAGAATAAACCGGCCAGCGACAATGCTACGGCTACGAAGCTTATCAGAGCCGAAAAGGACTTTTCTTTCCAACTAGCCCACAATCCAATCAGGGAAACAGCCCCCAGCACATAGAGTATGATGGCAAAAACTTCAGCAGCTTCTTCGTGTACTTTAATCAACTGCTCATCAATGCCTTGAATTTCTTCCACAACTTCTTCAGCTCCCTCACCAGTAGAGAAAGCAGCAATGGCTGCAATCACACCTAAAATGAAAATACTGTAGGCTGCCCGCTTTAAAATTTCCGATTTGGTCAATAAACCTCCAATCATTACAAGCAAACCAACCATCGGAATGATAATTGGTAAATGATTGAGTACTAAATGCCAATGTGCTCCGTTCATGGTTTCTTCATTTAAAGTTTGAGTATAAACTGCTGACCAAGCCAACGTCACCCTTGGTCTTACATTATTTAAATAGTATGAGCTGGCTATCTGAAACTGCATTGATCCAATGCTTTACCATTGGGTCGATGCTCACGTAGTCTCCCGATAGCATTAGTTTTTTTTCCCGATTTTCGTTTTCAAAGACTACTTTTCCGTGCACACAAATCAACAGTGCTGGTACTTTGGCAACATGTTCTTTCAGTTGTTCGCCTTGCAAAATTTGGATGGCTGTGGCAGCTCCATGCTCAGATTTGAAAAGCACCTCTGTTGAAACAGGTTTTTCGTGAGGGAGTAGATCTCTAATGTTCATGAGTATTGCTTCTAAATGTTAAAAGGGCCCGATAGTTTTTCGCTTGCTTTATGTTGTTACGCTGCGATAGCGCTGTTTCTTTATTTGCTTTCGATCAAAATCGGTTGTACCTCAATGGTTATTTCCATAGTGACCTTCGATTTAATAGAATGAGTGATCAGGCAGGCGTCTTCCGCTTTCTTTATAATGCGGATTGCCTTCTCTCTGTATTTCTCTTCATGGATTACAACTGTCGGTTTAAGCAGGACTTCGCTCATCATCAATTTGCCGTCTACTGTCTCCAGCTTCCCTTTTGCCCGGCAACTAAAGCTGGTAAACTCAAGGGTGGAATTTTCAGCAATGGCTAGAAAGGTGGTCATTAAACAGCCACTTATGGCAGCGACAAATAGATGTTCCGGCGACCAAATTCCTTCCACCCCTTTAGGAAATTCCGGTGGCGTGGCCACCTCAATACACACGCCGTTTTTCCGGTTCAATTCAGGGGAACACATCATGCCTTTGCGGCTGTTTTCCCAATTGATATCTACGTTATAATAGTGCGATTCCATGTTTTTGCTTTTTAAAACCTGTTTTTATGTTTCACCCACTCAATTGAAATTGTTGGCGACTTGGGGTAGAAGGCCGTTTTCATTCCGCTGGTTTTTTCCTTGTGCTCATCCCAAAGGGAAAATAAAGGGGGCAGAAACTGACAAAGCTGGTGATGATGAGAATGCCCACAACGATCATGGATATGGCAACTAAAATGCCCGTAATCACATGAGTAAAGTACAGCACCACAATAATGATGGCTAATCCAAATCTGATTGTCCGGTCGGCGGAGCCCATGTTCTTTTTCATCGGAATGGTGTTTATTTAACTTATCCAAAAGAGGCAATAATTAAGGTCATTTATCCTGACAGGACTCACACTAACTTATGTTAGTTGTCATAAGAACACGAAGCTTGGAAGAGGAGCCCCAGGATGTGTTACACAAATAGGAAGAGGGTTTGTATATATCCCATTTTGCGTCAAATATCAAATGCCAAATGAACACCCTCAAGCAGCATATCAGCACCCAGCACCCCCAGGATTATGCCCATGAGCTTGCCGATAACGACGAAGTTCTTCTCGCCCAGCAGCCTGACAATGTAGCCACTGTAGCTGAATGCCTGATAGGTGAGAAAGATAAACAGGGCGAAAATGAAAATGGTGACGAGCAGCTGGAACCAATTGGCATGCGCCACAAAGTTCATAGCAGTGACAATGGTGCCAGGCCCGGCAAGAATGGGAATGGCCATGGGAGAGATGGCGATGCCCTCGTCGAATGGCTCAACTTCGTGGTTTTTGATGCTCGACTTTTTCGATTGCAACATTTCGAAGCCGATGAAGAAGATCAGAATGCCACCAAACACTTTGAATGCCGGAATGGTCAACCCGAAAATCTCGAAGATGTATTTCCCGATCAGAATAAATGCCGTGACAATGATAAAGGCCACCAAAGTGGCCGTTCTGGCTATTTGCTTTTTCTTTTCCGTGTCGAGCCCATCCGTGAGCTTTATGAATATCGGGATGTTAACGATAGGGTTCATGATGGCAAAAAAGCCCATAAAGACTGTGATGGCGTAGTGCCAGATGTTTCCCATTGTTGTTAGTTACCAGTAGAAGCGCTTCTGCGTACCTCATCAAAAAAAGGAGTGCTTTTTTCCTCTACACATTTAGCTGCATAGAGATAAAGCGCCGCACTCCAGGTTTGCCAGTCCTGCCCCGTAGGTTTTCCGTCCTGGGCTTTGATCCATTCGTTGAATCCAAACTCGACTGTTCCGGTACTGGAGGAACTGATCAGTTGGGTGAGCGCAACCAGCTTTTTTTCTGCCAGGGCATACCTTTTGGCGGCCACCAGTGCGGCAACGTATAACCCACAGATAAATGGCCATATGCCGCCATTGTGGTAGTCGCCGGGCAAGTTAAACGACGCATAACGTTCCCGCCAGTCGGTATCTTTAGGCTGAATGAACGGAAAGAAATTAGGAGGGAGCTCCAAAGCCAATTCTCCTCTTCGGCGCATGTCAGCACACTCTTCCTCTATCCACGAAACCATGTTCTCCGCTCTCGAGGGCGTTGCAAGGCCCGAAAGAATGGCCAGGCTATTGCCAAGCAGGTCGAAACGCTCGCTGCTCAGAACTTTGTATGACCAGAGGGCAAAGTAGGGTTTGTGCTTCACAACAAGTCCCTCATGTACATGGTGGTGAAGCACACCACCAGTAACAGTGAAAAGACTCATTTCATGACAGATTTTATCGGCCCTTTCGTCTTCCCTGAACATCCGCAAGGCGCTGTAATATAGCGTGTTAACGAATAAGCCATAGCCCAGGACCCATTGCTCGTCCCGCCAGTCGCTGGTGGGCTGCTGTGCCACCAGGCACCCATCCGACGGGCTCTGGTATTCCATCCACAAAAGGGCTTTTTCGGCTGCATCCTGCAAAAAGTCAGGCTCGTTGACCAGCTGCCTGAAGATGCCCACACCAATAAGAAACAACGGGGTGGTGTCGCTGGCACCACGGTCGTCTTTGTCATGCACCAGCGAAGCGATATGCCCTTTTCTGGTTTGGTTTTTCGCCAAAGTTGTCAGCACTTTTCGCATGCTTTCAATCAGCTCCTGGTTGCCAGACACAGCAATGCCGAAAATGGAAAACATCAGGTCTCTGGTGTAGGGCTCAGGGTATCCCCAGCCTGCCGTGCGTGGCAGCCCATGAAAGGGGCCGTGGGCATTGTGCAGGAGTACTTTCAGTGCGGCTTCTTTGGCTAACTGAACCGTGAGGTTGTTTTCGGTGGTCATGCTTATAGCTTTATTTAATCCCCAGTTTGTCCTGCATAATGCTCACAAACTGCCTGGCCACCACCCGGTAGTCAAAATGCTTCACCACATGCTCCCGGGCAGCCTTTCCCATGGTGTCACGCAGCTTTTCATCTTTCATCAGGATCAGCATGTATTTGGCAATATCCTGCACATTGGCCCGGTAGTCGACGGTGCGTGGGGTGGCAAATGCTATTTTGTGGTTCTCTTCAAACCCCGACTCTGTGCCCAGGATCACCTCGTTGACGACAATTTTTTTGGCTACTTCGGCAAGAAAAGCGGTTTTCTCATGAATGAGCGTATCCAGCATGCCCATGGCCCTGAGGCTGATCACCGGCTTTCCGCAAGCCCCCGCTTCCACCTGAGGCATACCAAATCCTTCCAAACGGGAAGGGGCGGCATAAATATCACAGGCGCCAATCAGGTAGGGAATGAAGTTCCTCGAAATGGTATTGGTGGTGTAAATCACGTTTTTGTCGATGCCCAGGTGGGTGGCCAGCTCCAGGTCGGCCAGGTTTTGAAGTTTGGTGCGGGGCTGTGGCCATACCTTGCACACATATTTCCAGTCGGGTGCTTTGGTGTCGATAATGGCCAGCGCCTGCATCACCTCCTGAGCCCCTTTTGACGCAGCGTCGCCGCCCACGGTGAGGATCATCAGCTGGTCAGGGGCAATGCCCAATGCCTCACGCACGGCGATAATTTTAGGATCGTCTTTGCTGAAAGGAATGAAGGCGTCGGTATTGCAGCCCACCGGCAGCACCTCAATTTTGTCGCCATGTATGCCGTCTCTCACATACATTTCCTTCACCCAGTTCGACGTCACCAGTATCAGCGGCAGCGCATTCAGCACCTCCTGGTAGTTGGCAATATAGCCGTCGGCTACCAGCCAGGGCACTGGCTGTATGCCATATCGTTGCGGGTGCAGCACCAGGTGAGGCGTATGGCCCCAGTAGCCGACGCCCACCACCACATCGGGCTCGAACCATCGGTAGTACCATTCCTTTTCCTGTGCCGATTCAAAGTGTACGGCATGGGCATCTACGCCCATCTCCAGCAACCCCTTGTAGAGCAAATCTCCCTGGGTGGCCAGGCCACCAGGCGAGGGCGGGTAATCGTACAATACCAGTACCTTCATGATTTTCTTGATTGCTTGTTGAGCCATTTGCCGGCATCAAACGAATTTTTGAACTGCCAGAACGCTTCTGCTACCGGGGTGGTCTTCGCTTCCCAGCTGTCTTCCTCAAAGCCGTATATCTGGGTAATGAGGTCATATTTTTGTTGCCACACCGCCTTACTCAGCTTAAAGAAGGCGGTAGCACTTTCCACGGCTCTTGGTAGGTAGGCCTTGTCATTGTCTTCGTAGGCAAACAGCCACAGCTCTTTGGTTCTCAGGTCGCCGTTTTGCCACAGTTTAATCACGGCGGTGCCTGTTTCTTCATGCCTCAGGTGCCGGGTGTATTCCCCTTCCGGGCTGTGGGTAATCACCAGGTCAAACGCCTGCTCAGGCAACAGTTTCAGCACCATTCGCTCAAACTCTTCTTCCTCTATTGGCCTTTGCTCAGGGTCATCGTTCATGTCGCCCATCACGCCATTGGCGCCCAGGGCCTCCAACACCTTTTGAAACTTCGGCGCACGGTCAGGGTCCTTTTTTCGGCAAAGGCTCACAATGAAGCAGTCCCACTGAGGGTGGGAGAGAAGGGTGCCGCCCGCCCACAGCGTTTCGTCGTCGGGATGCGCCACAACGATCAGGCATGTCTTAGTCTTTCTGGTTTTCAATTTGTGTAGTTAAGTTCGTGAGCCTGTTTTATTGGTAATTGGAGCGACTGTATGCCGCTGTTTGCATCCGTCATCATGAAGCCATTCAGGCATTGAAGTCAACTGTTACATTCTCTTTCTGAACCGGTTGGCCATCACCACTGCGCCCACAAAAAATACGAGGAAGGCGATCCACCAAAACGGCCCCATTCCCCAGAGAGAGTAGTCCATCATGTCCATTCCGTTGTCGGCGTGTTGCATATTTTCAGTGGTTTAAGGTGTCGGTGCTGTTAGCGACGTGTGCCAGCCCGCATTCTATTCGGGCATCCTTTATTGCCCTGATCTATCACTTTTATTTACTCATCCGCTTTGTTGGCCCGGTGTCGGCCAGCTCATTTTTCTGCGCCAGCGCAGTATGCTTTTGAGCCATTGAGGTCTTTTCGCTCGCTTTTCCGAGGTCTCCGGCTGCATAATGCAGGGCCGCTTCCAGGTGGAGTTTGGCTGCTGCCTGCAGCTGCACGGCTATTTTCCGGTGATTGACAACCACTCTTGAGGTATCATCGGATGTTGTCTGAGGGGCTTTTTTAGAAACAGTTGGCGTCGTCGTCATAGCTTTCATTATCAAGACTAATAGATTGATAGAAGTGGATGGCAAAGTTGGTGAAGTCAGCACCTATCGCTTTACATTATCGGGTCATTTCTTACGCAATTCACTGATTACCAAGCAGCAGGTAATGTATAATTGCGCCGGGTCAGCTCAGCTGCCTCCCGTTTGCGCAGTGTCACCCTTTCCATGCTGAGCGTTTGCACCTGCCTTAGGCAGTTTAAAGCTTGCTGATGATATCTATTATTTCCGACTGGCTTTTGTTAAGTCGCCTGGAGATTTTTCTAAGCAATTTCTCTTCTCCTCCCAACTCAAACTTCAGGTCGTCGTCAGTCAGCAGCCCATGCCTCGCCTTGAGTAGCCTTGCCTGGTGGAACCAGTTGCCGGTTATTCTAAATATGCCTCCTGTGTTTGCTTCCACTGTCTTCATTGTAGCATTAGTTATCTGACTTATTAACTTCCAAAGGTCTGTCAAACTGACCTTGAAATCCTTACATCCAGATTGAAGAGTGTTACATATCTTACAGATTTAAAAACGCTCGGTGAAGATGAACGATTCTGACTGCTGAAGACCTAAAAAACAAAAGGACTGCCTGATTGGATCAGACAGCCCCTTTGCATTGTTATTATTTGAAAACAGAAGCCTTATCTGGCAGGAATAATGTCGATAAGAACCGTTCTGTTGTAAAACCTTTCCTCTGGCCATTTGTTTTCGAAAGGCATCATCCTATCTTCTTCGCCAAAGCCCAAAACCTTGAAAGTTACGTCAGATCTGCCGCTTTTAGAAAGGGCCTTTTCGAGGATGGATTTCACATCATTGGCTCTTGCCAGAGACAACTCCTCATTGTGGGCAGCATCTCCGATGACGTCGGTATGACCATGGATAATCACTGTTCCTCCCTGTGGAATCTTAGGAGTAACGATTTCAGTGAGGTATTTTTCATACATGGCAATGGCAGTGGAATTGTTGAACTCATAAATGACACTGTATCTCATCCCCATCTCATCCACTTCCGGTGTCCACAGCACCATGTTGACAGTAGCCTCTTTTCTCACCGTTTTGCCGTCTGGTGTTTGCCCGATCATGGTTACTTCGTACTCACCTTTGGGGGTAGTACCTAAAATGGACTTACCTGGGATATTGACCAGCTCTCTTGTAAATGGACCAAAAGACTGTGCTTTCCCCTGCTCGTCTTTGATGTCCAGCGACCACGACTCAAAAGCTTCGTCGGCACCGTCGACACGGAATGACACGTAGCTGTCGATAGGAGCTATCTGCACCGCTACGAATTCAACTGGCTTCAGTGGCGCTTCTGGTCCGCTCTGGAACTCCATAAGCATCGCAGGAGAGCTGCTTTCTATAGACACCCTGCGGTCTTCCTGTTGTAACAGCACAAGCTCCTCGGTGCCACCTGGCTGCTGCGAAGGTATTTTGGACTTGCTTCTGCCATCGACCGAAATTCTTGATGCATTGATACCAAATACGTCAACAAGATACGTTTTAATGGAAGTTGCCATTTCCCTGGCATCTGCAGGACTTGTTCTTGAAGAGCCCACCAGGTTAATGGTAGCTTGCGGGTTTTTGCCCATTCTGTCGCCAAGGATATTCAGCACGTTGTAGTAGACTACCATTCCACGATCCGAGCGACCTGTCAGGTGCTTGGGAGTAAACACTTCCAGCTGATCTTCTTTAAAGTCTTTGACCTGATTTTTGGTGATTGTCACATATCTGTCAGGAATTTGGGTTGACCCTAAATCAAAGAACACATAGTTACGCAAAGGGAAGGTTTCTCTCACCCTGCGCTCTACCGGAATATTGGCTGGTGAGATCACTGTGAACTGAACCTCTGGAACTCCTACTGGTGCCATCTCCTCCGGTACTGGAGGAACGTCCTTCATTATTTCCTTGCCTCTGCCAAACTTAAGGGCAGCCCCTAACCTAACAGTCGTATTGTGCCATGTCTCGTTAGACCTTGGATCCTGACCGAATTGGGGTTGAAAACTAGCGAATGGAGAGAGCACGAATTGTGTTTTGTGCTGCTGAGACGACAATTGAATATCATACCCGGCACCTACCTGCATAGAAATAACAGTTTTCTCGATGTTGCTGAAATCACCCTTTACCGGGGCGGTAGCTGCCTGGTCAGGAAAAGCAGGATTGATACCCAGCTCGTAGGTAAAGGCACTTGTTCTGTTAAAGGCAAACCTTGGGCCAGCATACAGGTAGAAGTCTGATTTGAAAGGAGCAAACCTCAGGCTTGGCTCAATGGAAATGTAGCTCAGATTTGTCGACAAGTCGGCAGGACAGTTGCAGGGGGTGAGTACCTGATCCCACGTGCCTTTGCGGCTGTCGTACCCGCCTTGGAGAATGACTCCAAATCGAGTGTCTGGTTTGTAGAACTCGATAGAAGGAGCCACGTACAAGCCTAGGCCTTTTCCATGCCTGAAGGCTGCCGGAACTGTCAGGTCGTTATTCAACTCCTGCGTAGTGCCTCTGTAGAAATTAAAGTTTGCGCCCGCTGCTACACCAAAGTGCCAGCTGGGTCTGGTGTACTCCGTAGTTGAAGCGTCCTGCGCCTGAAGAGGCGCCATCATCCCTGTCAAAATCAAAGCACTGAAAATAAGGGAAAGCATTGTCAGGCTGTATAAGGCTTGCGATGGTTGCAATACCTTTTTGTAATTAGTTATAGTTTTCATTTTGTGATAAAAGTTTTTAATGAAGTGTGTAACCAGCTGATAACTGGTGAGCATACTGCTGTTGCAATTGGCGGCCGACATTACTGTCATGGGCATGAGTGGTTGCAGGTTTCCACTGAATGAAGTGCCAGCACCGATACTGATGATGCCGTCAGCTTTCCAAAAGATATTTTTTGCCTGCGCTCCTCCTGTAAGTACCACATTGCCTCCGTGGCTACCTACAGTTGTAATTTGATGAGAAGCCTCAAATACCCAAACGGCATTGGCGTCTCCACCGGCATCAAGTGTCAGGTCTCCGTTTTGAATGATAAAGCTATCGGCTTTGTAGGTACCTGGCATGAGATTCAAACCACCCATGTCGCCTGATATGGCCACAGCCATGGCTGCTGCCGTCGGAGGGTTTTTCCCTCCGGCGAACAGAAGCTTAGCTGACTGCATTGGTTTAGATGCGGTCTTCATGGTATTAATTTGGAGGTCTGGTAATTGTGTTGGCACTTATCAGTTGTACTGAACCATTTCTGGCCAGCATCCTGCCCTCTGCCACCGAGCCTGCATTCATGGTGATGGATGAAAAGGCGAGTACGTTTCCTTTAAAGATCGTGTTGTCGCCAATGGTCGCCGAGCTACTTACTTGCCAAAACACATTCTTGGCTTTTGCTCCACCCGCCAGGATCACGTTTCCACCTGCGCCACCTACAGAGGTGAAGGCCGATCCAATCTGGAAGATCCAGACGGCATTCTCGTCTCCCTGAGCGTCAAGCGTAAGGTCACCATTCTGTAAGAGCATGGTGGTAGCAGATGTCCAGATACCAGGAGCCAGTGTTTGGCCACCAAGGTCTGCAGGCGCTATGGAAGGGGCTGGGGTTGTTGCGTTTTTAGCGTCATCGTAGGCTTGCACCAGCTCTGACTGAGCCTGGCTAAGCGCAGCGTTGATCCCTGCAGGAGCCACGTCATCGGAGGCATGGAAGGCACCATTAAAGATGAGACCTGGCCCACCATCCACATCGAAGAAGCCTGTAATAGAAGAGCGTGCTCCGGGATAGATACCGACATTCATGTCATGAATCTCGCTGGCACCGGCGTTGTTGGTCACACCCACTCCGGCAATGATACCGTATTCAAGTAACGAATTGAGGTTTACTACAGGAGGGCCTAAGGGCGCAACTGTGCTAAAGCTCCATACGTGATTACTGGCAATGGAAATGCCGCCTACACTCTTGGCTACAGTTGTAATGGTAGCAGTATAAGAGTTACCAGACAGCAGATTGCTTGTCGGCGTGAAACTCGCTGTGGTTCCAGTGTAGCTAACTGCACCTGCCACGCTATTTGTACCTTGCATGAGCGTAAATGAGGCGCTGGTGATAGTCAGCGGATCCATTGATTCACTGAAAGAAGCCGTAACTACTTTGTTCAGGGGAACACCACTTGCCAGGTTCAAAGGATCGGTGGAAATAACAGTCGGAACCGTACCTGCGCTAAAGCTCCATGCGTAATTGCTGGCAATCGCTACACCAGCCTGGCTCTTCGCTACGGTTGTAATAGTAGCAGTATAAGAGCTACCTGCCAGCAAGTTGCTGGTGGGCGTAAAGCTGGCCGTTGTGCCTGTGTAGTTGACAGTTCCAGCCACTGCATTGGTTCCCTGCATAAGGGTAAACGACGAAGTAGTAATGGTTGAAGGATCCATCGCCTCACTGAAAGTAGCGTTGATGACCTTGTTAAGAGGAACACCTGTAGCAAGATTCAGAGGGTCAGTAGAAACCACAGTAGGAATCACTCCCACATCAAAGCTCCATCCAAAGTCAGCGCCCATCGCAAAACCAGCCTGGCTGGCAGCGCCTGTCGTTATGTTGGCGGTATACGTAGTTGCTACTACAAGCGGGCTTGTTGGCGTGAAGGTAGCCGTGGTGCCCGAGTAACTAACAGTACCTGCAATCACATTGGTACCCTGCATCAGGGTAAATGTCGAAGAGGTAATTGTTGCAGGATTCATGGCTTCGCTGAAGCTGGCACTGATCACCTTATTGGTAGGCACACCGGTAGCAAGGTTCAACGGGTCTGTTGAAACCACCGTTGGAAGTACGCCTGTGTCAAAATTCCACACATAGTTGCCCGCCAGAGGAATACCTACAGGATTGGCTGCTGCGTTCGTAACAGTAGCGGTGTAAGTAGTACCTGGTGAAAGGGGGCTTGTTGGCGTGAAAGTAGCCTTAGTGCCTGAGTAGGCAACCGCACCAGGAACTGATATCGTGCCTTGCTTTACTGTAAACGATGTGGATGTGATGGTCAGGGGATCCATGGCCTCACTAAAGTCGGCCTCAATTACCTGGTTCAGCAGTACGCCTGTAGCCAGATTGATTGGTGAAGTAGTCGTTACGGCGGGCAGCATGCCAGTGTTAAAGGTCCAGACATAATCAGCTGCAACTGCTTCACCCGTAAGATTCATGGCATCGGTCGTAATAGTGGCCGAATAGTCTGTGTCGGGTAAAAGATCAATAGAAGGCGTAAATGAAGCCGTCATGCCATCGTAGGTAATCACCCCGGTAACCTGTGTTGTTCCATTCATGAGTGTGAAAGAGGTGCCATTGATCATCAATGGATCCATTGCTTCACTGAATGTGGCTGTTACTACTTTGTTGAGCAGAATATTGGTGCTCAGGTTGAAAGGATCTGTCGAAACCACTGTCGGCGATGCGTTTGTGGTGAAGATCCACACATACGGTGCTTGCAGGAAGTTACCATTTTGATCCTTCGCCGTCGGTGCTACTGTGGCGGTGTACTCAACGCCTGGGCTGAGATTTTCTGCCGGCGTAAAGCTTACCGTAAAGGTAGCAGCATCATACAACACCGTGCCTTCCATTTCTGCCAGACCTCGCCCTGATGGAGATGCTCCTCCAAGGCTGAACGTAGCCTGAGTGATAGAGGCGGGATTCATTGCCTCGTTGAAAGTCGCTGAAACGACCTGATCAAGTGGCACATCGACTGCGCCAGCCACGGGATCCGTGGAAACAATCACAGGGCAAAGTCCTACTAAGCCCTCATTTTCATCTTTACACCCTACAATCAGGACGGCAAAAAATAATGCCGTCAGGGCGGATTTCCATAGCTTGTTTTTAGTTTTTTTCATTTTATTAGTGTTTAACTGGCATTTGAATTTTAAGGGATTATTACTCTTTGTCACCCACCAGGATAAGGCGTGTTTTATGATGACGACAGTAATATTGAATTGAGATTGATGGCTTCTTGCAAGGCCATAGCGAGCTCAAAACTGAGCTGACTTTAAGCGACGTCTCCCCTGCGCTGGGTACGTCGGCTTGCTATTAGGTTTATGCAAAATTCCAATTTTTTGAACCAGGAAAATTACACTTCAGTAATTTTGAGTTACATACTTCACTGGTTATTCGTCGCTTTTTGCTGCTTGAGGGGGTCTTTTAAAATGGATTTGAAGGAAGTAGTGAAATGGGATGACAACGAACAGATAGAATTTTTCTAAGAATACATTGGATTTACAGCACAGCAACTAAGCGAGAGCAATCTCAGGGGGAGGTTTGTTTGTTCTGATACTTTTGGTTGGCAAATGATGTTTGGAGATGCTAAAACGGCCGCCAGTGATGAAGGACAATTGCAGCGACCATCCTTCTTTGAAAAAATCAGGCAAATGTTTCGGCCATTGACAAGGGGTGGGGATGAGCTAGGAATTTGCTCAAAGAATTTTCAGCCAGACGCCCAACCAAACCACACACGGCGCCACCAGTGAAAAAGGCGCTGCCAGCCAGGCTGGTCCCCGACACGAAAAATAACAGGCCATTACAGCGGTTACTTTCTACAGAAGCGCAGATAGTAACTTCTTTAATCGCTTCTGTAGAGAGTAGCGGCTGTATTTTTCCGGAGACGCACTTCCCTTCCTGATATTTGTCTTTGTTGCTATTTGTAATTCCTTTTTTTGGGCGTGCCCCCCGCCAGCCATAATCCGTTTGAAAGTAACGTACACTGTTTGGCGGGGGTCGGGCTATCCGCTCCAAGTCCTCCCCGCCAGCTGGCGGGTGTGGGCTTTCCGCTGCTATCCCTCACGCAAAGGACGTGAGTTGGTTCACGAGCAAGGCTGCCGATACACCGCCGCTTCCATAACAGTTCACGCAGTACAGATTGAAAAATCTCCTCACGTCGGAATATTTACATGCTTTTTGCATTGAAACCTGATTAGAAAAAATATAAATTCTAACTTGGTTGGTCGGGAAACTGGGAAAGAGTTACAACTTGGCAAGTAGTTATATGGAAATCATACAATGACCACAATTGGAGGTGTTCTTTGGGATGCCAAAGATCGTTGAAGTAGATCCTAAAGATTTATTGTAAGTAGATGAATGAGTAAGGAAAATCAAATAGAAGAAAGTCTCATCAAACAGCTCACAGAGCTGAAATATATCTATCGGCCTGATATCGTCGATAGAAAGACGCTTGAGCAGAACTTTAAGGCTAAATTTGAAGCGCTGAATCGTGTTAGGTTAACCGATAGTGAATTTTTACGCTTGCGGGAAGAAATTACCGAGCCCGATGTGTTTGCCGCCTCTAAATTTTTGCGTGAGCAGCAATATTTCCAAAGGGAAGACGGCACGCCCCTTCATTATACGTTGGTCAACATCAAAGACTGGTGCAAAAATGATTACGAGGTGATCAGCCAGCTACGAATCAACACAGAAAACAGCTTCCAGCGGTATGACATTATTTTGCTGATCAATGGCTTGCCCGTTGTCCAGATCGAATTGAAGAAGCTGGACATTTCGCCACGAAAGGCCATGCAGCAAGTTGTGGACTATAAGACCGAACCCGGAAACGGCTATGGCAATTCGCTCCTGTGTTTCATGCAGTTGTTTATCGTGAGCAACCGGGCCAACACCTACTATTTTGCCAACAACAAAAGCCAGCACTTTGCTTTCAACGCAGACGAGCAGTTTTTGCCCATTTACCAGCTGGCGGACGAAAGCAACAAGAAGATCACTCACCTGGAATCGTTCACTGAAAAATTCCTAACCAAGTGCACCCTGGGCGAAATGATCAGCAAGTACATGGTGCTGGTGGAGAGCGAGCAGAAACTGCTCGTGATGCGTCCTTATCAGATTTATGCGGTAAAAGCCATTGTGGATTGCATCCATCAAAACCGGGGCAATGGCTATATCTGGCACACCACCGGCAGTGGCAAAACATTGACTTCTTTCAAAGCATCCACGTTGCTGAAAACCAATCCCGATATTGAAAAGTGCCTTTTTGTGGTCGACCGCAAAGACCTTGACCGGCAAACCCGGGAGGAGTTCAATAAATTTCAGGAAGGCAGTGTGGAAGAAAATACTAACACAGAAACCCTGGTTCGACGATTACTATCGACCGACTATGCTGATAAGGTGATCGTGACCACCATTCAGAAGTTAGGTCTGGCACTGGACGGAACCAATAAGAAAAACTACAAAGAGCGCCTGGAGCCTTTGAGCAAAAAACGGGTAGTGTTCATCTTCGACGAGTGCCACCGGTCGCAGTTTGGCGATAACCACAAGGCGATCAAAGAGTTTTTCCCACATGCACAGCTCTTTGGCTTCACGGGTACCCCCATTTTTGATGACAACGCCAACTACAGCGTCATTGAAGGCAAGGAAGCCTCGTACAAAACCACCAAATCTATTTTTGAAAAGCAGCTGCATGCATATACCATCACGCATGCCATAGAGGATAAAAATGTGCTGCGTTTTCATATCGACTATTTCAAAGGCAAAGGCAGCCATCATGCCAAGCCGGGAGAAGCTATTGCACAGCAGGCAGTGGTAGATGCCATACTCGACAAACACGATGCCGCTACCAATTCAAGGCGTTTCAATACGATCCTGGCTACCGCCTCTATCAACAATGCCATTGAATATTATCATCTGTTCAAAGCGAGCCAAAACAAGAAGAAAGTAGACGACGACAGTTATGTGCCGCTGAATATTGCCTGCGTGTTTTCTCCGCCGGCGCAGTTGATAGCCAAAGAAGGAGATCAGCAAAGCCAAAAAAATGCAGCAGACATCAAACAGTTGCAGGACGACCTGGCTCAGGAGAAAGAAGACAACAAGCAAAACCCAGAAGAGAAGAAGAAAGCGCTGCTGGAAATTATTGCCGACTACAACAAGCAGTACGGCAGTAATCATACCATAGGTGAATTCGATTTGTATTACCAGGATCTACAACGCCGTATAAAAGACCAGAAGTACAATAACCAGGACTATCCGCACAAAAACAAAATTGACATTACCATTGTGGTAGACATGCTGCTGACGGGATTCGACTCTAAATACCTCAATACACTGTATGTAGACAAGAAACTGAAATTCCACGGACTGATACAGGCATTTTCCCGCACCAACAGGGTGCTGAACGACACCAAACCCTACGGCAATATCCTCGATTTCCGCTCTCAGCAGGAAGCCGTCAATACGGCCATTACACTCTTCTCCGGAGAAGACAGCGGACGAGCCAGGGAAATATGGATGGTAGACCCTGCTCCCAAAGTGATAGAGCAGTACGAGGAAGCAGTGGCGAAGCTGGGCGTATTTATGCAACAGCAAAATTTGCTGGCCGAGCCTCCGCAGGTGTATAACCTGAAAGGTGATGCGGCCCGTATCGCTTTTGTGAAGAACTTTAAGGAGGTACAGAGGCTCAAGACCCAGCTGGATCAGTACACGGACCTGGACGACGAGCAAAAGGCCACTATTGAAGCCATTTTGCCAAAAGAAACCCTGCAGGAGTTCAAAAGCTCTTATATTGAAACATCCAAACAGCTACGGGAAATCCAGCAGAAAGAAGGCGATGAAGCACCTCCGGGTATTCAGCAGCTCGACTTTGAGTTTGTGCTGTTTGCGTCGGCGCTGATTGACTATGATTATATTATGGGGTTGATTGCCGACAACACGCAAAAGAAACCCACCAGACAAAAAATGAGCAAGGCGCAGGTGATTGCCCTGCTAAGCTCCACGTCTACCCTGATGGAAGAACAGGAAGATTTGACAGAATATATTAACGGACTCGACTGGGAAACCGGGCAGGACGAGAAAACCCTACGGCAGGGGTATGAAAACTTTAAAGTAGAAAAAAACGAAAAAGAGCTGGCCGATATAGCCCACCACCACGGATTGCAAACAGCCAACCTCAAGGCCTTTGTAGACACCATTATGAGCAGGATGATTTTCGACGGTGAAAAGCTCACCGACCTGTTGGCGCCATTGGAACTAAGCTGGAAAGAACGCAGGGTGAAAGAATTGGCATTGATGAAAGACTTAGTGCCCCAATTGAAAAAACTAGCCCAGGGGCGGGAAATATCAGGATTAGCAGCTTATGAGTAAGGAGCAAAAATTAGTGCCCCAATTGCGGTTCCCTGAGTTTGTGAAGGAGGGGGAGTGGAAAATTGAGCCACTTGGTAACTTAAGCCAAGAAATTATTGAGAAGACGAAAGGGCGCAAATTTAAGCTCATGAGTATTACTTCAGGAATTGGACTTGTTTCGCAAATTGAAAAATTCGGAAGGGAGATAGCAGGAGATTCATATAAAAATTACTATGTAATCCATAAGGGCGATTTTGCTTACAATAAAAGTTCCACAAAACTTTATGCAGAAGGCGAAATAGCAATGTTTGAAGATGAACAGACGGGGGCTGTTCCTAATAGCATATTTACCTGCTTCCGATTTGATGAAAAGCTAGTTTATCCAACTTTTGCTAAATATCCTTTTGCTAACAATCTACACGGTAATTGGCTAAGAAAATTCATCGCTGTAGGGGCAAGAGCTAATGGAGCACTTCAAGTGAATAGTACAGATTTATTCTCCGCACCATTTCCACACCCTTCACTAACAGAACAACAACGCATAGCCGCCTGCCTTTCTTCCCTAGATGAGCTGAAAGCTGCCCATACCGATAAACTCCAAGCCCTCAAAGACCACAAAAAATGTCTGATGAAAAACCTTTTCCCGCAAGAAGGGGAAACTGTACCTAAGTATCGCTTTCCGGAGTTTGAGAATGATGGGGAGTGGGTGGAAAAGACGTTGGGGGAGATTTGTGAAATGCAAGCTGGTAAATTTGTTAGCGCTTCTGAAATCAATGAAAGATTTTTGGATGGCCTATTTCCGTGCTATGGTGGAAATGGGTTGCGTGGCTATACCAGTTCTTTCACACACTACGGAAAATATTCCTTAATAGGACGTCAAGGTGCTCTTTGTGGAAATGTAACTCTAGCCGATGGAACATTCCATGCGACCGAGCACGCTGTGGTTGTAAAACATAATGATGGTGTTGATACAGTATGGCTTTTTTATGTTTTAGTGCTTTTAAATCTAAACCAGTATGCAACTGGGCAGGCACAACCTGGCCTATCAGTGAGCAATTTGGAAAAGGTTGAACTTAGTTTCCCCGAGAATATCATTGAGCAACAAAAAATAGCCTCCTGCCTTTCTTCCTTAGATGCTTTGATCAACGCCCAAGCCGAGAAAATAGAGCAGCTGCAGCAGCATAAAAAAGGCTTGGTGCAGGGGTTGTTTCCAAAAATGAATGGATAGAATATGCCTGAAATAGAAAGTTACTCATTTCCTAATCTGGAAAACTTTGTCACTCATCTTCGAGCGCAGAATAAAAAGGTTCAGTTACTTTTTGCTTACAATGGAACTGGCAAAACCCGGTTGTCGATGGCCTTTAAAGAGGCAGGAAAGGAAACAGTAACCCATACTATCCTTTATGAAGATGGTGATTTGGTTCATTCAGAAGATGGTGAAGTACTTGAGACCTCTGAAACAACCAGGGACACCTTGTATTTTAATGCCTTTACGGAAGACCTATTCTATTGGGACAATGATCTGGACAATGACATTGCCAGAGTTTTAAAGATCAATCAATACTCCACATTCTTCGGGGGACTTCCCGAATTGGAGATGGAAAACAGGATTCGCCCGCTCCTAAGAAGGTACGCCGATTTTGACTTTTTTATTGACTACACCAATTGGCACGTAATGTTTACAAGGGAAGAGCGGATACAAGAACAAACTGTTACTTATCAAAACATCAAGGTGTCACGTGGTGAAGAGCGTCTGTTTATCTGGTGCTTCTTCCTGGCCATCGTTCAATTGGCAATCGACAAGCAGGAGACCTATAATTGGGTAAGATATGTCTATGTAGATGATCCAATTTCTTCGCTGGATGACCATAACGCTATTTCCGTAGCACATCACCTTGCAAGTATTATCAAAACTGAAGGAAGTGAGATCAAAGCGGTCATATCAACCCATCATGCCTTATTCTTCAATGTACTGTGCAATGAATTTGGCAACGCTAAGAAGTTCTTTATCAAAAAGACAAAAGACGGTTATAATTTGAAAACCACTACCGATTCACCTTTTGTGTATCATGTTGCTTTGATAAAAGAACTGAGAAAGGCAATTGACGAGGACAAATTGTTCACCTACCATTTCAATGTATTAAGGACCATCTTGGAGAAGGCTGCCAACTTTCACGGGTATTCTAAGTTTTCAGATTGCATAGACATCGACGGAGATGACGAGGACAGAACCCTGCATTCGAGAATTGTTAACATTATGAGCCACGGAGCCTATTCCCTTTTTGAACCGGTCGAAATGGTGGAGGAAAACAAAGAATACTTTAAGAGTATCTTCGACAACTATCTCAATAATTATAAATTCAATGATCTTCTTTTTGTTGAAGAAGACATTCAACCATTGGCATGACACAAAAAGAACAACAGCAGACAAGCAAAGCCCTCTGGAATATAGCCAAAGGCCCAGAGTTTGAAACGCAAATGTCGAGTTGGACTTGTTGCGAGACGCAGGGGCGTTAGCCCTGCTATCGTCGTAGACAAATAACGTACAATATAAAAGATTCACAGGGGCGTTAGCCCTGGCATCGTCGTAGATAAATAACGTACAATGTAAAAGAGTCACAGGGGCGTTAGCCCTGGCATCGTCGTAAATAGATAACACACAAGAAAAAACAGGGGCGTTAGCCCTGACATCGTAATATGGCAAACACATACACGCAGCTATACATACAATTCGTTTTTTCGGTAAAGGGACGGCAAAACCTCATCAAAGAGCAGTTCAGAGATGAATTAGAAAAGGTAATGTGCGGCATAGTAACGAACCAAAAATGTAAAACCTATGCCATCTATTGCAATCCCGACCACACACATATATTTGTCGGCATGCATCCAACGATTTCACCTTCAAAGCTAATGGAGCAAGTCAAGTCTGGCTCGTCTAAATGGCTGAATGAAAAAAGGTATATTCCCGGTAAATTCTTATGGCAAGATGGATATGGTGCTTTTACCTACTCCAAATCACATATCGACAACGTGGTGAAATACATTTTGAACCAACCGGAGCACCACAAAAAACAATCGTTCAAAGATGAATATTTGTTGCTGCTTGAAAAATTTGATGTTGACTATGATCCAAAATATTTGTTCGAATGGTACGACTAGGAAAGATGTCAGGGCTAGCGCCCCTAAACCCCTACGTGTGTGCATTTTGCTACGAAGACAACAGGGCTACGCCCCTGAAAACCCACTTACCTGAAAGGAGATGACACAAAAAGAACAACAGCAGCTGGGTAAAACCCTTTGGAACATAGCCGACCAGCTTCGTGGAGCCATGAATGCAGACGATTTCCGTGATTATATGCTTTCCTTCCTCTTCCTGCGGTATTTATCCAGCAACTACGAGGAGGCTGCCAAAAAGGAACTGGGTTCCGATTATCCCAAATTAACTGAGGACGATAAACGGACGCCATTGGGCGTTTGGTACGCAGGCAACGAGGCCGACGTGCCCGAGTTCGAAAAGCAAATGCGCAGAAAGGTGCACTATGTTATAGAGCCTCATTACCTGTGGAGTAGTGTTTCAGATCTGGCTCGTACGCAAAACGACGATCTGCTTGTGACGCTGGCGGCTGGCCTAAGGTATATTGAAGAAAAATCATTTGAGGGCTCCTTTCAAGGTTTGTTTTCTGAAATCAACCTGAACTCTGAAAAGCTGGGCAGGACTTCTGCCGAAAGGAACAAGAAGCTTTGTGCCATCATCCAGAAAATATCGGAAGGGATTGCCGATTTTTCTACCGACTCGGATACACTGGGAGATGCCTATGAGTATTTGATCGGTCAGTTTGCCGCTGGCTCAGGCAAAAAAGCAGGCGAGTTTTATACGCCTCAGCAAATCTCTAGCATCCTTTCAGAAATTGTAATACTCGATAGTCAAGATCCAACAGCAGGCCCAAAACTAAAATTGAATAAAGTACTTGATTTTGCTTGTGGTTCAGGTTCACTGTTGCTAAATGTTCGCACTCAATTAAAGGAAAAAACTGAAGGAAAAGGTACAATTGGCAAGATCTACGGACAGGAAAAGAACATTACCACCTACAACCTGGCTCGCATGAATATGCTGTTGCACGGCATGAAAGACACCGAGTTTGAGATATACCACGGAGACACCTTGCTCAACCAGTGGGATGAGTTAAATGAGATGAATCCATCCAAAAAGATCGAATTTGATGCCATTGTGGCTAATCCCCCGTTCAGCTTGCGGTGGGAGCCCAACGATACCCTGGCAGAGGATTTCCGGTTTAAGAGCTATGGATTGGCACCCAAATCAGCCGCCGATTTTGCTTTCCTGTTGCACGGTTTTCATTTCCTTGGCAAAGAAGGTACTATGGCCATCATCCTGCCTCACGGGGTTTTGTTCCGTGGCGGTGCTGAAGAACGCATTCGCACCAAACTCTTAAAAGACAATCATATTGACACGGTGATAGGCCTGCCTTCCAATTTGTTCTACTCCACAGGCATACCGGTTTGCATTCTCGTATTAAAAAGGTGCAAAAAGGAAGATGATGTGCTGTTCATCAATGCCAGCGAGCACTATGAAAAGGGCAAAAGGCAAAATACCCTGAGTGAAGAAAACATTGCGTCCATAACAGATACCTACAAGTACAGACGGGAAACAGATCGCTACTCTCGTAAGGTTTCCATGGATGAAATCGAAAAGAACGGCTACAACCTGAACATTTCACGGTATGTGAGCACGTCCATCGATGAAGAGGTAATTGACCTGAAGGAGGTCAATGCAAAACTGACTGCCATCAATGAAAGCATAAAAATCAATACAGACAAACATAATGAGTTTTTGAAAGAGCTGGGGTTGAAGACTATTTGAGCCCCTCAAAACCCCAAAACCTCAAACACCTCCTTCGAGTCATTCGTTAGCAGCATTTTTTGCTTTTCGGCTGCCTTGCTAATTTCCCGGCTGTTCACGCCGCTGCTGGAGTAGGCCGCCAAACACTTCTTTTTCCCGAAAGGTTTCAACCAGGCCCGGCCGAAGCTTCCGCCAACTGCTACTGAGGTTTGCATCAATTCTCACGGAAGCCTGCACCGTCTTCCGTTGAAGCTTCCATCGTTTACTGTGCTAGCTTGTTTTGTTGGAGGTATAGGCTTGTGCCGTTTCCGGTGGAAGCTTCAACCGGGTTCCATTGAAGCTTCCACCAGGGTTCACTGAAGCTTCAACGAGTGCTCATTGAAGCTTCAACAAGAGGCCATTGAAGCTTCCACTGAAAAGGGGCCTGTTGTCGTGCCTGAAAAGCTTGCGTTGCTCAGGCGGTTTAACCCGGTAGTCGATGTGTGCTGGATGCTTTCACCTCCATTGAATAGTACAAATTGTATGATGGAGAGTTGCGATGCAATGGCAGGAGGGGAGTGAGCAAAGAATAGTCGGGGGAAATTCAAACAGATAGAGAAAAACAATCGATTGAAATAAGTATTTATGCATTAATCAACGAGTTCATTAAACGGGAGAGGAGGTGATTTTGTTTGGCCAGAAGAGCACTTTTTAGGTGTCTCATGAAGAAAAATACAATGGGAAAAATAATATTAACCTTTTTATGATTTTAGTGTGATGAGTAGCGTTTTTGGCATCAATATTGAAATAAAATTTACCGTACGAAATGAGCTGAACAATCCCTCTCACAAAGCTTCGTTGAAGGCGCCACACAAGTTTTAGCCAGTTGGTTTTTCGGTCATCAGTACGTCTTCAATCATTTATTCACATTTTAACTATTTTCAATTATGTCAATTCTTTATAAGACAATCCGCAAGGCCGAGCCGGGAGTGGCAGGCGGCGGGCAGTACAAGTACTACGCAGGGATCGTGAGAGAGCGGGAAGCCTCGCTCCGGGACATTGTGAAGGAGATTTCCTCCAGAAGCACTGTGACCACGGCCGATGCCTTTGCAGTGATCGAAAACTTCCTTGAGCTGGTGCCCAAGTTTCTGCGCAATGGTCGCAATGTAAACCTGGGGCAGCTGGGTCGCTTCAAAGTGAACCTGAAGAGCAAGGGCCACGAATCGCCAAAGGAAGTAGGCAACTACAGCATCATCGGTAGCAAGGTGTCGTTTTTACCAAGCCTGGAGATGAAAGATGAGCTCATGACCATCCGGTATAACAAGGTGGCTGGCCAGGAGCAGGACTTTGACGAGGAGGCCGCATGATACGTCACCTCTGGACTCGGTTCCTAACCTAGAATCCCGCAGCTTGCTGCGGGATTTTTTTGTGCCCTGGCTTTTTCAGGTAGCCGGCAGGTCAAGTGAGGCTTGGTGGCTGTGTGTCCACTACTCTTTTGGGCTCAGAGGCATACTGAATTCCGGAAACTTTGAAGACTGCCAGATGAGCGCAACCAGAAAAGATGTATAATGATAGTACGGTAAGAAATGACGATATTCGAATAGAAATATATGGGCGTATGGACGGGTTCGTATCGAAATGTTGTGACAACTTCTGTACGTATCTCCCTACCTTAAGAAAACGCCGGAGCCTTACGCTTCGTCCTTCGTGGTCCGCACCAGACTAATACCCGATACGAAAAAGAGCAGGCCAAGCCCTCCCCACACAAGAAGTACCTTCACATTGTTGGCACCACCCATGTTGTTGACAAACAGAGCAGCCGCATAAATAAGACTGCCTATGCCCAGCACGGTAAGTACTGCGCCAAATATTCTTTTAAGGTTCATGTTTTGTCTTTTTAATGGGTGAAGCACGAGGAAATGCAGAGAGGTAGTATTCTGAAATGTATGGCTATCGCTCGCCGCACTCCTAAATGCCGGTACCTGCAAAGATGGACAGCTGATGAGCGCCAGGTGTTATATATGTCCCGGAGGAGTTTGCATATTTCACACATCGCCGCCAGGCCGCTAAGCGAATCAGTGATTTATGTAACATTCCCCCCCTAGTATGTAAGCTTTATGGAGATGAAACTCCTCACCTTCGTTCGTATCCGTTCTAAATAATGTGAGCATTTGAAACTCTACATCAAGTACATGGTGAGCATCCGCTGCAAAATGGCAGTAAAGGAGGTGCTGAGGGAAATGGGGTTGCATTTTATTGTGGTTGACCTTGGAGAAGTGGATATCATGGAGGAATTAACCGGCGATCAGCTGGGTGAACTCAAAGCCGGGCTGCTTAGCATCGGGTTGGAGCTGATGGAAGATAAGAAGGCCATCCTGATCGAAAAAATAAAAAACATCATCACCGAAATGATTCACGCCACCGACGACATGCCGAAGGTGAACTACTCGGACTATATCAGCGAGAAACTAGACTACGACTACACCTACCTCTCCAATATTTTTTCAGAAGTGAAGGGCATCACCATCCAGCAGTTTATCATCATTCACAAAGTGGAGCGGATAAAAGAGCTGATCATTTACGACGAGCTGAACATCACTGAAATTGCCTGGAAAATGAGTTACAGCAGTGTTGCGCATTTATCCAATCAGTTCAAGAAAGTGACAGGCCTGTCGCCTTCTCATTTTAAGCAGTTGAAAGACAAAAGACGGAGCCCGATTGAGGCAGTTGGCAATTAAGATATTGGAACTTTGACACAGGTAGAAATAAATCAGCGATGACTAGAACAAAATCTCAGAAATCGCAGTATGCAAGGAGTTTGCTGGAGGCCAGCCTGGATCCCCTGGTCACAATTAGTGCCGAGGGCAAAATCACAGACATGAATGAAGCGCTCATAAAGGTAACTGGCCTCTCACGGGTAGAGCTGATGGATACTGACTTTTCCACCCATTTCACCTCGCCTCAGAAAGCGCAGGAGGGATATATGCAGGTTTTTGAAAAAGGCTTCGTTTCGGGCTATCCGTTGACCATCATGCACAAAGATGGACGTTTGACCGACGTGCTTTACAACGCATCTGTCTACAAAGACAGCAAAGGCAACGTACTAGGCGTCTTCGCTGCTGCCCGTGATGTGACCGAACAGACATGGGCTATAGAACTCAGGCTCGCCAACAAGGAGTTGGCATTTCAAAACGAAGAGAAGGAGAAAAGGGCTGCGGAGCTGGTCATTGCCAACGAGGAGCTTGTTTTCCAAAACGAAGAAAAGGAAAAACGAGCGGCAGAGCTGGGAATTGCCAACAAGGAGCTGGCCTTCCAAAATAATGAGAAGGAAAAGCGTGCGTCGGAGCTTGCCGTCGCCAATGAAGAGCTTGTCTTTCAAAATAATGAGAAGGAAAAACGAGCCGCTGAGTTGGGCATTGCCAACAAGGAACTAGCCTTCCAAAATAATGAGAAGGAAAAGCGTGCGTCGGAGCTTGCCGTCGCCAACCAGGAGCTCGTTGTTCAAAGTAATCTGAAGGAGAAAAGAGCTGCCGAGTTCACAATTGCAAACAAAGAGCTTGCTTTTCAAAATGATGAGAAGGAAAAGCGGGCCGCTGAGTTAGAAATTGCCAACAAGGAACTGGCCTTCCAAAACGACGAGAAGGAAAAGCGAGCTACTGAATTGAGGCTGGCCAACTATGCCCGAAGCCTGATAGAAGCAAGCCGTGATCCATTGGTGACAATCAGCACCGGAGGCAAAATTACTGATATGAATGAAGCGTTTGCGAGCATTACAGCGTCAACACGTGAAAAGCTTGTCGGTTCCGATTTTGGCATCTATTTTACTGACCCCGTAAAAGCCCGTGAAATCTATGAGGAAGTATTCACCAAGGGGTTTGTGGCCGACTATCCCCTTACAATAGTAGATCATGAACTGACAGCAGTATTATTTAACGGGTCGGTTTATAAAAATGAAAAAGGTGACGTGCTTGGGGCCGTAGTAGTAGCCAGAGACATTACCGAGCAAAAAAGGATTGAAAAAGAACTCATCGAGGCAAAAGTGGCTGCCGAGCTGGCCACTGCCATTGCTGAGGAAGCCAAAGAGAAAGCCGAAAGTGCCGCCCAGATTGCAGAAAGTGCCGTGAAAGCCAAGCAGCAGTTTCTGTCCAATATGAGCCACGAGATTCGTACCCCAATGAACGCCATCATCGGGTTTACAAAAGTGGTATTGAAAACGGACTTGTCGGCGAAGCAGAAAGAATACTTGACGGCCATTAAGATGAGTGGCGACTCCCTGATCGTACTCATCAACGACATCCTCGATTTAGCCAAGGTAGATGCCGGTAAAATGGTTTTTGAAGAAATACCCTTCAAAATGGCCTCCTCACTGTCAGCGATGCTGCACCTGTTTGAAACAAAAATTCAGGAAAAGAACCTGTTGCTTGTCAAGGAATATGACGACCGCATTCCTGACGTGCTGATTGGCGACCCTGTCCGTTTGCACCAGATTATTCTAAACCTGGTGAGCAATGCAGTCAAGTTTACATCAAGAGGAAAAATAACTGTAAGCGTTCGAATGCTTGCCAGCGAAGACGAAGGAAGGGTCAATATTGAATTCTCCATTTCAGACACTGGCATTGGCATATCCGACGACAAGCTGGATCGAATATTCGACAATTTTCAACAAGCCTCCAGCGGCACCTCCAGGTTGTATGGCGGCACGGGGCTTGGGCTGGCCATTGTCAAGCAATTGGTGGAGCCTCAGGGAGGGAGTATTCAGGTGAAGAGCAAAGTGGGTGAGGGGACTACCTTTAGTTTCATCCTCGGCTTCGGGAAAACAAATGAGGAAGCTATGGCCGATACGATCTTTGTAGAGCCCGACAAAGAAATCAAGAACATCAAAGTACTGGTAGTGGAAGACATCGCACTCAACCAATTGCTGATGAAAACATTGCTGGATGATTTTGGTTTCGAAAGAGACATTGCTGAAAACGGACGAATTGCTATTGAAAAGCTCGAAGCTAAAACGTACGATATTATTCTGATGGATTTACAAATGCCTGAAATGAATGGCTTTGAAGCGACAGAATACATTCGCAACACGATGAATTTACAAATTCCCATTATCGCCCTGACTGCCGATGTGACCACGGTAGACTTAGAAAAGTGTGAAATAGTCGGAATGAATGACTATATCTCAAAACCTGTCGACGAAAGGTTGTTGTATAGCAAAATTGTGTCGCTGGTAAAGAAGCCTTCACTGATGACAGCTAAGGAAGACGTTTTGGTGGAGGTCATGCCAGGAAAGGTCGTTAGCTGTATAGATCTCACGTTTTTGAACCAGCGCACAAAATCTAACCCAAAATTGATGATGGAAATGATATCACTTTACCTGGAACAAACCCCACCATTAATTATTGCGATGAAAAAAAGCTTTCAGGACAAAGACTGGCCTACTTTGTATGCTGCTGTGCATAAAATGATTCCATCTTTTTCCATTATGGGCATTCACACGGATTTCGAAAAGAAGGCCAGGGTGTTGCAAGACTTCGCTAGTACTCAACGGCAGTCAGAGGAAATATCAGCACTTGTGTTGCAGCTGGGGAACGTGTGCACACAGGCTTGTAAGGAATTAAAACAGGAGTATAATAGGATGAAGATATCAATACATGAAAACTGAAAAGAACATTAAAGTTTTTCTCGTGGACGACGATGCTGTGTTCCTGAAGTCACTCGAAATTGAGTTCCTGAATGCAGGCGGCTTCATCGTAGAAACCTATGCGACGGGCGAACGCTGCCTCGAGAACCTGACACATGCCCCAGATGTAATTGTTTTAGATTATCACCTCGATGGAATTGATAAAGATGCCATGAACGGCGTGAAGACGCTGGATAAGATCAAGGCATCAAGTCCTGATATTCCCGTACTCATGTTATCGTCGCAGGACAAAATTGAGGTGGCAGTAACCTGCATGCACCACAAGGCATTTGACTACGTGGTAAAAAGCGAAACGGCTTTTATACGCATGCAGAAGATCATCACCAGTATCATACAACTCAAAAAGGTAGAGAAGCAATTGAGCTGGTACATGGAAAGGATGTAGACGTTTGCAATTTCTTCCGACAGATCAGTAACAACGGCGCCAGATAGTTAAAATTTTTGAGTCGGTGCTTCAGAATTTACCAGGCCCTGGGCAATTGTCGAAGCTGACCTGGCGAACCTTCTCGCAAGGAACTTGCCAGTGTTTTTTCATATTTTTTTCCTGCTTTTGTCTGATTTCTTTAGGGACGATGCCTCACACGACAAACCAATAGCTTTTCGGCGCAACTACCCTGCACCACCAGTCCACACCCACCAACCCAGGCCATATGTGATATATGCAACTCTGCGGTCTTATTGTGTAATACTAATCAACCAGGGAAAGGTCAATTTTACATACTACTTATAGGGTATTCACCTCCGAAAATAATCAACGTCCAATGGGCCATTGTGGCACATCATGGACAGTCTCATTTTTACTAACACCAGGACCATGAAGCGATATTTAAGTACATCACGCATTATCTCGTTTTTATTCGTGCTTTTGCTGTTCCAAGGCTGCGACAGGCCCACCACCAAGGCCGACGTGGAGAAAGACCTTGGAAAAGCGAATAAGGCAATCGAAAAGGCGGCAGAAGCTACTGATGATGCCATGATAAGTAAGAAAGAATACTATAAAGACCACATGGAAGAGGCGGTAGACCTGCTGACTAAAAGAAGCACTCAGGTGGAAAAGCGAATCCATGAGCTTACTGTCACTTCCAAAAAATCAGAAAACAAAGAAGCAGCCCAAGGTATACAGATTGCCATTGCCGCCTTCCAAAAAGAGAAGACAGTGCTCGACAAAAAAATTGAGGCCGTCAAGAATCAGGAACAGGATTGGAGTGCGTCTTATGACGACATCATTACCTCTATCACAACCATTGAAGCCGAGTTGGATAAGCTGAGCAAAAGCATTGAAAAGAACTAAAGAATACATATTTAAGCCATTATTATGAAACAAAAACTAGTAAAAACAGCCGGAATGGTAGCCGCAATACTGATCATGCATGCGACTACTTATGGCCAGGAATTAAGAACGTCGCTTTTCGACGGTGTGAACAGAAACATGCTTGCGGCTAGATATGCTCAGGCCGATGTGCTTTCACCTAAAACATTTGAAGCAGCCATGGAGGCTTATAGCGAAGCACAAAAGAGCTATAAAAATGAAGGCGAGATTGCCAAAATAAAAGAAAACATTAAAAAGGCGGATGGTAAATTTTCAGAAGCCATTGAAAACGCAAAAGTAGGCTCCGTGATGTTTTCACAGGCACTGTCTGCCAGAAATGATGCGATGAATGCTGAGGCTGGCCAGTTTAGTAAGAAGAACTGGCAGGAAGCTGAAGAAGCCATGAAAGAGGCAGCTGGAGAGCTTGAAAAAGGTGACTCGAATGACGCCAAAGAGCAAGCGAAGACGGCGACAGGGCTATACAGGAAAGCGGAACTGGAGTCGATCAAAGCCAATTACTTAAGCAATGCCAAAAAGCTTGTTGAGCAAGCTGACAAGAATAAAGTATACAAGGAAGCACCGAAGACTTTGAAGGAAGCCAAAGCGCTGATCGCCAGAGCGGAAAAGGAATTAGCCGAAAACAGATATGACACCGATGGTGCCAGGTATTTGGCAAAAGAAGCTGAGTACAAGGCACTTTTAGCGATGCACATTGCTAAGCAGGAGGAGATTTTGGATGACAAAGACTTTGAAGCTGAAGACTACCTGCTGATGATGTATGAACCCATCGCAAAAATAGGCGAAGCACTTGACCTCAACGTGCGGTTCAACAATGGCATAGATGGCCCTGTGGCTGAAATCATATCTTCAATCAAAGGCGACGACAATCTCATCGCTACGCTGGAGGCCAAATTGTATAACTACCAGCTACACAACGAAAACCTTACCGCCTTGCTGTATGAGCAACGCAAGATCCAGGAGATCATGAAAGGTCAACTGTCGGAGGAAGCATTGGTAGCTCAGAAAAGACAACAAAACCTGCAGGCAAGGATAGACAGGGCTGCTGAAATAGATGCTAAATTTGATAAAATACAACGCATTTTTAATTCAGATGAGGCCCAGGTTTTTCGTCAGCAAGACGACGTGATTATCCGTATGATTGGTGTAAATTTTGACATCAGCAAATCAGAAATCAAACAAGAGGATTATGCACTGCTTACGAAATTGCAGCAGGCCATAAGCACCTTTGAAAATGCCACTATTGTGATAGAAGGCCACACCGACTCACAGGGAGGCGACGACTTGAACCTGGAGCTGTCGCAGGCCAGGGCCGATGCAGTGCTTAGCTATTTGAACGCCAATACTACGATTGACGAGTCAAGGTTCAGCACCAAGGGTTTTGGCGAAAGCAAACCAGTAGCGAACAACGAAACTGCCGCAGGCAGAACGATCAACCGAAGGATTGACATCGTGATCAAGCCTACGATGATGGATACGCTGGTCGGACTGAATACATCCGGTAATTGATTAGCAATTGAATTAAAGAAAAACCTGAGTACGGCGTTTCCTATGTCGTGCTCAGGTTTTTTTCACTCAGGTAACTATTCTCAGTAGGATAGGCTGCAACTTCGGCTTGTCGTTTTACCAGATCAACCTCCACTCATGAACTACTTTGTATTTATCCTCGGCATTACGCTGCTTTTAGTTGCAGCTACTGATTTAACAGTAACATCATTGTCGGTACGTGGGGCAGGGTTTATTACAAAACGTTTATCTAAGGCCATTTGGAGAGTAATGCTGGCGATCAGCAAAAGAGTGGGCAGTAGAAAATTCCTGGAGCTTGGTGGTGCCATCATATTGATTTCGATTCTCATCAATTGGCTATTGATGATCTGGTTGTCGGCTAGTCTTTTGTTTATCAGTCAGCCCGACTCGTTGATGAATGTTGAGACAAATTCGTCTACCACAATTATTAACAAAATATTCTATACTGGTTACACACTGTCTAATTTGGGATTGGGAGACATGGAGCCCGTGTCACCTTTTTGGGATTTAGTAACCGCAGTACTTTCGTTTGTTGGCCTGATCCAAATCTCCATTGCCATTACTTATTTCATTCCAGTGGTTTCAGCTGAAATAGTGAAAAGGAAAATAAGCGTTTATATTACAACCCTTGGCTGTTCTGTGGAAGAGATTCTGTTAAATCATTGGAATGGGAAAGATTTTAAAGAGTTGGAACAACCCTTTATGAGTCTAACTGAATCAATAATTTTACACGGTCAAAATCACAAAGCCTATTCGGTGCTGCACTATTTTCATTCTTCTGACAGAAAGGAAGCTTTTGTGCTCAATATCACCAACCTGGATGAGGTACTTACTGCCCTTCTGTTTAGCATACCGGTAGAACTACGGCCATCCCGCAGTGTGCTCAATGGGCTAAGAAAAGCTATTTCAAGCTATTTGGTGACGCTACCTGCTACCTTTGTAGTGCCAGGTGAAGAAACACCACCGTTAAACTCACTTTCCATCTTAGAAAAAAACGGAATTAAGGTGAGTCATAGCGCACCTATAGATTTAGAGTATGAGAAACTGACGACCAGGCGCAGGTTATTGTTGTCGCTTATCAAAGATGATGGGTGGGAATGGAGCGATCTTCAGGCAGGAAGCTACGATCATGAAATGAGCGTGATCAAATAGGGAAGAATGTTGCTCTTCGAGTCTGGGCAAGCCATCAAGGGAAACATATATTAAGCTATTTTCCTCACCTCAATCTGTTTTTGGCACTACGTCGGAAGGCGGAGGCGTGGTGTCCCCCATAAGGAATCCCCAGGGCCGGAGGGAGTCTATCCTGTCGAACGTCAGTTTTAGAATAGCGGCAAACGGAATGGAGAGAAACATGCCTGGAATACCCCATAAAGCGGCACCTACAATCACTGCAATGATGCAGATGAGGGGGTTCAGTTTCACCTGGCTACCCACGACTTTGGGCACAATATAATTGTTGTCGATAAACTGGATCAAGGCATACAGGCCTACCACATACACCACATAAATAGGTGACTTGGTGGCGAATGCAACAAGCATAAATATCGCCACACCCACCAGTCCGCCTATGTAGGGAATAATGTTGAGAAGTGCGCCAATGATGCCTAACAGTAAGGGATATTCTATCCCGAGGGTAAATAACCCGAGGGTATTTAGCACTGCAATGATGCCAAACTCAGCAGAAAGCCCTACCAGGTACCGCCGAATAATGGATTTCACTCCAATGAGAACTTCGCTCACGCTTTTGTCGTGGATGATGCCGAATAGGCGATGAATGAACTCGACCAGGTGAGGCTCATAATTCAGTATCAGAAAGGTATAGACAGGCGTAAGTAACACCACAGCCAGTATGCCCCCCATGGTCACAATGGTCGTCCCGATGGCTGCGTTGCTATTGTCCATTAAATCGCTCTTGCCATCGTTGATCCACGCATTGATGTCTCTTGTGCTGATGGAAAAATACTCGGACGTCCACTTAACCGAATCGTGAGTTACCTGCTGAAACTTGGTTGTCAATTGCGGCCACGATTCTCCGAGATTATTTAACTGGAGCGATATCCATAGAAGCAGCCCTCCAATGATAAAGATCGTGATCAGCAAAACAACGGCCACCGAAATAGACCTGTTGATTTTTTTTCTAACCAAAAAATGAACCGCCGGGCTCACTAATATGGATATGAGGACGGCGTAAATGACGGGCAGAATGATAGGCCTGATAATGGAGAGTATGCTCACCACTATATAAAGGCCTACGAGCAGCATCGCCACTTTAACGTAGGTAGGCAACTTGATCTTCAAATCCATTGGAGGTATAGATATGTTTAGTTATTGGCTGCTGTGCTCAGGAAGCGCCTTCAGCTTATTGGCTTGCCGACTTTTTAGCAGGTGTGCAAGCCCACGGCCAAGCGACTTCAGTAGTAGGCTGTTTTTTGCAACAGTACCCGAGATGCCGAGAAGTATGAGGGAGCCTATGATAGTTTTTAATGAGCTGCGGGGAGGTGGTGCCATTAGCGATCCTGCCTCGTCACCATCTGTATCCTCTCGCTTGTGATGAGGAAAAAATGAGCTGATACCTGTCGAATGTGCAACGTCACTTAAAGCCCCTTTGATCAAGTTAAGCGGTTTTATACTCTCAAATGTCAGTTTGAATTGCTTTTTCAACAGTTCTCCTTCGACCAACTGGTTTTGCTGCAATTGAAGGATAGCATACCTGAGGCTTTCTGGAGAATCTATTTTTAGGTCCGGGCTGCTCATTGGAGTGCTTGTTTAATTATCAGGGTGCTAACTGGCCTTTTGATCCACTGATGAAGATAGAAGTGGAAGATGATGCCTGCGAAAAGGTAAAAGCCTGCCACAACAAAAAAGCCATAGTAAGTTCTTCCCAAAAGCTCACCCAGCCACAACGCCACACCTATGCTTAGAACAAGTGTGGAAGTGGAAAACACGAGGATAACGGCTAGTCGGGAAAGCAGAGACGAAGCCACTACGGTCGACATTTCAAGGGATTTAAGCTTTGAGAGCTCAATGGTGGTTTTTCCATAGCCCTCAAGTCTTTCGAACAGCGTTTCGAAGGAGTTTCTAACGGTTTCCATTGCTTGGTGAGTATATTTGGAAGGTAAGAACAATGGGCCACTACTATTTACACAATGGCCACTATTCGTTTGCCTTATGGTTTACCAGAAGCGATTACAGTTTGACTCCGTTGGCGGCTGCATCTTTTAAAAGCTGTTCCGCCTTTTCAGTCCCGGCTTTGGCAAGTGCCTTCACATCGCTGCTTACCTTGTCGTATTTTTCAGTGACGCCGGTAACCAGTAAGTTAAATTTCTCTTCCAGTTCGCTGGAAAACTCGTCCTTCTTGTCCGAAATCTTCTTTCTGGTCAATGTGCCCTTTTCTGGAGCGAACAATATGCCGATGGCAGCGCCGGCAGCAAGGCTGGCTAAAATACCTACTAAAACTTTTCCTGAATTCATGATTTTTGCTTTAAAACGTAAATTTCCTGACTACAAATGTGAAAATGTTTCGCCGCTGATGTATTGTACAATCCCTTTTTAGAGTTACATGTTTCACACATTTGATAGCATGTTTTTGTTTGATTTCATGCAAGCAAAGTATTCAGCGTTGACCTCATGCATGCGCCATTTCCTTCTCGTCAATGATGAATTCAAGGCCGTCGGCGAGTCTTTGACCAAGCTGCCTGTCGACACGGAAGAAATGACACAGCTGCAAATGAATAATTTTATTCCTTCGCTCGCCGGTGATGCCACCCATAGAAGCGACAATGTTTTTGACAAGGTGCTCTCTTTGCATTTCATTCATCACTTTGCGGTACAATGTGCCAGACTGCGAAAAATAATCCTCATCATTTTCGTAGTGTTCTATTGAACCAGACGGGTGAGGGCCGTCACTCAGTACAGGCACTACATTGTTGGTGTCTATATAGTTAAATCCCTCCTGGCGGTGGCCTCCCGGAGTGTCGTTTCCTTTTTTATTGGCATCAACCGGGGCACTTTGACGTTGATTTGAGAGCAGATAGGGCTGCTTTTCAACCGGAACTACATCTGCCGAAACTGGTTTCTGCTGTATTAGGGGTTTTATATCTTCAACAGGTGCTTGATCATCGGTATTGACGACACCCGTCTTAATTCTTGCATGGATAAGTCTTTCCTGTTCTTCCCTACTCAAGCTCACGTTGGGAACTTCGTTTAATTCTATCACACCGATATCAATGAGCGGAAAGTCACTGTGGCTCCATATTTTAGTCGGATCAAATGGATTCCATTGAAAACTTTCAACCTGCTTTGCTGTCATTACCTGAATAGCGACAGTCCATTTAGGGAAGTCATTTCTCCCGATGGCCTGTTCAAGATCTTTCTGTGCATGTCCATGGTCAACGCCATTCATTTCACTGGCAAGTTGGCCTAGAAAGTTCTTTATTTCCTGCATTGTTTTGAAGTGAAACCTTACCCAAAACTGCTGCTTTGCTCTATTGACAAACGAGAAGGTTTCAATGCCAAAGCCATGCATGTTTCGGTAGGAGTAGGGGATACCCCGTTTGCTCATTAGTATCATTACCTGAAGAAGGCTCTCAGGGTTCGAGCTCCAATAATCCCAAATGAGGGTTGGGCTCTTGCAGTCCGTTTCTACATCAACCTGTTGCGTTTGAATAAATTGGGAGAACTTCACGGGATCTCTAATAAAAAACACAGGCGTATTCCCCCCCATTATGGCCCAGTCACCCTCCTCAGCATAAAACTTGACAGAAAAATCGGCACGGGCGTTCTTCATTGCCAGCTCGTCCCCCTCATTTTCTTGTCCAGGGAAGCGGGCCAGTAACTTTGTTTGCTTGCCTATGTTGGCAAACATTTCAGCACTGGTGTACCGGGTGATATCGTTGGTGGCGGTAAAGGTGCCATAGGCTCCGGATTGTCCCGTTGAATTTGTCTTGCTGGAAGAAGATACGCTGCTGCCGGAAAGTTGCCAAGCTTCGCCAGGGCCACCTACTGGCTGCATTTCACCAATTATAGCCACAGACATTGTGGGGCCGTTCGTTTCCCCGTACTTGCTGCTACCCCGCTTTTTTTTGCTTTCCATTGTAAAGTTCTTTTCCACAGTTTCAATTCGATGGCTTCAGCCTTTTCCTTAAAATGATATGTATGATTGCTAAACCTCCTGCTTAAGGTGTGTAACCAACATTTGATCCCATGAAACTTCCCCAGTAGCTCTGGTAGCCATCGAAGTCATGTGAATTGGTTTCAGGCCAATGCTCCTTGTCAAACCCGGGTGCATTTTTTAGCGTATCTGCTTCCTGGGTGATTACAAACGCTTGTCTTTTTGAATCGACAGTAAGGAAGGCGAACGGTATGGCAAAGTACTTTTCGCCCATTCCAAGGAAACCACCCAGTTCGATCACGAAGTATTCGATTTTCCCGGTGCTGAGGTCAATCATCACGTCCTTAATTTCGCCCATTTCTTCATCGCTCTTGTTGAACACCTTGTCCCCAATGATGGATGAAGCAGTCAGAAATTTTAACGGCAGATTGGCATGGGCACCCGAATGATTTTGATTGCTGGTATTGTCTTCTTTGAAGCTTTTCATACTTGTATTATTTGTTTAAAACCCTGGATGAAAAAGGTGTATTGGGAGAAAACATTATGTTTGATTCCGATCAAGCCTTTGCTCCGGACAACAAAGCTGACAATACCTGCGGGTAATGGTGTTATACATCTTTCCGGCAACTTTACATAAATCACTGTTTGTGGCAATGGCCTTCACTTACCCCACAAAAAAATGCGGTGCACCCGGTTCAAGGGCGCCCGTTCTAGGTAGTAGCTGAGCTCAAGTACAATAGCAACAGCAGCTTGTTACTGTGAAATATGTAAGTCTTTTCTTTTTTGATGTAACAACCTAAGGGCATTGTCAGGCTTACTTTTGGGCGAGAATTATGGCCTGTTTTTCTCGCACTCACAACTACCTGGCCGGTTCACAATATGTCAGATCGAAGCCCCAAAAAGTACATATTCGCCAAAGGGATAGACGACTATTTCATAGGCGTTGCCAGTGCTGTAAAGTTCATCACCCGCTTTTGGCGAGAAATATTGAAGCCGCCGTTTTATTTCAGGGAAGTGATCCATCAATGCTTCGAGATCGGACTAAAATCGCTACCCCTTATTACCCTCACAGGCTTCATTATAGGCGTTGTGTTCACCAAGCAGTCACGACCATCGTTGGAAGACTTCGGTGCCACGTCATGGCTGCCGTCGCTGATGGGCATTGCCATTGTGAGGGCGCTTGGGCCATTGGTCACTGCGCTGATTTGCGCTGGCAAGGTGGGGTCGAGCATAGGAGCCGAGCTTGGATCCATGAAAGTAACTGAGCAAATAGACGCCATGGAGGTGTCGGCCATCAATCCATTCAAATTTCTGGTGGTGACAAGGGTCTGTGCTACGCTCATCACCATCCCGGTGTTGTCGTTTTATTGCATCACCGTGGGGTTGCTTGGCTCTTATGTCAATGTGCATGCTGAGGAGGCCACAGGCTTTATCAGTTACTTTAAAAGCGCCTTCTCCACCATCTCCTTCCTCGACATCTTTGCTTCACTGGCCAAGTCCATCATTTTCGGATTCACCGTTGGCATGGTGGGCTGCTACAAAGGCTTTCATGCTTCGCAGGGCACCCGTGGGGTGGGCAAGGCAGCCAACCAGGCCGTTGTGCTGGCCATGTTCCTGGTGTTTATCGAAGAGGTGGTGGTAGTTCAAGTGTCAAACTGGATAAGAAACTACTGAAATGATGGACGCCCCAAAACAAAAACATGTACAAGCTGGCGAACCAGTGATCGCCATCGAAGGGCTGTCAAAGTCATTTGGTGATTTGGACGTGTTAAAAGGAATTGATTTGACCGTTTTCAAAGGCGAAAACCTGGCAGTGCTGGGGAAGTCGGGCTCTGGCAAGTCCGTCCTGATCAAGATATTGGTCGGTTTGCTCAGGCCCGACAAGGGCTCTGTGAAGGTGCTTGGAGAGGAAGTGGCCGATTTATCGGCCAGGGAGCTTGATTCCCTGCGGTTGCGGATAGGGTTTTCGTTTCAGAACAGTGCATTGTATGATAGCATGAATGTGTATCAAAACCTGGCTTTTCCCTTAACAATGAACTTTAAAAAGCTGACAAGGAAGGAAGTAGATGACGCAGTAATGGAAGCGCTGGAGGCCGTAAGCCTGGCCGACAAACACCAGCAAATGCCTTCTGGCCTGTCGGGAGGACAGCGAAAAAGAATAGGCATTGCCCGCACCCTCATCCTGAAGCCGGAAATTATGCTCTATGATGAGCCCACCTCCGGCCTGGATCCGGTCACCAGCACCGAGATCAACGAGCTGATCAATGAAGTGCAAACCCGCTACAATACTAGCGCTATCATTATTACCCATGACCTCACCTGTGCCAAAAACACCTCACACAGGGTGGCCATGCTGCTCGATGGGCAGTTTTCCAGGGTCGGCAAATTCGAAGAAGTATTTGATTCGGACGAAGAGCAGATCAGGGGTTTTTACAATTACAATTTTATCAAGTAGATCATGAGCGAAACAACCAACAAACGTGCAGTAATAGTAGGTCTTTTTGTATTCCTGGGGCTGGCTTTCCTCATCACCGGCATTCTTATGGTGGGCAACCTGCACGGCACCTTTAAGAAGAAAATGAAAGTGGTGAGCTTTTTCGACGATGTCAATGGCCTCCAAAATGGTAACAACGTCTGGTTTTCAGGTGTTAAGGTCGGCACGGTGAGTAACCTTCACTTTTTCGGTAAGTCGCAGGTGAAGGTGGTAGTCAACCTTGAAGTAAAAGCCCAGGAGTACATTCGAAAAGACGCCATGATAAAGATCAGCACTGATGGCCTGATCGGTAATAAGATATTGGTGATTTACGGAGGCACACCCAGGGCAGGGGAGGTGCAGGAGGGGGATACACTACAGGTAGAAAAGACCTTCTCCTCTGAGGACATGATTAACATGCTACAGGAGAACAACAAAAACGTGCTGGCCATCACCAGCGACTTCAAGAGCATAAGCAAGGCCCTGGCCGACGGACAGGGAAGCATTGGAAAGCTGCTGGGAGAAACCGTTCTCTACGATAATTTGAACGCCACTGCGTTGGCACTGAAGCAGGCAGCAATCAATGCGCAAAAGCTGACCAGCACCATGAATCAGTTTGGGGCCAATCTGAACAAGGAAGGCACGCTGGCCCATGAGCTGACGACCGACACGGTTATTATTAAGTCGCTCAGGTCGTCGGTAGCCGGTCTGCAGCAGGTAGCAGATACTGCCGTTGTTTTCATGGCTAACCTCAAAGAGGCAAGCAGCAATACGAACACCCCGATAGGGGTATTGCTTCACGATGAGGCCGCCGGAGCGAATTTGAAAGAAACAATGAAGAGCCTCGAAAGCAGTTCTTTCAAACTGGACGAGGATCTGGAGGCCGCTCAGCATAGCTTTCTTCTCAGAGGATTCTTCAAAAAGAGAGAGAAGGCTGAGAAGAAGGCAGCGGCTGAGGGGCAGGGCTCATGAGAAGCATTGCCTGACCGGCAATGTATCCAACTTGGCAGCTAGCAACATGAAATAGCCATAAGGAGTACCATACCCAACGGACCGGCGTGGAACGATGAATAACCAGTCAACAGACTACGATCTATTCCGTAATGGTACAGGCTATTCCCGCTTCGGCGGCGGTTCGCCGAGCGACCGATCTGGCCTCTAAAAAGTAAATTTATACAGATAAAAAATGGGGGTTTCCAAAAGCCCTGCTTTAACAACGTACATATCAGATTGAGCTTCCCGAAATCCACATTATTTGGCTGGCTCAACACGTTTCATCGGCACACCAATTGGCAGTTTTTTTTCTATAATACTCCCTTACAGGAGCGAACAAAATAAAAAATGCTACCTGATAGCCAGATAGCATTTTTTATTTGAAGGCCGTCGTAGAACATGGCCAAGCTGGTAAGATGACTAAATGCCTCTGCCTTGTATGACCCTGAAAATGACAGCGATAACTGCGATCACTAGCAGGATGTGAATGATGCCACCTGTACTGTAACCAATGTATCCGATGGCCCAGGCAATGAGTAAGATGACTGCGATGATGTAAAGAAGGTTTCCCATGACTTATTTGTTTTATTGTTTAGTGAATGGCCAGACCGAGGGTGGAAACACCGCTTGAAAGATCAAGGAAGACTCCAACCTTTTTGTTGATGTGATATTCGAGGCCCAGATGGACATCGAGGAACAGAGAGCGCCCACCTTTGTAGATCTTAGTGTCTCCCTGGTAGCCGTCGTCCCAGCGTGACTTCACTATAGCAAAGCCGAGCGAACCCGCAGCGTAGAAATCCCAGGCTGGAGTAGCACTAAATAGCTGATCAAAATAGTAGGTACCTTTCACTCCAAGAGGTATAACTGTTTCCCTGTATTTGTAGTAGCGAGATGGCGTGTTGTTATTGCCCCAATAGTACCTGTTCGAATAGCTGTAGAAACTGACGAAGGGAGCAAGGGTAAAGTTTGGTGCCACGTCAAATTCATAGTTGAGGCTAAGTACGGGAAGCGAATGGCCTATGTAGCCATAGTAGCCGGAGTAGCCGCCCACCCCAAGACCCAGATTGAGGGTGTTGCCAAAGCTCTCCTGAGCCTTTCCGTCGAGCTGAAGGAGGCAGAGTAAAGCTGATAGTATAAATAGTTTCTTCATTAGATGTTTGTTAGGTGAATAGTAATGGTAGTGAGTAGTGAAGGGATACCATGATGATCAACTTAAAGGCTTTGCATCGGATGCTCAGCCGGCCTCCATATTACTCGACGTTTTTAACAGTCAGGTCTTTGAATGCCTTGCCCAACTCTTCCATGTCCCGGCTAAACTCTGTTTTGAATGATTTCCATTTCTCCTGGCCTTCCACTTTGTAATCGTCCATGGCTTTTTTCATATCGCTGTTTTTCTGTTCAAGCGTATTGATCTTATTTTCATATTCAGCCTTTACCTCTTTTTTCTCTTTTGCAATTCTGGCCTTGAACTCGGCAATGCTCTTGTCATTGGCGGCTACTTTTGCGGCAGTTTCAGCTCTGTATTTTTCTACATCGGCCAGGTACTCTTTTGTGGCCTTGTCAAGGTCTTTTTTGGCTTCTATTACGTCTTCCTTGGCATTTTCGACCTTTTCCGCTTTAGAGGCAGGTGAGTTACAGCTTGTTAAGCCAGTACTGAGCAGCAAGGCAGCGGCGGAAAACAGGATGAGTGATTTTTTCATGATTGACGTTTTTAATTTTTAAAGAGTCCGAATCGCTTGATGGAGCGTATTTTTATAATCCGGCAATCAGCTTTTCGAGCTCATCTTTTGATTTGCCCAGCTTTACCTGCAGGCGGCCTAGTAGCTCGTCTTGCTTACCTTCCACCAGCAGCAAATCCTGATCGGTAAGGAGGGCGAATTGCTGCTTCAACTTGCCTTTGGTTTCATTCCAGTTGCCTAAGATTGATGTTTTGTTCATGACTGGTTTGTTTAATTATTGCTGTACAAAAGTGCGCTTTCGGCTTCCGCAGAGTGTTACACTATGTGAGCCAAGTGTTACAGATTTCACAGTTGTTTGGATTTGAGTCGGGTACGAGCAGGTCATGATTTTCTCGTGCGACTATTCATTCGGCCTCTTATAAGAAGGATATGGTATGGAGTTCAGGGATATGAGCTTCCCGAAAGCTGAAAAGCCTCCGGGAATTATGTGTTTGGAAAAACTTGCTCATACAAGCCGGGTGAGTATTTCGAAAATCCAGAGGCTCCTTCGAGAAGGCCATTCCTCCGGCAATCAGCAGGCTTTTGGAGTGAAATCGACTAACCAGGTAAAACGATTTAAAATCTGTAAACAAGGACTGACACACAGTCCATCATGTCTCTCATGCTGGCATCAGCTCTTTTTGCCAGCCAGCAAATAGGCACCTCCGCCCAATACTATAAGCGCCACCCCCAGGTAAGGAGACCAATTGACGGAATGGTTCTTGTCGGCACTAATTTCGAGGCTGCCTATGTCCACCACTTTCTCTTTGGTAACGAAGTTGACTCCATTGAAAATGGTGATCAACACACCTACGACGAGTAATACCAAACCTACTTTTTTCATAATGATGCTGTTCTTAGATAGTGGTTACGGCAGGTGTTTACAACAGAATGATCAGAAGCAACAGAATGATGATTAAGGCACCAACAGACACGTAAACGCCTCCGCCAATGGCTCTAAGTCTCGACTTAGTGGCTTTCACTTCTTTTCTCAGCTCTTTCTTTTCCGAAGAGCTCATGTCGGTTTTGTCAAGTGCATCTATTTCAGCAAGCCTGGCTAGCAGCGTATTGGCTTCGGCGGTTTCAGCGGCTGTCGGCGCTGGTGCAGTGGCAGTTACATTTGATGCCGACGCACTTCCTGTAAAAAGGACGAACAATAGCAACATTGTGGTCAGTGTTAATCTTATTTTCTTCATCTTAGTTGTTTTTACGGTCTCATTCTTAAGACCTTAAGGTTGTAATTCTTTAAATAAAGTTCGGCATTGGCATCGGGCGAATAGTTACATTACAAGGGAAGATCTTTACATAAATCACACTTTTGACTCTTTGGTGGCCCGGCACAGTGGCTAAAGCTGCGGGAGGAAGGAGGTTGTCCCCAATTGGTCGTCCGTAAATCTTATTTTTGGAACAGACGGGCACAAAAAAAGGCAATAACAATATTGCCTTTTTTGAAGAATCGTACTTAACCTAATCGCATTATAGAATCTTATGGGTACTGCGTCGGTTTTCAACGGCGTTGACCTATGTGTTCTTTATCAACCACGTTTCGAACCGGAACCACAGTTCTTATGACCCTCTTTTTCGTCCTTGTCATCATAGTCCTCACGGTCGTGACCTCTGCCACCACGTCCACGCCCGTCATCACATTTGCGGTGGAGCTTGATGTTTCCCCCTGTGAGTGTTCCAGAGATCGTGTAGCCATTTGATAGCTCAAGGCTAAAGCTGTCGTTGCGGCCTGGCTCACCATTGTCTACCACAATCACCTTGTAAGTAACTGTGCCAGCACCATCAAGTTTCGCAATTCCCTCAATCTGACGGGTTACTGCGTCAATGGCGATATAAGACGTTACGCTGGTACTTTTCACTTTCACACCACCATTGCTATGGTCGTCGAAGGAAAGGTTGCCCCAATATTTGCCGTTCAGAAGTCCGCCAGACACACCAAAGGTCGCTTTTTCGTTGTATTGGCCCTTGCGCTCGTTTTTACCATTGCGTCCTTTTTCTCCCTGTATCCATCCACCACCAGTGACAAAATCTCTGCAGACTTTTGGAGGATCGGTGGTACCACCGGCTCCATTACAAGCACTAATGTTGTTGGTAATCATCGTTACGGCGCCATTTAAAGCCAGCATGCTGCCTGATACTGTTGAGCCGTAAGTCATCGTAATGGTGGTATTCGCTATCACCGTTCCGATAAACTGCTCCCCGTCAACGGTAGCCGATGAGCCAACTGCCCAAAACACATTGGAGCCATTGCAATCAGCATTGTCGTTGTTGAGAGCAATAATGTTCGATCCAGCCATCGTTACCAGGGTAGTACCTGTTTGAAAGATAAATTCCGCATTGCTGTCACCTTGAAAATCGAGGTACATAGTGCCATTCACTTGTAGGTTCGCCGATGGGGCGAAGCTGTAAACACCTGGTGTAAAGGTGATGCCATCAAGTTGGGTAACGCCTGAGTACACGGTGCCTGGCACTTTGGCTGTCAGGAAGTTGTAGGCAATTACTGCGTCATTATGCGCCTGCGCTGCCACCGGCCCGCCAGCGTAGATAGTTCCGCTCACCGTTCCAAGACCGGCAGTTACCGTTCCTGGGCCCATGATTGAATTTGCAGGTGCCTGCAGGAAGCCCGTAATGGCGGTACCCGGGCTCACCCCAAGATCACCGGTAATAAGTGATGCGCCATCGTTGGTGACGGTGGTTCCTGCCAAAACGGCAAAACCAGCGGCACTTCCAAGTGGCACCGTGCCCGAAGACGCTGCCACCTGACTGTGGCTGCCTGTCTCGATAAAGATATCCCCGGCATTGGCTGGAAGTGGTTCTTCCTGCTGGCAACCGACAACAAAAACAGCCGATACAAGAGCAAAGGCTGCCAATACACTTTTTGTGTTCATAATTATTTGTTTTAGGTACTGTTTCGCTGGTTGAAGAGGGGCGATAAGAAATGCTGACCTGGTTACGATTAGCATTTCACGTGAGCTATGCCCCACTACAAAGCAGCGGTATTTTGGGTGGAAAAGCCTTACAGTCTTTCATGTGGATCTTATATAAATCACTGGTTTTAAACGGCATACAGGAGTCGCTGTGAGAAAAGCAGGGCCAGGCAGTCGACTACACATGCCCTCAAACGAAAAAAGGGCAGGAGTGAAAACACTCCGCCCTTTCCATTTAAAAAACTCAACCTAACTATACTTTTTCGCTAACTACCTATTATGGTTGGGTAACTATGTTAGCATCAAGGATGACCGCAGTTTGTGCCAGGGCCCGTCCTTTTAAAGATGCACCGGTACCCAGAGTAATGCCGGTCTTGCAAAGTATTACACCTTCAAAATGGGCAGTGGTTCCTATGGTTACTTCTCCAGCAACCTGCCAGATAATATTTTTGGCCTGGGCACCACCGCTCAAGGTTACATTCACCGCAGAACTCACAGTCAGGTTTTCTGCAATCTGGAAGATCCAAATGTCGTTGGCACCGCCGTTGATAGTGATACTTGCGGGAACAGTTACGGTGTTGGTCCACTTATAAACGCCTGGAGACAATGTTTTTCCACCGATATTCCCCGTGCTTAGCTCAAAGAAGTCGGGCGAGGGGCGGCCAGCCGCATCGTTGTAAGCGGTGTTCATATTGTCAATCGCCGTGGTCAGGTTACTTGAAGTGGGCGACACCATGTCGGCAGCATATACTCTTCCAGTTACCTGAGCAGAGGTGGCAAATCCAGTATCATCGGTCAATGCCAATCCTGTGATGTAGGATCCGGCCGCAGGGCTGATGCCCATATCGCCGGTAACGGCAGAAGTTGGACTGTTATTGATGGCTGTCTTCGCCAGCACCACGTAGTTGGCTGACGTACCCAGGTTCACTGGCGCAATGGTAGCAGTGCTACCGCCAGTGGTAAAAGACCATTCCTTCGCTTCGGCAATGGCATGACCTGCAAGGTCTTTCACGTCCTTGCTAATGATAGCCGTGTAAACAGTACCAGCAGCTAAGCTATTGGTAGGAGTAAACGTGGCAGTGGTGCCTTCGTAGGCTACTGCGCCAGGCACAACTGTGCTGCCCTGCTTCAGTTGAAATGTGGTAGCATTCACTGTCGCTGGATCCATTTCTTCGCTGAATTCGAATTCAATCACCGCATTACGTTCAACGCCTGTGTCGTCGTTGGCGGGAGAAACCGATACTACTGTAGGTATGCTCGGATCTGTGTTATCGTCGTCCTTATTACACCCTACAAACAAAACTGCCGCTGCCAAGGCTACGGAGGCAAATGCTTTCTTCAAAATCATATTTGTGTTTTTTTAACTTTCCGCTGCTGGCGGGGCTTTGGAGTATTTACCCAAAAGCCGCAAAGGTCGCATCTGACATGCAGGCGAACCTTCGATGATACAAAGGTGGGGCGATTCCCGGGGCATTGTGTTACACTACGCTTGAGGAGTCTTACATATATCACATATACAGATAATGCAGGCCAGGCGTTTCATTGGCGCCGTGATGGCTGTTACTAATGCTGGGCAAAAAAAAAGGGCGAGGTGATCACACCTTGCCCTTTTCGGTTTTGCCTCAGCGGGAATTAGCGCTGATGCCTTTGCTTATTGTGGTTTCACCACAGTGTTCTGGTCAAGAATAACCGCAGTTTGTGCCAGCGCTATGCCATTCATTGAAGCACCTGTTTGTAGGGTGATGCCTGTCATTGATAATATGGTGCCTTCAAAATGGGAGGTAGTACCTATCACTACTTCACCAGCTACTTGCCAGAATATGTTTTTGGCCTGAGCACCACCACTCAAAGTAATATTGACGGCTGAGCTCATGGTCAGGTCTCCACTGATCTGGAAGATCCACACATCATCGGCCGTACCAGAAATAGTGAGGTCAGAAGGGATGGTCACCGTGCTTGTCCACTTGTACAGGCCGGCGGCTAGTGTTTGTCCACCGATATTGCCGGTGCCCAGCTCCGAGAAATCAGGTGTAGGCCTGCCTGCCGCATCGTTGTAGGCAGTGATCATGTTTTCTACCGCTGTCGTCAGGTTGGAAGACGTAGGAGAAGCCATATCGGCTGCATACACCTTGCCCGTTACCTGGGGTGAAGTAGCAAACCCTGTGGCATTGGTCAGGGCGAAACCAGTGATGAAAGACGTAGCCGCAGGGCTCAGTCCCAGGTCACCCGTAATAGCCGAGTTGGGGATGTTGTTGATAGCTGTTTTGGCCAGGATCACGTAATCTCCAGCTGAGCCGAGGTTTACCACCGCCAGTCCGGCAACTGCACCAGTAGTAAAGCTCCACACCTGTGGAACAGCCAGGGCGTTTCCACCAAGGTCTTTCACGCCTGTGGTCACAGTAGCTGTATAAACCGTACCAGCTGCCAAAAGATTAGCGGGTGTAAAGGTAGCCACGGTGCCTGAGTAGTTCACCGAACCGGCTACAGCCGTTGTTCCCTGATTCAACATAAAGTTGGTGCTATTCACAGTTGAAGCATCCATGGCTTCGCTGAAAGTGATAGAAAGCACCTTGTTGCGTGCTACGCCGGTGGCGTTGTTGAGCGGCGAAGTGGCAGTGGCAGTGGGAAGTACGTCAGTAGTAAAGGACCACGTCTTGGCTGCTGCCATGGCATTGCCACGCAAGTCTGTCGCCGCCACTGTTACGGTGGCCGTGTAAACAAGCCCTGCCTGCAAACTGGCAGCGGGAGTAAAGGTGGCAACCATGCCTGTGTAAGTCACTGCGCCAGTCACGGCAGTTGTGCCACTGGCAAGCAGTACCGAAGTGGTATTAATGGTGGAAGCGTCCATTTCCTCACTGAACGTTACCGTAATGGCCTGACTAAGGGCCACATTCACCCCGTCATTCTGAGGGGCTATCTCTGTCACTGTTGGCGCAGTTGTGTCCGGTGCCAGGCCTGTTGTAAAGCTGAAGGAGTAATCATCCTCCAACGACAAGCCGTCCACGTCTTTAGCACCAGTTGTCAGCGTAGCTGTAAACAGCGTGCTGGCTGCCAGTTCATTGGCAGGAGTAAAAGTAGCCGTTGAGTCGGCATAAGAAACTGTACCTGCCACGGCCTCGGTGCCGGCCACTAAAGTAAACGTAGTGCTGCTTATTGTAGCAGGATCCATGTTCTTATTAAAAGAAATTTCCACGGCAGAGCTTGTCTCCACTTCTGTAGCTTCATTGGCAGGCGCAGAGCTAACTGCCTGAGGAATTAAAGGCGTAGGATCATTGTCCTTGTCTTTGTTACACCCTGCAATAAGCACCACGGTGGCCATAGCTACGGCGGCAAATGCTTTTTTCAATATCATGATTGTGTTTTTTAAATATCCGCTACTGGCGGGGCCAACGAGTATTTACCCGAAAGCCGCAAAGGAGAGCACCTGACGAACAGGCGAGGCTTTGATGATACAAAATTGAGACAGTTTGGCACGGCTTTACTTACAAGCTGCCCGAAGAGAGTTACACATATCGCAGGTTGTAAATCACTCAGTGAGCGGGAATGCCGACCGCCCGCACCTTTCGGCTTAGTCACAATTCGACGTGACCGGGGCAATTAAACAGGTTACTTTCTGGGCTTCTGCAGAGAGCAACCTGTTTAATCGGTATTGGACGCTGTACCTACGGAACTCGCCAGACATTTACATGGGCTCCAGGGTTACCATTATTTGGCCCTTGAGCGACTTTTTTCCTCTGGTCTACATGTCCAGAAGGGGGAAGTCGCAGCGAAAAAAGGAAACAAAAAAAAAGAGCGGTTAACACCGCCCTTTTTCAGTATGAACCTAATAATCAACTGATCTAAATGATTTGAAAAGTGATGGGAATGCTGTATTTCACATTCACAGGCTTGTTGTTTTGGAGACCGGGTGTCCATTTTGGCATGGAAGATACCACACGAAAGGCTTCGTTTCTGAAAGCCTGGTTCACGTCGGCGCTGGTGGCGTCGGTTACTTCAACATCGCTTACAGTACCATCGGCGCCTACTACGAAGTCGACAAATACTGCGCCTTCAAGTTCATCCTTTTGTGCCTGCGCAGGGTAAACAATATTGTCCCTCAGGTATTTGCGCATGGCTTTGTCGCCTCCAGTGAAAACCGGATTCACTTCGGCCTTCCGATAGATGACCGTTCCTGTGGGGTTGGTGTAAGTAGGCGTCTTCGCATACATTTCGTTCCACGCCTTCATTCTTTTTTCAGCAATCATAGCAGAATCCTTCTTGATGAATGCCCTTCTTTGCTCAATTGAAGATAGATTAACTGTTTCGGCAGGAGTTACCTTTACTTTACTTTCCTCGCTACTTTTGTCCGTTTTGGTTCCGCACGATTGTGCTAAGAAGAGCACAGCGATCAATGCGAAAACTTTGATGTTTTTTTTCATGGTAATTGTGTTTATAAAATCTCTTAGACGAGTATCAGGGCTTTTTCCTGCTTTATCTGACCTACCGCTGTTCGGGGCTTTCGCCGACGAATTGTGGCAGTCGTTTTTATATTCGTTCGTAAGAACAATACAAAAGTGAAGTTAATCGGGGAGTGATGTGTTACAGACTTATGTAGAAGTGTTACATCTATCACAGGTATGATGAGTGCAACAACTCAATTGGAAGTGCCTAAGGCCGATTTTGAAAGGTGGCAGCTCAGCCTTTTTGAATCGCAAAGTCCCGTGATGCCGCCATGGAGGCGCCGGTGCGCCTGTCAAAGGTTTTCCAGGTTTCCCAGGCGCTTTTGCTTTAGCTGCTTGAAGAAGGAAGGGGAGAGCCCTGTTACTTTCTTGAATTGATTTGACAGGTGAGCCACGCTGCTGTAATGTAGCCGATAAGAAATTTCCGTCAGATTGAGCTCGTTGTAGAGCAACAACTCCTTTACCCGTTCAATCTTGTGAATGATAATGAATTGCTGAATAGTGATGCCTTTTACCTCTGAAAAAATATTGGAAAGGTAAGTGTAGTCGTACTCCAGCTTTTCGCTGATATAGTCGGAGTAATTCACTTTGGGGAGCTCATCCGTATAATGGATCATTTCGATGATCACATTCTTTATCTTATCTATCAGAATGCTTTTTTTATCATCCAGTAGCTCCAGGCCCGATTTTAACAAGTTCAGCTTAAGCTCTTCCCGTTGGGTTTGAGAGATGTCCTCCAGCACATCCACCATGCCGAGGTCAAGTACCACGTAGTGAAGGCCAAGCTTCTCCAGCTCTTCCTTCACGAGCAGTTTGCAGCGGAGGCTGACCATGAATTTGATGTAAAGCTTCATATAATATAGCTGGTTGATTTAATGTAAGCCGTTTTCACGACAAAAGCTATTTCTTAGTGCTTAAATACAGCCACTTTCAATACTTAAGCTTGAGCAACTGACTATTGACGGATAGATTAGGCTAGTCAGGAAAACCTGCTTGGGTGTCGTTACACCTGAGATACCGGGAGCCGACTGAACTACCTGGTGCAGGGAAACCTCAGGAAGATAAGATACTTGTTGAGGACAACGAACTTACGGGCGACAGTGCTCGATGGTGAGATTTTTCGTTACAAGCTGTCAGGTAGACGTAGAAATGGTCTGGTGGCTGACGCCGTGTCACAAAAGGTGACAATCCTTAAAACAAAACCGCCACCCATGGGGCGGCGGTTTTTACTTTACTTGATCACAAGCTTATGCACGGCTGCCCCGTGGCTGGTGATTAGCCTGAGAATGTAGACTCCGGCTGGCTGACTGCTGATATCGACAGTCAGCTGTGCCGTAGTCATCGAATGCTGCCACACGGCTGAGCCGTTGTTGTTGTGGATGATAATTTCTTTTACATCTGCCAGCGAACCATCCCACGCTATGGTGAACTGTCCCTGCGATGGGTTAGGGTAAGTTTTGATCATTGAGCGGAGCACTTCGGCTGAAACGCCCGTGGTAGCGGTCGGCATGGCAATGATCACAATGCCTTCGTCTGTTACCTCAGAGGCTACCTCAAAGCTTAGCTGCCCGGTGCTGATGGTTATTTCAGGCGATTCCAGGCTTACATTCCCCTCGTAGTCGATCAGGAGTTTGTAGGCGCCGAGCGGGAGATTCGTGAATTCGAAGCTACCATCAACAGCCGTCACTGTGCTGGCTACCAGTGTCCCCTCAGGGCTCGTCATGAGAAGAATAGTGACACCTGAAAGGGGCGAGCCTTCCATGAGCCTTCCGTCTGTCACCAGATGGCGGCTTCCATCGTCCGAAAGCAACAGCTTACCTGCAATAGAGCCCGGTCCTGCTGGCAGCGATGGCTTTTCGATCATATCCACAGTCACGCCTTCAATGCTTTCCGCTGACAGCGTGAGCAAGGTAGCATTGGCAAGGGTGGTGGCCTTTTCAAAATACGTAGTGACCACTGTGGGTGAAGCGGAGGCAATGCTCAAAGCATATTGGCCCGCTGGCACATCATCAAATGTAAATGCGCCATTGGCAGACAGCGCAGATATTATTGGTGTGCCAAAGGTACCATTACTGTTTTTCGGGTGAAGCTTTGCTTCGCCTTGGGTGAAAGGTGAACTGCCTATAGTGGCCACACCGGCGACGCTCAACGCTTTTACAACCGGTGCCGTCACTTCAAACGCTTCCGTGGCCTCAGCGGCGAGGTAGTTGTCGTTGCCAACCTGGTTGGCGGTAACTGTTACAGTGCCCTCAACCCCAGTTAGAGTAAGCGTAGTGCCGGTAAGGCTGGCAGGTCCCGTTACGCTGTAGCTCAACTCGAGTCCGCTGTCTGTAGTGGCATTTACCGCTATCGGGCCATCGGTCGTTAGCTTGCCTCCAATGCTTTCAACGACAATGGTCTGGGCTTTTTTGGCTATGGCAAAGCTTCTTTCGACAGCAACCGCAGCCTGGAAGGTTTCGTCACCTGCCTGAGAGGCCCTGAGGGTGGCTGTTCCCGCACCCGTGATCGTCACGGTGTTTCCATCAATGGACACAGGCCCGCTAACCACTTCAAAGCTGACGGCAAGTTCGGAGGTAGATGTGGCTTCCAGGTCGAAAGCTGCATCTCCAAATGTTTTGTCTGCTATGGCTGCAAAAGTGATGGTTTGCTCTTGTTTTTCGGCTACCTCTGGTGCGGTCACTTCAAAAGTTGTAGCAGCGTCAGCAGCGAGATAGTTCTCGTTGCCCCCCTGGCTGACTGTAATAGTCACAGTGCCCTCTTCGCCTGTCAGTGTCACAGTTGCACCCGACAGCGTGGCCGGGCCATCGATGCTGTATGATAACGCCAGGTCACTGTCGACGGAGGCAACCAGGTCAAAAGCCGCATCAGTAGTCAGTTTGTCTTCAATGTCGGCAATGGTAATTACCTGTGCCTTTTTGGCAATGGTGAAAGTTCTTTCGACAGGAAGGGCCGCATTGAAATTCTCGTTACCTGCCTGAGTAGCTTTGATAGTGGCTGTACCGGCGCCGGTAATGGTTATCTCGGTGCCACTTAGTGTAACAGGTCCGTTCACTACTTCCAGACTGACTACCAACGAAGAAGAGGCCGATGGTGACAAAGTGAAGGCAGCGTCGCCAAAAGACTTATCGGAGATGGCATCAAAAGTGAGGGTTTGGCTGCCTTTGCTTACTGTCAGGGTTCGCTCAACAGGAGGTGCAGCGTTGAAGGCCGCATCACCTGCCTGAGAAGCCGTGATTGTGGTGCTTCCAACGCCCGTTATCGTTACCATGTTTCCGCTGAGGGTGGCTACCGATAGATTAGAGCTTGTGTAGCTCACAGTGAGTCCGGAGCTGGCGGTTGCCCCGGGAGAAAAGCTGGTGTCTCCGAAGGCTTTCGCCGGTAATTCAGCAAACGTAATGGTTTGGTTGGCCTTGTCCGGATCCGACACGAAAAATGAAGCGGAGGACGAAGCACTGTTGTAGTTGGTGTTACCTGCCTGGCTCACAGCCACCTCCACCGTGCCGCTGGCTCCGGTTAGGGTGATCGTGTTGCCGCTGATGGTGGCCGGGCCGCTTGCAATAGCATAGGTAAGGCTTAAGCCACTGGTTGTGCTGGCCGACACAGCAAACGGTGCATCGGAAACAAGTTTGTCGGCGATAGGAGAGACGGTGATGGTTTGACTGGCCTTATCAACCGTGAGTGTTTGTGGCACGTTGGTGGCGGCATTGTAATTCGCATTGCCCGCCTGTGAAGCTGTGATGGTGGTGCTTCCGGCTCCGACAATCGTTACCGTGTTGCCACTTACTGTGGCCACTGCTGTGTTGGAGCTGGCGTAGCTCACAGACAGACCTGAGCTGGATGTTGCTCCCAGTGTGAAGTTGGCATCCCCAAATGTTTTGGCTGGCAAAGCCGCAAAAGTGATGGTTTGGCCGGCTTTGTTCACCGTGAGGGTTTGCGGTACATTGGCGGCGGCATTGTAGTTCGCATTGCCTGTCTGCGACGCTGTGATGGTGGTGCTTCCGGCACCGACAATCGTTACTGTGTTTCCACTTACTGTCGCTACCGCTGTGTTGGAGCTGGCGTAGCTCACCGTTAAGCCTGAGCTGGCCGTTGCTCCCAGGGTGAAGTTAGCATCCCCAAATGTTTTGGCTGGCAAAGCCGCAAATGTGATGGTTTGGCTGGCTTTGTTCACCGTGAGTGTTTGCGGCACGTTGGTGGCGGCATTGTAATTCGCATTGCCCGTCTGTGAAGCTGTGATGGTGGTGCTTCCGGCACCGACAATCGTTACCGTGTTGCCACTTACTGTGGCTACCGAAGTATTGGAGCTGGCGTAGCTAACTGCTAAGCCTGAACTGGCCGTTGCTCCCAGGGTGAAGTTAGCATCCCCAAATGTTTTGGCTGGCAAAGCCGCAAACGTGATGGTTTGGCTGCCCTTGTTCACCGTAAGTGTTTGCGGCACATTGGCGGCGGCATTGTAATTCGCATTGCCCGTCTGCGACGCTGTGATGGTGGTGCTTCCGACACCCACAATCGTCACTGTGTTGCCACTTACCGTAGCCACTGCTGTGTTGGAGCTGGTGTAGCTCACCGTCAGGCCTGAGCTGGCGGTAGCCGTGAGGGCGAAAGGTGCTTCTCCAAAAGCTTTCGCTGGCAGTGCATTGAAGGTGACTGTTTGGTCTAGCTTTCCTGTCGTGAAGCGCCAGGTGGTATTGTCCTGAATTCCAGGCCATATTTTCTGGCCATTGACAGCACTTCGCAGGTAACCGCCGGTCACGTTCACGTATACCTCCGTGTTGGCAGGCAAATCATTGGGCAGGTCGAAGGAAACAGTTGCACCGTCGATGGTCATGGCACTGCCATTATAGTTAGACAGGCTGGTGATCAAACTGCCATTACTTACCCGATAAAGGCTGATGGTTCCAGCACTAATGGTCATGTTCTCTTCAAAAGTTATGCTGAGATTACTTGAAACCTGCACGTTCGTACTACTATTGGCGGGAGTGTAACTTAATGCGGATACCTGAAGCGCCTGGGTGGTAAATGTCCAGTTGGGATTTCCGTTCAGTCCCTCAAAGGTATTGCCTGATACGTCCTTCACCACACCTACACCCAGGTCGACATAGTATTCAGTGCTGGCGCTCAAATCGTACGCTGGCGTAATGGTGAGCGTGTTGTTGGAGATGGACACACCGCCATTTACACTATAGCTGGAGTGCATGGATCCTCCGATATCCCTGATCGTAATCACGCCAGTGTTGGCTACAATGTTTTCGCTGAATGTAACAATCAGATTGCCATTGACAGCGACACCGGTTGCGTTGTCAGCAGGTGAAAGGTTGGTGATGGTAGGAGGGGTTACGTCTGCAGCACCTGCCGTAGTAAATCGCCAGGAAGTGGAGTTTTGAATGCCAGCCCATGTATTGGTGGCATTTGCTGAACTTATTAAATAGCCGTCAGAAATATTGACATAGTATTCAGAATTGTCGGCCAGGTCATTCGTGAAATTAAATGTAATGCTGGCACCAATAACGCTCATATTTAAAGCATTGTAAACGCTGAGTGATTCCTTTAGTGTGCCGTTAGCATTATATATGTGGATACCGCCAGCAAGGGAATTGAAGTTAACGTTTTCACTAAAAGTCAGGGTTAAATTGGTCGTTTTATCGACTCCGGTTGCACCGTTTGCTGGTGAAAGTGACACAAGGCTTAGAGCAGCCGGAGTGCTAAAGTTCCAGGAGGTAGTATTGGTTATTCCGGCGAAAGGATTGCCTGCAGCATCTGTAAATGCACCGGATTCAATGTTCACATAATAACCTACTCCAAAGGCTAGATCGCTTGCTGGGTTGATGGTAACGGTTGTTCCTGATACCACCACGTTTGCTGAAGGAAGTGTGTAGCTGGCAAATACTGAATTGTCAGTAGAGCGCTTGATACTTACCACTTTCGAGGCCACCGCTACTACCGATTCTGAGAAAGTAGCGACTAAATTGGATGCAACAGCTACGCTTGCGGCACCATCTGTCGGTGACAGGCTGGTGATCGTAGGAGGGATTGCGTCTGCGGCAGGTACTGTTGTGAAAGTCCAGAAGTTGGTGGCCCAGGGAACGATTCTTGCGGTTGTCCAAATATCTTCGGACTCGTTGTAAGCAAAATCGTACTCCATCCATCCTGGCTCATTCCCACCAGCGTTGTTAAATTGGTTGTCAATGTAATAAGAAGTGCCTGCCTCAAGGGCGTTGCTGAGTGGCAATTCGGCAAAGTAGAGACCTGCTTGTGCATCATAGCCGTAGGTGATGTCTGCATATACATCCCATTGTTTCACCAGGGAGTTATCAGACACCTTCCTTAGGCGATAGTAGCCATAGCTGTCATACACTTGACTGCTGAAATACATCTTGATACTTCCCAAAGAAGTGCTCACTGAGGTAGCGCCTCTTGCCGGTAGGAAGCTGCTGATAACCGAGTTGACGCTGCCTGTGGTAAATCGCCAGGCCGTATTATTTGATATACCGGTATAATAACTAACACCTCCGGATTTACGGAAAATATCATTGCCAATGTTGAAATAATAGGTGGTTGCCGGCTCTAAAACCGCCTCTCCCATATAGAAAGGCACATTCTGACAGCAAGTAGAGATGTTCGGGGCAGTTGTCTCGAACACAACTGTGCCGTCAAGTTTTTTCAATTGCACCGTCCCCAAGGCCGATTGATTGACTTGAATAAAGTCGTCGAAAGCAATGAAGAAGCTATTTACGCCAACTGGGACGTTAGTAGCATTATTAACAGGATAGAAGGCCGTGGCGATAGGCGCCGAAGCAGGTACCGCTGTGAAATTCCATGAAGTTGCATTGGAGATGCCTGCAAAAGGATTACCAGCTGCATCAATAAAAGCTCCCGTTTCGATATTGACATAATACTCAGCCAGATTAGCCAGGTTGCTGGTAGGGTTGATAGTGACTGTGTTTCCGGACACGGTAACATTAGCCGATGGCAAGGTATACGACTCAAAAATACCACCGGGTACTTCACCGCCAGCGTATTTGATGCTCACGACTTTGGAGGAAACTGCTGTAACGTTTTCCGAGAATGTCGCCACCAGATTGGAAGCAACAGCTACGCCTGTGGCACCGTCCGAAGGCAAAAGTGAGCTGATGGTTGGAGGGGTAACATCTGCCGCTGCCACCGTGGTAAAATTCCATGTAGTAGTATTTGTTATTCCAGCAAAAGCATTGCCAGATACGTCTTGAAAGGCTCCGGCATCCATAGTCACATAGTACCCTGTTGAGTTTACCAGGCTACCAGTTGGGTTGATCGTAACTGTGCTGCCTGAAACACTGACATTGGCCGATGGTAAAGTATATGATTCAAACACAGCATTATCAGAAGAACGTTTGATGCTTACCACCTTCGAGGCTACTGGTGTCACGTTTTCTGAGAATGTCGCCACCAAATTAGCTGTAATTGCTACGCCGGTTGCTCCATCCAACGGAGAAAAAGCATTGATGGTAGGAGGGGTCACGTCTTCACTTAGTACGATGACTCTGCTGTTGCTTAGATAGGAATCGGCAGTAACCAACTTATCCTGTGAATTAATTGCCAGTGCGGTGCCAGAAGACATGACGTCACCCAGGCCATATACATATTGAAAGGCCAAAGCGTTAGAATATTTTGCCAGGTATTTGCTAGTCCCCGATATGGTACCAGCCCCAGGATCGAAGTCAGTGCTTCCCACTTTGCTGCCTGAAACATAAATATTGTTACTGCTACTTATTTTTAAGTGATGCGGGTCGAAGCTAGTTGAAGAAGTTAGCGCAAAGGAGGCAATGCTAGTGCCCGACGTGTTTACTTTATTCAGTAATAGTTGATTTGCTCCTCCTTTGCCCAAAACGAAAACATTGCCGGAGCCATCAAGTACAATTTTTTTTCCAATATCCTGGGAAGAAGTAGTGGTAAGTTTGGTGGCCCACACGTAGCCGAATGCACTACTGTATTTTGCCACGAATACATCTCCATTTGCGTCGGCAGTGATGTTTTGAGTGGCTGCAGTCGCATCAAAATCGACAGTGTTTTTGAATATTCCGGTGACATAAACATTCCCGGCTCCATCGATAGCCACATCGTTTATCTCGGATCCGACCGACGTCACGAAGTTCTGTGACTGTTGTACGCCTGATGAATTGAGCTTCCAAACAGCACCTGTAGTTTGGAACGATGCGTTGGAGTAAGTGCCGGCAACGAAAACATTGCCGCTGGCATCCGTTTTTATTCCTTTTCCATAGAAGTCAACCAATGAACCACTGGTAGCTCTGTTCCAACTCCACTGCTTGATGCCGGAGGAATTGAACTTGATTACATAGGCTCCGTACAGGTTGGTGTTAGTAAGAAAGGTGCCACCCACCGCCGTGTTTATACCCGGGGTAGATTTGTCCCTGAAAGTCACTGGTCCACCGGATGAACTTCCTACAACATATATATTATTGTTGCTATCTACGTGAACGTCACTGATCTCGTTGGCAGCCACCGTGGCATCATTGTAGCCGTCAATGAGCCAAACAAAAGCACCAGCCGAAGTGTACTTGGCAATAAAGTTAACGGGGACGGCTGTATTGATATTGTTTTGGAAGGGCGCAACAACTCCCGCACCAGGGTCGAAGTCATAGGTAAATACCGTAGATGAATAGTAGGTTCCTGTCACAATGATGTTCCCACTCGCATCCACAGCAGACGCCTTAATTTGAACATTATAATTCGACATGATGAAGTCCAAATCGACAGTTTGAGCGCCAGAAGGTGATACAGCCAGTACACACGAAAAGGCAAAAGCGTAGACTAAATAATGTCTTTTTAAAATGGCAGCGAATAGTGTATTCATGACTTAAGGTTTATTGGTTTTACCCACCAAAAGTCATTTTTTGTCTGTCCAATTGATATGAGGCAAATCCCTCAAAACCCAGGAGAAAAACCCCTACCTCATAATTCTATGATGTTGTTTTTGATGGCGTACTTCACCAGATCGGCATTGGAAGTAAAACCCAGCTTGTCGAAAATCGCCTTTTTATGATGCTCAATGGTTTTTTTGCTGATGTGCAAGTGGTCTTCAATTTCCCTGAAACTCATGCCATTGGCAAAGCAGCGGAGCACCTCCAGCTCCCGCTCAGTCAGCGTTTCACTATCGGGCTGCAGGTGCAACTGCGAAACGTATTGCTGAAAAATGCCCTGTGCAAGCCCCTCCGGAAAGTAGAACTGCCCCTGATCCACCTTTCTAACTGCATCGAGCACCTCCGTTTTCGGGGCGCTTTTGGGCACAAAGCCTTTTCCGCCAGCTTTCAGGCTCTGTTCAATATAGGCCTGTCCCTCATTTCCTGAGAGAAAGATGATCTTAAGTTTTGGGTATTCCTTCAACAACTGCCTGCTGAGGTCAATACCCGATTGCTGGGGCAGGCCGATGTCCATCAGTAAGATGTCCGCCTCGTGCTGGCTCAGCAACTGACGCAGCTCCCTGGGCGAGGAGGCTGCCGCCAGCACTTCCACGTCGGACTGCATTTTCAGAAAGAGCGACAAACCGTCCCTGAACAGCTCGTGGTCGTCGATCATCAGTAGTCGAATCTTTCCTGACGTCATCAGGCAGCTTTCTTAAGTTGTTTGCCAGTCATGCGGATTGTGAACGTTGTGCCCTTTCCCAACTCGCTGGTCAGCGAAAGTACGCCTCCCAGCTTCTCTATCATTTCTTTCACTAAAACAAGCCCCAGCCCTGTTCCCTTTTCTGTGGAATTGCCAATCGACTTTTTGTCCGATTCCAGAGTGAAAAGTTTATGGAAATCACCACTTGCTATCCCGATTCCTGAGTCTTCCACTTCTATGACCACATTGTTGTCAATAACATTGGCCCGCAGCCAGATGCTTCCCTCTACCGGGGTGAACTTGATAGCGTTAGAAAGAAGGTTACGTAAAACGGTTTGCAGGTACTCTTTGTCAGTCTCCAGGTGGATCGGCGCTTCTATTTCAATGTAAATGGTTTGACGCTTTACCTCCAGGTTGAGTTGAAAGAAACTCCTCAATTTTTCAGCCATGTCCCGCAGCTCAAATACTTCTGTTTTTAAGCTTCTTTCGGAAATTTGGTGCAACGACCATTCGAGCAGGTTTTTCATTTGATCCTCCAACGATTTGGCAGCGGTTTCCAGCTTTGTAAGATACCTTTTTATGTCATCGGGGCTAATCTGCTCATAGTATTGATTTAGGGTGCTGGTGACAGTGTGAAACGACGACAGCGGGCTTTTCAAGTCGTGGGAAACAATAGCAAACAGACGGTCTTTGACCTGATTCAGGCTTTGCAACTCCTTATTTTTAGCGTCCAGCATCCCGGCTGTCTTTTGTTTTAGCCGGTAGCGGCTGTAGAGGATTGCAGCAGCCAGCATGAGCAGGATAACTATGGCAATGAGGAACAACCTGAACAGTTTCGAGCGCTCTGCTTCAAGATCTTTGATGGTGTGGGCCTGCTCCAGTTTCAGAATTTTTTGCTCCTTGATCTCTCCCTGGTATTTTTTCTCAAGATCCAGCACCAGATTCTTTCTTTCTAACTCGTCGAAATGCACTTTGGAATCCATATACTTCCTCATATGGACGTATGCGGCACCCATGTTTCCTTTCACAGAATCGGCAATAGCCTGCGAAAGATATACGCCTGTAACCGCCCTGTAATCGCCATGATTGGGCACAAGCAAAAAAACGGAGTCGAGGTACTGGTAAGCAAGGGCCGCTTTTTTCTGTTGAAGGTAGATCTCTGCTAAATTTTTGCACACATTGATCAACTCAAAACCTCTCTGCAGTTCTTTTTCCAGCCGAAGCGCCCTTAGGGCATAGAATTCAGCCTTTTTGAGGTCAAGCAGTCGCAGGTAGCTTATTGACAGATTGTTGTAGCAGGTGGCAAGGTTTCTGTTGTCTGGCAAACTATCAAGGTGCTGCAGGTTTATTAATTCATACATCAAAGCAGAATCAAGCTCGTTTCTGTCTCTGTAAATATTACTGATATTAGTAAGAGTTGTGGACAGGCTGGTGAACTGCCTGTATTGTATTTTCGCATCTAGCGATTTTTTGTAGTAGTAGAGTGCTTCCTCAGTTGACCCAAGGTCAGTAAGCACCAGCCCCAGGTTGTTATAGGTTGACGTAATGCCAGGGTCTTGATGCCTCTCCCGGATTTCCAGTGCTTTTTTATGAAACTCAAAGGCTTTTTCATACTGGCTCAGGAAATAGTGAGCAACTCCCATGTTGTTGTAGTTTTTTGAAAGGTTCTCGTCGTCCTGTAGCCTGCTGAATATCTCTGATGACCTGGTAAAGTATTGAATGGCGGTGTCATAATTCGATTTGAAATAGTAGGCATTGCCCATGTAGTTATAGGCCTTTCCTTTGATGCTATCGTTGCTGGCGGCAAAATAGGGGGGTAAAAGCATAATTGCCGAGTCGGGCTGGGACCGGAGCATGCTGAATATTTTTTCAAGCGGGTAAAGGGGTATGTCCTGGTTCGCTTTCGGGCTTTGCGAAAAACTGCTGTGAAACACAAAAAGCAGCAACACACAGGCACCCCGGTTATATCGACTGATAAAGTTGGTATACATGTGAGTTGATGGTCTATTAATGCTCTAAAATATCCAAAATAAACAATCGATCAATACACTGTCTCCATTAAATCATTCCTCTAGCCGGTGGCTATCGAGCCCCGGCTATGGACAAGACTTTTTTAATCGTAAATTCAGCTCGTGAGGTAGTTTCAAAAAAGACTGAACGCCATCATTGCTTAGTTGAAGTTTTAGTCCCGAAAAAGGGTTTCAATCGGATAATCAAGAGTAGTATGAAAATACTTGTCACATACGGAAGCACGAGCGCAAAACAGGGGGTGGTTGTTTTCGCCTTTTTATTACTTGTAAACTGCAACATTTTTGCACAAGCAAATTCTCAACCCTTTCCCTGGCCCGATGGCAAGCAAGCCGCCGTTAGCCTGACCTTCGACGACGCCCGTGCCAGTCAGGTAACTGGGGGCACAGCGCTGTTGGACGCATACGGAGTGAAGGCCACTTTTTACGTGGTGCCCTCAGCAGTAAAAGACCAATTGGAAGGCTGGAAAAAGGCGGTGGCCTCGGGTCATGAAATAGGCAACCATTCTCTGAATCATCCCTGCTCCGGCAATTTTGTGTGGTCTCGTTCCAAAGCCCTGGAAGAGTATACGCTGGAGAAAATGGGGGCGGAGCTCATAGAGGCGAACAAGCAAATCAAAGAGATGCTTGGCGTCGACTGCAAGGTATTTGCTTACCCCTGTGGCCAAACTTTCGTTGGCAGGGGCGAGGGCACCCAAAGCTATGTGCCCATAGTGGCAAAAATGTTTGATAACAGCCGGGGCTGGATGGACGAAGCGGCTAATGACCCTTCCTACGTTGACTTTGCACAGCTCACAGGTGTGGAGAGCGACGGCAAAGATTTCGATAAAATACTTTCATTGATCGAACAGGCCAAAAGATCGGGCCAATGGCTGGTACTGGCCGGGCACGAGATGGGGGAGGGTGGAGACCAAACCACCAGACTCAAGATGCTGGAAGAGCTGATGAAATATGCCGCTAACCCCGCTAACGGTATTTGGCTGGCACCGGTGGGCACAGTGGCCAACTATGTGGCCGCTAAGCGATAGTATCCGCAAAAAAAATACCTAACCAGCCCAGCTGCTGACCGGGCTGATTAGGGCTCCCTTTTTAATTACATCGTGTAATTAATCTTCAAAAAACCGGACAATTCCGGTTTCTACGTCGTACATACCACCAACTATACCAATATCTCCTTTGTCGAGCATGTCTTTCAAAATGGGGCTTCTATCCTTTACATTCTTCATTGTCATTCTCACATTCATCGCAGCCACATTTTCCACGAATTCGGAATTGCCTGAATTTCTGTTCTCCGCAGGTTCTTTAACAGCGTCTGCAGCAGGCTTGAGTTTGCTCATGAGCGCAGTCAGGTTGCCCATGGTCACATTATCGCAAACGCCTTTGATGGCTCCGCATTTGCTATGGCCCAGTACCACAACGAGCTTTGATCCTGCTATTTTGCAGGCAAACTCCATGCTGCCCAATATGTCTTCGTTGACAAAGTTGCCTGCTATCCGCACGCTGAAGATGTCGCCCAGCCCCTGGTCGAAGACCAACTCTGCCGACACCCGGGAGTCGATACAGCTTAATATTACTGCAAAAGGCCACTGCCCCTCACTGGTGTCGTTCACCTGCTCCAGCAGGTTGCGGTTGGCTTTGAGGTTATTTTGAAATCGTTGATTTCCTTCTTTGAGAAAGGCCAGCGCTTTTGCTGGCGTCATTGTGCTTTGGGTTTCTTTTGTATGTGCTTTCACAGTGTTTTACCTGTTAGTGTTAATTAAATATATGTGGTGCCTCAGTGTAGCACCTGAAGCAAATCAAAATCAGTCAAATTGGTCACCTGGTCGGCGACCCCCGGAAACCTGATACCTTTGAAGCATGTTACTTAAATTGCCAGCTATGGAGGCACTTTAAGTGATGCGTTTTGCAGAGGATAAAGGTAATCTGATGTCGCTACAAATTTTAGAAAACTGCCAGAGAGGCGGCGAGCAGAAGTAATTGAGGAGGAGGTGATATTACCTCGAAATGCAAATTTGCTTTTATGAACATGTTGTAGAAAAACTGCTGACCACGTCGCAAAAATAGCTCTGGGTAAAGGTCAAACTGGTGTGCTGCGAAAAACTTTTCTACTTCTTCGCTACTGTCATCAGCTTTCTCTTCTTCGCCACTTTCGGTTCCTCCCAATTCTGCTAATTCGATGTCCTCCAGTAGAGCACTGTTGTTGTCGAAAACAAACAAGACAAATTGGGCCTCAGTCGCTATGAAAAGGCTTAGCAAAGTAATCGCTAGTATTTTAAACAGAAATCTCATTTCGACCGCCACTTAGAATTAGTGAACATGGTCAAAAATAATGATAATTTGAAATTCAACCCTACCAATATGGTGTTGCTTTTAGTTCTAATCAAATTTTAATTGGTAGGCTCCTTACGAAAGAAGTGCCCTTGGCTCAGCAATGATGTCTGACAGCACCTCATTGGCCTTCACAATGAACTCAGTGCGCTTGGTTACCTGACCGACTGGTAGGGGGAGCACAATGTAGACTGTGATGATGGCTCCGTCAGCCTGTAGCTGCATTTTTGGGGTCGATTTGTCCTTTACAACCGCCTTTGCCAGTTCATCAATTTTGTCCATTCTTGCCTGGATATCGGCCGGGATGGTTTTGATGGGGAACTTTACCGTATGCATTACCCTGTTTTTCCCCATGTTGATAATGGCTTTGCTGAGCAGTGTATTGTTCGGTACTTTAATGAAATCTATGGCTCCGGGATTCTGTAAAGTCACGAAGAAAGTGCCGATGCGTTCTACAGTGCCTGCCTCATCCCCAATTTTCACATAGTCACCTATGCGAAAGGGATGTTTGGTGAGAATAATAAACCACGCAAAATAGGAGTTAATGACGTCCCGAACGGCAAAGGCTACGCCCGTGGTGATAAGGCCCAGAAAAATGGTGATGTTTTCAATTTCCAGCCCCATTCTCCAGAACACCACCGCTGCTACGAGAAGGTACAGTGTGGTCGAGTAGATTTTTGTGAAAAGAATTCGTTGTTCGATGTCTACCTCATCGTCATTGAACCGAAAGACCCTGTTTTCGGTAAACCTCAATATGATAGTTACGGTAATCAGTGCACCCACGGCCCACAACACCACGTCCAACAGCTTGTCGAGGTAGCTTGGAATGGTGATGTATCGTTCACTATCAGCCCATTTTAGGCCTTCTTCAATGCCTAGAAAAATGAGCAGGAAGAAGATTCGGCGCAGCAGTCGAAAATTCCTTAGTTTCTTAAAATCCACAAATCGTTTGGCCATGGGGTGATGTGTTGATGGCGGTGCAAATCTATAGAAGAACTTGGGTTATTTAAAGGAAAGAAACCGACCAGTTCGGCACATCGAAATATCGCACAAGCATTTACTTCACAATCTTCCTGGGAATTGCCGCCGGCAACCTGCTGAGCATTTCGTTGTTGATCAGCTGGGTCACGTTCGTAAAAGAGCTGATATTGATGGTGTTGTTGTTCTGCCGGCCTACGAGCACCACTTCGTCGCCCACTTCTACGCCAGGTATATGGGATACATCTACCATAAACAGGTTCATGTTGATCAGGCCCACTATCGGGGCTTTTTTCCCGTGAATGAGCACCTGTCCCCGGTTCGAGAGCGCCCTGGGGTAGCCGTTGGAATAACCTAAAGGCATTACTGCTATTTTCATTTTCTGTGTTGCCTGATAGGAAGTGCCATATCCGATAAACTCGCCGGGGTCAACATCCCTCACGTCCATTACATCAGTTTTCCAATTGAAAATCCTTTTCAGGGCTCCATCGGACGGCTTGCCTGTTTCCTGCAAGTGGGTGTAGTAAATATCCGGACTGGGCCAAAAACCATACTGAGCCACGCCAATCCTCACCATGTCATATACAGTGTCGGGCATGGCCAATGCAGCCGCAGAGCAGGCAATGTGCCGGTATTCGGGCATTGCACCTTTTTGCTTGCACTCCTTAAGGAAGTCTTTGTACCGTTTGTGTTGCGAAGTGATTTTGAACTGGTTGGAGAAACTCTCGGCACCACCAAAGTGTGTACACAGGCCTGTGAATTCAATATGCTGGGCATTCTTTTTCAAAAAGGTCAGTGTTTTAGGAAATTCTTTGGCGTTCATACCGGTTCTGTTGGCACCCGTTTCCACTTCAACATGCACCCGTGCTTGCTTACCAACCTTCCTGGCTGTTTCCAACACTAATGGGAGCCTGGCATAGTTGAAAACAAAAAATTCAATATCGTTTTCAATGGCCCATTCAATGTCCTGATCGTACAGTATGCCCATAATCATGATACCTCCCTTTTCCGACTTGGCTGCCAATACTTCCTCGGCTTCAAAAGCTGATGCTGTTGCAAAGTGGTCGACACCAGCCTTCTCCGCCATTTTTACAAACTGGGCGATGCCGTGGCCATAAGCGTTGGCTTTCACCACTGAGGAAATCCTCACATCAGGCCCAATTTTCTTTCTGATGAAATTGATGTTTTTCACCAGAGAAGACTGGCTGAGCTCTATTCTTGACGAGTGCCTTACCATAGTTTAGTTTGTTGATTCCAGACGTATGATTTTCCCCAGCTTTCTTTAGCCAGAGTCTCTGCTTTGCTAATTTCCTCTTTAGGCACCAGGCTTAACCAGCTTTTCACATCCAGGGCACTGTAGTGGAAGGCGTACACTCTGGCAGTGAACTGGTGAAAAGGCAGTGATGATTCCCCTGGCTTCTCGCCGTTTCCAAACACCGTGGGTTTAATTCCCTGGCCCCAATCCTGACGCCCCTCATTGTTGGGGTTAAGGAAGTAGGCTCTCATTTCTCCTTTTTTGTTTTTGTCTACACGGAGCAGCGAGATGGCATGAAGCCCCACCATCACTCCTTTGTTGGTAGTGAGAAAAATGCCTACGGGGTTAGGGTACACCATTTGGTGCTGACCGTTGAAGTCGGGGTGGAAAGCAGCGTAAAAGATTTTGACAAAACCTGCATAGTCAACGATCGAATTGCTCGGGTAGTCATAACACGAAGCAAAGCCCACGTGCACCCACTGCCCATACATGGCCGGGTTTACCCATTTGTGCGGATCTTCACCACGAAATGACGAACGCTTCATCATCTCATTGTAAATTTTATCCAAATGAGGCACAAGCACTACCGACACCACATCAAGGTTGTGATCCAGGTTGTCAAGCAGCCCTTTCCCCAGCTGGTTAGAGGTCAGGTCCTGGTTTTCAAAGCGCATGATGAGGTCATTTTGGGTCGCCACAGTAATGATCATATCGATGAGCATTGCCGGAGCGTGTTGACTCCACATGCTGATGCCCCTGGCCGATTGGCAGGTAGGGTTGTTGCCCTGCCCCACGCCAAGGTGCTGACCCAGCACTTTAATGGTGCCGCCTATCAGGTACTGTAGCACAGTTACATCAGCGTCTTTGTTGATCAGCGACTTGCTGATCCGCTTCTCCACCATGCTGTGGATTTTGACTTTGCGGAGGTTTTCGAGCCCCACCCTAACAGGCCGCCTTGAAAACAAGCTTTTCCCCAGCATTCGGGCTAAGCCATAAATGCACTGGCAATTGTCGGGGCTGACTGTTTCGTTGATCAGGGTGGAAATCAACCCATGAAATTTCTCCCACTCGGCCACTCCACGGTCGTTGAGGTGGAGGCAAACAGGAACCAGGTCTTCATAGTCAGCAACGAGCTTTTTGAGTAGCAGAGAGTGGTAGCCACTCACCAGGCCAGTGGCGTTCATATGGTCGCCCATGGCTCTGGCCTCCCTTTCCAAAGTGGCCACGCTGCTTTCCGAAAGGAAATGCTCGTAATCCTTGAGGCTGGCATTGTTTCTTGCTCCTTCTGAAGGAGCATAGATAGCGTTGATGTACAGCCGAACCGACCGATCCGTTTCGGAGTCTCCTGTGGTATCGAAACGCTCGTTAACCAATCGGATGAGCTCTCTGGCTTTGCGGGTCATGATGGGCCGTTGAGCGCAGATGAGTCGGATTTCCTCGGCGAGCTTTTCATACACGCCCTGCAGGTCGATTTCTGAGACGATGAAGCCGAAGAGATTGAACGCCTTTTTCAACTCTCTCACAGGCATGGCCAAACGGGTTTCTTCCGAAACGTCCTGGTGAGCAAACTCAAGGTTGTGCACCATCACCTCTTCCAAAAAGCTTTGAGCGTCTTTCTGCGCTATCTTGTCGCTTTTTTCAATGCCGGTTGCAAAAGCTAACAGCCGCAGCTCAGAGAGAATCTCAAAGCTGGAGGTAGGGTGGCCGACTTTCAGGGTGCCCTTCACCAGCAGAGGAATGAGCTTGTCGGGCTCGCTCCATACTGTGTTGTTGAAAATGCCCGCACGGTCGAGCTCACCGATTTTTTGAAGCAGGTAGACCAGCCCATTCCTGGATTGACTGAGTATATCTACCTGACTTGCCAGCTTGGCAGCTTTCTCCTGCTTGGTTAACTCAATTGACTCTTTAAACTCTTCTAAACTCTTTTCAAAATTTTGAAATATCCTGTCGGATGCTATTTCCATAAGGGTGGTTTACCTTCGCTTATACATAAAAATCGACTTTCTGATAATGCTTTAAAAGCTCTGTCATACGGTCGGGGTCTTCTCCCTTGAAGTTGATAGTTCCAAAGTGATTGCCAAATCCTCCACGGTCGCCACTGATTTTCTGACCTTCGTAGGGCGGCACCAGGCTGTGCTCAATGAAGTAAGGGTCGTTGTTGAGCTCTTCGGGTATTTCAAGTTTCGAGAACTGACGCTTGTGAGGATATATCATCACATTACCGTGGTAGTACTTCGGTTTAAAGCCCTTTGGAGGGAAGATAGCATCCAGCTCTTCGTCGGTTGCATTAGGATCGTGCGAAACCACAAAAGCTGCCAGAGCGTCGAACTCGTACGACTTAGAGCAAAGCTCAAGTATGTGTCCGCCGGGAATTCTACAGGCAGTTTCTCCAAAATTCAGCTCATCGTTTTCGGTAAGGAACCATTCGGGATGTACCATACCAAACTCAATACCGAAAATATCGACCATTTTCTGCACCTGTTTGTGGATCAACTCACGCTTGGTTTCCAAAAAGTTGCCTTCGGGAATAAAATTAGAATACCCGAGTTTCACATACTCGGTGATATTGAGGAACCTGATTTTGCCTTTATGGATAAATGCTTCACAGGAAAACTCCCTGCCTGGCAAGTGACTCTCAGCAAGACATGGGAAATCGCCATCTTCGCATTCTTCGTCTATTTGAGCCATTGATTTCAACAGGCGGTGGCCAACAGTACCGGCCGAGGCAAAGGGCTTGATATGTACCCAGCTATCCTCTTCACCTTCCAGCTGCAGATTCGCTTCGTTCAGTCGTCTCATAAAGGCTTTCACTCCGTCTTTGCTATACACCTCTTCAAACAGACCAACCCTCAGTCCTCCAATAAGGGCTTTGCGCTTCATAATGGCCTTGTTTCGAAAAAGAAAAGCCAGGTTAAGTACCCTGGGGTCATTTCTGTAAATTGAATTCAGTGCTCCGGCCCATTCTACTGTTTCCTCGTAAAGCGGAACAGCCACGTCAGCGTTATATGGTTTTAGCTTTTCAACAAGATCCAGGGAATTGGAGGTGTCGCTCCACTCATCTAGCTGGTAGGGAACAAATGGTATGTTATGTTCGGCTGCATATGGTTCGAAATCCGGAAATGACACCACTACATAGGGCTTTCCTAATTTTTGCATACTTTCTATTACAGGCAGACTCCAGCCCATCAGTGCGAAACATTTTGCCATAATCGTGTTGGTTTAAAAGGTGAAAAATTCAAAATGGATGCGGAAAGGACAGAGGCGGCTTGCAAGTGGGAGCGGAAGCTGATCGACTGTCTGATAAAGGCATACATGTCCTCTCTTAGATTGATGCATCTATAAGAACAAGAGGATACAGGCCACTATCGTTCAAAAAAATTTGAATTCATTGAAATAAGTCAATGATGTGTTATAATAGTTACATTTAAAGCATAGTTCGGATGCACAAGCAGAAAAAGACTCCACACAGGAAGTCTCTTTCGCCAAACAACTATTAAACAAACTTTTATGCTGCCGTGCGGAACTGCCCTACGTAATAGTGGAGTTGAGTAGAGCCCGCTTGCATTGCAGGGGCAAATGCAACCTGCTGCTATTTGTTGGCTTTGTAGTGCAGGCCAAACCAAATAAGCCTTGTGACAACAAAAATAAGCATGCCGTAGATGCTGGTGATGCTTGACACCTTCAGCCCACCTGCCAGCATGGCTTGCGATACCTCTCCAATTTGCTCGATTGCCTGGAAGGCCATGAACATTCCAATGAGTTGACCAAGCACTCCAGTGACAAGGGCCAGTAGTCCAAAGAACTTTACATAGTCCAGCCTCCTTTTGACTTCGTCACCTTTCAACCCTTTGGAGAAGATATCTGAGGCAGAAAGCCCGCTGAAGATCAATGCAGCAAGAAACATTAGCGTAAGAACTGACATGAATTCTATTCCGCCCATCCAAAATAATTCAAACATAGTTGTAAAGATTTAAGGGTTTAAAAAAACATCCAGGGCAATCTTACGGTTTTTAGCCAGGCAAAATGAGCAAAGTAGACGGAGTTGCCGACGATGTCGGTGGACAACCACTTTTCGGGGGGATTCTACATTTTTGGTAAAATACCTGCCGAAAATGACATTTCGTCGACTTTCACGGTAAGATTTAGAATTTATCGGCATTTTGCAGCAATGATAAGCGATTATCTCAACAAGTTGGTTTATTCAAAAGGAGGAAGAGTGCTGGCCCACGTGGTCTTCTGGTGGCTCTCCCTTGCTTTCCTGATGGTTTATTTTGCCAGAATAAGTAGCAACTATGGCTTCTCTCTGCGCTTTGCGTGCCTCATGTTGCCGGTGGCGATGGGCACCACTTACTTCATTAATTACAACCTTGTACCTAAGTACCTCCTTACGAGAAGCTACGGCAAGTTCATGTTGTATTTTTTGTACACACTTATTGTGTCGATGTATTTCCAGATGTGGGTAATTGCGCTCACCTATATCTCCATCGCTGAGTACAACTATGAGAAACTAGGGCCGGTAGCCGGGGATTTCATTTTTCAGCCGGTAGGTCTTTATTCTATCGTACTGTTGGGTGTCGCTCTTAAGTTGCTGCGACTTTGGATGAAAGCTGAGCGAGAAAGGGCCGAATTGAAAAGTGCCAGCCTCGAAGCAGCGCTGAAGCTGAAGGAAGCAGAACTGCAGTTGCTCAAGGGTCAAATACACCCTCACTTTTTATTTAACACCCTCAATAACCTCTACGGTTTGGCATTGGAGAAGTCGGATGTTCTCCCTGTTAGCATCCTGCGCCTTTCCGAACTGCTCGACTTTCTTCTGTACAGAAGCAATAAGCCATTGGTGCCGCTGGCCGACGAGATTAAGTTAATGAAGGATTACATTGCGCTTGAAGAGCTCAGGTTTGAAGAAAGGCTTCGACTTGAGCTGGATATTCAGGCCAACGGGAATGACTGTAGTATCGCACCTTTTCTTCTTTTTCCTTTTGTGGAGAACGCATTCAAGCATGGTTTTATGCAGGACGATCAGCAGCTTTTTCTATCCATTTCAATCCATACAAAAGGTGAGCGGCTTTACCTCACAGTGGCCAATTCATTCTCAAAAAACGAGAAGGAATCGGGGCAGCTTGGCGGGGTGGGGCTGTCAAATGTGAGGAAACGTTTGGAGTTGCTGTACCCTGGCAGCCACGAGCTCAGAATTGAGAACAATGAGCAGCACTTTATTGTAAACCTGGAACTTGACTTAAAGACAAAAGATGATGTCGGAAGCGACTCGTAAATGCATTATTGTTGATGATGAGCCGATTGCCATTCGGGTGATCAGAGGCTATCTGCTGCAAATTGGTGGCTTCGAAATTGTGGCTGAGTGCCGTACGGCCACGGAGGCATTTCAGCTTTTGCGCAGCCATTCCATCGACCTCATTTTCCTCGATATTCAAATGCCTAAGCTCACCGGCCTCGATTTCCTGAAGGCCCTTCAGCACCGACCGAAGGTGATTTTGGTCACCGCCTACCGGGAATACGCCATTGAAGGGTTTGACCTGGACGTGGTGGATTACCTGCTCAAGCCGGTTTCTCTGGAACGGTTCATGAAGGCAATAGATAAATTTTATCAGTTGACGGAAGGCAACACAAAAGCGCACACAGTGGCCTCTCAAATACCAGCCTCGATACTGGTAAAATCAGATAGAAAAACTGTGAAAATAGTGCTGGACGACATTCTTTACATTGAAAGCTATAGCGACTACATAAAGATTTTCACAGCTGACGAGACCATTATCACCAAAGAACGAATCAGTCATATTGAAGAAAGCCTGCCTGGCAGTTTTATCAGAACGCATCGCTCGTTCGTGGTCAACAGTGCACAGATAAAGTCGTTCACCAATGAGCACGTTAATGTTGCAGGCAAAGAAATACCGATCAGTCGGAGCTACAAGGAAGAAGTGCTCTCAAGGTTCCAAAGCCGTTAGCCTCTCTCGGTTCCCCCGTTAGCTTGTTTAGTTGGTTTTGATCTCTTCGAAGTCGTCCTGGCTGGCTCCCACTGAGAAATGCCGGAAATTGTAGGTGAAAGAAAGCATCACATAGCGGTTAAGCACATTCGACTGGGTATCCTCAATGTAAATTTCGGATATATTTCTTCGGATATTGTTGTTCTGCTTCAGGATGTCGTACACATTCAAACTTACTTCACCAAGCTTGTTTTTGAACAACTTTTTACCCACACTCATGTTCCAAAGAGTGAAGCTGTTGTCGAAACCGGCAGAAAGCCCTGCGTTGATTTGATGCCTCACGTCTGTTCTGAACGTGAAGCCGTTTCCGAAGATCATGTTGTAGTTGAGCCTGGTAGTTTGAGTGAAGAAGTTATTGTTGAGCGCCGGCCGCAGGCTGTTCTCCACCACATTGTATCTCGACCAGGTGGCCACCCTGAAGTCGATATTTTCACTGATGTTGCTGCTTAGCGAAAAGCCAAGCCTATAGTTCCACGAGTTGGCCAGGTTGAGCTCGTTGTTGATGAGGCCCGGCCTGCTTGTGTAGTTAACGCCACCATTGAAGTTGATATTTGATTTAATCAATGAGAAGGGCTGGCCATAACTCAGGTATGACCTGAATTCCTTGTACCCATCCAGGTTAACCGGGCTTATAAGCTGAGAGCCTTTTTCAAGCACCACCCCTTCACCAACGGTAGTTTGTTCTTCGGCAATAAAGGTGCTGGTTCCGATATAGTTCCCGGTGAGCTCGGTGTGGGCATAAACAAACATCGACCTGTTCGTTTCGGGGTTATTTGATCTGATCCTGGTCCTTATTCTGTTGGTATAAGTTTGGTTAAGATCTACATTTCCTGTGCGAAGTTGAAGCGGGTTTGAGTTGTCAATAACGTCCTGTAGCTGTCCTATTTGTGGTTCCCTGGTCCAGGTGCGGTAATCTAATTCGATATTGGTATTGTCCGTAAATTTGTAGCGAAGCCGGGACGATGGCAGCACGCTGTTGAAGCGTCGGTTGAGCGTGTATTCCCTTGGGAACTGCTGGTCATTCTTTAGCTTGGCATCCTGATATTCCACTTCTACCTGGGCAGTAAGTTTTTTTAGTGTGTACTGGTAGCCCAGCTCTGTTTCTTGCGTAAAGTAACTGTTGTCGAAGGTGTTGCTCAGCGCCTGGTCGAGTAGGGTGTAGTCATCAAACTGCTCCGAAAAGTCGTACAGTCTTCTGTCAGAATCATTGATTCTGTCTCCCATTGTATGTTCCAGTTCAATCCGTCCGTTGGCACCGACGGGCTCAGTATAGGAAGCGTTGACCCTCCAGTCGTGCCCCCTTCGGTTCCACTCAATATTTTGCTTAAGCAACTCACTGCTGTCAGCCGACTGGTAGAAAATATTTTCGGCCAGTCTGTACCTGTCATCGGTGTTGATATGAAAGCCGTTTCGGAGGTTGATGGTGAACGCCCTGCCCTTTTTTTCAAATTGATGGTTGTACATCAGGTTATTGAAGTAGTCTAAATCGAAAAGATCGAATGAAGAGCTGTTTTCGGTTTGATTCAAAGGGCCAAAGTCGGTTGTGGTACGGCCCAGGAAGTTGGAATTGCGGATGTTGTTGCCGAAGGAAGCAGATGGCCGCCAGATGATCCTGTTGTTGTCGTTGATCTTGTAGTCAACTTTCATAAACACCCTGTGTTCGGCGTTTGTGGCATTGTTGTAGCTGCTTTCTGAGTAAACCTGCCCTGAGTCGGACGGGAGCACATATTCTCTGAATCTGGTTTGGGTGGTTTCATCCTGCCTGTGGTTGTACAAGTAGCTGCCACTTACCTCCAGCGACTTTGCCCATGTATCCGCAAAGTTTACTGCGATAGCATTGTTATTGATGATACCATCCTGTGTCCTGCTGTCGGCACTTGCATTGGGGCTTGCCGAATAGTTGAGAATATTGATGTTGTTACTCAGGCCTGAGATAGTTACCCGACGGTCGCCATTGAACATATTGAGATTAGCGCCTGCCATGTACCGTTGATCAGTACCGGCTCCCACCGACGTTTTTCCAAACTGTCCTCTTCTGCGATTGGGTTTCGTAATGATATTAATGGTCTTTATTCTTTCGCCATCGTCGAACCCCGTTAGCTCGCTCTGATCGCTCTTTTTGTCAAACACCTGAATACTTTCTATAACGGAGGCTGGCAAACTTTGCAAGGCTGCCTGCACGTCCCCACCAAAGAATGGCTTCCCATCGATAAGAATTCGTTGAACATTTTCGCCCTGGGCTTGCATCACGCCATCCACCATAGCAATGCCCGGCATCTTTTGCACCAGGTCTTCAGCGCTGGCGTCGGGTACTGTTTTGAAAGCCACGGCATTGAAAACGGACGTATCTCCTTTCTGCTCACTCATCATCGCCTGAGCGGTGACTTTTACTTCTTCAAGCGTAGTGGTTTCTTCTTCGAGTAAAATGTCTCCAAAGGAAATATCCTTTGCACCGACTGTTACATTTTTTATCACCGTCTGATAACCTATGTATTGAAACTGAAATCTGTAGCTACCCGGTTCTACTTTTTCCAGGTTGAATTTTCCTTCGAGATCAGTTACCACACCCATTGAGGCTGGGGGAGAGCTTAGTTTTTCACCCAGCACGGTGGCACCAGGTAGACCGGAGTAATCGTTGGCTCCTTTTATTGTTCCCGAAATGGAGACCGTTTGGCCATGGGCTGCAACAAACGAAAACAATAGGGACGTAACGGCAAGAAGTCTTAACATCAAGTAGTTATGCTAGTAGTATAGAAACAGGAAATAAGTGAATCAATGCTTTGATAACTATTCTTCAAAGTCATTATTTAGGACACGTTTAAGCTATTGAGTATATGATGTAGCTATTTTCTGTCGGCCAAATTCAGTGCCCGATAGAGTGTGTAACCAGGCTATAAAAGTAGGCTCCACATTAGAATAGTGAAATTGTAATTTTTTAAAATGCTATTTCACCGGTTGAATGGTACGGAGTTGTTAAAAATTGTCACGAAATGCTGCCAGGTGAAACACTGGAGTTCTTTATGCGGTTAGTCGTGCCCAATGGATGGAATAGCCACGCCTTACAGTTACTTTGCCCAGTTGCACTCACGTATGGGCCACAAACATAAAATGGGAGGGAAGGGAAGAAGGGAAAAAAGCCGGATGGAGAAGAGCTTTATCCGTTAAAAGGAAAAAGGAGAGCTTATTGCTCCCCTTCTTTTTGCAGGTAAGTAACCAGTTTGTCACATAATGCATTCATTTCTTGAGACATAAACTCGTCTCCGGTCGCATTGAGCACGCTCTGCGCCATGCCGCCGATGCAGTCTATATAGAAACGTTTCATGTCGGGCACTTCCATATCTTTCGTCCATAAATCGATGCGGAGCGTGTTTTTTTGGTCGGCATCCCACAAGGCCAGGGCTATGGCGTTGGTTTCGCTGAGCTCTTCACCCGCCTTTTCGTCGGCATCCCAGATTATTTTCTCCGGGACACGGTTTTCGTCCATTTCAACAGTAAAACGTATTTCTGACTTGTTCATTAATGCTTTATTATTCAGGTAAACTATTCTTAAAGTCCTCGTAGGAGGCTGGCGCAAGAGGAGTGGTGTCGCAGCCCAGCTCGGTCGCTTTGGCATTGATGTCTTCCACTCTTGACGCAGGATCTGGGTGTGTGCTAAGAAACTTCGGTGTTTTGCCAGCCTGATCGCTATCGATTAGTTTTTGAAAGAAGCTATAGGCGCCATTGCAGGCGTATTTGCCCTCAGCCAGGTAAATCACAGAATATTCATCCGCATCTTCTTCATTGTCACGGCTAAAGGCTAGTGCCGTAGCATTTCCAGCAAGTCCAGCAACAATTTCACCAAGTTGAGAAGGGTTACTTCCAACCAGAATGCTTAAAATCAAATTAGCCCCATAAAGCTTTTGCATCTGCTGCATGCTGTGTCGTCTGTCTGCGTGGGCTAACTCATGCCCCATTACGCCAGCCAAATCATCTTCCTGTTCAAGGTATTTGATAAGGCCTGTGTATACATAAATATATCCACCAGGGGTGGCGAATGCATTGAGGACTTCATCATCATGAATAATGTGGATTTTCCATGCAAATTTGTCTTTATATACCAACTTTCCGCTGTTCAATATTTCGTCAGTAATTCCCTGGAGGTAGGTGTAAGCCTCGGCATACTCTGTTTCGTCCAGAATCGGATATTCAGTTGGGTTGGCGGCTATTTCTTCACTTACCTGTAACCCAAGGTCAATATCATTTTGGACAGGAAGAAGCACGAACGGTTTATTTTCGTCGTCTTTCTTACACGATACAAAAGCGATTACTATCGCCGCAAACCAAAGTTTGTTAAGAATTTTCATATGTTATGTTTAATTAATCCTCATTTCAGGAATCTCACCTTCTACAATAAGCTTGCCAGCAGTCGAAGCTTTTATTTCTTCTACGCTTACGCCTGGTGCCCTTTCCAGTAACTTGAACCCCCCTTCTGGCAGTACTTCGAGCACGGCGAGGTCGCTTACTATTTTCTTCACACACCGAATGCCCGTCAAAGGTAGTGTACACTCCTTTAATAATTTCGATTGGCCGTCTTTGCTTTTGTGTTGCATGGCCACAATAATGTTTTCGGCCGAGGCCACCAGGTCCATCGCACCACCCATTCCTTTCACCATTTTGCCTGGTATTTTCCAGTTGGCAATGTCACCATTTTCTGACACCTCCATAGCGCCCAAAATAGTCAGATGTATATGCCCCCCACGGATCATAGCAAAGCTGTCGGCCGAATTAAAAAGAGAAGAGCCAGGGATCATAGACACCGTTTGTTTACCGGCATTGATCAGGTCGGCATCTACTTCATCTTCAGTAGGGAAGGGGCCAATGCCCAGTAGGCCATTTTCCGATTGCAGCACCACATCGATGCCGTCAGGAAGATAGTTTGCCACCAGGGTAGGGATGCCTATGCCCAGGTTGATGTACATGCCATCCTTTACCTCCTGGGCTATTCTTTTGGCGATGGCTATCTTGTCTAATCCCATTGGTTGAATATTTAAATGGCTACAATTATGCCTGGCGAATTGTTCTTTGCTCGATGCGCTTTTCGTAGTTCATACCCTGGAAAATCCGCTGAACGAAAACTCCCGGCGTATGAATGTCGTTGGGGTTGAGTGTGCCGGCTGGTACCAACTCTTCTACCTCAGCTATTGTAATTCGACCAGCTGTTGCCATCATGGGGTTAAAATTCCTTGCGGTGCCCTTAAAGATCAAATTGCCTGCAGTGTCTCCTTTCCAGGCTTTCACCAGCGAAAAGTCTGCTTTCAACCAGGCTTCCAATAAATACTTTTTTCCGTCGAATTCCCTTACTTCTTTGCCTTCAGCCACTTCGGTGCCGTAACCGGCCGGTGTAAAAAAGGCTGGAATGCCAGCGCCTCCTGCTCTTATTCTTTCAGCTAGCGTACCCTGAGGGACCAGGTCTACCTCGAGTTCACCACTCAGTAGCTGCCGCTCAAACTCTCCATTTTCTCCGACATACGAGGAAATCATTTTTTTGACCTGCCTAGTTTTTAGTAGCAACCCAATCCCAAAATCATCAACACCGGCGTTGTTTGAAATACATGTCAGGTTTTTTACTCCGCTTGAAAGTAAAGCAGATATGCAATTTTCGGGAATACCACAGAGTCCGAAGCCCCCCAGCATTAGCACCGAGCCGTTCTGGATGTCGGCTACTGCTTCATCGGCATTTTTCACAACTTTGCTAACCATAGATGCATTATTTAAGCTGTTTCAACACGCTAATTGCTTGCTCCTTGTCAACGATCAATTGCTGCTTGAGCATTTCCAGGCTATCGAACCGCTGGTCCTTTCTCAGAAGCGCTACAAAGTTTACCCGGATTCGTTCTCCGTAGATTGACTGATCAAAGTTAAAAATATTTACCTCAATAGTTTTGGGTGAGGCTTGCAGCGTGGGTCTGTTGCCTATGTAAAGCATCCCATCAAAACTCTTTCCTTTGAAATCAACCGTCACGGCATAAATGCCATCGGCGGGGATCAGTTTAAAGCTTTCTTCAATGTGCAAATTAGCGGTGGGAAAACCCAAACCTGTCCCTATGTTGTCGCCCTCTACCACTTTGCCTTCGAGCATATAGTGATAACCAAGAAACTCGTTGGCATGTTCAATATTGCCTTCCATGAGTGCTTTGCGAACCTTGGTTGAGCTTATGCCAATATGGTCAATGTCCTGCCGGGGTATTTCTTCTACTTCAAAGCCGTACTGAGAAGCATTTTCCTGTAAGTATTCGAAGCTTCCTTCACGGTTTTTGCCAAACTTGTGGTCGTAGCCAATAATGAGCTTTTTGGTGCCAATCGCATCTACCAGCACTTGCCTGATGAACGCATCACCAGTTAGCTCTGAGAACTCTTTTGTAAATGGGATCTTAACGAGAAAGTCGATGCCCGATTTTCTGAACAACTCCTCTTTTTCTTTCCAGGTAGAAAGAAGTTTGAGTGTGGATGCATCGCCTAATATGAACTTTGGATGAGGCCAGAAGGTGATAACAACAGATTTACCATTGTGAATGCTGGCTTGTTCGCATACCTGTTGCAAAATAGCCTTATGTCCTACATGCACGCCATCGAAAGTGCCGGCGGTAACAACCATGTAGCCATCATGATCAAGCCTTGCAATGCCCTCAACTACTTTCATTTCCTGGCTTTGATGTAAAAATATTGCTGAACTCTTCCATGGTAAAAGCATCTTCAACCTGATAATCACCTATAGAGTTCCTTCGAAGGGCAGACATATAGGCACCCACACCAATTTTTTCACCTATGTCTCTCACCAGACTTCGGATATAGGTGCCCTTCGAGCACTCTACAACAAACTCCACTTCCGGAAGATTTATGCGCAACATCTGCAGTGAGTAAATAGTTACTTCACGTGCTTTCAGTTCAAGTGTTTCATTTTTTCGGGCACTTTCGTAGGCTCGTTTACCGTCCACCTTGATGGCAGAATAGATCGGCGGCACTTGCTGAATAACTCCCTGAAAGGTGTCGAGAACCCCAGCTACCTGCTCTGATGACAGATGGCTTGTGTCTGTCTCACTGTCAAAAGCGGTTTCCAGATCGACGCTTGGGGTCGTTTTGCCCAGCACCAGCGTGCAAGTGTACTTCTTTCTTTGTTCCTGAATCTGGTTGATGGTTTTAGTGGCTTTGCCTGTGCAGATGATCAGCAGGCCTGTAGCCAGAGGATCGAGCGTTCCTGCATGGCCCACTTTCTTTATCCTGATTGTGTTGCGAACTTTCTTTACAACATCAAAAGAGGTCCATTCTTTAGGTTTATCTATACCGATGGTCTCTCCAGCCTCAAAGTCGTAATGCTTCTTTCCTTTCACAGGCTAACAAATATGGCAACAAGACCTACAATAAGGCAGTAAACAGAGAAATAGATCAGTTTGCCTTTCCTTACTATGCTAATCATCCATTGGCAGGCTGCCATGCCTGAAACAAAAGCAGCCAGGAAGCCTAGTGATAAGGCAGTAGCACTAACCTGGCTGGCAATTTCTGGAGTCTTCAAGAAATCAAGCAGTTTAAGGAAAGCAGCTCCCAGGATTGGTACCAACACCATAAGGAAGCTGAACCTGGTCACAACATCCTTTTTGATGCCCAGCAACAGCCCAGTGGAGATAGTGGCACCTGATCTTGAAATACCAGGAAGAATAGCAATGGCCTGAGCGATGCCTACAGCGAACGCCTTGGGAAAAGTTAGCTCTCCTTCATTGTTCTTTTTAAAGTGGGTGAAAGCCAACAGCGCCGCTGTTACTATCAACATTGACCCGACCAGCATGATTCGGCCACCAAAGAAGGATTCGACCTGATCTTCAAAAAAAACGCCTACGATACCTACCGGAATGATGGATAAGGCTATTTGAAAAACGAATTTGGTGGAGTCGTTCCATTGAAACTTAAACAACTCAACGATGAGTTGTAGAATGTCCTTTCTGTAGATGACAATCGTGCTTAGTGCAGTTGCGGCATGTACAACAATGGAGAACAGGAGGTTGTCTTCAGATTGTATGCCGAAGATGGCGGTTCCGATTTCAATATGGCCGCTGCTGCTAACCGGCAAAAACTCGGTTAGTCCCTGAACGATGCCAAGGACAATGGCTTCCCATACGTTCATTTACTCTCTTTGGGCTGATAAAAAATCGCAAAAAATTCGATAATGAAGCCGGCGAGCACGGTAAGGGGGCCAAGTGTTAACCCGGCAAACCCGAAACCATAAGGCTCAGTATCGAGTGTCATGATAATAAAGCCAAGACACAATACTAATACCCCGGCAATCATGATGATGTAGTTGATCTTCTGGAATGGAAACTTTTCTTTGTTGCTCATTTCTTCAATATAATTCGTCCAAAGACATTTTCAGATATTTGTTGATAGCTCTGTAAGTGCTGCCGAAGCCTACCAGCATGCCCACCAGCAGCAGGCTACCGAAAAGAATCATTACCTCGTCCGTTCGTTGCAAATCTGCCAGGTTTTCGATTTTTGAATTGGCATATTTCAAAAGCACAAAAAGACCGACACTGGCAATAATGGCAGATAGCAAGCCATAAAACGTGGCTCTCATAAGAAACGGTTTTTGAATAAAGCCGGCAGTAGCACCTACCAGTTGCATACTTCTGATGAGGAAGCGCTGCGAGAAAAGTGCCAGCTTAATAGTGTTGTTAATCAGAATGATGACGACCAACAACAGGATAGCCGAGAAGCCAATAAGCACAAGACCTATCTTGGTCAGGTTTTTATTGATGCTTTCAACCAGGTTGTCGAGGTACACAACCTCAAACACACCCCTTATGCTTTCCAATTCGCTTTTTATCTGGGCGAGTTTTTCAGTGGACTGATAATCAGGGGTTATCTTAAGGATAATTAAGTCTCTGAGTGGGTTATCGCCGATGAATTGAGTGAAGTCTTCGCCGGTTTCTTTAATAAATTCTTTGGCAGCTTCTTCTTTGGAGATTAAAACTACCTGGCTCCCTTCTTTTTTGGCTACATAGTCTTTATCGGCGAGCGTTTTCTGTAGCTGTATTTTTTCTGATTCAGTGACGTTTTTATTCAGGTAAACTTGCACCTCAATATTGTCCTGAATAAAACGGGTAAGGTTGTTTGTCAGCAGGAAAAAAACACCAAACAGGCCCAGGACAAACAAGGCAAGAGATATGCTGAATACTACGCTTACGAAAGGGTAGCTGCCGAGTTTTTTCTTTTTTCTGACTTTCTTCTCGTATGTAGCCATTTGAGCTTTACCGGGGAAAAGTCAAAAATAGTAATTTGCAGCTACTTATAGGGCAGGAAGGGAAATAAAAAGGCGCTTTAATTAAGCGCCTTGTTATCTCTGAAAATCTTCAACTCGCTCAGAAGATCTTCGTTGGTGACTTTTTCAAGTGTGCTGATCTTCTTGGTTGGGTAGCTTAGCTTGTAGTAAACATCCTGATGGAACAGGTAAATCCGCTTACCATCTTTGCTATTGATTTCCAATATTTCGTAAGGAATTTCCTCGAAGTTGCCATACAAATAAAGCCTCTCTTCGTAGAATTGGTACTGAAGTTTGTTGCTGTTGCCAGCCTCAGATTTGACCTCAATATCTATTGGCTTGTTAATTTCAATAGGGTCGCTTTCAGCCAGAGCATCTTCTTTGCCAACTGCTTCAACCTCAAACTCCACATCAGTTTCAAACTCAGCAACTGTTGGTTTTTCAAATGTGGGAGTAATTTCTTCGGCGGCAGGTACCGCAACGTCCGGTATATCTTCAGCAGCTGTTGCACTGGAGGTTGAAGTAACAGATGCAAACTGCTGCTTATGTTCAACGGGCTTGGCTGGTGTTTCAACAGAAGGAAGCTCTTTAAATGCTATGTCGGGTGCAGTTTTATCTTGCTCGAAAGAAGTGATTGGGTTCATTTGCCCAATTTCAGGGGCAGGGTTAACAGCCTCTTCACTAAAGTAGTACATGCCTCCCACCAGCAGGATAGCAGTGCCTACAGTTGCAGCCACTTTCACCACAGCGGACTGGCCAAGGGTGCCCAACACGCCAACTTCTAACGGAACATTGTCCAGCCTGGTCTTTAGTTCGGCCTTACGGAATTCTTTCAAACCGGAAACCATGTCGCTCTGAGTTTTCATTTCAGCTCTAAGCGAGACATCTGAGGCAAGTTTAGATTCCAGGACTGCTTTGTTGCCATCGGAGATGGTTCCTGTCAGGTACTGCTCAATAAGTTCTTTAAAGTCCGTGTTACTCATTCTTAGTCGAGAAAGTCTTCTTCTTTATACCTACTTCTGATCAATAGATCAAGTCGTTTCATGCATTTGTATTTTTTGGTCTTTGCTGTGTCTGTGTTCGCAAACTGAAGTTTCTCTGCTATATCATTCATCGACATACCGTCGAAATAATAATAAGTTAGCAGCTTTTTGCAAATATCCCCAAGATCGCCAATGCATTCCTGAATAATACGTGCCTTTTCTTCTGCATCATGCTCTTGAAATTCCTCTCCATCTTTCTCTTCATTTGAAAGCCGACTTTTCCTGTCCAGCTCTTTTCTCCATTGATTGAGACAGATACTGTACAAAAAAGTACTGATTTTGGAGGTCATCACAAGATTTCCACTCACAGCCTTTTGCCAAAAAACGATCAAAGCCTCCTGAAATACATCCTTCGCCTCTTCCTCTGTACCATTGTTCGACAAGACGATCTTCGTCATCATCCTGTAGTACTTCTTATACAAGTAGTCCAGAGCCGTCTCGTCACCCTTGCTTATTTTTGCAAGAATCTCGTCATCTTTCATTGGCGGCTTTTGCTTTAATACTGAAATAGCTGGTCAAGTAACCCCCCGGATTTATATTAACAAATTGTAAAGTTATAAAATGTAAATTAATGCTTTTCATTGAATGGTAATTACGGAAGTGGGAGTTACTGCAAAAACTTTGTCGAGTTGCCCTGGGGAAATAGCAACGTACCCCGTAAAATTGCCGAATGCAGGCATCAGAGCTCCTTTTTCCCCAAAATAAAAACAAGGGATTCGTACACCTTGCCTTGCCTTTCCTTTGAGGCTGATACCGGGGTGGAGGTGTCCAGCAAGATTGTATCCGTTAGCGTTTTCGGTTGGGTGATGACTCATAAAAAAGGGTGCTAGCAGAAGTTCATCCACCACGGTTACATTAATTTTTTTGTAATTGACAGTTTCGATAATATCATGATTGCCCAAAGTCAGTGTGATTTTGAGGTTTTGGTACCGGCTTCTCCAATCACTGAATGCTTCCCACTCATTGTTTTTGTCGCTGTGAAAAAGGTCCCCCAGCATGATGAGTCGCTTTGGTTGATACTTGTTCAGCAAGAGGTCTAGCCTGTCCAAATCCTCAGCATGAATTTTGGATGAGATGGGTATGCCCGCTTTTCGGAAATGCCCAGCCTTGCCGAGATGAAGATCGGAAACAATGAGGCACTCCTGCTCCTTCCAGAAAATGGATTTATGAATCGAAAGTACCAGAGATTGTTCAAGTAGGGTGAACTCCAATGAATCCTTCACTTATTGTTTATTCCTGTGGCAGCCAGGTTTGGGTTCTGTAGAGAAAGTAGAGATAGCCTCTGATTTTTAGTTCATCACCTTCCCTCCATATTTTACATTTGTAGATATTCCCATTTTCAGGATCCATTATTTCACCACCGTCCAACTCACTTCCTTCTTTTTCCATATCGGTGATGATATTCATTCCTATTATTTTTTTGCCCTTTCTGTAGTCTTCACATTCGTCACATACAGGATCTTGTTCTTCACCAGGTTCCCTGAAAAGCTTAACGATTTTACCGAAATACTTCCCCTCGCTCTCATATATCTCCACTATTGACCTCTTTTTGCCAGTGTTGTCATCAATGGTTACCCACTGGCCAGTTATTGACTGCGCTTGAGAGAGGTAGGAACAAAGCAAAAGGGTAATAAAGACAAGGGTTCGCATAATGAGTGATGATGTTTGCTTAAATATAAGGAAGTAGAACAAAAATAAGCAATGTGCTAGCCCTGGCTATCGGCAAATTTCTCCAACTGCTGCTGTAGTTTTATCACCCTGTCCTCAATACTTTCAGTAGTGAGCCTTTCCCTTAGCGACTCAACCATGATGGGAAAGGCGAAGGGGCTTGGCCGGGGCGGGTACATCAGGGTGATTTGCTGTGAGTTGATTCTGTCTACAGCCTCCAGCAGTCTGCTTTGCTCCATTTGAAGGGTGATCACCTCATCCATGGCCTGCTTCAGTAGCAGGTTTTCCTTGTCATAGTCCTCAAAAACCTTGTAGATGATTTGAGAATTGGCTTGCAAGTGCTTGTTGGAGATCGTTTTTCCCGGGAAGCCATGAAAAACAAGACCAGCGATGGAAGCAATATCCCGGAACCGTCGGCGGGCCATTTCCGACTCGTTGATGCTGTGGTGAATGTCTTCGAGAAGGTTCACAGTAGAAAATAGGTCAAGCTCCAGTGCTTCTTCGATGGGGATTGGCTCATCGGTCAGCAATTCGAAGCCGTAGTCGTTCATGGCAATGGAAAAAGAGATCGGGGCAAGTTTGCCGATTCTGTAAGCCACCAGGCCGCCGAGCACCTCGTGTACAAACCTCCCTTCGAAGGGGTAGATGAAGAGGTGGTGCCCGAACCGACTCTCTACCTTCTCAATCAGGAGTTTGCCAGCGTCTGGCACTATCGACCATCGCTTCTGTAGTTCAATGATGGGCCGTATGGTTTCCAATTCAATATCACTGAAGTCGCCCAGCGCCGCTTGCTCTAATTTTTGCCGGATGAGTATGGATAGTTGAGAGGAGAGAGGCATTCGCCCACCACCCCAGCGGGGTATGAGTCCCCGCTTTTTCTTTGCTTTTCTTACGAGCACGGTCATGTCTTTGATCATGATGAATTCGAGATTGCGACCAGCAAACCAGAAGACATCGCCCCTTGTGAGCTTCGAAGCAAAGCTTTCTTCCACAGTGCCAATATTGCCACCTGTGAGGTATTTGACCCTAAGCGACGGGTCGCCAACGATAGTGCCTATGGACAGCCGGTGCATGGTAGACTTTCGCCTGTCTGTTACCCGATAAACGCCCTCAATTATTTCGACCTTCGAAAACTCATCGTATTCGCCGAGGCTGCTACCGCCGGTGGTAATAAATTGCAGCGCCCATTGCCACTCTTCCTGGCTGAGAGAGCTAAAACAATAGGTTTGCTTTACTTCCTGAAGAATGACATCAGGTATGAAGCCTTCACCCACGGCAAGTGTTACCAGATATTGCACCAGCACATCTATGCACTTTTCCAGAGGCTTCCTGCTTTCGTAATAGTCTTTGTCAATAGCCGACCGCAGGGCAGCTCCTTCGATCAGCTCGAGTGAATGGGTAGGCACAAAGTAAATTTTACTGGTAGCGCAAGGCTGGTGACCGCTCCTTCCCGCTCTCTGCATGAAGCGGGCAACACCCTTGGGCCCTCCGACCTGGATGACGGTATCTACCGGCCTGAAATCAACGCCAAGGTCAAGGCTGCTGGTGCACACCACCAATTGCAACTTGCCTGCATGCAAGGCCTCTTCTACCCATTTCCTCACGTTGTTATCCATGCTGCCGTGATGCATGGCCATGGCACCGGAAAGGTGAGGGGCTGCGTGCAAAATCTGCTGGTACCAGATCTCTGTTTGAGAGCGGGTGTTGGTGAAAAGTAAGGTGGTTTTGCTCTTTTCGATGATTGGGAGCACTTTGTCCATCATTTTTACACCCAGGTGCCCGCCCCATGGGAACTTCTCAGCCTCGTCGGGCAGCACAGAGATCACTTCTATTTTTTTGTGAATATTGGCTTTGATAGCAACACTGCCAGGGAATAGCGTTGGCCCCAGCAATACCTCCCGGGCCTGGTCGAGGTTGCCAATGGTGGCCGACACGCCCCATATTTTGAGGTTGCCCGGGTTGGTGGCCCTAAGCCGGGAAAAGGCCAGCTCAATTTGAACTCCCCGCTTGGTTCCCAAAAGCTCGTGCCACTCATCAACGATGATGGTGGTGAGCGATTTGAAATAATTGACAGCTTCTTTTTGGCTGAGCAGTAAGTGGAGACTCTCGGGTGTGGTAACCAGGCATTCCGGGGCTGATCTTTTCTGTTTTGCCCGATCTGAAGTGCTGGTATCACCTGTTCGGATGCCGATTTCCCAGGGAATTTCAAAGTCTGTGCACATGCCCTCCATGGCGAGTTGAATATCTCTCGCCAGTGCACGCAATGGCGTGATCCAAAGGATTCTCAAGCCGTTCTTTCTGGGTTTCCTGTAGTCGGTGGGGTGTTCCCTCATGTACTCAAGCAGGCAGGGCACCCAAAGGGCATAGGTTTTGCCACTCCCGGTGGGCGCATTGAGCAAACCAGATTTCCCCTCAAGAAAGGCCCGCCAGGTATCAACCTGAAAATCAAATGGCTTCCAGCCTTTTTTGACAAACCTCAGCTTGCCGTCTTTGATAAGGTTTTCCAATGGAGTTTTGCGGTGTGTGAGATCGAAAATGAATGAGGGCTACCAAGACGAATCTATAAAAAAGTGAGAGTTATTTAAGGCAAGGAACAAAGTATTGTAAATTAAATTGGGGCTGGCTGGATTGGCGAGCAGGCTGTTATTCTGTCTTAACCTGCATTAATGATGCGTCGGTGTGCAGGTTATTTTCTTGCAGCACCTTTACAATTTCTTCAGCCGCTCTATCGGATGCTTTTCCGTCGAGCGCATAGAAGAATTTCTTATTCGCTGCCTCCCGGGCCGCCCTAAGGGTGTCATTCTTTAACGATTTTTCAATGGCAGTTTTTGCCTCGTCAAATGATTGGACGGAGACGCTGATGGAGCCAATCAACTCCTTGATGTCTTCTGTTAGTCTGGTGCCTGTCTCTACCTTGAAGGAGACAATAGGCTTGTTGAAGGCGCAATACTCGCCAATGATGCTACTGGTATCAGAAACCAGCACGTCGGCCAGCATCAGGTAGGGGACAGTATTGTAGCTGTCAATGTAGAAGATGCTCTTTTTGTTGCGTAAGCTATCCGTGTATCGTTTACTCATAAACGGGTGAAGGGTCACCATCACATTGTAGGTGTCGCTCAGCTCTTCTATCCGTTCATGCCACAGGTGGATAGCCGACATGCCCGATTTGTCCCAGGTGGCGGAGAACATTACGGTGGGTTTTGCTGGATCCAAATTTAAAGAGATCGTCAACTCTTCAAGGTAGTTGTCGTCAATTTCTCCGTTAAAAGCCTGATCAAGTTTAGGGCAACCTATGGCAACTCCGCACTCTATGCCAATTTTCTCACCCATCAGCATGTGTTCCTGAGAGGTCATAAAGAACCGCTGAAAAACGTTGTATTTTTTAGCCTTGATAAACCTTTTGAACTGGTAAACACCATGCGCCATTCCTATTTTGAGTACATTGTCAATAGGGAACTCATGCATGGCGTGCCTGGCCATGATGACAACATCAGGAAAGGAGGGCCAGGAGATGGCAGCTACTCCGAGTGTTTCAAGCTCTTTTTTTATGGAAGCATTCTTGGCGACGACTCTTGATTGGGGAAACTTTCTTATGACGGGCTTCATAATGAAGTAGTCCATCATTTCACCTATGTAAAAGTCTATGACCGGTTCACCTGAGTGAAATAGTTTTTTGACCTTCCAGAAAAGATAGTAAGGGGTTGTGAGGAGATACTCTGATAGTTTCATGAAGTACCAAAATGCATCAAACGTAATGCAATTTCAAAAATTATCTAATATAGAAACCTTGAGTGGGATTTTAGATTGAGTGTTTCCACGAAAGTAAAACCGTTAGCCGCATTTAATCAGCAAAATTCGAAGGCCTAGAATAGGAAAAGTACTGCGCTCGGGAACTCCCTTTCCCAAAACCATATTTTATGTTCACCATCTTCGTGGATGGTAAAGTTTACATTTTCAGATGGAAGGTACTTTGTGAGTGCTTTGAAAAGTGCTTCATTGTCTGCGGGAAAATTCACTTCACTGTTGTGCTCATTTTTCCCAACAACTCCAAAGACCCGAGCGTCTTCCATAACGAGCTTATGGCTAGCCTGTGAGAACACAGAGTCAGCGTTGAAATGCAAAGCCGCCGAAAAAAGAGCAGCCTTTCCAAATACTTCAGGATATTGGGTGAGCCCATAGAATGCTGCAAGGCCCCCGAGGCTTGCGCCCATGATAGCAGTGTTGGAGCGGTCTTCTTTCGTTCTATACAGGCTATCAATGTTTGGCTTTAGCGTATGAACCATAAAGTCCAGATATTGCTGGCCTTTCCCACCCGCCCGCAGCGAAGGGTTGGCATAGAGACTAAATTCATCTGCTCTCGTCTCTTCGTTGCTTTGAATGCCTACTACAATCACTCCTTCAAACCCCTCTTTCTCAAGTGCTCGCAGATTTTCATCCACATGCATTTCCTGTGTGTACCCTTCAGGCTTTTCAAAAACCCATTGAGCATCCTGAAAGTAAACAACGGGATATTCCTTTTCAGTTGTCTGGTAGTCGGCAGGAAGATAGAGCCATATCGTCTTGGTTAGGTCCAGCTCAGGGCTGTACAAGTCAAAGGTGAGATAGTTCTTCTTATCCTCCTCATCTTTGCAAGAGGAAAGCAACATTATTAATGCAAGACACGGAAAAATAAGTTTTTTCATATACTTCATCACTACAAGATTAACATCTTCTCTTTAGAAGTCACTTATTTTTCCGAGTTTAATGTGTGAAAAAGTTTTTGGAGCATGCACCTTTGAATTCACTTAGCCTACGTCAGTTGGTAATGACGATAACAAACTTGTACATTTAAAGTTATACTGATCAGTAAAGTATAGATGTCTTCTTTCAAAGAACCTTCTTACAATTTTTTCCCCTTCCTTAGGAAACAAAGGCTCAAGGTTATATTAACCCTGCTGATATCATTGTTGATTTTGGTCGTTGGTGCTGTTTTAAGTGTATGGACTTTTTATCAAAATAAGAAGACGGTCACGGAAAGGGTGATTTCAAATGAGCTTCCTGTCCTGGTTGACTATGCTGCCGTTCGGTTTATGGAGAATGTGAGTGAGTCAATTTATGTGTCAAAATATTTGGCTAACAGCCCCTTTGTTAAGGACTGGCTCAGGAACGAACAACCTGATACGACGCAAATGCTCAGATACCTGAACCAAATTGGGGCGAGCAAGAATATTGTTAGCCTTCACATTATCCCAGTTGAAAACCCGGTTATTATTTCAAATTACTGGCCCCGGAGAAAACTGACCGACGCTGCAGATCCTTTTTTTAAGAAATTTCTCAATAGTGACAATTTTCGGGAGTTCAATATAGACATTAACAAATATGTGAAGCACAAGCAGTTGCTTTTCTATGTCAACAACAAGATTGTTGGGGATGACGGTAGCGTTCTGGGGCTGGCTGACGTGGCCATGCGACTTGATAAGTTTAGTTCAGTAATTAAGTATGATAGCCTTGAGTCAATTGGACAGCTTTATATTGTTGACCGCAGTGGCACCATCAAACTTCACAACGACACAACCCGGATAGGGCATAGTAGTTCTGTTTCAAATGGATCCAATATTAAAAATGAGCCCGGCTTGGACGAAGTGGCTGAAGATATACTCAGCGGTAAGGTGTCAATCGCAGAGTTCCAAAGGGAGGGGAAAACCATTTTGTTAATGACGAGGGTCTTACCTGAATTTGATTGGCTTGTCGTTGCTGAAGTGCCCAAGGAAGATTTTATGGCTCCGTATCTTAGAATGCTATGGAAAAACTTGATAATGAGTATTTTAGGCGCTATTCTGAGTGTGGTATTAGTGGTAGGCATTACTTCCCGGTGGGTGGTAAGACCTCTTATGCTGCTGAAGAGCGGTCTCATCAACTTTTTTCTTTTTTTGAACGGCGACCGAACCGGTTATGAAAAGATATCGGAGCGAGGAAGCAGGGAAATGAGAGACATGGCCCACGAGATAAACCGCGAGGTCGACAGGATCAAGTCTAATCTTGAAAAAGATCAGGCACTGATTATGGAAATGCAGTTTCTCATAGAGCAAGTGAACAATGGCGTTTTTTCTGTAAGACTGAAAGAGCAGGCGGCAAACCCCAGACTAAGAAGGCTGAGAGCTGATATAAATCACATGCTCGAATTGTTGAGTGCAAAGGTTGGCGATAACCTCAATGAGACCCTAAAATCACTGCAACAATATGCCAACCTTAATTTTTCCGACGCTTCAAAGAACAAGAATTTGGGTGAGCTGGGAGCACAGGTTCATAGCATGGGCACGGCGTTGGAGAATGCGTTGCATGAAATAAAGTCGCAAAATAAGGAGCTACAAGAAAAGCGGATCAAAGTAGATGAACAGAATAAGTTTATCGAGTCCCGCAACAAGGAGCTGAGTAATGTGAATGCTCAAATCAATCTGATCAACTCGAAGCTTGAAACGCTGGTTGAGGAGAAAACCCTTAACCTGCAAAAAGCTTACCGTGAGCTGGATACGTTTCTATACCGAGCCTCACACGATTTGAGGCGCCCTTTAACGACATTAAGAGGAATTGTCCAGCTGGTTGAGGATAGAAATACTGACGAAAAAGTTGGGGAACTCTACGAATTGATTGACAAGGTCATCAGTGGAATGGACAGCATGCTTAAGAAGCTAATTGCTATTAGCTATGTTTCCAGTACCGAATTAACGGTTACTCATATCGGCAGCGATTTGTGTGCTAAACTGGTGGGAAAGGTTTTGGATGGTTTTCAGGATAGATTGACCGACAATGGTACAAAAGTCACCGTAAATATTGCCCCTGACTTAGGCTTTAATGCTAGCGAAGACTTGATAGAAAGTGTGCTCACTAACATCGTCGAAAACTCCTTGATATTTTCCTCAAAAGTAGAACCTGTGCTCGTAATAAGCTTTACCGAGGGGCCTAAAGATCATGTAAGTCTTACTGTGGAAGATAATGGAGTGGGTATTCCGCAAAATGTGCAGGACAGATGTTTTGATATGTTTTTCAAAGGCAGTCAGTTATCGCAGGGAGACGGCCTTGGCTTATACGTTGTGAAGAAAATAGCTGACAGGCTGGGGGCAGCCATCGTGCTGAAGAGCCAGGTTGGTAAGGGCACCACTATTGTGGTGAAGTTTCCGAAGGAGCGCTCAGAATAAGACAAAAAAAATGACCCGCACCGGAAAGAGGCACGGGTCATTTAAGTTTCGTGTATAGCTTTTACAAGACTCGGTTTTACTTAACCTTTTCAAGTACTTTCTCCACCTTCACACTAATCTCTTTTGCAGTTTGCTCATTGAGCTGCTGGTCTATCGACGCTGTGTGAGGTTTTTCGGAAATATGTGGAGCAATGATGAGGGCAACAATAGACGTAAGTTTGATAAGAATGTTCATCGACGGTCCGGAAGTGTCTTTGAAAGGATCACCTACAGTATCGCCAGTCACTGACGCTTTGTGCGGCTCAGAGCCTTTGTACTCCATCTTGCCATTGATTTCAACGCCCTTTTCGAACGACTTCTTTGCATTGTCCCAGGCACCACCGGCGTTATTTTGGAAAATTCCCATCAACACACCAGAAACAGTGATACCGGCAAGGGTTCCCCCGAGTACTTCAGGGCCAAAGCTGAAACCTACGATGATCGGAGTCAGCAGGGCAATAGCACCGGGCAGCATCATTTCACGAATGGAAGCTTTGGTTGAAATGGCTACGCATTTGTCGTATTCTGGCTTTCCTTTGTACTCCATGATGCCAGGAATTTCCTTGAACTGACGACGCACTTCGTTTACCATGTCCATAGCCGCACGACCTACAGCGGCAATAGCAAGGGAGGAAAATATAAATGGGATCATTCCGCCCACGAATAAGCCTGCAAGCACGTCAGCTTTGTAAATATCGATTGAGTCGATTCCAGCTACACCAACAAATGCTGCAAATAGCGCAAGTGCAGTAAGGGCAGCCGAAGCGATAGCAAAACCTTTTCCTGCTGCTGCGGTAGTGTTACCTACTGCGTCCAGGTTGTCGGTGCGCTCACGAACTTCTTTTGGCAGACCACTCATTTCAGCGATACCTCCGGCATTATCTGCAATCGGGCCAAAGGCGTCGATGGCAAGCTGCATGGCTGTAGTGGCCATCATACCGGCAGCCGCAATGGCTACACCATAGAGGCCAGCAAATGAGAACGAGCCATAAATACCAGCAGCAAGAATCAGGATAGGTAGCACTGTCGATTCCATTCCGACAGAAAGGCCACCGATAATATTGGTTGCATGACCTGTAGAAGACTGTTGAACAATAGAGTTGACAGGTTTTTTACCCATGGCAGTGTAGTACTCGGTCACTATACTCATCAATGCGCCAACCACAAGGCCGAGCAGGATAGCGTAGAACACGTCCATGTTTGTGAATTCGTAACCTCTGATGGAAAGGTTAGCAGGAAGCATGTAGTTTACGAGAAAGAAAGAGCCAACACCAGTCAGGAAGATAGATGACCAGTTGCCCATGTTCAAAGCTGCCTGAACACTGGAAGTTTCACTTTTGATGCGGACAAAAAATGTACCTACTATAGAGAAAACAAGACCCATACCGGCAATAATCATGGGTAGCAAAATGGGAGAGAACCCACCGAAAGCATCGGCAGAAGCATCAATTTCTTGTCCCAATACCATGGTGGCAAGGATGGTGGCTACGTAAGACCCGAAAAGGTCAGCGCCCATGCCAGCTACGTCACCTACGTTATCACCCACGTTGTCGGCAATCGTTGCAGGGTTACGAACGTCGTCTTCGGGAATGCCAGCTTCAACTTTACCCACCAGGTCAGCGCCTACGTCAGCGGCTTTGGTGTATATGCCACCACCAACACGGGCGAAAAGAGCGATAGATTCGGCTCCTAAAGAGAAACCAGCTAACACTTCAATAGCAGTTTTCATTTCAAGGCCGGTAGCCGCAGCTCCTTCGGGCACGAAAATCTGAACCAATACAATGAACAGTGAGCCAAGGCCCAGAACAGCCAGACCAGCTACACCAAGGCCCATAACGGCACCACCGTTAAAAGAAACTTTCAAGGCCTGGGCTAGTGAGGTTCTTGCGGCTTGGGTGGTTCTCACGTTTGCCTTTGTGGCGATGTTCATGCCTACCCAGCCAGCAAATGCAGAAAGAACCGCACCTATTACAAAGGCGATGGCGATGGTTGGGTGAGAGTCAGGAACAAGAGTGCCCGAATAGGCAAGCAGAATTGCGGCGATTACCACGAAATAGCCAAGCACTTTCCACTCTGCCTTCAGGAAAGCCATGGCTCCGTCGGCGATGTAGCCGGCCAATACCTTCATATTGTCATCACCGGCATCTTGTTTCGATACCCACGACGATTTCATGATCATTACGATCAATCCTAAAATCCCCAGAGCAGGGACTAAATACACTATACTGTTCATGGTCAGTTTTTAGTTCAATGAAAAGTTGTTAGACCTTAATACATGTTAAGGCTCATTTCAGGGGCGCAAAAATAGCTGAGTAAATTGAAAAATTTTAATATAATCGGATGATTTTTGGATACTTGGTATTTCCCTCAACAAATACCGGTGTGGAAAGCCACATTTTTTAATGGGACAAGATTTTGTCTATCAGTTGTGGTGTTTTTCCAGGCTTGGCATAGGTAAGTCGGGCTATTTTGTTGGTGGAGTGGTACGAATCGAGCCCACTGCAAGTGACGACCTGAGCAGCTTCCAGGTCAACAAAACCGTCTGATCCGATGCAAAACTCTGGCACCAACGTTTCTTTTATGACTCCAATAACGAGTTCGGTGCCATTGGCTTTGATGGTTTGCACTTCCACAAGCTCAAGACCGATTTTTATTGTAGCTTCCTTCACATAGGGAGAAGAAAAGCTTCCGTTGAATTCTGGTGTTAGCCCGGTGGCTTCAAATTCACTTTCTCCATACCTTGCGCTGGTTTGATGTGCCTGCAGCACGGTCTTTTCTGTGAAATGGTTCAAGGTAAATGAACCGGTAGCCAAAATGTTCTCGAACGTGTGCCTGGAAACAGTATGCGGCCTGAAAAGTACGCCAATCAGCGGAGGTGTTGCTCCCACATGGATCACCTGACTGAAAACAGCCAGGTTATTAACTCCCTCCAAGCTTCTGCTTCCGATCAAGGTCACGCTTTTGAACCCCGTTAGCGAATTGACAAAGTTGCGCCTAACCAGGCTTTCCATGGAAAGGATGTCTTCAGCTTTGAGGTGGGAAACATTTGCACTGTTCATAGTTGAATAGCTTCCTGAATATTATCGCAATACCTGATGTCTAGTTTTTTAACTGCTTCTGGCGACATTTTGCTGGCGATCTTCTCTCGTTCAATGGCAACGGCTGTCTTAAACCAGTTGAGATTCGGCAGTATTTTTCGATGTTGAAGTAATCCATAACGCATCATTTCCTGTTTCCAATAAAGAAAATACCATTCCATTGAAGGCTGATGAAATGTGCGCAGTGATCTTTTATCAAAAATGAATTTTGTAAAATCTCCATTTTCAATTAGAGCTGAAATTTGTTGGAACATAGAGCGAAAATGTTCTATAGGTACGTAGTCCGAAAGTAGCTGGCAAAGGACGACCTTCAAGCCAGGGTGATAGACAACCCTTGCCCAGCGGTTTTCGAAACGTAGCTGGAAACCCATTGCTTCCATGTCGGCTTCTTTCAAGTTTCTTATAGCTTCCATAGGCGTGGCTTTAATGGCGGCTTTCTTTCAAGCGTGCTTTGTCCTGGATAATGTCTTCTTTGAAGGCCTTCATGCTTTGCTCAAGCTTAGACGCATAGTCGAAAGCCGATTTAAGCATGCTTTCCTGAGAGTTTATCTGTTCTTTTAAGTAATCAAGTTCTTCGTTTAGCAATGATATCCTTTGCTCATACTGGATTCGAAGCCTTTCTTTCTCTAGCTCAAGCCTTTTTAACTCAGTTTTAAAAATTAGAAATGCTTCCGGCGGACTTGGCATGAATATTACATATTGAATGATATACTATCTATATCTTTAAGATCGACCGAATTGTTTTGAAGAATGATGATTAAATCGGTCTGATACTCGACATTCCGCCATCAAGGTGCATCACTTGGCCTGTGATCCAGCTAGCGGAGGTGAGAAGGTGAATAACAGTTTCAGCCAGTTCCTGGGCAGTACCTACGTGCCCCATTGGGTTTCTTTTCTCAGCAGCGTTCCGTTTGTCCTCAGACGACAAAAGGCCGGCGGCAAGCGGGGTGTCCACAAGAGAAGGTGCAATTGTGTTCACCCTTATTCCCTGGCTCACCCACTCCGCAGCCAGCGATTTGGCAAGCCCCTCAACGGCTCCTTTGGCGGCCCCTACTGAAGCATGAAAGCCCATGCCCTGCGACACAGCCACTGTGCTAAAGAGTACGACACTCGATTTGTCAGCAGTTTTTAGCGATGGGTAGACCTTTTGCAAGGCTTTTATTGCGCCGATAAGATTGACGCTGAAGTCAAGATTGAAATCTGCCTCAGTGAGGCGGTGAAATGGCTTCAAATTAATGGTGCCCGGGCAGTATACAAATCCGTCAAGCACTTCAGGAAGTGAGACCCCCGACCAGTCTCCGATGGTGACGTCAAGCTGATGGTGCACCAGGTTAGCATGACTCAAAGGGCTTTGTGATCTTGAAATGCTGTGAACCGAATGCCCCATTTCAAGCAGCTTCTTCACTACCTCAAGCCCAATGCCCTTCGATCCGCCAACGACCAGATAGCTTTTTGCATTCCCGTCACTCATTAGTAAATAGTTTTTTTGGTGTAGCTTATTGCTACTTCACTAACTATTTACCATTGAGATTGTTGGGCGTATTGATGTAATTCAAAAATTCTTTCTTGGTGTTTTCATCTGAAAACTTTCCGCTGAAATGTGCAGTACCTGTTCTGCTGTTGGTGTCGCCCACTCCACGTGAAGAAACACACATGTGCACGGCATCTACCACCACTCCTACGTTGTCTGTCTTTAAAATCTTTTTCAGCTCATTGGCAATTTGCACGGTCATTCTTTCCTGTACCTGAGGCCTTTTTGCATAATACTGAACAATACGGTTGATTTTTGATAAGCCTATCACCTTCCCACTGGAAATGTATGCCACATGAGCCTTGCCATAAATAGGCACAAAATGATGCTCGCAATACGAATAGAAGGTAATGTCACGTTCTACCAGCATTTCATTGTACTCGTATTTGTTGTCAAACAGCTTTGCTGTAGGCTTGTTTTTTGGGTTTAAGCCGCTGAATACCTCCTTAACATACATTTTAGCGACTCTATTCGGAGTACCTTTCAGGCTGTCGTCGGTCAGATCCATGCCCAAAATATGCATGATCTCCCTGAAGTGCTTGGCAATAAGCTCCATTTTGAGATCGTCATCCATCTCGAAAGCATCGGCCCTTAGTGGTGTCTCGTAGGAGGTCGCCACATGATCATCTTCCATGTCGTCTATGTCCAATGCCTGGCTAGGCTGGGTACTCAACAAAGTTTCTTTCTGTTTCATAAAGGGTAATTTTTAAATCAAGTTTGCTGTCAATCCTGGCTCTCAACAGGTCATAGATTACAATCGCAATATTTTCAGCAGTTGGATTCAACGAGCGAAACTCTTCCACGTCGATGTTTAAGTTTTTGTGGTCAAATTTTCTCGTCACATGTTCTTTCACCAGATCGCTTAATACTTTCATATCAAACACGTACCCTGTTTCAGGGTCAGGCTCTCCTACTAGTTTTACCACCAAATCGTAATTGTGTCCGTGATAATTGCCATTATTGCACTTTCCAAAAACCTCTCTGTTCTTTTCTTCACTCCAGGCCGGATTGTTGAGCCTGTGGGCTGCATTAAAATGTTCTTTTCTGTAGACTGCTACCTTCATTCAGGAGTATTTGAAATTCTATAAACGTTTATTTGGTAAATAAGTGCAATAATTCCTGTTAATAGAATCAATTAGTCAGCAAACATTATGAAGAGCCAACTTGTTTAATTTCTTTAACAATAGATTAAACAATCCTTTAAAGCATGGAGAATAGAGTCGATGTATGTGTGGTTGGAAGTGGAATGGGTGGTTTAACAAGTGCTGCTCTGTTGGCCCAGAAAGGACTAACGGTGGCTGTGTTAGAGCAAAATTACCTGCCAGGAGGATGCACAAGTTCGTATTGGCGCAAGGGTTTCGTTTTTGAAACTGGCGCTACCACACTGGTTGGACTGGATGAAGGAATGCCCTTGAAGCATCTTTTGGACAAGACAGGCATCCCACTATCTGCCAGAAAGCTTGCCTTGCCCATGCAGGTGGTGTTGGCAGACGGAACAGTCGTCCACCGACATGAAGCTATTGAAGACTGGATAAAAGAGGCAGAGAGGGTTTTTGGAAGCAAGGGCCAGCGACCATTTTGGGAGTTTTGTTACAAAGTCAGCCAGTTTGTTTGGAATGCCTCGCTTCGCTTCCGGGAATTTCCCCCGTCGTCTTTTTCGGAGCTTATAAAACTGGCTTCTAATGCTCGCATAACCGATTTTAGCTATGCCAGGTGGAGCTTCTATTCTATTGCAGACCTTCTTCAAAAATATGGACTCGATCAAAATGAACGATTTGTTGCATTCGTTAATGAACAGCTGCTCATCACCGCTCAAAATAGGATGGGAGAGGTGAATGTGCTTTTTGGGGCAACAGCCCTTTGCTACACTAACTATGGCAATTACTATCTGGATGGAGGTATGATCAATCTTGTTAACCCCTTGGTAGACTATATCGAAAGCAAGGATGGGGTAGTAGCCTTGAGGTGTCGGGTGGAGAAGATAACAACCGTCGGTGAGAGATATATCATTAACACTTCAAAGGGCACTTTTGAGTCAAGTTATGTAATCGGTGCTGTTCCAATTAATAACCTGCGAGAAGTATTTCCCCAAATTCAGCGAAGTAGAGCAAAGGATATGCCATCGGAGATGCTGAACAGTGCCTTTCAGCTTAGTTTTGGTTTTAGTCCAAGAAAACAATTTGATGCTATTCACTATCAAATTCATCTCAAGGAACCGTTAAGTGGAATAAAATCCAGGAGCATTTTTTTAAGCATAAGCCACCCCCTTGACGAAACCCGGTCAGATGTGGAAGGCCTGATGGTGGCGTCGGTCACTACTCATATTCCACACCCCGGAGGCACCGAAATTGCCAGTGATATTTTGGAAAGGGAAATCATCGACACCCTCGAGCACCATGGTTTTCTGGAGCGAAAGGATATCGTTTACAAACACAACTCTGGGCCAAAGGCCTGGGAAAAGTGGACTGGAAGAAAATGGGGTTTCGTAGGCGGTTATCCACAATATATGAAAATCAGGCCCTGGCAAATGGTCAACAGCAGGCTTGGGCCGAAAGGAGTTTACTTGTGTGGTGACACCGCCTATCCTGGGCAGGGAATTCCGGGAACAGTTTTGAGTGGGATCATTGCAGCTGAAAAACTTTCGAGGGATTGGCTCTGAATTTTTTTCAATCCAAACGATTTTTGTATTAATCTTGCTTTCTCATACGCTTTCGGAATTTTTCTCCGGGAATGGGGGTTTCACTTTTTAAACTGTAAGGAAGTGACTTTTCAAGAGCTAGAAACAAAAATTCAAGAGTATACGGCAGAGGGGAAGAAGTTATTTACAACCTCCTCTTTTCAAACGCACAGCCTGGTAATGCTTCATATGCTGAGCAGGATAGACAACTCAATCCCCGTCTATTTTATCAATACAGGCTATCTTTTTCCGGACACTATCGCTTTTAAGGATCAGGTGGCCAAAGAGTTTGGAATTAAAGTGCTTGATGTAAAATCGAGCATGCCAAGAAACATGCAGGTAGGTAATGATGGTAAACTATTGTTTACAAGTGACCCAGACTACTGCTGCTACATCAATAAAACGCAACCAACCGATGCTTTGCTTCAAGAGCACGACATTTGGATCAATGGAGTAAGAGCGGATCAAAGCGCCGTAAGGGCAGCCATGAAAGTAGAGCAACCGGCTCCGCATAACACGTTTCGGTTCCATCCTATGCTGGACTGGAATGCCAAAATGATTTTTCAATATATAAGGGAACACAATTTACCCAGGCATCCAATGGATGCCAAAGGCTATATGAGTATAGGCTGTGAGCCCTGCACCCGTAAAGTGGATCCTGAAATGCAGGAACGTGAAGCCAGATGGTTTGGGATGAAAAAGACAGAATGCGGTTTACATACCGACCTAATCAGTAAATAGATGCGAGTATTAATTACAGGAGGAGCCGGGTATATTGGAACCCAGGTGGTAGGGAATTTGTGCCAACAGCCCGAGGTTGAGAAGATCATTGTGTATGATAACCTGAGCAAAGGCAATTTCAATTTTTTCTTTGGTCAAAAGTACCCTGGCCACGAAAGAATAAAGCTGGTGTCAGCTGAATTGCTTGACAGCAGAACCCTAAGAAAGCATTTGAAAGAAGTGGATGCCGTGATCCATTTAGCGGCAAGGGTAACGACGCCATTTGCCAATACCGACTCACACTTTTACGAGCAGGTGAACCACTGGGGAACGGCCGAGCTGGTGTATGCAGTTGAAGAGATGGACAATGTGAAGAAACTCATATACACCAGCAGTACCGCCGTTTATGGTGCCAGTGAGGAGCTCGCCACCGAACGAGCCGACACTGATCCATCGACTTTCTATGGTATTTCGAAGCATAGGGGAGAGGAACACGTGGTTCGCCTGGGTGCAAACAAGGACGCTGTTATATTACGGTGTGGTAATGTATATGGCTACAATAAGAGCATGAGGTTCGACGCCGTCATCAACCGGTTTATGTTTGATGCCAACTTCGGTAATCGAATCCAGATTTTTGGCAACGGCAAACAAGCCAGGGCTTTTATACATGTGACGCACGTTGCCGAGATTATCAAGGAAACTTTACTGAAGCAGGTGCCCTCCGGAATCTATAATGTTGTTGATAAGAACTTGCCCATTCTGGACATAGTGGATGCTATGAAGGAAATGTTTCCCGAACTTGAGTATACTTTCATTAACCAGCACATCAGCCTTATGGAATTAAAAGTGAGCCCTGAGACCCTGCTGGCAGATTATATCAACATGCCTCACCCAGAAAGCCTGAGGCAGGAACTACTTGAGTTCAAGGAGAAGTTCTCTTTTTAACCAGCCGGGATTTCATTCGCTATGTTCGATCTGAAGCTGGTTTGTTACGTATCTGATCGTTGACCTTTTGCCAATCGTTGTGTTATAGAGTAGTTAATGTCGGGCTGCCTCAAGTCATAAATGTCGGGAATTTCATTGAGGAATTACAAGAGGGTGCTAAAGCTCTCGTCTTGATTTTTAGATAACAATTTTTTGCCCCACTCATTGGTTTAATCCAATTTTATATGGGTAATAATGATTTTTTTGAGTAAATCGTAGATTGAAACATGGCTTTGAATCTCTGATTTCAAAACACTGACCAAATAGTTGCAATAAATGCTGACAAATTGTATTTCAAAAAGCCATTTCGGGTTCTCTTTAATCAAGTGGTCGGAGCTGACAACTTTCTTTTTTGTTAAAAAAGGGGTTTTTCTTACCGTAATTCTAGCTTCTGCGTTTCATTTTGGGCAGGCCCAAAATAAAATAATTTTCTCCGACTCTGAGGTAAGTGCAAAACACCACGCTCCGGCGGGGTCTCCTCTTGGAAAGGTAGATAAGAGAAATATTGCTTCGGTCGAGAAAAATAATGAATACGGAGTTAATAGTATTTACGATGAGCATGGCCCGCTGGTAGAGCCGGGTGAAGGACGGCTTTTTTTTAGCAGGAGCAACCACCCCGAAAACGTTGGAGGCACCAAAGACGCCGAAGATATTTGGACTGCAACCTGGGATCCAAAGACGCATACCTGGACAAAAGTTGAGCGCCTGCCGCCGCCCTTGAACAACAGAGGGCCTAATTTTGTCACCTCTATTACGGTGGAAGAAGGGGTCGTTAATTTGATTTTGGGTAATACTTACGAGAATGGAGAGATTTCAGGCGAGGGTCTTTCCTATTCCGAACTTCGAAATGGCAAATGGACTACCCCTGCCAATTTTACTATAAAGGGTTTCAAGAACAAGTCCGGATACGCTGACTTTTTTGTCTCTGAGGACGGCAAGCACATGCTAATTTCTGCGGAAATGGACGACTCAAGGGGTGGAAGAGATATTTATATCAGCCACAGAGTAAGTAAAAAGGCTTGGGACACGCCCATCAACCTTGGTGTTCTGAATACGCCCGGAGAAGATACCTCTCCGTCGTTTTCCCCAGATGGTCGCTTTCTTTTCTATTCCTCTGACGGTCAGGAAGGTTACGGTGGTCTCGATATCTTTTATTCAGTTAAACAAGGAGACAATTGGAACGAATGGTCAGGCCCAAAAAATCTGGGCAATCAGTTCAATGACAGGCATGACAATAAGCATTTTAGCCTCCCGCCAATTGGGGAAAAGATATACTTCGTCTCTGGCAACGAGCAGGGAAATCAGGATATTTACTCATTTGTTACCACGTCGGAGGAGTTATACTCCGAACTGACTGGTGAGGATATCTGTTTTGCAGAGAAAATATTCACGAACGAAAACGCTTTTTCGCACAAGCTTACGTGCAATCTCTGTGTCGATTTGGAATACCAGTCGGAGAATAATAATGGGGATGTAAAATACCGCTGGGATTTTGGGGATAGTTTTGGTGGAGAAGGGCAATCAGTCAGTCATTGTTATGATGCTCATGGCACCTATGACATAAAGCTATCAATTTTGGAGGCGTCCACTAGCCGAACAATCTATGAAATTGACCACGAGTATGAATTGAACGAATTTCTGGAGCTCAAAATGGACGAAGAGGTGTCGGGAGTAATCAATGAGGCTTCCAGATTTAAATCTCATTTGGCAGGCGCATATCCGGCCAATGCCGAGTTCTATTGGGATTTTGGTGACGGTTACTTTGCCTGCGGCAACGAAGTGAGCCACACTTATATACTTCCAAATGACTATGAGGTGAGGGCACTGGCTTCCTTTCAATGGCAGGGCAGGGTGCGGTACCTGATGACCACATCAACCGTTTCCGTGAAACTAACAAAATAAAAAGCTGGCCTTTTGAGCCAGCTTCTGCTGTGATTTTATATTATTCTTTTAAAATCTTAGCAATATTCTTCAAAAACATCAACCAAATGAGCTGCAATCATTTGAGCATTGCGGCCCTCAATGTGGTGTCTTTCTACGAAGTGAACCAATTCACCATCTTTAAACAGTGCGATTGACGGAGATGAAGGGGGATAAGGCAAAGTATACTCCCTGGCAGTCTGAGTAGCTTCTTTATCTACACCAGCGAACACCGTTCCTAGAAAGTTAGGCTTCTTAGCGCTATTGGCTAGAGCCATCTTCACTCCGGGACGGGCTGCTCCAGCCGCACATCCACACACCGAGTTGATAACAATTAGCGAAGTGCCTTTGTGGTCTTCAAGGTGATTTTCAACATCTTCGGAAGTTCTTAGCTCAGTGAATCCTGCACTGGTAAGGTCTGTCCTCATGGGGGCAACTAATGGTTCGGGATACATTTCCTTATCTTTTTAAAGTTCTATTTATTTCTGAATGACGGCTTAAACGGCCGCTGGATGAATAAACTAATTTACATGAAGCCTAGTTCCAATTTGGCGGCCTCACTCATCATATCTTGCGTAAATGGCGGGTCGAACGTAAGCTCAACCTCCACGTCGTTTACTCCCTCTACCTCTTCAATTTTGGCCTTCACCTCACTGGGGATGGCCTCGGCTGAAGGACAGCTAGGGGATGTCAATGTCATAGACACAAAAACGTTGTTGACGGGAAATATACTGATCTCGTAGATCAGACCCAACTCGTATACGTCCACAGGAATTTCCGGGTCATACACCGTTTTGATGGCGGCAATTACCTTTTCCTTTAAATCCGCTTCCTGCTGATTTTGGTTTTCCATAGTTCTCAGCGTTTGTGTTTATGTATTTGTTCCGGCCAACTTAGTCTGAAAGGCCAGCGCATATAGCTTCATTTGCTTGATCATCGACGAAAGCCCGTTCGATCTTTGGGATCCGATCAACTGTCCCATGCCTATCTTTTCAATAAAGAAAAGCTCGGCTTGCATGATATCCTGCGGTTTCTGTCCCGACAATACTCGTATCAATAGGCTGATAAGCCCTTTGGTAACTTCAGTGTTGCTATCGGCGCTGAATTTTATTACTTCGCCAGCCAGCGCTGCCGTGAGCCATACTTTCGACTGACAGCCTTTGATAATATTGTGTTCTACTTTTTCGCTTTCTTCCATTTCTGGAAGCGTAGCGCCCAACTCCATAATGTAGAATATCTTGCTTTCACGATCATCTCCAAGTATATCAAACTCGGAGATGATTTCATCCTGAATGCCTTTTATAGTCTCCGCCATTCTAATTTTTTCTACCGGCAAGCAGGGTAACCGCCTCTGCCAGTCGGTCAATTTCCTCTTTGGTATTGTAAACAGAAAAGGAGGCCCTAACCGTTCCTTCAATCCCCAAATGTTTCATCAGCGGTTGCGTACAATGGTGTCCAGTTCGGACTGCTATACCTCTTGCGTCCAGATACATTCCCACGTCAAGCGGGTGGTAACCGTTGACCAGGAAAGACACCACGCTGACTTTGTCTGCCGCCTGCCCAACTATCCTCACTCCTGGGATGCTTTCAAGCTTTGCCGTGGCGTAGTGCAATAGTTCATCTTCATGCGCTGCAATCCGTTCCTTTCCATGCTCGTTTATAAAGTCGATAGCAGCACCAAAGGCCACCACATCGGCGATGTTGGGCGTGCCGGCTTCAAACTTGTAAGGAATGACGTTATAAGTAGTCTTTTCAAAGGTCACTTCGCTTATCATTTCCCCGCCGCCCTGGTAGGGGGGCATTGCTTCCAACAAGCTTCGTTTGCCATAGAGTATTCCCACGCCTGTGGGGCCATACATTTTGTGTGCAGAAAGAGCGAAGAAGTCCACATCGAGCTTTTGTACATCCACTTCAAGGTGGGCTGAGGCTTGTGCTCCATCCAACATAACAACCGCCCCTTGTTGGTGAGCCAGGCTGATGATTTCTGCCACAGGATTGACAGTCCCCAGGGCATTCGATGCAAATACAACAGAAACAAGCTTCGTTTTAGCTGATAGTAGTTTTTTGAAATCGTCAATGATGACTTCTCCTTTTGGGTTGATTGGAATCACCCTCAGGATGGCGCCTTTCTCCTCGCAAAGCATTTGCCATGGCACAATATTAGAATGGTGCTCCAGCGTGCTGATGATGATTTCATCACCCTCGTTTACAAATTTTCTACCCCAGGTAGAAGCCACAAGATTAATGCTCTCTGTGGTGCCTTTGGTGAAAATGACCTCTTGGATCTCTTTGGAGTTGAGAAAGGCGGCTGCTTTCTTTCTTGTCTCTTCGAAATCGGCGGTAGCCCTTTCGGCTAACGTATGAACACCTCTGTGGATATTGGCATTGTCTGTCTCATAGTAGTGATCTAGTGCTTTAATGACAGAGGAAGGCTTCTGATTTGTTGCAGCGTTGTCGAAATAGATCAAAGGTTTGCCATTCACCTCCTGATGTAGCACGGGAAATTGCTTCCGTATTGATTGAATGTCCAATGACCAATCTATTGTTGAAGCTGGGCTGCCCATGACTAGTTTTCTATTTTATCGGTAATTAACTGCTCAAGGTATTCTCTTACAGGCTCTACGGATATGTTCGCTATCACGTCGCCTGCAAATGCGTGCAGAAGCATCGCCCTGGCTTTGTCTTCTGAAATTCCACGGGCTCTCAGGTAGAACAACTGTTCGTTATCCAGCTGGCCTGTGGTACAACCGTGTGAACACTTCACGTCATCTGCCCATATTTCCAGCTGTGGTTTGGTATTGATCACAGCGTTGGGGCTGAGCAGGATGTTGTTGTTCTGCTGGAAGGCATTGGTTTTTTGCGCATCCTGACGAACAAATATTTTTCCGTTAAAAACACCGTGCGACTGATCGTCCATGATGCCTTTGTACAACTCATTGGAGAACGAATTAGGCTTTCTATGGTCAACAGAAGTGTGGTTGTCTACATGCGTTTTCCCGTCTATCAGGTACAATCCGTACATGTGTGCCTCAGTGTTTTCATCATCCAGGGCAATGTAGAGGTTGTTTCTTACCATCTGCCCGCTTAGCGTGATGGTATTGATTGTGCACTTGGAATCTCTTTCCTGATATACCAGTGAATTATCAATTCGCAGTGCAGTTTCGTTTTCGAGCTGGAGCTTGCTCCATTCTACCGAGGCATTTTTTTTGCAGAAAACCTCCAAAACGGTATTCGTATATGATGTATTCGCTCCGGTGGAGAAATTAGCCTCTATCACCTTTAGTTGCGCTCCCTCTTCTACAATCGCCAGGTTTCTGTAATGTGCAAGCACCTCAGTGGCCGACGTGTCATTTGAATGAATGACATACAGCGGCTTATCCAGAACAGTGTTTTTCTTTACTCTAATAAAAATACCTTCCTTCGCAAATGCCGTGTTGAGGTGCGAAAAAGCATCCGGCCACGACTTAACAATGCTGCCCAGGTATTCTTTTAGATCGCTTTGTTCTTTAACAGCCGATGCGAGAGAGGTAACAGTTACTTTGTCACTTAAAGCTCCCAAATCCGAACGGGAAACATCGAGCTTGCCATTAACAAAGTAAAGCTTATAGCCCTCAAAACTGTCGAGAGGGGTGGGGGCACTGGCAGCGGCAGTTTCGGCCACAATGCCCTCGTAAGCTATGCTCTTTTCAAGTGCCTTGCCGAAGTTGGTATAACGATACTCTTCATGCTTTGGCCCGGGCAATCCCGATTTGAGAACAGCGGCCAGGGATTCTTTTCTTAGCTCGTGCAGGAAAGTGGATTTGCTGCCATTTAAGCTGGCCTCAAATTTTTCAAATGCCTTGCCGACGGTGTTTATGTATTCGTTTGGGGTTGTCATTACTTTCGAATTTTCAGGTTAAAACAACTAAGCAGAAACCGTTTCAGCTTCTTCTTTGATCCAGTCGTACCCTTTTTCTTCGAGTTGTAAGGCCAGGCTCTTGTCTCCTGACTTGATAATGCGCCCCTTGTAAAGAACGTGCACAAAATCAGGCACTATGTAGTCGAGCAGCCTCTGATAGTGTGTGATCAGAATAGTGGCGTTGTCTCTTGTTTTGAGTTTGTTGACGCCATTGGCCACAATTCGCAATGCGTCAATGTCAAGCCCACTATCCGTTTCGTCCAGAATGGCCAACTTTGGCTCAAGCATCGCCATTTGGAAAATCTCATTTCTTTTCTTTTCTCCACCAGAGAAGCCTTCGTTCAATGACCTGCTCAGCAAAGCCTGGTCGATCTCCACCAATGCCATTTTTTCTTTCATCAATTTAAGAAACGAAACAGCGTCCAGTGTTGGTTTGCCGTGGTGTTCTCTTACTTGATTGAGAGCGGCTTTGAGAAAGTTGGTCGTGCTTACACCTGGTATTTCTACAGGGTACTGGAAGGCAAGAAACACACCTTCCCTGGCTCTTTCCTCCGGGGAAAGATCCAAAAGATCTTTGCCAATATATTCTACTTCTCCCCCTTCGATTTGATAGTCTTCACGACCGGCCAAAACAGAAGCCAGCGTACTTTTTCCTGAACCATTCGGGCCCATAATGGCATGAACTTCTCCTGGCTTTACTTCCAGGTTAATTCCGTTGAGGATCATCTTTCCTTCTACCGAAGCTTTGAGGTTCTTTATCTTTAACATTGTCAATTACTTTTCTTTTTCACTTTTGCCTGAGCTCCTTTTCAAGCTTATAAAAACATAATTTTTGTCTGTAGAGTTTCTCCTTAGCCTACACTGCCTTCAAGTGATATGGCCAGAAGTTTCTGTGCCTCAACGGCAAATTCCATAGGCAGTTGATTCATCACCTCTTTAGCGAAACCATTTACGATAAGGGCTACTGCATCCTCTGTAGCTATTCCTCTCTGGTTACAGTAGAAAATCTGGTCTTCACCGATTTTTGAAGTCGTCGCTTCGTGTTCGACAATTGCCAGTGGATTCTCCACGTCGATATAAGGGAACGTGTGTGCTCCGCATTTGTCGCCAAGTAGCAGTGAGTCGCATTGAGAATAATTTCTCGCACCTTCGGCACGTTTCATTACCTTCACCTGGCCACGGTAGCTGTTTTGGCTTTTGCCTGCAGAAATACCCTTCGACACGATCCTTGAACGGGTATTTTTACCAATATGGATCATTTTGGTGCCGGTGTCAGCCTGCTGATAGTTATTGGTAACAGCCACTGAATAGAACTCTCCAATGGAGTTGTCTCCCTTCAGGATACAGCTTGGGTACTTCCAGGTCACTGCCGACCCGGTTTCTACCTGTGTCCACGATATTTTAGAACCGTCGCCAGAGCAAAGCCCTCGCTTGGTAACAAAGTTGTAAATGCCGCCTTTGCCTTCTTTGCTTCCCGGGTACCAGTTTTGCACAGTTGAGTACTTCACTTCAGCATCTTTGGCGGCAAAAATCTCAACAACGGCCGCATGAAGCTGATTCTCATCTCTCATAGGAGCAGTACAGCCCTCCAGGTAGCTGACATAGGAGCCTTCTTCGGCCACAATCAGCGTCCGTTCAAACTGCCCTGTGTTCATGGCATTGATCCGGAAATAGGTGGAAAGCTCCATCGGGCAACGCACACCTTTAGGTATGTAGCAGAAAGAACCATCCGAAAATACAGCAGAGTTAAGGGCGGAGAAATAGTTATCGTTGACTGGTACTACCGATCCGATATACTTTTTAACTAATTCGGGGTGCTCTCTCACCGCTTCTGAGAAAGAACAAAAGATAATGCCCAGTTCGCCAAGTTTACTCTTGAAAGTCGTAGCTACGGAAACACTGTCCAGCACGGCATCAACCGCCACGCCTGTAAGTCTTTTTTGCTCGTCAAACGAAATGCCAAGCTTCTCAAAGGTAGCTCTCAACTCGGGATCTACTTCGTCGAGGCTTTTAGGCGATATCTTTTGCTTCGGAGCAGCATAGAAAATGATGTCCTGGTAATTAATTTCCGGGAAAGTAACATTTTGCCAGGTTGGCTCATTTAAAGTCAACCAGTGACGGTAAGCTGAAAGTCTCCATTCCAGCATCCATTCAGGCTCTTCCTTTTTTGCAGAAATAAACCTGACAATATCTTCATTAAGACCTTTGGGTGCCGACTCAGTTTCAATATCGGAGTGAAATCCGTATTTATAATCTGATTTGGTGAGTTCTTCCAGTATTTGGTTGTCCTTACTCATCCTCTACTTATTTAGACTGATTATAATTAAAACAAATGTACAACATAAATCACTACCCCAAGACTTGAGGAGTCAATTTTTTCGCAAAGGGGGCATGAAAATTAAACCCGATAAAGGTTTCAAAACTATGGCACTCATAGTAAAACCTTTATCGGGCTAAATAGTTTCCGAAATGGGTGCTAAAAACTGATATGGCGGCTCAGGCTTTCTTCGAGACTAATCAGGGTTTCCGTCCTTTCAATTCCTTCCACCTTTTGAATCTTGTCATGAAGCACTTCTCTCAGATGTTTGGTGTCTCTGCAGTGAAGCTTAACGAAGATACTATAGTTACCGGTGGTGTAGTTGACGGTTACAATTTCGGGAATTTCCCTCAAGCGCTCAACGACCTCATCATATAGAGAGCTTTTTTGAAGGTAAATACCGATAAAGCACGTAATATCGTACCCTAGTTTGGAATAGTCTAACTTGAGAGTGGTGCCCTGAACAACGCCCATTTCTTCAAGTTTTTTCATTCTAACGTGAACTGTACCCCCCGAAACGAACACCTTTTTGGCAATTTCAGTGTATGGAATCTTGGCATCTTCCATCAAAAGGTTCAGAATCTTCAAGTCTACATTATCAATTTCGTAATTTTTACTCATTTTAACTACCCTGATTTAATAATCTACTATTATGAGAGGTTCGAAATTATGTGTTGTACATTTTTTTATCAAATTTATTAAAAATATTTTAATAAAATCAAACTCTTGTTAATTTTGTTGCAGTCAATTAGATGAATTGACTTGCATATCACAATGTAGGGTGATGAAATTGGCAGCCATGCCCTCCTGTCTCGGGGGTGGGGATAAGGAATAAAGTCCACATAGAGCTCGTGTGGACCTAACTGCTCCGTGGAGGTTCGAATCCTTCTCCTACAGCCATCATTTTTGGGTTAATGTTGTTTATTTGGAAACCGGTATGAATTTCGTTCTACCGGTTTTTTTTATTTTCAGTTATTGACTTTCACGCCACAGGCTTCGTGCAACAATACTTAATCATTTGATTTTTTGCCGTTAATAGCTTATATCGGATGAGTAAACAATATGCCCTAGCGATAGTCATATTGGCAACTCTACTTAAACGATATTAGACCTATGAAAGATTATCCCTGGTTCAAGCACTACCCCGCTGGTGTTGCCAAAGAAATTAACCCCGATGAGTATACGTCATTAGTTGAAATGCTTGCTGAGTCCATGAAGAAATATGCAGATCAGACTGCGTTTCTCAATATGGACAAAGGCTTTACCTACAGGGAGGTGGATGAGAAGTCCACACAGTTTGCTGCCTATCTACAGAAAAAACTGGGCCTGAAAAAGGGAGACCGCATAGCTATCCAAATGCCCAACTGCCTGCAGTACCCCATTGTCATGTTCGGGGCCATCAAGGCAGGTCTGGTGGTGGTTAACACCAATCCCTTGTACACACACAAGGAAATGGAACACCAATTTAAGGACTCTGGCGCCAAGGCTATTGTGATTGTCGCCAATTTTGCCTTCAATCTTGAGAAAATAATAGCCAACACTGATATAAAGCACGTCATTGTTACTGAGTTGGGTGATTTTCTAAAAGGTCTGAAAGGCCCCATCGTAAACTTCGTGGTGAAGCGGATAAAGAAGATGGTGCCGCCGTTTCGTATTCCTGGCGCCGTTAGTTTAAAGCAAGCCATGAAGGATGCCACCAGCCTTCAATTTGATAAGCCAGACATCAAGGGAGAAGACGTGGCATTTCTGCAATATACGGGAGGTACCACGGGTGTGTCTAAGGGGGCTACGCTTTCACATCGTAACATGGTTGCACATACCTTACAGACGACGCAGTGGTTTCAGCCGATTTTCGTGGAAGGCGAGGAGGTGGTGGTGATTACTGCGCTGCCTCTTTATCACATTTTTGCGCTGGCAGTAAATGGACTTCTGATGTTTCACGTGGGGGCCAAAAATGTGCTTGTGACAAACCCAAGAGACATGAAGGCTTTTTGTGCCGACATGAAAAAGAATCCGTTCTCCATCATTACAGGTGTTAACACATTGTTCAACGGCTTGCTTAATCAGGAGAGTTTCAAAACGCTGGACTTTAGTAAGCTTAAGGGAGCGATTGGCGGTGGCATGGCCGTGCAGAAGGCAGTGGCTGAAAGATGGAGGGAAGTGACCGGTTGCCCTCTGGTAGAAGGATATGGATTGAGTGAAACCTCTCCGGTACTTGCCTGCAACCCACTGGATGGCACTCATAGAAATGGATTTATTGGTTTGCCTGTACCGAGCACCGAAATCATATTGCTGGATGACGATGGAAAGGAAGTGCCAGTTGGCCAGCCTGGAGAAATATGCGCCAAAGGCCCTCAGGTGATGAGCGGGTATTGGCAGAGGCCGGATGAAAGAGAGAAAGCATTTATTGATGGCTGGTTCAAAACCGGCGATATTGGGATTATTGATCAGGACGGGTTTGTCAAGATTGTAGACCGGAAGAAAGAAATGATTCTTGTTTCGGGCTTCAATGTCTATCCGAACGAAATTGAAGACGCTGTAGCCAGCAACCCCAAGGTTCTTGAGGTAGGCGCTATTGGGGTGCCTGATCCAAAATCCAACGAGGCTGTAAAAGTCTTTGTGGTGAAAAAGGACCAAAGCCTTACCGAAGAAGAGCTTATAAGCTTTTGTAGGGAGAGCTTGACACGCTATAAGGTTCCCAAGCATGTAGAGTTTGTAAAAGAACTTCCCAAGTCCAATGTTGGCAAGATTCTACGGCGGATTTTGAAAGAAAATGATGCAAAGGTTAATTCTTATGATTGAAAACTAGATATTTGCAGCTTTTTCTTCAGGCTTTGGAATATTTTCGAATCAACTGTCAAACTCTATAAAAATTTGTGATGAAGAAAAGTCTAGTTCTAATTTCATTGTCATTTGCTTTTTTTGGCTCGGGCATCGCACAGGACGCAGCATCCTCCGATACCACTTATTGGAGCAAGGGGTTCCTTGGAACCGCTTCCTTTACTCAGGTAAGCCTTACTAACTGGGCTGCTGGTGGGCAGAATTCTATATCGCTGGGTGGCTATATGACCACCTTCGCCAATTACGCCAAGGACAGGAACTCATGGGAGAACTATCTTGAATTGGGCTATGGCCTTATTAAACAAGGGGATGTTGACTTTCAAAAGACAAACGACAAAATAAACATTGTCAGTAAGTTTGGCAGAAAGATGTCGCAAGCGAAAGACGGCAGGCTGTACTTCTCTTCACTAGTTGACTTCAGAACCCAATTTGCACCAGGATATTCAGCTCCTGGCGATGAGGAGTATATTTCAAAGTTTATGGCTCCAGGCTACGCTTTGGTAGCTACTGGTGTTGATATTAAGGTAAATCCCAGTTTCTCAGTCAATTTTGCACCTGTTACGGGAAAGTTCACCTTTGTGAACGACGAAAGATTGGCCAATGCAGGCGCCTTTGGTGTTGAGGGAGCTGTTTTTGATACTGACGGCGTGACAGTGTTAACTGCTGGAAAGAAAGCGAGAGCTGAACTTGGTAGTTTTTTGAAGGTGAACTACAAAAAAGAGGTTGTTTCCAATGTCAACATTGAATCGAGGCTGGAAATGTTCTCCAACTACTTGAACAATCCGCAAAACATCGATGTGAACTGGGAAAATATCATCATCCTGAAGGTAAACGAGTGGCTAAGCACAAGCTTTATTACTCAGCTTATTTATGATGATGACATAAAAATCGCTCAATTCGACGAAGCGGGCGTGCAAACAGGGGCCGGCCCAAGGGTACAGTTCAAACAACTTTTCGGGATCGGGTTAACTGTGAAGATGGGAGACAAGCTGAAAAAGTAGAAGCTTTTTGCATTTAAGAAAGAATTAATTACATTTACTCTATACTTTTTTAGCTGGGTAAAGAATTTTTTTGGGAAGGCGTTAGCCTTCCCTTTTTTGTTTCAAACGTTCGATCCTTCTTTTTTGGGAAAACTTAACACCAGCCATAACGATTCCAAACACAAGTCCGGCTGTAGTAAATATGTCAACAATACGTTTATCGGAGTTTAGTCCAGTTGTTTGGTCAAAAACGTATTTAGTGAATGAGTTGGGGAGGTGCTTTTCTCCCAGCTCTTTTTTTATGTCCCAGTGCCAGTCCGTAAGCGGGCAATACCCCAGACCGTACCAAATACCGAGGAATAGCCAGGCGGCTATAGTGAGAACCAAAGCTATCAAATGAGCTTTCCGAGTTACTTCAGGTATCCAGCCAAACAGCACGAAAAGCACAAAAGCGGTGTGAAATCCTGTTAAGAAATAGTCAAGAAATTGTAACATACGTATTAGTTTGCATCATTAATCAAGTATGCGATATGTATGTAGCTCCTTATTTTCAAATGACTGATGCTGATAAAGTCTTAGACTTCATCAAATCGAACCCGTTCGGGATTCTCATAGCAAGCCAATCAAATATACCACTAGCAAGCCATATACCATTTTGGCTTGAGGAAAGGGACGACAGTTATTTTTTGACAGGCCACCTTTCCATTGCTAATGAGCTAACGTCAGTGCTTGAAAAAGCGGATCAGGTCCTTGTCATTTTTCAGGGGAGCCATGGATATATTTCGCCGTCCTGGTATGAAAAGCAGAATGTGCCCACCTGGAACTACCAGGCCGTTCATATCTACGGATCAGCCGCACTGCTTTCCGGGCCAGAGTTGGAGGAGCATGTGAAGGAACTGATGGATAGTTACGAATCGAACATCCCGGGAGGACGTAAATATGAAGATATGACTGCGGACTATAGGGAGAAGGAGTTGCGGGGAATCAAAGGCTTCAGAATAAAAATAGAAAACGTGGAAGCTGCCTACAAGCTAAGCCAAAATCGGAATGAGAAGGATCATGCTAATATCATCGACCAGCTCAAAAAAAGTACAAATCCCCACGATCATGAGTTGGCCAAATTGATGGAGGAAAACCGCCCGACGCAAAAACAAAAAGCCGGACTATAAGCCCGGCTTCATGATAAAACTAATGTTGAAATTCGTAATCCTTAATCTTTAAGGAAATTTCTTAGCACATAGTTCAAAATACCGCCATTTTTCCAATAGGCGATATCGACGTTAGAGTCCAGTCTTAGTTCTGCTTTAAACTCTACCTTCGAACCATCGGGTCTCGTTGCTACTACGTCCACCACCTTGTTGGGAGTCAAATCCTTTTCAAGGCCAAGGATGTCGTATGACTCATCTCCTTTTAACCCCAGGGTGTCCTGGGTTTGTCCGTCAGCAAATACCAAAGGAAGAACGCCCATTCCTACAAGGTTTGATCTGTGGATACGCTCGAAGCTTTCCACGATAACCGCTTTTACGCCAAGTAAGGTTGTTCCTTTTGCTGCCCAGTCTCTGGAGGATCCTGACCCGTATTCCTTGCCACCGATCACCACCAATGGTGTGCCTGCTTCCTGATATTTCATGGAGGCATCAAACACGTACATTTCCTCACCGGTTGGATGATATTTTGTCCATCCGCCTTCTTTGCTGGCTAGTTTATTTTTGATTCTGACGTTGGCAAAAGTTCCCCGCATCATCACCTCATGGTTGCCACGGCGTGAGCCGTAAGAGTTAAAATCAGGCTTCTCAACACCATTGTTGACAAGATATTGGCCAGCAGGGTGCTCCGGCTGAAATTTACCAGCAGGAGAGATGTGGTCAGTCGTGACCATGTCGCCCAGTTGAAGCAACACCTTGGCACCTTTGATATTGGTTGGCTCAGGCACATCTGCCGAAATGTTTTTGAAGAAAGGCGCTTCCTGAATATATGTCGACGTCTCGTCCCACTTGTAAAGATTGCCTGTGGGCGCATCCAGTTTTTGCCAGGCCTCGTCACCGTCAAATACGGTGTCATAGGTTTTCTTGTAGTCCTCAGGAGTAACCACTTTTTCCATCATCTCATTGATCTCAGCCTGAGACGGCCAAATGTCCTTCAGGAAAACAGGCTCACCATTCGGGTCAAGCCCTAGCGGTTCATTGTTCATGTCAAAGTCGACCCTTCCAGCAATGGCAAATGCAACGACCAGCATAGGTGATGCCAGGAAGTTCATTTTGATGTTAGGGTGGATGCGGGCTTCAAAGTTTCTGTTGCCGGAAAGCACTGAAGCTACCACCAGGTCATTGTCGATCACGGCCTTTTGGATAGCAGGAGGCATATCGCCTGAGTTACCAATACAAGTGGTACAGCCGTAACCTACTACGTGAAACTTGAGGGCTTCCAGATAGGGGAGTAGCTCCGCTTTTTTTAGGTATTCCGTTACAACCCTTGAGCCGGGGGCAAGGGAGGTTTTTACCCATGGCTTAACGTCCAGGCCTTTTTCTACCGCCTTCTGAGCTACAAGCCCGGCCCCAATCATTACGCTTGGGTTCGAAGTGTTGGTACAAGAAGTAATGGCTGCAATAACTACTGAAGCGTCGCTGAGCTCGTAAGTCATTGAGCCAGATTTCATCTTTACCGAGCGAAGTCCGGTACCGGTTTTAGTTTCAGTGGCTACAGCCCCTCCATCAGAAAGCCATGAGCTTCCATTTCGAAGATCCGGTGCCACGTAGTCACGCTTGTGAACGTCTTTGAGCACACCAATAACCTTTTCTTTTGCTTCTTTCAGGAATATCTTATCCTGAGGACGTTTCGGGCCAGAGATAGTTGGCTCGATGCTGCCAAGATCCAGCTCGATTACGTCGGTGTATTCAATTTGCTCGGAGTTATCTCTCCAAAGCATGTTTTCTTTGCAATAGGCTTCCACCATGCTCACATGGTTGGCAGGCCGGTTGGTTCTGGTCAGGTACGCCAATGTCTGGTCGTCTACCGGCCAGTGCGTATCCGTGCAGCCGAACTCAGGTGACATATTGGAGATAGTAGCTCTGTCGGGAACAGTGAGGTTGGCAAGACCAGGGCCGAACACCTCAACGATTTTCTCTACTACGCCATAGTCACGAAGCAAGCGAGTCACTGTCAGCACAAGGTCTGTCGCAGTGATGCCTTCCTTCATTTTACCGCTGATCTTCAAGCCGATTACTTCGGGAAGGGTCATGTAAATTGGCTGGCCAAGCATGGCTGCCTCTGCCTCGATACCACCAACACCCCAGCCGAGTACGCCGATACCGTTCACCATTGGTGTGTGGGAGTCGGTACCTACCAGTGTGTCGGGGAAAAGGTAACCGTCTCTTTCTATCACGCCACTTGCCAGGTACTCCAGGTTCACCTGATGGCAAATACCCATCCCGGGAGGGACAACCGTGAAGTTATCGAAGGCTTTTTGGCTCCACTTAAGGAGCTTATATCTTTCGGAATTTCTTGAATATTCGAGGTCAACATTCTTGCCGTACGACAGTTGAGTGCCAAAATATTCTACCATTACTGAGTGGTCAATGACCATGGCAGCTGGTACGAGAGGATTGGTTTTTCCAATGTCTTTGCCTTTGCGGGCCACTTCTGCTCTGATAGAGGCTATGTCGACAACGGCCGGCACACCAGTGAAGTCCTGCATCAGCACTCTGGCCGGCGTGTAAGGAATTTCTTTTTTGCCCTGGGTTTGTTTCCAGTTCAAAAGCGTTTCCAGGTGCTGCTCGGTGACAGCAAAAGCGTCGTAGTTACGGATGGCGTTTTCAAGCAAAATACGGATAGAGTAGGGCAGTTTCGCTACTCTGGCGTCCTTCTTGCTCAAGTCCCTCAAATTGTAATATTTGTGTGTGCCTAGAGGTGTTTTCAGCTCTTTCTCTATTCCAAAGAAATCTTTACTCATTTTTCTGTGGTTTATATCTTAAAAATCAAATTTAATTGAATTAGTGTGTAAAAGAAACGGAACTATGGGCAATGGCACGATTTATAAAAATTATTGCTCTTTCCTTTTATCACAAGTAGTAGTTCCGGATAAAAGTTCACTCTTGTGCCCCCATTGTCTACCTCGTTATAACCCGGAAAGAAACTTAAGCGTATCTACGCCGTCGGCATAGTCCCACAGCTCAGGTTTTTGAAGTGTTCCGAACGGAATGGACTTAGGATACTGCCCTTTGCGAGAGGCGATAGCCTGAATTTTTTCCTGATTAGCCAATAGTTTTTGAGACAGGGCAGCTTCGTCCTTGTAGAATTCATAATAAATAACGGAGACAGGCGAAACGAGGTCAGTGCTTTCCCGGAACAGAGAAAACCCGGAGTCGAGGTGTGGTTCTCCATTTACCAGCATAATGGACTTGTGGTAATCGTAGTTGTTTCGGTACTTATGGTGTTCCAGTAGCTGATTGAAAGGCTGAATGGCGTCGAGCAGGGTGGGCAATGCATAGCTTTTGGGTACATAAAGCTTCGATACATTTCTGCAACCAAGGCCAAAATAGCTGAACAGATCGTCGCCAAGGGCCAGCAACTCCTCCGGAGATTCTTCACCTGAAATGATAGCACAAGAGCTTCTGTTTTTTCTGATAATGTTGGGTACCTTGGAAAAGTAGTAGTCGAAATAGCGGGACGAATTGTCGCTACCGGTGGCTATAACGGCTTCCATGTCGTTGAGCCTGTCTACCACAGCTACTCGCCCACCGAGTTCTGGTTGTATCTCGTTAAGCGAATTAATAATAAACTGAATGAGGGCACTGTCCTGTGAGCTGGTTTTTACCAATGCCTTGTGCCCGGCAATGATAACGGAGAGAAGATCGTGAAAGCCCACCATGGGAATGTTGCCCGCCATCACGAGCCCCACTTTTTTTAGCTTGTTTTCCGCAAATGAATAGGAAGACGTCCACTGGGTTACTTTTTCCTTTGTTAGAAAATTGAGGATGCCTTGCCAGGCCAGGTGAAGGCTCTCTTGCGTGAACCAAGGGTTCTCGTTGGCAGCACGCAGAAACAGATCGTTTTTCGTTGTCTCGTCCAGCTCTTTCAAGTAGTCGCCCAGGGCGGCTATTGCATTTATTCTTTCCTCTAACTTCATTTTCGTTTATTTTGCAAAGCAAAAATAAATTGGAACTCAAACATTCCATTTCTACTTTTGTTTGGTAAAGGTAATTGTAGAATCAAAAATTAAGTATCAATATGGCAATAATGATCACCGATGAGTGTATCAACTGTGGTGCATGCGAGCCAGAATGCCCAAATACTGCTATTTATGAAGGCGGTGTGGAGTGGACCTGGGCTGGCGGAACCAAACTCACTCAGGTTGAGCTTGAAGATGGAACCGTGGTAGACGGCAATGAGGCTCAACAGCCATTTTCTGATGAGTTCTATTATATAGTGTCTCAAAAGTGTACGGAGTGCACCGGGTTTCACGAAGAACCTCAATGCGCAGCGGTATGCCCTGTAGACTGTTGTGTGGACGATCCTGACTACAGAGAAACAGTGGAAGAACTCACCACCAAGAAGACCTGGCTACACGACGAATAGCATTCGAATATATAGGAATGAAAGCGGCTTTTGCCGCTTTTTTTATGCTGTTTCGAACCGTTTTAATTAAGCTTTGTCCTTTTGATAAGGTAGCCGGTCAGTATCTTATTGATATCGTCCTGAATGTCAGCTTCAACCAGGTCTATTTTTAGCTGACCACATCTTAGCTTGAGGGTGCTGGCAAACTCCGCCACAGCCTTATGGTACGATTCTTTCACCTGCGAAGGTGTCAGCTTGATTTTTTCGCCGCCCTCCAAATCCATGAACTCGTAAGGCCTATCCTCGAAGGAGAAGTCGATTTCAGTCGACTTGTCGGTAACATGAAACATCAACACTTCGTGGCGATTGTGTTTCAGATGTTGCAATGCTGAAAAAATTTGCTCGTGGTCAGCATAGTTTTGAAACATGTCGCTAAAAATGATCACGAGTGAACGTTTATGGATTTTTTCTGCCACCTGATGCAGCACTTCAGCAACGTTGGTTTTTTTGAGAGTAGGAGTGCTTTCCAGTAGCTCATTGAGTAAAATGAAAAGCTTTTGGATATGGCTGGACGTAGATTTTACCTGTGTTTGAAGCTCAATTTCCTCAGCAAAGGTGAAAAGACCGACGGCATCACGTTGCTTGTGCAGCAAATAGGCCAAAGCCGCCGCAGCCAGCGCTGAAAACTTGATTTTGCCATGCGTCTTTTCGGGGTAATACATGGAGGAGGAATGATCCAGCACAATGTAGCAGCGCAGGTTGGTCTCTTCTTCAAATCGCTTGGTGTATATCCTGTCCGTTCTGGCGAACACCTTCCAGTCGATATGTCGGGTGCTTTCTCCTGTATTATACAGCCGGTGCTCAGCAAACTCAACTGAGAAGCCATGGTAGGGTGATTTGTGCATTCCAGTGATGAATCCTTCCACCATTTGCCTGGCTAAAAACTCTAGCCCCCCATATTCCTTTACCTTGCTGAAATCAACCTTCATTTGAATTAATTAATAACATTGACTAAGTGAATGTCTCTAATTATTGATTGTCATGAATTAACTTGTTATTTTTCGGATAACCAACAAATATTGTTTGGGTTACTCATTCCCATTATTGCAAAGAGGCTGAATGATCCTGGTGAGTGTTTTGCGTATTTTCTATTTTGAACGATTGTATTCAACAAATAATCGGGTATTTCCGATAAACTTTTATTTTTGACCAAACCTAAACCGGAATCAAGTGGAAGAGAATAAGGATAAAAGCAGAGGTGAAGTGTATTCTGAGAAAGTAAGGGCAGGTAAGCGAACCTATTTCTTCGACATCAAAGCCACAAAATCCAACGACTATTTCCTGACTATCACAGAGAGTAAAAGGAAATTTAAGGAGGATGGGTTTTTCTACGAAAAGCACAAGATATTTCTGTACAAGGAAGACTTCGATAAGTTTATTGATGCGTTGAATGACTCAGTTAATCACGTAAAAACGGAACTTCTGCCTGGCGTTGATTTTTCACAGTTCGAGGTGAAAATGGAAGCCGGGGGCGACGAAGATGTTTCTGAAGATGACACAGAGTTGAAGTGGGATTGATCTGATTCTTCAAACAATATTTTGCGAGCCCTTGGTATACAAGGGCTTTCTTTTTTTACTTTAGGCACATGGTTAGACGAATGCTGCTCTACCTGCTTTTGATGCTGGTTGTCCTGGTGTTTATTAGCTGGTATTTCTCCAACATATTTATTTACCTGATTTTCTCATTGGTTTTAGCCACTTTGCTCAGGCCACTAACCAATACCATTCATCAGATCCACATTCTCAACAACAGAATTCCAAGGCCAATTGCCATCATTTTCTCATTTTCTATAGTTATCGTGGTGGTAACGCTCTTTGTGATGCTGTTTATCCCGCTTTTCAGCGAACAGGTGAAGGTGCTTTCGCAAATAAGTTACGACTCCGTGTTGACATCAGTCAGTCAGCCTTTTAATAGTATAGAACAATTTCTTATTGAGAATAAGCTGACAATTCAGGAGGAGGGCTTTCTTTTTGAGTCGATCAGAGAGAGTCTTTTTGGATTGCTCTCGGAGGTTGACTTTACGCTCCTGTTGAACAACCTGATATCGGTGACCGGGGGGCTTTTGGTTGGTTTCCTGGCTGTATCGTTCATTACCTTCTTTCTTTTGCTGGAGAACGGGATTTTAAGAAGGCAAATAATTGCGCTGATACCTAACCAATATTTTGAGGTGTTTATAGCAGCGATGTTTAAGATTGAAAAACTTCTGAGCAACTATTTGATTGGGCTGCTTTTCCAGATGGCCTCTATCTTCAGCATTGCGTCTTTGGGCTTGTCAATACTGGGTGTGAAATATGCTTTAACAATAGCAGTATTCGCAGCAGTAGCGAACCTTATTCCCTACCTCGGGCCAATGCTTGGCGCCAGTTTTGGTATAGTCGTGGGCATTTCAACTAATGGAGATATTAGCCTCTCTCAGGATCTTTTGATTGTTGTAGTGAAGATTCTGTCTGTGTTTGGTATTGTGCAAGCTGCCGACAACATATTGTTGCAGCCCCTCATTTTCTCAAAAAGCGTAAAAGCCCATCCATTAGAAATATTTGTTATTATCTTTGCCGGCGCAACAATTGCAGGTATCCCCGGAATGATAGCAGCCATCCCTACGTACACAATCTTAAGAGTGTCTACAATTGAGGTTTATGCTGGCTTTAAGGGGTATCAAATATTCAAAAAGTAACAATTGATCATATTTCATGGGATTGCAATGTGGGATTGTGGGACTGCCCAATGTAGGCAAGTCAACACTGTTTAATGCTCTTTCGAATGCTAAGGCCGAAGCGGCCAATTACCCGTTTTGTACAATTGAGCCCAATGTGGGCGTGATCACTGTGCCCGACGAAAGGCTACAGGTGCTGGAGAAGTTGGTTCATCCCGAAAAAATCATTCCGACGTTTATCGAATTTGTGGACATTGCAGGCCTTGTGAAAGGGGCCAGCAAGGGTGAAGGACTTGGCAATAAATTTCTTGGGAACATCAGGGAGGTAGATGCGGTGATCCACGTGGTGAGGTGCTTCGAAGACGATAACATAGTGCACGTGTCGGGAACGGTAAACCCGGTAGAAGACAAAGAGGTGATTGACACCGAGCTTCAGTTGAAAGACCTGGAGTCGGTTGATAAGAAAATTCAGCGGCTTGAAAAGATAGCCAAATCGGGTGATGCAAAGGCCCGGACAGAGCTGGGATATGTGCAGGCTTACAAGAAGCATTTGGAGTCTGGCAAGAACGCAAGAGTGCTTGATATGACTGAGGCTGGGAGAGAAGCGGTGGCAGATTTGCAGCTACTCACCATAAAACCAGTCATTTACGTAGCCAATGTGGATGAGGGATCTTTGCCAGCAGGCAACCAATGGGTAGAGAAATTAAAGGCATCCGTAGCGGAAGAAAACGCCGAAGTAGTTATTCTATGTGCGGCTATTGAGTCGCAGATAGCGGAACTGGAGGATCTTGATGAAAGAGCACTCTTTCTAGAGGAGTATGGTCTCAAAGATTCGGGATTGAATAGACTTATCAAGGCCTCGTACAATATACTTGACCTGATTACGTACTTTACAGCAGGGGTGAAGGAAGTAAGAGCATGGACCATAGAAAAAGGTTGGAAGGCGCCAAAAGCGGCTGGCGTTATCCATACCGACTTTGAGCGTGGATTTATTAGGGCGGAGGTAATTAAATTGGCCGACTACGAGAAATATGGCTCCGAAAATGCTTGTAAAGAAGCTGGTAAGATTTATATTGAGGGCAAAGAATACGAAGTGCAGGATGGAGATATCATGCATTTCAGATTTAATGTTTAACCAGCTCTTTTATTACGAAGGATGAACAATTTTTTGAATTTATTGTTTTTCTCATGAACATTTTAAATACTAGGAAAATAGAGTTTGATTGTTCAGGCCTATTTTCTATATAATTTTTACGCTATTGAGGGTACGTATCGTTTTTCAAGTAAAAAATAAGGGAGGGTTTGTTCCCTTCCATCACCAGTATCTTTTAGCTCAGCTTATTAAGGGAATGCTCGTAAAAGGAGGTCAGAAGGAGTTCATCGACTACCCGTTTTACAATTTCAGCGGCCTTAAAGGACAAACAAAGATAAGCAGGCAAGGTTTGCATTTCTACAGCCGGAGAGTTACGCTCGTTGTTGCGAGCAATAACAAAGCTTTTATCGACTATTTCCTCAGGGTGTTGTTTACCTTTCCGAAGGTAGATATTGGCAACTTAATGCTAGCGCCAGAGGCTGTAGAGTTGGAGGATCACCCTGAAATAACAGACGCCTCAAGGTATATTTGCATCTCACCAATCGTGGTGCTTCAGCCATCGTTGTACGATGCAGAGGCCAAGAAGTTTATTTCGCCTGAAACCGATACGTTCTCCGATCTGCTATTTGAATCTACCATTCAAAGGATGGAGCAAAGCGGTGAAGACCCCCAGAAAATTGAGGGCATCGGGAAGTTTCAGCTAGTACCTGACGAGGACTACCTGAACAAGATCAGAGAAAGCCAAAAGAAGTTTGCAAGGATATACCCGCTGTATGACCAGGACTTGAAATACGAAATAAGGGGCTATACTTTTCCTTTTGTCCTTTACGCACCCAAGGTGGTTCAGGAGTTTATTTTCACTTGTGGGCTGGGGCAGTTTTGCCATAAAGGCTTCGGCATGCTCGACATCGCCAATGCCGACCCTAGCAAGAGAGCGGTTACTTATGAATTTGCTGAAACCACGGCCTGATCAGTTTTTTGGGCCATTGTGAATGATGCTTTGGTAGCCAACCAGGCGATCTACAAATGATCCGGGACTTTTGAAATAAACGAACACTTCGTACTCATTTTCAGCCTGAAAGTTATACCCCTCAAACATGTAGGGATCAATACTGTTCCCTTTTGCCCAATACATGTAATTGTAAAACCCCTGCTTTAGCAGTAGAGATGCCGTGTACATGCCAGAGAGGTCATCGTATACCAACCTGTTCTGAGGGGTTTTCTGCCAGTCGTTAAAACCACCTATTACGTACACATCGGCTGCTTCAATTTTTTCTGCTTCCAGGAAAAACATGACCTTCACATAGTCGGTCTGTAGATCACTGGTGTTAGGCTCTGTGGAACCGATGAAGAAGTTACCATCAAGGTCCTGCATTCTGCTGTAGGGCTCGCTGAATCGGGAGGCATCTTTCAAAAGCAGTGCCCTTATTTCATTTTGGCTTTTTTCTATTTTCCCCACATTGCGTCCGTTGTAACTCAGCGATCGGATATCGAAGAACCTGAATTCCCTCGTTGATTTGAAATTGTTCTGGAGAGTGAAATTTCTGTACTCCATGTAGCTCTGGTCTTCCCTCACCAGGGTAGGCTTCAGGTGGAGAATGGCGTTGTCCCACCTTCTGTTTTGGCGCACCATTACTTTAAAGTCGTTGTAGGCATTGGTAGACGTTAGTCCACCATAGTTGACAGAGAACTCCACCTGGTGATTTTCTTCTCTTTCCTCTACGCTGGACGAAATCCGAACCTCCATTTGAATGTCTGCTCCGCCTTCAAACACCATAAACCGCCTGCTTAATATGATGTCAGATTTGTTTGTCCCCCTATACACTACCACTACATAGTTCCCTGATTTTTTCACTTTCGGAAGCTCAAGCGTGTACTGCGTGTAGGGAACAATGGTGCTTTGAGAGTACTGGTAGTTGTTGACGGGGTAGGAGTTGTATTCGTTAAGAAACTCCATGTCGGTAAGTGCTGATCGCTCCCAATTGAAATTACAGTGCACGATGTATGCATTGTATTGCTGGAAGTCACTTAGAATTTCATCAAATTTGAGTGTGAGCGTTGAAGGTTGGCTGATATGCATGATAGGGGGCTGCATACTGTCTTCAGTTTTTCCAGAATTTGGAAAAAGGCGAACCAACCTGATGTTATCTTCGTATGATCTGTCGCTGAGCTCTAAAACTGCGTCGGAAGTGCTGGTATTGGCAACTTGCTCGAGGGGAAGGCAGCCAGTGAAAAATAAGCAGGAAATGACCAGGAGTAAGAAGTAGTTGAGATGTTTCATCGATAGCTAAACGAACGACAACTAAATTCATTTTCTACAAATCTGCATAATTCCAACCATTTTTTCAGACCTGGTGTCATAAAAGTCAAAACCTAAACCGATAACTCACAGAATGCCTACTGATGAAGAGTTGATAGAGGGATGTGCCAAAGAGGACAGACACATGCAATATCAGCTATACCAAAAGTATAGTGGGCAGATGTATGCCATTTGTTTGAGGTACTGCAAAATGCAGCAGGAAGCTGAAGATGTTTTGCAGGAAGGGTTTGTGAAGGTATTCAACCACATCAAAACATTCCGTAAGGAGTCATCGCTATTTTATTGGATCAAGCGGATCGTGATTAATACTGCGCTCAATCATCAGCGCAACAAGCTTTATATGTATCCGATGGTAGATGTGGCTGAGTTACGACAGCCATCGGCGAATCACGACCTGCTTGCGGGACTTCAGCTGGAAGATTTAATGGTAATGATTCAGGATCTTCCATCGGGGTGCCAGACAATATTTAACCTGTATGCTATTGAAGGGTATAAACATCATGAAATAGCAGAGCTCCTTGGTGTTACCGAGGGAACCTCCAAGTCGCAATATGCCAGAGCAAAGCAGCTGCTACAGGAGAAACTTGAGAAATTAGAAAGTACAAATTATGGAAGCCGCAGATAACAACGAATTTTTCGAGAGCCAGTGGCGACAGGCTTTTGACGGAGCCAGCGTGCCACCATCTCCTATGGTGTGGGAGAGAGTGGAAGCAAGGCTTGCCACCCAAAAAGAAGGAAAGTACAGGAAGGCCATCTTTTACTACAGATGGGCAGCTGCCGCCATGACAACCGTCGCCGTTGGTTTGGGGGTAGCACTTTTGCTCAATGGCACCTCTTCTCTTGTGGAAAATGAGGTTGCGGGCAACACCAAAGAGAACGTCGTCAATTCTCAGGTCGCACAAAACCCTGAACTCAGGGACATGAAGATGGAAAATGAAGTGGCTTCCACAACATCCACACTGAACAAAGAAGATAAGCCTGATTTTTATCAAAAGGATACTAAGCCCTTTTTGGCGGCAACTACAGTTGGCAACAGTGGTAGTGAAGCAACTAAGCAGGTGGCAACTCCGATAGATGAGACTCCAGCCTCTGACGAAAATATGTTTGATGTCGCCATCCCTTCTGTTACAGGCATTTTTCGTTCCGAAAAGCTGGCCAGTAACTTATCGAAACTGGAAGTGAACCACTTATATGGAGTGGTGCGGCCCATGCAAAGAAAAAAGAGGGAGATCGGAGATCAGCCTTTATTGGCAGGTCTCGGAGTTGGAAGCGGTACTTTTAACCCTAATTATGGTTTCAGGTCGGGAGGCAGCTTGTTTGCTTCTGCCAGCGCTGACGAAACCTCTCTTGTAGCGGAAAACAGTGGAGAGCTAAAGACAAATGATTTTAACACCGCCAACGGGCTGGTAGGAGCGGTTTCTTCCAGAGGATACAATGAGTCGAACACGCAGGGCGGAACTTTCTCATTTGGCGCAAGCATTGGTAAGCGCATCTTCAGGAAGATCCTGTTGCATACCGGGCTTCAATACGGAAGGTACAATAGCAACGGAAGTACCAACCTGGTGTTGAACGACGAGTCGAACAATAAGCGTTATGCGCTGAATCAGGTTAGTTTGTTAAGTGACGATATTCTGGAAGTATTTTCGTCGTCACAATACTCGTACGATGGCGAAAGAACGAAAATCACTAATACGTATGAGTTTATTTCCGTGCCTGTAAAGGTTGGTGTGATTCTGTTGGACAGGCGGGCTGGTATCGTTTTGAACACAGGTGTTTCCAATGAGTTTCTTCTTGGAAGTGTGATAAAAGGAAAAGACCTTGATGATGTGAGAACAAAATCTGGTGACAAATCGCCTTACAGGAGCGTGTATTTAAATGGAACGCTTGGCCTGGAAGTTAATTATGCCATTAACAGCCACTATAAAGTCGTTGTGGAGCCGTATTACCGCCAGGCGATTACAAGCCTGACCAAGAACACCGACGGGTATGCGAGTGCACCAAGGCTATGGGGAGTGCAGGCGGGCGTTCGGTATGAGCTGAGGTAGGTTTCCAACCAATCGCTATACAACGGTGTCATTTTATCATACCTATTCTTTTAGTATATGAATACAGAATTTCACCCCCACGAAGTTAGAGACATTGCCAGAATTACCTTTACGTCAATTGTGATATTGATTGTCATGGGTCTTCTGTCAACCGGTTGCACCGACACCTGTGAAGTAGACAGGTCGTATACGTACTTCAAACCTGTATACACCACAACGGATGAAATAAGAAGCGCAGTAGCTTTCGGCGCTCCTCAATCTGTTAACCAGCCTGGAAAGATTTACTTCAAGGAAGGCATTCTTTTCATCAACGAAGTAGGTGAGGGCATTCACATTATCGACAATACGAACCCATCGTCACCCAGTCAGTTGTCGTTCGTTACCATTCCGGGTAACTTTGATATGGCTGCCAAGGGAAATTACCTGTATGCCGACAGCTATATCGACCTGCTGGTGTTTGACATCTCGAATGTGAACGATGTCAAAATGGTGAAGAGGGTAGAGGGGGCTTTTCAGGAGTTTAGTAACCTTCCATTCAATTTTGACTCCTGGCAAGGGGTTATTACTTCATATGAAGAGGCTACAATTGAGGAGGTTACTGAAATGGATTGCGCTTCGAATGGGGGAGGAGATATTTTCTTTTATGCTGAAGCTGCCGATGCTTCTTTTGTGAAGTTTAATTCATCTGGCGGGGCCACTTTGATGGCGAACTCCACAAGCAACGCCCCGGCTACCACTGCTGCCGGTGTTGGTGGATCAATGGCCAGGTTTGCCATTTATGAAGACTTCCTCTACACTATCGACGCTAGTTCGCTGTATCTTTTCGACATCACGCAACTTGGCGACCCGCAGGCTGGTGCCAGGGTAGACATTGGCTGGGGAATAGAGACACTGTTTCCCTATGAAGATAAGTTGTTTATTGGTGCCAATAACGGCATGCACATTTATGACAATGTGAACCCGGAAGCGCCGGAGCATCTTTCAACCTACCAGCACATTCAAAGCTGCGACCCAGTGGTAGTGGAAGGCGACTATGCCTATGTAACACTAAGGTCGGGCAACGCTTGTCAGGGTTTCACCAATCAGCTCGAAATTGTCGACATATCTGATCTGAGAAACCCAAAGTCGTTTCAGACCTACCCTATGCAAAACCCGCATGGACTTGGTGTAGATGGCAAATGCCTGTTCATTTGCGAAGGAGAGTTTGGCCTCAAGCTTTTTGATAAAACTGATCTGACCGCCATAGACGATCATCTCGTGGCCAACTACACCAATATGCATGCTTTTGATGTTATTCCACTCAATGGAGTGCTGATGATGATCGGAGCGGACGGCTTGTACCAGTATGAGTATGACTGTGAAGGAAAGCTTGAATTGTTGAGCACGATACCCGTGCTGGCTTTGTAGCCTGTGTGATGAGCAATCATACTATCAAAAATATCATTTTCAACCGGAAGGGATGGCTCCTGTGGAGCTGTCTCTTTTATTTTTTTGTGCCGGGGCACCTCGCAGCGCAGATGCAGGTGAAGGACAAGGCCAGAATAGAGAAAATTGGCGTGGTGCGGGGCAAAGTGCTTGAATACAATGCGGCAGGGGATTTTGTTTTTCTCCGGACAACTGGAGACACCCTGGTAGTGGATGCCGACAGAGTGATGAACACTAAAATTATACACTCTCTTAAAATGCCAACCAAAGGGATGTTTTGGCATTCAGCTGAGTTCGGCCTCGATTTTGGAAAGGCCAACCAGTGGAATCCTGCTTCGCCGTATTTGTATCTTGAAACAAACCATGCCTATGTTGTCAACCGGTTTTTGCAGCCGGGCATCGGTGTTGGCTACCAGCAGGCGGGTGATTTCAGGATCATGCCGGTGTTTTTGAGTCTCACAGGCGACCTTTATCGAAGCCGGGTAACTCCTTTCTATTTCTCAAACGTAGGCTATGGGCTTGGGTGGGCGAGGTCGAACGACTGGGGAAATTACGATAAAGTGAGAGGTGGCTTTTTGTGGCATATTGGAGGGGGGTTAAAAATTGCCGGTCGGAACAACGCAGTGTATTTGAAGTCTGGGTATAAAATCCAGAACATTTATTCAGAGGCCAGTATCCCCAATTGGTGGGGAACAACAGGCGGTTTCGAAAACATAGCCAGAACTATCCGAAGAGTGTACTTCGGAGTGTCAATGGCTTTCTAAGACCTCATTCGTCTTTGATCCACTCCCCATTTCTGTACAGGTATTCGATTGTTACCTCGCCGTCGGTATTGTACCACTTCGCAATGCCTTCCCTCACGCCATTCTCGTAGGGGCTCTCCTCCATCAGATTGCCATTGTCGTGATAGAGTCTGAGCATGCCATTTAGCTTACCGAACTGATAGGCACGTTCTTCCTTTATGTTTTTTCTGTTGAATTTAACATAGGTGCCATGCAATTGCCCATCATGAAAGTAGGCCTTTTCAGTCACCTGCCCGTTTTCATCTACAATCACCTGGGGACCTTGCTTTTTGCCTTTCACATAGCTTGTAACCAATTTTACCACGCCTGTCGGATAGTATTCAGTCCAGCTGCCTTCCTTTTGCCCATTCAGGTAGTCACCCTCCGCTATTATCTTATCATTGATGTCGAGCACGTGTACTTTCACAAGAGATTCATCGCCGGGGTAGGGTGTGCGTACTGCGCTGGGAGGCAGGTCAGCAAATGCGGGGCCGTCACTCACAGTTTGTGATTGCGAACAACCAAGAAAAAGTCCTGCAAGAAAGACGGAATTGATAATAGTTGCCTTCATTTTTGATCAGATTTTTTCAGATCGAAAAATAAAAAGAAGTTCCCTTTAACAAAACATGTATTTTACAAGAAATGCGTTTATGATTCAGTTTTTGAAATTACTTTTGCATCCGCTTAGTGCATGTTGAATATTAAAGAGTTTGCAGCGTGGAAAAAGTAAAGAAGATTCTTGAAAGTGATCGTTTTCAGTATTTCATCATAGGACTTATCGTACTGAATTCAATCACAATTGGACTTGAAACATCTCCCGCCATAATGGCTTTTACCGGAGATTGGCTTTACCTGCTCGATGAAGTTATTTTAGGAGTTTTTGTGGTCGAGCTATTGGTGAAGCTGGGGGTGTACCGGGCCAAATTCTTTGGCGAAGCCTGGAATATTTTTGACCTTTCCATCGTGCTGCTTGCACTGATCCCCTCAGCCGGTAATTTGTCTATTCTCCGTACGCTCAGGATTCTTCGTACACTCAGACTACTGAAGAATGTACCGAAGCTGAGGATCATTATTGAGGCCCTGCTAAAGTCGATCCCCAGCATTGGCTGGATAGGTGTGCTGGTAATGATTATCTTTTACATTTTCGCTGTTATTGGTACGAGTCTTTACGGAGAGCAGTTTCCTCAGTGGTTCGGCAACCTGGGGGCCTCCATGTTCACGCTGTTTCAGGTCATGACATTGGAAAGCTGGGCTTCTGGAATAGCGAGGCCTGTGATGGAGCAGATCCCAAATGCCTGGGTCTTTTTCGTTCCATTCATACTTCTTGCCACGTACACTACGCTCAATATTTTTATCGCCATTGTGGTGAACACCATGAATGAGCTACACCAGCATGATATAGCCGAGGAAGAGCGAAAGCTCAAAGAGTTTGTGCATGAAGAAAATGTGGAGCTTCAGCACCTTCTGGAGGAGCTTAAAGCTCAGGTGGCAAGAATTGAGAAAAAAGTGAAGGGCTGAATCAGGCCAATTGCTTCTCTAGTTCTTCAATTTTTATTCCGGTTTCTTCCCATTGATCATTTAGCTTTTCAAGTTCTGCTTTGATTAGCTGGTATTTTTCGTTGCTTTGGGCCAGAGCATCGGGCGATTCGAATACCTCGGGCGAGGCAAGCTCTTTTTCTGCTTCTTCGATCTTTAGCTCGGTTTCGAGAATTTCGTTTTCTATTCCATCCAGTTTTTTGCGCAGGGCTTTTAGCTCCTTCTGGGTCTCCATCGATAGGTTATTGACCTGGCTCGGCGCTGGTTTTGGCTTAGGTTCCTCTTTTTTCACCTGGGGCCGCACGGAGGGCACCACTGCCGCTTGCTTCTCCTTCCACCACATATACTCCTCATAGGTGCCTGGGTACTCCTTTATTTCGTTGTTTTCGATGTACCAGATTTTATTGGCGATTTCTGTCACAAAGTAGCGGTCGTGGGATACGACAATAAACGTTCCCTCATACTGCTGCAGCGCCTGAATGAGGATGTTGACCGACTGAATGTCGAGGTGGTTAGTAGGTTCATCAAGCAGTAGGAAGTTGGCTTCAGAAATCAACGTTTTGGCCAGCGCTACTCTTGATTTCTCACCTCCGGAAAGGACTTTAATTTTCTTGAAAACGTCTTCATCGGAGAAAAGGAAACAGCCCAGCACGCTTCGCAGTTGCATTTCCGTTTTGTCTGTTCCTGAAGCTTTCATTTCTTCGAGAATCTCGTACTCGATGTTCAAGGCCTCCAACTGGTGCTGTGCGTAGAACGACTTGATAACGTTGTAGCCTTCTTCCCTCTTGCCATTCACCTTGTCCGTGCCGGCGATGATGCGCAGCAGAGTGGACTTTCCTTTGCCGTTGGCTCCGATCAAAGCAATTTTATCGCCTCGCTCGATGTGAGCATTGGTGTTTTTGAGAATGACGAGATCGCCGTAGCTTTTGGATACATCGGTGAGCTGAATCACATGGCGTCCGCTGGGTTTATTGAAGTTGAAGCGAAAGTTGACTTTGGCGTTTTCATCCAGCACATCGTCGATCTTATCCATTCTGTCCAGTGCCTTCACACGGCTCTGCACCTGGCGGGCTTTGGTAGCCTTGGCCTTGAATCGCTCAATGAACTTCTCCGTCTGCTTGATCTTTTGCTGCTGGTTCTCAAAAGCATTCTTTTGAATTTCGTTTCTCAGCTCCTTCTCTTGCAGGTAAAAGTCATAATTGCCGCTGTAAAGATTGAGTTTGCCATTGCTTACCTCCACAATCGTGTTTACCGTGTTGTTGATGAAATGCCTGTCGTGAGAAACCACAATCACCGCTCCTTCATAGGTTTTCAGGTAGCTTTCTACCCATTGAATGGACGGAAGGTCGAGGTGGTTGGTAGGTTCGTCAAGCATGAGCAGGGAAGGCTTTTCAAGCAGCAGCTTTGCCAGCATCACCCTCATTCTCCAGCCGCCGGAGAACTCCTTTAGCGGTCTGGTAAGGTCTTTGGTGCTAAAGCCAATGCCCTCCAATATTTCTTCGGCCTTTGATTGAATAGCATAGCCATCCAGTGCCTCGAATCTTTCCTGAAGTTTGGTAAGCTTCGTTACCAGGTCGTCGCTGTAATTGGCTTCCATTTCAGCCAGCACCTTGTCAATTTTGTGGTGAATGTCGACAGCCTCGGCGAAGGCTTTCATTGCCACATCCAAAATGGGTTCGGCTGACTGGTAGGAGAGGAGATCCTGGTTAAGAAAGCCAATGGTGCAGTCCTTACTCTGGCTGATGTCCCCACCGTCGATAGTAAGGTCACCAACAATCATTTTGAGCAGTGTAGACTTACCCGTTCCGTTAAGACCGATAAGCCCTATTTTGTCCTTGGGTTTTATATGCAGGTTGGCTCCGTCGTAAAGCACTCTTGAGCCAATATTGTAATTCAAATTATTGATTGAGATCATTCGGCAAATTTAGAGCCCTTACGACGAATAACGAAAGTTTTGGCCAAGACCTTTTGTCAATTTTCAGGTTATTTCTCAACCAAATTGGCTAACTATGTGTTCAGATTGAAAAAACAACTCTAATCATGATATTGAAACCAATTCGACTAGCTTTTTACCTTGTAATAGGTGTATTGTCAGTTGCAATTTCTTCTTGCGGTGAGTCAAATAAGGAGGCCGCCACAGCAGAGGAGGTCATTGATACTGCAACCACTAATGATGGCGACAGCCTTAGTAAGATTAATCTGCCAGAGGGCTTTGAAATTTCAATTTATGCCAGTGGCATAGATAATGCCAGGTCCATGGCGATCAGTCCGAGTGGGACGATATATGTAGGTAACCGGGGTGGAGATAAAATATACGCCATTCAGGACACCGACAAGGACGGCAAAGCGGATAAGACATTTGTTGTCGCTTCTGGCCTGAAGACACCTAACGGGGTAGCTTTCAAAGATGGTGATTTGTACGTTGGTGAGATCAGCAGACTTTTGAAATACCCAAATGTGGAGGCAAATCTTGAAGCCGTAGGTGAGCCGGTTGTTGTTTATGACGACTACCCGACCGACGAGCATCATGGCTGGAAATACATCGCTTTTGGCCCTGACGGCAAGCTATATGTTCCAGTTGGCGCTCCTTGCAACATTTGCGAAAGCGAGAAAGAAATTTACGCCACCATCACCAGAATGAACCCGGATGGTACGGGCCGTGAGATTTTTGCCAGAGGTGTGAGAAACACTGTAGGCATGACCTGGGATGCTGAAGGCAATATGTGGTTTACCGACAATGGCAGAGACATGCTGGGTGATGACATGCCCGACTGCGAACTAAACAAAGCCACGGAGGCTGGGATGCACTTTGGCTACCCTTACTGCCACGCCGGAGATATCTCTGACCCGGAGTTCGGATCCAAATTTTCTTGTTCTGACTTCGTAGCTCCAGCTCAAAAGCTTGGTGCTCACGTAGCGCCGCTCGGTCTTAGATTCTATAATGGCGACATGTTTCCTGCAGAGTACAAGGGCAGTATTTTCATAGCGCAACATGGCTCATGGAACAGGAGCAAGAAGTCTGGTTACAGAATAGGGTTGGTGAAAGTAGAAAACGGCAAAGCCGTTAATTATTCAACTTTTGCAGATGGCTGGCTTGATGAAGAAGAGCAGGAAGCCTGGGGGCGTCCGGTAGACGTACAGGTAATGCCTGACGGTTCATTGCTTATATCTGATGACAAGGCTGGGGTGATTTACAGAGTTACCTACAAGGCCTGAGCGGCAAAGAAGTTAAAATGAAAAGGAGGTACTTAGTACCTCCTTTCACCACCTAACCTAAACCAAAAGATTTGACCTTACAGAAATGTAAGGTGTTCAATCAGTGTTAATTAAACCAAATATCTCCGGTAAAAGTTCAAAACCTGGCAAGGCCCCCATCCTGATGGAAAAACCCGCATTTGACGACATTTATATGGAATTGGCAGTGAACCTTGCCAAGCGGTCTCATTGTATCAAGCGGCATGTGGGGGCTGTGCTTACCAAGGAAACCAGGATTATTTCTATAGGTTACAATGGGCCGCCAGCTGGCACGCACAACTGCGATCTGGAGTGGCCGGAGGTAGGCTGCCCCCGGGATTCGAAAGGCGGCTGCTCATTGGCGATTCATGCCGAGCAGAATGCAATACTATACGCAGTGAAAAATAAGGCGACGGTTGACGGTGCCACCATTTACGTCACGCTGTCCCCATGTCTTTCCTGCGCAAGGATTATCTACACCATGGGCATTTCAAAAGTGATTTACCTCAAGTCGTACGCCGAACACAAGGGTATTCCCAACGACGAAGGGATAGACTTTCTTAGGAGGTTCGGTGTGGAAGCTGTGAAGTACGAGGGCACGTTGACCAACGTCACGCACATGATCTAGTTTAACTCTCAAAGATTCAAAACTCAAATTTCAAATAAGCTCCAAGGCTCAAAATAACAAACTCGCAACTGTCATCGCAAACCATATTGTGCAGTTTTTTGGAGCTTTGTGCTGCTTCTCTTGGTGTTTATTTGAGTTTTGATGCTTGTTATTTGTTATTTGATGCTCCCTGTTTCTTCTTCATTTAATTTCCAGAAATCTATATTTGCACCATGATAAACAGACGCCTTCCGGCAGAATGGGAACCGCAAAGTGCGGTGCAGTTGACATGGCCACATGAAGAGAGCGATTGGGCTGAGGACATGGACATTGTGGTGCCTTGCTTTGTAGCCATTGCAAGAGAGATATTGAAAAGACAAAAGCTGGTGGTGGTATGCAAAGACAGTAAGGCTGTGCGAAAGCAGATTGGTGCGGAGTCAGCGAACCTGATTTTGGTAGAGCTGCCGACCAACGATACCTGGGCCAGAGACCATGGTGCTATCAGCATTGAGGAGGACGGAAAACCGGTTTTGCTGGATTTCGTTTTCAACGGCTGGGGATTGAAGTTTGCTGCCGACAAGGACAACCTGATTTCCGGGAGACTTCACAAAGAAGGAATTTTTGGAAAGGTGCCAATGAAGCACGCTGGTCTGGCTTTCGAAGGAGGCTCCTTTGAATCTGACGGAGCTGGGATGTTGCTCACAACCACTGAGTGCTTGCTTTCTCCCAACAGAAACCCACACCTATCGCAGCAGGAAGTGGAGGACAAACTGAAGGAGTTGCTTGGTGTAACCAGGGTTCTTTGGCTGAATAACGGGTACCTGGCCGGCGACGATACCGACTCACATATTGACACACTGGCGAGGTTGGTGCCTGGCAACAAAATACTGTATGTGAAATGCGACGACACCGCCGATGAACACTACCAGGCGTTGAAAAAAATGGAGGCTGAGTTGCAAAACCTGACCAATTCGAAAGGTATGCCTTATGAACTGGTACCTTTGCCAATGGCCGATGTGGCATTTGACGATGATGGTAACCGCCTACCTGCTACGTATGCTAACTACCTCATCATCAATGGGGCCGTTTTGGTTCCGTTTTACCGTTCGCCTAAAGATCAGGAGGCAGCAGCTATCATTCAAAAGACCTTTCCTCAGCACGAAATTGTGGGGATCGATTGCAGGCCTTTGATCCTCCAGCATGGCTCCTTACATTGTGTAACCATGCAATACCCTGTGGGAGTAGTTGTATAGATTTCAAAACCAGAAAAACTATGGCAGAGAAAATACTGAAAGTTGGCTACGTGCAGCAATCTTGCTCCGAAGTGAGAAAAGACAATGTGGCTAAGAGCATTGCCGGCATAAGGGAATGTGCCAGAAGAGGTGCACAATTGGTGGTGCTGCAAGAGCTGCATACCGGCGTGTACTTTTGCCAGGCTGAGGACGTGAACCGGTTCGATATGGCCGAAAGCATTCCTGGCCCGTCTACTGATGAGTTTGGAGCCATTGCGAAGGAGCTTGGCATTGTGTTGGTAACTTCTCTGTTTGAGAAAAGAGCGCCTGGCTTGTATCACAACACGGCAGTGGTGCTGGAAAAAGACGGAACCATTGCTGGAACCTACCGCAAAATGCACATTCCTGACGACCCCGGTTACTACGAAAAATTCTACTTCACTCCAGGTGACATGGGCTTCAATCCAGTGGAAACTTCTGTTGGAAAGCTGGGAGTATTGGTTTGTTGGGATCAGTGGTATCCTGAAGGAGCGAGACTGATGGCGATGGCGGGTGCTGACTTGCTGATCTACCCTACAGCCATTGGCTGGGATCCGCATGATACCAAAGAGGAACAAAAGCGGCAGCAGGACGCCTGGATCATTTCTCAGAGAGGCCATGCTGTGGCCAATGGCTTGCCGGTAGTGAGTGTGAACAGGGTGGGTTTTGAACCCGACTTTAGCGGTGTGGGTAGCGGTAGTCGGTTCTGGGGGCATAGCTTCGTAGCCGGCCCACAGGGAGAGTTTTTGTATGTAAGTCCGTCCGATCTGGCAGAAAATGTGGTGCTGGATGTTGACCTGGGTAGGGCGGAGGATGTGCGCAGGATTTGGCCTTTCTTCAGAGACAGAAGAATTGATGCTTATGGAGACATTGTGAAGCGGTGGGGCAAATAGATTAGCCTATACAATATTCACTTCGGCCGACAGTTCAATACCAAATCGCTTTTTTACAGAAGCCTGTATTTGCTGGGCCAGCTCCCAGATGTCGTGCCCACTGCCGTTGCCATAGTTCACCAGCACCAGTGCCTGGTTTTTATGTACGCCAATTTGCCCGATAGTTTTTCCCTTCCATCCGTCTTTTTCTATCAACCATCCAGCAGGTACTTTCATGGCGCCGTCTTCCTGCGGATAGCCTGGCATGTCCGAATACTCAGTTCTGAGCCGCTCATAAGCCTCTCCTGATATAGTGGGATTTTTAAAAAAGCTTCCTGCGTTGCCAATTTCATCAGGGTTGGGAAGCTTAGATTGGCGGATGTAAATGACAGCCTTGCTCACATCGGCTATAGTGGGCTCTTGGATATTCCAGCTTGCTAACGTCTCGTCAATGGCGCCGTAAGTTGTATTGACTTTAGCCTCTTTTTGAAGTGCAAAAGTGACTGATGTAATGATGAACTTTTCTTTTACTGCCTTCTTGAAAACACTTTCCCGGTAGCCAAACTCACATTCATCCTTGCTAAAAGTTCTCGTTTTACCTGTCTCAATCTCTATGGCTTCCAGGCTGCGAAATACATCTTTGATCTCTACGCCATAAGCCCCAATGTTTTGCATAGGTGCAGCCCCGACCGTGCCGGGGATCAGCGATAGGTTTTCGATGCCTCCCCATCCCTTCGCCACTGAATGCATCACCAACTCGTGCCACACCACGCCTGCTCCTACTTTTATAATGACCTCATCCTGACTTTCTTTTTGAACCTGAACACCTGGCAACGAAAGTTTTACTACCAGACCCTCAAAATCTTTCGTGAACAGAACGTTGCTGCCACCACCAAGAATTAGGTGAGAATTACTTTTGAAAATCTCTGAATTGATGATTTCCTTTAGCTCGTCAACCGATTTGGCTTCAGTGAAATATTTGACTCTGATATCAAGGTGAAACGTGTGATAGGGATGTAAACTCTTATTTTCTTCGATTTTCATAGCGAACCTAAAATTAGGAAAGCTTAACTATCATCCGCATCTATAGAAGGGATAAGTTTTTACCACTTGCAGCAGAACCATTGGTGTAAGTCTGAAAAAACTTGAAATTGGGTTTATTCCAAGATCATTCCCTAATGCATACATCGTCACATCAAACATTTTTAAAATGACAGTATTCCTAAGCCGCAAATTATGCCTAACACGCAGTGTTTTTTTGATCACTGTCCTGCTAGTAAGTGCATGTGATACCCCAACCGGAGTGTACAAGGCTGATATTATCATTTACGGCGGCACCTCCGCAGCCGTAACCGCCGCCGTACAGGCCAAGAAAATGGGAAAGACGGTCATTATTGTGTCTCCCGATATCCACCTCGGAGGACTGTCGTCTGGTGGTCTGGGCTTCACTGACACTGGCAGAAAAGAAGTGATAGGAGGCTTGTCAAGAGAATTTTACCACCGGCTCTACCAGCACTACCAAAAACCCGACTCCTGGCAATGGCAGCTACAGTCGGAGTATGGCAACAAAGGGCAGGGAACGCCAGCCATCGATGGCAACTCAAGAACCATGTGGATATTTGAACCTCATGCTGCCGAGAATGTATTTGAAGATTTTATCGCTGAAAATGAAATCGAAATTTACAGAGACGAATGGCTTGACCGGGAAGGCGGCTTGGTGAAGGAAAATGGTAGGATTATTTCTTTCAAAACGCTTAGCGGTAAAGCATTTACCGGGAAGATGTTCATCGACGCCACTTATGAGGGCGACCTCATGGCTAGTGCAGGTGTTAGCTTTCATGTAGGCCGTGAGGCCAATAGCGTATATGGTGAAGAGTGGAATGGCGTTCAGGCGGGTGTATTTCACCATGGCCACTATTTTAAAGAGAACGTTGATCCTTATGTGATTCCGGGAGATTCAACCAGCGGACTTCTTCCTTACATTTCTGAAGATGCCCCGGGGCCAAATGGTTCTGGTGACCATAAGATTCAGGCCTATTGCTTTCGTATGTGTCTGAGCAATCACCCTGACAACCGGGTGCCTTTTGCTAAACCGGAAGGCTATGATCCGGCTAAGTACGAATTGCTTGCAAGGGTGTATGCCGCTGGCTGGGGTGAAACATTTCAGAAATTCGACCCTATTCCTAATCGGAAAACGGACACCAATAATCATGGCCCTTTCAGTACCGATTTTATCGGGATGAATTACGACTACCCCGAAGCGAGCTATGCAAGAAGAAGGGAGATCATTGCCGAACACGAAAAGTACCAGCAGGGGCTAATGTATTACCTGGCCAATGACCCCAACGTACCCGAGGATGTTCGTGCCGAAATGAGTCAGTGGGGCCTGGCAAAGGATGAGTTTACCGACAATGGCAACTGGCCTCATCAAATATATGTGCGGGAGGCAAGGCGCATGATAGGAGATCATGTAATGACAGAACATGATGTGCTCAATCACAATGTAGTGCCTAAGCCAGTCGGGATGGGCTCTTACACACTCGATGCCCACAACTCACAGCGGTATGTGACGGATGAAGGCTTTGTTCAGAACGAAGGAGATATTGGAGTTCATGCTCCAGAACCTTACAGCATTTCGTATGGATCTATCGTGCCAAAAGCAAGTGAATGTGAAAATCTGTTGGTGCCTGTTTGTGTGTCAAGTACCCATATTGCCTTTGGTTCTATCAGAATGGAACCTGTTTTTATGATCCTGGGGCAGAGTGCTGCCACTGCCGCTGTGCAGGCAATAGCTGACAAGGTACCAGTGCAGGGAGTAGACTATGAGAAGCTCAAGGCGCAACTTATTAAAGACACTCAGAAGCTTACAATGGAAGACATCTAAACAACCGAATAACTACAATCTACATGAAAAACATCATCTTAATACTTGTCGCAATTTTCGCCTTTTCCTGTTCTTCGCCCACCAGTGAGGAGCAATCTTCGGGATACGACATTGTTGTTTATGGAGGAACCTCCGGCGGCATAGCTGCCGCCCTGCAGGCATCGAGAATGGGCAAGAAGGTCGTATTGATTGAGCCGACCAGCCGGATCGGAGGTTTGACCACAGGAGGGCTTGGCCAAACTGACATCGGAAACAAGCAGGCGATTGGGGGAATCTCTCGTGAGTTTTACCAGAACATAAAGGTTCACTATGCCGACACCGCTCATTGGAAATGGCAGAAACCTTCTGAATATATGGACGGGGGGCAGACACGAACCGAAGAGGGGGAAGCCACCATGTGGACTTTCGAGCCTTCGGCTGCTTTGACGGTCTATGAACAGATGCTAGCCAAAGAGAAGATTGAGCTGGTGTACAAAAGACTAAATAGAGAGACCGGCGTCACAATGAATGGTGCAGCCATTGAACAAATTGTGATGGAAGACGGCACAGTCTACGAAGCCAAAATGTTTATCGACGCCACTTACGAAGGTGACCTGATGGCCGCTGCAGGAGTGAGCTACCATGTAGGCCGTGAGGCTAACAGTGTTTATGGTGAGACCTATAACGGAGTGCAGTTATTGGATGGACATCAATTCCCCGACGGTATCGATCCTTATGTGAGCAAAGGAGATCCTTCAAGTGGCTTGCTGTGGGGCATCACAGATGCTGCTTTAAAAGAGCAGGGCAGTGGAGACGATTTGGTACAGACCTATAATTTTAGGATTTGTCTTACGACTGATCCGGAAAACATGGCACCAATCACTCAACCGGAAGACTATGACCAAGGCAGATATGAACTGCTGTTAAGACTCCTGGAGGCTTTGCCAGACAGGAGGAAGCTGAACAACCATTTTATCTGGAGTCACATGCCCAACGAGAAAACAGACATTAACAACAGGGGTGCGTTTTCTACTGACATGATCGGTATGAGTCATGCCTATCCAGAGGCTAGCTACGAGGAGAGGGAGGCCATCGTGAAAGAGCATGTGGACTACACAAAGGGGTTGCTTTATTTCTACGCTTCTGATCCACGGGTACCAGCGGAACTTCGGGAAGAAATGAAAACCTGGGGCTACCCCAAAGATGAATACACCAGCAATGGCAATTGGTCGCCGCAGCTTTATGTAAGAGAGGTACGCCGTATGATCGGAGAATACGTCATGACACAAGCCAACTGTGTAGGCGAGGAAGTGATAACTGACCCCATAGGATTAGCTGCATACACCATGGACTCCCACAACTGTCAGCGCATAGTAGTGGATGGCATGGTGAAAAATGAAGGCAATGTAGAGGTGGGAGGTTTTCCTCCATATCCAATATCCTACCGTTCCATTGTGCCGAAGAAAGACCAGGCTACCAACCTGCTGGTACCTGTGGCGCTTTCCGCCAGCCATATCGCTTTTGGTTCAATCAGAATGGAGCCTGTGTTCATGGTGCTGGGCCAGTCAGCAGCCACAGCGGCAGCTTTGGCTATCGATAATAACCAAAACGTGCAGGCCGTCAGCTACGATGCTTTAAAAAAACGACTGCTCGACGATGGTCAGCGACTGAATCCGTAGTGTGCCAGGAAATTGAAAAGAAAGTTTCAGTAGTTTGGTAGGTGGAGGTTAAACCCCGGCTTTTGGCCGGGGTTAATTTTTACTTTTCAAACAGCACCTCTCCGCCCACAATGGTCATCATCACCTGAGTATCAAGAATGTTTTTTTCGTCGATAGTCATGATATCCTTATCAAAAACGGTGAAATCGGCCAGCTTACCCACTTCTATTGATCCTTTTATGTCTTCCTCAAAAGCACCGTAAGCAGCATCCAGTGTGTAGGAAATCAGTGCCTGCTCCCGGGTCATTTTCTGATCGGCTTCGTAGCCGCCGTCGGGTGTGCCTTTCAGCGTTTTACGAGTCACCGACGCATAGAAGGAGGGGAGTGGGGCAAGCGGTTCCACGGGAGCATCGGTTCCGTTGATCACTTTGGCACCACCTTGCAAAAGCTTCTGCCACACATAGGCACCATCTACAATTCTTTTCTCCCCAAGTCTGTTGATAGCCCAGGGTCTGTCGCTCGACATATGAATGGCTTGCATAGCCGCAATCACCCCTAATTCTGCAAACCTTGGGATGTCGGCCAGGTCGAGGTGTTGTGCATGCTCAATCCTGAACCGTGAATCTTTGGCGTTTTCGGGGTTGTTCTTCAGAGCGGCTTCATAGATATCCAGTACCTCCTGATTACCCCGATCGCCAATGGCGTGCGTGCAAATCTGGAAGCCAGCGGCCAGCCCTTCGTTGGTCACTTTCTCTATTTCTTCCATTGGCGTCACATTGTGGCCAAACACCCCCGGCATGTCGGTGTATTCTTCCAGCAGCCAGGCACCTCTTGAACCAAGTGCACCATCTGAGTAGAGCTTGATTGAGCGAACCGTCAGGTGATTGTCGCCAAGCCCGATTTCAGGCCCCTTGTCGTAGTATTCCTCCAGCAGAGCCTGGTCATGCCCGCTCAACATTGTGTAGAGCCTTATTTTGAGTTTTCCTTCTTCAGCAAACTGCTTGAAAAGCTCAATATCATCTTTGCCCGCTCCAGCGTTTTGGAAACTGGTAATGCCCAATTCTAAACACGCCTCAACAGCTAGCTCAAGCGCCCTTTGCTGTTTTTCGATAGTGGTTTCAGGAATAGCAGCCCGAATAAGGCCCTGGGCTGTCTCGTTAAATAGCCCAGTAGGTTCGCCATTGATGTCTCGGAAGATATCACCACCGTCCGGTGTTTTAGTATCTTTTGTGATGCCCGCCAGCTCCATGGCTTTGGCATTGGCGAAACCAGCATGCCCGCTCGCATGCGAAAGAAACACCGGGTGATTCGGAACCGCTTCACTTAGCAAATGGTGTGTTTGAAAGCCGTCGACCATTCTTTCTGCTGGTTTTATCCACTTGTCCTGATGCCAGCCCCGGCCAAGTATCCATTCGCCCTCCGGCGTTTCGTCTGCCGCTTTTTTCACCTGTGCCACAAGCTCTTCATAACTGGTTGTGGCCATCAAATCCACGTTCATCAGGTTGTAACCCACGCCCATAATGTGTGCATGAGATTCAATAAAACCCGGTGTCATCGTTTTGCCCTCAAGGTTAATGACCTGGGTTTCCGGCCCCACCATATCTTCAGCACCATCTTTGCTACCCACATATATAATAGAGTCGCCGGTTACAGCCACAGCATCTGCCTTCTGTCCGCCCACGGCGGTGTAAATATTACCTCCCCAAATGACCATGTCGGCCTTGGGGGTTTCCTGGCACGCTGTAAAGGCCAGGCCGATAACAATGAGTAGAATGGTTGGTTTCATATACTTTTACAAATGGGTTAAAACTGAGTAAGCTCGAAATACTCACTTATGTTTCTCTTTTCAAAGAAGAATTATTCCTGACCTGGAGGCACTAAGGCATTATTAATACACCTATTTTTTAATCTTAGTGAAAAATGTCTAATTTTGCGCTCCCATTCGGGTGAATGGGCTTCCGGGCATTCTGGATGAGTTTAAACTAAATATTGTTGTGGGCTGGTCCTGCCGCAACAGTGTAATTTTGGACCTTTATTTTTATGGGAGAAACAGCAGTAGAATTTGATTGGGAAGGCTTGTCAGCCAAAGGATTTGGCGAAGGCTATTCAAAATCAAAGCGTGCCGAAATGGAGAAACTCTATGAAGGCACTCTTAACTCGATCACTGAAAAAGAAGTGATCAACGGAACGGTTGTAGGTATTACTGACCGTGACGTAATCGTTAACATCGGTTTCAAATCCGACGGACTTGTGGCCCTGTCTGAATTTCGTGACAGACCTGAGTTGAAAGTTGGTGACGAAGTACAGGTGTATATTGAGGAGCAGGAAAATGCCAACGGGCAGCTTGTTCTTTCAAGAAGAAAAGCTAAAATCGTTAAGGCATGGGAAACCATCCAACACGCTTATGAGCACGATGAAGTAATCGAAGGTATGGTGAAACGCCGTACTAAAGGTGGTCTTATCGTGGACATCTATGGTGTTGAGGCATTCCTTCCAGGCTCACAAATTGATGTGAAGCCAATTCGTGACTTCGATGTGTTCGTTGGCAAGAAAATGGAAGTGAAAGTTGTGAAGATCAACTACACCAACGACAACGTGGTAGTATCTCACAAAGTATTGATCGAAAAAGATCTTGAGAAGCAAAAGGCTGAAATCCTGAACAACCTTGAAAAAGGTCAGGTACTCGAAGGTGTGATCAAGAACATGACCAACTTTGGTGTGTTCATCGACCTTGGTGGTGTTGACGGCCTGTTGCACATTACTGATATCTCCTGGGGACGTATCAATCATCCGGAAGAAGTACTTCAGCTTGACGCAAAAGTCAACGTGGTTGTACTTGACTTCGATGATGAGAAGAAGCGTATTTCTCTGGGTATGAAACAACTTACGTCACATCCTTGGGATTCACTTGGCAAAGAGATCGAAATTGGCTCTAAAGTGAAAGGCAAGATTGTGAACGTAGCAGATTACGGTGCATTCCTTGAATTGCTTCCTGGCGTTGAAGGTTTGATCCACGTATCTGAAATGTCATGGTCTCAGCACCTGCGCAACCCTCAAGACTTCATCAGCATTGGCGATGAAATCGAAGCGGTTGTGTTGACTATCGACAGAGACGAGCGCAAAATGTCACTTGGTATCAAGCAGCTTTCTGAAGATCCATGGACCAAGCAAGACCTTATTGTTAGCTATGCAGTAGGTACCAAGCACAAAGGCGTGGTTCGTAACCTGACTAACTTCGGCTTGTTCATCGAGCTTGAAGAAGGTATCGACGGCCTTGTGCACGTGTCTGACTTGTCATGGACTAAGAAGATCAAGCACCCATCTGAATTCGTGAAAGTAGGGGACGAGCTGGAAGTAGTTGTTCTTGAACTTGACGTTGACAACAGAAGACTGGCGCTAAGCCACAAGCACCTTGAAGAAAACCCTTGGGATACTTTCGAAACTGTATTCACCAGAGGATCTGTTCACAAGTGTACGATCATCAATAAGAGCGAAAAAGGAGCGATCCTTGAATTGCCTTACGGTCTTGAAGGATTCTCAACTACCAAAAACCTTACTAAGGAAGACGGATCAGTTGCTGAAGCCGGAGAAACACTTGACTTCATGGTAATGGAGTTTTCTAAAGATGAAAAGCGCATTGCTCTTTCTCATACTGCTATCTTTAGCGAGCCACAGCCTCAGGAAAGACCAAAGGCTGCTCCTGCTAAGAAAGATGTGAAAGGAAAGTCGAAGGCTGTTGACAGAATCAACAAAGATGCTGAGAAAACAACCCTTGGCGACCTTGAAGCACTTTCAGCATTGAAAGAGCAGATGGAAAGCAAGGCTACTGCACCTAAGAAAGAGGCAGCAAAGCCAAAGGCAGCAGCAAAGGCTGAGGAAGAAAAGCCAGCGGCGAAAGCCAAGGCTGAAGAAAAGCCTGCAGCTGAGGCAGCCAAGCCAAAAGCGAAAAAGGCCAAGGCTGATGAAGCCGACGCCGCTGATGAGAAATCAGAATAACTGAAGAATAGAAAAAAGGTGCTTCGGCACCTTTTTTTATTTTGATTGTTTTACCATTGAAACATTTGGACTGATATAGATAATTTCTAGATTTGCAGTCCCAAAAATGGTCGAGTGGCCGAGTGGCTAGGCAGAGCTCTGCAAAAGCTCCTACAGCGGTTCGAATCCGCTCTCGACCTCAATAAAAAAGAGAGGCTATTTGCCTCTCTTTTCTTATTTTAACCCCTCCTCAAAATGTTCAATCCCGGCCTAATTTAAAATTATTCTAAATAGATCATTTTTTCATTGATAAGGCCTTTTAATTAATTGGTATTCAAAGGTTTTAGATATTATTGCACAGTAGTTCAAAATCGGACAAAAATTTACCTCTAAATAAGTTTTTGAAAAGATTGACTCCCATATTAGATTTGCAAGGACTCTAAAAGGTACAACACAAAAGATGCTAAAACCTGTAAAATTCTCTCCTTTCAAGGAAAAAAGCAGACACCTAACCCGCACCTTTTGTCTATCCCTCGTTGCATTAATATTCTCCGCTGCTGTAGCGTTTGCTCAGGACGGTGAAGCTGCATCAGGCGGAGCGGACGATGGCATTCCTTCTGACCCGGCGGTTATCTCAGCCGGAGAAGCATTATTCAAACAAAACTGTACAGTGTGCCACGCAATAAATGATCGGGTTGTGGGCCCGGCCTTGCGTGATATTCACACTCGCAGACCTTTGCCATGGATTATCAGCTTCGTACAGAACTCCCAAAAGGTAATCCAAAGCGGCGACGACTATGCCGTTAAGCTTTACAATGAGTACAACAAGACTCAAATGACCTCGTTTGATTTCTCAAACGAAGAAATCTTATCAGTTGTTGCTTATTTGAAGGCGGAATCTACAAAACCGGCTGAAACAGCTGACCCTACCACTACTACGGCCGACGGTCAGGCAGCTCAGGGAGGTGGTTCAGGCGTTCCATCAGAGTATATCAACATTATATTAATAGGCCTTCTGGTAGTGTTGGCTTTGATCCTATTGGTACTTGTGCTGATAGTTTCAGTTTTAACAAAATACCTTGCTCAAAAGGATGACCTGGATGAAGCGGACAAAGACGTCGTTCAGAACAGGTTCGACCTGGGTAAGACCCTCAAAGGAAACACCTTCATGGGCTTTGCTGTATTTATTTTCACAGCCATTGTGCTTAAGAGTGTTATCGACGGTCTGTTCACTGTCGGAGTGCAGCAAGGATACCAGCCTGCGCAACCTATTGCATTCTCTCATAAGCTGCACGCAGGTCAAATGGAAATTGACTGCAACTATTGCCACACAGGGGTGAGAACCAGCAAGTCAGCCAACATCCCATCGCCCAATATTTGTATGAATTGCCATACAGTGATTCAAAACGTGGGAGGTCAAACAGGCATGTCTCCAGAAATTCAAAAAATATACAATGCTATTGATAACAATCAGCCGATCGAATGGGTGAGGGTGCACAACCTGCCCGACCTGGCGTATTTCAATCATTCGCAGCACGTGAAGGTAGGAGGGCTTGAATGCCAGACTTGCCATGGAGAGATTCAGGAAATGGACGTAGTGTACCAGTTCGCTCCGTTAACAATGGGCTGGTGTATCAACTGCCATAGAGAAACACAAATAAATACCAAGGATAACGCTTATTATGACAAACTAGTGGAGCTCCACGAAAAGAAGAGCAAAAAGCCAATGACCGTCGAAGACAACGGTGGTTTGGAGTGTGCTAAGTGTCATTATTAATTGAAAAATCATCTCCTGGGACAACATGAAAGAAAATACTAAAATATATTGGAAGGGAATTGAGCAACTGAAGAACGACCCTGAGTTCGTTAAGAATGCTGACAAAGAATTTCCAGAATATCTCCCAATTAGTGAAAATGAAAATGGAAACTCACGCCGTGATTTCCTGAAATTGATGGGATTTGGAGTCGCCGCCGTTTCTTTGGCAGCTTGCGAGGCTCCGATAAGGAAGGCGATACCCTACCTTAATAAACCAGTAGATGTCGACCCTAGTGTTGCCAACTACTATGCTTCTACTTACATCAATGGTAGCGACTACTGTAGTGTGGTAGTTAAAACAAGAGAGGGTAGGCCTATCAAAATTGAAGGTAATAAGCTTTCGAAATTCTCAGGCGGGGGAACAACTGCTCAGGTAGAAGCAAGTGTGCTTTCTCTTTACGACAAGCAGAGGCTGCAAAACCCGATGAAAGCTGGTGCAGCTGTCACCTGGGATGCGCTTGATGCCGAGGTAAAATCCAAACTAGGAGAGATTGCTGCGGCTGGCGGGCAAATTAAAATCGTTACACATAGTATCGTAAGCCCTTCAACAAAGAAGGCCATTGCTAAATTTATAGCAGCTTACCCAAGTACTCAGGTAATTACCTACGATGCGTCGTCTTATAGCGGAGCGTTGAATGCTAATCTTTCATCATTTGGTATTCGTGCGTTGCCGTCCTACAACTTTAATAAATCAAAGACCACTGTTTCCTTTGGAGCAGATTTCCTGGGAACATGGTTGAATCCGGTGGCTTTTTCGAAGCAATTTGCTGAGACCAGGAAACTTGGGCCTAAGAAGAAAGAAATGTCAAGGCTTTATAGCTTTGAATCAAACCTTTCCCTTACAGGAGCAAACGCTGACTACAGGTCGCCTATCCGTCCTTCAGAGGTTGGTCTTTATATAGGCAACCTTTACAACCTTATTGCCGCTAAGGCAGGGGCACCTGCTATTTCGGTAGCAAAGATTGATGATACAGCTATTTTGACCAAAGCAGCCAACGATCTTTGGGCTAGCAAGGGAGCCTCGATTGTGGTGTCGGGCGAAAATGACATCAGTGTTCAGACTGTTGTCAACGCAATCAACAACCTACTTGGCAACTACGGAAGCACGCTCAGCTGGGATGCTCCCGTGATGACCAAACAGGGAGACGACGCTATGATGGATGTCTTCGTTACCGACCTGTCTCAGGGATTGGTGAGCGGCGTTATCTTCTTCAATTGTAACCCGGTATACGACCACCCTAAAGGTGCAGTAATTGGTTCGAGCCTTTCTAAGGCCAAGTTTACGCTGTCGACTTCCGACAGAGTAGACGAAACGACCTCTCAGGTGACTTATGTAGCTCCTGATAACCACTACCTGGAATCATGGAACGATGCTGAGCCAGCTAAAGGGCAGTATAGCCTTTCGCAGCCGGCCATCAGCAATATATTCAACACCCGTCAGGCACAACAGTCTTTCTTAACCTGGGGCAATGTATCCACTTCTTACTTTGATTTCATAAAGGAAAATTGGAAGGAGACGCATTTTGCCAGCCAAACCGAGATTGGCGATTTCCAGACTTTCTGGGATCAGTGCCTATATAATGGCGTGTTTGAGGGTGATGCAACCTCTACAATGAGTGCTGTTGAGTTTTCAGGCGATGCCAATGCTGCTGCTACTAAAATAGCTGGCAAATACAAGAAAGGCACTGGTTTAGAGCTCGTAACTTATGAAAGTATAGCGATAGGTGCTGGCGAGCAGGCCAACAACCCGTGGTTGCAGGAGATGCCCGATCCACTTTCTAAGGTTTGTTGGGAAAACTACATCAGCATGTCTCAATCTACTGCCAACGAATTGGGCATAGAGATGAAGGAAGGTTTTACCACGAAGGTAAATGTGAAAGCTGGGATAGCCACGGTGACATTGCCAGTAGTGGTTCAGCCAGGCCAGGCAGCTGGCACTGTAGGGGTGGCCCTTGGCTATGGCCGTACGAAAGCAGGCAAAGTAGCTGATGGTGTTGGGGTGAATGCCTTTGCATTGTTGAGCTCAAATAGTGAAGGAATCGTTTATTCTGTGGCTGGCGTAACCATCGAGCCAACAGGAGAAAGCTATAGAATTGCGCAGACACAAACGCACCAGACTTTTATGGGGCGTGAGACAGTTATTCAGGAAGCTACACTAGCTGAATACAAAGCAGATGCTTCTGCCGGCCGTTACAAGCCAATGATATCGAGCTATTCAGGCCCTAAGAAACCTAATGCGGTATCTCTTTGGAAAGGCCATGAATACAACAACCACCATTGGGGCATGGTGATTGACCTCAACTCTTGTACTGGCTGTGCTGCTTGTTCAGTGGCTTGCCAGGTGGAGAACAATATTCCGGTTGTTGGAAAAGAAGAAGTTGTCAACCGTCGTGAAATGGCATGGTTGAGAATCGACAGGTACTACAGCAGCCAGGGAAACAAAGATGACAAGTCGATGGAAGGCTTGAGCATGCTGGAAAAAGCATCTGAAAACCCTGAAGTAACCTTCCAGCCAATGATGTGTCAGCAGTGTAACAACGCTCCTTGTGAGACTGTTTGTCCTGTTGCTGCCACTACTCACAGCACTGAAGGTCTCAACCAAATGACTTACAACCGTTGTATCGGCACAAGATATTGCGCCAACAACTGTCCTTTCAAAGTACGTCGCTTTAACTGGTTCAAGTACCACGACAACCGTCAGTTCCCTGATAACACTGCCATGAACAATGAGCTTGGTAAAATGGTGTTGAACCCTGACGTGGTGGTTAGAGCACGTGGTGTAATGGAAAAATGTTCTTTCTGCGTGCAAAGAATTCAGACTGGTAAGCTAAACGCCAAGAAGCAAGGCCGACGCCCCGTTGATGGAGAGATTTCAACAGCTTGCGCTACTGCATGTCCTACGGAAGCCATCGTATTTGGTGATATGAAAGACTCTAACAGCAGAATATCTCAGCTACTTCGTCTTTCTGCTACTGAAGAAGGAGACACTGAAGTGAAAGAAGAAAGAGCTTACAATGTGCTCGAGGAAATCGGCGTGAAACCAAATGTTTGGTATTTCACCAAGATTAGAAATAAAGAATTAACTGATAATCAAGCCTAAGATCGATACTATGCAAGCAGTAGCATCAGTAAGAAAACCTCTGGTAACCAATGGAAAGACCGTCCATGATGTTACCGAAGACATTTGCTCCAGGGTAGAGCAGAAGCCAACCAAAACGTGGATGGTGGCCTTTACGTTTGCTTTGGCACTTCTCATCGTTGGTGGATATGCTGTTTACCGCACCGTTTGGGATGGTATAGGCATGTGGGGTCTTAACAAGACCGTTGGTTGGGCTTGGGATATCACAAACTTCGTATGGTGGGTGGGTATTGGTCATGCAGGAACACTGATTTCTGCCATCCTCTTGCTTTTCCGTCAGAAGTGGAGAATGTCGATCAACAGAGCAGCAGAAGCGATGACTATTTTCGCTGTAATCTGTGCACTAATGTTCCCGATTTTGCACATGGGTCGTCCGTGGTTAGGAATGTACTGGGCTATCCCGCTTCCGAACACCTTCGGATCGCTGTGGGTGAACTTTAACTCACCACTACTATGGGACTTCTTCGCTATTAGTACATATTTCTCTGTATCTCTCGTTTTCTGGTACATCGGCCTTATTCCCGATTTTGCTACTATCAGAGACAGAGCCACAGGACCAATAGCGAAGGCCGTTTACGGTGCCTTGAGCTTTGCCTGGGATGGCGCCGCCAAAACATGGTCCAGATATGAGTCTGTGGCACTGATCCTTGCGGGATTGGCTACACCACTGGTACTTTCGGTTCACACTATTGTATCGTTTGACTTTGCTACCTCCGTAATACCCGGCTGGCATACCACAATTTTTCCTCCCTACTTCGTTGCAGGGGCAATCTTCTCTGGTTTTGCTATGGTGTTAACACTTCTTTTGGTTACCAGAAAGGTGTACAAACTCGAGGATTATATTACCATTGAGCACATCGAGTTGATGAACATCGTTATTATCATCACGGGTTCTATTGTAGGTGTGGCATACATTACTGAACTTTTCATCGCCTGGTATTCAGGTGTTGAGTACGAGCAGTATGCGTTTATCAACAGGGTGTCTGGCCCTTACTGGTGGGCCTATGCTTCCATGATGACCTGTAACGTTATTTCTCCGCAGCTTTTCTGGTTCAAGAAGATTCGTACCAACCTGGCTTCCACATTTGTGCTTTCTATTGTTGTGAACATAGGTATGTGGTTCGAGCGGTTTGTCATCATCGTTACTTCTATCCATCGTGATTATCTACCATCTAGCTGGGCAATGTTTTACCCGACCAGATACGATGTGGGTATGTATATGTTCTCCTTTGGATTTTTCTTCACAGCGTTCTTATTGTTTGCTAAGTATTTCCCGGTGATCAACATTGCTGAAGTGAAGAGCATTATTATTTCTGATTCTGAAAAAGCAAAAAAATAATCCGATGTCATCAGATAGTAAATACATACTTGGGGTTTATGACAATGAGGTGACCCTGTTGAATGCGGTTAAAGCCGTGAGGAAGGGGGGAGTTAAAATCCACGAGGTTTTCACACCTTTTCCTGTACATGGGTTGGATATCGCCCTGGGCTATAGGATGTCAAGACTTCCGATAGCTGCTTTTCTTTTCGGTTTGTTGGGCACCAGCCTTGCCCTTACAATGCAGATCGGCATGATGACAGTTGATTGGCCAATGATCATTGGTGGTAAAGACTATCTTCCATTGCCATCCTTCATCCCGGTAACTTTTGAGCTTACAGTGCTTCTGGCTTCATTTGGCATGGTTGGGACGTTCTTTGTGGTAAGTAACCTCAAACCCTGGGGAAAGCCGAAGATATTTGATATCAGAAGTACAGACGATAAACATATTATGGCCATCGATTTGTCAAAAAACAAGCTTTCAGAAGCTGATATTAAGAAAAGTCTCAAGGACAGTGGTGCTTCTGAGGTAAATGAGAAGGTATTTTAAAAAGACACAGGAGATGATAGGAAATAATCATATTGTTAAGAAACTATTTCAACTGTCTGGGTTGCTATTGTTGGCCGGATGTGCTGCTAAGGGAGATTACCCTGGTGTCGAATACGCCCCTCAGATGTATCATTCTGTGCCCTACGAGCAGTTATCGCAGATACAGGATGAAGAGGCCGGTAGATGGTTGACATCGCTCGACGAAGGTCCGGCTGAGTTTTATAATTCTAACCCGCTTAATCCGAGTGGCATGACAATGAGAATGCCAGTCGAAGGAACGGTTAAGAGAAATGCTAACGGTTACCTTCCCTACAGAATCCCTAAAGATTCATTTGAACTTGCTGGCAGGGTGATGAAGAATCCTTTGGATTCAACCGCTTCGGTTATTAGTGATGGCAAAGCACTTTTCCTTCGCTATTGCCGCCATTGTCATGGAGACACCGGGCAAGGTGATGGACCTGTAGGGAAAGTGTACAAGGGGGTGCTTGCTTATAACTCTGCAGCGGTAAAAGATGCACCTGCCGGACGCATTTTCCACGTAATTACCCACGGAAAAGGAAGAATGTATGCGCACGGTTCTCAGGTAAGTGTGGAAGACAGGTGGAAAATAGTTAGGTATGTACAAACCCTTCAAAGACAATAATTAATTCTTTAAGCCAATATCCATGACTGAAGAAAGATACGAATTTACATCCACTGCTAAGAAGAGGCTAATCATTACCCTCGTTGTAGGGCTAGCAGTACTTGCGCTAGGCATCGTTATGATGAGCTCGGGTGGGGGACATGATGCACACGGTGCAGAGACGGCTGAGGCAGCTGAAGGGGGGCATCACGCCTTTAACTGGATGCAAAGAATTTGGGCTAATTTGTGGATCAACAATGTCTTCTTTGGTGGACTTGCTCTCATTGGCGTTTTCTTTGTGGCGATTCAATATGCAGCGCAAGCAGGCTGGTCAGCCGGTATCGTAAGAATACCATTGGCATTTGGTGGCTGGTTGCCTATTGCATTTGTGTTGATGTTAGTTACCTACTTTTTAGGTGGACATGACATCTTCCATTGGGCTCACCACGATTTGTACGATCCAGCATCTCCTGATTTTGACCCTATTCTCGATGGCAAAAAGGGTTTCTTTTACTGGCCTATGAGTGAACACCCATCGGTGCCAGTATTCTGGTTGTTTCGCCTGGTGTTTTTCTTTGGTGTTTGGTATTTTATTTTCACTAAGATCCGTTCTCTGATGTTTCAGGAGGACGAAATGGGTGGAGACTCCTACTGGTTCAGGCTTCGCAAGCTTTCAGCCATATTTCTGGTATTCTTTGCTTTCTCTTCTTCAATTGCTGCGTGGGACTGGGTTATGTCTATTGACCCCCACTGGTTCAGCACGATGATGGGATGGTATGCATTTGCCAGCTGGTGGGTGAGTGGCCTGGCTCTTATCACCTTCGTGGTTGTATTGCTGAAAGATAAAGGGTACCTGAAGATAGTAGATGCCAATCATTTACATGACCTCGGTAAGTTTGTGTTTGCGTTCAGTATTTTCTGGACTTATATCTGGTTTTCGCAGTTCTTCCTGATTTACTACTCTAATATTCCTGAGGAATCGATATATTTTGTGGAAAGATGGAAAAGCGGTCACTACGCACCGTTCTTTTACTTCAATCTTGCGATCAACTTCTTCTTCCCATTTCTGGTGTTAATGACCAGGGACTCTAAGAGGCATTCGAGAATACTTAAGATAGTTTGCCCGGCAGTGGTTTTCGGTCACTGGATGGACTTCTATTTGATGGTTACTCCAGGGACACTGAAGGATAATGGTGGCTTTGGATTGGTGGAAGTAGGGATGCTGACCGTTTTCGTCGCTGCTTTCTTATATGTAGTTCTTTCAAACCTTTCTAAAGCACCATTAGTTGGTAAGAATCACCCTATGTTGCAGGAAAGCTTACATCATCATATTTAACTGGAAAGGTAAAAACATCTGCTATGTTCAATGCGGTAGTAATTATAGGTTTAATCTTAGTGGCAATCATCCTGTTCACATTGTTCAGGGTCAGCACACTTGTTGATGTGCTAAAAGGTAACTCTAAGAAAAAGGTTACAAAAAGTAACGGGGTAAATGCGGGGCTGGGTATCGTATTCCTGATTGGTGGGTTACTGCTGTTCTTCATTTATTCATATACGGAGTTCGACAGATACAATCTGCCGTTGGCGTCGGAACATGGTGCTGTAACAGATCAGCTTTTCTGGGTTACAATGGCGATAACGGGAATTGTTTTCGTTATCACCCAAATTTTACTTTTCGGTTTCGGCTGGAAGTACAGATATAAGGAGGGTAACCAGGCCTTGTTTTATCCGGATAATAATAAGCTGGAGATGATGTGGACTATTGTTCCCGCAATTGTTTTGACGCTTCTTATTTTTTCTGGCTGGAGAGCATGGGTGAGCATTACCGACAAGGCTCCCGACGAGGCAGAAGTTGTTGAAGTCATGGGGTATCAGTTTGCCTGGTCTGTTCGCTACCCTGGCAAAGACAAGCAGCTTGGGGATTTCGATTTCCGTCTGATAGATGCTGAAAATGCTATGGGAATGGATTTCAAGGACAAAGCATCTTTTGATGACTTTATTCCGAGAGAAATTCACGTTCCTAAAGGAAAGCCGGTGAAGTTTAATATCAGAGCGAGAGACGTGATACACAGTGTGTATGCTCCTCATTTCAGGCTACAGATGAACGCAGTACCCGGTATGCCGACTACTTTTTGGTTTACGCCAACAAAGAGCACTCAAGATATGAGGGAGGAAACTGGGAACCCGGAATTCAACTTTGAGTTGGTTTGTAATAAAATTTGCGGAAAGGGTCACTTTGCGATGAGGTACCTCATCGTTGTTGACGAGCCTGCCGATTACTATAAGTGGTATAATGAGCAGCAGGCGTGGCTGGCTAAAAATCCATCGTATCTCTCGAGCGTTCCTCAACACTTGAAAGAGGTGGCTATAATTTCTTCTGGAATGGAAAACAATCCAGAAGTACAGGCTGTTACTGGCCTTGAAGAAGAGGAAGAAATGGTAGGAGCATTTTAAATTAAATTTGTTATGTCAACAACAGCAGTACATACAAACGAACATATAGGTCACGACGACGCTCATGATCATGAGCACCACGAGCTAAATTTCGTTGAGAAATATATTTTCAGCACTGACCACAAGACAATCGCTAAGCAGTTCCTTATCACCGGAATTATTTGGGCGCTTATAGGCGGTGGATTGTCTATCATATTCCGTTTACAATTAGGTTTTCCAGACATGAACCTGGAATGGCTAAGGCCAATTCTGGGCAAATGGATCACGTCAACGGGACAAATTGATTCCGAATTCTACCTGGCCCTTGTTACTATGCATGGCACCATCATGGTGTTCTTCGTGTTGACGGCGGGTCTGAGCGGTACCTTTAGCAACTTCCTTATTCCGCTGCAAATTGGCGCAAGGGATATGGCTTCCGGCTTTTTGAACATGTTATCGTACTGGTTCTTCTTTGTATCAGGGGTTGTCATGTTCATTTCCTTCTTTATTGAAACCGGACCGGCATCAGCTGGTTGGACTGTATACCCTCCTTTGAGTGCATTGCCAACGGCCATGCAGGGGTCAGGACTGGGCATGACGCTTTGGTTGGTGGCCATGGTTTTCTTCATCGTGTCATCGTTGCTGGGAGGTATTAATTACGTTACCACAGTTATTAACCTCCGTACGCAGGGCATGTCGTTTTTCAGGTTGCCGCTGACGATATGGGCTTTCTTTTTGACGGCCGTTATTGGGATACTTTCTTTCCCAGTATTGTTTTCTGCGGCTTTGCTACTGGTATTCGATAGATCATTTGGAACTAGCTTTTATCTTTCTGACATCTACATAGGGGGAGAAGCTCTGCCAAACGTCGGTGGTAGCCCAATACTTTACCAACACTTGTTCTGGTTCCTGGGACATCCGGAGGTATATATTGTAATTCTTCCTGCTTTGGGAATCACCTCGGAAGTTATTGCTACAAATTCAAGAAAGCCTATTTTTGGCTATAAGGCGATGATTTTGTCGCTGCTTGGAATCACTATTCTTTCGTTTGTGGTTTGGGCACACCATATGTTCGTGTCAGGGCTAAGTCCATTCCTTGGATCTATCTTCATGTTCCTGACATTGATCATTGCAGTGCCAAGTGCTGTAAAAGCGTTCAACTACCTCACCACACTATGGAGAGGAAATATAATATTTACGCCAGCTATGTTGTTCTCTATCGGCCTGGTTTCATTCTTTATCTCTGGTGGTTTAACGGGAATCTTCCTGGGTAACTCTGCAGTAGATATTAATTTGCACGACACTTACTTTGTAGTAGCTCACTTCCACCTTGTAATGGGTAGTGCGTCCTTCTTTGGAATGATGGCAGGTATCTACCATTGGTTCCCTAAGATGTTCGGTAGAATGATGAATGATAAGTTAGGGTACGTACACTTCTGGTTGACCTTTGTTGGTGTTTATTTGGTGTTCTTCCCGCTACACTACATTGGTATGGCAGGCTTCCCTCGTCGTTATTATTCGTTTACCAACTTTGATGCATTCCAGGATTTCACTGACCTGAACACATTCGTGAGTGTGGCTGCCATCATTACTTTCTCGGCGCAGTTTATCTTCCTCTTTAATTTCTTCTACAATATATTCAGAGGCAGGAAAGCACCTGCTAACCCATGGGGAAGCAACACATTGGAGTGGACTACACCAAGAGTGCCGGGGCACGGTAACTGGGAAGGTGATATCCCTAAGGTTTATCGCTGGCCATATGATTATAGCAAGCCAGGTGCTCCAGAAGATTTTATACCGCAGCACATTCCTTTGACGGAAACACCAGAGTCGAACCTGCCACACGAAGTAGAGCAGTTGAAGGAAGAAGGGATAGAAGTGAAAGCTGCTAATGCAGGAAAAGCCTAAGTCTCTAAGGAGATACAAGCAACTTACCATAAGTACTATCATTGCCGTCTACCTTTTGATTTTGGTAGGCGGCATTGTTAGAAGTTCGGGTTCCGGCATGGGTTGCCCCGATTGGCCAAAATGTTTTGGCAACTGGGTGCCCCCAACCAGTGTTGATCAGCTCCCCGTCAATTACAAGGAAGTGTATTCCGAAAAGCGACACCAGAAGAATATCCGCTTGACAGGCTACCTCGAAAAGTTAGGTTTTTCCGATACAGCTGACAAGTTGAAGAACGATCCGTCGGTAAGGGAAGAAGCTGATTTCAATCCATTGAGAACATGGATAGAATATGTGAACCGGCTGGTGGGGGTGGTGATAGGGATGCTTATTTTTGCCACTTTTGTTTACTCCATTCGATTCAGAAAGACGCAGCCGAAAGTATTTATATTTTCGTTGCTGGCATTTGTAGGGGTAGTTTTTCAGGGTTGGGTAGGCTCCATTGTAGTTTCTACTAATTTGCTTCCAGGAATGATCTCCTTTCACATGCTACTGGCACTGCTGATCGTTATGCTGCTTATATATACCTATTTTACGGTTGATCCGCCGGTGGCCGATAACGAAACTGGTGGCGATGCAATAAATGTGAAGTGGCTTTTGTTGGGATGTGCAGCGCTGTTTATTGTTCAATTGATTGTGGGTATCAACGTAAGAGAAGGGGTGGATTCCGGGCTGTCTGCCGGGATAGAGCGCAGCGCAGTACTTGAATGGATCGGCTTTAAGTTTTATTTCCACAGGTCTTTTTCATGGGCACTGCTTATTGGGCATGTGCTACTGACCTACTTCTTGTGGACGTCTTCGTCGCTTTCATTTTCCGTTAAATTCTCGGCAGTTTTGACACTGGTAGTATTTCTTGAGATTGTTTCGGGAGCAGCAATGGGTTATTTCTCCATTCCGGCCTTTATACAGCCGATTCATTTGCTTTTAGCAAGCGTAGTGTTCGGTTTTCAGGTATATTTGTTCCTCCGCATCAATAGAAAAGATGCGCTCAATATTAAACACTCGATTTGAATCAGACTTCTTACATATCGCCGGGTTTTGTCGTCATTGGGAGGTTAAAGGCCTACTACGAGTTGCTTAAATTCAGGCTCTCTTTTTTGGTTGCTTTTTCGTGTGGCTTCGGCTACTTGCTGGGGGCGAGAGGCGCCGTTGACTGGGCTACTTTGGGCTTTTTGTCGCTTGGAGGTTTTTTGATCTCAGGCGGCAGTATCACCATCAATCAGGTGATAGAGAAGGATCTCGACAAACTGATGAAGAGGACGATGGGTCGGCCATTGCCTACCAATCGGGTAGGAGTAGGCGAGGCCGTTGTTTTTGCTGCTGTGGTAATAGTCATGGGGCTTGGGCTGATCCTTATTTACGCCAACCCTCTTACTGTGGTGCTATCTGTCGTGTCAATGGTGTTGTATAGCTTTGTTTATACCCCGCTGAAGCGGGTAGGGCCTATCGCTGTGTTTGTGGGAGCAATTCCCGGAGCACTTCCTCCTTTGCTGGGATGGGTAGCTGCTACGGGTGCTATCACACACGAAGCGTTGATCATCTTTGGTATCCAGTTTATCTGGCAGTTTCCGCATTTCTGGGCGATTGCCTGGGTAGCAGATGAAGATTATAAAAAGGCAGGATTTAAACTGTTGCCTTTCGGCGGAAAGAAGGATTTCACGACGGCTGTGAACATCATGATTTACACGCTTTTTTTGCTTCCGCTCGGGTTGTTGCCTGCTTACTTTGGCATCACTGGGATAAATTCTGCCGTGGTAGCTACTATTTGCGGTGTGTTGTTTCTAAGCCAAACCTTTATCCTGATAAGGGACTGCTCCCGGGAGGCAGCGCTGAAGCTGATGTTTGCTTCATTTATTTACCTGCCAGTTGTTCAAATAGCCTTTTTACTAGATAAATTATGATGAGCGCCAAAAAATCAGATATGGAAACTCCCGCTCAGGTGCTATCGATGCACCCCAGGAAGTTTTTGCTTTGGCTGTTTATAGTATCTATCGTCATGATATTTGCTTCACTCACCAGTGCGTATGTGGTGAAGCAATCAGAAGGAGCCTGGCTGATTTTTGACCTGCCTCAGGCCTTTATTTACTCCAGCATTGTTGTGCTGTTGAGCAGTGCCACTATGCAGTGGGCGTACTGGGCGGCTAAAAAGGACAATCTTTCTCAAATTAAGATAGCTGTTGGCGCTACGTTGGCGCTTTCTTTGGTTTTTCTGATTGTTCAGTACCTCGGCTGGGGGCAGCTGGTGGACCAGCAGGTTTTCTTTGTGGGTAACCCGGCAGGATCTTTTATCTACGTTTTGACAGGTTTACACGCCTTTCACCTGGCGGCAGGTATTGTTTTTTTGATTATTGTTTTAATTTCGACCCTGAGATTTAAGGTACACTCAAAAAGTATGACCCAGATTGAAATGTGTACAACATTCTGGCACTTCCTGAGTGGACTTTGGATATATTTGTACTTATTTTTATTATTAAATAATTAATCTGAACTAATCGTCTATGTCTAGCACTGCAGTAGTTGCATCCGATTCTGACAAGGACCTCTGGATGGGAGGTAATGAGCCCCTAAAAGCGAGCTATGGCAAGCTTATGATGTGGTTCTTCCTGCTTTCCGATGCCTTTTCTTTCTCTGGCCTTTTGATTGCCTACGGAATGATCCGTTTCAGCCACCCTGCATTCCAGGGCAGCCCCGACGAATTCGTTTTCTCGCAGGAGTACTGGCCAATACCTGAAAAAGTATTTGAAGCTGTTCCTTTCCTTCACGGAATCTCATTGCCGCTTGTGTTTGTGGGCATCATGACTTTCGTACTGATTTTGAGTAGTGTAACCATGGTGCTTGCTGTGGAAGCTGGACAGCGTATGGACAGGAAGGGTGTAGAAAAGTGGATGCTTTGGACGATCCTGGGCGGACTTGCTTTCCTAGGCTGCCAGGCTTGGGAGTGGACGCACTTTATAGTAGGTACAGAAGAGGGTGGTAGATTATTAGACGGTACTTTCATTCATGGAGCTAACTTGTCACAAAATCAATATGGCCCCCCTAACTTTGCGGCCTTGTTCTTCTTTATTACAGGTTTTCACGGCTTCCACGTATTTAGTGGTGTGTGCCTTAACTTCCTGATATTCTACCAGGCAACAGTAGGCAAGCTTGAAAAAGTGGGGCATTACGAAATGGTCGAAAAAGTCGGTTTGTACTGGCACTTTGTAGATCTTGTATGGGTATTTGTATTTACCTTCTTCTATTTGGTTTAATTTTCCGTTCTATAAACAATTAGTAAAATGTCAGCAGAACATCACGAAGAATCAACAGTTGTAGTTCAGCCAGTCGACAAGGCTAAAGTCAGACTGTTTATGAAGGTAACACTGATCTTGTTCGTCATTACGATGATTGAGTTTGCCATAGCCTTTACTGTGGATGCAGGTATTTTGAGGACAGCGGTCTTCATTGCTTTGACTATCGTAAAAGCGTTTTACATAGTAAGCGAATTTATGCACCTTGGCCATGAAGTAAAGACCCTTATCTGGTCTATTTTGATTCCTTTGATATTTCTGGTATGGCTCATCATAGCATTGATTTATCAGGGCGGTCAAGTGCTGTTGGTGCGATAAGTTTAGCTACGTAAAAGATATTAGCATGCCGGTACACCTACCGGCATGTTTTGTTTGTACCCACACATCATTCATGAGCAAGCTGACAAAGGGAATTATTCTAATTGTAACGCTGGGACTGCCGGTGTCTATTTATCTCTTTCTTCAAGCTTTCGGCGAGAACATGTATGCGCTGCCGTTGTATCCGGAGACGTCATATACCTCAGCCGATTGCGGAACGGTAAATGTTGACTATACAGTTAGCAGGCTTACCTGCGACAGCACCGATGTAGTGGTGCTGGGCGACCAGCAAACCTATCTCTTTCATTTTCCTGACCCTTCTAAAACGGATATAGCAGGTGAAATGAATGAAATGAGAAGGCTGGTGGAAGAAACCAAACCGCTGGATTATCGGTTAATCACCATGAGCAATGAGGAGCAAGTGGATGAGTGGGATAAGCTGGCTGCTTCGCAAGCGGAAACCAGGTATTGGGTGGTGACTTCAGCCTGTGCTGGCAGCATGGAACAGCTGATGAATTGTCAATTGCTGCTTTCTCAAGCTACCCTTGATACTGTGGGTTCGGAGAGTAGAATGGTGTTGGTAGATGAGGTTGGCCGGATCAGGGGGTTTTACGCCAGTGCTGAAAAGGGTGAGATTGATAGGTTATTGGTTGAGTTGGATGTTTTAATGCAAGAAAAATGAGTGCTGTTTCAAATACCACGCCTAATTATCTGCGCTGGATAAGCGTTGTTTCGGTGATCATACCAGTGGCAGTCGCCACATTGATATTCATGCCCGCAAGACTAAATGCTGGTGAGTGGGTAAAATTTTTACCTCACTTGAATGCAGTGATTAACAGCGCAACGGCGGCCTTGCTGTTGCTTGGTTTGTATTTCATTAAAAACAAAAAGGTGGATCATCATAGGGCAGTGATGCTCGGGGCGTTTGCCCTGGGAGCTATTTTTCTTGTTTCGTACATTATTTACCATGCGTCTGTGCCGTCGGTGAAGTACGGCGACACCAATGCGGATGGGCTACTTTCGGAAGCTGAAATGGCAGCAACGGGCAATGGCAGAACGGTTTACCTGATTACCTTACTGTCACACATAGGACTTTCTATTGTTGTGGTTCCTTTTGTGCTTATGGCATTGTATTTTGCACTCACCGGACAGATTGAAAAACACAAAAAGGCCGTGAAGTTTGGATACCCGATCTGGCTTTATGTGTCAGTTACCGGAGTGATTGTCTATTTTATGATCAGGCCTTTTTACACATAAAAGAACTGGGGGAAGTCAAAGACTGTTAGTTAGCATATGAAAGTATTTATCAAAACCCTTTTTGTTGCTGTGGTGCTGCTTTTGACCAATGTGGATAGCCGGGCGCAATGCGCCATGTGCCGGTCAACGCTGGAGGCAAACATGAGCAATGGAGAGACGGCCAATTTTGCAGCAGGCCTTAACTTTGGCATACTCTACTTGTTTTTCACCCCTTATTTGTTGTTAGCAGTGATTGCCTTTTTTTGGTACAGAAACAGCAGGAAAAATGTTAAAAACCTCCGCCCTTCAGGCAATCGTTCATGGTAAGTGCCCTCGTTGCCGGTCTGGCAACATGTTTGTTGAGCCGAACTTCAGGTTAAAAAATTTCGATAAAATGCCGGTTAAGTGTGAGGTTTGTGGCCTTCGCTTCGAGCCGGAGCCCATGTTCTACAATGGGGCCATGTATGTGAGTTATGCTATTTCCGTGGCGCTGACCATCATAGTAGGGTTTTCAATCTATTTCATATTTGACAACCCCGACATGTGGGTTTACATGGCGGCAATCATCACTGTTGTGTTGCTTTTGTCGACAACTATGTTCAGATATTCCAGAATTCTTTATCTTCATGCATTTGGTGGCATAAAATATGATGCATCTTTTGGTGTGTCGACCGAAGACAAATAGGTAAGATAAAACTGTTCCATTTGGCCTCCCATGTAGTAAGCTATAAATATCTTTTCATTGCAGCCCTGTTCGGGGCTTCTGCGTTCTTCTATTGGTATTTTGTTGGTAAAAGCTCTAAGAGAGGTCAGGAAGCCTACGAGCAAATCAGTGAGCGGCTGGTCAGCCAGCTACAGCTCATTGAGAGCGATCTGGCCAATGCGAAAAGCAGCGGGAAGGTGCCAGGCACGCTGCAATCCAATTACCCTATACAGATTTACACGAATCGGTCGCTCACCGGGCTGAGCTCCAATGCTTTCGTGCCCGACTACAGGGTGATTGAGGGTGACTACCAAATTCAGTATTTGGAATGGGAGGGCAATAAATTCATTGCTCTGAAGGAATATACCGAAAGAGCAGGGGTTCGGAAGGAGTATGTGGGCGTGCTGCCCATCTATCGTAACTTTCCAATTGAGAATGAACTGATCAGAGGGGGGTACGATAAGAGTATTTTTGACGAACTGAGGGTTTTCGTTTACGACAAGGAGGTGGAAGGAAGCTTCGCCTTTAGCTATCATGATCAGGTAGTATGCTATTTCACCATACAGTCGCCGCCAGCTGTTTCGTCCCGTTTTGACCGCTTCCTTATCTTCAGCTTGCTTTCTGTGGCGTTTGTGCTGGGTTTTTTCTTCTTCCAGCGATCCGCATCCAACCTGGCAGAAAACGGCAGGCCCTATGCAGGCATAGCTTTATTGCTTGCAGGAGTAGTGTTTATCCGCTGGCTGCTGCTGGCTACCAATTTCCCGTCGTCGGTTTACCAGTTTGACCTGTTCAATTCACGGTACCTCGTTATTTCTTCGCTCCACAAGTCATTGGGCGATCTGATCATCACCGCCTTTTTGCTCGCCTACTTTGTCTACTTTACTTCCAATGCCGTTTTCCGAAGCGACGCCTACGCTTACTTCTCCGGTGCCTCCCAAAAGGTAAAATGGTTGATCACCATTGTGGTCATACTGCTGGGGTATGGGTTTATGGGGTATACCTACCTGCTGTTGCAGGAGATATTTAAGAACTCTCAAATACACCTCGACGTAAACCGCAGTATTCACCTCGATATGTTTCGGATGGGCACGCTGGTAGTGTACTTTCTGTTTTGCTTCAGCTATTTTCTCATTGCTCATGCTTCCTATATACTACTTAAGCATTTCAGAAGTACGTCGCCAGGGATTGTCTGGCTGGTTCATCTGGCCACGGCTGCCATTTTGTTCCTTGTGGCTCTTATCATAGATGGTGATTTAGCCATTGTGCCTGTGCTGCATGCCGCTTACTTCTCCATTATTTTTTGGTTCAGTCTGCCTGAGTTTATTAGGCCGATCCAGTTTCAGGCCTTCCTTTATTTCTTTCTGGCGGCGGCGTTTTCGTCCATTCTGGGTAGCTATTCGATTTATAAATACAGTGAGTTTGAGAGAAACGTGCAAAAGCAAAAATTTGCCAATAGCCTGCTGATAGAAAATGATATTCAGGGTGAGTTTCAGCTAGATGGCATTATGAAATCCATCAAGAGCGACATTTTTATTTTGACCCGCATGATGAGCCCTGTGCTGGCCAAGGACATGATAAAGCAGCGGATTAAGAGGCTTTACATGAATAGCTACTTCGACAAGTACGATGTGCAGGTGTCGATGTATAACTCGAAAGGCGATCCTTTTCCCAACGAGCCTGGTGTCACTTTCTCAGCGATAAAGGAAACCTATGACAAGCCGATTTATAAAACCGACTATCAGAATATCTTTTTTGAGAGTAACTTTTCGCCGGGATCCACCAAGCGCTATGTGTGTTTTATTGGCCTGGAAAGGTACGATAAGACAATAGGATATATTGTTTTGCAGCTTCGCCTGAAGAAGTACCTTCCCAGCACAGTATACCCACGCCTGCTGGTGGACGAGCGGTTTATGAATGAGCCGGCCGATGAAAACTACAGCTACGGTATTTATGAGGGCACAAACCTGCGGTATAAGTCGGGGACGTTCAACTATATCACCAATCTGTCTCAGGGTATTTTTGACAGGAGTAGCTTGTATACCACTGGCCTGGAAATCAATGGGTTCCATCATTTGGGGATAAAGGGATCAAGAGAGAAAAGAATCATTATTACCTCGCCGATGTACGAGGTGAGCTGGATGGTTTCCAATTTCTCGTTCCTGTTTCTGGTACTTATTGGCGGCATAGCTCTTACAGTGGTTTTTAATGCGCTTGAGGTGAGATTTGCTAACACCGGGCTTACGCTGGCTTCCAAGATCCAGATTTACCTCAGCATCGCTTTCTTTCTACCCCTGGTGGTGGTCACCGTGGCAACACTCAGCGCTATCAACAATTCCTATAAGGAGGATATTGACAAGCAGTATATGAAGAAGGCCGAAAGTGTAAACGGTTACCTGGTGTCGCTGATGGATAATTACATTTCGAATGTGATCAACAAGGAGGTGCTGTCCAACGAGCTGACGGATATTGCCAGGTTCTCGCAGGCCGACATCAACCTGTTTAGCGTGAATGGAAAGCTGATGGCCTCCAGCCAGCAAACAATCTATGATGACAAGCTGCTGTCGGAGTACATCAACCCGGAGGCATTAAGACGCATCAGGGAGGATGATGGAGAAAGGATTATCCTTTCTGAAAGTCTGGGCACACTTAACTACAAGTCGACTTACCTGGCGATCAAGTCATTCAATGACGCCAGCCTGTTGGGTATTATGAGTATGCCTTTTTTTGAATCGAGGGCGCAACAGCAAAACCAGCAGATTGAGGTGTTCACCAACATCATCAATATTTTCACCTTCATCTTTATTTTCTCCCTGGTGGTGTCGTTCATGGCATCGAGGGTGCTCACCAATCCGTTGCGGATCATTACCTCCAGGCTGCGGAAAACGACCTTCAACGAAACAAATGAGCCTATTCACTGGAATACCTCTGACGAAATCGGGTTGCTGGTAGCAGAATACAACTCTATGCTGGTGAAGCTGGAAACCAGCCGGGCGGCATTGGTAAGGAGCGAGAAAGAGTCGGCATGGAAAGAGATTGCCCAGCAAGTGGCGCATGAGATCAAGAACCCATTGACGCCCATGAAGCTTACGCTTCAGCACATGCGCAGGCTTGCAGATGACAAAGATGAGGGGCTGAAGAAGTCGATTGATAACCTGCTGCGGCAAATTGATAACCTGAGCGATATAGTTACCTCATTCAGCACTTTTGCGAAGCTTCCGGCTCCGGATCCCAGCAGGTTTGATATTTCCGGCTTGCTTGGCCAGCTTGTGCAGCTGCATAGCAAACCAGGGGTGGATTTTGTATACGAATCGCCGATAGAGCCGGTGTTTGTTGTTGCTGATGAAAAGATGCTTTCCGGCATTTTTACCAACCTGATTATTAATGCCTGCCAGGCCATGGAAGGGAGGCCAGGTCCCCGCCTGGAAATTGGCATAAAGGTGAAGGAGAAAGAGGCCGAGATTTCATTCAAGGACAACGGCATTGGCATAGCAGAAGACATTCAGGACAAGGTTTTTGTGCCATCGTTCAGTACCAAACAGGAAGGGTCGGGCATCGGGCTGGCACTGGCCAGAAGAGGTGTGGAGCAAGCCGGTGGAAGCATATGGTTTGAAACGGTACACGGGTATGGAACTACTTTTTATGTTTCACTACCTTTAGGTTAATGGGGCCACGCCAAAATGCTGCTTATATCTTCACAGCCTTCCTGCGAAAGATCAGGGGTTCTCACCTTATGGCTTTGGTTCTCATTTGTTCCCCGTTGTTGTCATGGGCGCAGACGGGTAGCACCAGGTGCAGGTCAATACCTCAGGGTCGACTACAATTTCAACTTGACTCACTTTCAGCTAACCCTGAGAGCATTAAACTGCCGGTTGGTATTGCGTTCAGTTATGACCTGGCCACTGGGGAGCTGACCTTTGAAAGGCCTCTGGAAGACGCCATAGAGGTTTGCTATCAGGTGTTTCCTTTTACCCTTCATCAGCCGATTTACAAATACGATATGTCGCTTTACTCTCCAGAAGGGCCGAGGGAGAACGTGACGGAAAGCAGTCAGGCCGTAGCCAATGCGCCGCTTGTGAAAGAGGAGCTATTTGCCACCGAATCACTTTACAAAACGGGGAGCATCAGCCGGGGCATCACTGTGGGCAACACCAATAACCTGGGAGTCACATCAAGCCTCAACCTGCAGCTCGATGGCCAGCTGGCAGACGACCTGTTCATCAATGCGGTGATCACCGACCAGCAGGTGCCTTTTCAGCCGGAGGGCAACACGCAACAGATCCAGGACTTCGACAAGGTGCTGGTAAACCTTTACAACGATAAGTTCTCCCTCATGGCTGGCGATGTGGTGCTGCGAAATGACTCTACTTACTTTTTGAAATACTATAAGAACGTGCAGGGTGGCAGGGCGGCTTACAAATACAATCTCGGGAACTGGAAAGCTTCCACCAGCGTCACGGCGTCTATTGCTAAGGGAAAGTTTTCTTCGACACTACTGGATGCAGTAGAAGGATTGAGTGGCCCCTACAGACTTCGGGGCCCGGATGGGGAGCGGTTCATCATTGTGATTGCCAATTCGGAGAAGATCTATTTGGATGGCAGGCTGCTGAAAAGAGGTTTCAACGAAGACTATGTGATTGATTATAACCTGGCGGAGGTCACTTTCACACCCAAAGTGTTGATTACCAAATTCTCCAGGATACGGGTCGACTTTGAATACACTGCGCAAAACTTCAGCCGCTCGATACTGTCGGCGTCGCACAGGCAGTCGAATGGAAAGACAACGGCTTATTTCGAGGTGTATCGGGAGAAGGATAATCCGTTCCGGCCGCTTAGTTATGACCTGACCGAAGCCGACCGGCTGGCCTTGTCTGGCATTGGCGACGACCTGTCGCTGGCAGCCATATCAGGTGCCGACAGTGTGGGGTACTCGGACAACAGGATATTGTATGCAAGGGTGGACACAGTGGATGCACAGGGCAGTGCCTACAGTATCTATCAATATTCCAGCAACCCCGAAACAGCCGTGTACCAGGTCAGCTTTAGCCAGGTGTTGGCGGGTGATTATGTACAGTTACCGTTGGGGTTGAATGGTAAAGTGTACGATTGGGTGGCACCTGTGAATGGGGTGCCCCAGGGCGACTACTCGCCTAGCATTCCTGTGGTAACCCCCAACAGCAGGCAGCTAATGGTAGGAGGGGTCAGCTCCAAAATAACGCCGTATGAAACGGTATATACCGAGCTTTCGGCCAGCAACCAGGACAAGAACCTTTTCTCCAGCCTCGACCAGCAGGACAACCAGGGCTGGGCGCAAAAGTCGGGGATACGATCGGAGGGAAGGGAAGTAGGTTTTTTGAAAGATTACAAATGGCTGTCGGAGGCGTCGTACGAATGGAACCACCAGTACTTCAGGCCTATCGACAGGTACAGGTATATTGAGTACGACAGGGATTGGAGCTATACGCCCATCTTTCAGTCGGCGCAGGAGCCCACCGCCATTGAAGATCACATTGTGGTGGGAAGGCTGGGCATGCAAAAGAGCAGTGCGAACCGCTGGAATTATCAGGCTTTGTACCGTAACAAAGGACAAGCAATAGACGGTTGGCAGCAGAAGGTATTGCTTCGTCAGCAGTTGGGCAAAGCCACCTTTAGTGGTGATTTTTTCGATTTGAAGAGTGCGCAGGGTGTCAATGAATCGACCTGGACTAGGGCGCAGCTGACGGCAGCCTACAAGCTGGGCAAGCTGATGCCGGGCTATACTTTTCAGAGCGACAGGAACGCTATTACCAACCAACCTGCCGACTCGGTGGTGGCGTCAGCGATGAACTACAGTCAGCACATGGTGTTTCTGCAGTCGGCCGACACGGCGCAAAACGGCACCTCTTTCCGGCTAGATGCCAACCGGCGGATAGACGACAGACCCGTGGATGGCGTGCTGCAGCGAAGCGACATCAGCTATACATCGAATGCTTCTTTCACTACCCAATGGAAAGACAGGCACGTGGTATCGGGTGTTTTCACCTACAGGCAGTTGGACGATATACTTGATACCAGCGACGAGAAAGAGGAAACCGTGCAGGGTAGGATCAACTGGCAGAGTGCCTGGTGGGAGCGGTCGATCCGGTCGGATCTATCTCTGGCTTTGCTGAATGGCAGAGAGCTGCGACGGGAGTACGTGTTCATCGAGGTGATTCCGGGCCAGGGTACACATACCTGGCGGGATGACAATGGCGATGGCGTGCAGGACTTGAATGAATTCTATGAGGCTATCAATCCTGATGAGCGCACCTACGCCAAGATATTCGTACCTACCGACAGTTACATTTCTGCCTACCAAACCATCTTGAACTACAGCCTGGAGCTGACAGCCCCGGCAGAATGGAAATCTGCAGGTGGGTTTAAGTCGTTTCTTGGCCGGTTCTCCAATGTATCGGCGGTGCTGGTAGACAGGAAGACGCAGGACAGCAACTGGGCGCAACGCTTAGACGTGTGGAGCACGCCGGGCACTTCTGAGGAAGAATTGGCTTATAAGAATGCTATTCGCAGCCGCTGGTTCTTCAACCGGGCAGATCCGAAGTACGGCCTCGATGTTGGCTATCAGTCTACCGCCGGGCGGCAGCTGCTGACGGGCGGCTGGGAAGCGAGAAACAAAAAGGTGTGGCAGCTCAATACCCGCAACAACTTATCTGCCGACTGGGCCATTTTTCTGCAAAGTGAGGTAGGAGAGACGGAGTCGTCAAGTGATATCTTCAGCAACCGGAACTACCAGATCCGGCAGCGGCAAGTAAAGCCTCAGCTGCAGTGGATGCCGTTGCAGTGGCTGAGAATCACCAGTAGCGTTCGCTATTCGCACAAGAGGGCTTTGCCGGTCTCAGAAGAGCAGGGGAGTGACCTGACAGAATACCAAATTGACTGGCAGATGAACAAGTCGCTACAGTCGACCATTGCTGGTTTTGTGAAGGTGATTAATATGAACTTCGAAGGTGATGAAGCCAGCCCGTTGGGCTATGAGATGCTGGAGGCATTGAGGCCTGGCACCAACTACACCTGGCGGCTGCAATGGCAGCAAAGGCTGAAAAGCGGCCTGCGCTTGCAGATTAATTACGATGGGCGGAAGTCGCCTGGCAAGTCAGTGATTCACTTTGGTGGGGTGCAGGTGACGGCGTTGTTTTAGGGCTTGGCCACCTCACCCTGACCCTCTCCCAACGGGAGAGGGGGGAGCTGCAAGCAGCTTTCTTATTCAGATGGGGCTTCGCCGCCATCCTGTTGTTATGACACCCCGTTCGGGCCCTTTTAGGACTTTGAGAGAACACAGGTGTCGGCACGGCAAAATAGCCATGGAGCAAGAGCCGTCAGACATCGGAATGCAGTTTACTAGCGATTTTGGTTTAAGTCTGCTTTGACCGATAGGCGTTCCTTATTCGGATGGGGCTTCACCGCCACCCTGTTTTTATGCCGCCCCTTCAGGGCTCTGATACAATGCAAGTGCCGTCAGACACCGGGTTGAGTTTCCTGAGGGCCCATCCTCAACCTTTTCGGCGGCTGACTGCCCCAATCCACGGCCCGTAGGGCCGTGCCGACGCCTTTGCTCACAGTGTCGTTGTCGTCCGCCCTCCGTTGCGGCAGGTGCCTTCATCGCCGACTGTGATTCGTTGCGACAGGTGCCTTCACCGCCGACTGTGATTCGTTCCGGCGGGTGTCTTCACCGCCGGTTCCACCACCCACCGCACTTTCTTTCCCCTTGTCCAGCTTCCATTGATTTCCTCGTGTTTCCGTCACATCTTATGCATTGGATTCAACCTATCTGCCTTATGAAAAAGACATTGTTTTCGTTCCTCTTTTCATTGCTTATGCTCAGCGGCTTCTCTCAGCCGCTCTACGAGCAAACCTCCGAAGTCAACAACCTTATGGTGCGCTACGACGCCGACTACGGCAGCCTGCACCGTTTCTACTACATGGACTGCTCTCCTGAGCGTATCGAGCGCCTCAAAACCCTCGATCAGGATTACCTCAGGCAGTTGGAGGCCATGGACTTCAATGCACTAAACACTGGCGCCAGGGTAGACTATCTGCTTTTCAAAAGAGACGTGCAGGAAGACCTGCGCACCCTTACCCTCGAAGGTACCGAACTGGCCGCTGTGAAGCAGTGGCTTCCTTTTGCACCTTATCTCTACGAAATCGAAAACCTTAGACGGCGTGGCAACCAGCTCGAATGGCAGGAGGTAGCCAAAAAGCTGACCAACACAGGCAACGAGATAGAAGCCATCACCACCAAACTAAAAGCCGCCGAGCCCTTCAATCAAAAGCTCACCAGACGGGCCTCCGCCTCCATCAAAGGCATACAGGAAGGCATCAAAAGCATCCACAGTTTCTACAACGAATACGACCCCTTGTACACCTGGTGGGTCACCCTGCCCATCCAGCGAGTCGATAGCCTGCTGACCGTTTACGAAAAGGTAATGACCAGCAAGGCCAGGCTCATCACCACACAAAAAGATGATGGCAGCGGCATTGTGGGCAGCCCCATAGGCCGTCACGAAATCATCAAGCAGCTGGAGTTTGAAATGATCCCTTACACCCCCGATCAGCTCATAGAGCTGGCCAATAAAGAATTCGCCTGGTGCGACGCTGAGCTGCTGAAGGCCTCGAAGGAAATGGGTTTTGGCGACGACTGGAAGGCGGCGCAGGAGAAAGTGAAAAACTCCTATGTGCCCGTTGGGCAGCAGCCCGAAGCCATGATGGAGCTATACAACCAGTCGGTGGCCTTCCTCAAAGAGTACGACCTGGTCACCATTCCGCCCATCGCCGAAGAAAGCTGGCGCATGACCATGATGGCCGCCGAGCGGCAAAAGGTGAGTCCATTCTTCCTGGGTGGCGAAAACTTCATCATCTCTTACCCCACCAACACCATGGAGTACGACGACCGCCTGATGAGCATGCGGGGCAACAACCCGCACTTTTCCAGGTCGACCGTACACCACGAGCTCATCGCCGGGCACCACCTACAGGGCTTCATGAACCGCCGCTACAAAACCTACCGCCACTTCCGCACCCCATTCTGGACCGAAGGCTGGGCCCTCTACTGGGAGCTGCTCCTGTGGGACATGGACTTTCCCCGCTCCCCCGAAGACCGCATCGGCATGCTTTTCTGGCGCATGCACCGCTGTGCCCGCATCATCTTCTCGCTCAACTACCACATGGGCAAGTGGAGCCCCCAGCAGTGCATCGACTTCCTCGTCGACAGGGTGGGGCATGAGCGAGCCAATGCCGAAGGTGAGGTGAGGCGCTCCTTCACTGGTGGCTACGGGCCGTTGTACCAGGTCGCCTACCTCACAGGCGGCTTGCAGTTTTACGCCCTCAAAAAAGAACTGGTCGACGGTGGCAAAATGACCCTCAAGCAATACCACGACGCCGTACTCCACGAAAACGCCATGCCGGTAGAAATGGTGCGTGCCATCCTCACCAACCAAACCCTGCCCAAAGACTTTAAGACAAGCTGGCGGTTTTACCATTAAAGAGGTTAGTCTCTACACTCCCGCAAGTAGTAACCTCTTTAATCCCAACGTGAACTATTAAAGAGGTTACTCTCTGCGCCCTGCAAGTGGTAACCTCTTTAATCTTTCTGAAAACGCATCAATCAGGTTACTCTTTACGCTTCCGCAACGGGATCAAATTAAAGACGTTACTCTCTGCGCCCCAGCACATAGTAACCTCTTTAATCGTGACTGCACCCCAATCCCTCCATAACCCCATCAACAAATCTCTCAATGACTTGGGCGTGCCCCCTTTGCCGCCGGAGCGGTGCTACTCACCCGATATTCCATGTCGGCGGCAGGGGTCGGGCCTTCACCAGTCGCCGGCCAACGCTCAAAATGCCAACAGCGGGCTCCAACAATGGCTCTGTCCCTCACGCAAGGAGGCATTCTCCCACTGCCCAGCATCTCCAAAAAGAAACACCATTTGATCTATATCACTCTTATTTTTTACAATTTGTAGAGTGAGTACTCAGAAATAAAGACTGATTCACTTGCTTACTAACCTCACTTAGCGCAAATTTGTAGCTATGTTACAAAGAAATAAAAATTGAATAAGCCTCTACAGTCATTAGCAAACATTAGAACGGGAGTCTTTGCAAAGCCAATTGCACAGGGGGAAGTTGTTTATCTTCAATCTCGTCATTTTGACGAGGGAGGCCGACTTATCGATCATCTGCATCCCGATCTCATGGGATATTCGTTTTCAGAGAAACACTTATTGATGGCTGGGGACGTACTATTTGCAGCTAAAGGAACCAAGAATTTCGCCGCAGTTTTCGAAAGTGGCAACCCTCCGTCTGTGGCTTCCACATCGTTTTTTGTCCTTTCATTGAAAGGAACCGTTGTGCTTCCATCGTATTTGGCCTGGTACTTAAACCACCCCAATACTCAAGCCCTGCTCAAGGGCGAGGCCAAAGGAACGGCCATTGTATCGATTTCAAAAAACAGTTTGAGTGAGCTTGATATTCCAGTTCCAGCAATTGAAATCCAGCAATTGGTGCTTAAGATAGCTGACTTGAGAAAGGTTGAAATGAGCTTGAAACAGCGAATTGAGAGATTAAAAGAAAAACAGCTACAACAACTAATCATAAATGCCATAAATTGAAGGCTATGTCTAAAAGAATAACCCAGAAAGATATTAACGATGCGGTATGGAAAGCCTGCGACACTTTTCGTGGTAGCATCGATCCCAGCGTCTACAAAGACTATGTGCTTACCATGCTCTTCATCAAGTACCTCAGTGATGTGCATGACGACAAATACCAAACCTACCTCACTAAGTACAATAAGGACCACGACCGAGCCAAAAGGGCCATGCAGCATGAACGTTTTGTGGTGCCGGAGCAAAGTCATTTCAATTATCTCTTCGATCATCGCAATGAGGCTAATATCGGCGAACTCATCAATATAGCACTAACAGACCTGGAGGAGGCCAACAGAGAGAAACTGTACAGTGAGGACGGAGCGGGCATTTTCCAGAATATAGACTTCAACAATAGTAAACTGGGTGAGCCAAAGGACAAGAATACCCGGTTGAAAAACCTGCTACTAGACTTCAAGAAGGAAGCACTCGACTTGCGCCCTTCACATTTGGAAGGCGATGACATTATTGGTGGCGCCTATGAATACCTCATCTCCAACTTTGCCAGCGACGCAGGCAAGAAGGCTGGGGAGTTTTTCACCCCCAAGGAGGTTTCCACCCTCCTGGCTCGCTTAACCAAATCGGCACCTGGCTCAAGAATATGTGACCCTACCTGTGGGTCTGGCTCACTGCTGATCAAGGCGGGAATGGAAGTTGGTTCACCGAACTTCTCCCTTTATGGGCAGGAAGCCAACGGCAGCACCTGGGCACTGGCGGTCATGAACATGTTTCTTCATGGGTTCGACAATGCCACTATTAGGTGGGGCGACACCATCAGAAATCCCAAGCTTAAAGAGGGCGATGCCCTTATGAAGTTTGACCTGGTGGTAGCTAATCCGCCGTTCTCGCTCGATAAATGGGGCAAGGTAGAAGACAAAGACGGTGACAAAACCACCGTGTCCTACGACCCGGAAACCGACAGGTACAACCGGTTTTGGAGAGGAGTGCCACCCAAAAGCAAAGGGGACTGGGCTTTTATCACTCACATGATAGAAACTACCTACGAAGGCAAAGGCAAGGTGGGCGTGGTGGTGCCGCACGGCGTATTGTTCAGAGGGGCGAGCGAAGGAAAGATCAGGCAGAAAACCATTGAGGAGAATATGCTCGAAGCAGTGATCGGCTTGCCTGCCAATTTGTTCTTTGGCACTGGCATACCCGCAGCCATACTCATTTTCAACAAAGGAAAAGAGAAGAATACTGATGTACTATTTATTGATGCCAGCCAGCAGTACGAGAGTGGGAAGAACCAGAACCGACTGGGTGAAGACCATATCGCCCACTTAGTGGACGCCTACCGTAGTTTCAATGAAGGCAAGTGCAAGCCCGGTGTACTGGAAGATAAATTCAGCTACGTGGCCACGTTCGACGAAATACAGGAAAACGACTTCAACCTCAACATCCCTCGCTATGTGGACACTTTTGAAGAAGAGGCCGAAGTGGATATCGAGGCAGTACAAAAGGAGATTGAAAAACTGGAGGGAGAGCTAAAATCGGTGCAGCAGGAGCTGGATGGGTATTTAAAAGAGTTGATCGGCTAGTGAAAGCGGAGCCGACATATCGCCAGGGCTTTTCACCCTATGTGATCATTCCTCAATTGCCAATGGCACAGCAGGCTCCCCTTAGGCGATGGTTAATGGGGCAGACGATGGAAGTAATAGAGGCAGAAAAAGAAAACAAGTATAGCTGCTGTTTTTACCGAGACTACAGTATCTGGTATGATCACTGGATTAAAGGGGAGACAGCTCCAATTTACGATTAGTCAATGTCAGAAAAGTATAAATACGATATAGCCATTTCGCTTTGCAAACAAGATGTTGAGTTTGCCAGAAAGCTAACGAAAGCCCTGAATCCCGGACTTAAGGTATTCTTCTATGAAGATAAGCAGGAAGAGTTGGTAAGTAGGTCCGGCCCGGAGGCGTTTGCTGGAATATTTAAAAATCAGTCAAGAGTTGTTGTGATACTCAGCCGCAAAGAATGGAGTGAAACTTTCTATACCGAGATAGAACGCAATGGTATTATTGACAGAACTTCAGTAAAAAATGAGGGTTATAATTTCTTGATGGTCATCCCGATGGAACGAGGGGAAATTCCCGGGTGGTATCCTTCAACAAGGATATACATTGACCCAAGGAGATTTACCATTGAAGAGATTGCTCGTTTTATTGAGTTTAAGGTAACAGAGGAGGGAGGCGTGGTAAGGCGGATAACACTCGAAGAGCGTTACCAGCTTTTACTGGATCGAATGGACGCAAAACGATCTTTTATTGAGCGACAGAGCACTGAAGATGCGATCGTGACCGCCAAGTCGGAGCTTATTATACTTAGGGACTCGTTTAATGTGAAGATTGAGATACTTCTGAAAGACTCTTTTGAAAAAACGGTTACGCAGAAATTTCATAAAGATTCAAGGTATGCTTCCTTTTCTATTGGCGCTTTTTTTCTAGAATGTCGAATAGATGAGCCTGATTCATTGTATGAAAGAGTAGTAGATGCACAAGATTTTAAGGTGACTTTCGGCTTGTATAAAGTTTTTGGAAGTGACGAAAGCACGAGTAACAAAATCATTGAAAAGGAAAGCCGGTTGTTTTACCACGCTCCGCAGTTATATGGTTGGTCAGTCCCATTCCTTCATGGACAGGTAAGTGGCAAAGAGCCTCTTGTGCTGTTCAGAGACAGACGAAGTCAGGAGTTCTATGATTTGAAAAAGCCGATAAAGACAGAGGCAGTAGTTGATTTATGGTTTCAGAAGTTGTTAGAGAACTATGCAGCGCTAATTGAGAGGTATTTGTAAAGACATGAGGAATAACACAGTCATGAAAGACCCAAACATTCCGTTGTCGGAATCTGAAAAAAATACCCCAGATGGATGGGCGCACTTAAGAATTAAGGAGATCGGCAAAATCACTTCTGGAACCACACCGTTGAGAAGCAATTCACTTTATCATTCGCATGGGAGCATCCCATGGGTTAAAACCACTGACCTTAACAACTCTGTAATACTTGAAACCGAAGAAAAGGTCACAGAAATTGCACTAAAAGAGACATCGCTTAGAGTTTACCCAAAGGAAACCGTACTAGTAGCAATGTATGGTGGCTTTAATCAAATAGGAAGAACTGGCATTCTGGGAATTGAAGCAACAATTAATCAGGCGCTATCAGCAATTACAGTTAACAAGGATGAAATTGATCCAATTTTCTTACTAAACTGGTTCAATGCAAAGGTTGGTTTATGGAAAAATTTGGCCGGAAGCAGCCGAAAAGATCCAAATATTACCAGCAAAGATGTAGGAGACTTCCCGTTTATTAAGCCCCCCCTCCCCGAACAAAAAGCCATCGCTCAAGCCCTTGGTGTAGTGGACGAAGCCATCCAAAAGAACGACCAATTAATCACCCAAAAAGAACTACGCAAAAAATGGCTCATGCAAAACCTGCTCACAGGCAAGAAGCGCCTGAAAGGTTTTGGTGGGGAGTGGAGGGAGTGTTCTTATGAAAAACTTCTCAAGGTAGTCAGGCGACCTGTTAAATGGGACGAAAATAAATTGTACAAGCTAGTTAGTGTTCGCCGTCGATCTGGGGGGATATTCTTTCGTGAAGCCTTGTATGGGCATCAGATAAAGGTGAAGGGGCTAAGAACTACGGAAGTTGGAGATTTCCTTTTTTCGAAAATGCAAATTGTCCATGGGGCGTCAGCACTGGTGACAAAAGAATTTGAAGAGGCGATGATTTCGGGATCATACATAGCCACGATCGCAAAAGACCCCAAGTTGTTAAATATGGAGTTCTTCAATTGGTATAGTAAACTCCCTTATTTCTACCATCAAACACTCATTTCAAGTTATGGCGTCCATATCGAGAAAATGACTTTTGATTTTGATACTTTTCTTCAACTCGAGATGATGCTTCCATCCCACCAAGAACAGACTGCTATCACCCAGGTTCTTCAAGCCGCCGACCAAGAAATCCAACTTCTTAGAGCCAAAGTGGAAAAATTGAGGGAGCAGAAGAAGTGGATGATGCAGCAATTGCTAACAGGAAAAAAGAGATTGAGACTATGAGTAATAAGACGTTCAATTTTTACTGCGATGAAAGTACCCACTTACAAAATGATGGCAAGCCATATATGCTTATCGCTTATGTCAGTTGCGCTTATAATCAACTGACGCAGCATAAGGCCCATTTAAAGCTTTTGAGAGAGAAGTATAAGATTAAAGGGGAAATCAAGTGGTCAAGTGTTTCGGCTAGTGCCTACCATTACTACGCTGATATTGTCGACTATTTTTTTTCCACTGACCTACAATTCAGGGCTGTGATCGTTGATAAAGCACAGATTGATGAACGAAGGGAAGAATTCACGTACGACGACTTCTACTTTAGGATGTACTATCAGTTGATCCACCATAAGATCAATATGGAGTATAAGTACAATATATATTTTGATATTAAAGATACCAGAAGCCACAAGAAACTACATAAGCTCAAGGAAATTCTAAAGTGGAACGCCTCCATCAGAAGCTTTCAGTTCATTCGCTCGCATGAGTCGTCGATTATGCAGATGACTGACTTGATAATGGGGGCGATCAACTACAAGCTCAGGGGAGAAAGCAAGGTTATTGCCAAGACTAAGCTGATTGAAAAAATTGAAAACCATTGCAAGCTTCCTATAACTAGCTCGACTCCAAAAAACGCCGACAAGTTCAATCTCTTCTTTATTGATCTAAAATGACAAACGATGCCATTTAATCTACTGAAGAGTTATCCGGAGCTTTTGGAAATAGTTCACTTACCAGCACCGCAAAGAATAGAGTCTTTGAGAGGTGTTTTTAACAGGGATTTTGTCAATCAAGTAAACCTTCGTTTCAATGGCAAGCTTGTTAAGCCAATTATAAAGGAAGGTCAAATACCGATGGATACCCTGTTTCATCATTTAACGACAAAGGATAACAAAGATGAAAAAGGGAGAAAATTGGATGGGAGATCTTTTGAAATGGCAAGATCACAAAGACTGCATTGGGTTAAGTTCCATCTGGACGAGCAAAAGGCGGATAATGTAGAAGTATTTAGCTATGAAGATAGAATAGATGGAAAAGATGTAATTAGAACATACGTGTATGACGTGGAACAAGAGTACGTGATTATTCTCGAGCCCTACAGGAATGGGGTAGATTACTATTTATTAACGGCATACCACTTGAATGAGCCGGGAGGCAAGAAACAGATACAAAAGAAGCTTAAGAAAAAACTACAAGAGATTCATTAAAAGCAAAGCCCGGTACACGTCTTGGTGTATCGGGCTTCGAAACTCCTTCCTCCGAATAAGGTAGGATGAGCAATGCAAAGTTAGGATAAGAATGTGATTATACAATATCTAACTCGCTATTAGTACAAACGGTACAGAGAGAAGATAAGTTGCACGGATAGTAAATGGAGCGATGCAGAAGTTGATTGGTGATTGAATCAATGCTTAAGCAGGTGTACAAGTTAGAAGCCAAAGCAATGAAGGAAATAGAGGTAGTGAAACAGTATAAGTTGGTGGTAGCAAGCCATGTCGGAAATTAGTAAAGCAAAAAGCTCAACTTTCGCTGAGCTTCTTGCCGATCGGGGACACCCCGGTCCGAATATTTTTGATCGAGCCTCGCACTCCAAACCTCCTTCCTCGGAATAAGGGGGGATTAGCATGACAAAGTTAGGAAACATGATGCACAAAGTTAAGGTGTATCTGAAATAAGAAACCAAATAACTTAAGATGGAAACACCATCATTCAAAGAGGACCACATCAGCCAAATACCAGCCCTGCAAATGCTGCAGAAGCTGGGCTATAGCTACCTCTCACCAGAAGAAGCCCTACGGTTACGTGGAGGGAAAACCAGTAACGTACTGCTGGAAGATGTACTTCGCAAGCAGTTGAAAGAGATCAACAGCATTAGGGTAAGTGCTACTAAAACGAACATTTTCAGCGATGAAAATATCGAGCGGGGCATACTGGCGCTCAAAGATCTTCCTATGAATGAGGGGTATATCAACGCCAGCGAGGCCGCCTACAACCTACTGACCCTTGGCAAAGCGTTGGATCAGCGCATTGACAACGACAAGAAGAGCTTTACCCTGCAATACATTGACTGGAAGCACCCGGAGAGGAATGTATTTCACGTGACGGAGGAGTACAGTGTGATGCGGAGCACCAGCAAGGAACACTACCGGCCGGATATAGTGCTGTTCGTCAATGGTATCCCCATTTGCATTATTGAATGCAAGCGACCCGACATGAAGGAGTCGCTGGCGCAGGCTGTCAGTCAACACTTGCGCAATCAGCAGGAAGACGGCATACGCAACCTGTATATCTATGCGCAGATGGTGCTCAGTATTGCCACGCAAGAGGCCTCTTACGCTACCCTTGGTACGCCAGAGAAATTTTGGGCGACCTGGAAAGAGAAATTTAGCGCACCGCCAGAAGAGGAGTTATACAGGCAACACCTACAGCAACTAAAGAACCAGCACCTAACCACGGAGCAAAAGAACAAGCTCTTTTCTGATCGCTTTAAGTATGTAAGGCAATATTTTGATGCCCTGGAACAAGAGAATGTTTTGCCTACTGTTCAGGACGAGTACCTGTTTGGATTATGCCAACCCAATAGGCTCCTCGATTTTGTTTTCAGTTTCGTCCTTTACGACGAGGGAGAAAAGAAAGTAGCCCGCTATCAGCAATATTTTGCCATCAAAAAAACGATGAAGCAGCTCAATGTGCTTCAAAACGGCAGAAGACCGGGCGGGGTAATCTGGCATACACAGGGTAGCGGAAAGTCGCTTACCATGGTAATGCTGGCCCAGGCTATTGCACTGTCGCCGGAGATCAAAAATCCGAAAATCATTTTGGTGACGGATCGAACTGATCTCGATGATCAAATCACCCGTACTTTCAGAAAGTGCGGCAGGTTTGTCGACAATGCCACCACCGGGCAGCGCCTTGTAGAACTACTGGAGAGCAATAGCGACGCCGTAGTCACCACAATTATCAATAAATTCGCAGCGGCACTAAAAAAGATCAAGGCGCCTTTGCAAAGCCATGATATTTTTGTGCTGGTAGATGAGGGCCACCGCACCCAGCATGGCACCTTTAATATCGACATGCAAAAGACACTGCCCAACGCCTGCTTCATTGCCATGACGGGTACGCCGCTGTTTAAAAAAGATAAGAGTACCGCAGCGAAATTCGGGGGAATTATAGATGCCTACACCGTAGACCAGGCTGTAGAAGACAAAGCGGTCGTTCCGCTGCTTTACGAAGGAAGAGTAGCCATTCAAAATGTGAATGAAGGCCCGATAGATACTTTTTTCAATATGGTGTCGGAGCCACTTAATGAATACCAGAAAGCTGACCTAAAGAAGAAGTTTAGCAGAGCGGATCAGCTCAATAGTGCGGAGCAAAAGATCTACGCTATAGCCTGGGACATCAGTCGGCATTATCGTGATTTCTGGCAGGGAACTCCTTTCAAAGCACAATTGGTGTGCGATAGAAAAATAAATGCCATTCGTTACAAGGAGTTTCTTGATGAAATCGGATTAGTGAGCAGTGAGGTGTTGATTTCGTCAATTGATGAAAGAGAGGGCGAAGAAACTGCCTATGAAAAGTCGCCGGAGAAGGTGGCCAGGTTTTGGAAGAGGATGATGGACGAGCATGGGAATTCAAAAAAATATGAGGCCAACATTATCAACCGTTTCAAAAAAGCCGACAACCCGGAAATCATTATTGTTGTGGACAAGCTACTCACAGGCTTCGATGAGCCTAAAAACACCATTTTATATCTCACCAGAAATCTGCAGGGCCACAAGCTTTTGCAGGCCATTGCAAGGGTCAATCGTATTTTTCCCGACAAGGAGTATGGCTACATTATCGACTACTATGGCGTAATTGAAAATCTGGACGATGCCCTGGAGTTGTATTCATCATTTCAGGACTTTGACGAAGAAGACCTGGACGGGACATTACTCAACATCAATGAGGAAATCAAAAAGCTGCCTCAAAAGCACTCAGAGTTGTGGGATATTTTCAAGTCGGTTGCCAACAAAAGAGATGCTGAAGCCTACCAGCTCATTTTGAGAGATGAGGCTGTTAGGGTTCATTTTTATGATAAGCTGGCAGCCTTTGCCAAGGCTTTGAAGCTTGCCCTTTCTACCATGCAGTTCCATCAGGAGGTGGAAGCGAAAACCATTGACCGCTACAAAGAAGATTTGGCTATGTTTATGAAGCTTCGTCTGGCAGTCGTAAAGAGGTATAGCGATAGAATTGATTATCGACAATTTGAGGGGCAAATTCAGAAGCTGATCGACACCCATATCACCACAGAGAAGGTAGAAACCATCACGGAACTGGTCAATATTTTCGATAAAGAGAAATTCCAGCAAGAAGTAGAAAACACAACCGGGAAAGCCGCCAAGGCTGATAAAATAGCGAGTCGCACAGCCAAACACATCTCCGAGAAAATGGAGGAGGATCCGGCATTCTACAAGAAATTCTCACAAATGCTGAAAGATGCCATAGCTGACTACGAGGCCAAAAGAATTAATGAGGCTCAGTACCTAAGCAGAGTCAGGGAGATCATGAACAATGTGTTGTCGCACACCGACAGCGATATTCCCGGGGCCCTGAAAGCCAAAGACATTGCGAAGGCTTTTTATGGGCTTACCATTGAAGCATTGGAGGATAAAATCCAGGATACGCTGATTAAAAAAGAAGTGGCCATTGAAGCTGCCATCAAAATTGAGGAAATGGTGAAGCAAGCTGTGTTGGATGAAGATCAACCAATTGTTGACTGGCAAAACAAGACAAATATCATTGGTAAGCTATTGATTGAAATTGGTGACTACCTCATTGATGAGGTCAGAGACAAATATAGGGTAGATCTCTCGTTTGGAGAGATGGATGAAGTTGCCAAAAGGTATATTGATGTTGCCAAGCTTCGTTATAAGTAATGGATCAATCAATTCAATTTGGCTCAAGAACAATTAGTTTTTACTTGATCTATGCCAATAGAAAGACAATGGGCATCACGGTGTCGCCCGATTCCAGCGTGTTGGTAAAAGCACCTGAGGGTGCTTCGCTGGATAAGATCAGGGAAAAGGTTAGAAAAAAGGCTCCCTGGATATTGAAGCAACAGAGCTTTTTTCTTTCCTTCTTTCCGAAGACTCCTCCAAAGAAATTTATTGCCGGCGAGACGCATCTGTACCTTGGCAGGCAGTATCGATTGAAAATCATCCGGGGCGATGATGAGTCAGTGAAACTTAAAGGAAAATTTATCGAAGTAACAGCACCTGATCACTCCAGAGTGAAACCACTCGTGAAAGGGTGGTATTTGCAAAATGCGAAGAGCAAGTTTACTTCGGTAGCTGAGCCACTTATTCAAAGGTTCCAGGTGTACAATGTCCACCCCTCATCTGTTATTCTACGTGAAATGCCAAGCAGATGGGGAAGCTGTACACCAAAAGGAAAGATCATTTTGAACCCCGAGCTAATAAAAGCCCCAAAAGGATGTATCGAATATGTGATTATCCACGAACTCTGCCACTTAATTCACCACGACCATACCCAAAAGTTTATTGATTTACAGTCAAGAGAAATGCCAGACTGGGAGAAGTGGAAACAAAAGCTGGAAAGAATGTTGGCATAGGGTAAGCGAATACCAAAGTAACCACCATGTCATCTAACCCTGCCCCACCAAAATATTATACCGCACTACTGCTTTGCCGGCATGCTTAATCGATTTTTTTCCTGCCATATAGAAATGCCGGTGGTAATCAGGCTTGTGCCCGTCAGGCTGTAAAGGACTGCTTTGTTACCATGCCGGGGCTGCTGGTACATCTTTACTGTTGCGTCACTACCATTCGCCATAAGATGCTCATGAGCTGCTTAATCGGGTATCGCCCAACCCCCACTACAGGTGCAGGGCAACCTCGACTATCTCTACAGCGCAACACCAGGTGGGTGCATTGGGCAAGATCGACAGGGCAGTTGCCCAACACCGGCGCCGGTGTTGCCCAATGGCGGCTTCGGGGTTGCGCAATACCAGGGGGTCAGGTTGCGCAATACCGGGGGTAGAAGTTGCCCAATACAGGGGGTCGGGGTTGCCCAACCCAGAGGGTAGAGGTTGCGCAACCCAAGGGATGGGCCTTGCGCAACCCGAAAAAGAGCGACGATTGGAGGCAGTTCCATTAGTAAAACAACACAAAAAGAACAGCATATTGCTGAATGTCTATCAGCTAAAGTAGACTTCAAATAGTGCTATCCAGTAAAGTAGTATCCGGATTTTCAAATGCCATAGGTCTATGCCTCATTTCTTTCAATAAAACTTTCATTCGCTTACACAGTTTCAATCGATTGATATTGAATAAATAGCCTATAATGAAGCAAATCATCAAACGAATTGAGAGCGTTTTGATTGGGCTTTTGGCGAGAAAAAAAGAGTGAACAACTTATTTTCTCTTTCTCAAAAAAATAATAGAATTATTTTTAAAAAATTGGACCTCTTTTTCAGTTTTTGGCATCAATATTGGTTTTGATATTAACAACAAGCAAGGAGTAAAAATCACTTCCGCTGAGGCCTCAAACGAATCACGTTTCGCTCCCAATTGTCAGTTGGCAACACCCCGGCCGGGACTCCAACTTTCGTTACCGTTTCACTTAGTAAAGATCATGCAGTCTGCTCGTTGGGCGCCCACGTATCGGGGTGCCTTCGGAGACCAGGTTTTCGAACCCACCCTCCTGACAATGCGATGAGCATGCGCCTGACAATAAGCAGAAAACTCTTCGGAGGGCATGGGCTTGCCCGGTGAAACACCTTAAATAAATTGTTAAATCTTCTAAATTTTAAAGTTATGTCTGTAATGTATAAAATCATCCGCAGAGCCGAACCCGGAGTGGTTGGCGGCGGGCAGATCAAGTTCTACGCTGGAATCTACAGAGAGCGTGAAGCAACGTTGAGAGAGCTTGTAAAAGAGATCTCCTCCCGGAGCACCGTAACCACGGCAGATGCCATGGCAGTAATCGAGAACTTCCTTGAATTGATTCCCAAGTTCCTGCGCAATGGTCGCACGGTGAACCTGGGGCAGCTGGGCCGATTCTCGGTAAACATCAGTAGCAAAGGCTACGAAACACCTGAAGAGGTGGGCAACTACAGTATCGTTAAAAGCAAAGTGTTGTTTACGCCCAGCGATGAGATGCGTGACGAGCTGAAAACGATCAAGTACAGCAGGGCGCCGCTGGATTTTAATGGCACCGGTGCTGATTGGGGAGCTAACCAGGAGGATGCATGATACATCAACCCCGGACTCAGTTCCTAACCTAGAATCCCGCAGGCAGCTGCGGGATTTTTTTTGTGCCCAATAAAGAGGTTACTCTCTGCTCTCCTGCATAGTGTAACCTCTTTAATCCCAACGTGAAGCATTAAAGAGGTTACTCTATACACTCCTGCACGGAATAACCTCTTTAATCGGCCGGATCGAAGTGAAGGGATCGTGGAGGGCGAAATCCCCATGACCCACAGCCGAGGCTTGATAAAGTGTCTTCTCTGGTGATAGACAGTTGGCGGCTGTAGTCAAACTACCCGCACTTATCATCAAACCCCTGATTACTTTATATGCCGTACCTACGGCACTCGCTCTGCTTTACTTCTTGGCTTTCGGCGTTACCGCCATGCCGTCCCTAACGGGACTGGTGGTGCTAATACACTTCACATACGTCCTGGCATTCCGTTCGCAGCCCCTCTCCACATCGTCATTCCTGACGCAGCGCCAGCGGAGATCAGGAATCTCCTATATAAAGTGATTGTTGGTGTGAAGCCCATCTCGCAAAGATCTCGGCCGGGCAGGTTTGTGAGTATTATTACTCAGCCTCCATGCGAAGAACCTCCACCCTTCGCACCGAAGCACAATCACCCAAAACTCCACCTGCCGTTCTTTGCACTACCTTCTTCCTCAAAAACCAACCCCTATTTGCAAATAAAAAATAAGTACGTATTTTAATATCTCATTAGAGTATTTCAGCCTATTGCCTGTTTTTAGCCGTATGGAGTTAGTTTTACAAGGGGTTTTATATAAATCATTTTTTAAAATAGCGGAATACTATCTATTAATTCCATCTCCGCTGGCATGATATCGAAGGTAAATAGTCCCGTATTCTGCCTGATTTTATGGATGCTTCTGCTGGCAATCGTGCCTCAAAGCTATGCCCGGCAGTCTTCCGTTTCGCCACAAGAAGGCGACACCCTCGACAATATCACCATATCGGAGGCTGAAGCCCGCAACATCATAAAGGGCCTGTTTGACCTGCCCCGGCTCACGCATTCCCTGGCCCTGGGTCGCATCGCCAAAGACGAGCGCCTCACCGCTTTTACCGATGGCTTCATGCAGCGCAACAATATCCAGGTGCTCACCATCGGCTACATCGAGAGCGATGAGTTCTGGCCCAGGATCTTCCGCCAGCAGCGCCTCAACAAAATCAACAAGGCCGATAACGATAACCTGCTGGCCGCCAAAATCATCTTTACGCCTGTGGCTACCGACGGCCCTCCAACAGGCTACACCACCACCCTGGAGCTCACTGGCAAAACATCAACCGTATACGAGCTCCTCAGTATCAGTCAGGCCGAGGTAGATTCCATTGCTGCCTCCACCAGTCAGCAGCAGTTGGGCAACACCACCTTCGCCACGCCCAACGAGGCCAAAGAAACGGTGGTAAGTGCGCTGATAGCGGCGCTGGAGAGGGTGGATGCTGGAATAGTAAATAATGGGGAATTTGGACAAGAGAAGGAGTTGATTACTGAAATACTTCAGTTCCTCATAGAAATTTATGATGGATACAATAGTGGTAACGGCAGCCCTGTACCAGAATGTATCTTTAATGGTAATGGCACAACTGATCTAGTTATAGAATTAGTTTATTATTACCTAACCCATCTCGACGAAATATTAGAGAAATTGAATAGCGAAGACGTTTCGGAGTTGTCTCGTTATGTTGTTGCCTATAATGAATCAGCGAATCCTGCAAGCTATCGGTCAACTCTTACAGAAGAGGACTGGTTTTTAGTTTCTTGCAAAATCTATGCTTACCTCAATGATGAAATTCAAGGCTTAGGAAGTGCTCAGAATGCAAATACAGGAATGGCTAAGATCGAAAACCTAATTGAGGAGTATCGGTTAGCCAAACAGCAGGGATTAACTAGCTTTATTTTTCATAATGAGGACTATAGCGAGGTTTCTTCAGTGCTATATAATGTACAGGGAGTATCTCCTTTGCAGCTTGGACTTATAGATAAAAGAAAGACGACGGAGGATGAAATTGGGATATCCCTACTTTATGATCTACAGGATGCGCCGACGCAAAGGGAAGTTTTTGGGACTAATTTTGAGAACAGCACAATTTTCCAATTCTACAAACCCAATTGGAATTTTAGCGATGAGCCTGAGTTGCAACTGTATACATATAATACTCAAGTAGAGACCGGCCTATCTAGCAAAGTTTTACTTAAGGACTACCTTCCGGGTAAATATGACTATCAGTTAGTTCAAATTTTCATCAATAGAATTATTAATAGCAACGACAAAGGAGATGAGACACTTGATTTAAACGGTTTTCTTTCTGGGGTTCAGGTATATGCAAGGAATGTGGATTTTGGCGAGAAGGGGACATACGACTTATACTTATCTAGAACTGGTAACCTTGATCAGGATGAGAGTAGCTTTTATAACTATACTAAAAATGAACTCACCTCCATATTCGGCTTTTCTGGCAGCTTCACTCAATATCGAATTTTCAGTACGTCTGGAGGAACCACGTCCATCACATTACCGACCTTGCAAAGTCCGAATTTTGAAAATTTGGTATTGAAATTGAGTAACAAGGACACGGGAACGCCCTATATTGACCTTATGAAAGCGATCCGGACGGCTAACCTAAATTCTGTTAGCAATTTAGAAATCACTCAATATGGATCACAAGGAGGCATAAGCCCTGTTTTTGAAATTGACCATAACGGAGAAAAATTGAAGTTGATGATTGGCTTTCCGCTGTTATCGAATAGGAAAAATGAGATAAATCCTGCAAAACAGCCATATTTTATTGCAGGAGGTGGCGATAATAGATTAGGTAAATCAGGCACATATCAAGTTTTTGAATTTGAAAACAGCAAAGGAAATAGCTCGGCTCATAATATGAAAATTTATTTCCTAGTGGATCAAGAACAACTTTTAGAGTCCTATCTTTTGATAGAGAGAGAAATATTGATTGAAGGTATTTCATGGCGTAATCAATCAGATAGCTACTTCAAAGAAAGGTCATGCTACAACACTAGCATGGGGAATGCATGCTGCATGCAGGCTTCGCTTACCATCGTACAGCAGTTTGGTGTTACCACGGACGTTTCCCGCAGGACAAATATAGCTGAGTTTGTTTCTCCAGAGACAGACTATGTTTCACTGCGCCCCACAGCTAATTTTGAGGCCCAAGTGGAATATCTCAATTTGGCTATTAAACCTAATAAGCAGGGAGGCAAGCCAGTGCTTGTCGGGGTGCATTACAATAAGAACAAGAAACCGTATAACGGGAGCAACCCGGCGACATACCACTTTATTGTAATTGTGGGTAAAGGCTATGATAAGTCTGCTCGGAAGCATTATTTTAGATTCTATGATGTTGGAGAACCTGATGATGAGAAAGCCACGAGTTCGAACAATAAATTATTTATCGAGAAAAACCAACGAATGCTTAGAGGTGAATTTGATGGAAAGACTTATACTGTAACAGAAGTCAGAGAAAACTTGTAGCTAATGAAAGCATACTATCTTTTTATACTATTGTTTTTTTTTCAGGATAATTTCACTGAGTTCTTAGGTCTTTTTCCGAAAGCAAAAATGGATGAGAATGGCAGTTTATTGACCAGAGCTCTCAACTCAAAAGACAATTCCGACTTGCTTAAGCAGTATGAAACTATTCCTGATGCCCATAGTTTTTCTTACTTATGCGATGGTGATTCGTCAAAGTTCCAGTATGAATATGGACTATATGATATGGACAAAGGTGAAGAAGTCGGAATTGTAAAAGAGAGCTATAAACACGCTGCAATAGCTAGTATTTCTGCTCGAAATTTTGATATGGTATTGTTTTCCAAGTTTGATTCAGACAATGAAAGGTATTACATAAGGTCATTTGATAAAAAGGGAACCAGAATAGCGGAACTCATGATAAATGAGGAAGTACGTGTAGGAACAGGTGCCTCACTTGTTAGGTTTTCCTTCAGTCTGATCAATGAGAACCGTATCAATGTCTTCACTTACTGTGATGTAAAGAATCCAAACAGAGAAGAAGAGAAAACATTGCGGACAAAGGTGGTGGTTGAAGATTACTCTATAGATAGTTTGGGTAGGTTTACCAAAGTGGCTATGGATTCAGTTTTTCTAGTAAAGCCCAAGGGAGCTTATGCGAATTTCGACTCCGAACCAGAGGTTGATGACCCGATCTATAAATATTGGACCCTTTGGTAGGCTTTCCCTCCTCCGCAAGTCTAACGATAGTGTATCTGGTCAGGCTTGCGGATTATTTTCTTTAAGCTACCTTTTCCGGTCCGACTCCGGTTAACCTCATCGAAGACTGGGATGCAATCGCCATTTTCATACACCCCCGTTTCCGCTATCGCTCAATCGAAGGCGATCCTTTGATCTGCCACTCGGATTTAACACTTGCCATTATTCTGTATGCCGTACCTACAGCACTCGTTCTATTTTACTCCTCTTTTTTGGCCTTACCACCATGTCGTCCCTAACGGGACTGGTGGCACGGCAACGGTTGGCCACGGCAAGCCTTGAAAGGGCGTTAATACCCATGCGAAGGGTGCCAGCCCTTCGCACCATAACAGTGACTGTCATCGCAATCCTCTCCAAGCCGTCCTTCATATCCGGCCACGCCCCGGGTGGTTTCATATATACCGTACCTACGGCACTCGCACGATTCTACTTCTCGGCTTATTGGCATTACCGCCATGCCGTCCCTGACGGGACTGGTGATGTGCCATAACTTCCAGTCATTCGTTGCCAATCCAACTCCCCAACTTTATTAACTTGCCGAATCTAGTTGACCACCGTACCCGATGAAGCACTTTTTAGCCTCTTTGCCCTTATTCTTCTTGTCCTTTGCTTTGGCTGCCCAAACCCTCGAAACCGTCATCCAACAAGGTCATGAGCTGGCCGTGCTGAGCGTGGCACAAAGCCCTGACAGCAGTTTAGTAGCTACGGGCAGCCGGGACAAAACGGCTAAGCTTTGGGAGGTGTCCACTGGCAGGGAAGTCCGAAGCTTCCTGGGTCACACCGGCAGCGTCAATTGCATCGATTTTTCTGCTGACGGCAAGTATATGATCACCAGCAGCGGTGACAAAACAGCCCGGATTTGGGAGGTGGCCACAGGAAAAAGTATTTTCACCACGCCGGTCGCAGACAAGTTTCTTACTGCTGTCGCCTTTAGCGCTGATGCCAAGTTTTTCTTCACAGGGGGCTATCCCAACGAAGCACACCTGTGGGATTTTGAGACCAAAGAAGTAGTTCAGTCCTTCAAAGTCAATGCCGACCAGGGGCTTGGCTACGGCATCAATGTGGCTTTTTCAAAAGATGGCAAGTGGCTGGCGATAGGAGAGGATAACCGAACGGCCAACGTCTACAGCACAGCTACCTGGGAGAAGGCATACACTTTCGAACAGGCAGAAGGATGGTGCGGGGGCTGTGCTACCTGGGTAGCTTTTAGCGCCGACAGCAAAACCCTGCTGGTAGCCTCCAACAAGACGACCCTAAGAAAATACAAGCTTTCTAACGGCGACCTGCTGCAAACCTATGGTGAGGAGGTGGAGGAACTCTCTGGCGTTGGCTTTAGTAAGAATGGCAATGAAATTTGGGTGGCTACCAAATCAAATATCATCATTTGGGAGAATCAGTCGGGGAAGCTCGTGAAGGAAATAACGCCGGAAACAGAGACGGAAATCAATGAGGCCACACTGGCCGCCAACGGCAGTCTGCTATTGGCGTGCGATAACAACACAGCCTACCAACTGAATACTGCTACCGAGCAGGTCGAAACTGCCCTCACGGGGTTGCTCAACCAGCGGGACAAAGGGGGCATCAATTACGACCCTAACTCATACTGGGACTCGTACATTGCCAAATACATCAGGTTCAAAAATGAGCTGATGCTTTCGAAAGACGGCACGGAGTTGATCAAAGGCAAGTTTGGCACCAAGGTGAAAAGGTGGAACATTGCCTCAGGCAAAACGGTGATGGAATACAAAGGCCATGAGAAGGCAGCCCTCTGCTATGACCTGACGGACGACGGCCAAACCTTGGTTACCGGTGGAGGCGATGGCCGAATCATCCTTTGGAACGTAGCCACAGGCGATACCCTCCGCACCATCAAAGCCCACAGGGAGCCCATCTTCGATGTGAAATTCAGCAATGACAAAAAACGCCTCATCTCCGCCAGCTGGGACGCCACTATCAAAATATACGACATAGCCACCGGCGAGCGAGTGAACTACTACGACTTCCAGTCGCAGTCAGTTTACAACCTGCTGTTTCATCCCACCGACTTGTATGTGTTTGTGGCCAGGCTCGACAACTCCCTGACAATGATTGAGCTCGACACCCATCTGCCCGTCCGCACGTTCGTTGGGCACACAGATATTGTTTCCTCACTGACCCTGAGCCCCAACCAGAAAGAGCTGCTGACCACCAGCTGGGATGGCTCCGTCCGCATTTGGGACATTGCCACCGGCCTGATGACGAAGAAGCTGATGGGCCATGTGGGCCCGGTACACAAAGCCATCTTTAGCCCTGACGGAAACCAAATTTACACGGCTGGTGCCGACAGAATCATCAGGGTGTGGGACTACAACAGCTCCTCCCAGGTCAAGACTTTTGAAGGCCACACGGCGGAAGTCACCTCGCTGCTGCTGGGGCAGAACAATAAAATGCTGATCAGCCACGCCCTGGATGGCACCACTAAGTTTTGGGACCTGGCTACCGGTAAAGAGTTTTTCGAGCACATCCACTTTGGTAAGGACGAGTGGATGGTCAAAAATCCCGAAGGCTATTTCAACGGCACCGACGAGGCCAGGAAGTATATCCACTTTGTTGATAAAACCACTACCTATTCGGTCGATCAGTTCTTTGAGGAGTTTTATCGTCCTGACCTCCTGCCGCAGATCTTTTCCAACAGGGGAGGGTCGACCAACTTAAAGGATATCCAGACCAAGCTGCTGAAGTCTCCGCCTCCGACGGTGAAGATTGCAACGCTGCCGGCGGACGACGCCACCAGAGCAGAAGTCTACGTCAAAATGATTGACAATGGCGGTGGTGTGAGTGAACTAAGGCTCTTTCACAATGGCAAACGCATGGCGTTGAACACGCAAGGCCTTAGCTACCCTTCCGGCAAAGGCAAGACCACCACTTACCACTACACAGCTGACCTGATAGGGGGCGCCAACACATTCGAAGCCAGGGCGGCCAATAATGACAATATTGAGTCGGCGGTGAGCAACGTGGAGGTAGTGGCCGATCATTCTTCCAAAAGTGCTACCTGCCACATCCTGGCAGTAGGCATCAACAAGTACCAAAACCCCAAAATGACGCTGAACTATGCCCGACCAGATGCTGAGTCGTTCAGCAGCATGATTGACGACAACGGCACATCACTCTTCAAAGACATCAAGCTGCATACACTGTTCGATGACCAGGCATCAAAGGAGAACATCATCAAAAAGCTGGATGAACTCAGTGCTGTAGTACACCCAGAAGATGTGTTCATTTTCTATTATGCCGGCCACGGCAGCATGGTCGACAATAGCTTTTACTTTATCCCCACAGAAAGTTTGCGGCTCTACGATGCAGCTGCCTTGAAAAAGAATGCCATCGAGGCCAGTGAGTTGCAGGAACACCTGAAAAGCATTCATGCTCTGAAGCAGCTCATTGTGATGGATGCCTGCCAGTCCGGCGCTTCGATAGAGCTGCTGGCCACTCGTGGGGCAGCAGAAGAAAAAGCCATTGCACAGCTTTCCCGAAGTGCGGGTATTCATGTGATGGCTTCGGCGGGCAGCGAGCAATTTGCCACTGAGTTTGCCGAGCTGGGTCATGGGCTGTTTACCTACCTGCTCATTACCGGCTTGCAGGGGGCAGCTGACGGCGCACCCAAGGATGGTAAGGTCACCATCTACGAACTCAAGTCCTTCCTCGACGACCAGGTGCCCGAGCTCACCCAAAAGCTGAAAGGCACACCGCAGTATCCCTATACCTTTTCCAGAGGGCAGGATTTTCCGCTGGTGATTAGGAAGGAGTAGATGGTCTTTTGATGCTTAATCACGACCTGATCCGTCAACTCAAAGCCGAGCCGACGCCGGAACCCGATGCTGGAACGAAGCCTCCCGATTCCGCAGTGTGGCGCCTTCTAGCTGCTGATTCAGGTGATGAGACCTCTCAGTCGTACCTCCTTCGAGGTGACGAATTTAAAGTAGGATGGTAGTCAAACCCTCCGGGGGTTTAAAGCCCCTCGGAGAGTTGATAAACCAGTTGCTAAGGCCGCACCGGCGTTCCATCATGCATCCGAAGCTGTGTCCAGCCGTTGAGCTGTTTCTCTGGAATTGGGTACTTGGCCGCCAACTTTTCGTTGATGTCCACACCCAAACCCGGTGCTTCGTTCACGTACATATAACCGTCTTTCATGAAGGGGCTACCAGGGAAGATTTCTCGCAGTGTATCGGAGAAGTTGACGCTTTCCTGGATACCGAAGTTCCACACGGCAAAGTCGATGTGGGCGTTGGCAGCATGGCCTACCGGCGACACATCTCCAGGCCCATGCCACGCTGTTTTTACATTGAAGGCTTCACCCAGCCTGGCCACCTTCATAGCGGGCGTAATGCCACCTATCTGTGAAATATGAATACGGATAAAGTCAAACAGCCTTTCACTCATTGGGCCTACCCATTCGTGGGGGTTGTTGTAAAGCTCACCCATGGCCAGCGGCACGCTGCTTTGCTGTCGCAGCTGGCGGAAATAGCCAATGTTCTCAGGAGAGAAGGGGTCTTCTATAAAGAAAGGCCTGTACTCTTCCAGCTTGCGGATCATGTTGATGGCATCGTTGGGCTGTAGGCGCTCATGGATATCGTGCAGCAGCTCTACTCTTTCACCGCACACCTCCCGGGTTTTGGCGAAGATCTCGGGCACACTCTTCATGTAGAAGTAAGGATCCATGTAGTTGTCGTCGGGCATGCCAAAACCTTTGGCTTTAAAATCGGGCACTGCCGCCACGCCAGCGGCACCATAGCCGCCCATTTGAATACGAACATATTTGTAACCTTCATCCATGATGCGTTTGGCATCGTCGGCTACGGCTTCCGGTGAGTTGCCCGACGCATGAGAGTAGCAGGGGATGGCAAACCGGCATTTGCCACCCAGCAGCTGGTAAACCGGCATATTGGCCCGCTTGCCTTTGATGTCCCACAGGGCCTGGTCGAGGCCGCTAAGTGCATTGTTGAGCACGGGGCCGTTGCGCCAGTAGGAGCTTACGTAGGCGGTTTGCCACATGTCTTCTATGTTGTCGACGCTTTTGCCTTTGCAGAAGTCGTTGAGGTAGTCGTTGATGGCTGAGATAACAGGTCTGGCCCGCTGGCGGAAGGTGGCACAGCCGAGCCCGTAAAGTCCCGGCTCGCTGGTTTCCACTTTCACCACAATCAGCTCTATGCCGTGTGGACATGTGGAAATTGCTTTGACGTTGGTGATGGTAAGAGGAGGGAGGGCTTTGGTGGCAGCTTCGTATACGCCAGCCACGGCCGGATTGGCAGCCCCCAGAAACGTGCCAGTGGCTCCAAGGCCGAGCCCTTTAATGACTTCCCGCCGCCCAATATTGGTTTTATTGTTCTCGTTTTCCATGGTAATTATTGTAGTTAAGGTATGTTTTGAATGAATATAGTAATTTGAGGAGAACGATGCTTTGGCTTTTTGATGAGGAGCAATGAGGCTATTGAAGCGGCTTCAACCTTTGAAGGGGAAGAAAGGTGGGGAGTGGTTTGTATTAGCCCAGGTTGTTGTAGGAAGTTTTTTTCGTGGGCACGTGGGTGCGCCATGTGCCGTACCTGACGGCACTGGCAGTGCTTGTTTTACGTGTTGGTGGAGTTTACCTATGTGTCGTCCCTACGGGACTACTGTGAGGAGTTTGCGTTTACCGAAAGCCGGGCGATATTTCTCCCTGGCGCTGTGTTTTCGGTTTTCTCAGCGGTTGAATCCTTTTTCAGCGGCTTACCTCGTCTTGATATTCTCCAGAAACTCTTCTGAGATGAATTTCGAAGACAAAAAGGTGTTGTTGAACTTGGCCATCAGCTCATCGCTGAGCTTGAGAAAGTCGATGGCCGACTTGTTTTCAGGATTGACCCTGTTCATGGATTTGCCGATATCTATGGCCTCGCTTACCTTGATGGAGTTTGAAACAGTGCTCTCCAGCATCAAGTCTTCAAATTCCGTCATTGCCTCAGCATACTTTTCCCGGTGGTGGATGAGCGACTGTTTGTACATGTTGAAATAGATGCCCAATATGTTCAGCGGCCTTTTTCTTTCAACGGTGTAAAGAAAAGTCAGTAACTTCTTAATGCCATCAATGGAGAACGAATCGGCAAGGGCCGGAATCAGGATACTGTCGACGTCAGTAAGCATCGACTTTACAAGTCCGCCAAAGTGGGTAGGCATGTCCATGATCACGATGTCGTAGTCCTTACGCAGCACATATCCCAGCTTCTGGACGATATTGGGGCCAAACGAAATAAACCTGCTGTTGGATTCCATTTCGGTCATCAGATAGTCGCCTGGCAGCAGGTGCATATACGGCGTCACTTCCTGCGCTTCAATGTTCTCAGGGAGGTTGTCGTGCAGCAGGTCTTTGATATACCGGTAAATGGACTTGGTAGAATTGTCGGCACCCAGGGAGTTGCTCAGGTTGCACTGGGGGTCGCAATCGATCAAAAGCACTTTAAACTGTCGGGACCAGGCGTAGCCAAGATTGAGGGCGGTTGTGGTTTTACCCACCCCTCCTTTAAAATTGTAAATGGCAACGGTATTTCCCATAGCTAGGCTGATCACTTAAATATATACAAAAAAGCACGGCTCTGGAAATAATTTAATTATTTCAAGAAAAAATTATATAAAAGACGGTGAGTTTTTTATAAGGTCGGCAAAGTCAAAGGTCGACTGCTATAGCTTGGTAGAAAGTTAAGCATTTTTTGCAAAGCAAGCCAAGCTGATGTGTCGAGTGGCTATGGACAATAATTTGTGCATACATGATGATGCTAGTGACGACAACTAGACTGAAGTCCAAAGGCGGGTGAAAACCGCCCTGAGGATGTCGGTAGTAAATGGTTTGGTGATAAAATCAACCATTCCGGCCTCTCGGCACTTGCTCTCATCTTCCGTAGTAGCATTGGCAGTAACGGCAACGATGATTGGAAGACGTTGTCCTCTCTCAAGAAAAAGTCTGCGAATTTCCTTTGTTGCTTCAATGCCGTCCATTCTGGGCATTAAAACGTCCATCAATACAAAGTCGAAATCCCGGGAAGAAGCCAGGGCCACAGCCTGCTCCCCATCTTCAGCCACTTCTATATTAGTAACACCAAGATTCTTGAGTATTTTAAGCATTACAAGCCTGTTGATATATACGTCCTCGGCAACGAGAACGGATAGTTCGCTGAAATTTATCGGTTGGGTGTATTTCTCAGCCAGCGCATGCTCGCTCCGGGTAGCGAGAGTCAGTGGAAGTTCCACATAAAACGAGCTGCCTTTCCCCTCGGTAGAATAGAACCAAATCTTCCCGTGCATCAAGTCGGTCAGGCTTTTGGCAATGGAAAGGCCCAATCCGGTGCCTACCACCGCCAGGTCAGTTTCATTCTTAAAGAACCTGGAAAACACTTTTGGGTGCTGACTTTTTGGAATGCCAATGCCGGTGTCGTCAACTTTGAAAAGCACTGTGGCAATCTTATCTTCTTTTCTCACAACGGTGGTAGACATGGTCACTTTTCCTGCCGGTGTGAATTTGACCGCATTCGTTGTCAGGTTAATAAGGATTTGCCTGATCCTCTTAAGGTCACCCATCAGGTGAATGTCGGATTTGCTGGCGTGTACCAACTCAATGGAAACCTTACTGGTTTTCACCGACTCAAATCCATGAAATAGCTGGCTGATATCCTTCGTTACATCCTTCAGCTCAAAAGCATCTTCTTGTAACGTCACCCGGTTGTTTTCAATCATGGTGATGTCAAGCACATCAGTAATCAAGCCTGAAAGTATGTGGCTGCTGGTTGCCAGGTTTTTTACAAGCTCGCTCTGTTCTTTGTCAAGATTGGTTTTCTCGATTAGTTCCGCAAGTCCGACGATTCCATTGAGCGGTGTTCGCATTTCGTGACTGATGGTAGCCAGAAACTGACTCTTAGCCTTATCGGCCGATTCGGCCCTTTCTTTGGCAGTACCCAACTCGAGGTTCATTCGTTGCAGATGCTCTCTGTCCTGCAAATACTCTTTTTTGAAAATATAGAAAGCAAAGCCCATCACCACCAGCATGACCACCCCCGCTATCGAAAGATCTCTCCATTCGCTCACATAATCAGTGTAGGGCACGGCCAGGTCTCTGTGGTAGTACTCGATGGTGACGAAAATGATCACCACGCAAATCGTGGATATGATAAAGATGATATAACGGCGTATAGGTAAAACCAAAAGCCCTGAGATGTAGATGAGCACACACATGTGCATCACAGCACCACGGATGCCGCCGGAGGGGAGCCAGCCAAAGGAGATGATGAGCAATGCAGAGATGTAATAAACAGAGGTAGTAAGACGAAAGGATATGCCTTTTTTAACAGCCAAATAGACCGCAGAGTAAAAACACAGTGCGAACAGATAGATGCCGAGGACAGTTGAATTGAATTGCGACAGTATGCCTACCAACGACCACAACAGTAGCGTGAGGATAGTCAGGCAGAGTGTGATCTCAAAAAGCCTTTCTTCTATAGGCCTGGAGGCATCTCTGGCAGGCAGCAGCTTCCCGAGTGCTTTCTTAAGTAAATTCATTGTGCTGGTCGAAAAAAAAGAAGCCTGTTGGAGCTTAAAATTGTATGAAAGTAAAAAAATAATCTGGAATCTGCTTATCCAAATGCCACCTGATCGATTGCAACGGTTGCCTTTAGTATGTTTTTGTCATATCAGAAGGGATCACGATGATAAAATCCGCAGCACCAACATTTCCCTCGGCCAGCTCTCCGATGTTTTCCTGCTCCACACAATGTATTGTGGCCACGCTCGCTTTCTTATTGTATTTGTTCAGGTACCAAATGATGCCTTCCCCATTTTTGGAGTGGTAGGAGCCATTGAAGTGAATGACCTTGCTCTTGCTTTCCTTGCTGATGAACCAGCCCATTGTTGCATCTTTACTCGCTTGAGAGCTGGCCAGGTTTTCGGCACTTCCTGGTGCACCGTGCCCACCCATCGACTTTATCATTTCCTGATAGCCGGGCAGGCTCAGGTCAATTTCCAGGGGAAGAGGGGCCATGTATTTTTTTGCTTCGTCGGGCAAGTTATTGAGCGCATCAGGCCCTTTTCTATATACTAGGTTGGCATACCTTCGGGGGATATTTGACGCCACCAACTTCAGTTGGTGCTCTTTGGCAAATTCCACGATTGGCTTGTAGTCCGTTTTATAGTTGTCCCACATTTTAGCTTCCTTGAGCAAATGCCTCTCTTCGATAAGGCCGCTCATGAATTCGTCCACCACCAGCTGATCATCGGCCTCGAACATCTCCATGGCGACTACCAGGTCTTTGCCATGCTCAGCATAGAGGCCTTTTGTCACCTGCAGCTCCAGCCAGTGGTTGATAGAATTGTCGTGCAGCTCGCCGAAGAAGACCACGTCGGCCCGGGAAACGTCCTTTAGCATTTTTTCGTAAGCAACCTGCTTGCCTTTTGAATTGTAGATTTCAAACGCCTGCGGTGATTGGGCGAAGAGACAGTGGGTGACTAGAACCAGCGAAGAAAAGAGAAGGGTTTTCATAGATTGAATGATCCGGTAATGGCATTAAAGAAAGCCAATTTTCTATCAAGGTACTACTTCAGGACTCTCAAATGCGGGTAGTTAGCTATTGTTTGCTGATGAACTGATCTCTTTCCAGTCTTTTACAATTTGTCTGTCGAGCATAAAAGTACCTCCTGGCAACAGCGAAGCCAGAAACGCTCTGAGTGTCATCAAAAAGTCCCATTTTAACACAGGAGCGGCTAATAATAGGGCTGGAATGTATAAGAGAAAGAGGACGCCGTGAGCCATACCCACATACCTGACAGCCAGTGGCTGATCCATCCAGTACTTCAATGGCATAGCGATCAACAACAATACGAGGAATGAAATGCCTTCCACAGTGGCAACAAAACGAAAAAAGGAAACTTTACTGTTCATTGTGAGAAAAACGATTGTTTGGCCATGCATCGTTGACCAACTCTGGTTGATAATTCAAATCTGTTTTTTATTTCTTGCTATAAACCAAATGAGTCGAAGGCCATCGGCCTACTTCACTTCTTTAATCATTGTCCGCATCAATTTGTTGGCGAATATAAAGTCTTTCAATTCCGGTACATCTGCCTGTGCAATGGTGTCGGTGCTGCCTTCCCATTTTTTTTGTCCCTGATGCATGAACAGGATATAGTCGCCAATCTCCATTACTGAGTTCATGTCGTGGGTAACGACCACCGTGGTAATGTCGAATTCATAGGTGATCTCCTGAATCAGGTTGTCTATTGTTATCGACGTTTGTGGATCCAGCCCGGAATTGGGCTCATCGCAAAACAGGTACTTGGAGTTGTTGACAATGGCCCTGGCAATACCCACCCGCTTTTTCATTCCTCCGCTGACTTCCGATGGCATTTTTTTATTCACGCCAGCCAGCCCCACTCTTTCGAGACAAAAGTTGACCCTGTCGAGCTTTTCCGCCTGAGGCATCTTGGTAAGTACATTGAGCGGAAACATCACATTGGCCTCCACATTCATGGAATCGAAGAGCGCTCCGCCCTGAAACAACATGCCTATTTCACGTCTGATATCTGTTCTGAGGCTCTTGTCGCCATGTGTGAAATCCCGTCCGTCGTAGGTCACCGTTCCCTCATCGGGTTTTACCAGGCCCACAATGCACTTGAGGAGCACACTTTTTCCTGTGCCACTGGCACCAATGATCAGGTTGGTTTTGCCCTTTTCGAATCTGCCGGAAATACCATGCAATACGGCCTTTCCGTCGAACGATTTCTTGATGTTTTCTATCTCAATCATATAAAATCAGATAAGAAGTTGAGCAAGTACATAGTCGGCAACCAGAATGGCAATACAGCTATTGTTCACTGCACTGGTACTCGATTTGCCAACTTCCAGTGCTCCACCCACTGTGTAATAGCCTTTGTAAGCAGAGATGGCAGCTACTAAAAAACCGAAGGCTACTGCCTTGATCAGCGCAAAAGAGACATTGAACTGGACAAATTCGTAACGAATACCGTAAATGTATTCTGTGCCGGTAAGTACTCCGGTAGCGATCGAAATCAGGTAGCCACCCAGTATAGTCAGAAAGCCTGAAAAAACCACAAGCATGGGGTAGGTGAGGATAGACGCAATGATTTTGGGCAACACCAGGTAGGAGGTGGCGTTAATCCCCATCACCTCAAGGGCGTCAATTTGTTCCGTGATCCTCATGGTGCCTAGTTCGCCGGCGATATTGGAGCCAACTTTACCCGCAAACACAATGGCCATGATGGTAGGCGCAAGTTCGAGCAGGGTCATGTCACGAACTACCATCGATACAATATAAAGAGGAACCAGCGGACTCACCAGGTTGTAGGCGGTTTGCAGCGTGGTAACGGCGCCCATGAACGTGGCAATGATAGCAAAAAGGGGAAGAGAGTTGTAACCAATCAGAATGGCCTCATCCACAACTCTCGTGGCGTAAGTCTTAAACGACTCCATGCGGGTAAACTGCTGCCCGAAAAAGATCATGAACTTGCCTATGCTTTCCATTTGCTCAAATTTGTTCCAAGAAAAAACATCCCCACCGTTAAAGAAAGTTTCGGACAGGAAAAAAGAAGATTAAACTAACTTTCGGGGATATTGGTTACCCCTGGGGTAGCGCAATTCCACAATTTTAAACAGATTCTGGGACTTAGTTGGTTGAAGATCAGATTAAACGATAGTAAAATGAATAAATTAATTGTTGTCACCGGGGGCACGAAAGGCATAGGCAGGGGTGTTGTTGAGGCGTTTGTTCAGCATGGGTTTGATGTAGTCACCTGTGCAAGGTCAGAAGACCAGCTTGCGTCTTTGAAAACGGCGGTAGGCGAGATGGCGCCCAACGCCAAAGTGCACACCTTTAAAGCTGATCTGAGCAAAAGAATTGAGGTTGATGCATTTCTGCAATTTGTAAAAGAAACCGGCAGGCCAGTAGACGTGCTCGTCAACAACACGGGTGTATTTATCCCCGGGCAGGTGCATTCTGAAGTGGAGGGCGCATTGGAAACAATGATTGACACCAACCTGTACAGTGCTTATCACCTTTCGAGAGGGATTATTCCCGGAATGAAAAAGGTTGGCAAAGGTCACATCTTCAATATTTGTTCCATTGCCAGCATTGTTGCTTATGCCAATGGGGGCAGCTATGCCATCAGCAAGTTTGCCATGTACGGCATGAGCAAAGTGCTGAGAGAGGAAATGAAGCCATTTGGTATCAGGGTGAGTTCGGTGCTGCCCGGAGCGACTTTCACGGCTAGCTGGGAGAAGGCCGACATACCCGAAGAGCGTTTTATTCCCCTAGAAGATGTAGCCACTATGGTGTGGGCAGCCTATAGCCTTTCGCCAAGGTCGGTGGTGGAAGATATTGTGGTCCGGCCTCAGCTGGGAGATATTTGATGGTTTTTAAGGACGGGGCTTGTAGGTGTCGGCACGGCAACTAGCCACCAGGCAAGAGCCGTCAGACACCGGTGGTTATGTTCAGTTAAGTGTGTCATTTTTTAAAAGTTGGGTTCAAGTCTTTCGGGATATGTCATAGTTAGTATACTTATCACCTTGGTCCATGATACCGGTCTGGACCATTTCTTTTGAACCTTTGAACTGACTAAA
>NZ_JAVKDF010000057.1:0-164614 GCF_040222385.1 Imperialibacter sp.
CATCACCGTTTCCGGCACCGATTACAACGTAAACAGCGCCATCTCAACGGTTGCTGCGAATGCAACGGAAACCTTCACTGTCAGCCTTTCAGGAACCAACACAGGCAACTTCAGCGCTACCGTAACCATCACAAGCGACGATGCTGATGAAAACCCTTTTACATTCCCGGTAAGCGGAACTATCACGTTCCCCGAAATCAATGTATTTGCTGGTAATGACAACACGGCATCAGCTATTTCCGATGACCAAACAGAAACAATTAGCTTTGGATCCGCTGTTAAAGAGACTGACGTTTCCAGAACTTTCACTATCGAGAATACCGGCACCAGTACTCTTAACGTGAGTAGTGTGATTGTTTCCGGATCAGATTTCAGTGTTTCCAGTGCCATTACTTCCGTCGGAGCAAATGAGTCAGCCAACTTTAGCATCACCCTTTCAGGAGCAAATGCAGGCACCTTCAATGCGACAGTAACTATTGCGTCTGACGATGCGGATGAGAGTCCTTTCACCTTCGTTATTACCGGCACAGTCACGTATTCAGAGATCAATATCTTCGCTGGCCCAGACAATACTGCGACGATGGTCACAGACGGGCAAACGTCGCCAGTGGATTTTGGCAGCATAGTTCAGGGCAATTCCATCACTCGTACTTTTGCCATACAAAATGCAGGCACCAGTGTGCTCACGGTGAACAGCATTACATTATCCGGCACCGATTTCAGCGTTTTCAATACCATCACCAGCATTGCCGCTGGCGCCACAGAAACATTCACCATCACACTGTCGGGGAACAACACAGGAAACTTCAGCGCCGATGTAACCATCGGCAGCGACAACAGTGGTGACAGCTCATTTACCTTCCCGATTACAGGCTCGATTACCTATCCTGACATTGCTGTGTTTGCCGGAGAGAGCAATTCGGGAGAAGCTGTATCTGATGAACAAGCCACCCCTATTAACTTCGGCAGTGCTATTCAGGAAAATAATATCGTTAGAACATTTGCCATTGAAAACACAGGCACAAGCAACCTCAACATCAGCACCATCACTGTCGACGGTACAGACTTCATAGTCAACAGCACCATCGCCGGTATTTCACCCGGAAACACCAAAATGTTTACAGTAACTCTATCTGGTGCCAATGCAGGCACGTTCAACGCCACAGTTGCTATCATCAGCGACGACCTGAATGAAAGCTCTTTTACATTCCCCATAACCGGCGAAATATTATCTGGAGTGCCTCTGGTACCTGAAATAGAAGTATTTGTGGGAAGCAGCGACACCGGCACAAGCATAACTGATGGACAATCCACAGCCATTGAAATGGGTACCACCGAACAGGGTGCCGACCTGGAAGCGGTCTTCACAATCAAAAACACGGGAAATGCTGCGCTCGAAATCTCAGGCATCACCTCTTCAAGCGAAGTATTCAGTATTCTGTCGTCAATAACAAGCTTACTGCCGGGAACAACCGGGCAGTTTACAGTAGTGATGGACGCCTCGGCGGGGGGAGATTTCACTGCAACTATTTCCATTGCCAGCAATGACGACGATGAAGCAGATTTTGACTTTTCGGTCAGTGGAAAAGTTGAATTTGAAGAGATGCAGGTAATAGAGGAAAGCAACAACAAGCTGATCACTTCCAACACACCAGTCAACCTGGGCACGACTCAGTTTGGAGACCCTATTTCCAAAGTATTTTTTATCGCCAACCCGTCAGAAAATGAAATCTTGATAATTCACTCCGTTGAAATCACAGGTGACGAATTTGAGGTGGCGCAGGTACCAGAAACCGTTGAAATTGGCGAAACAGGCCTGCTTGAGGTAGTGCTTCGGGCAACAGCCGAGGGAAGTTTTTCGGGTACCGTGACGATCAAAAGTAACTTCGCTGATTTTGTTTTTGACGTGTCGGGTGAGGTTGGGCCCAGAAACAAGACCATTCATGTCTTTAACGTGCTTACCCCCAATGGCGATGGAAAACATGATTTTCTGAAGATTGAGCGCATTACCGAATACGCAAATAATTCGGTTTCCATTTTCACCAAGGCAGGCAAACTGGTGTATCAAGCTGACCGGTATGACAACATAGATATCAAATTTGAAGGCAATGGGAATGTTGGCAGCAATCAGGCCCTGGATGCCGGCACTTATTATTACCTAATCAAGCTAGAGCGTGGGAAAAATGAATCCGGATTCATTCAGCTACTAAGAGACTAAATATGAACAGACACCTCTACTTATTCTTAGTTTTACTTGTAGCTGGGCGTTGTTTTGGACAGAATGTAGTACCGTACAGCCTGTACCTGATGAATCAGTCAACTCTGAACCCTGCTTATATTGGCGTGAACAGCCTAGCCAATGTCACAGCGATATCGAGGAAACAATGGCTGGGCATCGATGGGTCTCCCCTTACCACCACGTTAATGGGATCGAGCACCATTTCCATGCACAGTGCTGCCGGCTTGCGGCTTATGAGTGATAGTTATGGTATTAATACCGACACTGAAGTAATCGCCAACTATGCCTATCATATCAATTTCGACGATGACCATAACCTCTCGTTTGGTCTTCAGGGAGGCTTTCTTTCCTCCACCATTAATTACGCTAAGTTAGATGTCGACGTCTTTGACGACCCGTCGGTAGGCACTGGGAAGCAGTCGGAGTTTACGCCTAGCTTTGGCTTTGGCGCCATGTATAAGTCAGATTTCTTCTATCTCGGCGTGGCTGTTCCTCAGGTAACTAATTCCAATCTGCAAACCAATGGCGTCCAAACACGGAACCTGTATCAAAGTTACAACGTAACCGGCGGGTTCATCATCACCACCGTACGAACCTTAAAAATTAAACCTTCCTTTCTCGTTAGCTATTCTCACAACGATCTCCTGGTGGATTTGAACGGTCAGGTGCTCATCGACGAAAAGATATGGCTGGGTGCCTCCATCAGAAACTTTGGTGCTGGCGGAGTGAATATCCTATTCACAGAAAACAATATGTTTCACTTTGGCTACTCCTTCCAATTTCCGTTCAATGAATTGGCTACCGTGGGATATGGAACACATGAAGTGATTGTTTCTGCCGACCTCAAGCTTGGCAAAAGACATGACCTTTCGGGTCGGTATTTCTGATCTATGAATGCGTTGATTGCTGGACCAAAAACCACATAGATAAACCGTGCGCCATCCGTTCGTGCACCAGAGCGGGTATCAAGTCAAATTCGGTTACATATTTCCAGACTGATCGAAACCTACTTGTCATATACATTTGCGTCCCATCGTGCATCAGAGGCATAATGGCTTTCTAGTCAATTAGATGTACTTTTAGTGTCCGCCGTTCATTTGGCGACACCGATGTTTAGCCAAAAAAAGAAATTCAGGACAAGACAAATAAAGACATGGATGAAACTGATCCTCGAACGCTGCCTATCTTCAAAAAAGGACAAGAAATACTCGAAACTGTCCGGCTTATTGGAAATCTAATTCCTGAGGATGACGAGATGTTACAAGATATCAAGGGCCATATGCTGTCGGATGCTGCATTGCTCACAGTAAAAGTAGCCGGCGCAGAAGCTGGCGACCTTTACGACATCAGAATGGAAGCAGCGGCCATTATCCGAAAAGCAGCCAGAGACTTAATGGTGCAAAACCACAGTCTCGACATGCATGGGTTTAAAGAAGTGCGATACTACCAACTGGTACGGGATCTGATAGAAGAGTATCGGCTGCTCTTCATCGATTGGGTGGCAGGATTTGACACAGATAACTATATCGTCGACCAATGGGGCTTGTTTAATCCTCCCGGAATTGGGCCTTTTGACGAAAACGATGAGTAAACGTCGCTACCAATTTTTTGATTCTGATGTGCCTCAAAATAGACGCCCTAAACCATCAGACATCACCATAGCGTATTCCCAAATATTCAGTTAAATTGAGAGTGTAAACCTATACCTATGAAACGATTACTCCTCATTTTCCTGGCAGGAATTCTCCTCACCTGCCAGCCCCTCCAGGATCCGGCTTCCTCTGCGCTTACTATTGGCACCCCGAAGGCTGCCGGGTTCTCTCCCACCCGATTGGCCAGAATCGACACCTCTCTGCAGGACTGGGTAGACAAAGGCTGGATAAATGGGGCAGTTGGCCTGATCGCACGAAATGGTAAAATTGTTTATTACAAGGGCGTTGGTTACAACGACATTGAAACGAAAGAGGTGTTGGACAAAGAGGGCATTTTCAGGATCGCCTCTCAAACCAAAGCTATCACCAGCGTGGCCGCCATGATGCTGTACGAGGAAGGAAAATTTCTGCTGGATGACCCGGTGGCGAACTACATATCCTCCTTCAAAAATGCTCAGGTTTTGGATACGTTCAACCCGGACGACACCACTTACACCACGGTTCCGGCGAACAGAGCTATTACCGTACGAGATATTCTTACTCACACCTCCGGCATAGACTATGCACAAATAGGCAGCCAGGAGGCGCAGGCAATTTATGCTAAAAACAATATCACTGCCGGGTTGGACGTGTATGAGGGAACCCTGGCGGAGGCAATGGGCAAACTGGGCAGCCTGCCTCTTGTGCATCAACCAGGCGAGCGATGGACGTATGGGCTCAATACTGACTTAGCAGGCCGTCTTGTGGAGATCTGGTCCGGGATGACTTTGGAGGAATTCTTCAACGCCCGCATTTTCAAACCACTGGGGATGGAAGACACCTATTTCAATATCCCTGAAGTGAAGGCTGACCGTTTGGTGAATTTCTTTTTGGAGGACTCCACCGGTTTGAAAAAAAGTGAACAAGCCCTGGGTGGCGATATGAACTTCCCGCTTCGTAAAAAAAGCTATTTCTCCGGTGGCGGTGGATTGTCGTCTACCATTTACGATTACACTATTTTTCTACAGATGCTGTTAAATGGTGGTGAGTACGACGGAGTGAGACTGCTTTCCCGCAATACTGTGCGCATGATGACAATGAATCAAATTGGAGACGTGACATTTGGGGTGAACAAATTCGGGTTAGGATTCGAGGTCGTTTCAGCAGCAGGAAGTGGCAAATCCCCATCCAATGAGGGCACCTACAGTTGGGGTGGAGCATTCTCCACCAGTTATTGGGTTGACCCGAAAGAAAAAATGGTGATCCTTTTCTATCAGCAAATGTGGGGTTCTCATACCAACACGACTGGCAACACCTTTAAAGTGCTGGCTTACCAGGCACTGGTTGATTGAGTGTGTCCGGAAAAGCAGATTAATTGAAGGTAGTTATAAAATAAATCACGGCTACTCCGAAGGCTTAAAGAAAATGAAAATTTGAATGATCACCCCGATCACGATAAGCACAGCAATTTCCAGCTTGGCGATCATATCGCTATTCTTTATTGCCCGGTTTGAGTAGTGAATTTGCCTGATCCCCTCGGCTAACTGTATCTCCGATAGCACGTCCAAATCGTTGCTGACCCTATCAAACTGAGCTTGTATATTCTCAATATATCCTTTTTGTTCGGAGGGAGACTTGCCAAACAATTGCTTTTCGGCCTTCAATAGCCTTTCCAGGTTGGCCTGAAGCGACTCAAAGTACTGCGCCTCTTTCGGGGTAAGCTCCGTAGTGTTGTATTTCTCAATAAGGCTTTCTATTGAGTCGTTTGCACTTTGGTTTGCCTTCGCTATTCCCTCCAAGTCGTCGGTATAAAGTGATTTATTCTTATACTGCAACTGGCGGGAAATTTTATAAATATAGTCCTTGGCAACAAGCCGGTCGTCGTAAACGGTTTCCAGCGAACGCTGCACAATGGCAAAATGATTATTGTCCATGATGTTTGTGGCCAGCACAAGCAAAAACACCACAAGCAGCGCCGCAACAATCTTGATCTTTTGGAAATGGGTCAGTTTACGTATCATATCGGGTCAGTTTTCACAAGAGTTACGTGAACTCTACCATGTGGGTTAGTTTTCTCTGATCAACAGCTACGTCTGTCTTGCAAGCGGTATTGTATCATGCTATTCTATAGTTCACGTGGGCATTTTTCGAAACCTTCCTTCTGATCTTTAGTTTTTCTGTCTTTGTGCATTGGTCTCGACAGTGTCTACTTTACATACACCGTTTTCACATTCACGAACTCCATCATGCCATTTTTGGCCAGTTCACGGCCATAGCCCGAACTTTTAGTGCCGCCGAAGGGCAATCGTGGATCCGACTTCACCAGCTCGTTGACAAAATAAGCGCCATCGCTGATGTTCTCCGCATGACTAAGGGCCTTTTCAATGTCGGTCGTACAAACCGTGGTACCCAAGCCGAATTTTGACTGCTCAGCCAAAGCAAAGGCATGCTTTTCATCTTTGGCTTTGATCATTGGCGCCAGCGGTCCAAATGTTTCCTCGTCAAAGGCAGGCATGCCCGGAGTAACATTCGTTAAAATGGTAGGCTCGTGAAAGCATTCGTTTTGCTTTCCGCCGAGCAAGAGCTTCGCCCCTGCTTTGATCGACTCCTGCACCTGCCGCTGAAGTTGATCTGCCAAATCCTTGCGAGCCAGGGTGCCTATCTGAGTGGTATCATCCATCGTGTCACCAGCTTTCAGTTTGCCGACGGCCTCCACATACTTTGCGACAAACTCGTCGAACACAGCTTCAACAACAATAAACCGCTTGGCGGCAATGCAGCTCTGACCACAGTTCATCATTCTTGCCGTGAGTGCCGTCTGAATGGCTTTTTCCATGTCGGCATCCTCCAGCACGATAAAGGAGTTGCTTCCTCCCAGCTCAAGAACGGTCTTTTTCAAGTACTTTCCAGCTGTTTGAGCCACCGACTTACCTGCACCTTCGCTGCCAGTAAGCGTTACTGCCTTTACTGTATCATGGGCGATGACGGCTTCTATTTTCGTATGATGAATAATTAGGTTTTGGAACACTCCCTCAGGAAAACCGGCTTTTTGAAATACACCAGCTATTTGCTCAGCGCAGCCAAAAACGTTGGGGGCATGTTTGAGCAAGGCAACGTTGCCAGCCGTGAGAGAAGGCGCAGCGAAACGGAAGACCTGCCAGAAAGGGAAATTCCAGGGCATGATGGAAAGGATACATCCCATGGGATCGTGTCGCACGAAGCTTTTTTGCGCCTCCGTCTTTATCACTTCATCAGCCAGGAAGTCAGCGGCATTCTCAGCGTAGTAATCGCAAACCCATGCACATTTGTTCACCTCTCCTCTTGACTCAGAAATTGGTTTACCCATTTCCAGCGTGATCATTTTTGCATACTCCTCCACATTATCCCGCAGCACAGCGCCCGCCTTTGCCATCAAACGGGCTCGTTCAGCAACAGGTACCTTTCTCCATTTATCGAAAGCACTCTGAGCCTTTTCAATCATCAAGTCGACTTGTGGCGTGGTTTGCTCTTCGTAAGTTCCTATTACCTGTCCGTTATAAGGATTAATGCTCTTGAATTCCATTCATCTCAATTTAATGACTAATGTAGTCAGTAACTACCCACTCTCTGTAATTGATTCTACGATACAACAACAACGCATTTTTAGCATTCACTAATAACATTTCCGCTCTCTGCAAATGATGGCATTTGCTGGTTTAATCCATCATTATCGTTCTTGCACTTAAAAATACAAATCGATGATCTTGAAAGCTTCTGATGATTGAATAATTTGTCGTTTGATATCAAAACCGAAGCAGACCATGCCCATGCAACCAGGTACCAGTAACCACCCTCTAAGCTTTACAAAGACGGAAGAATTGCTTGCCCGTAGAAAAAAAGTGGTAGCCAACGGCGTAAGCGTTTTCGTGCCTTCCTCGGTCATGGAGGCGCACGGAGCCACCATTGTTGATGCCAATGGAAACGAGTTGATCGATTTTGCCGGAGGTATTGGAGTTACCAACGCTGGTCATTGCCCGCCGCCAGTAGTGAAGGCTATTCAGCAGCAGGCAGAAAAGCTGATCCATGCTTGCTTTAATATTTCCACCTATGAGCCCTACCTCGAACTAAGCGAAAAATTGGCTTCGCTTTTCCCGCACGGCGACAGCACGAAAGTGATGCTGACCAACACCGGTGCTGAGTCGGTGGAAAATGCCATCAAAATTGCCCGTCAGGCCACCAAACGACCTGCAGTGTTGTGTTTCAGCGAAGCATTTCATGGCCGCACTATGATGGCCATGACGCTCACTTCCAAAATTAACTATAAAACTGATTGCGGCCCCTTTGCTCCAGAAGTGTACCGCTTGCCCTTCCCCAATTTCTACCACGATGGGCAGGGGCTCAGTGAAGATGATTTTGCGGAGCAGGAACTTCAGAAGCTTTACGATTCCACGCACACACTGGTCGATCCTAACAGCGTAGCTGCCATCATTATCGAGCTTGTACAGGGCGAAGGAGGCTTTAATATAGCTCCGAAAGCCTATGTAGAGGGCTTACGTGCATTCTGTGATGAATATGGCATCATGCTCATATTCGACGAAGTGCAGAGTGGATTTGGAAGAACCGGGAAATGGGGCGCTTATGAGCACTACGGCGTTACACCTGACATTTCCACCTGGGCAAAGTCATTGGGGTCAGGCATGCCCATCGGAGCAGTGATTGGTAAACAGGAAGTGATGGACGCTGCCGCCGTAGGAACAATCGGAGGTACCTATCTGGGCAATCCAGTTTGTTGTGCCGCAGCTATCGCCACGATCAAGTACATGGAAGAGATCAATTTGAACGAGAAGGCCCTGCAGGTGGCTGAGATCGTAAATAATCGCTTCCTGAAGCTAAAGGAAAAGTGCCCGGCTATTGGAGATGTCAGAGGACTTGGTGCCATGCAGGCGATTGAGTTTGTGGAGAACGGCGACCCTAACCAGCCCGATGCTGACACCGCAGCAGACCTTACCAAAGCATGCCTGAAAAGAGGCCTGATTCTGTTAACCGCAGGCACCAACAAAAATGTAGTGCGTGTACTCAGTCCACTTGTTATTTCCCAAGAGCAGCTGAATCAGGGGCTGGACATTATTGAGGAGGAGCTATTAAAACTAACAACATAAATACCAAATACTAGTCTAGTGCAGAGTGGGGCACATTTTTCACCCGCCCTCGGTATTCGATATTGGAAAAAAATGCCCCGGTGTCCTCCAACTCAGGCTCAGTATTTCACTAAAACGTCTACATCATTTGACACTGGCGAACCAAAATCGGGTCGGCCTTCCTTCCACGAAAAAGGCTGAATCCTCACCTGTCGGCTATCCCAGCCGCCTCCCTTGACCGGCATGGCATGGTACACGATATAGTCCTGCCCACCGCTTTCTACGAATGACGCATGCCCTGGACTGATCACTTGTTCTGTTCCAGAAAAGACAGGGTTTTCGCCTTTGACCCACGACTCTGGGAGTATAGGATCGCCTCCTTTCAGTTCAAGCAAACCCAAACAATAACTGTCGGACCAGCTGCCGCTGGCAGAATAGACAATAAACATGCGACCACCTTTCTGCAAAACTTGGGGACCTTCGTTGATGGTAGGCAATTCGTCGCTGGAGCCCCTCTTTTCCCATTCAAACTCCGGGCTGGATATTTTCACTCTTTCCGAGCTTATAAGCGTCGGGCTGCTCATCTCAGCAATGTACAAGTGTTGAGCTTCGTTGACTTCACCTTCCCAGCCTGACCAAACAAAGTACATTTTACCATCAAGAGTAAACACAGTGCCATCAATGGCCCACTTGTCTGTATCATCACTTACCTTACCGGCATAAGAGAAGCCGGCATGTGGCATATCGGCTGAAGATGACAACGCATGCATTCTGTGATTTTTGTTTTCTCCATCATCGGCCGCAAAGTAGACATACCACTTCTCATCCAACCGGTGGAGCTCCGGTGCCCACACCTCTTTTGAATACATGCCTGAGTCAGGAGCCTGCCAAATCATGTGTTCCTTAGCCGTATTCAAATCAGAGAACTTCTGAACCGATTTCACATAAATGCCTACACCTTTGGCGTAGCAATAGTGAAACGTGCTGTCCTGCCGGATGATCCATGGATCTGCTCCAGAGTCGACAATAGGGTTGGTTACAATTTCCTCAAAAGATGCATCTGTCTCTTTTGGCTGACTATTGCATGCGACCAGAAAAACAGCAAATAGGCTAAAAATGCTTTGTCTCATCATTGGAGTCTTGGACGATTTTCTTTAGCTGCCTAAGTTAACAGCTAAAATCTAAACCGGAAATGAAGCAAACTATAAGCAATGCCTCAAGCTCTCAGTTCCTCCATGTCAGCCAACATCTCCTGTAGCCTGTTCATCACGTTCCCATAAACCAGCTTAAGCTCAAACTTGTAAAGGCGGCCGCCGAAAAAAGCGAGAAAACAGGCCACAACCATCACGCCTATGATACCAACGAGGGGAAGCCCGCCAACCAAATAGGTTTGAGGATAATGGGCCATTAGTTTATTCATTAGTGCCTCACCCAACGTCCTTCCTTCAACGTCAAAAAACCAAAAACCAGCCAGAAGAGAAAGAAACGCCCAGGGGTAGTTAAATGCCGACATTTTTGTATTGATGGAAATTTGCTTTTGCATCCAGGCATCGAAAGCTTTGAGGTATTGATAGCTGCTTACGCTTTTATCAATTTTCTTTAATCCATTCGAAAGCCGTTTGTTAACGACTGCCACCGCATTGAGAAGCAAAAACATGGGTACCCCCATATAAGGCATGCCGAACAAAAAACTTACCGGCAACAACACAACAGAAAAAATGAGGATGGCGATCAGATTAATCTCAAACATCCTTTTAAACTTATCAACAATATGCTTCGACTTTTGGCTGTATAACTGATTGATCTTAGGTGCCACCAAAGCATCGCTCACCAAAAACCCTTCTTTCCAAATAGCTTCAATTGACCTTTCCATCTAATATTACTTTTAGTCGATCCTTGATTCGTTTAATCCGCACACCAATATTATTGGCATTGGTGCCGGTTATCTCGGCGATTTCCTGATAGCTCTTTTCGTCGAGGTAGAGCAAAACCACTCCTCTATCAACCTGAGAAAGCTGTTTGATGGCAGCATATAATTCGTTGAGCGACTCGTTGGCAAATGCCCGGCTATCTTCCGTGGCCTCATCCGGCAGGTAGTCGGACGCAAAATGATGCGGGTCGTTTTTCCTTTTCTTCAATAAGGTAAGGCAAACATTCAAGGCAACCCGGTACACCCAGGTCGACCACTGCGACTCCTCTCTGAAATTGGCATGACTCCTCCAAATCTGCAGGCACACCTCCTGATAGTAATCTTCAAAATCTTCCTGAGTATTGGTATATGCCCGGCAAATCTTGATGATGATGCCCGAAAACGGCAAAATCATGGACGTATAAAAGTCGCTGCTCAAATCTTTTACCTTGGTTGGTGGCCAAAGTTGGGGATTATTACACCCGGGGCATTCCCTTTTTGATGTTTTTTGAGGAGCGGAGGTGGAATCAACTGTTATTGATCACAGCGTCGACAAGTGGCGTTTGCGCTCAGTTATTTAAATTCAACATTTAACACCCTATCTTGTGCTTCGGCCTGAGCGTCGAGATACCTCCCAACAACCAAACCAAAAGCGATTCCAAAACTAATCCCGAGAGAGCTGCCGAGCGTTCTGTCAATCATCATTCCAAACATGCCACCAAAAGCCACGCCAAAGGCAATCCCCAGTGCTGTGTAGTGGCCTTTTGCGATAAGAGAAAATTTGTCTTTCAAAAATTGCTGAAACTTTGCCAGCTTCTTTCTTAGGTGTCTTTTTCTGTTTTCCTGGTAGGCATTCAATTCCATAACGTCCAACTCGCTTTCTACTGTGGCAAGATCCTCTGCTGATAACTGTCGGTGTTGCAAGTCCAACAGAATACCAATCATGTTTTGTAAAACCTTTATCTCAGACTTTTTCTCAGTCTGGACTTCCTCGGCTTTAAGTAAATCAATGGCTTCAGCTATTTTCATAATCGTTTTCTCTGGTTAGTGGCCAGCGCACAAAAACCTTACACCTCTTTGAATCTTTTTTTCAAATTGAAAGATTCGATTACCATATTGCCATAAGCCCCGCTCTTGATATAAATGCAATTTACCTGCAGGCAACCGACTTGCTATTTGCCATGTTCAGACTTTTTCTCTCCCTTCTTCAACAACTCATCCAGGCTACTCAGGTGTTGCGTCCAGTACTTCTCAAAGTGGCCTATCCAACTCTGAACCTCTTCGAAACCCTTAGCATTGAGGCTGCAAAGCCGTTCCCTACCCCTTTCTTCGATATTGATGAAGCCCGTATCTACCAGCACTTTGATGTGCTTTGACACTGCTGGTCGGCTTATCTCAAAAGCGTCCGCCAGGGTGTTGATGCTGCTCTTTTCCTTGGTGAGCAGCATCAGTATCTCCCTGCGGTTTTTGTCGGCAAGGGCCAGAAAACTATCGTACTGTGTGTGTGTCATGTTGTATTTCATTAAGCGCTTTCATCAGGCGCTTGCTGAAGAATTTACCCCAGCCTTTTTCCATGATAAAGGCAGTAAAGGCCCCTTTAAGTCCCTGGAAGCCTGTATGAGAAAGTTGAAGCTCCGTGCCGCCGTTCTTCTCCACCAGTTTGTAGGTAACAACAGTATCCAGCGACAGCTCGCCAGGTCGTGGGCCACCCTTGAGAGCGTAAGCCAATTTCTCTTTTGGCACTACTTCAAGCACCTCCAGGTACATAATGCCGTCCCAGCCCCGGCGGGCTTTTTGGGTTGATGTCCATTGAAACCCTGGCTCCGCCTGAAAAGGCTCGTCTCTATGAATAGTACTCCACTGTTTCAACAAATCTGCGTCGGTCAGGTATTCCCAAATAGTATCGATGGAATGCGGATAAAACCATTTTAAGTGTATTTCCTTTTTCATTGCACTATGCGTTTTTCTGGTTCAAACTCCATGTGTTGCCGTCGGGGTCTTCAATCGAAGCAAACTTACCCCAGGGTGTGTCGTCAATCTTACCAACTTCGATGCCATTGGCAGCCAACTTTTTAACGTCGCCTGCGATATCGTCGGTGTTAATCACCACCGCCTGAAGGCTGCCCGCAGGCATCTTCGGAAACCATGTCACCAATGTGATGCTCGTTTCTCCTTTGGGAAAACCCATCTGTATCCACAGCTGATCACCCTGAAATGGCGCTTCTACCACTATATGAAGTCCCATTTTCAAATAGAATTCCTTTGCTCGCTGCTGGTCTGACACCGGCACTGATAGTACGTCGATCCTGTTCATACTGCTATGCGTTTTTATGTTATGTGAATCAAAAGTTACGCAATTATATATGTAACTTTTGATTCACGCAATTTTTTTTAGTTTTTTTATGCCTGGTTGGGGTTCAAGGCACAATCAGTCACAAGTGAAGCTTTATCGCAGCGGTAGTGATTGATATAAACTTCCGATAAACTTTCCTTGATTCGTATGAAGGAATGCCAGGGTATTCGCCTTACCGCAGGATGTCCGCATTCACCTTCACATTCTCCAACGTGAAATCCTTAACCAGGCTCTTGTCAAAAGCTGGGTTGACAGCCTTGATCGTCAGGTTTTGGAAAGTGAAATCAGACAGCCGGTCGTGCTCGGTAATGGCCACATCGAAAAAGATCTCGCAGTCGAGGTCGATATTGCGCATGGTAATGTGATCTGAGTACGACAATGGCACCTCTTCCCTGCCTTTCAGGTCAAAAAACTGCGTCCAGGGCTTTACATAGATAAAGCTGTAGGCATTGCCGGTAATATTCTCAACGGTCACATACTCATACTTCTGAGGTGTATCAGGCCGCATTTTGAGCCATAGCAACCTCCTGGCTTCATTTACGTGGCTATTGCGCAGCACAACGTTCTTGTCGTGGATAGACTCACTGCCAAAGGTCAGCGCTGAGTGGCAAAAGCCAAACTCGCAGTCTTCAATGAGGATATTGGTGTTCTCTCCATTATTGGCATTAGTGTCAGCAAATGGCCCCTTTCCTCCCTTGAGAGCAATGGCATCGTCGTTGACCGACATGTAGCAACCTTTGATGAGTACGTTGGAGCAGACATCCAGATCAATGGCATCGGTGCTGGGCGCTTTCACCGGCGCATGTGGAGAAGAAATATGCAGGTCAAGGATTTTCACATTGTTGCACTGGTAGTAATGGCTGGTCCAAAAGCCCGAGTTGTGCAAACGGACGTCCTGCACCTGCACATTGTCGCTACCCCAAATAAACACCAGGCGTGGCCGTGACACCTCTAAATTGGTGCAGTTAGGGTCTTCCTCTCTGCGTTTCCAGAACGCTTCCCAATATTTCAGTCCATTACCATCAATAGTGCCTTTACCGGATATCGTGAAACCATCAACACCGTAGGCATTCACCAGCGCTGGAAAGTAGTCGAGGTTTTGGCCTTCCATTCTGGAGGCCATTTTAGGATAGTGAGCAATATTGTCAGAGCCTTTGAGGATAGCACCTTCAGACACATACAAATGTGTTTGGGGCTTAAAAAACAGCGCTCCGCTTAGAAAAGTACCTTTCGGGATGATTATAACGCCTCCGCCATTACTGCTGGCTTCGTCGATGGTTCGTTGAATGACTTCAGTTTGTAAAACAGTGCTGTCATTAACCACTCCATAGTCGGTAATGGTATAGGGCGTTCCGAGGTCAGCCAATTTCACCTTGGTGGTATCCGAAAACCACTCGGGTATTTCAGTGCCGTCGGGCCAAAGATTGACTTGCTTTGATTCCGGTGAAGTGCAGCCGAAAAATGCTGCAACACCGATGAGGAGTAAAAAAAGGACATTGCTGCTAGCTAGACGAGTCTTCATTGTTTCCGTATGTCGTGCGGAAATATAAGAAATCTCATCCTTTTTAGTGGCATTGCGATTGCCCCATCGTCTTTTATGGGGATAAAGGATGCCCAATCACTTCATGCCACATCAACGACTGGCCCATTGTTCTTCAAGTATGGCCTTTGCATACTATTTTTCAGCGCACACCCACCATCGGCAAAAGCTGGCAATCAAGCGAGCTCATGATCACTGGCTGCCCAGCTTCTTACCCTGGATCTGAATAGTGCATCGGCTTCCTCCGTCCAGTTGTAGTTATCCCTTAAGTATCTGATCGTATGTTTTTCCACCTGTGTGTAATCTTGTCCGTCTGAAATTGTACCAAAAATCTTCTCCGCATCCGCTTTGCTTATGCGTCCATCTCCCTGACCAGCAATAGCCTCATCGGCCATGTTGAGTGTGGCAGCTTTGTACCTGTGGCCATCAATATGTCGGTAGTAAGAGATTTTCCTCAGCGCCAGTTCTTTGCTGACCTCTTCGAGTTCTCTTTCTTTCTCAGCCATTTCAACTTTCAACAGCCCTATTTCCTTTTTGAAATTCTTTGATGCGATAGCGTCCGCCTTTGATACATCATGTCTTCCTGAGGCTTGCTCGTTTGCGCTGACCTTGGCCATTGTAAGTTGCTCACGGAGTTGTTCTAGTTCGCTTTCTCTTTCGTTGGTGATGGAGTGTGCTGTTTTTAGTTCTTGCTTCAGGTTGTTTACTTCCTTGCCAAGCTGATCGTTTTGACGCTGGAGTCTGTAATATTTGGCTTTCCAAAATCGATAGGTGAAAAAGACACCTATGAGGCAGGAAACGGTAAGCAATGCGAGTATTTCTAAGATGGCTAGGATCATGGTTTTGAGGATATGAGTATGGTTACTCGTCTGTTTTTAATTCTGTTCAGTTCTGAGGTATTGGGTACCAGTGGATTGGCTTCCCCTTGAGAGGTAAATGTCAACGCTGGCCAATCGATGGTGCTGGCCTTTAAGGCCGTCATCACATAGTTGGCCCTGCTGAGGCCCAGCTTCATATTGTAGGCTTCAGTCCCCAGGTCGCAGGTATAGCCCGTGATGCTCATGTCTACCTTTCGGCCAGCCAGCAAGGGTTGAAGGCTATCAGCAAACTGCTTGACCGCCCCGGGGTGTATCATGTCCGCCGTGTTTATGTGAAAGGTGAAGGTCTTTGTCAGTTCGATGGGCATTGGCACTTCCGCCGCTGACTTGTCTTCCGCAGCCATAGATGTGACTTCTGCTGCTTTCTTGGGCAGCATCACCAGTTCCTTTTGTGAGTCAGTGTCAAACACTTTGATGTAGTTCACATACAGCCAGGTGCTGAGGGTAGACCAAACCGCAAACGAAACGACTCCGAGAAAAACGTTGATATTCATAGTGGCAGCATAAAACGATGAAATTGATATCACTTTGACCACGAAAAGACCGGAGTAGCCAAGAAACACCTCGAAAAGGGTTTCAAATGATACAGTAAATTTGGACTAAACTCCGTCGTGAAGTGTTTCACGTTCCTGGAAAAGAGTTACATAATTCACAGGTTCAGGCTTAAAGTTGACAATCCAAATGCCCCGCCAGTGTGTTGCCTCCGTTGTGGAGTGCATTGAAAGGAGGCCCCACAGCCAAAAAGCTTCCGGTGCGGGTTTTTAATTTTCCCCTGCCCGACAAGCGACAATTTTGATAAACACGCCGCTTGAGCGGTCGATGAAGTATCTATTTCCTTAGCTATTCAATAACGATTTTGTCAGAAATGAAACTCTTTTAAAGCCCCATTACCACAAATAGTTATCACATTGATAACTAACATTTTAGCAATCACAAAAGACATCGTCGGTAGCGTGTCAAAATGCCTAAGAGCGTTTACCAATATGGCTTCGACGACGACCCGGAAGAGCTTAGTCCTGTGCGCCATTGGTTTGTTCACGGTATTCTGTGGGCGTCACCTGATACACTTCTTTAAAACTTTGCGAAAAATAAGAGTGGGTTTCAAAACCAACGTTGAACGCTACTGTGGCAATACTTTCACCCGCCCGGATCAACTCCGCAGCTTTTTGTAGTCGATAGCGCTTTATCAGCTCATTTGTTGTAATGCCTAATAGCGATTTTACTTTTCGATTGAGCGTGCTATTGCTCATCGCCATCTCCCTTGCCACTGTTTCAACTTTCAGAGAAGTGTCATGCAAACTTCTATCCAGAAAACGATAGAACTTATCAATAAAGGCGTCGCCAACGCTCAATGCTGGTGTCGGTAGTTCAGCAGCCAGGAGTTGTTGCTGATAATGACTAATCAAATTGCGTTGTTGAATCATTGCATTTTGGATACGCAATTCTAATTCGTAAAGGTGAAAAGGCTTGGCAATGTAGCCATCAGCGCCAGCTTCCAGTCCCTCAACTTTTGATTCCTGTGCCGTTTTGGCCGTGAGCAGGATAAAATATATGTGGGAGGTGCGAAGATCTTGCTTGGATTGCCTGCATAATTCATAGCCATTCATTTCGGGCATCATTATGTCTGAAATAACCACATCAGGCAGCCTGTCCAAAAGTATCTCCCATCCCTCCTTTCCATTCCTTGCAGAAACGACAACGTTATTCTCCGAGAGGCTTTCCACAATGAAGGCCCGGAGCTCATCATTATCCTCAACAACCAGTACCAGCGGGACATTTTCCCCTGACTCTGCCGGAGTAAAACTAATGTCGTGTTGTTCCACATCATGCAGCGGCATTTTTATCACCGGCATATACACCGTGAAGCAAGACCCTTGTCCAACAACACTTTCTACAGTTACCTCGCCACCCATCAGGCTGACCAGCTCGTTTACCAGTGACAGTCCGATGCCCGTGCCACCATGCACCCGGGTGGATGTTTCGTCTACCTGATAAAAACGATCAAATAACCTGGGCAACTGCTCTTCAGGGATGCCAATTCCTGTGTCCCTCACCTCTATTCTGAGTTGATCCCCCTGTCCTACCTCCACCGCAAGGTGAACCTGACCATGAGGTTCAGTAAACTTGATGGCATTGCTTAGCAGGTTTTGCAACACTGTCTCCAAATGAGTTTTATCAAACTGATAGAAGCCATCAAGGTTTTTGGATTCAGCTGCAAGCTCAATGTTTTTTGTTTGTGCAATTTCCTGAAACTGGTCGACACAGGATTTCACGAACGTGTCCAATCGCCCGGTAGAAGGATGAGATTGCATAAATCCTGATTCCAGTTTGGAGATATCAAGCAATTCATTCACAAGCTTCAAAAGGTGGCTCCCGTGGCGATAGTTATTTTCCAGAATGGATTGGACCTCTTTGGGGAAATTTTTATCTCGCAGTTGTTTCTCCAAAGGTGAGAGGATCAGTGTGAGAGGAGTGCGAAACTCATGTGTGATATTTGAAAAAAATCTCGTTTTCATGTCGTCAACCTCTTTCAAACGAATATTCTCCCGCCTGTTAAACTCCTCTTCCTGCTGCTTTATAATCTTTTTTCGGTAGCCCCTCCAGTAGATGTAAACCAACGAAGAAAGAGCAAGGCCATATAGTGTAAAAGCCCACCAACTCAGCCAGGGCGGCGGAAGTACTTTGATCGTCAGTTCCCTGACATTGGTACTCCAGGTTCCATTGGTGTTGGAAGCATTCATGGCGAGGGTATAAGTCCCACTCCGTAGCTTGTCGAATTTTATTTTTCTGTCGGTACCGTTGTAAACCCAGTCCTGGTTATAACCACTCAATTTATAACGATACTGGTTCTTTTTGGGGCCATTGAATTGCATGGCAGCCATTTCCAGCAAAAGCGAATTCTCCTGATAGCCAAGCTGAAGCTTTTGTAACTCGTTCAATGGAGTAGTAAGAATCGGATGGTCTTTGGAATAAGACTGTATCTGGTTGTTGATTGAAAGGCTGGTGATTTTTAGCTCAGGTTCAAAATCATCTTCCACAAATTCGTTTGGATCAAAAACAGAGTAACCTATGGTACCGCCAAGCGCAATTCTTCCATCCGGCAGCGTAAACGAATGGTGACGGTTAAATTCACTCTCTATCAGCCCATCTTGCTTATAATAGGCAGTAATCACTCCTGTCCTTTTATTTAATCTGCTGATGCCATTAAAAGTGGCCATCCATAAGTTGCCCAAACTGTCCGGCACAACTGCCCCCACACTGTTGTCTGAGAGCCCATCTTTGGCATTATAAACGTAGCTTGTTTTCTTTGTCGACTTATCCCATTTAACGAGGCCATCTCCTAGCGTAGCAATCCATAGGATATCGGATTGATCGGGGTCTTGAACAATGTCGATGAGGCTTGCATTGTCACTTGCCGGGGAAAAACGCTGAATGATTTCTCCATCTTTAACCTGGTAGAGGGTGTTGTTCACCGAGATCACCCACTGAAAATCATTGTCGACGATCATATCCGAAAGTACTTCCTCAGCCAGACTGTTGATTTCCTTCATTCTAACTTGTTCCGGAGGTGAGAGGTCATTGACCCAACTGTACATCCAACCATACTTTCCGAGTGCCCAGCGTTTATCGCTGCTTTCACCAAGCCCGACAAAGTATTCAATGCTGTTCTCCCCGGTTTCAACCGGTTCTAACTTCTTGTTATTCAGCTTAAATAATTGCCTGGGACCGTCGTAGTTGTAGTAGTCGTACTTTAAATACATCTGTCCTTTTCCTGTAGAAAAGTATCGGAAATCATATGCCCATTGATTGGCTTTCCAGCTAGCTGGCAATTCCTTGGCCGGAACTCCAATTTCTCCCATGAGAATATCGGCCACAAAATTTACCTTATATTCAGTGGAGTGAAAAGAAGGGGTAAGCAGGTTGACTTTGTACAATCCTCCGGTATTAATTCCAACCCACAGCGTATTTGACCGATCAACCAAAAGGCCTGTTACGACAAATTTTTCCCGCTCAGGGTAAGCCCACAGCACCGTGATGCGGTCGTCCTTCTCCACTCTGAAAATATACCCCTGATATTGAAAAACCGGCCTTTGCTGAAGGTCGGTTGTCAAATTGAAAATCTTCGAATTATTTATTACCGGCACATTTGGGACAGAAAGTTCTTGATACCTATTGGTCGTTTCATGGTACATGAACATTCTATTTTCGTAGGCAAACAAGACTTTGCTGTCGGGCAAGCACACAACGGGACATTTGTTTCTTATTCCGGGTTCGTAGTTGAAATCAGCCGGAATAGGAATCAGTGTCAAAGAATCTTTTGTGGTTTTCGCCACAGCAAGGCCCCTATCCGTCATGTACCAAAAGCGACCCTTTTCATCGATGTCAAATCCATACCCAAACTCCGTGCTATCCTTCGAAGCGAAAATATCACTTACCTGTGTCAGCGTGGAGTCAATATGGTAGTACTCAGTACCATTCTTTACGAACCAGTTTTTCTTTGCATTGTCACTGACAAAATAGACAAACCGGGCAGCTTTTGGCCCCATGTTAAACTTGAAGTGCAGGTCATCGGATCTCATGAAGGGCTGTACGTCCCTTTGTACTTCGAAAGTCCTGGGGTTCATCAGATCAACCTTGTAATTAAAGTTCAGTATCCAAAGATTGTTGGCGTCGTCGATAATAAGATCGAGAATTTGAGAGGTAGACAGTCGGGCGGGGTCAGGCGAATTGCTATTGAACTGGAGAAATTGGTGCCCATCGAACCGGGCAAGCCCATTCAGCGTAGCCAGCCAGATAAACCCGTCACTATCCTGGGCCAGGTAAGACACATAATTCTGCGGCAGCCCGTCTTCTACCTCGTAATGCACATAGTTGTTGTACACAGGATCAATCTGTCCGTAACAAGAGCAAGAGAGTAGTAGAACAAAAAGTAAAATGTTGCATTTGAACATCAAACTCAATATAGACAGCAATTTCGGATTATCGTTGAAAAAGTATCATTCACCAGGATGGTTGATATGACCAACTTTGGAACCCCTACTACTCAGTGTACCTGGTGCAGAGCATATTGCTTGCAGCAGCCTTCCTGCGATGCTTTCTTCGAATGACTTGATAGATGCAGAACTGGCAAGTTCTTTATCAAAATCAACACCCCCCCTCCCTTCTACCAAACTTATTAATACCTTTGCGGCCTAATTCGGTAAAATATGATCTCAGTTGATGCGGTGGGCGTCGAATTTAGCGGCACTACCCTTTTTAGCAATATCACTTTCAATGTCAATCCCACCGACCGCATTGCCCTCATGGGTAAAAACGGCGCCGGCAAGTCTACCCTCCTCAAAATCATCGCCGGAGAAAGCAAACCCACCCAAGGCAAGGTAACGGCACCAAAAGAGGCAGTCATCGCTTACCTGCCGCAGCACCTGCTCACGGCCGACGAATGCACGGTGTTTGAAGAAACGTCAAAAGCGTTTTCCAAAATCCTGGACATGAAAAACAGGATGGAAGAGCTGAATCACCAGTTGGAAACCCGCACCGACTACGAATCAGATGCCTACAGCAAGATTATAGAAGAGGTGTCTGAGCTGAGCGAAAAGTACTACAGCATTGAAGAGATCAATATTGATGCGGAAGTAGAAAAGACATTGCTGGGCCTCGGCTTCCTTCGGAGTGACTTCACCCGCTCTACCAGCGAGTTCAGCGGGGGGTGGCGCATGCGCATCGAGTTGGCCAAGATCCTGCTGCAAAAGCCCGACCTTATCCTTCTCGATGAGCCCACCAACCACCTCGACATTGAGTCCGTGCAATGGCTGGAAGACTTCCTCAAAAACAGCGCCGGTGGTGTGATGGTCATCAGCCATGACAAGGCATTTGTGGACAACCTGACCAACCGCACCATCGAAATCACCCGTGGCCGTATTTACGACTACAAAACCAACTATTCCCACTACCTGGAACTGCGCAAAGAGCGCCGTGAACAACAGCAGCGCCAGTTCGACGACCAGGCGAAGCAAATTGCCGACATCCAGGGCTTCATCGACCGCTTCAAAGGCACTTACTCAAAGACTTTGCAGGTGCAGTCCCGGGTGAAAATGCTGGAGAAGATTGAAATAGTGGAGGTGGATGAAGTGGATACTTCAGCGCTGAACATCAAGTTCCCTCCTGCCCCACGGTCGGGCAATTATCCGGTGATCGCCACCGATCTTGGCAAGTCGTATGGCGACCATGTCGTGTTCAAAGATGTCACACTGACCATTGCCCGTGGAGAGAAGGTTGCCTTTGTTGGCAAAAATGGTGAAGGAAAGTCGACCCTGGTGAAGGCCATTATGGGCGAGATTCCAGTCGACGGCACTTTGCAGGTAGGCCATAACAGTGAGATTGGCTACTTCGCTCAAAACCAGGCTTCGCTGCTCGATGAAAAGTTGACCGTCTTCGAAACAGTGGATGAAATCGCCAAAGGCGATATCCGGTCAAAGATCAAAGACCTGCTCGGGGCTTTCATGTTCAGCGGCGACACCATCGACAAGAAGGTGAAAGTGCTCTCAGGTGGTGAGCGCACCCGACTGGCGATGATCAAGCTGCTGCTACAGCCGGTAAACCTGCTTATCCTCGATGAGCCTACCAACCACCTCGACATCAAAACCAAGGACATCCTGAAAGATGCGCTAAAAGCGTTCGAAGGCACGCTTATCCTCGTTTCTCACGACCGTGATTTCCTCGACGGCCTGGCGGCGAAAGTATTTGAGTTTGGCAACAAGCGGGTAAAAGAGCACTTCGAAGACATCAATGGCTTCCTGCGGAACAAGAAGATGGAGAATTTGAAGGAGATAGAGAGAACAAAATAGTCGGCAATTAACGAGGTCACTCTGTGCTGAACCGCACGGAGTAACCTCTTTAATCTTGGACACGCCTAACCTGACTTCGCTAGCGCTTTTTTGACTTTTCTCGTTTGTCTTTAAAATATGCTTTGTCGGCTACATAAATGGTCTTTTTCACCTCACAATAGACTATGGTCTTGTCTCTGTTAGTAAGTGATGTGGTTTTTACGATTTCAATTTCATTTTCCAGTCTCACTTTGCTTCTGATTTCATCGAACTCTTCCAATGAGTAGGTGAAATCGGCGTAGATGTTTTCCCGGGCCGGGCGCTTGAAGAAAATTTGTGCCGATTTGTCCCAAACCACAAAGTCGTCGCCAATGAGGTTCATCAACTGCACCATCGGAATCGGATCCACTGCCGCAAACATACTCCCTCCAAAAATGGAGTTCACATAGTTTCTGTTTTTGTAGCTAATGGGCAGCTTGATACTCACCTCCATTAGATCATTGGAAACATAAATAATCTTAGCGGTGCTTCTTCTGTACATCGGTGATAGGTTGAACCCGTATTTGAAGAGTTTGGATTTACCTACGTACGTAGAGCCTATTTTTGCTATTGTTTGATATATGGACATGCTCAGCCTTTTTTTAATTCTCGCCAATCAGCTCAATATACGTAACAGCCCTTATCTCAGATATACTTCCGAGCAATCGTTGTAGCTGGCAGGCTCTATTATTTCCTTACCCGCACCTGCATTTTCATGAAATATCTACTTACGTAAAAAATAATAGCCCCTCCGATACCTTGTTCGACAACGTGATATATCGTGTTTTTCACCTCATAAAGTATCGATGTCTCGTGTGTGGCTGCCATTGCCAAGCCATGTGGAAACACCCATAAAACCCCAATGATGCAGCCATGCCTTATCCCTTTTGCCCAGGAGTTTTTCCCTTCCGTAGTTGAATAAATATAGGTCATTAAAAAAGCCAAAATAAAATAAGCGATCAAGGTGGTACCCAGCCCTTCGTGGTGCGGATGCATGTCCTTGTTAACGGTTGGCAATATCAAATTGTGGTAGAGCCCCCCTACTACCCACATGCCAAGTCCGGTTAATAGTGCAGAAGCAATAAACCACTTCAGTGTTTTTCCATTGCTCTTTGTTGAAATCTCATTCATAGTCATATCAGTTAGTAAGCTGTAAAATATATGACCGCAAAGCTCCCTTCTCGGCGAGTGGAAAACTTGAACAAACGGACTATTTCAAACTTGTCGAAGGCTTTATTCCAAAATTGTCCTTGAACGTTCTGGTGAGATGCGGTTGGTCTGCAAACCCGCCAATGAATGCTGCCTGTGTTAGGCTGTTTTGCTCATACATAGCAAAAATGGATTTTATCAGCTTGCTGTGGAGGACAAACTTTCGAAATGTAAGCCCTGTTTCTTTCTTGAACAATCGGTTAAAATGGCTTACAGACAAACAAACCTGGGGTGCAACCTCACTTACAGATAGTTTCTGTCCATCGTTCTGCATAATCAGTTCAAAACTCGCCATCACCCTGCAATCAATCTCAATACTGTCACAGTGCAACCTGGGAATCGATGAAACTGCTTGCAACAACTCTTTAATTTTTTGCGGATCATGTCCATCCTGCCGGAACCAGGTTTTTATTTTCCTGAGCACTGAGTCGAAATCAGCAATATCCAGTGCTCTGATAGCACATTTGCCGTCCGACAATTTCAAGCCTTCGCTCGTGTAGGGTACGATATGAATAAACGCCAGGTAGTCCGTTTTTCCGCTCTTAAGACTATAGCTAACATTCTTCTGCACTAAGGCAGCACCATAGACGCCCTCTTTATGCCCTGCTAGCTTAATACTGAAAGTCTCGCCAAATGAAATAATCACTGTGACTGCGTAGTGCTTATGGAAATCAGACTGGATGTTCTTTCCTATAAAAATGCCTCCAATGTCTGAAAACCCTATCTTAAAACTTCTCTTCGCCATTCAGGAGGAACATTTGGTTTTTTCTTTCAATGCGGGGAAAATATTTCGAAAGACTTTCATTTTTCAATGGCCATTTTACCGAATATGTGTGCCACCAGGCTGACAATCTAGCCGATTTTTCGGTTTTGAAAAAAAGTAACACTGTAAGCTAATTATGGAACATACCCTTTGTTCAAAAATAAAAGAGTACTAATTCAAAATCTCTACAGAATCAGATCGTAAATTGATGCAAGATTTTTCCTATTTTCCATCTATGCTCCTGCGCATTTACCAGGTTACTGCCACCCTCTTCGCCTTTTCGGTGCTGCCTCTCACTGCACAAAAAATAGAAAAAGCTAGCTGGGAGCTTGTGAGCAGTGAAAAAGAATTAAGCATTTACACCAGAGCATCCGACGGATCATTGATCAAGGAAATTCAGATCGTCACTACCATTGAAAGCACTATGCAGAGGGTGACCGACCTGCTCAGCGATGTGCCCAACTACAAGGCTTGGGTATATAAGTGCAATGATGCCAAAAGGATCAAGACGACGTCAGCTAACGACTTTCACTACTACGTTGAGACGGCCCTTCCCTACCCTTTCAGCAACAGGGACTTGTCGATCCACTCTACGCAATGGTGGAACAAGGAAACTGGAGTCTACCACTCTCACTCAGTCGCTGCTGCCAACGCTGTTCCTGAAAAAAAGGGAATTGTCCGGGTCACAGAATTTGAATCGAAATGGGAAATAAGACCACGAAACGATGGCAGGGTGGATATTGTTTACACTGCCTTGGCTAACCCAGGAGGAGAGATACCTGTTTGGCTTGTCAACTTGGTCATTACAAAAGGGCCACTGGAAACCATGCAAAAGTTTGCCGAGCTGGCCAGGGTGTTTGAAAGCAGCGAGGATTGACCACCAATTCTTTTTAGCTTCTGTAGTCTGGTAGTATTTGACTCAATAGTGTTTATGGCAACGCTCTTTTTTTTCTTGTTTTTTTTAATTCGGATAAATTTATCCGAATTAAAAAATTGTTTTATATCTTTGACACAAACAAACCACAATGTTCTCAAAAGCCTGTGAATATGGAATCAGAGCCACCTTGCACATCGCTCTTTTGTCGATGGATGGCGTGAGGGTAAGCCTGAAGGATATCGCCAGAGACATCGACTCTCCGGTTGCCTTCACAGCCAAGATTTTGCAACAACTCGCCCGCAACAACATCATCGATTCAGTGAAAGGGCCTGTTGGTGGTTTTGAAATCCAGAAGGATAAAATAGCGTCTATCAAACTGAGCCAAATTGTATTTGCGATAGATGGTGACAGTATCTATCGGGGATGCGGCCTGGGTCTCAAAGAGTGCAATGCGCTGGAGCCCTGCCCTTTGCACGAAAAATTTGTGTTGATACGTAACGATTTGAAGGAAATGCTGGAAACAACCAGCCTGTATGAGTTAACAAAAGGCCTTGATGTGGGCCTCACTTTTCTGAAACGGTAAAAAAATTTGATTCTTAACAAGATAAAAAGGTCTTAAATTCTTAATAATGAAATTCAAGCAGCTGTCATTACCCCTATTCATTTGTCTTGCTTCCAGCACTCCTCTGGCAGATCGGCTGGTTAAACTTTACAAATCTTCATTCTGATGAACAAAGACATTCAAAACAAAGATGACATAAAACTGCTGGTCAACGACTTCTACTCAAAAGTAAGGGAGGATGAATTGCTCAAAGGCATCTTCAATGGCGTGATACAAGACAGATGGCCCGTGCACCTGGAAAAAATGTACAAATTCTGGCAAACCGTCCTTTTGGAAGAGCACACCTATTATGGCAGCCCCTTCGCACCTCACGCACATTTACCAGTAAACAAAGCCCATTTCGAGAGATGGATCGAGTTATTCCATCAAACCCTTGATGAGCATTTCGAAGGAGAAAGAGCCCTGGAAGCCAAATGGAGGTCAGAAAAAATGGCTGAAATGTTTCTTTACAAAATCGAGTACTTCAAAACCAGTGGAACAAAACCCTTAGTATGAATTTAAACTTCAATTATCATGAATAATCTTTTAGACAAAACAATCGGAGAAATAGTAGCCGAAGACTACCGCACAGCAGAGGTATTCGGGAACCATGGCATTGACTTCTGCTGCAAAGGCAACCGCAGCATTCAGGAAGCTTGCACCAAAGCCAATATTGATCAGGCAAAGCTCACAGCGGAGGTTGAAGCTATATTGAACAAAGGCGAAACTGTCTCCTACGACTACCAGTCGTGGCCACTGGATAAGCTGGCTGATCATATAGAGCAAAAGCACCACCACTATGTTGAGGAGAAAATGCCGGTTCTCAAACAATATCTGGAGAAGCTGTGCCAGGTGCATGGGAAAAGTCACCCAGAACTATTTGAGATAACCAGGCTGTTCACTGCCTCCGCAGGAGAACTGGCTATGCATATGAAAAAGGAAGAATTTATCCTGTTTCCTTTTGTACGGAAAATGGAAAGAGTGAAAAAAAATGGCGAAAAAATTACTCACGCACAGTTTGACACGGTGGAAAGCCCCGTTAAAATGATGATGGAGGAGCATGAAACTGAGGGAGATCGCTTTCAGCAAATCAGCGACTTGAGCAATCACTACTCACTGCCGGACGATGCCTGCAACACTTACCGGGTCACCTATGCCATGTTAAAGGAATTTGAGGAAGATTTACACCTTCACATTCATCTGGAGAACAATATATTGTTTCCTAAATCCATAGCATTGGAGAAGCAGCTCAGTTGAACTGGCAAATGCACTGATTCTATAAAAAACAGCTCACGATCAGGTGAAAATGTGTTCGTGGGCTGACTATCTTACACCCGAAACGGTGAAACACACCACAACTCAAAACTGTCATCCATGAAAGAGCGCACACCCATAAAAAGAGCAAAGCAGCTTCAGCCCCTTAGCCGTGATCATCATCATACCTTGCTGTTGTGTTGGAAGATTAGAAAAGGCTTCGCTAAGGATATAGCACCTGAGCGCATTAAAAAATATGCAGACTGGTTCTTTGAAAATCACATTCTACCGCATTTCGTGGCCGAAGAGAGTTATATCTTTCCGATACTTGGCAGTGAAAACGAGCTGGTGAAAAAGGCATTAATGGAGCATCGAAGGCTTACCAGGCTATTCAATGACGACGAGGCTGAAAAGTCCCTGAGTTTGATCGAAGAAGAGCTGGAAAAACATATCCGATTTGAAGAAAGGGTTCTTTTCAACGAAATCCAGCAAAAGGCATCGGAGGAGCAACTGGCGCTAATCAGCTCCCTTCATGAAGAACATAGTTTTGTTGACCTGAAGGATGATGAATTCTGGAAGTAAAGAGGATAAAAACCTCATTGCCTGCCAACGGAACATGCCCCAGCCCCGCCCGGAATTATCCACAAGGTCACTTCAGCACGCCCAGGTACCTCGCCATCCAATACGGCAACAAATATTCGTCCCCGGCTAATACCGAGTTGCCCTCAGTCCCACCATCCAACTCAAAGGGATTGGCGTTGTGCCGGTGCGTCCGGCGCTCGCCGGGGGTTAGCAACACCTTTGTTGTTTGGCCACGAAAGTTGGGTTCGAGCAGCTCCAGGTCTTTGCGGTGCGAGTTCTTTACTACATACGACATCTGATCGAGGCCAAACTCCTGCAAGTGCCAGCGCACATCTTCCAAATTGATATCACCAGCGGTGCCGTAAGTTAGCAGATTCCAAAGCGCATTCCTTTCTGGCAATTCTATCTTCCAGTGGTCGGTGATAATGTCTGTATAATGCTGCTTCAGGGTGTCGTTGAGTGCATAATGATAAAGAGGCCAGTAAGTGAGAAAGGCCATTTCGTCATCGGAATGGTTCCAGCCGTCGCCCATGGTGTGTCCATCGTACATCACAATGTGTTCCTTCATGTCGTACATACTGGGAAGCATGTTTTTGAAATAGCCAAACTCGTTCATCATTTTGAACATCTCAGTTTTGTAGCGCTCCTTTTTGGTGAGGGAAAAGGCCAATTGCAGCCCCGCAACCAGGTGGATACTGTTGAGCTTTCTATCGTATACCTCCGCTGGGTACATGTTCACATATTCAGGATTCCAACGCCCCCAGGTGGTGGGTTTACCATCCAGGTCTACGAAGTAGTAGTCATTGTCAAGAATATGGGTCATGATGGCATCTATAAAATCGGCCACCCGCTTCTTCTCTTCTGGTGCTTTGGCAATGAACTGATCCATCAGTGCCGCTACAAACAGATAGGCGATGTATTCATCGGAGCTGGTGGTGCCCTTCCACTCCCAACCCTCTTCCGGCGACTTTCGCCATCTGTCGGGGTCATTCACTTTATAGCCCTCCCGCTCAAAGGTCCTGGAGGGGAAGCCTTTCAACTGGTTGACAGTCAAAAGCCGTTCGAAAGCTTCAAACGATTCCCAAACATATCGCTTGGCCACCTCTTCGCCAGTAACAGCATAACGAAACACCTGACTGCCCAGGTAAAAGGACGTCCACAGACCATCGTTGTCGTGGTCAATGATTTCCTCAGAGGTTAAATCGTAAGCTACAGGCAACTGTGGCGCACAGACGAAGCCGTACCGCATGTGGTACTTGCGAATGCGGTTCTGAAAGAGTTCTGTCTTTTCAGCGAGCGTAAAGGGCATTTGTTCAATCATATTGAGCCCCGTGGGCGTGAGCAGATAGATATTGCCATTGGCATCCGCTGCCATGTCGATCACTTCGTTAACATCAAGCCATCGTTTAGAGGCAAAATATCGATACCTGTCACTCTCTTTTCTAAAAGCTCCGTCGGCAGTTGAAAACCAAAGCTCGTTGCTTCCGGTCAGCAACATCTTCCTTATGGCGGGCACCGGCAGGCTTGATTCTGTGTCTGTCACCCTTTTACCCTGATCGTCGATTACGTAGTATCCATTTTTTGTTCCAACAGTGACTCCACTTTCATTAAACACCAAAGACGTCATGTCAACCCCTTCATGCATCACCTTCCATGCTTTTCCTTCGAGTTTGTAAATAGCTTTGGCTGTGAGCGCTAAGAATTGTCCTTTGGCAACATAGACGTCAATTACTGCTTCCTTCGGCACTGTCAAATCGGCTATTTTCTTATTTCCATCAAAAAGAGCTGCCTTCTTCTCACCCATCAGCAAGACTTTCAGGTCTTTGCTAACGCTAATGCGGCTGTACCGTTCTGGCTCTAGCTTTGTATCCAGCGTACCGGCGTATCCATTGGTGAGAAACTTGTCTTTGTACAGATAGAAAAGGATGCCAGTGCTCTCTTGCGTGGTGATGTCAACCGGCACCTTGTCGGCCAGCGACCGGTAGGTGTGGTCAGGCGCCAGCTGGTAGCCAGGGAAGTCCCGGAAGAGCCCCTTATCGGTGAGAACATGCACTATGCTGTTGTAGTCGACCACTACCTTTTTGGGTCGGGCTTCGCCAAAACCACCAGGCACCTCATAATGATGCCCAACCAACTGGATATAGGGCTCGTCAGCCACTTGTGCGGCTGCCTGCCAATTACTGAAAGTCGCCACCAGCACGAAAAAACAGCATCTATGCTTCATAATAATAGTATTAACAGGTGTTAGCGTTCGTTACTCAGTCCTTTCCGGAGTATTGGGAATCTTGTTGATCAGTACATTTGGCTTACCAGCTTTCTTCACCAAATCAAAGGCATCATACAACTCACCCTTCGCTGTAAACGCATTATACGTCGCTGTATCTTCTCCCACTTTTATCACCTGAAAAAGCTGCGTATTGGCAGCCTTTCGCTCCATCCATTTATCATCGCTGATGTCATACATCTTAGGCCCGCTTACGGATACCACATACATCGTACCAGAGCGATCCTCCCTCACGCCTGCCCCTGTCGACACATTGCTCACCATTCCTCTTCCGTAAGCATGATCATGCCCCTGTAGCACGAGGTCTACCCGGTGTTTGTCGAACAACGGCTTAAAGACTTCTCTAAGCGTCAGATTGTCCCGATTGGGTTTGGTGGAAAAGACCGGATAGTGAAAGGTGATCACCGTCCACTTTTTTGGGTTATTGGTGAGTACAGAATCCAGCCATTGCGCCTGCAAGGCTCTGAAGTGTTCCGATTCGTCAATCTGTTCGGCATCGAGAGAGACTACCTTCATCTGCGGAAAATCAATTACATAGCAGGTTTCCTCCAGGCCAGCGGGGCCATTTTTTGGCAGGTTAAACTGGGGGCGCCATTGCGGAGAAAGCACCACATCTTTGTACTCGTGGTTGCCGGGCGTCATCACCGCTGGCACCATAGCATGAATAAAACCGCCGGCATGAAACCACTCCCCCCATTCCACATCTCTGTCGTGCCGGTTGATCAGGTCTCCAGCGTGCAGCATGAAATCCACCTTTGGCATAGTTTGGTAAGCCTCCCTTATCACCCTTGACCACATAGACTTTACATCGTTTTGCGCATCACCGAAATAGATAAAAGACACCGGGCCACTTTCCTGCGGCATCTCGATCTGGTACCATTCTGACCAATAGGGCTCGGAGCCTACCCGGTACACATATTTACCTCCGGGCAGCAACTCATTAATGACAGCTGAATGGTAATTGGCTGAAATTTCGGGTTCTTCTTCCCGTGAGACTGTCAGAGGTTCCGTGGCAGCGGCTATGGTTCTAACACTGTCTTTGAACTCCGGGCCGTCAGAAGCAACAGCCACCTCCACAGTACCTTGGGTGATCTTGGTGGAGGTGCGCCAATTCACAGCTACCGAATGAATTGGGTCTTCGGTCAGATTAAGAATGACCCGGTCAGGTTCGTTGCCAGGGAAAAGCAGCTTCACATTCGGGAGACTATCAGCTAGGCTGTGTTGATGACTATGCTCATGGTCGTGGTAGTCTTCAGCGCTGTTCTGCTGGCAGCTAAATAGTCCAAGCACAGCGACTAACGCCATAATACCGAGTGAGCCGAACCGAATCAATTTACTTAAGATCATTGTGATGTTGTCGTTAGTTGAAGGTAATTCCTTTGTCTTTTTCCTGTCCTAAAGTAATTATTTTTTCCTCCTGCGAATATGAAGATTTGTTAACAGGAAGAGAAGCAGTAGAAGTTGTCGCAAGAAATTCCAGATTAAATAGCTAAGTTTTGCCATTGTTTTGACCGACACCCCTCAAAAAAATGACACCGAAACGCCCATTCCTTATCCTTTTTCTGCTATTCGCAGTTGGCTTGTCCGCTAAGGTCGTTGCCCAAAGCAACCTAACTGCCGACAATGCACTGGAGAATTACTTGAACAATGGCGACCAAACTTACAAATGGATGGTGACCGATACCTTCGAAACTGAAGAAGTAAGGGGGTATCAGCTCATTTTAACCTCTCAAAAATGGAGAGAATATACCTGGAAGCACCAGTTAACAGTATTTGTTCCGGAAAAGACCACCCAAACCGAAAGCCTCCTGTTTATCTCCGGCGGTTCAAACAAAGACAGCCAGCCCAACCCGAGAAGCAACCAGGACGAACTCAGCAAAGCCATGGCGCATATTGCGTCCACCAATAGCGCCATCGTGTCTCTTATCCGCCAGGTGCCTAATCAGCCGCTCTACGGCGACAAGACAGAGGACGTGCTTATCTCCTACACCCTGCACAACTTCACCGAGACGGGCGACTATACCTGGCCCCTGCTGTTTCCTATGGTAAAGAGCGTGGTGAAGGGAATGCAGGCAGTACAGGAGTTCTCAAAAGACCAACTGCGCCAGCCGGTAAATGAATTTGTGTTGTCGGGGCTTTCCAAACGTGGCTGGACAACCTGGCTCACCGGAGCCAACGACGACCGGGTAATTGCCATCGCTCCTATGGTGATTGACGTGCTTAACATGCCGGTAAGCCTGCAATACCACCTGGAAGCGTGGAACGAATACAGCCCGGAAATAAACGACTATGTGAGTCTTGGCATCCCGCAGGCCTCGGCTACCGAATCAGGGCAAAAAATCAATGCGATGGTTGATCCGTACTCCTACCGGGCAAAGCTAAACAAGCCCAAGATGATTTTCATTGGCACCAACGACCCCTATTGGCCAGTGGATGCTGTCAAGCACTATATCGACAGCATCCCTGGTCAAAACTTCATCCACTATGTGCCCAATGCCGGCCACGATATTGACGATCACCCACAGACTTTTAAAGCATTAAATGCATTTTTCGGCTTTACAGCTAATGGAAAATCGTATCCTGTATGTGATTGGGACATCGATATCACAGAAAAAGAAATTGTGCTAACAGTCACGCCATCGCCAAAAAAACTGATCGATGCCACGCTTTGGCTGGCAACATCCGATGACCGGGACTTCAGGGATGAAGTATGGGTGGGGAAAAGCCTGAATGCATCAAAGGCAAAGGAAGTAGTAGTAAAAGAGGCCTACCCTGCTTCCGGTTTCAAAGCATTTTACGTTGACCTGAAGTATTTAGACACAGCGGGAAATGAATTCACCGAGAGCACCCGGATGTTTGTTGCAAACCCTCAAAAAGTGTTTATCGACTGACGCCTGTAGTATCCACGACTCATACTCTTCGCAAGAGCAACCTGGTATTTACACCAAAGGTTCTCCCCTCTCTGCGGGCTTTTAGTAATATTACTTGCTTAAAAGACTCAACCATGACCAAGCGAAGTCTCGCCCCGGTAGTGCTGTTCATTTCTTCCTTACTTTGGTACGGGTGTGTCAGCACCACTGACACACCGCCAGTTGTCGAAACCGGCGTATCACTCGAACTGGCCAATTATCGAAAAACGGTCATCAGCGCACTTGGCTACCAGCTATCATTCGACATCCCGGACGACAAATCAGAAGACATCCCCGCCTCGGAGGTGATCACTTTCAAATTAAGCAAGAACGACGCTGATCTCCAGATAGACTTCAAAGAAGATTCCGATCATGTTTTAGAAGTAGTTGTTAACAGCACGACTATTGCTGTAGACCACAGGGAGGGGCATATCATCGTTCCGAAAAGCGCATTGAGGCCAGGCTCCAATAGCATCAAAATCACCTTCGTCGCAGGCAACCTGTCTCTTAATCGGAACGACGAATATCTTTATACACTGTTAGTGCCTGACAGAGCCCGCACGGTCTTCCCCTGTTTCGATCAACCCAACCTGAAGGCTTCTTATCAACTGAGTCTCACCATGCCTGGCCAATGGCAGGCACTTTCCAACGGCCCACTGGCCGATTCGGTGATTTCCGGAGAGCGAAAGACATTTAACTTCATGCCTTCGGATACCATTAGCACCTATTTGTTTGCTTTTGCGGCAGGCGAATTTCAGAAGGTAACTCGCATGATAGATGGACGCACGATGAACCTCTTTCACCGTGAAACCGACGAGGAAAAGATTTCCGAAAGCATTGACACAATATTTTACCTGCACGGCAAAGCCCTCGATTTTCTCGAAGCGTATACGGCCATCCCCTACCCGTTCAAAAAGTTCGACTTCGTTGCCATTCCAGACTTTCAGTATGGTGGAATGGAGCATGTGGGAGCCATTCAGTACCGTGCTTCCTCTCTTTTTCTTGATAAAACCGCTACGCAGAGTCGCAAGATTGGCAGAGCCAACCTCATTGCGCACGAAACGGCTCATATGTGGTTTGGCGACCTTGTCACCATGGACTGGTTCAACGATGTGTGGATGAAAGAGGTGTTTGCCAACTTCATGGCCGACAAGGTTTCAGAGGTAACCTTCCCGGATACCGGTAGCGACCTCAAATTTCTGCTGGCTCACTACCCCGCAGCCTATGCAGTCGACCGTACTCCCGGTGCTAACCCGGTACGCCAGCAGCTTGATAACCTGAAGGACGCTGGCAGCATGTACGGAGCCATCATCTATCATAAAGCCCCCATTGTGATGAAACAGCTGGAAATGCTGATGGGAAAACAGGACTTCCAACAAGGTCTGCAGCAGTACCTGTCCGAGTTTGCCTTTTCAAATGCAACCTGGACTGACCTGATTAATATACTGGATCAACTAACCGATGAAGATCTGCTGGCATGGAATAAAGTATGGGTAGAAGAGCCATTCAGGCCCGTTTTTAGTTATGATATGAAGACCAACGAAGGCTTGATAACGGCCTTAACCATCTCTCAAAAAGAAGAAAAAACGAATACGACATCCTCCAGTGATAAAGTTTGGTCGCAATACTTCAAAATCGGAATGGGTTATGGAGATAGCCTCATTCAGGTGCCTGCGCTTAGCTACCGTGCGGTAGCGGACGTCAGCCAGGCGACAGGCAGGCCTAAGCCAAATTATATCGTTTTCAACACCTCTGGCGAAGGGTACGGTGTGTTCCCAATCGACTCGGCTATGCTTCCTTACATAGGCACATGGAGTGATCCGGTTGCGAGAGCATCAGCCTATATCAACAATTACGAAAACATGCTCAATGGTGATGGCATTACGTCCACCGAACTGCTAGCACTGAATACTGCTCTGCTCTCTCGGGAAACAGAGGAGCTTTCGGTTCGACAACTTACCAGTCAGCTAAGTGCGACCTATTGGCAGTTTATTACCCCATCAAACAGGAAGCTGATCAGCCAATCATTGGAAGGCGATGTTTGGTCAGCAATGGAACAAACTCCTTCGGCCAGCATCAAAAAGATGCTATTCGGAACATTCCAGGAGATTGCCACCTCAGAAAAAGCAATGGAAAAGCTGTATGGCATTTGGAAGTCGGAAACGCCACCAAAGGAGGTTAGACTATCTGAGGACGACTACACTGGCCTGGCAGCCACGCTAAGCCTGCTGAGCCACCCAAAATCTGTTGAAATTCAACAGCAACAGCTTGCAAGAATTAATAATGGTGATCGGAAAAAACGCTGGAAATTTCTTCTTCCCGCACTATCAAGCGACACCGCAACCCGCAATGCTTTTTTTGAAAGCTTGAAACTAGCCGAAAACAGGGAAAAAGAATCGTGGGTGAGCACCGCAGTATCTTACCTGCATCATCCGGAAAGGCAGCATGTCTCTATCGGCTACTTGAAGGAGAGCCTTGAGTTGCTTTCTGACATACAGGCTACTGGTGATATATTTTTCCCGACTGCCTGGCTAAGCGCTACCTTCGGAGCCTACCAAAGCGACGAAGCGGCATCGATCGTCAAAAGCTTTCTTTCGGCCCACCCTGATTATCCGCTGAAACTAAAAGGGAAGATATTGCAAGCTACCGACGACCTTAACAGGGCCAGCAGACTGCTGAAGAGTCAATCAAATCTCTGATCTTAATTAAGATGAAAGGGCTGATTGCTCTTTCTTTGCACTGTTCTTGTTGTTAATAGAATCACGTGAACTAGCAAGCTGAGCACAATAGCCACGCCTACCTCTAAAAATGTGAGCATATGAACACTCGCTTTAATATGGTGAGAATCGTTGAGTAACTCCCTGCCATTGTTCGATTGAATTTCTGTTAATTGGTGCAGGTCACTTAGCATAGCATTGAAGCGATCCCCTCCTTCGTTTTCCAGCATTGCCAGTGCCTGCCTTGAATCATTTGCATACGCCAGGTTTATCACCTTGTTCTCGAGTTGGTCGTAAGCCTCCATTCTTTCCTTAAACTCACTTAAAAGGCTCGCCTCATCCAGTACAAAATAGGTTTTTTCTATTTCAGTCACCAGTGAGTCAATTCTGCTGTCATAGGCATCAAGCTTTTTGATTAAATCCTCTTTCTCAATACTCGGCGCCAATACATTCTTTTCAAGGAGCAACCGCTTTTGATAAAGAGTTTCCGTGATATAAAAAAACTCAGTCGCTGGCATAAGCCTGTCATTATAAATGGAGGTGAATGACCTGTCCATGCTGTCTATGTCTCTTTGCATTACGAGGTTGCTTATCACAAGCAAGGCAACTATTATTGCTAAAATGACAGAAACTCGCATTTGATTGCCTATTTTGAAAGCCCACCTCATCACATAGTTTTTTTTAAATGCTATTAACGTGAATTCACCTGATCCCAGCATCCTGACTGACATAGTTAAGACAAAAATGCCGTTCGGCAAATACAAGAATGTTTTAATATGTGACCTACCCGAAAACTACCTTGAGTGGTTCAAGAGTGCCGGCTTTCCGCAGGGGAGGCTGGGCATGATGCTTTCTACCATGCATGAAATTCGGCTCAATGGGCTGACCGACCTGCTCAATCAACTAAAAAAAATCCACAGAAACCCATAGGTTACAGAGGCCGTTAAACCCCCGAACGGAGCCGTTGCACTTATGTAAATACAAAAACAACCAAGATTTCTTATATTTACAATGCCAATTGGCTTAATAATTGCGTTAGGTGTGTAAATTATTTTTGTGTATGAAATTAAGAATTGTTCAATTAACCCTGATATCAATTCTCGCATCTGCCTGTATTACCGGACTGTCGGCACAATCTACGGACAGTGTGAGCATCGTCAAGAAGTTTGATGAATTGGTTTTAAGGTGGGATTTATTAGCCGTTGAGCTTGGCAAATATGAAGGCCTGGACAAGTATTGCACTGACAAGCCCTATCAGGACAATGTAATCAAGACGCTTGAAGAAATTCACCATTATGATACACTGCTCTACCAAACGCTTGCAAAGAAAGCACGGTACGACAAGAGTTCTGAACTCAAAAAAACGCTCAAACAAATAGAAGAGTTTGAAACTGAGTTCAAAGGACCCAGCTTTTTGAAAAAACTTCACGATGAATGTGTCGGGCGGAGAGAAATAGAGAAAGACTACAAAGAAACCAGGAATGACATCGGCATGAACTCCTACGATGGCCAAGTGCTTGTTCTGGAAGCGGATCTTAATAAGTATATCCAACACATCACCAAGTTAATGGATCATATTGAGGAGCATATCCACCATTTGCATCTTGAATAGCCGCCATGTGGCAAATACGTAATTTCTGAAATCCGGCCCTTTTTCGGTCAACCTGACGCCCTGTCTGTCGTATATTTGTATATTCCTGCATCCTTCCAACCGAAGCCTGTTCTAGTTAATTCACCTGGTGTATCCATGGCTGTTTTAAAACTAGATATAGATGAAAAAATATTTGCTTGTACTAATTGCTGCGACAGTTCCGCTACTACCGTTGCAGGCAAACAACGGTGAAAACGGGGTTTTCAAAGACTTTAAAGAGCTAACCCACAAGTGGTATTTTGTCTCAGATAAGCTTGTAACTTACAGAGGATTGTCAAAATACTGCGGCGATCCCACTTTTCAAGATGAAGTGAAAAGTGTGTTAAAAGAGATTCACGCCTACGATAGCGCCCTTTATATTCGTGTATCTTCGATGATAAAGGAGGAACCGAGCAAGGAGCTGAAAAAGACTTTGAGACAAATCGGCCATTTGGAACACAAACTAAATGCCCTCTCGCTGTCGAAGACGTTGTACAGTGAGTGCCACAACCAAAGACAGCTCGAAAGAGAGTACAAAAAGGTAAAAAACTATTTTGGCGCTCACTCCTTCGACAACCAGATTGTAGTTACAGAAGTCTTCTTAAAAAAGCACGTTGACCGGATCAACAAAATCATGGAAAACATAGAAGACCACTTCCATCACCTCGACGCAGATTAAGTAGGGCAGGAATCCGATGTGGGAAATACGTAATTTTCCAAAATTGTCAGCTCGCCAATATTTGGTCACCAATTCCGTTCCCTACATTTGTTGTATTCCTGCAACACTACCACATGTTCTGTACTAGTTTGTTTACAAAGGCATTGCCATTACCACAACTAAACATATACTATGCTCAGACGTCTCGCTCTTGCCATTTCTTGCCTCGTTTTGGCTGGAAGTACATACGCCACTGGTGACCAAAATGAAAGTGCCCTTCTGGTCAGTAAATTCAACGACCTTACCAACCAGTGGGCTTTGATCTCTTACGACCTCAGGACGTACGACGGGCTTAAGAAGTATTGCGCAGATCACTCCTTTAGAAGGAATGTAGCAGAGACCCTCAATGGCATCCACCATTACGACAGCCTTTTATACGAAAGACTAGCCGTAAAGGCCAGGTTCAGCAACAACCATGAGATCAAGAAAGTAATTCATCAAATTGAGGCATTTGAAACCCAGTACAAAGCTGCCAACTTTTCAAAAACACTCTCGGAGGAATGCTCCGATCAATGGTCTCTTGAGAAGAATTCAGATGAGCTAAGAAACGACATCGGCATGAACTCGTACGACAGTCAGGTAATTTTGCTGGAGGCTACTCTCGACAAGTATGTAAAAAATATTACGAAACTGATGGACCATATTAATGATCACATCCACCACTTGCACCTTGATTGAGTAGTCCTTCCTCTATCGCTTCACGAACGCCAGTACCTGTGGCAGCTCGGGGCTAACTAGTACCCTGCCTTCAATGTCGACTACCGGCAATGAGATGTTTCCCATGAACCTAGCTGCTTCAAGCTTTCTCAGCATCTCATCTGCCTTATCCTGATCGGCATCCACATCATAAAAAGTATACTTTATGTTGAGTGAATCCATCTTCTTTCGGAAATTAATACAATGATCACATGTATTAACTCCATACACAATCATTTGCTTTTGAGTAGCGCTTTCAGCTGCCTTGCTTTCAGAAGAATCCTTCGTAGCCGGGCCGCAGGAAAGCAGTAAGACAAATACCGAGAGAATGGAAATAGCTGCTATGTTCTTTTTCATAACCCAATCTTACGGATTTTTTATGTTTATCCATACTGCTTTTATACATCAGCAAGCACAGCTTTACACGACGGGTTACAACTCGTTTTGGCCAACACGTGTCATCATTTCAATATTCATTTGCAATGCCCGGTAAAGTCCTTGTATATTAACGCTGACGATACAATCAAAATGATGCAAAAGATCAGTCTGTTTCTTTTACTATCTGCCATTTACTTCGGCTGCTCGGTAAAGGTGGTGTCTTTCGAGAACCCCAGAACAAACTTTGGAAAATTCGAGGAGTACACTTTAAAGCGGCCAATGGCCGATAACAAGGATCTGACACCTGAAGGCAAGCAATTCATCGCCAGCTTCGAAGACGCCATTAATTCCGAGATGAAAAAGAGAGGTTATGACCTCACCTACTCTCCTGACCTGGAGGTAAGCTACGATATCGTTTCGAGCCGACAACGGGATACCAATGTAAATAGAAGCCCCTACTACTATAACCCGTGGTACTATGGAAACTACTACAATGTATCACAGACCAACTACACCGAAAGCATTGTTATTGTGGAGATGAAGGACGCCACCACAGGCAAAACCGTGTGGCAGGGTAGCCTCGACCTTCGCTACACACGTAATTCCAAAAAGAAAGACAGCATCATCCCCGATGCTGTCGAACGAATCTTCAGTGACTACCCCTACCTGGCCGGTAGCAATAAAAAAGTTGAGGTTGAAGGAAAAAAGAAGAAAGGGTGATAATAAAGTATCCTGGTGCAAGTGTTTAGTTAAATACCATTCTTTCCCTACCTTTGCGGCTTCAATTGCAAAAATTCCATTTATGATTTCTGTTTCTAACGTCTCTCTCCAGTTCGGAAAGCGTGTATTATTTGATGAGGTCAACATCAAGTTCGTTCAGGGTAACTGTTATGGTGTGATCGGAGCCAATGGTGCCGGTAAATCCACTTTCCTTAAAATTCTATCAGGCGAGATGGCTGCGAACGCTGGCCAGGTAAGTATGGAGCCTGGCAAAAGAATGGCCGTATTGAATCAGAATCACTTCGAGTTTGACGAGGTGCCTGTCATTGAAACGGTAATGATGGGGCACAAAAAGCTATGGACTATCATAAAGGAAAAAGACGCCATTTACGCAAAGCCTGATTTTTCTGAAGAAGATGGCATCAAAGCTTCCGAGCTGGAGGCTGAGTTTGCAGAAATGGATGGCTGGAACGCCGAATCGGACGCTGCAGCCATGCTCAGTGGCCTTGGCATCGTAGAAGCCGACCACTACAAGCTGATGAAGGAATTGCCCGGCAACCTCAAAGTAAGAGTGTTGCTTGCACAAGCCCTTTTCGGTAATCCTGATGTACTTATTCTTGACGAACCTACCAACGACCTAGACATCCGTACGGTGTCGTGGCTGGAAGACTTCTTGCTGGAATTCAAGAACACAGTCATCGTGGTTTCTCACGACAGACACTTTTTGGACACCGTATGTACACATGTGGTTGACATTGACTTCAGCCAGGTAAAGTTATACACTGGTAACTATAGCTTCTGGTACGAGTCCAGCCAGCTAGCCCTTCAGCAGCGAGGCTCAGCTAATAAGAAGGCTGAAGAGAAAAAGAAAGAGTTGCAGGATTTCATTGCCCGCTTTAGTGCCAACGCCTCCAAGTCCAAGCAGGCAACCAGTAGGAGAAAGCTACTCGAAAAAATCAATATCGACGACATTCAGCCCTCCACCAGGCGGTACCCAGCTATCATATTCAATCAAAGCCGCCAGGCTGGCGATCAAATTTTGGAAGTAAAAAATCTGGGGTACAGCACCGACGGCACAAACCTTTTTACCGGGCTGGATCTTTTTGTTAACAAGGGAGATAAAATAGCGGTGCTTAGTAAGGACAGTATGGCCATTTCGGCATTCTTTAAAGTGCTCATGGGAGAACTGAAGCCTACCAAAGGCGAGTTCAAGTTTGGCCAAACCATTACAACGGCCTACCTGCCTAATGAAAACGATAAGTTCTTTAATACAAGTGACAACCTGATTGATTGGCTGCGTCAGTTTTCAGAAGGAGAAAAAGACGAAGTGTTCATCAGAGGCTTCCTCGGAAAGATGCTTTTCTCTGGCGAAGAAGTCTTCAAGAAAGCAAGCGTTCTTTCCGGTGGCGAAAAGGTGCGATGTATGATCAGCAAAATGATGCTTGCCCAGGGCAATGTGCTGATCCTGGACGAACCCACCAATCACCTCGATTTGGAATCCATTCAAGCATTCAACAACGCACTGGCAGATTTTCCGGGCACAGTGCTTTTCACGTCTCATGACCATCAGTTTACCCAAACAATTGCCAACCGGATCATTGAGCTAACGCCAAATGGTTGCCTTGATAAACTGATGACTTACGATGAGTATGTGGAGAACGAAAAGATTACAGCGCAGAGAGAAGAACTCTATGCCTGATCGGCTATGACCAGGGCCAGTGTTTTGAAAAGCTTTCCATCGGAGACGAGGTGACCGCTGCTTAGCATTAGAAAAAGCTCCTCTTCACGTACTGTGTTGTAGAGCTTTTCGGAGGTGAATAGCTCAATATCGGACGGAGGACTGGCTAAGGCCTTTTGCAAAAAATCCTGATCGGTAAAATCGGCCGCTTCCCCTCCATGCATCCCGCAAAGAACAATTTTGTCCTGAAGGCACTGATAGGTCATTACGTGAGTCCTTGTTCTAAGCTCCAAAAACTCAGTCTTTCTCAATACGTCTTCGAAAACCACGTCGCTGAACAAACCCACTATTTTATTGGCCTTGGCGGGAGTTTTCTTCTTCAACTTCTCCCAGTCGTCTGCGGTGATTCCGTTGACGATCAAATAGTCAATAAACTCCTTTTCAAGCGCTGTCAGTTCTTCCCTTGTTAGGGTACGGTATTTTGCCATAGGTGGCAAAGATAACGCTCAAAACTGTTTCATGGCACCAAAAATTAGCACTAGAAATTAGTTGGTTCAATTTTCCTGCAGCAACGGCATGACGATTACGCTCTTTCCTGACCGGCTAACATTGAGATTTCCTTGTCAGCTCACTTGTTAATGTGCGCAGGAATATCCGTAACTAAGTATTATATCAACTACCTTTGTGCTCAAGGTTCTCAAAATGATCGATCAATACTTAAGCAGTCTGGGCATTTCACAGCTCAACGAAATGCAGCAGGCCACTATAAAAGCCGCTGGAAAAGAAAAAGAGCTCATCTTGCTTTCTCCCACGGGCTCTGGCAAAACCCTGGCGTTTCTGCTCTCCCTCCTCCCCCGTCTCGTCAAAGACCAACCAGGGATGCAAGCCCTCATCATTGCACCCTCCAGAGAGTTGGCAATTCAAATAGAGCAAGTGGCGAGAGGCATGGGTAGCGGCTTCCGTGTCAATAGCTTCTATGGTGGTCATTCGCTGAGAACAGAGCTGAACAACCTCGGCAACCCTCCAGCCATCGCTATCGGCACACCGGGTCGGCTACTCGACCTGATCACAAAAGAGGCTTTCGATACAAAGAGTATTAAGCACCTTATCCTGGATGAGTTTGACAAGTCGCTCGAAATGGGTTTCGGTGGCGAGATGTCAAGTATCCTTGAGCACCTGACAAACCTTAAAACCAGGTTTCTTACCTCTGCCACACAGGCTGTTAAAATCCCTTCTTTTCTTAAAATGTCTGCCCCGTACACGCTGGACTTCACCACCAGGTATGAGAACAAGGAAAGCAAGCTGGATCAAAAAATGGTAGTGGCAGAGGGCAACGACAAGCTTGACGCTCTCTTTAAACTCCTTTGCCTCCTGGGCAGCAAGAAAAGTCTGATCTTCTGTAACCACAGGGAGGCTGTTGACAGAATTGGAGAGCTGTTGTCCGTCAAAGGCGTGGAACACAGGACTTACCATGGAAAGCTTGAACAGGATGCTCGTGAAAAAGTATTAGCCCAATTTCGCAACGGTAGCGTCAACTTTTTGCTCGCCACCGACCTGGCAGCCAGAGGGCTTGATATTGCAGAAATAGAAAATGTGATACACTACCAGCTTCCGCAAACACAGGAGGCCTTTATCCACCGAAATGGCAGGACTGCCAGAATGAATGCTTCTGGCAGCTCTTACCTTTTACTGCTTCAATCAGAGAAACCACCAAAATACCTGGCCAAAAAGCCTCAACTGGTAACCCTGCCTGAAACCCTGCTCACCCCCCCTGCTCCTGCGTGGTCAACCCTTGAGTTTTCCGCCGGTAAAAAGGATAAGATCAATAAAGTAGATATTGTAGGCCTTCTCTTCAAAAAAGGTCTTTTGGAAAAGGGAGACATTGGCTTGATAGACGTGACAGACAAGGCTGCTTATGCTGCTGTGAACAGAGAGAAAGCTGTGAAAACAGCCATGAAAGTGAGTGGAGAAAAAATAAAGAAGATAAAAGTCAGAGTCTCGGTGCTTTAGGAAAGTACCTAACGGCAAGCACAATAGCTAAAAGCAGAAAGGCCCGCTTCGCAGCAGGCCTTTCTTTTTGCAGATATAATGAATATGACTTAAGCAGCTGCCTTTTTGGCGTCAGCTAATGATACCGCCTTGTGGGGCTTGATCTCTATAACACCCATTTTATCCAGCAGCTTGATAATATAATAAGTTGGATCTATTTCATGCCAACGAATTCCACCAAAATTTGCACGATTGCCATATTTGTGGTGGTTATTGTGATAGCTTTCACCCATCATCAGGAAGTCTACAGGCAAGAAATTCCGGGAAGTATCGCCAACCTCGAAATTTCTGTATCCATACTTGTGAGCAAACCAGTTGATAATCGCTCCATGAATAGGCGACAGAATGAATTGCAGTGGCAGAAATAGCCACAACCACCATGCATCAGCATACAAAAAGTACACTCCTACGTACAAAGCACCCCAAAACACTCTTGAGTACCATGAACGAGCGAATTTATCAAAGGCATCCCATTTTGCAACTCCTTCCGTGAATCTCTTCTCCGGCACTACTCTTCCACTGGCAATGTCTGAGTAAATGGTCTTTGTTTTCCACATCATCTTGAAAATGGTCTCATCATACTTTGGAGAGTGGGGATCATTTTCTGTGTCAGCAAAAGCGTGGTGCATCCTGTGCATTACGCCATAGCCGTAAGGGCTCAGGTAATTTGACCCCTGAAATATCCAGGTAAGTACAAAGAATACTTTCTCAGTGAACTTACTCATCGTAAACGCACCATGAGCTGCATAACGATGTAGGAAGAACGTTTGAAAGAACAATGACAAGTACCACTGGGCAATAAAAAAGGGTATGATAACTTCCATCTTGTTATTAGTATTTTTTACGGTTTAGATTTGACCTGTTTGTGATCTATTCCCTTAAGACAAAGTCAAATTTAATTTGTGACAGAATTAATAAAATATTTTTTTTCGTAGTGGCAACATAGCCGTTTTCCTGGCCAACTAAGCCTTTTGGCTGATCTCAAGTCTCAAACCCTCAATGAGCTCTTTGGGCTCCCCAAATGAGCAGGCCTTCTTGAAACTTTCAATAAGCTGAGCTGAGCTTACCATATCGAAATTTATCTTGCTGGTATCTATTGCCAGTTTCTCCTTAGCTCTGGAAAACAACTGGCGACAGTTCTCTTTCTTTTTATTGACAATCTGCTGAAGCTCGTCGTACTCAATATTGAACACCTCCCGCAGCAGGTAGACTGCCCTCTCCACAGGTTCCAACTTTTTATGCAACATTGCCAAGGCGGTGGAAATTTCGTGCTCTATATCGATATGAGAAAGATCCAGCTTCTCCACAAACTCCATTGGGTTAATGGCATCAAGGTATTCGTTCTTCTTTCGTTTGATCGAATTGAGATGATTGATGCAACTATTGGTCACCGACTTGATCAAATAAGCTTTTGTGTTCTTGATTTTTTCGTGATCAAGTGTTAACCACTTCAAAAAGGTGTCCTGCACAATGTCTTCGGCGTCTTGCCATGAGCCTACCATCTTCATGGCAAGCCTGTGAAGCAAGGGTTGATAGAGCGTTATCGTTTGAGCCTGATTCAATTTCTGAAATTATATACAAAGGTAAAGTCAATACCTTTAGTTAGCACTATTTGTTTTCGATTATTTAACCCTTAAACAATCGAAACACCAATAAAGTGCAATTTCGGATGGCAATTCTCAAGGTTGAATTGCCACAAGCCTGAGAAAATGATAATGTGCGGTCTGGAGATTGCTAACTGATGCAGTCTAAAAAGCAAAACGGGCAGGGATTAGTCATCCGCTGCCCGCTTCATTCTTCACCAGCCTTAACCAGTGAACAACGTCAAGCTATTGTTCATCCGCCTCAATCGCAACGTCACCTAGGTGGCACTACGCCTGACAGGATTCAAAGTACGCCGATCACTCGACTTTTCTTTTTCTTCCCTGGGCCCTGCTGGCCGAGCAAACTATCTCTCACTTGATGAAATGAATTTCCATATAAACCTTTGCAATAACAATTTTGCAAGCACCTACTTTTCAACAACTTATACACGATATTATCAACACCCTGACCAGTGTTGTTCACCTCCATATCAACAGGATATCCACAATTGTCAGCTGGTTTACTTTCTCAATCCAGGTTTCGACTTAGCTTTGCGTCAAGTTCTTAGCCATGAATAAAGCAACTACCCAGGCCCTCGTTATTTGGGCATCACTTCTCGTAGTATCCTGTGACTCAAAAAATAGCCCATCTTCGAGCGAACAGTCATTTACAACCCCCATTCAGCAAATACCTTCCGCACTTCAGGAAGGCCTTAAGGCCCATGGCGGTCTTGAAAAATGGGCAAAATACGGTACGCTGAGCTATACCGTAGCCTCCAAAAGCATCCCGGAAAAGTATCTGATTGACCTGAATAGTAGAAAAGTGCTGATCACCACCGACAGCACCTTCACAATGGGTTTTGATGGGAAGGATGTTTGGGTAAGCCCAAACCTGGCAGCCTATCCAGGCTCCTCAGCCACTTTTTACCACAATCTTGTATTCTATTTCTTTTCCCTTCCTTTTGTCGTTGCCGATCCTGGGGTTAATCACCACGCTTTACCAGACATCACATTTGACGGAGTGGCTTACAGCAGGATCAGCATTACTTTTGGAAGTGATGTGGGCGAGTCTCCTGATGATCAGTACATACTTTGGTTCAGAAAATCAGACAAACTGCTAAGTATGATCAATTACTCAGTCACCTATTTTGATCCTGCCAATGCCAGTAAATTCAATGCTATGGTTTACGAAGAATGGCAAACTGTCAATGGCCTAAAGGTTCCTTCAAAATGGACTTCCTACAAATGGGAAAACGACTCCCTGGGAGACAAAAGAGGCTCTACCTTGATAAAAGATGTATCCTTTCAGGAAAGCGCTCCAGGTGCTACCTTATTTCAAAAGCCGGAAACAGCTGAGATCGATACTAAACCCAATTAAATAACTACTTACTCAGATGATGGAGCCTGGAAGCTGGCCATTTCAGGCGCCATGTAGTGTCTAACTTCAAAGCTTTGTTGAGAATGGTTTTCATCTCTACGTGTTGATGTGTTCTCAAATGAATCAGGTAATAAAAGCCCCGGAACTGAACCTCAGTTACCGTAGCCTCCACACCTTTCCCATCTCCTGCCAAAGTCAGATCTTCGGGTCGTAGCATCCACTTGCCATTTACCTCGCTGGCCTTCACTCCCATTGATTCCAGATTTTTCCTGGTGAAGATGTTTACCTCGCCAAAAAAAGAAGCACCATAGGCGGTGGCTGGCTGGTTGTACATCTTTTTTGGGCTGGACAACATGTCCATTTTGCCAAGCCGTAAAAGAAGTATCTTGTCCGCCATGGAAAGCGCCTCTGCCGGGTCGTGAGTGACCATGATAACAGTAATGTCGAGCTCTCTATGGATCTCCTTTAAAACAGCCGTCATCTCACTTTTCAGCATTACATCGAGGTGACTGAAAGGTTCATCCAGCAGCAGCAACTCGGGTTCATCGGCGAGATTAACCGCCCATACTACTCTTTGCCTTTGTCCTCCAGACAGTTGATCGGGCCGTCGCTCCTCCAGGTCTTTTAGTCGACAAATTTTGATGAGTTCATCTACCCTTTGCGATTTGTACGGGTCACTGAAGGCCCTCAGTGCATGCCTTAGGTTTTCCCGCACCGTCATCTTCTCCTGAAGCTCCAATTCCTGAGTAATCAGTTTTATATGGTTGTAGCCAGGAACTAAGCGGTCGATGGGCCCCTGGATAAGACTGCCACCCCAGGTGATTTTTCCATCGCTTAAATCGACCAAGCCCGCTATCGAACGCAGCAATGTTGTTTTACCGGATCCACTGGCGCCAGAGATGACCAAAAAAGAACCCCGGGGCACATTGAAACTAAGCTTCGAAAGTGCTTTTGTCTCAACCCCGGGGTACTTTACACTGCATGTAGTAACTTTCAAACCTTCAGGCATGCCCAAAGGTATTTCATTTTTTTAACCCAATCGAATTTTAATCAAGTTGGCCAATAATTTAAGGCTTTCATCGAGATAGACGTCCTTTGGTTCCTTTCTATCTGTGCCAGCTTCTTTCACCTCTGAGTCGTTTATCTGAGTACTTAGGTCTCTGATAGATTCTCTGGCTGCTCTCACATCATCTATTTCAGCCTTTCTTATAGTGTAGTTCAGAGAAATTTCATTTTTTGAGCGTGCTTTTTTTGCTTCTTCTATGTCATACTGTAGCTCTTTGAACTCTGCATTGTTCTGCAAGTCAAGCGAATAAATGCGTGTTAGCTGCTCTATAAGTTTGCTGTCAATTTTATTTACCGGAGTAAAACTGGAGCTTCTGATTTGATCCCAGGGCAATGCACTTGGCTGCGAGCTTTCACCAAAACTATCCGCATCATATGCAGACGGGAATTCGATGTCAGGCTTTACTCCAAGGTGCTGTGTGCTACTCCCGTTGACTCTATAATATTTGGACAACGTAAGTTTTACCTGCCCCAGTTTGGCAGTTTCCTGCGGCAAAAACTGATCAAGATCAACAAGCTGTTGCACGGTGCCTTTGCCAAAAGAGTTTTCACCAATGACTATACCTCTTTTATAGTCCTGAATAGCCCCTGCAAAAATTTCGCTGGCTGAAGCACTAAATCTGTTAACCAAAATTGCCAGGGGCCCGTTGTAGGCTATCTCGCTGTCCTTGTCAGTTCCTACGTCAATTGATCCGTCAGCATTCTTTACCTGCACTACAGGCCCCTTAGAGATAAAAAGACCAGACAAATTAATGGCCTCCTGGAGCGAACCTCCACCATTGAACCTCAGATCCATCATCACGCCGTCTACACCATCGGCTTCCAACTCCGCAAGAAGTCTTTTTACATCCCTGGTAGCACTCTTATAATCCTTCTCCCCTTTTTGAGCACCTTCCCAGTCAAAGTAAAAAGACGGAAGGGTAATCACGCCAAGCTTATAGGTCGTTCCGCCTTCGGTATAGGGCACTATCTTTTTTGAAGCTGTTTCCTCCTCAAGTTTTACCTTATCCCTTACAAGGCGCAACTCTACAGGTAAAGAGCCATCAGGTGCATCGTGAGGAACGATTTTTAAGCGAACAACTGTCCCTTTTGGCCCTCTGATCAGCTGAACAACATCATCAAGTCGCCAGCCGATTACATCAACAAAGTCTTCTTTGTCGCCCTGGGCCACTGCCACAATTTTATCGTCTTTGTAAATCTGCTTACTCTTATAAGCCGGTCCGCCAGGAATTACCTCATACACCTGCGTATTGTCCATTTGCTGCGTCAGTCTTGCTCCAATACCCTCCAGAGATTGCGCCATGTCAATCTGAAAGTTCTCGGATGTGATCGGCGAAAAATAGTTGGTATGTGGGTCAAAGGCCTCTGTAAATGAATTCATGAACATTTGAAAAGCATCTTCGCTATTGTACTGTTCAATCATTTTGTGATAGCGTGCATAGCGGCTTGCCAGCGTGGTCTTGATATCTTTCCACTCCTTACCTTCAAGCTTCAACCCCAGTGCCTGGTACTTGATGGTTTTTCTCCACAGTTCGTCCAACTCGTCAAACGACTTAGCCCATGGCTCCTTTTCCCGGTCTGGCGTAAACATCTCATCTGAGTTGAAGTCAGGCTCGGTCTCCAATATCTTATTCACCTTGCTGATTCGATCCAGGGCTCTTTCCTGATACAGCCTGAACATTTGAAATGGCACATCGATATTTCCGGTAAGCAAGTAGTTGTCGAAATAGTCCTTGTAGCGCTTGAAATATTCAATATCGGACGCAACGAAGTACATCCGGTTGTTGTCCAGGTTAGTGATATAATTGTTAAATATCACATTAGAGAGAGAGTCATTCAGAGGTGTTTTTCTGTAATGATTCTGAAGAAGTAGACGAGTGATCAGGAGTGCCTCTTTGCCGTGTTCAGCATTTGGCACTATCAGCTTCGTTGTGTCAGCAATAACTTCGGCTTTTCCGGCTGAAGCTTGAATACCAGTGCCCAACAGCACAAACAAAAGGGCGACCCATAAGAATGATGCTTTATTCATAATTTTGTTTTGTCAATAATAATGTATCCAACGAAAATTAGGCCAGAATGATCTCTAGAAAAGAAATATTTCCATGACCGGAAAACAGTTTTGGCAAATTGGTTTCTCTATTCGGCATAGTTCGACTTAAGAATTCCTGAAAAGTATTATTTAAAAACAAAAAAAGCAGGTTTCCCTGCTTTAAATATCATTGTTTGTTTGTGACGGCTAATACCTCACCACTTTGCCACTGCTATTTTGGTCGGCAATTAGTCTGTCAGGCGTTCCTTTGTATGTCACTCTGCCGCTACTACTAACGTCTGCCATTAGCTCCCTGCTTACCGACACATTTACCTTTCCGCTGCTGCTGACATCAGCTCTCACCTTTTCACTTTCCAGATCAAACCCATCGTAGTAACCTGAGCTGCTCCCATCTATTTCCTGAAATGTGGCCCGGCCACGGAGTGTCACCCGGCCACTGCTCGACACATCTACCTCAAGATCACTGCAATTTACCACCAACGACATTCTGCCTGAGCTACTGGCATCGGCATAAAAAGAAGTCGCATTAATAGTTTCTTCGGCAGTGACTCTGGCTGACGAGCCCACTGACACCCCTTCAAGCTCCCGATAGGTCAACCTGATTTTTATACTGCCCCTCCAGTTTCTGTTCCATCCATCAAGATGTATCTTCAGCTTGCTACCCGATACTTCAGTCAGAATATCTTCAAGATCAACCTCGTCAGAAGTAATTTCCGCCCTTTCCTCACTACCCTTAACCAACTCGACCTCAATAGATTGAGAGACAGACAGCTGGCTGAAGGCCGGTAACCTTCTGGTTTCCTTCATCTGGGCATTTACCTGAAAAGAAATGAGCCCGACAAAAAGTAGTATAATAAGATGTTTCATGTGTGCAGTATAGTTTCGTTAATTAGTGCTTTGGTGAAAGACTGAAATTTAGAAAAGGGGTTGCAATTGTTTGAAAATCTTTTCGTTTCGATGAGGAAAGAAATTAGACCGGCTAATTGATGATGAGATTTTGCGTGTTGTCCGTTGTTTTTCTGGTGGCAGGGAGTTTGTCGGCCCAGAGTCCTGTGGGAAACAACAGTAGGGTATTAGAAGTAAGCCCCGAGCTTTCGGTACAAAGAGTAATCCCCAACAATCAAGGTGAATATGAGCTTTCATCCGGCGAAAAATATTTTACCTCGCTAGTGGTTAAAATATCAGGTTCCGATTCTTTCGAAACTTCTTCTATAGCCGCCGAAGGGAATTCTTATCCCCTTGAGGTTGATGAGCACACAGACTTAGATGGAGAACTTCAGAGTCTTCCTGTCATCTTCGACCTACCCGGACAAAATGCCAGATTGCGACTACCCAACGTAACTGAACCATTTTCAGTTTATTATATTAGTGCAGGTGAGCTGCCATCTTCTGCCCGCACAGCCGGTGAGCTCAAACCGTTGATCACAACACCAGGTAGCTGTGAAGAGCCCGAAACTATCGATCAATCTGAATGGAGAAAAGGGCTTTCCGCACCGTCTTATTCGAGGAGCTACACAGAAACAGAACATCTCATTGTCCATCACTCCGCTACCTCCAATTCGCTTACAGACTATTACAATGTGGTTCGAAACATCTATATCTACCATACGCAAGTAAACGGCTGGTCCGACATTGGTTATAACTATTTGGTGGCACCTGACGGTACCATTTTTAAGGGAAGAGATCCGGCTGATGGTGAGCAAGACCTTGTGCTTGGGGCTCATTTTTGTGGAAAAAACTCCTCCACCATGGGCGTTTGCATGATGGGCGACTACAGTACCACAGAGCCGAAGGAAGAGGCTATTTCTTCGCTGGAAGCACTACTCACATGGAAAGCATCAAAAGACATATTGGATGTACTGGGGAGCACGCCACATCCGCTCAACGGTGATCTAAATACTATTGCGGGACACAGACAGGGCTGCGCCACACAATGCCCTGGCGACAAGGTATTTGAAAAACTAGAAACAATACGGCAGGATGTCTTTGCAAATTTGCAGGCTTGTAGTGATCCGCTGGTGGTAAGCACCGTTACGTTTTATCCAAACCCAAGTGAAGGAGATGTGCTCATTGAACTACCCAAGGAAACGGAGCTTGAAGCTGTTGACTTGGTAACATTGAGCGGACAAAAACAGTCCATTGGACTAATCAACGAGGGCCTTAATGGGTACCGTGCAGTGACCTCTTTTCTTCAACCCGGAGTTTACGTGATGATGTTCAAACTAAAAAATGAACTCCCTCAATACAAAAAAATAATTCTTCGATAAGCGCTTACGTTATCAATGCGCTTTTACCTCAGCCAATTCAAGCACCTGAGCAAGATAAAACTGCCTGAAGTACAACTCCCTTGACTCCTCGTCCAGAAAAGCGTCTTTTGCCTTATTAAAATGTCTTACTTCCTTTGTTTTTAGCAATTTGAGAAGTCCTTCCGAAATTTTGTTATCTAATAGCATGGCAATAATAATTATAGGTCTTTACTTTTCAGGAAAGCAACATTAGCTCTTAACGTTACTACCCCCCATTTTTGTTACTTTTTTTCTGGCTAAATCTAGTCAGGTGAAGAAGCCTACTTGCGCAAAGCAGCGCTGCGTGTAGTAACCTTCCTCTACTTATTGTCAACAAAAAGGCGGTTTACCCCCATGCTGTTTTAAAAAAAGAATGACTTCATTGATTTTTTTTGATGACGACCTGCGCACTGGACACGCTACTCATGCCGAAGTAGCCGAGTATTACTCCCTCATCATCATTCAGGTATTTTAAGTTTCCCCTGACCAGCGATGGTGGCGTGCTGGTAGACTTCCCGAGGCCAATTGCCTGTGTGTTAAGGTTTTTAAGGTATTCAAAGGCAGCTGCGTCAATTGTATATTGACTAACAGTGACAGTGTCGTCTATCTGGAATAACAGGCTTGATAGCTCAAAACCGAATTTTTTTCCATTGAAAAATCGGTCAGTAATGAGAATCAAGTCTTCGGCTCCGCTGAACGAAATTCCGTTCTCCGCTACTTTCCAACGGTAGTAGTCATTTTCAGTCGCAGGATCCGACACGAAACCAGTCACCAAATAGCCCGAAGTAAATGATAAAGTTTCGGGCACAAAAATGTTCGGTACGAACGTATAGGTAAGTGTGTCTATTGGCGGAGCTGGTTTAAAAGAGTTTTCGTTTGAAACAATGATGTTATCCTCCCATTCCACCACAAGTTTGTAGTTCACGCCAGGCACACCCACAAACTCTGCTGAATCTGTTAGATACTCGCCGGGTTTTTCCGGATTTTCAGTCAAAAAATAGTTGACCCCCTTCGAATTGATGTAAACCTTTGCGTTGGATATTCTTGGGTTTGTCTCAGGCGAATCAAAGGGTAAAGTCTGAGAAAGGCTAACACGGTAAGGGCCTGGTTGATCGGTAATCCATCCTTCAACAACCAGGTAAGTGCTGCCGGAAGGCAAATCGATCGAGATAGGGTCTTCGCATGCCAGTAGCACAAAAGAGCTTAAAATAATAGCTAGCAGGGCTGATCTACGCATCCGTCAGAATTTGAAATTATAGGAAACTGATGGAATGATTGTGCCCAACACAGAATACCTGATGGTTTCTGTTTGGCTTGGGTCTAGAGCGCTTTGCCTGAAAAGGTAAGAATAGGCGTTCCGCCGGGCGTATACATTGTAGATGGAAAACGTCCAGCTGCTTTTAAACTTTCTTTCAAGACTTTTTCTGCTCACGTAAGTTGTCGACAGATCCAGCCTATGGTAGTCGGAAAGCCTGCCCTGATTACGTTTTGAGAAATTTGGCACTATCACACCATCATAAACGTATTTTGCGTCTGGCAGGGTTACGGGGCGCCCTGTGCTGAAATTAAACGTAGCAGAGAAGCTCCATTGTCTGCCTTCGTCATAAATACTCACCACTGAAACGTCATGCGTTCTGTCATAATCGCTGGGGAAAAAATCTCCATCATTTAGTGTTTCTTCCACTGTTGCTCCCTTTATCTGTGTCTCCGCTCTCGCCAGGGTATAACTTATCCAGCCCCGAAGCACCCCCTCAGGCTTTCTAACAAGAAGCTCAGTGCCATAAGCCCTGCCAATACCAGCAAGGACCTCTGTTTCAATAGTTTCATTTAATAGTAAGTCGGCCCCATTCTTAAATGCTATTGTATTTGACAGCAACTTAAAATATGCTTCAAGAGAGAGTTCCAGATTTCCATTAAACATATCTCTGTAGTAGCCTAGGGTCCATTGATTCGACACTTGCGGCTTAATATACCTGTCACTGAGTTTCCATATGTCGGTAGGCGCAGGCGAGATACTATTAGTAATTCTGTGGATGTATTGATAGTTTTTGTTGTAACTGGCCTTAAGCATCGAGGCTTTGCTTAATTTATAGCTTGCAACGAGTCTGGGCTCAAACCCTTCATAAAAGTCGATAATTTGACCAAATTTATACTGCACGGTGTCGACAATCGACGTTCTGCTTTTTGGTAACCCGTTTACATAAATATAGTCATTTGACGGGCCCAGGTAGTAAAAACGAGACCACCTTGCTCCTGCCACAGTTTCAATCCTTCTGCTCCACTTCTTCTCCCAACTGCCATACAGGGCTGGCTCTACAGCATGCTCCGAACTCAGCTTTATTTCCACCACCGAAGCGTCTTCAGTAAGCGGTATCCTGTCTCCAGGATTGAGCCTGTGGATAATAGACGAATAGCCAAAATTATAGGTATTGTCAGGGTTTGAATAAAAATTGAAATCGGACTTAAAAGTGTAGTTGAAAATGTAAGACGTTCCTATAAAATTGGAAATTTCGGAAGGGTCTTCCGTTTTATAACTGTACTCGCTCAGCGTGAACGTATGATTGCTGAATAGACGATTTCCAAAAATATGATTCCACCGGGCGATCAGCGCACTATTGCCCCAGGTTCGTTGAAATGTTTCTCCAACCTTGTTACGGTCTTTGCCAACATAGCCCGATAGATAAACCTTATTTTTGGAGTTCAAGTCGTAGTTGAGTTTCATATTGAAGTCGGCAAAGTTGAGGGTACTCCTCCTTACATTGTTGTCGCCCAGTTCATAATTGATATTAAACAATGAAGACCGTACCGATGCCAGGAATGAGCTTTTTCCTTTTACAAGTGGCCCTTCCGCTACCAACCTACCTGACAAAAGCCCAAGTCCTCCTGAAAAAGCAAATCGTTCCTTGTTGCCCTCTCTCTGTCTCACACTCACCACTGAAGACGTTCTGCCACCGTAGGACGCCGGTATATCACCTTTATATATTTCTATGTCGTTGATCGCCTCAGGGTTGAAAACGCCCACTAGTCCAAAAAAATGAGATGTATTGAAAATGACGGCTTCATCCAGCAGTATCAGGTTATTGTCGGCCGATCCGCCCCTTACATTAATACCAGTGGCGTCCTCCCCAACGTTTCTGATGCCTGGCAGCAGCAATGCCCCCTGCAGCACATCTACTTCGCTGAGAAAGTAGGGAATCTTGCCAAAGATGTTTCGGCTTATCTTGTGATAACCAGTGTTTTTAGCTGTCAGCAAAACGTCAAAGTCCTTTGGAGACACGACCAATTCGGGCAAATTGGCCTCTGCCGACTCAAGAGAAAAGTTTTCTTCTGTCGACTCTGCCAAAGTCAACCTGGTCTCGATTGACTTATAGCCTACAAATGAGACACGAATATCGTAAACTCCCTTAGGCAATGAGAGCGAGAAAAAACCGTAGGAGTTGGTAGAAGACCCAGTTTTAAGAGAATCAATCCAGATTGTGGCACCAATCAGGGCCTCGCCAGTGCTGGCCTCTCGCACCTGGCCTTTCATGGTTACGTTGTCATTTTTTAGCGGAGCCTTATTTTTGACGGCTATTAGCAAGATTAGGTTGCCTTCAAACTGATACTTCAGATTTTCAGCAAGCACTATCTTGTCGAGCAAATCATCCAGCAAAATAGTGCTTCCATTGACTTTGATCTTCTTGTCGAATGGAATCGACTGATCAATGTAGGAGGGTTTGAAAGAGGTTTGGTCAGCTATCAGGCGCAAAGCTTGCCTGACAGAAAGGCTAGCTTCGCCGTCAGGCATTCTCACAACCACGTCAGTGTGACTCTGAGCGACTAATGCTGAGCTTGCCGACAGCAAGCAAATGTGAAAGATAAAACAGACTCTTAAAAACGTTGGCATACTCCCGAAAGCGACCTCTAAATAAAGACATGTTTCGTCTATAAAAGGTAACTATAGGAGTAATAAATAAAAAAAGAGGTTGGAAGTTCCCTGGTCTAATTTTCGCAGGGCTCCGCAAGAATTACATATGAATCACCTTTTTGCTCCACAGATCCATTCAGTAGCCTAGCTATCACGTTCAGACTTTCCTGAAGGCTGAGGTTATCAAGGGTTACACTTACCTTGCACGCCTTCAATGCTTCATTGCCCAGTGTGATTTTAGCCTGGTAGTGATCTTGTACTTGTTTCAGTACTTTATCCAGTGGCCGATTAGAAAAAGTCATCATGCCTGTTTTCCAGGAAAGAAAATTCATGTCGGTTATATCGGATCTCCTAATGACGTTATCTTTCATTAGTACGTCCACCTGTTGATTTTTTTGGAGCATAAGAACCTTTTCCAGAGCTGAGGCTTCCACAGTTCCAGCAATCACAGCAAGCCTGACCCCTTCCTTCGTGTTTTTCAGATTAAACTCTGTACCCAACACTTTAGCCGTCATACCGTTCGACTCCACAACAAAAGGATGCTCAGCATCGTGAGTTACTTTAAAATAAGCTTCCCCCTTCAACTTGATATTTCTGGGCTCATCCTCAGAATAAGATATCTGGCTATTGGCGTTGAGCCAAACTGAAGAGCCATCAGGTAGCGTAGTCTCCTTTACCTTCTCATTGGCATTAACTACGGCGGTTTCGGAAAAAGCCTGACTAGTGACAGTCGATTGAAACACAAAATAGCTGCCAACGATGAGAGCAAGACTTGCAGCAGCCCAGTAGAAGTACCTCAAAGCAAACTCCTTCTTTTCCACACTAAGTCTGCTCTTTACTTTACCCCATGCACATTCCACATCAGGGCAATAGTCCGAGGTGTCGAGGGATGCATGCTCCCATACCTTAATCGTCTCTTGAAGCTCGACTGATTGATGAACATCAACGTTCTTCTCAGCTTCAGAAGCACCTTTTGCTTTACCGTTAAAATATTCGACTAAGTCTCGTTGCATTATAATCAGGTGTATTCAATTAGATGTCAAGGATTTTCATCCTAACCCCCAAGCTATCTACAAAAAGTTTTCGATTAAGGCTAGCAAAATTACTCCCAGCTTATCAACGTACGGCTTCAGGCTTACTCTGAGTTTTTTGAGCGCTATGCTCATTTGATTCTCTACCGTCTTTACAGACAGTTCCAGCTTTTCGGCAATTTCCTGATAGGTAAGCCCTTCTTCCCTGCTGAGCACAAAAATAACTTTGCATCGGTCGGGCAATAAATCAATAGCCTTCTGGACGATTGAATATAGCTCATTGTACTCAATTTGAGTTGGATCTGACAGGTCAGCCTTTTCACTTAAATTATCCACATCCTCCTTTTTCAACTCCTTGGGCAGTTGCAATTTGAGGTAGTTGATTGACCTGTTGCGAACGGATGCTACGAGATAGGCTTTAACAGAATAGCTAATATTGATCTCTTCACGCCGCTCCCAAAAGTTCACGAAAACTTCCTGAACCACTTCTTCTGCCACTTCATTATTGCGGGTCAGTTTCAGCGCATACCGGCACAATTCCGTGTAATGCTGTTTGAAGAGTACTTCTAGTGAGGATAAGTTATCAGGAAGCAGTTGGCTCAATTTTAAAATCTATAAAACTCTACAAAGACAGCCGAAATTAATGATTGGTGTGGAATACCAAAAAAGGAAAGCCCCGTAAAACGAGGCATTTCCTTAACAACCAACCAAACCTAATGTTTATTAGTTCAACGAAGACTTTTTTGAAATATTGAGTCCTCATTTCTATTTTAACAACCTTGAGTTTAAAGACCCTAACTACCCCCAACTGGTTGTAGAGTGCTCAGCAAATAATTGGAGAGCACGTAGTAGCCTAAGTTAGTGCTGGTGGACGTTCTTCCGCTTGTCGTAAGCAAATAAACCATGTCGTATTCAGGCAATACAAACATATAGTGATCTTCGTCGCTGAGCGCATAAAAGGTTCTGTTCTCAGGAAAATAGACCGACCATGAGCTGTCATCAGAAAACCTCCACCATAAATACCCCATGTCCGAAAAGCTGGAAATTCGATGCTGAGTACTTGTCGACTCTTCTACCCAGCTGGCACTCACAATTCGTTGGCCGAGCCAGCTTCCATTGTTGAGCATAAGGTCTCCAATTTTTAACAAATCGAGCGGTTTTATGGCGAGCCCAAGTGAAAGGTCGCTCAACCCAACGTCATCTTTTCTCACCGTCCAATCGTTGATCTGCAGAGGTTTAAGTAGCCACTGATTGACAATCTCGTCGACGGAAATGCCGGTTGCAGACTCCAGCGCCTCAAGTATAATAAGGCTGCCCGCCGAATTCTGAGAAAACCTTTGACCCGGAATGCTCTCCATTGGTTTTTTAAGCAGAAACTCCACAGCACTTGGAGCCGTCTTTATCACATTCACATCATTGGACGAGGAGTTGACTCCTGACAGCGTTTCGTTCCACGAAAGCCCCGATTTCATTGTGAGAATATCCTTGAACCTGATTCTCTTTTTTAGTTGGTCAGCTTCGAAATACGACTGGCGTTCGGGCAAATATTTGTAAACAGAGTCCTCAACACTTTTAATAAAACCGCCGTCAATAGCAATACCTACCAGCAGAGAAACAATGATGTTACCCATACTTCCTATGCCCTGAAGCGAGTCTCTTGTGTAGAAACCATAGTAGTCTTCAAAAACCACCTTGTTGTCCTTCAAAACGAGCATACTGCCAATACCACCAAGGCGACCCGCATCAAAAAGGCTGTCTAATGCCAAAAGCAAAGGCTCATCGAAACCAGACACCCTTGGATCTTCGTAATCCCATGGTGAGTCATCGGGCCGTACGTCATCATTCCATTTGCAGCTCTGAGGAAGGAGCATGAAGACGGCGGCAATAAGAAGGTGGATTCGACGCATCAAAATAGTCCTATTTTAATCATGACATTCAATGTGAGTCCTGAGAAGTCATCATCGGATATTTCTGGGATATCCAATCCTTTGACCAATCGATAGCCTACCTCGCCATGCAAAATGGCAAAAGGAAGAAATTTGTAGTCGCAGCCAGCAGATGGCTGCACAAATAGCGCATAGTCTTCGAACATGTTATAGAAATTGTCCCGCCGTTCCCAAAACACCTTCCCCTGCCCCACTCTTGCATCAAATGTAAACTGAAAAGGCTTTTCCAAAGTTGTTTTGTATCCGGTCCACAAGCCTACATGGCTGTATTTCATACTGAATTCATTAGGGAAAATCAGTCTTTGATTGTAGTCTCCCATATAAACAGATCCGTAAGCTCCAACATGGTAGTGACCGTAGAACAAAAAGCCCAAACCACCGCCCAGATTAACACCGTTTGCCTGCCGGAGGTAGGCGGGTTCAACGTAGCCCGCAACCCAAACACCATATTTCCTTTCCGGTTTATTGATTTGCTTCGTTTGCAGTTTGACAGAATCAACAGCAAGCGAATCAACAGCCTGCGATAGTGCCTGCCATGTCGCTGCCATCATTATCAAAACAAAAAAGCCGATTTTCATAGTTTAGAAAACATGGTGACTCTGTTAACCCCTTATTCATCTTTCTCTAAGGTACTCAATTCAATGCTCAATGCCTTTGTAGATATTTGCGTCTCGTAAAATGAAAGCCCAAGAGAAACCAAAAGCAGAACGAGGCTAGCGACAAATAAGTAGTTTCCGAGTTGGCCATTGTGGAGGTATAAGAACAGAATCGAAAGCACACAACCCAGGAAGCTTAAAATACCGAACGCCTGCATGTTTCTGATGAGCAGAAGCCGCAAACGTAAGTTCTTAATTTGCTCCCGGATGGGCACGTTGTTTTCGCCGTGAGAATCAGCTTGTCTTTTGTGGAGCCCTCTGATCAGGCTGGCAATCGCTAAAAACCGGTTGGTATACGCCAGAAGCAACAAAGTGATGGCTGGAAACAACAATGCCGGAGTGCTTAGTTCTAGTTGCATATCACAAATTTACCCTGTCAATTTCTTGCCTTTGCCATTGAAAATTTCTCCCGATCAATTGCTGAATTTTGGTTAAGCTAACAAAAGATTTTGCAACTACCTTATCAAACGGAGCAGTTTCAATATTGAGTATTCGGCTGATCTCATCTCCAAGTAAATACTCCATAAGAGCGGAAACAGGTAAATTAACAGAGTTATTTCGCATTTCAACTTCTATATGCCTTCTAAGTGCGGTTGCTAGTTCAGTCCCCTCAACAGATTTAGCAAAGTGCCTTTTCACTATGTGCTTTTCCAGCGCCAACGCCTCCTTTGCACTACCCTTTAGTAGTTGTCTTTCAATCCCCAGCCACTGCCCTATCAGGTTCCAGTATTGTAAAAAGTCCTTACTTTCTGCGCCCTTTACGTCGACACCCAACTTTCGTAGCCCACGCAACACTATTAACGAGAACGCTAAGTTTGTTCCAGCCATGTCTTCCTGGTTAATTGGAAGTCCCCAACTGGCCTGCCAAAAAGGTTGATTCTTTATGTAATACCTGGTCAGTGCATGCATAAGCCTTACTTTGAGAATACTCCTGAAGCCCCTTCCATGGGCATCAAATGCTCCAGGCTCAGACACATCAATCACAAAGGAGCCGGTTTCGACTAGCCGCTTGCCCGGGGCTTCCCTAAGCCGTTTGGAGTGATACAAAACTTTAGCGCCGTTGGCGGCGGCATAGCAGTACGGAAGCGAATAGAGTCCCAGGCAGAGCAGAATCAGAGGTTGATGTTTGGAGAAAAATTCCTGAGCACTCTTTAAGTGCTTCGGCAGGCTATTTTGAGGTAGCGCCTCATTTTGATTGATGAAATTTATCAGCTCTTTGGGCCAGGTATCATCGGGCTGCTGGCTATTAAGAGAGAAGTTCTTCCATTTGCCCGACCCCCAAAGCTCAGGCATATCTCGTTGAATGACTTCAACAACAGCGTCGGCGGGAGGATCACCAGTGAGCCTAAATTTTTCTAAATCCATAAAAAAAGCATGCAGTTAACGGTATAACCCTGCATGCTTCCTATTAGTTAACTAAAGATCAAAAAGATTTTAACACTTTACATGAAGATCCATTCTTCACGAACGTATACTTTGCATTCTCGTATTTATAAAATTTCACACCCATCAGGAGAAATACGCCCACTTTTTCGGGAAGTCCTTTTGGGGGTACTATTGAAAGCTGGGCGGTAATCGGCTGGATAGCTATTTTTAAATCGGGAAACATGTTGCTTTCAAATGAATCGGTTAAGCCGTGGTGATCAGGATTGCACGGCCTGTAAGAAGCTTCCTCCTCATCGAAATAAAAATCTGAAATAGAGACCAACTTTGCTGTTAGTTTGAAATGAGTAGCTTCTGCCGGGAAGGAGATATTGCTTTGAGGGACAAAACCTGGGAAGTGGAGGATTACATGTCCCCGACCCTGCCCCGGATGGACAAAGTATTTCGGATAGAAAGTAGTGCCAAAAGGGAACTCCGGGTTGAATTCAAAGCCTTCTACCTGCTTGCCATATTTACTCGGCGTCAAGGGGCGTCGACCAGTCGGGCCATCAACACCTTTTACCAAGCCTCTGAATTTAGCTGTCAATTTTCCAGAGGAATAAGTTTCGCATATATCACCCAGATCGCCGGTCATAGTCATGCGCATGGTTCTGGCCATCATGCTGGCCACACCGAATTCCTTTTGATTGTTCCTAAGTTCCTGGTATGACTCTTTACTTTTGATGTCGCTGGCAGAAGGGCCTCCCTTTCTTGCTATGATTGTCCTTTCAACGCCACTTATCTTATATACTCTCCAATCTTTTGGGTTGTCAATTGCACTTTTCCTTAGCTCGAGGTTTTCATTCATCTTTTTGGTTGGTTACACAATTCTACACTGATTCCTAATACCTATAATGTAAATACCGCAAAATATTACTTTTCGAATAATCCGCTAACCAGGCCAGTCAGCTACCGATTGGAAATATTATCAAAAAAATAGCACACAAGCAAAGTTTGGTTAAAAAATATGATTCGCAATATGTAATAAAGCCAGTAGTCAACAAATTAACATGAATTATTTACCGTTTATTAAACTTGCATTCATCCAATACCCCTAGATTTACTCACCTCCTATTTAATTTAAAGTATTACTTTAAGTGTGAGCGTTATTCACTTTATTGATATTTTCAACAAAGATGTAACTTACTCACGAAGAGAATTCTTCTATCTTTTTTCCAGTCAGCCTCATGTAAGATTTAATGCAAAATCAAACAAAAACGAATCTCCGTTCCAGGCTAAAATTATTGGTAAGTACTTTTGTAACCGGAGGGATGGAACCTTCGAAGGTCTCCTTGTCAATCAGTCTTGGCTTTCTCTGGGGCGTCTTTCCACTAGTAGGCACTTCTACGATACTTTGCACCGCCAGTTCACTGTTCTTTAAGCTAAACATGGCTATTATTCAGGCAGTTAATTACATCGTTTATCCTATACAGTTGGCCCTTCTGCTTCCGTACTTTTACATCGGAGCGCCTTTCACCGGGTTTACCATCAACGGTTCGTCCATTGACAAAATTGGGGAGTTTTCTTTTTCACTCAATAGTCTGGCAGAAATTTCCGGAGATTTGCTTTTCATTGCGGTCAATATGCTTTTGGGATGGCTGCTATTGGCCCCTCTGGCATCTTTTATCATCTATTTGGTTTCAAAGCGAGTGTTGACAAGCAGGCAAAGTAAGGTCGGCGCAGTTGGCGACAACGATCACAACTCAAAAGGCTAATCAACCCCTTATCAAATCATTGCAACAAATTTTCTATATTTAAGTATTTCCTGTTGCATCTTTGCGTCATTAAAATCACAAACTCTAAACAATGTCCGATAAGAATTCTTTAAACTCAAGCCCTAACATCTTCGGGCACTTCAAATACGATGGCCCTGCCGGCCTGGTAGTTTTTCTTGTTGCTTTGCCCCTGTGTTTAGGTATTGCGCTCGCATCTGGAGCGCCGCTCTTTTCGGGTGTTATTGCTGGAATTGTTGGAGGCTTAGTGGTAGCCTCCTTCAGTGGCTCTCAACTAGCTGTCAGTGGCCCGGCTGCCGGCCTGACAATCATCGTTCTCAACGCTATAGATGACTTAGGTTCCTTCGAGTCGTTTCTTCTTGCAGTCGTCATTGCAGGCGCTATCCAGCTCTTGCTGGGCTTTCTCAAAGCTGGTGTTATTGGTAATTTCTTCCCTTCTGCAGTAATCAAAGGAATGCTTGCTGCTATAGGGCTTATATTGATACTGAAACAAATACCCCATGCTTTCGGCTACGATTCAGATCCTGAGGGTGATATTGAATTTTTCCAACCCGACGGACAAAACACCTTTACCGAGATTTTCACTGCCCTCGAAAATTTGAGTGTGGGAGCGATTGCTATCTGCCTTATTTCGCTGGCTATCATCCTTCTCTGGGACAGACCTGGTATCAAGAAAAAGGCATTCTTCTCTATCGTACCGGCACCGTTGGTGGTAGTACTCCTGGGAATAGGCGTTAATCATCTCTTCATCAAATTTCTTCCTGACATGGCTCTCGGTCAGAGCCATCTCGTTTCGTTGCCTATTATTGGTAATCTGAGTGAGTTTGCGAACGAACTCACGTTCCCGGATTTTAGCCAGCTTGGCAACCCCGAAATCTATGTCGTGGCCATTACCCTCGCCATTATTGCAAGTTTGGAAACTTTATTGAGTCTGGAAGCCACCGACAAACTCGATCCGTACAAAAGAGTTGCCCCTCAAAATCGTGAGCTCAAAGCACAGGGCATTGGCAATATGGTCTCGGGTCTCATAGGAGGTCTGCCTATTACAGCTGTTATTGTTAGAAGCTCCGCCAACATAGATTCGGGGGCACACACAAAAATGTCAGCAATTATCCATGGTGCTTTGCTCCTTCTTAGTGTGGTTGTTATTCCACATATCCTTAACCTGATACCGCTGGCTGCCCTTGCAGCTATATTAATAATGGTTGGCTTCAAACTGGCGAAGCCATCGTTGTTCAGGTCCATGTTTCAAAAGGGAATGGGGCAGTTCCTACCATTTGTTATTACAATCACAGCGATTCTGTTGTCAGATTTACTTATTGGCATCTCTATTGGAATGGCTATCGGCTTGTTCTTTGTGATCAAGAGCAATTTCCACGAAGCGATTATTGTCACTGAAGATCACGCTAACTATCTGGTGAAATTGAACAAAGATGTTACCTTTCTCAATAAGTCGGCCCTGAGAACCACCTTGCAAAATATTCCGAAGGGAGCCTATGTGATAATTGATGGCACCAAATCAATTTTTATCGACAACGACATATCTGAAGTTATTGAGGATTTCGTTGAAACATCAGAGAATAGAAACATAACGGTTGAACTAAAGAAGTCTTCGAATAGTTACAATCACTTATTTAAGAAATAGTACAAATGAAGCCTTACGAAAAACTGTTACTTGAAAATAAAGCATGGGCACGTGAACGTGTTCAATCCGACCCTAACTACTTTAACCATCTGTCTGAAATACAATCCCCGCAGTTTCTGTGGATTGGTTGTGCCGACTCCCGGGTGCCGGCCAACGAGATCACGAACACTGAACCAGGTGAGATGTTTGTTCACAGAAACATTGCCAATATGGTGGTGCACACTGACCTCAACATGTTGAGTGTTTTGCAGTATGCGGTTGAGCACCTCAAAGTCGATCACATTATTGTGACCGGCCACTACGGCTGTGGGGGGGTAAAAGCTGCCATGACCAACCAAGATTTTGGCCTGATCAATAAATGGTTGAGAAACATAAAAGAAGTGTATCGAATTCACAAAGAGGAAATAGATCAGCTACCCAATGAGGATAAAAAAGCAGACAGACTGGTGGAGCTTAATGTGATTGAACAAGTCCATAATTTAGCCAAAACGTCGATAGTGCAACACGCCTGGAAAAAGGAGCAGCGTCCGATGCTGCATGGGTGGGTATACGGATTGAAAGATGGCATTTTGAACGAAGTATTTAGGATGGATCCAAATACTCAGCTTGATCCCATCTACATGTTTGACTTTGATGACGTGAAATAAGTGTACAGAAAGGTATCACTTCTGAGGACCAGCATGTGGATGCTGGCTTTTTTTCTACTAGCACCCTCCTTTCAGGGATGCTCAAGCCATTCCTACAATATAAAAACTGTGAAGCCGAAAGTGCATCACCGCTATTACAATCCTAAAAAGGATAAACATAAAAGCAGGGTCAGGAAGGTTAAAATGAAATCGACCTAGTCGCTATTAATTGGTGCGATTGCTGGCAGTAGGCTTACCAGGGGTGTTTGATTCGCTCTTCGCAACGGCTTTCTTTCCACTATCCTCAGTGGTTGAGATTTTAGCCACTTTCACGGTGTCGTTGTTCTTCCACTGATAAAAGGTAGCTCCTCTAAATTCTCTTATTGGCGATGTGTAGTAGGCTTTTTTTGCACTCTTCTTGGGAGAAGGTGTGGCATTTACAAACCCGACCAACATTGAGAAAGAAATAACTAAAAAAACCTTTTTCACTTCGCTTTTACTTTTATTACTCTTCGAAGGTACGCATAAACCATGGCTATTGAAAGGCTCACTACCCTTATTACTACGACCAGGGCTATATATTCGATCAACCACCTGATTGGAAAGATCAACAAAGCTGAAAAACCTTACATGAATGATATTATTTTTCTGAAGTTACCCTTCTCCACAATCTGTCTTTGATTCTGCATTTCTTTTTTTACTTTGGAACTCAAAACCGTCAACTATATGAAAAGACTTACCAACCTGATCCTTATTGCTGTTCTATTGTACAGCTGCTCTCAAAAAGTAAATGAGCCTCAGCGGGTCATTGAGCGTGGACAGACGGCAAAAAATGGGATGGTCGTTTCAGCACACCCGCTGGCATCACAAGTGGGAGCTGATATACTTAAAAAAGGTGGTAATGCTGTGGACGCTGCCATTGCAGTACAGTTTGCCTTGGCTGTTGTTTATCCAGGGGCAGGTAATATCGGAGGTGGTGGTTTTATGGTTATCCGCCGAAACGACGGTTCAGTTGATGGCTTAGACTACAGAGAAGAAGCGCCTGCGGCGGCTTCGAGAAATATGTACCTCGATGAAAACGGAGAAGTTATCGAAAACCTGAGTTGGCTGGGGCACCTGGCCTCTGGCGTGCCAGGCTCGGTAGATGGGATGGTGAAGGCGCATGAAAAATATGGCAGCCTGAGCTGGGAAGAGTTGGTGCAGCCGTCTATTGACCTGGCAGCCAACGGCTTTGCTCTTACCGAAAAAGAAGCCGGCGGACTCAATCGGGGAAAAGACAATTTTATAAAGTACAATACCGTTAGTCCGGACTTTATTTTAAAGGACGGTGAGTGGATGGCAGGCGACACCATATTTTTGAAGGATCTCGCCAAAACGCTTTCGCTCATTCGTGATAAAAAAGAGGCAGGTTTCTACGAAGGCGAAACTGCCGATCTCATCGTAGCGGAAATGCAACGTGGAAAGGGCATCATTACGCTGGAAGATCTGAAAAACTATGAAGCTGTTTGGAGAACACCGGTAACTGGCTCCTACAAGGGGCACAAGATTATTTCTATGGCGCCTCCTTCCAGCGGCGGCATCGCATTGCTGCAGCTGCTACAGTCTGTAGAGCCCTACCCAATCAGTGAATGGGGCTGGAACACAACCAAAACGGTTCATTTGATCACTGAGGCCGAAAGACGTGTGTACGCTGATCGGGCGAAATATCTTGGAGATCCTGACTACTTCGATGTGCCTATGGCCGGACTGGTAGATCCTGCTTACAACAAAAAGCGAATGTCTTCCTTCAATCCTGACAAGGCCTCTTTATCCTCAGAAGTTACCGAAGGCAACCCTGTTGCTCTTTTAGAATCGGATCAGACCACACACTTTTCGGTAGTGGATGCTGAGGGCAACGCAGTATCTGTAACCACCACACTTAATGGAGGCTTCGGGAGTAAAGTGTTTGTGGCGGGTGCTGGCTTTTTGCTCAATAATGAAATGGACGACTTTAGCGTGAAACCTGGCTACGCCAACGCCTATGGCTTGGTGGGTGGTGAAGCCAATGCGATTGAGCCGGGTAAAAGGATGCTTAGCTCAATGACCCCTTCTATTGTTGAAAAAGAAGGGCAATTAATGATGGTGGTAGGTACGCCAGGCGGGTCTACCATTATTACTTCCGTATTTCAGACAATCCTCAATGTGGTTGACCACGGCATGGGCATGCAGGAAGCTGTGACTGCCAGAAGATTTCACCATCAGTGGCTACCCGACTTGATACTCACTGAAACCGATGCACTCACGTCTGAGATTACCTCTGAACTGGATAGCATGGGCCATCACTTCAGAGATACTGGAAATATTGGCAGGGTTGACGCCATTCTCGTGTTGCCTGACGGCATGCTGGAGGGCGGCGCCGATCCAAGGGGTGATGATACCGCTGTTGGCTACTAAGTACTTCATCCTCAAATAAATAGAATGAGTCGCCTGCTACTTCTACTCTTTTGCATGACTGCCCTGTTGGCTAACGCCAGACAACGAGCAGCTGAGGTAGGCGTGAAAATCGGTGTCTTGCCGAAGGGGGAATTCAATGCAATTACAGATGTGAACGGAGTAAGGGTTGGGCATTTCACCCTCATTGAAGGTGACAATGTCAGGACTGGAGTGACTTCTGTCCTACCCTATGATGGAAATATCTTTCAGTCGAAAGTACCAGCGGCTATTTACCTGGGTAACGCTTTTGGGAAACTAGCCGGATACACTCAGGTAAAAGAGCTTGGCAATATTGAAACGCCCATCCTGCTCACCAATACACTTGCGGTGGCAGATGCTTCCAAGGCGCTGGTAAAATACACTTTAGCATTGCCTGGTAATGAGAATGTAAGATCAGTGAATCCTGTTGTTGGAGAAACCAACGACAGCTACCTCAATGATATTCGCAGTTTTCCGCTCCAGCCAGAGCATTTTGCAGCGGCTATTCAGGCAGCAAAATCAGGAAAGGTTGAAGAAGGCAACGTAGGTGCTGGCACTGGCACAGTTTGCTTTGGGTACAAAGGTGGCATTGGCACCTCGAGTCGGAAACTCCCCGAAAGCTTAGGAGGATACACCGTGGGTGTGCTGGTGCAAACCAACTTTGGTGGTAACCTTACAATTGACGGCGAAGCCATTGATGAAATACTGGAGCAATACCCCTACAGGAAGCAAATCCTTGGCTCGGTGGACGGTTCGTGCATGATCGTGGTAGCCACTGATGCTCCGCTTGATGCACGAAACCTGGAGAGGCTTGCGAAAAGGGCTATTTTGGGGCTAGGAAGGACAGGTGGTATTGCATCCAATGGCAGCGGCGACTACGTGATAGCTTTCTCCACTGCTGAGGGACTGAGAGTTCCTTATGATTCCCCATCGCCTCTATTACAACAAAATGTGCTGACCAACGACAGCATGACGCCGCTATTTATGGGAGTTATTGAAGCAACGGAAGAAGCCATTGTGAATTCCCTTTGGGCCGCTACTACTATGACGGGATACCAAAACCATACCGTTGAAGCACTTCCAAAGGATAAGGTGATGGATTTGTTGAAAAAGGGAGGGAAAATCAAAAAATAGAGCAGAGGAAGAACGCCAAAAAAATGAAACTGGCCAAAAATCCGTTCTTCACTCCGCTTTGCACCAATGCCTCACCCTCTGGTGAGACCTCCCACTATTACAACTTCACTTGTAAAGTAACTGCGTAGTTTCTCCCATCAGATGTCCAAATACCTGGGCCAGGGTAGAACAATGGACGTTTGGTATAGTAGGTCTCGTTCAGCACATTGTTCAGGTTTGCTTTCAGGCTAACTTTCTCGTTCAAGTGTATGGTAGCATTGATATCCACCAGCTGGTAAGAAGGCACGAGGCCAACGGCTCCATTTGCGTCCGGTGTAACCGTGTTTTGCGGGTCGGCATAGTTTTCAGCCACATAGCTATAAAGCATTGAAAGTCTGATTGACTTCCAGGCCAGATTCAAGCCGTTGCGGCTGATCCAGGGCGGCACACTCTCTACCTGGTTCCCGCTGATGTCCACATTATCCGTCCCGAACCGAATAACGGCGTCTTGATAAGTAGCGTCCATGAATGATGTAGAGGTGAATACACTTACCTTCAGGTCCCTGCTGTTCACTACTGAAGCTTCAGCAAACAGCTCTATGCCCCTGGTAACTGAGTTTCCTATATTGGTTCTGAGAATTTCAAAAGATCCATCCACAGCCTGCTGGGCCAGGTTACCCATTCGATTGTTATAGACAATGCTGAAAAGGGAAGCATCCCATTTCAGTAATTTATGACTGCCCCGAAAGCCTATCTCCGCATTGCTTCCTGAAGCGTCCTTCAAGTCGTCATCCGATATTTCATAAACTGCCCCGGGGACTATATCCTTCAACACAACAGGTCTATACGACTGCGACCAGCCGCCATAGAATCCCATATTATTGCTGAGCCGGTAGTTAAAGCTTGAGCCAAATAAAGGAAACTTATGATTGACAGCATTGGGCAATTCTTCACCTGGATAATAGTTGGTTTCTCCTGACAGTTCGGTTCGGCCGGACTCAAGCCTGAGCCCTAAATTCCAGCTGAGCGCCGATGTCAATTGCGCTTTGTTTTCTGCAAAAAAAGCAATGTTACTCGTTTTGTAGCGCAGGTCTCTGCCCCATCCTTGCTCCACCAGAGAATAGTCGAAATCACTGCCAGTAGTTCCTTTTCCGTTTTGTCTCCTGTGAAGGTTGTTGTTCATATACTGCCCCCCTACCACAAGTGTGTTAGCGATAGTCGCCAGGTTATAGTCCTGCAAGAACCGTAATTCAGTGGTGTAGCTATGGTAGTTATCAATATCCACCTTCCGGTTGGCGTATGTTCCAGTGGAGAGGTCAATTGAATCAACCACAGTTGAAGGATTGTCGAACATTACACTACTCCTTTGCCCCAGGACTGCCGAAGAAAGCACCCGCAGCTTAGATCGCCTGGAAATATCCCAGTCGACAGTGACGGACGGCACGTGAATATCTGGGCTGTAGTAATTCCTACCCCTCGTAGACATTCTTGGGTTTGCGTGATACATGCTGTCGTTCAACTGGCCAGGAAGCTGATAAACGTATTTCGACCTTGCCCATTCGACACGTGCAGTGAGATTTCTGGTTGGAAAATAACGGAGGCCAATCGACTGCGCCTCATAATCGGTGTGCCCGTTCTCCCGATATCCGTCATTGACACGCCTGCTGGCATATGCATAGTACTCAACCTTGCCTACCCTCCCGCCAACGGAGTTAAATGTGCTGAGCAAGCCAAACGAACCGATGGTATTGCTTGTTTCTACGCTAATAGCTTTCGTCGAATCCGGCCTCTTCGTAATGTAATTAAGCATTCCTCCAAACTGCCCTCCATACTGAAGGGAACCTGTTCCCCTAACCAATTCAATTCGCTCAATCGATTCGAAAGGCATGCTAAAGTGACTTGCTGGGTACCCATACATGTCAGAATTGGTCAGTGCTCCATCCTTTCGGATATTGAACTCCCATCCACGATGGGCATCAAGTCCTCTTGTCGAAATATTTACCTGATTACCAGAGCCATCCATGTCGTACACGAACACTCCGGGAATTTTGGCAAATACCTGTCTGGATGTCTTCAGGGCTACCGTGGCATTCATCTCGTCCAGAGTGACCACCTCACTTTTCTTTCCTGAAAAGATGTAAGTACCCTGAACATCAGGAAGGCGGCCCAAATCCCTTTGGGCCTCGTCTTCGACTAATATCTCATTGAGTTCAATTACCTTTAGACTGTCTTCCTTTGTTCTAGTTTGCGCACTTAGAAGTTGTGAAATGCCAACAACAATTGCCAGACCTAATATTATACTTTTCATGTTTATTAAAAGTTTTTACTAAGACCCTGGAGTTTCCATGGCTATGCAGTTATACATTCGTCACACGAAACACCCTGTAAAGGCCGGTAGCTAAATAATCAATTTGCTCCATCGAGTTTTGCTCTTTCGATAGCATACTGAGCAACCTTCCTTCCCTGATCGGTACCAACCACAGCATCAAACCGGTAATGGATACCACCGTACACCCTGGAAATAGCTGCTTCCTCAGCCCATGTATTGACCAATTCAGCCTCCTGAGGGAAAATATACGCCAACACGGCGGCGGCGGCGGCAGAAAACACACTATGGCCCGAAGTGTAGCTTGGGAAATTTGGTGTTCCCGCTATGGTCTTATAGCCAGGAATCGTTTGAATCGGGCGTGGATAGTGATAGTAATACTTGGCATCCCAGCAACTGATTCCACCGTCCATAATGGCCATGTTCATATAGGCAAAAGTTCTTGCAGAGCGAATGGGATTTTGCTTGTATTTGATGATAAAATCCTTCGCAAAACGGTTCCAATGTCCCGGCGGTGTATAGGTTCCCAAGCCATCCTGCCAGAAATTGGCGATAGCCCGCCACTCGTCGGTCATGTTGTCGGCATAGTGTTTGAGTTCTTTCACATTTTCCTCAAACTCAGCTGAGCCCGGTGCGGGTGGAGCAATTGGCCGCACTTCCTCCACAGTAGGCACATTCCACATTTTCACTTGACCAAACAACGGAGTGAGCCCTACTGGTCGGGTGGGTAGTTCAAGGTTGTCCCATTGCCAGCCAAATCTGGCAAATGCAGCCGCTTTAATTGAGTCTGACACTGCTTTTGGTGCCTGAGCCTTTTTCATACCATCACCAGCGGCCCTTGCAAGTGCTACTTTAGCTACCTCCTCACCAATGTATTTGCCAGCATCTACGTCACTTTCTACGTTGATTCCAGCCCAAATCAAGCTCTGTAAGTGCTCCTCTGCCATGGCAGTCAGATATTCCTTTTCCAAAGGAAACATAGCTGAAAGAACATCTCTGGAGCTGGTTGCTATTACCGCCCCGTGCGACGGATACGATGGAAGACTGCTCTTTTCATAGGCGGGTGTAATCGCATTGTCGACATTGTATGGTGCCTCCCGATTGAAAGTGTACTTATAGTGCCAGGCTGTTATCAGTCCGTCGAACTGTGCCACACTCAGGTAAGCAAATGCCCTGCATGCATAAGGCGGATGGGCAAATGGAAACGCTGGAGGGCCATCAGGGCTTGCCGGATTGGGTAAAGTGTAAGTGTCGTCCTCGTTTGGCCCCGGAATGAGGTTATATTTGGCAACCAGTTCGAGGGCAATCTCATTCCAGCGAATGAGCGAGTTATTGGTCCAGTACTCCACTTTTTTACGTTGGTCAGCACTCAGGTTGGCTGAGGCAGACTTGAGATCCGTTAGCTCTGCCATATACTCATCCGAAGCAACATCTGAGGGAGCTTCAACAATAATCTGATCAGCAGCAGTTAGTAGGATAGGTGTCCACGATCCGGCTTCCTCATCAAGACCGGAGTAGGCGTAGTCAGTAAAGTTTGCCATGGTTGGCAGTTCATCGTCGCACGCAGTAATCGCCAACACCATGCAAAGGCTGGTAACTGCAATAGTTATATTCTTATTCATTGAGGTCGTTTTAAAGGTCTAGATTTTGAATTGGTAGGTGAGCCCAACACCGAAATTGTTTGACTTGGCTGTATTTTTTCCGCTTATTCTCTGGCTGTAGTATAGCAAAGCCCCCAGCCCTTTTGCAGCTTTGGGGTAATACTGAGCAGTCAATCCAACCTGACCAAAGTCAACTTTATTTGTGGGCTGTGCGGCATTGTACTTTCTGATGTCGTCGCCAGAGGTTGAAACCAGCCCCTGATAATTAGCTTCTACCTTGAGGGAATAATCCATCAGCCAGCTACCTACCACTGCCTGATAGTTCCATGCATCGGGCACGTCCATCAAAGCTGTATAGTAGCTGCCATTGTTGTAGTAGTAGTCTCTTTCGGCTTCCGTCTGCCCTCTCCATAAATGAGCTCCGGTTACCCTGGCATACATTCCCTTATCGAGTTGATAATGCACAATCGCCCTTGCTCCGAATTCCGGCGCTCCGAATCCCAGCGAATAGGGCATGTAGTCCGACAGGTAATTGCTCATTGGTGTCGAGAAGCTCACGGTACTCAGCAAAGCTAGTTTTCCAGCGCCCAGCTGTTTATTCATCAATTCTCCTTTGAGCGAAATCCCGATGTCCTGAAACCCTTTGGCTCCGGCAAACTTGCCACCATTTGGTTCGCTGGATTTCGTGTTTACGTAGGGCGTCGCCACGATGAGGTTCAGTTTGTCGTGTAGTCCTATAGCAATCATGGGCAAAACGGTGTTTCTCGTCACTGTTTCGATCGTTTGATTAACCCTTAAGAGGTCGCCCTCCCAGTAGTGATCAAAAGTGCTCATGTCGTAAATCAACGCTACACACGACTCTCTTTGTTTCATCATGATGGCGTCAGTCGGCGTTTGCGCTTTTACCTGCACAAGAGTGGCAACAAAGGCACACATGCCAAAAAGAATATATTTAATGGTTTTCATTAACTTCTAGATTAAAGTGATTAGGTAAAGGAATTTAAGACGCACTTATCCTTTCAAAAGTCGGCAACTCCCTATAAAGACACAGCATTACAGGCCACCGGATAGGGAAGTATTGACCATGGCATTTCCAACGTGCCTGTTTGGCACAACGAAGTTACCTCAGCCAAAAATGCTGTAGCTGTGTTTTGAAAGTAAGTGGCTGAAAAAAGTTAGTTTTGAGACCCCGTAAAGTCGTTTACATCAACAGTGTGCCTGGCCATTCCAAAACGATAAGTGAAACCGAAATTGATCAGGTAGTCAGCAAATGCCGCATCGCCGTTGACCAACTCCCCTGTTTCTTTGGTTCTTTGCTTGTCGGAAAAATTTTGCACCCTTGCTCTGTCTACAGCAATCGGCACAGTCAGGCTAAATGCCATGTTTCCAACGCCATAGTTGACGCCAGGCTCAAGTGACACTATATAACCGGGTCTTCTGAATCCCTCATCCCCTCCGATGAGGTCGCTAGCTGGAACACCCTCCAGTCTTGCTCCGCCATAGAGGCCAAGTCCCTGCACGGGAGTTACATACAAGGCACCCAGCCGGGCAGCGTACTGATCAGACACAGATAATTCCGATGCAGAACCCCGGAAATTAGTTGTCGAATATTTCTCCCTGGGATTCACCATGTAGTACAACAGGGCGCTCACCACCAGCTTCTCTGAAATGTTGTGGTAAGCCTGAGACTCGAAAGTTATTCCAACACCACCATCACCGGGTTGTATCGATTGATCCAGGCCGGAAGTGATCACCTGATCCCTGTTAGGCCCCTGGTTGTAGAATTTTCCCTTTGCCCGGTAATTCCCAGAAGGAAGCTTCATGCCTAAACCAAGTGAAATATTGGATCCAGCATGAGTAGCAGGATCGAGCAGCCAGTAGCTGGCACCAAATCTTATATCCGCCAGCCCGCTTGAATAAGTAAAATGCCTGTCGCCGAGGCCATTGGGTGGGTTTCCGCCATGCTCGTACATCGACGACCTGGCGTGATTAACGAAAGGAAGAACAAAATTTACTGACAGACGGTCTGAAATGCCGTAGGCAACCAGAAAGTCGAGGAAATAAGAATCGTTTATTACCTCTGTCCCATTTTCGACACGCTCAGTTTCTTCATGCTTACCACGAAAGTGCTTATATGAATGGAAATACCTGAAATTGGTTGCGGCATTCCACTGTCCTTTGCCCAGCACGGCCCCACCGCCAACGTTGACACCGGCTCCTGACCTAACTGCGATACAGCCCTGAGAAAAGGCTTCACTGATACCTATAAACAGGCAAATGAGTACTATATATTTAGTAAAAGTAAATTTCATTTTGAGATGATTTTAGTGAAAGAAAAAGTATTGGATAGACCAATTCTGAAAAGTCCTGCTAGTTACCTCTTGCTATCATCGACACCACAAAGCTTTACCTGAAAACCTGCCAGCAACTTACTGAAGCACCAAACAACTATAAACAACCTCGTTTGTAGGAAACCAGCTAAAGTTTCACAGCAAATGATTGATTTGTCGGTGATGAAGAAATAACGAGATGAAAGTTCAGAATCGGTCTGATTCTGTCTTAAACTAAAATATTCCTGGGAGGAGGACTCTGAATCGAAAGATAAAAAATGTAACTGGAGACAATGTAGCCGGTGTTCTCTACGGAATAGAAACTACCGTAGGAACCCCTTTCCATTGCCACTTTCGAAATCATGTAATCTTTGGAAAGCGATTTTGAAAGGTCAACCTGTTTAGTTGTAGAGGCATCCGGCGCTGTGAAAGTACTCACATAGTCCTCAATGGCTTCATGCAGCTTTTGCTGGTTGTAGTCGGGAAGGCAAACGATGTACAGGGTATCCCCTGCATATTTTTGTTTGACCAATCTATAGTACTTTCCTTCTACCTCTATGAGCCCGTCAACTCTTTCATAGTTGGCCTGATCAGGCATGTAGGCAAGAGACACAGCTACCTTAAACTCAACTAGCTCATCTTCATTGAAGTTATCCGAATCAAGGTCGCTAACTACCTGTTGTTCAAGGTTATATTTCAGCCCCATGAACACACCGTAAAATCCGATGATGTTCAAAAGGAACAGAAAAAGAAGCGATATGGCGGTGATCCGACGCAATGAAGTAGGTATACTTTTCCGAAATGTATGCATTTAGGTGAATTATCCCAAACCCACCCTAAAGGAATAATTTATTATATTTCGAAGGCATATCTGCAACCAACCGTAAGTTCATAAGTACTTTAAGCATTACACATCGGTCTGATTGTTCAGCCTATGTGGAACATGTGAATAGTTTTTCTTTCAAAAACTTAAACTTTTCCAACATATATGAGCTTACCATTCGATCACCTTGTGATTAAAGTCGATAACTTAGAAAAAGCCACGCAAACGTTCACCGCCAGTGGCTTCGTAGTAACAAAAGGGGGGATTCACAAGGGGGGATTCTCTGAAAATGCATTAGTGATGTTCAAAGACGGAAGTTTTCTGGAGCTGCTGTCGATCAGAAAAGGCTTCAAACCATTTCTTTTGAAGCTGTATTCGAAAACCCGGGCTTTCAGGTCTCTCAAGTACTCAAAGAAATGGGGACTTTTTCACAGGTTCTACGACAGGGCTCTTTCGCTGCCTGAAGGAGTGACCGACTTCTGCCTTTTGTCGGCTGATATTAAAGCAGATTTGGTAAGGATAAACGACGGGGGTCTTTTTGTCACCAAACCAATGGCAGCGGCCAGGAAGAGGCCAGATGGAAAAAAGATCACCTGGCAAATGGCATCGACCCTCCTCACTGAGCTTCCCTTTATTCGGGGGCCCTATTCTACTCCCTCAACTCCTGCCGAGGAAGCCACAACGCATAAAAATGGCGTTACCGGTATAAAATCAATTACTCTTCTGGCGCTTGATTTTAAGGAAATGATGCGCAACCTGACCACCCTGCTAGGCCAGGAGCCCCAACAGAATACGGCTGAAGAAGACAAAGAGGCCAGATATATTATTGGTTCAACTGCCCTCATTTTAAAGAAATCGTCGGAGAATGATGCGCTCATCAAAAAATTGAGAAGCAAGGGCTTGGGGGTGTTCGGAATCGAGTGGGAATTTGGTACAAGTGGTTCGCAAGTAGATTTCGATTTTTCTAACTTACATGGATTAGTAGTGCTTTAGTACAGCAGCCGTTTTTTTAGCTTAAAGGGTTGGCTGACGAAGACAAACCAACCTTAAATGAAGAGATTAACTTACCTCCTGCCCCTACTTGGGGCGATCATTTCATGTTCTTCGCCTGATTACGATGTGATTATCCGCAACGGCATTATCTATGACGGCTCGGGCAGTGCTCCTATTAGTGCCGACCTGGGTATCAAAGCAGATACGATTGCGTTCATAGGCGACTTAAAGGACAAGTCGGGAGCTGCCGAAATTGATGCCGAAGGCAAGGCTGTGAGCCCTGGCTTTATCAACATGCTGAGCTGGGCAACCGAAAGCATCATTACCGACCCCAGGTCAATGAGTGACATCAGGCAGGGAGTTACCCTTGAAGTATTTGGTGAGGGTGTATCTATGGGGCCCCTGAGTGATAAAATGAAGGCAGACTGGGTCAAGAATGCGGAAGAAGAAACTGATATCACCCCAGAATGGACTACACTCGGAGAGTATCTGGAGTATTTAGAAACGAGTGGAGTGACACCTAATGTGGCCTCCTTCATAGGCGCTACTACCGTTCGCATTCACACAGTTGACTATGACAACCGTCCACCAACTGAGGTAGAATTAGACAGCATGCGGTTGCTGGTAAAACAGGGTATGGAAGAAGGCGCTTTGGGTATCGGTTCATCTCTGATTTATGCTCCGGCCTTTTACGCCAGCACTGAGGAGCTGATAGAACTGTGCAAGGTGGCTGCTCCCTATGGTGGCCGGTACATCACCCACATGCGCAGCGAAGGCAACCAGCTCCTGGAAGCGGTTGACGAAACAATCAGGATCGCCAGGGAAGCTGGCCTACCTGCCGAAATTTACCACCTCAAGGTTGCCGGCACCGATAATTGGTGGAAAATGGATACACTTCTTTCCATGATAGAAGGGGCAAGAGCTGAGGGCATTCAGTTGACTACGGACATGTATACCTACACAGCTGGTGCCACCGGGCTCGATGCTTCCATGCCGCCCTGGGTGCAGGAAGGTGGCCCGGAGAAATGGAGAGAGCGTTTGCAGAATCCTGATGTTAGAAAGAAGGTGATCGAGGAAATGAGAACTGCCACCAATGAATGGGAAAACCTGCTGCTATCTGCCGGTTCACCGGAACGGGTTGTGCTGCTTGGCTTCAAGAACGATTCGCTGAAGCCAATCTACACAGGAAAGACATTGGCCGAAGCCGCTGCTATTCATGGTAAGTCTACAGAGGAAACTGCCATCGATTTGGTGATAGCCGATGAGACCCGGGTGGGCACGGCCTACTTCATGATGTCGGAAGAAAACGTTAAACGCCAGATTCAATTACCATACATGAGTTTTTGCTCTGACGCTGGATCAGTGATGCCTGAGGGCAAAGTATTGGAGTCGAGCACTCACCCACGCACCTACGGCAATTTTGCCCGACTATTGGGCAAGTATGTGAGAGAGGAGAAAGTGATTTCTCTGGAAGAGGCCATCAGAAAGCTATCTTCGATGCCAGCCGAAAACATGGGCATAAGAAAAAGAGGCAGACTTGAGCCAGGCTACTATGCTGATGTGGTGATTTTTGACCCAGCGACGATTCAGGATCACGCAACCTTCGAAAACCCTCATCAGCTTTCAACTGGCGTCACAGACGTTTGGGTGAATGGCGTGCAGGTACTTAGCAACAGTGAGCATACAGGAAGCTTTCCCGGAAGAGCAGTAAGAGGCCCTGGATGGGTAGGTTACAAAGACTGATCCGGGAGTGGATGACATTCGGTTGCAAAGTAACGTGCGAAAAAAAGATATAATCAACCGGCAATTTTACTTGCTACAGTTATTCCCTTATCTTAATGAAACTATACTGACCTGACCATGAAAACTGTAGTTATTACGGGTGCCACCGCCGGAATTGGCTTTGAGACCGCCAAACAATTGGCTCAAATGGGATACAGGGTTATTCACCTTGCCCGGAATAAAGACAAAGCCAGAAAAGCTGACAGCCTTATCAAAGCTGCCGCTGGCCACGAGAATGTTCACCATATTGTGGCTGATTTGGCCGATCTCCATTCGATCCAGGAAGCTGCTGGCAAAATCAAAGATATCTCCCACAGAATTGATGCGCTTATCAACAACGCTGGTGGTGTTATAGATGCAGATGATCGCAGTAAAGATGGCATTGAAATGAACTTTACAGTCAATCATCTTGGGCACTTCTATCTCACCAATCTTTTGCTCAATGAACTGCTGGCTTCCAAGGCAAGAGTCATCAATGTGAGTTCAGAGGCCCACAAAATTGGGTACCTGAATATTGAGAAGATAAAGGAGAATAAAGGTCTAACACCTGGCTTTAAAGGATATGGCGATGCCAAACTATGTAATCTGTTGTTCACTAAATCACTTCATGAACAATACAGTGACCGTGGGCTTACCGCCTTCTCGGTTCATCCAGGCGTTGTAAAAACCAATTTCGGTCATAACATGAAAGGTTTTGTGAGTGGCGTTATCAAATTTGCGCAGCTCTTCATGATCACACCTTCCAAAGGAGCTTCCACTTCGGTTTATCTGGCCACGAAAGAAGGAATTGAAAAAAATAGCGGTGGTTATTTCAAATCGAGGCGTTTAACCACTCCTTCCACCCAGGCCACAAGCGACGAAAACGCCGCGAATCTTTGGGCGCTAAGTGAACAAATGATAAAGGAAGCCCTGGAAAATTAGTTACCCTTCACAACAGTGAACTCAACTCTTCTGTTGAGCTTTCGAGTGTCCTCCGACGCATTGGATGCGATAGGTTTGGTTGGCCCAAAGCCTTGGCCAGTCAATCGGCTCTTGTCGACTCCTTTGCTAACCAGGTAATCTATCACAGTCTGCACCCTGCTTTCCGACAATTCGATGTTGGGTTTAATAGGCCCCTGGTTGTCGGTATGACCTGAAATGAGTATTTCCACCTCCGGGTTGTCTTCCATCATTTTCCTTACCCTTTCAAGGTCTGCCTCTGAGCCCTTGATCATATTGGCTGTGCTCTGCTCGAAAAGCACATGTGAAAGCGTTACCGTGTTGCCGACAGATAGTGGCTGCAATAACACTGTCTCGTTGATTTCCTTTCCATCAAATGTTTCGGCTACCAACTGTTCCTCCAGATACCCCTTGGAGGAAACTGTGAGGGCATAAGAATGGCCATTCTCCAGAGCAAAACTAAACGTTCCATCACTACCTGATTGGTAATTGGTATTATAATCCGACGTTTGCCCAGTGACTGCTATGTCTACAGACAGCGTTCCAAGTGTCTTGGCATCTCTCACGATTCCGGAAACCTGAGTGGTGGCCACTGTTGGGGCTGTCACTGTCGGCACAAGTTCAGGATCGACAGACGGTTTAACAACGGCACCAATGAGCGGCGTTTGTGGAATAGTATCCAGCCTTTGAGCTACTATGTCTGACTTGATTTTCACTCTTTTGATATCGCTGTAACCCTCTGAGTTCTGCGTGCTGGTGAGGTAAGCGAAATCGCCCCCCGGCTGAAACGAAAACGATAGCTCGGTACCAACAGTATTGACTTTGTCCCCGAGGCTTACAGGCTCCGACCAGTTTCTCCAGGAATCGTCAAGCCTTTCTGAATAGAACAGGTCTCTTCCTCCCTGCCCGGCAATCCCATTGGAAGCAAAAATCAGTGTTTTATAGTCTTCTGCTAAGAACGGAGTATTTTCCTGAAAGGCAGTATTGAGCATAAAGCCAAGGTTCCGGGGCGATGAGTAGCTGCCGTCTGATTCCCTGAAGCATACATAAAGGTCTTCTGTACCATAGCCGCCGGGTGCTTCTATCGAAAGCAGCAAAACCGTTCCGTCCGCTGTCACCCAGCCACTTTGATGACTGCTCTTGTTATTGAAGTACTTAACGTTCAACCTTTCCGGCTCCGTCCAGTTGCCGCCGTTTCTACGGCTGGTAGCTACGGCTTTTCTGAGTATCCCGTCTTTGTCTTTGTAGTCAGTGGAAAGATACATCAGGTTGCCGCCATCAGTAAAACCTATGATAGCATTGAGTCCGTCGCTATTCAATGGTGTGCCCAGATTTTGCGCCGGGAGCCAGCCTCCCGAAGCCGACTGCTCGCTCATCCAGATATCTCCCTTATCTCCTTTGCCTCCCACATTAGCGGGGTGTTGAACTCTGGTAAAGAACAACTTTGTGCCAGAAGGGTGCATCACAGGGTTTTCTTCAAATGAAGGGGAATTGATATTATTTCCCACTGTCTCCTGACCATCATAAACGGTTAGGTTTTGGGCGTTGACTAACACGGAACAAAACAGAAAGGCGGCAGCAATAAAAAGCGCTAAATACTTCATTAAACAGGATTTTCGGCAAAGTTAATAGAATAACGAACAATCGTGCCCGGATAAGGCAATCGGTATGGCGAAAATTGGGTGAGCGGTCGGGTGAAGATACCTTCGAAGCATGTTTACAAGCCAGACATCAAACCTAGTATCCTCGATCCCTGTCAATTGTATTCTTCAACGGCTGTCCCTCCATCATGGCTTTATAATTAGCCACAATCTGGGGAGCCGCTGCCCCAGGATTGGTGATGCTGGCTATATGTGGAGTAATGAACACTTTTGGATGGCCCCAAATTGGGTGATCCGTTTGAAGCGGTTCCTTTTCGAAAACATCCAGAAAGGCACCCGACAGCGTTCCGTTGTCAATGGCCCCGATGATATCATCTGTTACCTGATGATGGCCCCGGGCGGCATTGATCAGATAGGTGCCCCGGTTCATGCCCTCAAAAAACTTTTTGTTCAGGACGCCCTTAGTTTCCGGTGTAGCTGGCAACAAGCACACCAACACATTTATTTCCCTGAGAAAAGCACTTAGCTCACCTTCACCGGCGAAGCACTGAATTCCATCAACCTTCTTACGGCTATTCGCATATCCAAATACATCGAACCCGAGGGCTTTCAGCTTCCTGCCGGCATCCTGGCCCAGTACACCGAAGCCCATGATGCCTATCCGGCAATCGACTTCAGGCGGCGATGGCTGATCCCAAATGTGTGCTTTTTTATCGGCGAGGTATTTCTCAAACCGCCGATGATGATACAAAACCGCAGAAACGATATAGTTGCTCATCGAGAAGCTTAGGCCCTCATCGACAATGCGAACCACGGGCACACTGTCAGGCAGCTCCGGATCCTTGAGTACATGATCAACCCCTGCCCCCATGGAGCAAATAAGCTTGAGATTAGGAAAAGCTGTCAGCGACCCGGTCGGGTGGCCCCACACGACTGCGCAGGTTACTTCCGATTGGTCTCCAGTCTCAGGCCAAATTCTAACATCAAGGCTTTCATCTGCGTTATTGAATTCCCTGATCCACCGGCTTAAGTCCCTGTTTGGCGCAATAATTACTATCGACATAGACTATTTTCTGCTTATAAATGGGTTATCCTTTATATAAAAGCGCCACGGTTTCAGTGCATCTTCACCGGCGTAATCGACCCCTATTCTGGTCGTGGCAACTATTTCTTTCTCCGTCACGACAATTCCTCTTTCTTCCAGCCAGATAGAAGGCCCTAAAAGTGACTCCCCTGTGTTCGCAACTTTAATACCAAGGGCCTCACCTACCGTTCCGGGGCCAGCTGATATTCTCTTGAGTGACGTCTTTCTCCGCCGTTCCATCATTTTTTGTGCACCTTCGAGCGGCTCCACTGCCCTGATCAACACAGCGTCGGCATTGCCCTCAACGTTTGTTACCACATTGACCATGTGGTGGATTCCATAACAAAGATAAACGTAGGCCACTCCCCCTTCCTGAAACATCACTTCTGTGCGGCTCGTTTTTCCAAACCGGCAGGCATGGCAGGCCATGTCGTTTACACCACTGTAGGCCTCTGTTTCAACAATCATTCCGGCAGTCAATTCTCCATCAAAAAAAGTGCACAAGACCCTTCCCAGCAAATTCTTCGCCACGGGCACCACATCATTTCCCACATAAAAGTCTTTTGAGAGCGGTTTCGCTGGCATTTCGATCCTTGTTGTTTACCTGCTGAATATTAATCCATAACTTCGGCTGGACAATACAAAACAACGTTCAAACAAACCTTCATCAAAATATGAGAAACATTTTCGCACTTGCGGTGGCTTTGATTTTTACCGGACTGTCATCACATGCACAAATCAGTACGCCGGCGGCGAGCCCGTCCTGTAGTATCACCCAACAAATAGGATTAACGAATCTGTCGTTGGAGTATTCAAGACCAAGCGCCAGGGGGAGAGCGATTTTTGGCGACTTGCTGCCCTATGGTGTTGAATGGAGAACAGGTGCCAACTCACCTACTACCCTTACATTCGACAAGCCAGTAATGATCAGAGGACAGGAACTGGCAGCGGGAAGCTATGTGATTTCCTCAGTGCCTGGCAAAACAGAATGGACGGTCACGTTCTCGCAAAACGACCAAAAGGTGATGAGTCTCAAAATAATGCCCGTTGCCTACCCTGCTCACGTGGAAACATTGAGCATCCAGTTTGAGAAGATCACCGAGACTTCAGCCGACCTTCAAATTCTCTGGGAAAAGACACTGATCTCGATCCCGATGGCGTTCAAGACGGACGAGCAGGTAATGGCGCAAATTGAAAGTTTTGCTAAAAATCCCGAAGCAAGCCTGGCCAACTCTTACTACCAGGCCGCCAGCTACTATCTCAACACTGGCCGAGACCTGAACAAAGCATTAGAGTGGGTTAATAAGGCCATCGCTGTAAACGACGGGTTTTTCTGGCAGCACAGAACCAAGGCGCTCATCCTCGCTGGCCTGGGCAAATACAAAGAGGCTATTGCGTCAGCACAAGTGAGTACTGAGAAATCAAAAGTCGCTGGCAATGCTGACTATCCAAGGCTCAACGACAAGTCGATTGCCGAATGGCAGACTAAGAAATAATTGAAAAAGGTCGCAAGGATGTCAAATGATCTCTTTGCGACCTTAAAATCACTGCCAATCGAACTTTTAGTCTTTAAAGACTGCTTTCATATTATCAAATGACACACTATGGCACTGACTAAAGACAGTTATCTACCTGTTCCCTGGGATTTCAGAGAGGTGATGGACGAAGTAAGAAAGCAGGAAAAAGATGGCGTGATATATTACTTCACTACTGAACCGGAAATGGAAACGGCTGAAGGAAAAATTTCAGATATCATTGAGACACCCGAAGGCGAATTCCTGCTCACTTCCAAGGGTCATAAGGTGCGGTTGGATAAGATCGTCACTCTTTACGGTAAGCCAGGGCCGTCTTTCCATATCTACGATGGTTACTCCAATGTCTGTCTGAATACCCACAAAGACAATTGCTGATTGGAAATAAGAAAGATCAAAGCTGAAGACACATGGCCAGTCCGGCACAGGGTAATGTGGCCCGACCAACCCTTTGACTTTGTGAAAGTGGATGAAGACCACGAAGGCATCCATTATGGTCTTTTTGTTGACGATGAGTTGGTATCCATCGTTTCACTCTTCCTCAAAGATGGCAAAGCACAGTTCAGGAAGTTCGCTACCGAAGTTGAACATCAGGGAAGAGGCTATGGCACTTTCCTGCTCAACTACCTTTTGAAGGAAACCAAAGGTCTTCGTGTATCATCCATTTGGTGCAATGCCAGAACAGAGAAAGCCGGATACTATGAAAGGTTCGGATTTCTGAAAACGAACGCTACCTCTACGAAGGGCGGCATCGAGTTTGTGGTGATGGAGAAAGTGTTTGCTTAGGGTGCCCGGCTTTATGTCTTTTTTGAATTAATTGATACTATATTGTAGAAAGCAAAGCAAAAAAATAATGAAAGTGCTTAATTATCGAATTTTACTGAGAGAGGAGCCGGAAGGTGGGTTTACGGTACTTGTCCCAAGTCTCGAAGGTTGTATAACTTATGGTGAAACCCTCGATGAAGCAAAAAAAAATGCCAGAGAGGCGATAGAGCTCTATATAGAGTCATTGGAGGCTGATGGTACACCGATCCCATCAGATAATTTCCTAGAATATACTCTCCAGATAGAGCATGCCTGATTACAGCTCAAATGGCATTATAAAAAAGCTACTTGAAGTCGGCTTTACTCTCGATAGAGTAAAAGGTAGCCACCATATCTACAAGAATAGAGAGGGAAGACGTGTGGTTGTTCCGCATCCCAAAAAAGACTTACCCAAAGGCACTTTCAATTCTATTTTGAAGCAAGCCGGGCTCCAAAAATAGAGGTTTTAAATTTGAACACCCCTTTTCTCCCCATGCCTCCAGCCATTAATAATACCGACAGTATGGGCCATCAGTTGAGTTGGTGAAGTGTTCAATGGCAATGTTCTGTTGACATGCATATTCCGCTGTGCTGGCCCTGGTTTTGGAATCAACTCTTCACTGAAATTGGAAATCTTAAAATCGGGTAACAAACTAACACAGGAACCTGCCAGGTAGCTGGGCAATAGCATGTTGCTGCCATGCACGCCAATACAAACATGGGAAGCCGCATACACTCTCAACCATCTTTCTTCCTGTGCGGCAAACTCGGCATAGTCCAGTCTCTCATCTCTCAAATAAGGCAATGAAAGAGTCCTTCCAATGCCAATTGCCTGTACTTCTACATCAAGCTGCCTTCGAAGCTTCTTTACAAACGACCTTAGATAACTTTTTTGTCTCAGAGCAAAATACCACTTCATCTTACGAAGCCAGCCAAATTTGATGCAGGCCAGATAAAAAAACGAGTCGAAACGGCTTCGAAGCCAAAACCTGTCCTCACGAAGGATCAACGTCACCCTGAAAGGCCTGGTCTTCAATGCCTTGAAGTCAAAAGGCTGTATTTTGGTAAGTCGAGTGAAATCGAACTCTTCCAGCGGCAGATCCATCCGCACGTGCGCTAGCTCAAACGTTTGTAACCGTTCAAGCTGGCTTGTCACAAATTCATGAAAGCCTCCGATTTTGAAATCCAGCACATTAAACGGTGCTCTAACCAACCATATTTCAGACACTGAATCGGGGACAAGGTGCCTGAACGCCGGATGAATAATTACTACGGTGTCTTTTTCTGGATTATTTTCGAGCTCTAGCACATAAGCCAGCTTGTACAGGCAATGGCCATAACAGCCGTCAAGGCAATTGACAAGGATCACCGGTTTTGAGACGTGCTTGAGCACCTCTACTTCAAAGCTAGCTCCTGCTTTTGACGGAGATTTCACTGCCCGGATAAAAAGCTCAACCAGCCATTTGGGCGCTGAGCGGGTTGATGCATCGGGCTCCTCACTTTCGTTTAGCTTGACCGGATTGTTCACAAAATGTCCGGAGGGAAAGGCTTCGAGCCCATCCTCATGTCTGACTGCCACATAGTTTCCCCAAAATAACAAAGGCTTCCTGGCGACACCTATGGAAGGGCCGTCATCGATCAGGTAAATAGGAGAAGTCTGTGTAGAAGGCAACTGGCAGCTAGTCGTTCAACGTTTTCGGCACCGTCAAGCTTGTTCCCAATTGCTCATTCATCTTCTTGATAAAATAAGCAGACAGCAAAGGTGACTCCAATTCAATATTTTGATGGATAAAGAAGTAAAGCTTTTCCAACCCTTGCTCCTTCCAAGCCTTTATCCGCACGAGCCAGTCATCAAGCCTCGGGTAATCAGTGGGATGATTGGCGCCCACATAGCGAACAAATGCATGGGGGGTAGTTAGTCGCATGTGCATCATATCTCTTCTTCCGGCGGTATCCACCAGCACATTGGCTACCCCCTTGTCTTCCAGCAACTGGTAGAATTTTTCAGCTGAAGCAGAGTCGGTAAACCAGTCTTCGTTGCGCACTTCAATAGCCAGCGGAATCACTTTCGGAAACTCATCGATGAACTTGATGACCCTGTCGAAATCCTTTGGTTTGAAGTTGTCGTGCATTTGCAAAAATACCATTCCGAGCTTTTCTTCCAGGCCACTGATGGCATCACAATACTCATCCACTACCTGTTTCGTATCTATCAATCTCTTAAAATGGCTGATGGAGTTCGTAAGCTTGGGGAAGAACTTAAAGTCATCAGGCGTTTTCTCCTTCCACTTCAGCACCTGATCCTTTTTTGGAGAGTTATAAAAAGTAGCATTCAGCTCTATACTATTAAACTGTGTGCTGTAATAGCTCAGCTCGTCTTTTGTACCTTTTGGATAGAAGTTTTTCAAATCAGTCTTGTTCCACTTCGCACAACCTACAAAGGCCTCAAAACTGCCGTTTCCTTTGGAGAGCACTTTAGCAGTATCAGGATGATCAGAGGGAATTGTAAAGTCAATAATACCGGGGTCAGGAACGGAACCGAATTTCATTTATTTGAACGTTTAATTGAGCATCCAATATACGCAACTCTTCATTTTCAAAGGAAGTATTTCAGTCAATTGATTATACAGCTTACTACAACATCGTAACAGTCCGCTTCAAATCGATAGTTGCAGCGAGGAGAATTGCCGATACTTGTACAGGACGATTGGTAGTGCAATATCCTCTTACATTCAAGTCCATATATTTCATTTGTTAATCAAAACCCGCAGGCAGTTTGTCTGTGGGTTTTTCAGGTCTGAAAGACGTATGGCACAGCACTTCGATCCATCTCATTAGCATAATAACCCCCTCTTTGGTAACTTTTGAGGCAATTTGGCTGTTGCCATCCAAAAATGAACCTTCAATAAACGTCGATGACAATCACAGATATAAGAGGCACTGTTAAGCTGAACAATGGCATCCAAATGCCCTACTTCGGCCTTGGTGTGTTTAAAACCAAAGACGGGAAAGAGGTAGTTGACTCCATAAATCATGCAGTAGAGGCTGGGTACCGGCTCATAGACACTGCTGCGCTCTATGGAAATGAGCGTGGGGTTGGCGATGCTGTAAGAGCATTAGGCATCCCCAGAAAAGACATATTTGTTACCAGTAAGGTATGGAACAGTGAACAGGGTTATGAACCTACGCTGAAAGCGTTTGACCACTCGATCAAGAGATTAGGGCTTGATTATGTTGATCTTTTTCTGATCCACTGGCCTGTCAAAGGAAAGTACAAGGAAACCTGGAGAGCGCTCGAAAAATTACTGAACGAGGGCTATATACGTTCCATTGGCGTGAGCAATTTTCTCCAACACCACCTCGAAGACCTGATGACCAGCTCATCAACTGTTCCTGCTGTTAATCAAATCGAATTTCATCCACATCTGGTTCAGCAGAATCTTCTTGACTTTTGTGCGGACAAAAATATTCAAGTGGAGGCGTGGAGTCCGTTGATGCAAGGGGGCGTGTTCAAAATTGACGCCCTTAAGCAACTGGCAGAGAAATACAATAAAACCATAGCTCAGGTGGTTTTGAGGTGGAATCTTCAAAAGGGTGTGGCCACCATCCCCAAAAGTGTAACCCCGGCAAGAATTAGCGAAAATGCAGCCATTTTTGACTTTAACATAGGCCCGGAAGATATGGTCGTTATAGACCACTTGGATATGCATCATCGGGTTGGCGCCGATCCCGACAACTTTAGCTTCTGACAAGTTTCCCTGTTCTCAAAAGATCACCTCCAATCGTGTATTTTTCCACTGGCAAATATTCTTTTACGAAGAACTCTCTTAAAATCCAATGATGCCTGTTTGAAAAAATATGTTGAAATTTACGGAGTGTAGACTACCCTTTGATCATTATACCATGGTTTGATGTGTGAACCATAGGCGCTAACATTTGTAATGTTATACTATGGAGAACAAGAAGCATTTCGTCGGCCTGACGGACGAACAAGTTCAGGAAAGCAGGAAAAAGTATGGCAATAACTTACTGACTCCGCCTGAAAGGGATCCGCTGTGGAAGCTTTTTTTGGAGAAGTTTGAGGATCCCATCATTAGAATACTCCTCATTGCCGCCTTCCTATCCCTCATTATTTCTGTTGTTCATAACGACTACGCTGAAACGATAGGCATTTTCTGTGCGATATTTCTGGCTACCGGAGTCGCTTTTTGGTTCGAAATGGACGCCAACAAAAAGTTTGACATCCTCAACAAGGTCAACGATCAGGAGCTGATCAAGGTCATTAGAAATGGTAAAATTGGGGAGGTGCCCAAGACAGACGTCGTCGTTGGCGATATCATCGTGCTGGAAACCGGAGAGGAAGTTCCCGCCGATGGAGAATTGCTGGAAGCCGTTTCACTCCAAATAGATGAGTCGACGCTTACCGGCGAGCCACTCATAGACAAAACAACCAATCCAGCTCACTTTCACTCGGATTCCACTTATCCATCCAATTGGGTGATGAGGGGCACCAAGGTCATTGACGGGCACGCCACGGTGGAGGTTAAAAAAGTAGGAGACGCCACAGAGTTTGGTCAGGTAGCCAAGAAAGCCACCGAAATGACGAAGGAAGACACTCCTTTGAACAAACAGCTGGATCGGCTGGCCAAGCTCATTGGAGTAGTTGGGTTTATTCTGGCGGTGCTTACCTTTTCTGTTCTTTTCGCCAAGGACATGTTTTTTGGAGCTACCGAGGTTCCGTTGGTACAGCTTGGATCAGCAGGAATCGTCATTATAGCGATAATGGTGATTTTGGTGAAAGTTTGGCTACCTATTGTGTACGATGGTATTCAGCTGATGGGCTATGACAAAGAAGTGCCGAACAGCGTTGAGAACGGAAGCTGGTTTCGTTGGCTGGCTTATGGCCTGGTGACTTTTGCGATTCTGCTCGGTATTGGTTTCGCTGCCGGATTAGATGTAACCAGCGCTGATTCATGGGCCTCGATCGACCTGGCGAAAATCATTCTACAGCATTTCATGGTGGCAGTTACACTTATAGTCGTGGCAGTTCCTGAAGGTCTTCCAATGAGCGTTACGCTAAGCCTTGCCATGAGCATGCGGCGCATGCTGAAAACCAACAACCTGGTGCGGAAAATGCACGCCACCGAAACTATGGGGGCCACCACAGTCATTTGCACTGATAAAACAGGTACGCTCACGCAAAATCAGATGACCATTTACCAAACTGATTTCTTTGGCTTAAGAGACCAACAACCAAAGGAAAATAGTAACGCAGCCAATCTGATTAAAGAAAGTATTTCTGCCAACACAACCGCCCATCTCGACCACTCTAACCCTGACAAGAGCAAGTCACTTGGCAACCCCACGGAAGCAGCGCTGCTTTTCTGGTTGCACAAAAATGATATCGACTACCTTGAACTAAGAGAAAAGGCTGAAGTCATCGAACAATTGACGTTTTCTACAGAACGCAAGTACATGGCTACGCTCGTTGAGTCGCCTACTCTTGGAAAAAAGGTGCTGTATGTGAAAGGGGCTCCGGAAATTGTGATGTCCAAATGCAAAGATGTAGCCTCTGATGCCACGCCAAGGCTAATCAAAGAAGTAAAGAGTGATGTAGACAATAAGCTTATTGAGTATCAGGGCAAGGCGATGCGAACACTGGGCTTTGCCTACAAAATAATAGAGGATGAAACGCCAGCCAGTATCAAAGACCTGGCTGACTTCGACTTGACATTCCTCGGTATTGTGGCCATTTCCGACCCGGTGCGGGAAGAGGTACCCAGTGCTGTGAAAGATTGCCACAATGCAGGCATTGATGTAAAGATAGTTACCGGTGACACCCCCGGAACTGCCAAAGAAATTGGCAAGCAGATCGGAGTCTGGAACGACGGCGATACCGATCTTCAAATAATCACTGGTTTAGAATTCGCTGCCCTGAGCGACGAAGAGGCACTTAAAAGAGTACAAGCGCTGAAAATCATGTGCCGTGCAAGGCCTTCTGATAAGCAAAGGCTGGTGCAGTTGCTGCAACAAACTGGCTCAGTGGTGGCTGTTACCGGCGATGGCACGAACGATGCCCCTGCATTGAACTATGCCCATGTAGGGCTTTCTATGGGATCAGGCACCTCCGTCGCTAAGGAGGCCAGCGATATTACACTGCTCGACGACTCATTCAACAGCATCGCCACAGCGGTTATGTGGGGCCGATCCCTTTATCAGAATATTCAACGGTTTATCCTGTTTCAGCTTACCATCAACGTAGCTGCCCTATCAATTGTGTTTCTCGGCTCACTCATGGGCTTTGAGTTGCCGCTTACCGTCACCCAAATGCTTTGGGTCAACCTGATCATGGACACCTTTGCCGCAGCAGCCCTGGCCTCGCTCCCACCCGATCACAATGTGATGAAGAGTAAGCCCCGCCATCCGGATGATTTTATCATTACACCTGTCATGAGCAAAAACATATTGTTCGTGGGGTTCTCGTTTGTCGTGCTGTTAGTAGGAATGCTTTTCTACTTTACCAAAACAGATGGTGAAATCAGCGCCTACCACTTGTCTGTTTTCTTCACTGTGTTTGTGATGCTGCAATTCTGGAACCTGTTCAACGCTAAGGCGTATGCAACTGGCAAATCTGCCTTCCATGAGTTGGATAAAGGGGTTGGCTTTATCATCGTGGGTATTCTGATCGTCGTGGGGCAGTTTATGATCGTCGAGTTTGGCGGAGAAGTCTTCAGAACGGTACCTATCTCGCTGAAGGACTGGGGAATCATCATAGCTGCTACCTCACCAGTGCTCTGGATAGGAGAAATATCCAGGCTTATCAAAAAGTAAGTTTCGGGGTACATAAAAAAAGCCGGATTTCACCGGCTTTTTTTCATCATACTCTAACACAATAAATTCTTAGGCGGGTAAGGCTTCTCTGGCGGCTCTGTCTGGGTCGTTTTTCAATTCACAGGTGTCGTTAAGCACCATCGTTTCTCCATTCTCTTTGCTGTAGGCAGCCCAAGTCGGCAAGGCTCCAGCATTAGGATCGCCGGTGCGCATGAACGAGAGCAATGAAGCCGACATCTTCTCCGACAGCTTCCTTGGCCTGCTGCCACCTCCGGTATGTGTATACATTCTGTCAGTATTGGCGTACCAGAAACAAATGTCGATACAGTGGAAGGCCCTCATGCGGCCATCGTACAGTTGGGGCTCCCAGCCAAACCAGGCCAGGTAGACAGGCGCCTGCTGGCCAGCCTTGGCATTGGACGTGTTGATGGCTCCCTGCCGGTTGGAAACAGCAAGTGCCCATACTTCAGCCGGTTTTGCCTCCGGAAAATTCGCCTTGTAGGCGTTGACTACTTTTTCGGCATCATCACCAAATCGTGGCTTTAGCTTTTCAACTACCCCGGCAAAATCAATCGCTTCAAGCTCAGGACTTGTGCGGGTAGGTGACCACTCATGAAAAGTAGTGCATACCATCAAAGGCATGTTGGCGGCCGCTCCGTTGGGGTCGCTGAAAAACTCATCGGCTGGCAGATGAACACCATCAGCCACAGGACCGAAGCCCCCTCTGCCGCTTCCGGAATTCAGGTTGTCTTTTCTGGCTTTGTCCATGGCCCTGTTGGCAATGTCCAGGTATTCTCGCCACGGAATTTCCTGTATCTTGTCAAGTGTGGCGGGTGTGAGCCCAGCCTCCTTCATTACATACTCGCCCAACTTCCGGGAATAGCTTTGGTCAACACCTTTGAGCATGGACCCACTCAGCGCCACTCCTTTGTGCACCAGTGGCTGAGCGGCCGGCATGGCCATGACACCCGTGACCTTGGCACCACCGCCCGACTGCCCCATGATGGTAACATTGCCAGGATCGCCTCCAAAGTTAGCAATATTGTCTCGTACCCATTCCAGAGAAGCGATGATATCCAACATGCCCACATTGCCGGAAGAAGCATATTTCTCTCCACCTACACCCGAGAAGTCGGTAAACCCAATGGGCCCCAGGCGGTGGTTGATGGATACAAATACGACGTCTCCTTTTTTGCTGAAGTTTTCTCCGTGATAACCATCCTGTTCGATACCATTGCCGTTGGTAAAGCCGCCGCCATGCAGCCACACCATCACAGGACGCTTTTTGGCGTCAGTGGCTGGCGTCCACACATTGAGGCGCAGGCAGTCCTCGCTGACATCGTCGTAGTTCCAATGATCGGCAAACGAGTAGTGCACGTTGGCGTAGCGATTGTTCATGATTTGAGGAGCGGTATTACCCCACCAAATCGTTGGTTTCACGTCCGTCCAGGGTTCAGGTTTCTGCGGTGGCATAAAACGGTTTTTGCCAGCCGTATCTGCTCCGTAAGGCACACCCAGGTAGGTATAGACGCCATTCAGTATATAGCCTCTTACTTTTCCTGATGTGGTATTGGCTACCGCAATATCGTCGCCGATAAATAAAAATTGTTCGTCGTTTTTTGGCTCCTCAGCCGTTGCCTTATTGGCATTGGCATTACAGGAAGTAAGGGGCATAGCTGCAGCTAAGCCTAAGCTAGCTGTTCCAAGCCCCATTTTTTGGATAAAGTCTCTTCTTTTGGTGTTCATAGTAGGTATGTCTTTTCGTTTACTTTGCTCATTAAGTTACCTAATCCGGATGATTGTTCAATGTGTCGAACTGACGTATTACATAAATGGAAAAGGAGGTATCTGCTGATACTTTTACTTTGCCAATGGATCCGGCCGCATTTGAAACTTGAACACCTTGCTGGTGGTGCCCTTGCCGCCTTCCATATGAAAAGGCGTTCGGGTACTGATGGTAGCCCACACTCCTCTTCCTTTCCACCCAGCTTCGGGGTCGTCGATTCTGCCGTCCATCCATTTGGTAAAAAAGCCCAGTGGATATGGAACCCTCAAACGCACAAACTCACCATCTTTCAGTGCTAACAAGGCCTCTGACTCATTGCCCGTATTGATAGGTATATTTTCTCCCATCCCCAGTGTGTTGAACTGATCCACCCAGGTGTAGTAGCTGGCTTCTGCACTTCCTGATGCATCTATGTTTGAGAATTGAGGTAATGGTTCAGTGTAAAAAGTCCACCCTTCGGCGCAATGCTGACCGGTTGCCTCCGGGCCATTGAGCGGTGCCTGGCATTTACGGCGGTCAAAGCTAGCAAGGTGACCGCTGGCCAATGCTACCCAGGCTACTCCATTCCTATCAACATCCATACCTCGGGGCGAAAAGCCTTCTACAGGTTCTCCCGACTCTTTCAGAGGTAGCTCATAGTATTCCACCAATGCTGTTTCCGGCGGGTTGGTGCCCGGATCAAGGCGTACTACTGCCCCGGGGTATCCAAGCGAAGAGCCCCAAACCGATCCGTCAGGGGCTGGAGACACAGCATAGAGGCCTTTAGTGATGCGCTTGTCTTTTTTTGGGTCAACGAGTTGATCCGGCTCTACGTAATTGTCACGCTTGCCATTGCCGTTGGTATCCAGAATGAGTGCCGTCCAACCTTGCGACGACGCCTCATCTCCAGTTTCACGATATTTTTTTGTATTTAACCATCCTATCACCTGACCTCCTCCACTCGTCCATAGTGTGTGGTTGGCATCTTCGGCAAACATCAAATGGTGGGTACTGAAACAAGTCCTTATGGTAGTATATTTCTCAGTCTCTGGATCATACAACCCAAGATGGCGGTAAGAGCGATCCACCGGAAACAATCTGGCCGATGGGTGATCCGACCCCGCTTTGCAGAAATCAGGATTCTCCGGCAGCCCTACATTGGCAGTGATCCATACTTTGCCCAACTCGTCCATCATAGGATTGTGCACGTTGGTTTTGCTGTCCCAAATGGCTTCATCACCCCAATAAACCGATGGCTCCAGCACTTCACCCGACACAGACTGTGTTTCTGGATCCCTTACTGTAAGAGGCACCTGCCCGGTTGTGCTGGTCATAGGATCAAGTACGGGCAAATAGTCGGTACTCAACTCGGTGGCTCCGTAAAGCTTTCCGTTGGGGTTGATCGTCGGATCCCGCCTGTCGGTTGACACCAGGTCATGCATGTAGGCTTTGGGGTCGGCCCAATCCCATTGGCTGATCACCACGTTTCTCTCCATGCCTTGGGGACGTGCGGGTGCTTCAGGCACTTCGCCCGCAGCGATACGGTCTGTCCAGTCGGCGAACATCTTTAGGGTTCCTTCAGGCCCCATTCGATGATAGGAAGAAACCATGCTGGATCCTGCCTGGCCTGACCGCAATCGCCTCGCCCAGGCATCTACTGAGGACGGAAAAGTCCCCAAATCCGGATGAACTTCACGGGTGCCCTTGCTGCCCAACTGATGGCATGCAAGGCAAGTACCCGACTTGACGCTTGCCAGGTACTGCGCTTGTGTGAGCATACTTTTGGCTATGCCGTTTCCTTCAGGGCCAGTTCCAGGGAATTCACTTTTTACCGGCGGTTGAAGTAGTGAAAACCAATAGCCACCCGGGTAATAGGCAGCTGCAGCTTTGGCATCCGGCGCTGAGACGGCCTCTAAATCAATTGAAGAACCGGGCTTTCCCTCCTTTTTCGGTGAATCTATAAGCCCATAGCCCCTTACCCAAATGGAATAGTTAGCGTCGGGCAGGTCAGGCATCAGGTATCGTCCCTGATCATCGGTTACAACAATTTTGGCGAAGCGGGTGGGTAGATCAAACGTCTCTGCTATCACCCACACGCCCGCCTCTGGCCCGCCGGGGCCTGTAACAATGCCGCCGATGTCATCGGCGTCGACACCAGTCGCCACTTTATCCGACTGACAGGCGCTGTAAATTCCAGAAAGAAAGAATAGAACGGCAATGGTGCTGTAAGCAGACTTCTTGCCGCAGAGGGAGATTTTGAGCTGGTTCATGAGTAAGTAGGTTGGCACTTACTAAAGATAACCAGCTGACTAATAAGGGCAAAGTGTTTGAATTGATTTGTGAAGAACGGAAAATGAGACTTAAATCTCCATTTCCAACAAAGCACTACTGAGGCTCTTCCCATGTGCATCAAGTGCAAGAGAAGTGGTGACACCGCTGAGCAATGCCTTTTCGCAGACAAAGAGCAACGACGAAACGTTGGGCATTTCATACCGGATAATTTTACCGTTTACAATCCCTTCCATATGTTTGCTCACCGCCTGCACCGTTACTTTCTCGCAAAGCATCGGGTAGTCCGTCTCGTCGTAGGGTATCAGAGAAAGCGTGGAAGTATTTCCCTTGTCACCCGCCCGGCTGTGCGCTATGTCGTATAATTTCATATTTCTTTTACAGTTACCTGTGGAACAATCCGGCCTCTGTCCATTAAAACCGACACAATGCCCACAATCTCATTGACGTATTTTCTGGCCCCACCACCTCCCGCCGGGCCATTAGTGTACAAGGCCTCGACCTCCTCACCCACCAGTGCAGCTATTTCCATCTTTTGTGCTTTGCCGGCCACTCTTAATCTCACTTCAGCCGGCTCATTCTGTTGATCAAAAGCATCTCTAAAAATAGCATTCGACCCGACAATATCTACTCTAAGATCGTCCATTCGATCTTTTAGCCGCTCTTCTACAATTTGTCCTGCGAGCTTAGCCTTTTGATGCGCATTGGTGCCAGCATACGAAATTTCTCCCTCGCCCAGCCAAAATGCCTGGTATCCTACGCTCACCTTAAAAGTAGCAGGCTTTGCCATGCCACCGCCACCAGAAACATGAACCCTGTTTTTACCAATTTCCTTTAGCTTCACGCTGGTAAAGTCGGCAATCACATCTGGCGTGTAGTACCCATGAGGATTCACCACTTCGTAGAGGAGTTGCTCTTTGGCTGTCATCAGATTAACAGCACCACCAGTACCCTCCACTTTACTAATGGTGGCTGAGCCATCAGCATCTACATCAGCGAACGGGAAGCCCAGGTGGGCCGGATTGGGCACATCTTTTTTACCCGGATCCATAAAATAGCCCCCGGTGATTTGTCCTGCACACTCAAGCAGATGGCCAATTACTGTTCCTTTTCCTAATATGTCATAATCGTCCGTTTTCCAGCCAAATTCATGCACCATCGGCCCCAGAAACAGCGATGGATCGGCCACTCTGCCAGTAATAATAATGTCAGCACCGGATTGCAAGGCAGGAAGGATGGCGTCTATGCCCATATAAGCATTGGCTGAGATGAGAGAGCCGGATTCTGTGAGAGGCCGCCCAGATTCCATGGCACGCTGCCCCGGGTCTATTTGCGCAAAAACGTCGTCGCCAGTTACCGCTGCCACCTTTACTGACAGGTGGAGCTCCTTTGCTATTTCCAGCACTCGGTCGGCTGCAGCCAGCGGGTTGGCTGCACCCATATTTGTGATCAACCTTACTTTGCTTTTAACCAAATGTGGCAGCAGCAACCTCATCCTCCGCTCGAGCAGCGGGTCATATCCTTTGGCAAGGTCGGCTTGTTTTCGCTTCTGAGCAAGCGCTATTGTTCTCTCGGCCAGGCATTCCAATACCAGATAGTCGAGCTCGCCTTTTTCTGCCAGCACAACTGCCGGTTCCAACCTGTCGCCAGAAAACCCTGCTCCACCACCGATTCTTATCTTTTTCTTCATCGATTAAAAACTTATGGCTCCAATGAGCACAGACATTGTTAGCATAATCATTGTGACTAAAAAAGCCCACGGAATGGTTTTGCGTTGATGGTCACCTAAGTCCACCCCTGTGAGACCAATCAACAGAAAGGTAGCGCCTGTTAGCGGGCTTACAGGAAAGCCGGTAGTCATTTGCCCCATAATGGCTGCCCTGGCTACTTCGATGGCCTCACCATTGAAATGCTCGGCGGTGGTTCCCAGCAGGGGTAACACTCCGAAATAGAAGGAATCGGGGTCGAACAATAAACTGGCAGGCATGCTGACCACCCCTGTTATCAATGCCAGGTGATTGCCTATACCGGATGGAATATAATTGACGGCTGTTGCAGCCATGGCTTCTATCATGCCCGACCCCTTCAAAATGCCGGTAAAGCATCCGGCAGCAAACAAAATGCTGGCCATTAACAAAGCTGCTTTTGCATGGGCATCAATTCTCTCTCTTTGCTCCTTAAGGTTGGGATAATTCACCGTGATGGCTATGACAAAAGCGATCATGAAAATAATATGAGGTGGTGCAATGGCAGCAATGAGCGTAGTAATGGAAATGATGATCAACGCCATATTCAGCCAGATTAATTTCGGTCGATGGAGGCTGATGTCCTTTTCGGTCACAACCGTCGAATCACTGACCTGTCCTTGCTCATTCACCCAGCTTCTCTCCTTCATTCCCAGATACCAGGCAATTCCCAGTACAGCCAGCAATCCGCAAATGACCGGAATTAAAATGGGATTGAATAACTCTGTCACCTGTACTTCCAATGCTGAAGCAGCCCTGATGGTCGGCCCTCCCCAGGGTAAAATATTCATGGTTCCAGCAGACAGGGCAACCACCGTGGCCAGCGTCGTTCTTTTCATGCCCATGGCGTCATAAAGAGGCAACATGGCAGGCACTGTCACAAGAAAGGTGACTGCACCCGAACCGTCGAGGTGGACGATCATGGCGAGGACTGCAGTCACCACCGTAATCCGTGCCGGATCGTTACCAGCGGCTTTCAAGAGCCGTTTGATTACCGGTTCAAAAGTGCCGGCGTCCATCAGAATGCCGAAAAACAAAATAGCAAAGATGAACATCACCGCTGTGGTAGAAATCGTTTTGACACCATCTGTGATGTAGGTGACAATCTCAGTAGTAAAGCCGCCAATAAGCGCCGTGGCAATAGGCACAATGATGAGTGCCACCACCGGAGACAGTTTCTTGCTCATCACCAAAAAAAGCAAAAGCACTATGGTCAAAAGGCCGAGGAATGCCAGCATCGGTTATTTAGTTGCAGATAAAATGGCCGCCATCGTATCCAACGCTTCGCCGCCGGGGATCGGTTTTGCTTCAACTCTAGTTCCCAATAGCATCACTTGTTTGGCGTCCGGCTTGTAAATGGGCCATTCAGGCAAGTCCTTTCCATTGGGATTGCCGGTTTTAACAAAATTAGCCCAGTAACTGGACATCGTTGCTTCGAGCTCCCGGTCTACGGCCTCCCATGGACGATCCACAAACTCCAGGTTGTCGTAGGCATAGGGTACCTCCCCAGTGTGAAATGCACCATATTTAGCATACTCACCGGTGCCCGGCACTTTTCGAGTGAACCGGTACACATACACCTTAGTTTTTCCTTGTTTTGCCTGTACATTGGCCCATGCGTAGTTTTGGAAGCCAAAGATCATGTCACGTGAAAGATTGAGTTGTGATTGGGACGCCTCCGCATCATCAGACGCCGGGTAGTAGGTCAGTACTTTCCCGGCATTGTCGCCATACTGTTGGCTGATTTGTGCTTTGAAGTCGCTTGCATTTTTTACAGGCCCAAAAAGCAGGCCTTCGTCCTGGTTCCAACCGGTGAGCAAATCGACGGGGTTTTGTTTACCTACGCCAAAAATATCGGCAATGTGCTGAGGAAGTACGTAGCCGTCTATGATCGGGCCCCTGATCCCGAGCTGGCCCTTCATGAGCTCTTGTGGCGAGAATTTCCTTAGGTCTGCCAATCCCGCTGCGCCGACAGACTTCGCAAAGGCAACTCCAGCCTCTTCCGCTGGCGCCAGGCTCGGCTGATTCCTGCCAAAATTGGCTCCGCTTTCGGCAATTGCCTTAGTGAACAGCCCCTTTGCGAGAGGTGTTGCCACCATGCAGTTGACACTCATAGACCCGGCCGATTGGCCGGCTATGGTCACGTTCGCAGGATCGCCCCCAAACGCAGCAATATTCTCCTTCACCCACTTCAAAGCAGCTACCTGATCCATCAGTCCATAGTTGCCGGAGGCTTTATTTGGCGACTCCTTCGTCAGTTCGGGGTGGGCAAGAAAACCAAAAATGCCTACACGATAGTTGATACTAACAAACACAATTCCTTTTCTGGCCATGGCTTCTCCGTCGTAAATAGGCACGCCGCTGCCCCCGCTTTGGAAGCCTCCGCCGTAAATCCAAACCAACACTGGTAGTTTCTCTTTGGAGGACTTGGCCGCAGTCCAAACGTTGAGGTAGAGACAATCTTCACCGATAGGTTCATCAGGGATCAGGAACTCTTTGCTCCACATACTGAACGGCACCGGCTTGCCTTGCATAGGACTTGCGCCAAACGAGGTACATTCTTTTACTCCCTCCCACGGTTTTACAGGCTGAGGAGCCTTCCAACGCAAATCAACGACGGGCGGCGCAGCAAAAGGGATGCCTTTGTAGCTGACAACTTGACCATCGGATGTAGCGATTCCAGCTACTTTTCCTGAATTGATCTGAACAACCTGTTTTGCTGTTAGCATGGACGAGCCAAACAGCAGGGAACAAAGGATATAAAAAACCTTTTTCATATTACTTACTTGACGTACGAACCGTTTTGTTTCAAGACCTTGCTGAAAAATAGCACATGGTAGGGAAGTGAGTTTTGCCAATATTCCCAGGAATGCCCACCTGGCCTCTCAGAATAATCGTGTGGCGTTTGGTTGAAAACAAGCCTGCGATGCAATTCCCGATTAGGCTCAATAAGAAAGTCGTCGACGCCGCAATCAAAAACAAGGCTCACTCCGTTTGTTTTCATTTTGTCGGCATAGCTAAGCACCGACGCACTGATATATTCTTCGGTATTGGCTTCCAAAGGCCCTAAAATCTCGGCAAATGCTTTTTTCACCCCTTCGGTAGGCTCCGGTGGCAGCTTCCAGCCTCCCATGTCGGGGTTCAATGCTCCACTCATACTCCCGGCAGCACAATATAAATCGGGGTGTCTCGATGAAAGGTAAAGCGCTCCATAACCGCCCATCGATAAACCGGTTATCACACGGCCTTCCTTTTTCGCTATCGTCCGGTAGGTTTTGTCTATTTTCTCTATCACCTCCTTTGTCAAATACGTCTCAAACTGACTATCCTTTATCACTTTACTGTCGAGGTAATAGCTAAAGGCCTCTCCTTCAGGCATCGCAATGATCAGATTATATTGGTCAGCCAAGCGTTGTACAAGTCCCTTCTCGGGCGTTTTTAAAATCCAGTCATCGAAGTGACCAAAACCTCCGTGCAAAAGATACAATACGGGATAGGCAACTTTGCTTTGAGTGTAGGATGTCGGGAGCACAACAACTGCTTTGTACGACTTGCCCATCACCGCACTGGGAATCTCAAGGGTGTCTACTTGAGCGGCAATTGTAAGTAAAGGACTAAGCAAAAAAATCAAAACAACAAATCTGAACATAGGATGAATGTCTAAGAGTTTAAGTAACTAAACATACCTTAATTTTTTAATGTGTCAAAGGAACATAATGAATGCTTTAACTAAAAAGCCTCAGTCCGGCTGGACTGAGGCTTTTAAAAAGAAGCTTGCCGAAGGACTTACATTCCTGCGTTCAAAGGCTCAGCCTCTTCATTCAGAAACAGAATTTCCGAGATCTGAACCAATACCTGATCAGACGTTGCTTTGTCGCTTTTGAAGACAAAATAAACGTCATGTTTGCCTTCTGTTGGCTGAATTTTTGCCTGTGCCTGCGAGTTTCTCTTTCTTCTCCAGGTCACCATGTCTTCCCCTTCCGCAGGTCTGCCAAACCCAACATTTTTCTGACTTACGGTGTTAGTAGTACCTAACAACGCACCGGTTGGCGAGTCAAGATGCACTTCTACATAACCTCCGGCTGCACTTACCCTTGGAGAAGCCACTACAAACAGATCAATCTGCTTGATGCCGGTGAGATCGATGCCTTTGTAGCCTATGTAAGAACCGCTACCCACCATGTTGAACGTAGTACCTGGCGTGGTCAGCAAATTCACCCCTTTTCTGATTTCTGCCAGCTGAGGATCCAATGAAGGGTTTCTGAGTGCTACAAAGTCATCACCTGAAAGTGGCCCTACCGTGCCTGCGCCTTTGTCGGCATAGGAAGCTCTCAGCAAGTATCCGCCCTGTCCATCTTCACCTTCCGGCACGCTGGGGGTAACGGTGCCTGCCAGCGGAAGCGATTCCACCGTTGGCTTGGTCTCTAACATATTCAGAATAAACATCACCATTCTTTTGGCATCAGCCTGGCTCAGCTGTGGGTGAGCACTCATGGCATGTTCGCCCCACACCCCACTGCCGCCGTTGATCACCTTGCCTACCAACATATTGATATTGGCATCGGTTTTAGGATATTTGGCGGCCACGGCATTGTAAGCAGGGCCAATAGAAGCTTGCTCGTACTGGTGGCACGACTTACAATCGCTGGTTTCAATCAGGTTCTTGCCAATGTTCAAGGCGGCCATCGACTCAGCGCCACGCTGCTTTGAGGCCATTTCTATCGGGTCGTAACCAGAAGGGACGTAGTCAAATGTAATGGCGACTTCATTGGGCTTGATGGTGCCGTCGGCACTGCTCCCATCTTCTTTGTCGGTAACTGTGACGGCATAAGCGAGTGACTTCTCGCCGAAATAGAAGCTCTTGTTGGCTGCTTGGAGGTCGATGGATACTGCTGGCGGCTCATTGCCTGCCACTACTTCCATCGAACCCCTGTTCTTCTCCCCTTTAGTGTCCGTTACAGTCAGGCTCACCTGATAAGTCCCTGCTTGCTCAAAATCGAATGAAGGATTGGCGTCGGTCAGCGTTTGATTGACACCGCCATCTGATACTACCTTCCACTCATAGGTCAATTTTCCCTGATCGTAATCGTCGTAATCGGTTGTGCCTTCAGATGACAGCTGAGCTGTAAAAGGTACAGCGCCTGCAGTTTTATCAATTGAGGCGGCCACAATTGGCTTTCTGTTGCCCGCATTGTATTCGATTTTAACGATTCTTGAGTTGGAATTGCCCCTAAACCAGGCACTGCCATACTCCAATACATAAAGGTCGCCGCTAGGGCCGAAGTCCATATCGATGGCACTGACAAAGCTCTCGTTGGGCAGGAAGCGCTCCATGGATTGGTAGTTGCCATTTTCATCCATGGTTACTGACATGATCCAGCCACGCATAAATTCTACGATCAGCCATTTTCCTTCGAAGTAAGAAGGGAAAGGCCTTGGTGCACCGGCAAAGTCAGCTTTGCGGAAAACAGGGCCACCAGTAGCACTACGCCCTGCTGTTCCCACCAAAGGGAATGTCTCCGACGGGCCGTATGGGTAGTAGATGAAAGCCGGCACCACCGGCGTAGGCAGTTCTTTCAATCCCGTATTGTTTACCGACTCGTTGACAGGATGGTTCACATCAAAAGGCTCTCCGTAAGTGTCAGTCGCCAAATCATGGCGATTGTAAGCCCTATTGTTAGCAATAAAATACGGCCAGCCAAAAAAGCCCGGGCCTTTGGCCTGGTTGAACTCATCGTAGCCTTTTGGCCCCCAAACGGAGTCCACAGAGGCATCCGGCCCAACTTCTCCCCAGTAAAGGTAGCCTGTTTTGCTGTCCAAAGTCGGTCTCCACGGGTTTCTGTGGCCCATGGTGTATATCTCCGGCCTGGTTTTTTCTGTACCCGGAGGAAACAGGTTGCCTTCAGGAATTGTATAACTTCCGTCGGCTTCGGGATGAATGCGAAGGATTTTGCCTCTAAGGTCGTTGGTGTTTCCCGGTGCACGCTGATCATCTGAGCTTTCCATGCCGGGGCGTTCGTCAAGATTGGAAGACCCCGTTCTTGGGTTCACCGTGTTGTTTCCGACGGTCAGAAAGAGGTTCCCCTCCTTGTCGAAAACCATCCCACCGCCGGTGTGGCAGCATTCCTCTCTTTGGGTAGGCACTTCAAGCACCACCTTTTTGGTTGATGCGTAAAGCGAGTCGCCTCTCAGTTCCCAGCGGGCCAGCACGTGTTTCGGCGTGTCGGGATCGGCATAATACATGTAAATCCAGGAATTTTCTTTGTAGTTGGGGTGAGCTATTACGCCCATCAGGCCTTCCTCAGCCTCCCTAACTCTTCCTTCCTTGTTGGTGTATTTTGTGTTCACCGGAAGGGTTGCCACCAGGGTTACTTCACCGGTGTTTTCATCCAATATTTTCACACCCCCTTTTCTTTCCACAAACAGCACACGGCTGTTGGGAAGGAAGGTCATTTCCATTGGTTCATCCATCCCTTCCGTCAGCACCACTTTGGTAAAGCGGTTGTCTTCAGGTGGTTCGTTGGTGTTTTGGGTTTCTGTTTGCTTGCACGATTGCACAAGCACCAGGATTGCAGCCACCCAGGCCAAAGCTGACCGGCTTGTTGTTTTTAAAGTAAGCGCCATGTAAACGAGGTATATTGTTTTATTTATTGTCAGTTCCGCCGACTGTATAAACACTGATGCGACAGTTGCCTATCATGATCCGGCAGAACTTTATGATGGAAAGGTCATGAAAAGAGAAATGAAAGTCTAAGAAGAATAGAAAATCCGGTAGAATATCAGGATAAACTATCGGATTTTGACGTCGACTTAGTTTTGGTAAAAGTAATTCTTTGTGTCAAAACGTCACAATAGACGCCGTCACTCTTCCTGATGATGACAACTTTTTACAACGGTTCGTGTAAAAATTAGTCAAAACCACCATTTCAAATCCGATCTTTATGATAATTGCGCAGTGTGCACCAGGCGTTGGGCCACCACGACGACGCAACCCCAAACTACTTAAACGATTTCCCCATGGTGAAGCTTTTATTTACCACGAGTATCGCAATTACTAGTCTCATCAGTTACTTGTTTGCGCCTGTTGAAACGAAGACAGAGAAGCCAATTACGTTGTGCTATACCGCTTCATCGGACGATAGCATGGCTTCTTTTGCCACCGATCCGGCTTTCGTTGCCTTGCACCCTGCTCCACTCTCCCTTCAATACGACGCCATGGGAGAGAAAGTGACTTTCAAAGCACCTGATGGCACAGACGCAACGGGCTACCTTGTGAAAGCAAAGAAGAAGTCTGACAAATGGCTTTTTGTTTATCAGGAGTGGTGGGGCCTGAACGACTACATCCGCAGACAATCGGATACGTTTTACAACGACCTGAACGGAGACGTGAATGTGCTTGCGCTTGATCTTTATGACGGCAAGGTGACCGATGTGCCCGCCGAAGCAGGCAAGCTGGTGCAAGGCGCTCAGGAAGCTCGCCTGGAAGCCATCATCAAAGGTGGCCTGGCCTATGTGGGGCCCAAAGCTAAAATTGCCAATGTCGGCTGGTGCTTTGGTGGCGGCTGGTCGCTCCGGTCAGGACTGCTTGGAGGCAAGCAAACCGTTGGCACCGTTATGTACTATGGAATGCCTGTGAGGGATGTGGAAAAGCTGAAGCAGCTCAGCGGAGACGTGCTCGGCGTATTTGCCACCGAGGAGAGAATTTCTAAAGAAGTGGTTGAAGAGTTTGCCGCCAATATGAAGGCTGCCAACAAAACCCTGATGTATAAAATATACCCGGGCGTTCATGGTTTTGCCAACCCGAGCAATCCGAAGTACGACGAAGAATCGTCGAAACAGGCCTACGAAAAAGCCATTAGTTACCTGAAAGAAAGATTCAAAATATAATCATCGTTGCCGGGCCGGAGCTTTGATCTCTGGCCTGGACTTTACTCGTTCTTTTGGTAGAAAATTACCGTCTAACAATCATTACTACACACCGCCGACTACCATTTTCAGCTCATGAATTATAATTCTTCTGCATTTTACTATCGCCCAATTTTTAGTCTGTTTTTTCTGCTAGCTCTTTCAACAAGTACACTTTTTGCCCAGGGTGGAAAGAAAGTGAATATCAAGGGAAAGGTAGTCGACAGCCAATCGGGGGAAGCGATGAGTTTTGCTTCCATCCGCCTCTTTGGGCCGGACGATCAGTTTGTTGGGGGAAATGTAACTGACGACAAAGGGAATTTTGTTGTCGAGGTGCCGTCGGGTAGCTACTACGCTCTTGTGGAGTTCATGGGGTACGAAGCGCATCGCACCGGGAGTTTCCAGGCATCATCTAATACCGACATCGGCACCGTGCAGCTCAGTGCTTCGTCCAGCACCCTGGAAGAAGTGGAAGTAAGGGCTGAGAAAAGTACCATGGAGCTTTCGCTCGATAAAAAGATCTTTAACGTGGGGCAAGACCTGGCCAATGCCGGAGGAACGGCTTCTGACCTGCTGACCAATATCCCCTCTATTGCCGTCGACCCTGAGGGCAACGTAAAGCTGCGGGGCAGCGACAATGTGATGATATTGATTGATGGCAAACCTTCCGGACTGGTGAGCCTCAAAGGTGCCAGCGGTTTGCAGCAGATGCAGGCCAGCATGGTCGACAAAGTGGAGATCATTACCAACCCTTCGGCCAGGTACCAGGCAGAGGGCATGGCTGGCATTATCAACATCGTGCTAAAGAAAGATCGCAACCAGGGTTTCAACGGCTCCTTTCAGGGAATCACGGGCTATCCTTACAACTTTGGAGGTGCTGCCAACCTGAACTATCGCCACAAAAAAATCAATTGGTTTGTTAACTACGGCATTGCCTGGCGCAAGCAGCCCAATGTGGCCTCTCTCTATCAGGAGGTCTATTCAGGCGACACCACCTTCATTTCAAGACAGGACAGAGATGGCCACCTGAAGGGATTCAATAATAATATTCAGGGTGGGCTCGACTTTTTCTTTAGTGAAAAAAGCATCCTTACGGCGTCGTATCTGTTTACACGTAGCGATGGCAATCGAATAACTGACCTCACCTACAGGGATTATCTCAATGACGAAAACAATTACCTTGGCTACACGGCTCGCCGGCAAAATGAAAACGAAGCGGAACCCAACTCAGAGACTACGCTCACCTGGGAAAAATCTTTCGAGGAAAAAGGTCACAAGCTACTCACTACCCTAAAGTACATCGACTACTGGGAAAGATCGGATCAAATTTTTACGCAGCGATCTTACGACGAGAATAACGTCGCCATAGATGGCTCAAACCAGAAACAACATGCGTTGAACGATGAGTTTGAAAAGCAATACCTGCTTCAGCTTGACTATACCAAGCCTATTGGCAAGGAAGGTAAGTTCGAAACGGGGCTTAGGAGCAGCCTCCGGAACATGGAAAACAATTATGTGGTGACCAACGTGGACGAGGCTGGTGTCGAAACTGTGGATCCTGATCTGAAAAACATCTTTTTGTACGATGAGAATATCCAGGCAGCCTACGCCATTCTCGGTAACAAGAGCAATAAGTTCACCTACCAGGCCGGGCTTAGGGTAGAGTATACTGATGTGAGAACGAGGCTGGTGGAAACTAACGAACAAAACCCAAGAGACTACCTCAACTTCTTCCCTAGTGCTCACCTTACTTATACAGTTGCCAACCAAAACTCGTTTCAGTTGAGCTATAGCCGCCGGATCAGGCGACCTTTTTATAATGACCTGAGCCCTTTTGTGACCCTGGCCGATGGCAGGAACTTCTTTAGTGGCAACCCCGATCTGGATCCTGAATATACCGATGCCTACGAGATAGGGCACCTGAAGTATTTTGAAAAAGGCTCCTTAACGTCTTCGTTTTACTATAGAGACTCCAAAGAGACGATAGACCGCATCAGGGTGGTGGACGATCAGGGGAATGCCCGGACGCTGCCCCAAAACCTCATCGGCCAAAAGTCGTTCGGCCTTGAGTTTACCAGCGACTACAACCCGTACGACTGGTGGAAGCTGGATCTCAACTTCAACTTCTTTCACGCTGAAATTGACGGCACCAACATCATTGATACCTACAAACCCACCACCTACAGTTGGTTTGCCCGCCAAACCTCCCGTTTCACCTTGCCTGGCAACCTCGACATACAGCTAAGAGGCAACTTTGAAGCACCACAAAAAACAACACAAGGCACTCGCAAAGCCCTGGCGTATATCGACCTGTCGTTCGCCAAGGAAGTGCTGAAAGGCAACGGCACGCTGAACCTCAATATCATGGACGTGTTCAACAGCCGGGTAAGTCGTTACACTACCGAGGGCCCCAACTTCTTCACCGAGGGAAGCAGCCAGTTCCGGAGAAGGCAGGTGAACCTGACCCTGAACTACCGCATCAGGCAGTCGAAGTCGGCCAGGAGGAAATACGTGATTGATGAGGGGTGATGCAGTAGTAGCAGGTAAGTAGTAATCGGTAGTTGGTTGGCTTACCCTTCTCGGTCATAGCGTTTGCATATATTTAAATTACAGAAGACCATGGGCACCAGATTTGGCGCACAAAGGCGATAGCACTGTTCTGGTGGGTGTCTTCACTCGCCAGCTTCTATGATCAAAGCCCAATAAACCTTATATTGTCTACCATTCACCTACAACTACAAACATGAACGAAATAAAAAAGGAAGACATCAAGCAGGAAGTATTTGACTTGTACGACTACTATGTGCACAACAAGATCGACCGCAGGGAATTTGTCGAGAAAATATCCTTCTATGCAGTGGGCGGCCTAACGGTGCCTGCCATGCTCAACTTTTTGATGCCCAAGTACCAGCAAACCCTACAGGTGCCTGTCGATGACCCAAGGTTGAAGACAGAAACCGTGGGCTACGATTCCCCCAAAGGAGCCGGTAAAATGCAGGGGCAGCTTTCGAGGCCTGTAAAGGCTAAAGGCAAACTTCCTGGCATTGTAGTAGTACACGAAAACAGGGGGCTCAATCCTCACATTGCGGATGTAGGCCGCAGGGCGGCACTGGAAGGCTTTGTCTCTATTTCTCCTGATGCGCTCTTTCCTTTGGGTGGCTACCCAGGCAACGATGACGATGGCAGAGAACTTCAGCGCAAAAGAGATCGTGACGAAATGCTGGAAGACTTTGTCGGTGCCTATGATTACCTGAAAAGTCACCCTGAGTGCAATGGCAAAATCGGCGTGGTGGGCTTTTGCTTCGGTGGCTGGATTTCTAACATGATGGCCGTGAAGATTCCGACACTAAATGCTTCTGTGCCTTTCTACGGCGGACAACCAACTGCGGAAGAAACAGCGCAGATCAAAGCGTCTATGCTTATACAATATGCAGGTTTAGATACCCGAGTGAATGAAGGCTGGCCTGCTTACGAAACAGCCTTGAAAGCCAACAAAGTGGACTACCAGGTATACATATACCCTGATGTGAACCACGGCTTCCACAACGACTCAACACCGAGGTATGACAAGGAGGCCGCTGTGCTGGCCTGGGGACGGACGGTGGAGTTTTTTAAGAAGAAGTTGGGGTGAGAGAAGACGGAAGGCCGCAGACACAAGTTAGAAGAAATGGCTGCGTCAGACTAAGGCGCTACTGGGCTGGCAGCATATTCCTAATTGCTGAAATCCGCCATTTGCCTTTTTGCTTCACTACCACAAATGTGCTCCACATTTTCCGCTCTGAACCATCAGGGTTCTTTATCTCGTAACGACAATCGGCAATAGCACTTTCTGAGCCCAGGTATCGGATTTTGTCAATGGTAAGCGTGCGGGAGCCGGGATTACTGGTCGAGCTGCGCATCATGCCATCAATGGCCACCCGAATGCCCATTCGCCATTCGCCGTTAGACACCAGCTGATCAATATCCTTGGTAAGGATGTTCTTCAGCAGCACAGTGTCTTTGGTTTCCCTCGCCTCGGAGTATTGATCAATGAGCCTGGTGATTGCCTTGTCATTTTCAGTAGCCTGCCCAGAGGCAAACTGAAATAGGAACACGCATAGAACGGCTAACAAAGGAGCTTTCATTGTCTTCTATTTGGTAAGTAAAGTCAATTTAAGCATTTAACTGTAAAACCATTCCCTCGGCAAGAACTACCGGCGCAAGGCCCGGCGGTGAAGACGAGCACTACGATTGCATAACCCTCAGGTATTCCACCCACGGCCCCACTTCGGCTTTGTATTGTTTGGCCATTACTCGCACAATCTGGCCAATATGATTCAAATCGTGAGCGACCCAGGTCGCCAGCAGCTGTGCCAGCGTTACCTCACCAAAAGCCGGATGGATGCCTGTTTTAGCAAGGTCATCGTCGCTAATCCCCATCGCACGAAGCCGCTCGATATTGCTCCTACGTAGCGTGCTGAACTCCTGCAAACGCTGCCGCAGCGTCTTCTTCCCGCTTTCTCCCATTTGAGCGAAGCGGTCAAATGGTTGGAAATGCTTATCCGCCCCTGGCGAGTGAATAATTTCAGCCCTGGGAATCCAGTCCGTTTTCTCCCCGTGAATCAGGTGCCCAACTACATCGTAGGCACTCCAACTCTCCCCTCCTTCATTGGTGGAGATCCAGTCGGCTGAGAGGCCATCCAACAAAGTATTGAGCACCCCTGGTGTGCGTTCCAGCACTTCAATCGCTTTTTCCAGATCAAATTTCATGTTCCGAATGTGTTTTGTCAAATGTGCAGGCGAGGTTCCTTTCAATCAATACGTCGCTATCATTTATCTCAAATTTCAGGAATTTTAACCTATATTGAGCAAAGGCCCCTGCCAATATTTACCTCTCACCAATGCTTGGAAGAAATCTGGTCATCGCCTGGCGGCATTTACGTAAAGACAAAGTAACTACTGGCATTAACCTGTTAGGAATGGTGATTGGTGTGACCGCCTGCCTTCTTACCTACCTCATTATTCTGGCCGAGCTTAGTTATGACACCTTTCATAAAGACAGAAGCCGCATCTTCAGGGTAGTTAGCTCATTACAAATGCCATCGGCAGCGGTGCAGCCTGTAGCCAACATTCCCTACCCGGCTGCTGCCATCATCAGCATGGAATTTGACAGCGTAGAAAGTGTCGCCGTGTTTATGACATTCTATGGCAAGGTGGCTATTCCCTTCGAAGACCAGGAATTGATCGTATCCGAGTTACCCGACATTAATGAAGACGTATCGGATATCATCATGACGCAACCCAGCTATTTCGATATCTTCCAATACGAGTGGTTAGCTGGTGAAAAAGACAGCGCTCTGCAAAAACCTTTTCAGCTTGTACTAACAGAGAGTAAAGCACGTCGATATTTTGGAGGCATTCCGGCAAGTAAAATATTAGGGCGAGAAGTTGTTTACAATGACTCTTTGCGAACCACAGTAGTTGGCGTTGTAAGAGACTGGAAGCAAAATACCGACTTCATTTTTAACGACTTCATTTCCTTTGAGACGATCAATAAAACCAGCCTGGGAAGAAGATTCCATCTCAATAGCTGGCAAGCCCCGAATCGGTTTAGCCAAACGTTTGTGAAATTGAAAAAGGGAGCCAGTGCTGCTTCTTTTGAGCACAAGCTGGCGGCGCTGATTGATCAACACACAGAAGCTAATATCGAAAGTGCCAGGCTACAGCCACTGGCTGGCATCCATTTCGACGAGACCTACAGAGACATGTACTCCAGCAAGGCTCGCCTGCCACTGCTTTACACACTCAATGCCATTGCCCTGTTTATTCTTGGGCTGGCGATCATCAATTACATCAACCTGTCCACTGCTCAATCGTTTAGCGGGTCGATAGAAGTTGGCATCAGGCGGATGCTTGGAGGTCAAAGGAGTACATTAATCATCCAGTTTCTGTTGGAAACATTTCTTCTTACCAGTATGGCCGTTTTGCTGGCCCTACTGCTGGTGGAACCGGCCCTGGGGCTAATTGCCAGCTATGTTCCGGAAAAAATTGGACTAGACCTGCTCACACCGTCAGCCAGCCTTGGCGTGTTGGGATTGACCGTTGTCACCTCTCTCCTCGCTGGTTTTTACCCTGCCCTGGTGGCTACGGGCTACTCGCCACTTGTCGGCCTGGGCAAGCAAAAACTTCCAGTAAAATCAAAAAGGGATTCTTTCAGAAAAGTACTGATAGTCATTCAGTTCACCATTTCCATAGTGCTAATTAATTGTTCATTGGTTATCAACCAGCAAATTTTCTTTTTGCTCACTCAAGACCTGGGGGTCAATCAGCACAACATTATCAACTTCAACCTCCCTGGTTTCGGCTATGCTGTAGAGGGTCAGGAAATATATGATAAGGTCAAAGAAAGCCCTGTTGTGGAAATGGCGAGCCGCAACATGGGCCCTCCTATGGAAAAAGATCATAGAAATGTAATCCTGACTTCTGTCGATCAAAAGACTTCCGTTCAGGCTGAGCTGCTGTCCGGCGACGAGCACTATATAGACCTCTTTGAGATCAAAATGATCGCCGGCCGAAATTTTGAGGTGAATAACCGGGATTCCCTGACAGAATTTGTTCTCAACGAGTCGGCTGTCCGTGAGTTGGGCTTTGACAAACCAGGAGATGCGCTTGGCGAGCGTGTGGCATGCGACCTGGGCGTTGGGGGAGGGCGCAGAGCAGGCCAGATTGTAGGCATAGTGGCCGATTTTCATAGCAGGCCACTGAAAGACCCTATTAATCCCGTTTTATTTATTCCTTCCAACCGCAACCCGAGGACGATAAGTGTAAAGGTTTCTGCCATTAATAGCCAAGAAGAATATGATGCCGTCATCCAAGAGCTAAGCAACGTTTGGCAGGAACAATACCCTGGCCAGCAATTCCGCTACAGCTTGCTCGACAGAGAAGTGTTCGGTTACTACGACTGGGAGTTCAATACTGCCCAGATTATCGGGGCAGCTACCATTATATCGATTTTCGTTTCATGTATAGGTCTATTTGGTCTGGCTACCTTCACCACCCGGCGGCGTACCAAGGAGATTGGCATTCGCAAAGTAGTAGGGGCATCGGTTGCCAACATTGTGATGATGCTGTCACGTGAGTTTCTTATCCTCATTGCAATTGCCATCGTCTTTGCCTCACCCATTGCCTGGGTGGTTATGACTACCTGGCTGAAGTTCTTTGCTTATCACACCAGCTTTCCTTTATGGACTTTCGTCATTTCCGGGCTTCTCGCATTAGTCATTTCGCTGCTTACCATAGCTTCCCATGCCATAAAAGTAGCCCGCAAAAGCCCTGTCAATAGCTTGCGTTTTGAGTAATTACGAAGGTGGCTAGCAGTTGCAAAAGTGACTATACGGCCAAATCATATTCCGAATCGCTGAAATTCGCCAATTGCCTGTTTACTTTCCCACTCTTGTCATTGGGATAAACTAAAGCGCTAAAAATTCCTTGCCCTCACCCTCGTCCATTCTTCTTTGGCTTTGGCAAAATCTTCCCTGAACTCTGCCGATTCAAAAAGTTTGTTCACAAGCTGTCTAGCCAATAGTCTGGAGGCCTCCGAGTCACTTGGGTAATGCACCCCAATCCTTTCTCTTGAATGGGCCATGTCCAGTGCATCTTTAATAAACACATCCTTGAATTCGGGGGCAAGCTCAGAAAAAAGATAGGCATTCACATAAGAATTGGCAGCATGACCACTCGGATAAGCTGGCCAATTGGTTTCTTCGAGGTTTTTCAATTTTGGTTCAAGTTTGTAGGGCCGTATCCTGGCAAATTCTATCTTATACTTCCAGATATAAAAGCTGGCATCGGCCCATACATTTGAAACAAGCTGGGTGGTAGCCGGAAGCGAATCGGCAGTGAACCAGGTACCGATGGAGCGACCAATAAAATATAAATTCCGTCGCATTCGGGGGTATTCTTTGTCACCCGGCTTATACGAATGACTGAACCAAACAGTGGCCATATAAAGACAGATGTCCATGTCTTCCTTAAAACGCTGCTCCTGCAACGCCAGCAAATAGTCTATCTCTTTTCTTGTTTGTTCAGAGCTGTTGGCGGGGTAAGCTTTGATTTCAAAACTTTCATTCTCAGTGAGATAATAAGGTTTCCGGCTCTTTGCCCGCTGTAGGTCTTTGTCCGTCAGCGGATATTTCAACCGGTCGATCTCCTCCCCGCTCTCTGACGGCTGCGCATCGAATTTCGAAATGCTTTTGTAGTGACCCCGAACCGGGTCGGGTTGTTTTTCTTTGTACAATTCACTCCCAGCTCCAGTGAGCGGCTGAGCAACCAACGTCGCAACGGAAATAGTCAACATCAGAAAGAAGGCACTGCCTGTTCTCCAGAAATAAATGTGGTTCATAGTGTAGTTTTTTTGTTTGGAGACGAGGCACTTTATGAAAAGACGCTTCCCGGTTAAAAAAATCTGCAGTTGCCCCTATTCCGATCTCGTCTGGCAAGGTCAAAAAAATCCGGCTTACCCTAACCACAGAAAAAAATATCTATAAAAATGACCGGCTAGTCATAATAATTGACTACAATTGTGACTGCATGGTCATAATTAGTCAATACAATGCCAAAAGCCACTTTTAACAAACTGAAGCCAGATAAGAGAAAGCAGTTCACAGACGCCTTTCTCCGTGAATTTGCCCTTCACAGTTATGACGAAGCCTCATTGACTTCTGTGGTATCGGAGCTTGGAATCGCCAAGGGCAGTGTTTACCAGTACTTTAATGACAAGCTCGACCTGTTTACCTTTCTGGTTGGCGAAGGTGCGGCTGTGAAGGCAAACTATATTGGCCATTTGAAAAGAACCGACTTCCCCGACTTTTGGCTCTATTTTCGGGCGTTATATGAACGTGGTGTAAAGTTTGACCTTGAGAATCCTTTGCAAAGCCATTTTCTCCACAAGCTGGTCGACAACATCAACTCTCCTTCTATCCAACACCTATACAAAAACATGCTAGATCAAACCGTGACTGTCTTTGAAAAAATGGTCGAAAGCGAGATAGCAATAGGGAAGTTCAGAAGGGATATCCCTGCCAAAACTCAGGGTTTCTTCCTTTACAAAGCAAGTCTTGCTATTAACGACCAATTACTGGCACTAGGAGAAATTGACCCGAAAAAAAGTATTGAGAAAGGCCTGCCTGTTTTTCATAAAAAGGAAGAGGTGTTGCTCCGAACTGTAGATCAGTACATAGAAATCTTGAAAGCTGCTTTAGACAAAAGATGAAACGATGATAGAGGTAAAAAAACTTGAGTTCACGTATCCGGGTAACGATACCCCAACATTGAAACAACTCAGCTTCGAAATAAAGAGAGGTGAGATCTTCGGTTTTCTCGGCCCGTCAGGGGCTGGCAAAAGCACTGCGCAGAAAATACTTTACAAGACTCTCAACGGCTACAAAGGTGAGGTGATCATAGACGGCAAAGACGTGAACAGCTGGGATCAGTCCTACTTCGAGAATATTGGAGTGGGTTTTGAGCTGCCTAATCACTATTTGAAGCTTACAGGAAAAGAGAACCTGGCTCTGTTTGCTTCCTTCTACCGTAAAAACAAGCCGGCTGACCTTCTGCATTTGTTTGAAATGGTAGGCCTTGAGAAGGACATGGACAAGGCTGTGGAAACCTACTCGAAAGGCATGAAAATGCGCCTGAATTTTATCAGAGCGATCCAACACGATCCGGACATCCTCTACTTTGACGAGCCCACCTCCGGCCTCGATCCGGTAAATGCGCAGATTATAAGAAAACATATTATGAGGTTGAAAGAGGCTGGAAAAACCATCTTCATCACCACACATAGCATGCACACCGCAGATGAGCTTTGTGACAGGGTGGGGTTTATTGTGGATGGCGAACTGCGGATCACCGACACACCCGAAAGGCTGAAAGCAAAGTACGGTAAACAGGCGGTGGAAGTGCAGCTAGCAGATGGCCAAATGCAGGAATTTCCCCTGGCTGGCCTTGGTGAGAATGCTGGCTTTACTTCCTTCATCAGGCTTGGCGAGGTAAACAAAATTCACACCCTGGAGGCAAGCCTGGAAGAGGTTTTTATTAAGGTAACCGGAAAACCTTTGAAAGCATGATAGCACTCGGCCAGCAGCTCAAATGGCAATTCATTCTGCTGCAAAAAAACAACATCATTGGCATTAGCCTTGGCGTCACGCTTGTCTATGGGATAGTGCTCTATTTCTTGAGATCATGGGGAAGTCTGAACGAGCTACTCGTGTTCCTCGTGCTCAACGACCCGTCAGTCATAGGCTATTTCTTTATCGCACTGGCCATTTACACCGAAAGAAAGCACCAAATTCTCCCTGCAATCTTCGTTTCGCCTATCAATTTGCATCACTACCTTCTTTCAAAAGTCCTTTCTCTGTCCATTGTCGGCCTGGTCTGTTCTCTTGGGCTCGCCTTTTCAGTAAAAGGATTCTCTTTCGATATTCTCTCATACGCTATCGGGGCTTTTTCCATCTGCGTGCTATCCGCTTTATTAGGTATTGCCATGCTGACCTTTGCCGATGAGTTTCTCAATTTTGCCATGCTGTCTATTCCAGTATTCATGGTCTTTGTCAATTTGCCAGTACTCAACTACCTGGGCGCTGTTGATCTCGGCTCAATAGTTAATATTTTCCCAGTGCAGGCAAGTCTTTCACTCATTGCCGATTCACTGGTGGACAGCACCCACCCAACAGCGTTATCGTTCCTCCCGGTAATCATCTGGCCTCCGCTATTCTACCTGTTGGCTTTCCGCCTGTTCAACAAAAAATTGATCCACCACTAAGTTATGAAGACAGTTATTAAGCTCGCCGTCACAGATTTTAAGCTCATTTTCAGGAGTCCCTCTTTGCGTGGCTTTCTGGTGTTGCCAATTCTACTTTATGTGCTCATTGTTTGGTTTGTACCAGGCCTCGTTGAAAAATATGACTTTCTTACCCCCTATTTACCAGTATTTTTGGTGATTGGAGTAATCGAAAACACGCAGACATTTTGCTTCATTAGCAGCATGGTGCTGATTGATGAGAAGGAAACCGAAGTCGCCAGACTTTATGGCGTAGTGCCGCTTACTCATATCCAATACCTTTTTTCGAGAATGCTTATCCCCTTTCTGTTCACCGTTTTGCTAAATGTCGGTCTGCTGGCGGTACAGCCCTTCTATCCGATCCACTGGGTGGCTAACCTGACCATCTCACTATTAACAGCTTGTGTGGTGCCAGTGTATGTTTTGGGCATCAATGCGCTTGTGAAAAACAGAATGGAAGGACTGATTTACATCAAAGCTTTTAACATAGTCGTTCTGGTGCCTGTGGCAGCTTTTTTTCTCCCCCTACATTTTAGTCCGGCTTTCGGCATCTTCCCTACGCACTGGATCTTCCAAAGTATAGCCAATGTTACTGCAGGTCTGCCGATTGTTGGCGTTATCACTATCGGCTCCACTTATTTCTTGTTGTTGTTGATCTTTGTGTCAAAAGCCTTTTTGAAAAAACACTTTATTTAAGTGCACATTGTTTGAAAAATTTACCAGAGAATAGCGTCTTTTTTTCTATTGCATCGTCTATATTAAATGAACACAACCGACATGCACACTACCGAATTCATCTGGACATCCTTTCATAAAGAGCTACAAGCATTTATCAGGCACTCGCTGAAAGACGAAATGGCAAGTGACGATGTGTTGCAGGATGTCTTTGTAAAAATCCACACCAGGCGGCATACACTGAAAGATGAGGGAAAACTGGTGAGCTGGGTGTGGCAAATCACACGAAACACGGTGCTGGATCATTTCAGGACAAAAAAGCAATTCACCGAGCTGCCTGGCGACCTCGTATTGCAGCAAGAGGAGAATCCATTCAATGCCACGTTTGCCCAATGCATGTCACCTTTTATTCACAATCTTTCTCCGCAGCACAAAGAAGCCATTAAAAAAGTAGATATTGAGGGGATGCCACAAAAACAGTTTGCTGAGCAGGAGGGCATTAGTTACACAGCCGCCAAATCGAGGGTGCAGAGAGCCAGGCTTCGCCTGAAAGACTTGTTTTTGGAATGCTGCGCTATTCCAGCCGACAAGTATGGCAATATCCTGGATATGATCCCTCAAAAAAATTGTCGCTGCAAGGAGCGTCCTTCTCCCCATGTCCTCGTCTCTTCTATGTAAACAAACATATACTATTATGGGAGACGATTGTTGTGGTGGAGGTTGCTGCGGAGGCGGTAGCTCTACAGGATGCTGCTAATCTGAAATGACAGCATATCGAAAATGAAGGAGGCCGGGAGGTCTCCTTTTTTGTTTGAAACTAAGGTATATCAGGTTTCAGTCAATGTTCAGTGCGTTTGGCCAAATCCCGAATAATTAGATAAGCGGCTTACCCTGATCCCGTCAAATATTTTAAATTAGCTAAATGAAAACACCTACTTACTCCCGCCGCAGTGCACTTAAATATCTTGGCGGCACCGCCGGCCTCATGGCATTGCCGTCCGTTGGATTTAGCAGCCCCACTACATCTCTCATTGAAGACAGCGCCACCGGCATGCTGAAGAGTGCCGCAGGCGACTTCATTCCCTGCCTCAACATGGCCACGATCATGGGGCAAAACCTGGGCTTTGTGAAGGAACTCGAAACAGCGTCCAAAGGCGGCTTCCGGGCTGTAGAAATATGGATTCCTACCCTGCAGAAGTACCTCGATGGTGGTGGGACGATCAAAGAAGCGGCCAAAATCATCAAAGACCTTGGAATCAGTGTTGAAAATACCATTGGTTTTGCGCAGTGGATAGTGGACGACGAAGCTACCCGAAGCAAAGGATTGGAGCAGTTGAAAAAAGAAATGGATATGCTGGCTCAGTTAGGCTGCAAACGTATTGCAGCACCACCGTCGGGTGCCACGGCCGAGGCGGGCCTCGATTTGTACAAAGCAGCCGAGCGGTATCGAACCATTCTGGAAATGGGAGATCAGTCGGGCGTTGTTCCTCAACTGGAGATTTGGGGGCATTCCAAAAACCTTCACAAGCTCAGCCAGGCATTGTTTGTGGCTGCAGAGTCGGGCCACGCATCTGCGTGTATCAACCTGGATATCTTCCACTTGTACAAAGGAGGTTCCAGCTACGACACGCTGCAAATAGCCAATCCACTGTCAGTTCAGGTGCTGCATGTGAATGACTACACCAACATTCCGAGGGATGTTGTGAAAGACGCAGACAGGATTTACCCCGGGGAAGGATTAGCTCCAACAAAGAAGATACTTCAGGCATTTCAGTCGCCAAAGAGGCCGCTGATTCTGTCTTTAGAAGTCTTCAATAAAGAATATTGGGCGCAGGATGCCCTTGAAGTATGTAAGACAGGGTTGGCGAAAGTGAAGGCAATTGCCCAGGGACTCTGATACAGGCCAATTTTATTGCAATTCAAAGAGTAGAAGCCACTTCCCAAGACTTGTTGGGAAGTGGCTTCGCAAGTTTTAGGCAGTCAAAATTGCTTTCACTTTCTTCACCTCTTCCGCAGAGAACGAAGTATTCTCCAACGTCTTGGCATTGTCGACCAGTTGTTCAATTTTGCTTACTCCAACAAGTACCGACGTCACGGCTTTGTTGTGAAGCAGCCAGGCAATGGCCATTTGCGACAATGACTGTCCCCTCTCCTGCGCTACTTTGTTCAGTTCTTTGATCTTGGGGAGGTTTTTCTCCACCGTTTCCTTTTCCAGGTAGGTCATGCCCTGCCCTGCCCTCGAATCGGCTGGAATACCATTCAGGTACTTGTTGCTCAGCATGCCCTGCTCCAGTGGGCTAAACGCAATGCAGCCCACTCCACCCTCAGTCAGCACATCCAGCAAACCATCCTCCACCCAACGGTCGAGCATCGAATAACGAGCCTGGTGAATCAGGCAAGGTGTGCCAAGGTCTTTCAAAATGGCAATGGCTTTTTTGGCTTCCGCCGCAGGGTAGTTGGATATACCCACGTATAAGGCTCTTCCCGAGCGAACAATAAAGTCAAGGGCACCCATGGTCTCTTCCAGCGGTGTATGTGGATCAGGCCGGTGGTGGTAGAACAGATCAACATAGTCGAGGTTCATTCGCTTAAGGCTCTGATCAAGGCTATTGACCAGGTATTTACGTGAGCCAAAGTTACCGTAAGGGCCAGGCCACATGTCGTACCCAGCCTTGCTGGAAATAAACAGCTCGTGGCGATAGGGCCTGAAGTCGTCATTATACATACGGCCAAAGTTGGTTTCTGCTGAGCCAAACGGAGGGCCGTAGTTATTAGCAAGGTCAAAATGAATGATGCCCATATCGAACGCCTTGCGAAGCAAAAGTTGAGCGTTGAGCAGATTGTCTTTGTGGCCGAAATTGTGCCATAGGCCCAACGAAATCTCAGGAAGAAGAATGCCACTCTTACCTGAGCGCCGATACTTCATTGTTTTGTATCTGCTCTCGCTGGGTAGGTAAGTGGTCAATCCTGATTTGTCATGTATTTCCATAAGTATCTAGTGTGTTTATATTTTTAACATGGCCAGAGGCCACAACGCTTTTCTCTGTATAAAACTCTCGGTTAAAGGTAAACTGCCGTACCGAAAAGTGGTAGCCCTTCATCAAGAATGTTCCTATTCCATGGTCTGTCCCCCGGCAGACTTTGCCAGTCGTTGAGTAGGTCAAGAGTCACGAGCCTCGCTCTCAACCTCAGGCTTGTCGCCAGCAAACTGGCTGGCATACTCCGAGGGGCTGACACCAAAATATTTTTTGAACCGGTTTCTGAAGTATTGCAGGTCATTGAAGCCCACGGCGTAGGTAATTTCCGAAACGGTCAGTTGGTTCTGCTTAAGCATTTGGGCAGCCCGTTTCAATCGAATAGTTCGGATAAACTCAACGGCTGTTTGGCCCGTTAGCGCCTTCACCTTTCGGTAAAAGTGCATTCTGCTCATGGCCACCTCTCTACCCAGATCCTCCACCCTGAACTCCGAATCACCAATATTGTCTTCGATGGTTTTCAACACCTTTTTCATGAAAACTTCATCCAGAGGAGTAATGGTAATCTCTTTAGGCTCCAACACCAGCTTCCTGCTGCCCATGAAACGCTCCCTCATCAGCTCCCTCGTCTTGATCAGGTTGCGTACCCTTATCTCCAAAAACCTGGAATCGAAAGGTTTGGTGATGTAGTCATCGGCCCCTGTTTCCAGGCCAGTGAGTTTATCCTCCAAATCAGCCTTGGCTGTGAGCAGTATCACTGGCACATGACTTATCCGACTGTCGGTTTTTACCAAATGACACATTTCCACTCCATCCATCAATGGCATCATGATGTCAGAAATGATAAGATCCGGCACCAGCTCTATACATTTCTCCAACCCAATTTTGCCATTTGGAGCGTCAATAAACTCATAGCTATGCTCCAGACTTTCTTTCATGTAGGTGCGCAAGTCTGCATTGTCCTCCACTATCAGTACCAGCGGTTTGCCTTCCTTGGGGTCGGTCTTCACAATAGCAGTCTCTCCAGTGCTTTGCTTGTCTCTTTCTTCCAACTCTTCCACCACATGACCGATGCTCACGGCTCCGACCTTTTCTGGCTCCACAATTTCACTGTCCTGCAAATGCGCTTTACCCATAGGGATGAGCACTTTGAAGCACGAGCCCTCACCAAGCGTACTTTTTACTGATATCCTGCCCCTGTGCAGCTCCACAAGCTCCCTGGTAAGCGAAAGGCCTATGCCAGTCCCCTCCTGGTCAACGTGATGGTCAATATCTGCCTGATAGAACCTGTCAAAAACTGATTGCAGATGTTCCTTTGGAATTCCCACGCCACAGTCTTTGACTGTGATTTGCACAAACTCCCCGCCTGCTTCACTGTCAGTCATTTCCATCGAAATTCGGCTCACATTGAGCGAAATTTCACCCTCACTGGTAAACTTGAAGGCGTTGGATAGCAGATTCGTTACAATCTTTTCAACTTTATCATGATCGATATATGCTTCCAGAGGAGCGTTCGGATGGTTGTAGGAATAGGAAAGCTTTTTTTGGGTGGCGTAAGACGAAAAAGACGCTGCGATTGGCTTTAAAAACTCGACTACGTCCGTTCGGCTCGCTTCCAGCTTCATGCTGCCACTGCCCAGCTTTGACAAGTCGAGCAGCTGATTGATCAATCTTAGCAACCTCTCTCCGCTCCTGATCATTACGCCGTACTGTTTCCTTACGTCGCCACGAAAGGCACCTGAGTACATCGACTTTAGTGGGCTTAGCATCAAAGTGAGCGGGGTCCTGAATTCGTGAGAGATGTTAGCAAAAAAGTTGGACTTCATAGCATCCATCTCTTGCATTTTGGTCAGCTCCATGTGCTCGAGCCTCAAATCGCTTTTGAGTCTTTCTCTGTAGATAAGCACTTGTCGATACCATAGAAGCAGCCCAATCCCAATGCATACATACACAGCATAGGCCCACCAGGTAGCCCACCACGGGGGTGTTACTATTATTCTCAACGAAGCCCCTTCTTCATTCCAAAGACCATCATTATTGGAAGCCTTTACCCTAAAAACATAGTCGCCGTGAGGCACCTTGGTGTAGCTGGCAGTGCGCTGAGTGCCAGCCTCGTGCCAGTGCTCATCATATCCTTCCAGCATATAAGAGTAGCTGTTTTTAAATGCCTGAGAATAGTTAAGCGCCGCAAATTCAAAGCTAAATTCGTTTTGGTGATAGGTCAGTGTTATTTCTTTTGTATCGATAATGTTTTGTGCCAAAACTGAGCCTTTTGCTCCCGGCCTCACTTCTTCATTGTATATCCAAAAGCTGGTGATGTACACGGGTGGTATGTGTGGATTCTCCTTTACCTCTCCCGGATAGAATGAATTAAAACCATTTACCCCGCCAAAAAAGAATTCGCCGGACTGGCTTTTCAAATAGGCGCCCCTCACAAACTCCTGCTCCTGTAGCCCGTCTGCGGTGCTATAGTTTTTGAAGCTCCTACTTTCAGGATCGAATTCACTGATTCCCTGATTGGTGCTGATCCAAAACTTGCCCCGCTCATCTTCCAAAATTCCGTTGACTACATTATCGGCAAGCCCATCATTTTTTCGAAAAGTTTCGAAGGTTCCTTTTTCGTAGTCAAACTTGTTAAGGCCTGCCCAGGTGCTGACCCATAGGGTGCCTTTGGTGTCCTCATAAATAGCGTTTACCACATTGCTGCTGAGGGTGGTAGAGTCCTTGGGGTTGTTGGTGTAGGTTTTAAAAACCGGCTCTCCATCGCCAGCAAACGTCATTTGTAAAAGGCCTCCTCCTTCAGTTCCAATCCAGATGTTATCCCGACTGTCTTCAAACATCGTAAATACCCTGTTGTGACTCAAAGATTCAGGGTCATCAGGATTCACTTCGTAATGCAAAAATCTGCCCGTCTTCCTATCAAACAGATCCAGCCCTTCATAGAATGCACCCACCCACAGTCTACGCCGACTGTCTTCAAAAATCGAAAACACATAGTTGGATCCTATGCTTGAAGCATCTTCTGGATCACTTTCAAATCGCTGAAAGGTGCCTGTTTTTTTATCAAACCTATTGAGTCCGCCCTCCCAGGTGCCTGCCCAAAGATCTCCGTAGCTATCGATCTCTAAAGAAATGACGGAATTACTCCCGATGCTTTTGGGGTCATTGATGTCGTGCACATAGCTTTTTACCTGATTGGTTTTCCTGTTAAAATGGTTGAGACCTCCGCCGTCGGTACCTATCCACAGGTTGCCTTCCTTGTCTTCCACAAAGCAGATGATGTCATTGTTGGCCAGGCTATGCCCACCGGATGGCGGCAAAATATGGTGAATGAACTTTGTCTGATACTGATCCCATTTATTCAAACCCCTGTTGCGGGCAGCCAGCCACATGGTGCCAATATTGTCTTTGTAAACTGCCCAAATCGAGTTAGCACCTACACTTGTTGGGTCGAGTGGATTGGGCCAAAAATTGGAAAACTGCCCGGTTTGTCTGTCATAGATCGACAATCCACCGTTTTCCATTCCAAGCCAAAGCCGGTTGTAGTTGTCTTCGCTGATGCTAAGCACAATGTTGTGCACCAGGCCCGTTGGATCTACAATATTGGGCATCACTCTTTGAAACTCCACGCCATTGTCTTTTGGTACCAGGCGGTTCATACCTTCTCGTGTACCAATCCAAATCTGGCCGTCACTGTCTTTCACAAATGAGTTCAGGTAATTGCTGGAAAGGCTCTTTACATTGCCCGGCTCATGTCGGTGGTGAATAAACCTTTGCCCCCCAATATCAAATCTGTCGAGCCCGCCACCATACGTCGCCACCCAAATATTGCCATAGTTGTCTTCATAGATCGCACTTATATGGTTGTTGGCTAAACTGAGGGGGTCTTTCGCATCATTCTTAAAATGCTCGAAAGATTTTGAATCAGCATATATCACATTTAATCCGCCCCCTTCGGTGCCAATCCACACGTTGTCACGGCTATCGATAAAAAGATCAGTCACCCAATTATCAGAGAGGCTCTCCGGGTCATTGGATTTGGATTGGAAACGGGTGAAGTTGTCGGAGTTTCTGTTGTAGAGATTCAGCCCAGCGTCCATTGTCCCCACCCAAATATTGCCTTCCTTGTCTTCAGCCATGCAGTTTACAAAGCTGCTGCTCAGCGAGGTGCTGTCTCCATGGATATACTCATATACCTTAAACTCGATTCCATCATATTTATTCAGCCCGTTTCGGGTTCCAAACCACAAGAAGCCATGCTGATCCTGGATGATGCTCGTTACTGACTTTTCTGAAAGACCGTCAGTCAGCTGTTCAAACTTAATATTGCTCGTCAGCGCAGAGTTGTTTTGGGCGTTGGCCCATTTGGTCGCAACCTGACACAAAGCAATCAAAACGAAATACCTTATCCACCCCATTCTCTTCAATATTGCTATCGTTATTGAAAAATTCGCCACTCTGTAAAGATCAGGAAAAATCCAGACCCATAAAGGCACCTTTTTTTAAAACATTTATAATATCCCCAATAAAAGCATCACTTCAAGTGCTTTTTTCAGAAGGTTACAAATACCGTGGTCTTTTGAAAGAAGTGTAGGCAAGTTTGGGTAATGCAATAGTTTACTTTGTATTGAGTATATTATGTATCAATGTAGAGAAACAAAAATGCCCGGAAACTAGCCGGGCACTTTTGTTAACGACATTTTATGTTTACCAAACTTACTACTAGCGCATTGTAGCTGATGAATTTACAATTTCACCGAACTGCGATGCTTACTTTTTTCCTGAGTTACTCACGAAAGCCACTGATTTACTATCGGGCGACCACGATGGTGTATTGATAGTACCCTGCCCTCCGTACATGTAGGCAAGTACCTTTGACTGCCCACCGGCTACCGCCATAATTTTCAGCTCAACTCTTTTGTACGGTGGGTGGTCATTCACAGGAATCGTTGGAGGAAACGAAATGTAAAGTATCCACTTCCCGTCAGGGGAAATGTGAGGGAACCAGTCGTTGTTGTCGTCGAACGTAAGCTGTTCCTGTCCCGTGCCGTCGGCCTTCATGCGCCAAAGCTGCATAGTACCCGACTGCGACCCGTTGTAATAAATGTATTTACCATCTGGGGAGTACTCGCATCCGTCGACATGGCCATAAGTGAAATTGGTTAGCTGAGTTTCTACCTTTGTCTTAATATTGGCTTTGTAGATATTGTAGCCTTTTGTTTCACCCCGTTGTGCCACATATACCACCTCTTTGTTATTGGGAGCCCATCCATGAAAGTAAGAGGGCGTTTTTTCGGTAACCAGATCCGGAATTCCACCGGTCAACGGCAGCACATACACAGTCGACCCACCACCGGGCAACCCGTCTCTGTGGCTGCTTACCGCCAGCATTTTACCATCAAAGGAAATGCCGTGGTCATTGTTGTTGCGCTTTAGATCGCCAGTATTTAGCTGCTGAGGCTCTCCGCCAGTGAGCGGAATAGTATAAATAGAACCATCCATGTTAAAAAGAAGCTCCCTGCCATCGGGCATCCAATTGGGTGCCTCGAAGCCCTTTTCCTTTTCGTAAATCACGGTTCTTTTACCATCAGCTATTGTCATTGTCTCCAGGCGGGCACCGAGCCAGCCCTCTCTATAAGGATTGTAAGTGGCTGGCAGCGGCTTGTCTATTCTTACATTCCATGCTATTCCTTCCTCTACTACGTCTGGGTTGTGCGAGCCCACGAAAATGCCGGCAAACACCTCATCAGGCATATCCGGCATCATGTGTGAGCCAATCAACTGAAGTGGCTCCCCGAAATGGGCGGCCCTCATGATCAACTCCTTACCAGAGCGTTCAAGTTGGATGGTTGTATAATTACTTTTCGGCGGAAAAATCTCATCCTGAGGATCTCGCATAAACGCTCCTCGTAACTCCCTCCATTGTAGCACCGTTAGTCCGTCGCCATGAAGAGTGGCGCTGACATGGGCCGCACTCTCATCCAACGATTCTCTCACCATCCAACCAATTTTACGATGGGGATCAACTCCGTCGCCATTGAAACCAAAGTTGGCTGTCAAGATAAAGTCTCCTTTTAGTTTTTGGTGGGCAAAGTGAAACTCGTCCCTTTCAAACCAAATATTGTACCCTGCACCTTTGATAAAATAGGTTTGGGTTTGTTCGTCGTAGGTAGCTCCGCCTTTCTTATTTGGGTTGCCAACATCCACGTGGTCAGAAAATATTCCGACGGGACTTTGGGCGTTTGTCATGCCAAGTGAAAGCAAAAAGCTTAATAGTAGTAGCCTAATTTTCATGGTGTTGTTCTTAAAATTTATTGCCAGGCAGATCTGGAGTGGCTAACGAAATGTCCTCGGTAGTCAAGAACACCTTTGCTCTGCTCTGGTAAAGGTGGATACAATTCGGTCAACGAGTGGATGCCGGATGTAACAATGTAACTGGACATTTTATTTTCTAGGAAGCAGGTCAGCGAAGGCTAAGTTGACACCAATGCCCGGGCAAAGCTATTTGTAACTTTCCCAAGTGGTAAAAAGCCCTAAACCACGTTAAGCTTTTTTACCTAAAAAGAATATATCCACATTTAGATATGAAAGGGCTTCCTCTCCGGCTTGGTTTACGAAAAGGCGGTGTTGGGTGTAAACGAACAAGAACCATAAACGAGTATAAATACATCGAAAGAGGGCGGTAATTACCCGCCCCTTTTTCTTTTGATGGCTGGCGTTAGCGGATTATGGTATTTGGAAGGGAAAAGTGAGTTTGCCAGACTTAGGTTGACAAAACTTTATTTAGCTTATCGTATAGCGCTTTTACTTTCTGCTTTGGGTCACCGGTGCCAAGTGTTTCGATGGGTAAATAACCTTTGTAGCTCGATGCTTTAATAATGTCCACCAGCCTTTTCAGGTCTGTCTCCACTTCTTCGCCGTTTTCAAAAATGAGCTCTTTGATTTGCCAGTTGACAGCATAAGGAATAGTCTTCTCAATTTCCTCGTAGGGGTCTCCTACCCGGTAACTGCCTGTGTCCAAAATAAGCCCGAACCACTCTGAGTCGATCATATCCATAATCCTGGTCACGTGCTCGGCCGTTTTGATAAAGTCGTTATGGTTTTGAATGGCCACTGTGACGCCAAACTTCTTGCCATGATCAATACATTCCTGGATATCTTTCACCATCCAGGCGGCAACGTTGTTCCATGAAAACCCGTCGGGCACTTTAGCACCTGCAAAAATCCTGATCACAGGAGCCCCGAGCTTAGCGGCAGCTTCAATCCAATTTTTTACCAGCTTTATTTCTTCCTTTCTTTTTTCAGGATCGGCCAGCGTAAAATCGTTGCGAACACCGGTGCCACTTATGTCCAACCCCAACCGAAAAGCGTGCCTCTTGATCTCAAACAGGTAGTCATCTGGCGGCACATTGGGGTAGCCTTTGAAATAGTAAGCAGTAATATCCACAGCCGCAAAACCAACTTCTGAACAGTACTCCAGCATATCGTGTACATCCATACTGCCATCGGTAAGGGGTGCATTGAAAGAAAACGCATTGAGGCTGATTTTCAACTGGGAAGCTTTTGCAGACATGCCTGCAATATGCTGTGCCACAAGCGTTGGCGTTGAAGCAAAGTTCACTGCCGATAACGCAGATAGGCCTAGTGCACCCTTCAAAAGCTGTCTTCTTTTCATGCTATTTATCATGGCTGGGGTATTCATCAATGAGCTACTCACACTTTTGTTCATCAGCGCATTCTCTAAATTAATAAACTTCCATTATTTTACACCTCATTAATACTTTATCTTAGCATTACTTATTTCTAAACCTACCAAAACTGAGCATGATCAGATTATTTCAACCAGCGTTGCTTTTTCTTCTTTTTACCGGCAGCATCCACCTTTCAGCGCAGCGCCTTATTGTTCGTGGAGACGACATGGGATTCTCTCATAGTGGCAATGAAGCGTTGATAAAGACGTTTAAGGAGGGAATAGAAACATCAATCGAAGTGATTGTTCCATCGCCATGGTTTCCTGAAGCCGTTAAAATGCTGGCAGAAAACCCTGGTATTGACGTCGGCATTCATCTGGTGCTCACCAGCGAGTGGGACAATGTGAAATGGCAGCCACTGACCGATGCACCAAGCCTTCGGGACAAGGATGGTTATTTCTACCCGATGATATGGCCGAACAAAAACTATCCTGGGCAAGCCGTGCTGGAAAACGAATTCAGCCTCGATGACATTGAAAAAGAATGGAGAGCACAAATTGAGTTGGCAAAAAAAATGATTCCGAGGCTCAGTCACATCTCGGGCCATATGGGCTGCACAAACCTGAACGATGACACAGCCGCCATTGCCAAAAAGCTGGCTATAGAATATGATATCGATATTGATACGCAGCAATTGGGCGTGCAGGGTGCCAGGTACGACGGGGATCATGCTACACTCGCAGAAAAGAAAGAAAGCTTCAGTAAAATGCTCAACAAGCTGGAAAAGGGCAAAACCTACATGTTTGTAGAACATCCGGGCATCGACACGCCGGAACTGAGGGCTATTTCTCACATTGGTTATGAGAACGTGGCCGAAGACCGCCAGGGTGTAACCGACCTATGGATAGACGAAGACATCAAGGCACTCATTAAGAAAAAGGGCATTCAGCTAATTAGCTACAAAGACCTTGTGAAATAGAGAGGGGTAGAATGCCTCATTAGTTTTAATTAATTTTACTTACGAAAGACACCATCAATTATTCATGCAATTAACAGGAAAGAATTTAGTCGGAAATAAACTATCAAGTCTCAATCCCCAAAGCTTCAAAGGACACGGCGGGCACTCAGGCATCGCATTCCACGAAGCAACAGTCGGAGAAGTCGATCAGGCTGTAAACATTGCCCATAAGGCTTTTGGCAGCTACAAAAACACATCGGGCGTAGAAAGAGCGATTTTCCTTGAGCGCATCGCTCAGCTAATCGACGAAAACAAGAGCGAATTAGTAGCCCTCGCCATGACGGAGTCACGACTGCCTGAGGGAAGACTCATGGGAGAAACAGGACGTACTACAGGCCAGTTGAAGCTGTTTGCGTCTCTTCTTAGAGAAGGCTCGTGGGTCAACGCCATGATCGACCCGGCCATTCCTGACCGCCAGCCACTGCCTAAACCTGACGTGCGCCAAATGCAAAGGCCACTTGGCCCGGTGGCTGTTTTTGGTGCCAGCAATTTTCCGTTTGCATTTTCCACCGCTGGCGGCGACACTGCCTCAGCACTTGCTGCAGGCTGCCCAGTTGTGTGCAAAGCACATCCGGGTCATCCGGCTACTTCCGAGTTGGTGGCATCTCTCATTATACAAGCAGGTAACGACACCGGCATGCCGGAAGGCGTTTTCTCCCTGGTACAAGGCGAGGGATATGAAGCGAGCGTTCACCTGGTTTCTCATCAGGCGATAAAAGCAGTAGGTTTTACCGGCTCGCTTGGCGGAGGCAGAGCCCTCTTCAATGCTGCCGCCAAACGAAACGAACCCATCCCGGTTTATGCTGAAATGGGCAGTGTGAATCCTGTGTTTGTGTTGCCAGAAATATTGGAAAAAGAGGCCACTTCACTTGGGCAGAAGCTAGCTGGCTCTAACCTAATGGGTGCCGGGCAATTCTGCACCAACCCTGGTGTGATTGTGGCCGTAAAGTCGAAGGCACAGGAGCAATTTACTGAAGCCTTCAAAACAGCCCTTGAGGCCGCCTCTGCGGACAATATGCTCACCAACAAAGTATTTGACGGCTACTGTAGCAATCTCAGCACCATGGCTTCGCTACGTGGCGTAACACAGCTCGTCGGCGACTTAACTGCAAAAGAAGGTGTTGCTGCTATCCCACACATGTTTCAGGTAGAAGCAAGTGCATTTATCAACAATGTGGCGCTACAGGAAGAAGTGTTTGGCCCGAGTTCTTTACATGTAGTGGCCGACAGCGAAGCACAAATGCAGCAAGTGGCTGATATCCTTCATGGGCAGCTTACAGCAAGCGTTTGGGGCACAGAAAAGGACATAAAGGGGCACTCAGAGCTGATAGGAACACTTGAAAGCAAAGCCGGCAGAGTAATCTTCAACGCACCTCCTACAGGTGTGGAAGTAACCTATGCCATGGTGCATGGTGGCCCCTACCCGGCTACCACCGACAGCAGGTCTACGTCGGTAGGCACCAACGCTATTTATCGTTTCACAAGAGCAGTGTGCTATCAGGGTTATCACCAGGCATTGCTGCCTGAGGCGCTGCAAGATGCAAATCCATTGTCCATCACAAGAAAAGTAAACGGGCAGTTTACCGATAAAGCGCTATGAAAAAGCTCCTTCCCTGCCTCATTGGTCTCTGGGCCCTGGCAGGGTGCAGCCAAACAACTAATGAAAACAAGGAAAAAGCGATGCCAGCTAAGGGTACCTATGCTTACGATTCTGCTTTTCTGAAAGCCAACACGTCCTCGGTTTACGAACTAAAATCGTCCGACGGACAGGCAAGGGTGCTGCTTTCTGCTGACTATCAGGGGCGGGTAATGACCAGCACTGCCACTGGCGCTTCTGGTAACAGCTACGGCTGGCTCAACTACGACCTGATTGAAGCTGGCGAATGGAACAAGCAATTCAATCCCGTCGGTGGGGAGGAACGTTTTTGGCTGGGGCCGGAAGGTGGTCAGTTCTCGGTCTACTTTGAAGCTACAGATTCCTTCGAAATCGACAACTGGCAGGTGCCCGCCATCATTGACACGGTGGCCTACCCTGTTGTTTCGGCTGCAAAAGATGAAGTAATCTTCGGAATTGAAGCGAGCGTCACCAACTATAGCGGAACCGTATTTGACCTGGCCATCGAGCGAAGTGTTCGGTTGTTACCGAAAGAAGCACTGGCCACCAGCCTGGGTGTCACCTGGGGAGAAAGCCTCAATTGGGTGGCTTATGAAACGACGAACAGCATTACCAACAAGGGCAATGAACAGTGGAAAAAAGAGACTGGACTGCTGTCGATCTGGCTGTTAGGCATGATGACGCCATCACCTGAAACCATGGTGATTATTCCTTTCAAGCCGACCGAAGGAGCAAAAGACCATATCACTGATGACTATTTCGGAGAAATACCGCCGGAAAGGCTAACAGTAACGGACAGCGTGATCTATTTCCAGTGCGACGGTCTTTACCGGAGTAAACTTGGGTTGTCGCCTGTCATTGCCAAGCCAATGGCCGCCAGTTTCGACTTTGCAAAGAATATTCTGACCATCATCAAGTTTCCGGTCGAGCCAAACGGCACCTATGTAAACTCAAAATGGGAAATGCAGGATGAGCCTTACAAGGGCGACGTCGTAAACTCTTACAATGATGGCCCAATGGCCGATGGCTCGCAAATGGGGCCTTTTTACGAAATAGAGTCTTCGTCACCAGCCAAAGAACTGGCGCCCGGCGAAGCGCAAGAACACAAGCAACTGACCTGTCATTTCGAAGGAGAATTCGAAAGCCTCAATCAACTATCTAAAAGCCTTTTGGGCGTTGACTTAACTGAAATAAAAAGCAAGAAAACAACCCTATGAAACTCTTTAAAACTTCCAACCGAATCATTGCTGAATACGAAGGCCAATCTTACCAAATTTCAGAGAGCTGGGATCACGCTGTAAACCACAGCAAGCTGCATGATCATTTGGTGAAATTGGTCAAATCTGCCAAACCTCTTGACTCAGGCATAAAAAAAGACTGGCTCAAAGACGGGTTGAGCGCACCGATTGGCAGCCAGGAAGTATGGGCCTCAGGAGTTACTTACCTCCGAAGCAGAGATGCCAGAATGGAAGAAAGTAAAACCGGTGGCGGCTCTGATTTCTATCAGAAAGTGTATGAAGCAGACAGGCCGGAGCTCTTCTTTAAGTCGCTGGCCCACCGGGTAGTTGGGCATGGAGGAGAAGTATATATCAGAAAGGATTCGACCTGGAATGTACCTGAGCCTGAGCTCACCCTTTTCATCAACTCCAAAGGCGAAATTCAGGGCTACACCGTTGGCAATGACATGAGCAGCCGCAGCATCGAGGGAGAAAATCCACTTTATTTACCTCAAGCCAAGTCGTACGAAAAAGCCTGCGCACTGGGCCCTTGTCTTTACGTACCTAAAGCGCCTATTTCGCTGGATACCAATATTGTGATTTCTATCAAAAGAGGTGGCAACGAGGTCTTTCACGAAGAAATTCAGCTCAACAGAATGAAACGTAAGTTTGACGAGTTGGTGGAATACCTATACAGAGCTTGTCACTTTGCCTATGGCGCCTACCTGATGACTGGCACGGGCATCATCCCTCCCAATGAATTTACGCTGGAGCCGAAAGACGTGGTGAGCATCAGCATTGATGGCATCGGGACGCTTGAGAATGTGGTTGGGGTGATTTAGCTAATTGGTAAATTTTATAAACTGTACTAAATATCCGATTAATCAGTTAAAGTGGTTCTTTATAAGTACTTTCCATTCAATGAAAACACGATCAAATCACTCATTAACAGGGGTTTGTGGTGCGGATATGCCGACGTAATGAATGATCCATTTGATTGTCTAAGAATTTTAGACAGACCCTATTCTGATAGTGAGTTGGACAGTTTTAAGGGATTTGCAGAGCTTTCCCCCTTCCTGAAACGCTATGTCGATGTTTCAAACGACGTCCTAAGAGAACATCTAAATGATATAAGACGGCAGCATATCAGAAGATGGGCATTCTGTGCACTTTCTGAGTCTCCAGATAATATTCTGATGTGGTCACATTATGCGAATGCTCATCGGGGCATAGTTATCGGTTATGAATTCGAAAACCTCGGTAACAGAATGACTTTCCAGAAAGTAAAGTACCAAGATTATCTTGATGAATTTAACTGGCTGGAATTCGGTAGGTTTATGGATGGAGAAGAAGGCTTTGGATCTAAAATTTTAGAAGACTTGTCACTTAAGCTTAAGGAATGGGAGTATGAAAAAGAATGGAGGATATGGGCAAACGGTGAGGGCTATTATTATTATAGCAAAAATGAAATCAAGGAAGTCTATTTTGGCATTAACTGCCAAAAAGATACAAAGATGCTTGTAGCCAGGATAATGGAATTGCCCGAGGATGTCAAAATATATGAAATGGATACTCGGCGGAAACCCTTCAGACTTGTTGCAGATTAAAGTTGACACTAATCAAGTATTAAAGAGCACCGTCACACTCCATGTTTTTTGTGCTACTCCCTCCGCCACTTCTTCTTCTCACTTAGCTTTTTCTTGGCATCTATGCGTCTCTGCACTGCTGCCTTACCGGGTTTCGTAGGTTTACGGGCTTTCTTTCTCTCAAAGGCCTGTTGTATCAGCGAGGAAAGCTTTCTTATTACTTCCTCTTTGTTTTTCAGTTGAGAGCGGCTTTCATGCGAGCTAAGCAACAGTTCACCTTCTTTCGTTAGTTTGTTGGCCAGCTTGCTGAGAAGAATGGCCTTTTGTTCGTCGCCAATTACTATCGACTCTTTAATGCCCCACCGCAAAGTCACCTTCGTGCTAACCTTGTTCACATGCTGGCCACCTGGCCCTCCGCCAGTGGTCGCCGAAAAAACCAGTTCCGAAAGGATGTCTTGTATAGTCGGGGAGGAAGGATAACTCATTGCATTTTGGATTACTCGCTTAGCTTTTCGATGGGTTGAAGTGTCACTTTTTGGAACTCTACCTCTGAGCCTTCGGCCTGCAGTGCAATCTGGCCTTCGCTTGCCGTGCAGTCGTACCCATGGTTCACAAGGTCATCATTCACCCACACTTTGATTTCTCTACCAAGGCATTCAACGACCATTTTGTTCCATTCACCCACCGCATTTTCTGACCCGTCGGTCAAATTAACTATGCGGCGCAGCATGCCTTCTGAAGTTCCCCACTTGGCTGGATCCCCTCTCCTTGCTTCCATATTATCTACCTTAATATCCTCTCTGATGCACCAGAAGTCACCGGCATTTTCATGCATCAGCTGTGCTTCGATCGACTTGGGGAACATATCGTAGAGCAGGCGTGGCGTTGAAGCATGTAAAATCACACCACAGTTGCCCGGCTCGCCTGCAAATCGGTACTGTACCTCCAGCCTGTAATTGGAGTAAATCTTATCAGTGATAATATGCCCCTGCGGTGCTGCGAGGCTCACCAGCATGCCGTTTCTAACAATGAACGGGCTGGGCACCGTGTCGTTGTTGTCCATGGCAGGCACATCGATATGCCAGCCAGTAAAGTCTACGCCGTTGAAAAGGCTAACAGGTTCATTCTCTTTTTTGGAACAGGCAAAAAAGAAAACAATGGCTAAAAGGATTAAGGTTTGCTTCATGCTTGCATTTTTTTTCAAAGTAGCCCCATTTAGGGCACATTCAAAAATATAAAAGGAAAGTCAATACCCGGATAAAAATAAAAGCAAGGCTTCGTAAACCTTGCTTTTATTTGGGACGCTAATGGTCAGAAATACTCTTTAAGCATCCTTCCATCGCTTTAATTGGTGTTTAATTGCATCTACACACTGAGTAACTGCTTCTTCGAATGAATCGGCATGCTTAGAAGCAAAAAGATCATTTCCAGGTAAAGAAACCTTGATTTCGCAAACCTTATTCTCTTTGTTATCAAACTTATCAAGTTTAAGAAACACCCGGCTCTCAACGATCTGATCGCTAAGGGTTTCAAGCTTTTCAACATGCAACTTCACAAAATCAGTCAGTGAGTCTTTTGCGTTAAAATTAGGGGTTTCAATGATCGTTTTCATAGCATAACTATTTTAAGGGACATTTTCGGAGCCTTTGTGTCTCCGTTCGAAAGCCAAGATATCAGAGGCTTCCCGGTTCAAATATGACACGATTTAACGAGACTGATGATTAATGTCACCTGGTTTTCGGAATTAATTTTTGGGCACAAAAATTCTTCGGGCTACTTGCCTTCCCGGGCACGACAAAGCTCATCTTGCCCTGCTGACCGAAGTCAGTGCCCCAGCAAGGTAGTTATGTGGTAACTTGATGAGCAATTGACTAATTGTGGATATGACAACAGGAAAAGCAGATCTGTCCAGCTTCCACTCCACACCATCTTTGGCCATCCATATTGCACCGTCTTCAATATCTACGGAGGGGGATAGAATATTCTCAATTTCCACGCATTTCGGTGTCTATGTTGTAAGCTGCAAGCTTATTGTAGAGTGTTTTTCTATCGACCTGCAACAGCTCAGCGGTTTTCGTTTTGTTGAAGTCAGTCTTCCTTAAAACCTCCAGGATTGCCCCTCGCTCGGCTCTTTCAGCCACTTCTTTCAAGCTAATTTGTACATCACTATTCAACAGCACATCGCCGCAAAAATCTTTATCTACCTCAGTATGTGATATTTCTACAGGCAAACATGGATCGTCTACCAGGCTGCATTCACAAATAAGTACAGCTCTTTTGACTACATTCTTGAGCTCTCTGAGGTTGCCGTGCCAATGATAGGATATTAGTTTCCTCAGAGTGGAGACTTGAAAACCTTCCACATTCTTGTTTAACTGTTGGTTGGCCATTTTCAAAAAGTAGGCAGCGAAAACTTCAGTATCTTGCGGCCTCTCTCTCAATGGCACCAACTCTATTTTAAACTCATTCAATCGATAAAAAACATCTTCCCTGAAATCACCCGACTTTACCGCAGTTTTCAGGTCCTCATTGGTGGCTACCAACAGTCGGATATCTACAGGTACCTCAGTAGTGCCACCTACTCTTCTAACCACCTTCTCCTGCAGTACTCTCAACAATTGCATTTGATTGTCATAGCTAAGGTTTCCTATTTCATCCAAAAACAGCGTACCACCATTGGCTCGTTCAAAGCAGCCTTTTTTCCCGGCAATGGCTCCTGTGTATGCTCCTTTCACGTGTCCAAACAGTTCGCTGGCAGCTAGCTCATTGGGTATAGCCCCACAGTCGATAGGCACGAACGGCTGATGACGCCTGTCGCTCCTTTCATGAATAGACCGGGCGACATACTCCTTCCCCGTCCCTGTTTCGCCACAGATAATTACCGACATATTTGTCGGTGCAATTAGGTTTATATGCTTCTGAACTAACTGCGACTGATAGCTTGGAGCAATAATGTACTGATCTTCAGTTTGCTTTTTACCGATACGAGTTCCGTTCCTTCTCCCCGGCTGCCGCTTACTTTTGGCCAGGGCATCTCTGATAGTTAAAAGAAGTTCATCGGGAAACAGAGGTTTGGTCACATAATCGAACGCTCCTTTTTTTACCGCATCAACAGCCACCCGGATGTTTGAGTAAGAAGTGCAAATAATTACTTGAATGAGTGGGTCTATCACCTTCACTTTTTGCAAAAGGTCGATACCCGACTGATCAGATAGTTTGAAGTCGCAAATAACAAGATCGACAGACTTGCCTTTCAACGAGGCTATTGCCTCACTTCCACTGCTCGTAGTGCAAACATCAAACTCTTTTTTTTTAAGAAATTTCTTTAGGTGAACGTTGATATTTTCGTCACCATCTACAATCATTATTCTCTCCATGGCAGAAAGTTTTCAAGCTCAAATAAGGGGGACTAGCTATATATACTAATGAAAAAAAGCTGCATACAGTTCAGGTTAAAGCTGGCTTTCCAGTCTAAAATACTAAAATAAGCCCGACGGTTACCCGCCGGGCTTATTCTACATTCTAGCTGATTAGGAAGGCTGCCAATAATTAGTAGGGTGGGATAAAATAGGGGCTTTCAAGCTTAAATTGAACTGGTAACACCACCAGTTGGGATACTGGTATGCCTCCAATTTTGGCTGGTTCCCATTGCCCGGATGTCGACTTCACGGCCGCTTTTGCCTCTTTTTTCATGTCATCAACTACCCAGTCAAATGATGTATCAAGATCCTCGTCAGCCACAACATGGCCAATATTACCACGACTGTCCACGACAAATTTCACGAACACAAGCCCCTCAATACCATTTTCCTTCGCATCTTCAGGGTACGTCAAATTCCTTTGCAAGCTGGCATAAAAATCGTCAAAACCTTTCTTAGGCTTTGGTTCCGTTTCAGCCGCATAATACACTCCAACCCTATTGCTCAGGTTGAAAATATCCTTTTTCAATTTTTCTAATTCGGTCAAATACACTTCTAACTGAGTCTTGTCTTTTTCAACAGGCATTCCGGTTATCGTTATGCTACTGACCTCATCACCATCATGAATGTATTGGTAGGTCGTACCTGGATACAAATCCATGATGCCGTAAACATTCATATAAAGCGACTCAATTTTATCCTGAGTCTTTTCTATTTCATCGTAGTGCTTTGTTTGCGCAAACGCTGATTGCGATACACAAAGTGTGAAAAAAGCAATCAGTGTCCCACATGCAGAAGCACTAAGCCTTTTTGTTATTCCTTGCATTTTCATAATTTTCTTAAGTTTAAATTCAACAATTATTTTGCTATCACTTGATAGCAAAAAAGTCTTTACCAGAATCTCTGAAGCCTGGAAAACTTCTGTATCATTTTCCCCAGGCCTGAAGTATTTGGGAAGTTTCTTTGAAATTCATTCTTTAGTTGCCTAAAGACGAGATGATTCCGAATTTCGCTGTAGCAATCACCCCTGCTTCAGCCAGGCGATGGCATCCTCTTCCTGTTCGAAAGGGAAAACTTGCTCGTCGATCCCTGGCAGCAGTTTGTCTTCTACATTAGCCACAACGGCCAGCCACTGTTTGTCAGTCACCCACGCAATTCTATTAACCTGAGACAAAAACTCCTGAAGGCTTGTTAATGCAAACTTTAGACCTTCCCATAGTGCGTCCAATGTTACGCCCTGAATAGACGAAACCCTGATACACAAACTGACACCTTCTGAAGTTTCCATTTCACTCAACACCTTTCGCATCGTATTGATAAATGATACTTTGTCAACTTTACCGTCTACTTCAAAGGTCAAAATACCAGCCTCATTAAGTAGTGTCCTATCTTCAATATGCGTTATCATTTTTCTATCTTCTATTGGAAAACTATCTAGTGCCTTCTGAATTTCGGAACAAGTTCAACCCAATGCGTTTTTCACTGAATCTGCCAGGTGATAGACTTTCGCTTCGGCTTTCTTCAAGACATTATCAGTTTGCGATTTCAGCTCGTCCCAGTTCTGCCGTGTAGCGTTAGCAACCTCTCTGTATTTTTCATCTATTCTCCTCTTTTCTTCTTTGATTTCGTTGATGGTAGACTGCAACTGAAGCTTGCCTTCGTCTGAAGCGCTAGCCATTTTATCTTCCATCTTTTTAATCTCCTTTTCAGTATTTCTGGCTAGGTTTTTCAAATTCTCTTTCAGTTCGTTTTGTTTCGGTAGCATACTTTTTGATTTTTTGATATTCGCTACTATTAGGGGCCAAAATCATTCCAAGGGATGGAAAGTGGCCTGCAATAAGATTAAAGGGGGTTTTTAATTGGCTTTGTGGAATCTACTCCACACTAATATTTGCAGAGCAGGCAATTGCTTCCACACCTAGCGTTTGCAAAACTTCAGATCGTTTAGCATTCAGGCGGCACTTCCTACCCCTCCTGTAAATTGCCCCCAATAAGTTGGCTGAAAAGTAATGTGCTTTAGTAAAATCGGTTAATTTAGCCGGACATACCCTCGTTGGGTATTTGACTATTTCGTTGCATACTATACTCTTAAACTATGACCTACAAGTTGGCAATAGCATTCCTGAAAGCTATCATCGCACCACTGTCTTTTGTCCTGCTATTTAGCTTTGGTTGCCAGCCCGAAAAGCCCTATCTGAAAATATCGCAGGGAGCACATATTAGTCTTATTGGCAACAACCTTTGCTCCCGGATGATGAACTACGGGTATTTTGAAACTGAAATGCAGCTCAGATACCCAGACTCTGAGTTATACATCAGAAACATGTGCGACGGCGGTGACACACCCGGGTTCCGACCCCATTCCGGCCGGGTTTCGCCCTGGGCATTTCCGGGAGCTGAAAAGTTTCAAACGGATTTGGCTCAGAACTCTGGTAGCGAAGGGCATTTCGAAACGCCGGACGAATGGCTTGCCCGGCACAAAACTGATATTATCATTGCCTGCTTTGGTTTTTCTGAATCCTATGCGGGGCCTGAAGGTGTCGATAATTTCAAGGCAGAACTTTCGGCCTTCATTGAGCACACTTTTTCCCAAAAATATAACGATTCCATTCCACCTCAACTGGTGCTGGTGTCGCCCATCGCCTTTCAGGATCTTTCCGATAAATACGACCTTCCCAACGGAGATCAGGAAAACAGAAACCTCAGTCTCTATGCAAATGCCATCAAGGAAGTGGCCCTGCAATATCAGGTGCTGTTTGTCGACGCTTTTGGGCCAACGCAACAATGGTTTGCTGAACAGCAATTGACAATAGATGGATTGCAACTCAATGATGAAGGCTACCAAAAATTTTCGAAGCTATTGGCAGATGAAACCTTTGGAAAAAAGGAAGTTGAAAACGAGAACCTGCGAGCATTCGTAAAAGAAGCAGTGCTTGAAAAAAACTGGTTTTGGCACAACGACTACAAAGTCCCCAACGGCGTCCATGTATTTGGCAGAAGGTACCGTCCGTTTGGCAATGAAAACTACCCCGAAGAGTTGATCAAGGTTCGGCAAATGACGGGCATAAGGGACACAGCTATTTGGAAAACCCTTAAAGGTGAATCGTACGACCTGGCGGCTGCAGATGCAAAAACGCAAAAGCTGACGCCGATTGAAACGAACTACACACTCACCGACAATGTGCGGTATCTGTATGGCGATGAGCTCATGAGTCATTTCAAAATGGCGTCTGGTTACAAAATTGAACTATTTGCCTCGGAAGAAGACTTTCCTGAGCTGGCCAACCCTTCTCAGATTTCCTTTGACAACAAAGGTCGGCTTTGGGTGGCTGTAATGCCCACCTACCCGCACTATAAGCCTGGCGACGCAAGGCCCGACGATAAGCTCATTATTCTTGAGGACACCGATGGCGACTTTAAGGCCGACAAGGTGACTGTGTTTGCGGATAAATTACACATCCCGGCTGGCTTCGAATTTGCCCCCGAAGGCGTTTACATCTCGCAGGGCACTAACCTGAAGCTGTATACCGACACCGATGGCGACGACAAAGCCGACAAAGTCGAGATCGTCCTAAGTGGCTTCGATGACCACGACACTCACCACGTGATCAGCGCCTTCAGTGCGGATCCCTCCGGCGCTATTTATATGGGCGAAGGAGTCTTTTTGCATACAAATGTGGAAACGCCCTATGGCACGGTGAGAGCTACTAATGGAGGTTTTTATCGCTACAACCCGCAAAGAAAACGACTCGAAAGAACGGCTCAGCTTTCCATTCCAAATCCCTGGGGCATTGCCTTCGACGAATGGGGGCAAAATTTCTTCGCTCACACCTCCGGGCCCGATGTTAACTGGATGATGCCTGGCTCGATCAAGTCAAAATATGGACTGGCTAACCCAGGATCGAGAAACCTGATTGAAGACAAGCACAGGGTGCGCCCCACTTCCGGGCTGGAGTTCGTTTACAGCAGGCACTTTCCTGATGAAGTGCAGGGCGACATGCTGATCAATAATACCATTGGATTTCTCGGTACCAAAATGCACCAGGTGATCGACGACGGTACTGGTTTCAAAACCAAACACAGGCTTGACCTTGTCGTCAGTGACGACCCCAATTTCCGCCCGGTGGACATGGAATTTGCGCCGGATGGCTCGCTTTATCTCGCCGACTGGCACAATGTGCTGGTGGGCCACATGCAGCACAACGCCCGTGATCCCCTTCGTGACCATGTGCATGGCAAAATTTACCGCATCACCTACCCTTCCCGGCCACTAGTAACTCCCGCCAAGGTCGACGGAGCAAGCATAGAAGAATTGCTCGATAACCTGAAGCTGCCTGAATACCGCAGCCGCTACAGAAGCAGAAGAGAGTTGAGAGAAAGAGAAACTGAGAAGGTACTGGCCGCCATCGACAAATGGACAAATGAGTTGGATAAAACAGACCCAAATTATGAGCGATTCCTGCTTGAGGGGTTATGGGCATCGTGGGGAATGAATGCCATCGACCTCAAGCTATTGAGAACGTTGTTAAAGGCTGACGATTATAAAGTAAGAACAGCCGCCGTTCGGGTGCTTCGCTACACTGGGCACCAGGTGTCTGAGCAGGCTGGCTTGCTGAAAATGGCTGCCGCTGATGAAAACAGCAGGGTTCGCCTGGAAGCCATTGTGGCCGCTTCGTGGCTGGATGACGATGCAGCCAGAGAGATTCTGGCAATAGCTGCCCAGAAACCCCTGGATGACTGGATGGAAAAGCCGTACCAGGCCATATTAGATCACATGGTGCCTTACAAGCCCGAAATCGCTGGCAACGAGCTGGTGCCACCAATGTTGTCGAAGGAAGAACAACAGTTATTCCTTGCGGGAAAGGAAATTTACATGAGAGATGGCTACTGCAGCACCTGCCATCAGCCTGACGGAAAAGGGCTGGACGCTGCCGGATTCCCTCCTTTGTCAGGTAACGAGTGGGTGCAGGGCAGCGAAGAGCGACTCATCAAAATCACGTTAAAGGGATTGTATGGCCCGATAACGGTGGCCGGAAAAGACTACCCCGGCCAGGTGCCAATGACACCGTTCGGCGGACTGCTGAATGATCAGGAAATAGCCGCCGTGCTTACCTACGTAAGAAGCTCGTTCGGAAATCTTGCCGACGCTGTTACTACAGAAACAGTCAAGCAGGTGCGGGAGTCTTCTAAAGACAAATCTGGGTTCTATACTCCGGAGGAATTGTTAAAAGAGCATCCACACGAAAATGACAAGTAAATGACCTAACGAGCCAATTTGTGAAATGAGTAAACTCAATACGTTGAATTATTAATTAAGCGCTGGCGGTTGACCAGTCGACTACAAAACACAATACTTACAAACAATGAAGATTTCGATACACAACTGGATGCGGGCAGAAACCATTGAGGAAACCGTCAACCGGATAGCAAAACTGGGCTACGACAGCCTTGAAATTCAGGGAAGCCCCGAACTGTACGACACAAAAAAGGTAAAACGGCTGCTGGATGATGCAGGCATCAGTTGCTGGGGTTCTGTCACGCTAATGTTAGAGCAGCGCAATCTCCTGGCCAAAGACAAAAAGCAAAGAGCTGACTCTGTGCAATATGTAAAAGACGTTGTAAGAATGGTGGCCGAGCTCGATGGCCACATGGTATCAGTGGTACCTTCAACAGTTGGGAAGATCTTACCGGAAGGCAAACCCGAAGAAGACTGGAAATACGCCGTTGATAGCATGAAGCAGGTATATGAGTATGCTGAAAGTGTCGGCATTCTGCTTGGAATAGAGCCCATCAACCGTTTTGAGACCTATTTCATCAACCGTGGCGACCAGGCGCTGGCGCTGGCCAAAGAAGTTGGCCCCAAGTGCGGCGTTTGCCTCGACACCTTCCATATGAACATTGAGGAAGATGAAATCCTCCCAGCTATTCGTCGTGCTAAAGGAAATCTTATCGGCTTCCATGTGGCTGACAACAACAGAATGGCTCCCGGCATGGGCAAACTGGATTGGGGGAGCATCGTCAAAACACTGGGAGAAATTGGTTACGACGATGTGCTTTCGGTGGAGTTTTGCTCCCCGCTCGACAGAACACCGGCCAACCCTTACCCCAATTCTATTGACGAATCGCCCAAAGGATTGAGTCCAGAGCAAAAAAAGTTTCTCGAAGACCATGGCAGCTCAGCCGTAACCGACGAATTCTACACCATGCTCACCAAAAAATCCATCGAAACGCTCAGACCATTGATATGAAAATAAAAAACGTTGAAGCCTTCTGGCTTCGTTGCCCGATACCACCAGCCAAGCAGCACCGTTCAGATTACGGTCTGCTCACTGAATTCGACATGACCCTCGTGGTTGTCACAACAGAAAGTGGCTTGCAAGGCTTTGGCGAAGCCAAGGCCGCTGTAGGCTCATCAGGTTCCTGTGCCTCCATCGTCAGTTGTGTAGAAAATGAGTTGAAGCCTATTTTAGTAGGCCAGGACGTTCGCAACATCTCCCGCCTCTGGGAAATGATCTACAACGGCACCCGTGACCACTATGCACTAGACAGGGGCCGTAAGTTTCCCATTCTTGGGCGCCGTGGCCTGACAGTCTCAGCCATGAGCGGTGTCGACACAGCTCTTTGGGACATAAAGGGAAAAATGCTGGGTGTACCGGTTGTTGAGTTACTAGGCGGAGCCTGTCGTGACAGCATGCCTGCTTATGCCAGTGGTGGCTGGGCAGGTGCTGACAAAATAGGCGAGCAACTGCTGAGCTACACGGCAAAAGGCTTCAAAGGAGTCAAAATGCGGGTCGGCATCATGGACAATACCGTACACGAAAGCATCAAGCGGGTAAAGGCTGCCAGAGAAGCACTCGGCGATAGCATCAAACTCATGACAGATGCCCATGGCACCTTCAGTGTGCCAGAAGCAAAGCAGTTCTGCCGGGGCGTGGAAGACTGCAACCTCTACTGGTTCGAGGAGCCCATTAGTCCCGACAACAAAGTGGGAACAGCTGAGGTAAGGGCTTCTACCGCCATTCCCATAGCCGCCGGAGAAAGCGAATACACTGTGTTTGACGTGCGTGATCTGATCGACCTCAGAGCGCTGGATGTAGTGCAGCCCGACTCTGCCATCATTGGCGGCATTACAGAGGCCATGAGAACCGCCCATTTGGCCAATACCTATCAACTTGAACTGGCTCCTCACTGCTGGGGATCAGCGTTTTCATTCATGGCCGGGGTGAACGTTGCCTTTGCAGCACCTGCAGCGACGATCATTGAGTTTTCACTCGGAGGAAATCCGATGATGTACGACCTGGTAGAAGAAAACATTGAGGCCATTGATGGTCAAATAGCGGCCCCAACAGCCCCTGGCCTGGGCCTCACTCCCAACTGGGATTTTGTAAAAGAGTTTAAACAAACCGTTCGATAATCATGGCAAAAGCAATTGGAATTAACCACGTAGCGCTGGTTGTAAAAAATCTGGAGGAAACCAGCAAATTCTACGAAGAAGAGCTGGGACTGGAAGTCATTCCGGCTTTCTTGTTCGACTACCCTACCGCCTTTTTCAAAATCAACGCCACGCAGCAGCTTCACCTCACTGAATGGGAAGATGAACATTCATTCCGTGGGCATGTTTGTATGCAAGTGGATGATATCAACAAGATCTTCTGGCGCATGAAAGAGCTGGGGGTAATAGATACTTCCCCCTGGGGCAAAGTGCGCCAACTCCCAGATGGGCCCATTCAGATGTTTGTTCGTGACCCATCAGGCAACCTGGTAGAGCTTTCTTCGCCTCCAGGCTTTGCTATCGACCCGAAGATTTTTGAGGACGAGCTGTTCCAGGCAGGCATTTATGTTTCCGGCAGAAATGACTTCAGAGGATACAAATCAAAAGACGCCACGCTTTACCACAAATAACCGTATGCACAATATCCTTCTACTGGAAACCGTGGCCGATGATGCCCTGGAGATTCTTCAAAAGGCTGCCGATGTCAATATTCTGGCTGCTTATGAGCCGGGCTTTGACTTGTCGACTATTTCAAATCATCAGGTCGATGCCATAGTTACCAGAGGCAAGGGCCAGGTCAACCCAAAGTTAATGGATGCTTGTCCGGCCCTGAAGGTAGCGGGCCGCTGTGGTGTGGGACTCGATAATCTGGACGTCGCCTATGCAACCTCCAAAGGTATCAAGATAGTGAATGCGCCAGGATCCAATGCCCAAACAATCGCAGAGCACACCATGTCACTGATGATGATGATGCAAAGAAACCTTTTCAGGTCAGTGGCGGAAGTAAAAGCGGGCAACTGGGGCTGGCGCAATCAGTTTGAGGGCGACGAGATTTACGGCAAAACGCTGGGCATACTGGGGTTGGGTAATATCGGCAAGAAAGTAGCTGCCATGGCCACCGCCTTTGGTATGAAGGTGATTTACTGGGATCAGGCAGAAGCGGCGAACGTGCCCTACACCTTCAAATCATTTGAAGAGGTAATTACCGAGGCAGATGTCATCACACTTCATGTGCCTCTTTTGCCTGAAACAAAGGAGCTCATCAATGCGGCAACATTGCAGAAGATGAAAAAAAGTGCCTTGCTGATCAACACTGCCCGTGGGCCGATCATTGATCAGCAAGCTCTATACGAGGCGCTGAAGAACGGAACTATCGCTGGCTTTGCTGCTGATGTGTTAACAGAAGAACCTCCAGCTAAAGATGAACCTTTGCTCACACTTCCCAATGCGCTTATTACCGCTCATGTGGGTAGCCTTACCAGCCGAACCTATACCAAAATGTGCGTCGATACTGTGAACAATGTGCTGGCCATTGTGAGAGGGCAGCAGCCAATGGAGGGATGCGTTTTTAATAGGAAGGAGTTGGCCGACAGGTAAATCGGTCAGGCGACACTATTAATTTCAAGAAAGACTTTTCCTTATAAAAGGTGTTCAAGCGGGCGACGTCCCTCCCATGTACCTTCCGAGCGAATGGGCTGAAACCTGGCAAATAACTCTTCCCTGTACCATTTTAATGTCTTTGTCTTCGCAATGGCCACTCGATGGTGCTCACTTTCATAGGCGAATCGTCGAAGCGAAGCCTCATCCGCCCAAACGCTATAGGTAGCCATCTGCACGATCGGCAGCTCTCCCATTCCTTTTGTGTAAACAAGCCCACTGTTAGCCTTCAAATCCTTTTGGGAAACAGGTACATATCGCCAGAAATCAAGAAGCTTTTGCCATTTGATGGTTGCACGGGTGATGGCGATCACAGGACCAGACGACTCGGAACTGGGAGTTGGTTCAAATGGGTTAACCCCACTCCAACGACCATGAGAACTGGTATTCACCATGTAGGTTGTCCACACCTCGCTGGCACGCCCCCAATAACGATCAACGATCTGTGACCTGGCAAAGAATGCGTTAGCATCATCTTCACTTCGCCAAACCTGCAAAAGAATGTAGGTGGAAAAATCGGGAAAAGCATTGAAACTATCACCACGGCCAGTTCCCATGAGTTTGTAAAACGTATTGCCTTCTACGATGGAAAGCTGGCGGTGAGCCAACTGCATCATTGAAAGAGCCCAAAACTTATCTGAAAAACCCTTGAACCTAAAACATGTGATGGTTGTGACCTGTGACATGGCATCATAACATGTCGTATACGAATAATGTTAAGACAACAAAGTGTGATTTGAACAAGTCTATCTGGTCGATCAACCTATTTATTCAACGGTACAAAAGCGATATGACTCCAGACTGTGCTGCCATATCCGAAACTCTTAAGCGTTGCGATTGAACTCTTATGCATAAGTATCAATTACTTTGTGTCGGTTGCCAGAATTATTCCCTTATATTTGTCTCTCCTCCAGCTCGTTGAAAAGCTTATCCCTCATTCTTAGCTTTTTCTCTACCAGATACTTTTCTTTCTTATGTCGCCGTCGAGAACTGTTGGGATTTTTTTCTTTGTATCTTTTTTATTGACGACCATTGACGCCGTCGGCTGGCAGCAAGTTACCCCTGTGGTAAATTTTGGCAGAGAAGCAGATCGTTCCGGGGGTGCAGTAGCTGCAATTGAAATCGATAATCAGGGTTTAATGTATTTTGGTACTTCCAGAGGTGTGGTCGTTTATGATGGCGAATCGTGGCAGGAGATAGACCTTGGTGGAAAAGGAAACACCCGTAGCATTAATTACGACAGTCTTACTGATAGAATATATATTGGCGGTACCAAGCATTTCGGCTACCTGAAAAGAGACAGAGCCACTCGCTTTTCATACGTCGATTTGTCAACACAAATCTCAGAGAGCCACCCATTCAAAGAAGTATGGCAAATTTTCCTATTCAACAACGAGATCTACTTCATGACTCGGGAAGGACGTTTTGTCTACACCGCCGATTCAGTCAGCTATAGAAACTTTCCTGAATCTTACTTCTTTCGTGTAGGGTCAACTGTTTACTTATCTGAAACAAACGGAGCACTGAGCATATTTGAGAATACGGAACTTTTACAAAACTGGAATCAAAGCTCACACTCAAAAAGTCCTGCCTTTCAGGTGCTTCCACTGGACGAACAAAGGCATTTAATACTCTATCCGGATTCACCCCCACTTGTCAGAAATTTGGTAGATGGAAGTATTGCCGTCTACGACCAACCCCTTGCTTCTCTAATAACTAAGCATTGGTTGTACAATGCCGTCAGCCTTTCGAACAACTTACTGGCTATTGCCACCTGGACAGACGGTGTGTTTATTACTGACGAAAAAGGACAGGTCATTCGCAAGTTCACAACCGAGGATCGACTCATGTCAAATGAAGTTTACGAAATGAAGAAGGGGCCACAGGGAAATCTGTGGCTAGCCACGTCGTATGGCATCTCGATGATCTATATGACAAAGGCGTTCCCCAACACAGTATTCGAACGCATTAATCCGTTTCCAACGCAAATTTCGTCGTTCGTATACGATTATGACTCAATTGCATACACCACACAAAAGTATGATACAGCCAAACTTTCCAAACCTGCAACTATAATAAAGATCAACTTTAGCAACCCGGGAGCCGATTACTACACGCCTCAGACCTACCAATACCGACTGTTCAACTATGACACAGCCTGGTATCCAACAACCGAGCCAATGGCCGTTTTTGACAACCTGCCAAACGGAAAATATGTCTTTCAGGTAAAGGATGCGAGCAGCAATTTGCAGCCAGCTGAACTCGTCATCATTGTAGCGGTGCCTCTGCTGGCCTTTATAAAAGGGCCATTGGGGTATGCATTTATAGCTATGGTAGTTCTCGGACTAACCATCGTGGGTATTATATACAGGGCAAAGCGCATGCGCAAAAACCTGGCCACACTGGTAGCAAAAAAAACAGAAGAGGTGACCAGGCACGAGCAACAACTACTCCGCAGCAACCGTGAACTGATGGCAGTGAACGAGGAACTGGATACCTTTCTTTACCGGTCGTCGCACGATCTCATTGCTCCGGTAAAATCCATCAGAGGCCTTCTTTACCTCCTAAAGGCGTCTAAAGATGATCTCCCTCAATATTTGGATTTGATGGAAAACCGAATTTTGAGATTAGAAAACACCTTGTTAGAAATCAATAGTTATGTAAAAAACAGCAAGAATGAGCCACTATCAACAAGCATTCAACTTCACGGATTAGTAAATGAAGTCTGGGCAGATATCGAATTTGTTGAGCATGCGGAAAAGCTCACTTTTAGTAATGAAGTTGACAGTCGTTTAGAAATAACATCCGATCCTAATCTATGGAAAATGATCATTCACAATCTCCTGATCAACGCTATAAAATACCACGACGGTCGTAAGGAAAGGCCTTTCGTGCGTGTTTGGCATACAATTGAAAATGGTGTATTTACCTTAAAAGTAGAAGATAACGGACAGGGAATAGCGTCGGAATTGTTGCCCCGGGTATATGACATGTTCTTCCGGGCAAATGAAAGTTCAAAAGGGTCGGGTCTTGGGCTCTTTTTGGTTAAAAAAATGGTCGACAAGTTGGGCGGAACGATCAATATAGAGTCAGAATACGCCAAAGGAACGCTGGTATCGGTCAGTTCGTCTACCCTTTCCTTCAAGGTTAATGAAGCCAAAAAGAGGTCAAAACCGACAACTCACCTACTGTAAGGCAACAATGTAGAACGTTAGCTGCCTACAGCAGATGATGAAGGGCTGTTCGGAGAGCAGAGGCTTCAGAAATCTAATATGGGAACTATGTTGTCTATTACCATTTGCTACATCGCCCTCATCAATTCTGCAAAAAGCTCATACGACCTTAGCCGATCTTGAGGGCTATACATATGGCTGGCAACCATAATTTCGTTTACTCCAGTCTTTTGCAGAAAATCGATGGTCTTTTCTTTCACCGTCTCTTTGCTACCCACAAAGGCATACTGTAGAAACCGCTGGAAAGCAGGCTCGCTCATAAATGCTTTCATTTGAGGTTCCAATGGCGCAGGTGGTCTCAACTGATCACGTTTGTTTGTCAGTATGCCTAACACCATCCTCACCAGCGATGACGCCAGCAGCTCGGCTTGCTCATCGGTGTCGGCGGCAACCACATTGACGCAGGCAATTGTATAGGGCTCCTGAAGCGCATCCGAGGGCTGAAATTCGTTGTAGTAGACATTGAGTGCCTCAAAAAGGTGTGTAGGAGCAAAATGGCTGGCAAAGGCATAAGGAAGCCCTTTTCTGGCCGCAAGGTGGGCACTATCTGTGCTGGAGCCCAAAATGTACAAAGGCACATCCACCCCTTCAGCTACGTAGGCCCTCACCTTTTCATCTGCGTTGCCATCAGCGAAATATTGCTGTATCTCTCCTACTTCCTCAGGAAACCGGTAAGCAGCGTGCATTCGCTCCCGGCGAATGGCGTATGCTGTTTCCTGGTCGGTACCAGGCGCTCGGCCGAGACCAAGGTCAATTCTATGAGGAAATAATGACCCCAGCGTACCAAACTGTTCCGCCACAATAAGCGGCGCATGGTTTGGCAGCATGATTCCACCCGAACCAACCCTGATACTTTTTGTTCCACCAGCAATATGACCTATAAGCACTGGCGTTGCTGAACTGGCTATACTGACCATGTTGTGGTGCTCAGCCAGCCAAAAGCGGGTGTATCCCCACATTTCAGCATGTTGTGCCAACAACAAACTGTTTTTAAAAACCTCGCCTGTAGATGATCCCGCAGGCACCGACGCTAACTCCAGGATGGAGTAAGGCACTTTTCCTTTCTTCATATTCACACCAGACCAATTGTATCAATAGGCAAATGAAAAAAGGGTTGGGATGGTTCACATGATGAGCTACTATTTCATTTTAACGGCTTTCGAATCAACACCCTCCCCGATCAGCATTTGTTTAGCCGGGCTGGAAAAGTCTGCTTTTAAAAAAGTCAGGTGATTAGTTTTGGCACCCTGAATGGACAATGGCTTTCCCTCGCCAGACACCACTTTGAATCCCGAGAAGGTAAGGTTATGTGAATTGTAGATGGTGAAGGGGTTTCCCTCTGTTACCACGACAGTGACATCCTTGAAACTCATTCCATCAGCATCAATGACAGAAACGCCCTTTTTGCCTGACAGATAAACATTGTCAAGATTCACATTTTTAAGATTCATTTCAGGTAGACCCTGAAAGAAGCCAGCCACACCAGAATTGACCGATCGGATATTCTTCATGTAAATGTCTTTGAATGAAGGAGTTTCCTCTGTTACCGGCACGGGCGTGTCGTCGATCTCTGGCGCCTCCTGATCGTCCTCCAAAATGGGTGACTGCCCACCATAAAAAAGATTGAAGCGAATAGGCTCGGCGGCAATATCGTACATATCAATGTCGGAGATGTAGACGTTCTCCACCACGCCACCACGTCCCCTGGTGCTTTTGAATCGCAAGCCACAGTCAGTACCAATGAAGGTGCATTTTGATACATGCACGTTCTTTACCCCACCCGACATTTCACTACCAACGGTAAACCCACCATGACCATGATAAACGATGTTATTGAACACCACCAGGTTTTCGGTAGGGATTCCCCGCTTTCTGCCATCAACATCTTTTCCTGATTTGATGCAAATGGCGTCATCACCCACATCAAACGAATTGTTGTACACCCAGGTGTTTTTACACGATTCGATGTCAATACCATCACCGTTTTGCGAATACCACGGGTTACGCACAGTCAGATTCCTTACAATCAGGTTCTCGCACATGAGAGGATGTATGTTCCAGGCGGGTGAGTTTTGAAAAGTCGGACCATCGAGCATTACATTCCTGGAGTTCCGAATGCTGATCATCACCGGTCTCAAAAAGTCTTTGTACTCCTTCAGTTCATCCATTGATGCGTTGTCCGGCACATTGAAATTACTGGTCGCCTCCACTCCTTTCTGAAAGCTTTCTGAAGGATACCACGTGTCGCCATCGTCGCTTACCAGTCCGCCGCCGGCCACGATCTCCTTCCACTGCTGGCTCGAGACTTTGCTTCTTTTCACTAGCCGCCAGGCATCCCCGTTGCCATCGATAACACCTTTTCCAGTGATAGAGATGTTTTCCACCTCAAGAGCATTGATCGGCGATATGCATCTGTAGGTATCAAGTCCTTCAAAGCTCGTGGCCACTATGGGGTACAGCGTTTTGTCGTCCGAAAAAAGAATAAGGGCTCCTTCCTCCACGTGTAAATTGAGGTTGCTTTTAAGCGTGATCGGCCCTGTCAGCCAAATACCTCTCGGAACCACCAGGTGTCCCCCTCCTTTGCTCACAATTGCCTCAATTGCTTTTGCAAAGGCGTCGGTATTGAGTGTAGCTCCGTCAGGCATACCACCAAAATCCAGCAGACTCACCCGATAGTTCGGAATAACTGGCTCTGTCATTTTGGGCATGTCGAATTCGAGCTTTGGAAAAGGAGTAGCCCCCTGGCCTGACACAAGATGGGAAATGAAGAAGAAAAGACTGGCTATTTTCAGTTTCATAAGTTCAATCGATTAAAATCATGTTGGAGAGGTTTGTAATCAACAAGCGCAAAAAAGTAACTATCATGTACTTGCTCATGGTTGCAAGTACATGAAAAGAAAATGCTGTGCCTGATACAAACAGCTCCGGGTAAAGACGAATTTAGGGGCGAAGTCACCCACAAGCGGCTGCACCGAAACGGAGAAGAATATAAACAAAAAAGCACCAATAGCGAACTATCAGTGCTTTCAAAAAAGAGCCCCCTGCCGGGATCGAACCAGCGACCTACTGATTACAAGTCAGTTGCTCTACCAGCTGAGCTAAGGAGGCTTCTCTCCATTTATGTTTCCTTATTCTACTGCGACCCTCCGATTTCAAGCAGTTGCTCTATCGGACGCCGAACCGCAGCTAAGCTAAGGAGGCTTCTCTCCATTTATGTTTCCTTATTCTACTGCGACCCTCCGATTTCAAGCAGTTGCTCTATCGGACGCCGAACCGCAGCTGAGCTAAGGAGGCATTCCTTATTTGGGACTGCAAAACTAATCGGCTGATTAATTATTGCAAACACTTATTGTGATTTTTTTAAGAGGTTTCGTGAATCACCTTGAGTTGCTCTTTCAAACCATCCAGTTCCTCTTCTGCTTTAACGATTTTTTCATCAAAGTCGGCCTTCAGCTTATCAGCTTTTCTGGACGATGCTAGGAATTCCAGGTTGTTTCTCCAAACGGCTATGTCGTTCTCCAGCGTCGCAATCTGGCGCCTGACCTGTCCCTCCTTCTGGTAGATTTTGCGCTCACCATGTGGTTCACCCTTGATCTTACCCACCTGCATGGCTGTCTTGAACTTACGCTGTTCATCCTCGGGCAGTGACTCCGCCGCCTTGTTGAGAGCGTCTATGGCCTCCTGATATTTTTTCTGGATGGTCTTCATCGCATTTCTCGGCACGAAACCAATCTGGCTGAACTTCTCCTGAAAGCCACTGATAACATCCAGATCGAGACTTTTCTCACCTGCCAGTTTTAGCAGCTGCTCGCAAATTTCTTCTTTCTTTTTCAGGTTGTCATAGTACTCCTTCTCTGCTCCCTTGCTCTGCGAACGCTTCCTTTCAAAGAAATGATCACATGCAGCCTTGAACTTATGGAAGATCTCCTCCTTTACTTTTTCGGGCACAGGCCCCACCTCTCTCCACTGCTGCTGCAATTGCTTGAGCTGATTCGCAGCTGAATCCCATTCCTCGCTATCTTTTAGTGCATCGGCTTTTGCCACCAGCTCTTCCTTTAGCTTCAGGTTTTCATGGCGCTTTCCTTCCAGGGTCTTGAAGAACCCGCTTTTGTTGCTAAAGAAAGTTTTGAATGCCCCCCAGAATCTCTTATTTATCTTCTTGGCGCTTTCCTTAGGCACACCGCCAACAGCTTCCCATCTCTTTTGAAGCTCCAGCACCTCCTTCGTCTTCTTGTTCCACTCATTGATCTTGTCAGAAGTGAATGCCACAAATGTTTCAGCCTCCTCACATAGCTTTGTCTTGACCTCCATATTGGCCTTCAACTCAACCTTCAGTTCATCCACCATTTCACGGCGCTTGGAATAGATGAGGTCAGAAGCAGCCTTAAAACGTTGCCAAATCTCTTCCTGAGATTCCTTTGGTACCGGTCCAAGATGTTTGAACTCTTCGTGAAGAACATTCAACTCTTTTACAGCATGTTTGATGTTCTCTTCTTTGGTCAAAGCTTCCGCCTTGTCGCAGAGCTCAAGTTTTGATTCGAGGTTTTTCTTCCTGTCGAGTTCCTTTAGCTCAAAATAAATGCTTCTGTTATCGTAGAAGCGATCAATGAGGGCATTGTAGTTGGCCCAAAGGGTTTTTGCGTACTTGCCGGGCACCTGGCCAATCACCTTCCATTCATCCTGAATTTTCTTCAGGGCTGTAATGGAGGTCGTATTTTCCTCGCCATCAACTAAATGGCGAAGCTTCTCCAGAACATCTATCTTTTTCTTGTAGTTTTCTTCTTTTTGCTGCTCCAGATTCTGAAAAAGCTTGTGCTTTTTCTCACGGAACAATTTGTAATTCTCTTCGAAACGATAGGCAAAATCATTTAACCTAAACTCAAACGAATCTTCTTCTCCCCCATCTGCCAGGTATTTTTTCAGCGCTTCTTCCTTATCATGGGCGACCATTTCATCGTGAACTGACTTTAGCTCTCTGACTATCCGATCTGCCTTGCGCACGTCGTCCCAGTGAAGTACCTCGGTAAACTTGTCTACAAGCTGCTCAGGCGAATAATGGCTATAATCCTCAGCTTCTTCATGCTCCTCGTTGTCTTCCTCCTCTTCCGCCTCGTCATCGCCTGAAGCATCAGCCGCCTCGGCTACTACCTTAGGCTCTTCTTTCTTCTCTTTTTTGTCATCAGAGGCTTCTTCGCCAGCAACAGCTTCCTGTTTTGATTCAGGCGTTGGCTCTTTGCTTTGTGTTCCTGCCTCCACTTGCGCCGGTTCTTCGGCCTCCGTCGCATCCTTTGCGGTTTCCTCCGACTTCATTTCTTCTACAGAGGCAACTTCGGACTTCAACTGGCTTTCTTCCGCTTCAGGTACCACAGCTTCATCAGCGCTAACCGATGCTGGTGTAGCCTCAGCAACAACTTCTGCTGGAGGTTGCTCAGCTTCATCAGGTACTGCGGGTACTTCGGCGGCAGGGGTTTCAGCTTCTGGTTTTTTCTTTCCGTCTTCATCACGGACATCTACCGATGGTTGAGAGTCGTTGCTGGTAACGCTATCATCGGAAGTCACTTCCTTTGGAGCAGCGTTGCTCAACTTCTCATCACCTTCAGACACTTCTTTCTCATTGTTCATCGTGCGCTCCTTGATCAGGTTCTATAGTCTCTGCAATTTAATAATATTAATTCATGTGTCTAATATTTGATTTTATTGCATTGACAATTGGATTTGGACAAAACTATGTTGTAGATATGGTTTAAACGAGATTTTATTCCTCCGGCCAATTTTGGCTCTTCATATTGCAATCCTCTGGCAGGTCTAATTAAGCCTTGGATCCGCAGGGAAATTAGAAAATGCTCTGAATTTTCCGCCCATGTCTTTGAGCACCTGCCTCCAGAGTTCTTCGTGTGAATACTCAAAAATATACTGCAGGGCTGTTTTCTTATTTACAATCCAGCTATTGGTGTCCAACTCTTCCGAAAGCTGCCCTGCTCCCCACCCTGAATAGCCAATGAAAAACCTTACCTCATCAGCAGTAACCAACCCCGCACTCATCAATTCCATCAACTTCTCAAAATCACCTCCCCAATAAATTCCTCTGGCAATTTCTCGTCCCTCCTCCATCAAATGTGGCGAGCAATGCACAAAATGAAGCGTATCCTGCTGAACTGGCCCTCCAATAAACAGCGGAATTTCATCGTCAGGCGCACCCTCAATCACCTCTGCCAATGACAGCTCCGAAAGCCTGTTAAGAACGAAACCAATTGAACCACTTACATCGTGCTCACAAAGTAAGATCACCGATCTCTCAAAATTTGGATCTGAGAGGTAGGGCTCTGAGATAAGTAAGTCTCCTTTATTGGGATTCACCCTTTTAAATGCGTCGAAATGTTCCATTCGGTTTATTCAAAGTCCTTTTGACTACTCCTTTGTTTAAAAGACAACAAGTGCCACCTGTACACCCAAGAACTGTTCAAATTGAAAACAACTAATGCTCGTTGTTGCCTTACTTAGCTGCTTGACCACATTGCATATATAACATAATAATAGCCAAATTGTAAGGGCTATTTATAAATTTGAGTCGGATTTGAAAAATACTGAAGCAATGAATATCGCAGATTTGAGAGAAGAATATTCCAGGCAAGTTTTGAACGAAGAGGCAGTAGAGAAAGACCCGCTGCTGCAATTCAACAAGTGGTTTCAGGAAGCACTTGATGTAAAAGTGAAAGAACCGAACGCCATGACCTTGTCCACAGTTTCTGCTGATGGACAGCCACATGGGAGAATCGTGCTTCTGAAAGGGCTGGAAGATGGCGCTTTTCAATTCTTCACTAACTACGAAAGCCACAAGGGCAGAGAGCTTACGCAAAACAACCGAGCATCTCTGACGTTTTTTTGGGCCGACCTTGAGCGACAGGTGCGTATTGAGGGTAGGGTAACGAAGCTAACCGAGGCAGTGTCGTCCAGGTATTATCACTCAAGGCCTTTAGGTAGCCAAATAGGCGCCTGGGTAAGCTTGCAGAGCGAGTCGATACCCGACCGGGCATTTTTGGAAAAGAAGACAGAAGATTTCAAAATGAAATTTAGTGGACTGGCAGAAATACCAAAACCTGACTACTGGGGTGGTTATGGACTGGTGCCGGCGTTGATTGAATTTTGGCAAGGTCGCCCGAGCAGGCTGCACGACAGGATAGTCTTCAAAAAAGGTGCAGACGGCTCCTGGGGAACCGAGCGCCTTTCCCCCTGATGGAGGCTAAAAGCGACTTACTATTGTAAATGAAACAGGTCTTTCACTCCCAAGTGGCGCTCAACTGTAAAACCTTCCCCATAGGCAGCCCCAATTGAGTGCCCGAGCTCTTTCCCCCTGCTTTCAAGCATCTTCATAAAGTCCGGAGACGAAATGAATGTGCTCGGCTCTTTGCTGGCAGGGTCGTAAAATTGTGATTTAAAGCACCTGATCGCAAGCATTTTCTTTTCCCAAGCAGCCGATACATCGACAATAAAATCGGGCATAATAAAGTTGCTTTGGATATAGTGATATATATTTTTTGCCCTCCACGGTTGCTGAGGGTTGCCATCAATACGGGTTTCCACCATTCTAAGACCCGATACAAAGCTTGCTTCAGATACCAGGCTGGAGGCCCTGCCATGATCAGGATGGCGGTCACGAATGGCGTTTGCTAAAATGACTTCCGGTTGGTATTTCCGTATCATCTTCACCACCTCAAGCTTATGGAGCTCGTCTACGGTAAAAAACCCATCACGAAACCCCAGGTTCTCCCTGATATGAATACCCATCACTTTACTTGCTTCAGCGGCTTCAGCGGCTCTTAGTTCGGGTGTGCCCCTTGTGCCAAGCTCCCCTCTGGTAAGGTCAACAATGCCGACTTTTTTCCCCATCTCAACGTGAGAAATAAGCGTTCCTGCACAAGCAAGTTCGGCGTCGTCGGGATGCGCCGTAAAGACAAGTATGTCGAGTTTCATTTAGTTAATCCGAAGTCGCTGACCTACCCGTATCACCGAGTTCCGGGAAATGCCATTGAGCCTGCAAAGCTTCGTCACTGAGACGCCATACCTGCTGCCGATGCCACTAAGCGTGTCACCACTCCTCACCCGGTGTACGATCACCTTGTTGGCCTCCTCAAGATAGGCGAAAGATGCTTTCGTGAGTGTATACTTCTGGTCTATCAGACAATTTGTGTCAAAATCAAAAAACTCTTTGGGGTCGATGGCATTGCCCTGGTACCTCACCTCAAAGTGAAGGTGTGGACCGCTGCTTCTTCCGGTACTTCCGCCCCAGCCTACCAAATCTCCAGCTTTGATTTCGTCTCCGACATTCACCAGGCGCTTGGACAAATGCCCGTAGAGGGTTTCCACACCATTATAGTGCCTCACAAGTACATAGTTGCCGTAGCCAGGCCTATCGTAGTTGGCCATTCGCACTACGCCATCAAAAGCGACTTTCACAGAGTCGCCTGTAGTAAGTCTCAAATCCACTCCATAATGCCAGCGATACCTGCGCAAGCCGAAGTCAGACGTAATCACCGACTTCTTCAAGGGATTTTCCCAAACCAACCCTACCTCCGGGTAAAACAATGTCAGCTCAGTAGTGTCTTTGTAATCCAGGCCGTTGAATTTGTAAGGGTTGACTCTCTGTGAGTCCCAAATATTGTAGTAGTCTTCAGCAGAAAGCCATACCGAGTCGAGTGATAGCTTGTCAGAAACAGCCACTTCATGGCCATAGGAAAGTACCAATGGAGGGGTGGCGGGACCTCCTTCAGCGGGTGGCGCCATTGCTTCCGCCTCCGCTATCATCATGCTGTCCAGAAAATCAAAATCCACCTTAAAGATGTTATCAGCAAACAAAATCAGTGGTGGAGAAGGTATTGGAGCCGGGGCTTCTCTTTTCTTAAAAGAGAAAAAGCTTTTGACCCACGATTTGCTTTCCTGCGCTCGTGATTCAAAAGCTAATAATATTACTACCCAGGCCGCTAGTAGTAAACTTTTCTTAATCATGGCTGCTAAGATACGGCCAATTCTTTCTCCGCCAAAAATCTTTCTGCATCCAATGCGCCCATACATCCACTACCGGCTGCCGTCACGGCCTGTCTGTAGATATGGTCCTGAGCATCTCCGGTTACAAAAACGCCCTCTATGTTCGTTCTGGATGAGCCTGGAACTGTCTTTATATAACCATTTTCGTCCATATCAAGCCATTCCTTAAAAATGTCCGTATTGGGTTTATGTCCAATAGCCACAAAAAATCCTCCGACTTTAAGCTCAGTCTTCTCTCCTGTTTGAGTATTTACCACTCTCACACCAGTTACTTCCTTATCACCAAGCACTTCCTCTGTTTCCGTATTCCAGAGAATTTCTATGTTTTTGGCATTTTTAACCCTCTGCTGCATGATCACAGAAGCCCGCATCTCATCTCTTCGCACGATCATATACACCTTGCTACATATCTTCGAAAGGTAGCTGGCCTCTTCAGCAGCTGTGTCTCCGGCCCCCACAATTGCTACGTCCTGGCCACGGAAAAAGAAGCCATCACAGACTGCGCAGGCAGACACACCATGACCGTTCAGTCTCTGCTCTGACGGGAGGTTCAACCACTTGGCTGACGCACCAGTTGATACAATCACTGCTTCGGCGGTTATCTCATGTGTTTCATCTACAATTACCTTGTGTGGATACGAAGAAAAGTCTACAGACGTAGCGAGTCCATAGCGAATCTCAGTTCCAAATCGCTCAGCCTGCTTTTGAAAGTCTGTCATCATCTGGGGGCCCATGATCCCATCAGGATATCCCGGGTAGTTCTCTACGTCAGTTGTAATCGTTAACTGACCGCCTGGCTGGCCGCCAGTATACAAAACCGGCTTCAGACCAGCACGGGCAGCGTATATAGCTGCAGTGTATCCTGCTGGGCCTGAACCAATAATCAAAACTTTAACTTCTTCTTTTGTCATCTCGAAATATTATTTGCTATCAACTGTAACACCAATTTAAACGCAAAAGATCATTTGGCGTTAACGAAAAAAGGTCTCCTTTGAGACCTTTGCTAATTTTTCTGAGCTTACTACCCGAGGTACGGCTTAAGGGCCTTACTGCGGGATGTATGCCTCAGTCTTCTAATGGCTTTCTCCTTGATCTGACGAACTCTTTCCCTGGTCAGATTGAACTTCTCGCCTATTTCCTCCAGCGTCATGGCATGCTCACCATTGAGTCCAAAATAAAGGGAAATAACATCTGCCTCTCTGGTTGTAAGCGTAGAAAGCGCTCTCTGTACTTCTTTGCGAAGGGAGTCGTTGATAAGGCCTGAATCAGGAGTCTCCTCCATGTCGTTTTCCAGCACATCCAGCAAGCTGTTCTCTTCGCCCTGAACAAACGGCGCATCCATCGATACGTGACGACCGGAAATTTTCATGGTGTCCACAACCTCACTGGTAGATACCTCCAATACTTCGGCAAGTTCATCCGGAGATGGCTCACGCTCGTATTTTTGCTCAAGCTCAGAAAAGGTCTTAGAAATCTTATTCAACGATCCAACCCTGTTCAAGGGGAGGCGTACAATCCTTGACTGCTCGGCCAATGCCTGAAGAATCGACTGCCGAATCCACCAAACCGCATAAGAGATAAACTTAAAACCTCTCGTTTCGTCAAATCTTTGGGCAGCCTTGATAAGTCCCAGGTTTCCTTCGTTAATCAAATCACCCAGCGAAAGTCCCTGGTTTTGGTATTGTTTGGCTACTGACACCACAAATCGAAGGTTGGCTTTGGTCAGTTTCTCCAAAGCCATTTGGTCTCCTTCTCTTATCCGTTTAGCTAGTGTTACTTCTTCATCGGGGGTAAGCAGGTCTACTTTACCTATTTCCTGGAGATACTTGTCAAGCGACTGACTCTCCCGATTGGTGATCTGCTTACTTATCTTTAACTGTCTCATTCAATATCTGACTTTTTAAAGCCTAATAGACTAAACAATAATATAAAAAGGTAAAGTTCCTTTCTCTAATGTTCCCGCTTTTTTTTTGACAAATGTTAGTTGCTTGTTTCCTGGTTTCGCTCAGGCCGAGGTATCAAAACCTTTCTTGACAGTCTATATTTACCGGTTTTCTTATCTACTTCAGTCAATTTTACTTTTATTTCCTCACCTACCTCGAGAATACCGTCTAGTTTTTCAATTTTCTCCCACTTGATTTCAGAGATATGTAGAAGGCCATCTTTGCCCGGCATAAACTCTACAAACGCACCAAATGGCATAATTGACTTCACTTTTCCGTCGTAAACTTCACCAACCACCGGCACGGCGACAATAGCGTTTACACGCTTCACAGCCTTGTCCATCGACTCCTGATCATTGGCGAAAATGCTCACAACGCCTCCAGTAGCAATTTCTTCGATGATAACGGTAGCTCCTGTTTCCTTCTGAATTTCCTGAACAATTTTTCCACCAGGCCCGATCACCGCACCGATCATTTCCCGTTCGATATTGATCTTCACGGATCTTGGCGCATGAGGTTTCAAATCTGCATTTGGAGTCGACAAAGTTTTCTCGATTTCATCCATTATATGCAAACGACCAGCCTTTGCCTGATTAAGTGCCTCTTCAAGCACCTGATAAGAAAGTCCGTCTACCTTGATATCCATCTGGCAGGCAGTGATCCCTTTGCGGGTTCCGGTCACTTTGAAGTCCATGTCTCCCAGGTGATCCTCGTCACCAAGGATGTCGGAAAGAATGGCGTATTTGCCAGTCTTGCTGTCAGAGATCATCCCCATAGCGATGCCTGTAACGGGCGCTTTGATTTTAATACCAGCGTCCATCAGTGCCAGTGTGCCTGCACAAACGGTCGCCATTGACGAAGAACCGTTTGATTCCAGAACGTCAGACACAATACGAATAGTGTAAGGGTTTTCTTCTTCAGGCGGCAAAACCTGCTTAAGCGCCCTCATGGCCAGGTTACCGTGACCAACTTCTCTACGTCCAGGACCTCTGTTAGGCTTTACTTCACCAGTTGAAAATGCCGGGAAGTTGTAATGAAGGATAAACTTATTGAACCCTTTCATCAAAGCAGAATCAATCATCTGCTCATCCAGCTTTGTACCAAGAGTGACGGACGCAAGAGCCTGCGTTTCGCCTCTTGTGAAAATAGCTGAACCATGGGCTCCGGGAAGGTAGTTTACCTCACTCCAGATATATCTTATTTCATCAAGGTTACGTCCATCAAGACGTTTTCTTGAGTCGAGAACGAAGTTACGAACGGCTTCCTTCTCAATATCGTGGTAGTATCTTTTGATAAGGTCCTTGTCAATAGCTTCTTTTTGTTCGTCGGTGAAAGCCTCCACATACTCATCCACGATGGCGGCGAACTGCTCTTTGCGATCAGACTTAGAGGGCATCTGCTTGGCAGCAACTTTATAACATTTGTCATAAAGTTTGTCGTGCATGTCCTTTTTTAAAGTCTCATCGTTGTTCTCGTGATTGTAGGTGCGCTTCACAGTTTTGCCAGCAGCTGCTTCCAGCTCCTTCTGCACCTGGCAATGTATTTTGATTGTGTCGTGAGCAATTTTTAATGCTTCAAGCATTTCTGCCTCAGATACTTCTTTCGATTCCCCTTCGACCATCAGAATATTGTCGTAAGATGCGGCGACAACAAGGTCGAGTGTAGCAGTCTTAGCTTGCGCCGCAGTGGGACTAACCACATACTGACCGTCAATTTTGGCAACTCTCACTTCAGAGATTGGTCCACCAAAGGGTATATCGGAAACAGCCAGCGCCGATGAGGCGGCAAGAGCGGCCAAAGCATCGGGCATTACATCGTCACCCGCCGAGATCAATGAAATGGCGATCTGCGTTTCTGCGTGGTAATCGTCAGGGAAAAGTGGACGAATGGCCCTGTCTACAAGTCTTGAAATGAGTATTTCGTAGTCTGACAGTCTACCTTCTCTTTTTAGAAAGCCGCCAGGGATTTTACCTGCTGCTGCAAATTTCTCCTGGTAGTCTACAGACATCGGAAGGAAATCCACTCCTTCTTTTGCGTCTTTGTTGGAAACTACTGTGGCCAGTAGCATTGTGTTGCCCATTTTGACCACCACTGAACCATCCGCTTGCTTAGCTAATTTTCCAGTCTCAATTGTAATCTCTCTGCCGTCAGCAAGGGTTATGGTTTTTGTAATGACGCTTGGATACATAAATATTAGTTAACGTATAAAAAGTAAATCAAATTTTAATTTCGATTGTTTCAGATAAGGGGAAAATAAAAAGAGGGAATCCGTTTTATGAATCCCCTCCCTGAACTTTTTACTTTCTGAGATTCAGTTCAGCTACAATTGCTCTATACCTCGTAATGTCTACCTTAACCAGGTAATCCAATAATCTTCTTCTTTTACCTACCAGCTTCAACAGCCCCAAACGAGAAGAGTGATCCTTCTTGTTGATTTTGAGGTGTTCTGTAAGGTGATTGATGCGGAAGGTGAATAACGAAATCTGAGACTCCGGTGAACCGGTATCTGTCTTAGATTTTAACCGACCATGATTCTCGAAGAGCTCTTGCTTCTTGTCTGTTGATAAATACATGCTTAGCTAAAATAAATTATATGAATTGAAATTAATGTGCAAAGGTAGAGAGAAGCTTATTGAAATACAAAACTCTGTATAAAATATCCTGACAGGTTTATTCTCCTTCTGATTGATCTGACAAGGCTTTTTCGGTTGTTGGAGCCGGGCTTTTCCTCTGCACGAAAGAGGCCCATTTTTTCTTTAGTCGATCAATGAAAATAATGTAAACATCCGCATCAAAAAGCCGTGAGTCGTTGCGGGCCTGTCGCAGGAAAAAAACGCCGAAGGGCATCAGTATCATATTGGGCATCCAGGCGGCAACAGCGCCGTCGAGCAAGCCCTCCCTGGCGTACTTTTCGCTCATGATGCTCACTACGTAGAATATAATGAAAAACCCTATGGACAAAATCACTGGCAAACCAAAACCTCCTTTTTTGATGATGGAGCCTAATGGTGCTCCTATAAAAAACATGACCAGGCAGCTAAAGGCCAGAGCCACCTTTTTGTGCTTTTCGATAATGTGGCGATATATCTCCGAGTTGAGGTTTTCAATTCTGGTAGCCTGATTGGCAAGGTTAGTCTTAATGTACCTGGCCTTTACCAAGGCGTCATTCACTGCCCGGGTTCTCCTGCTATTGTCGGCAAAATATTTTTCGAAAGTGATCGTATCTCTGGCTGCCTTTTTTCTTTTTATCACCGCTTCCTTAGCCGCTCTAATACTATCCGCCTTCGTCTGCTCCTCAATTTTGGCCTGCCTCTTCGCCAAAGCTTCAACAGCAGACTCCCTCGCAATGCGGGTGCCAGCCGGGATATTCTCTGCGTTTGGAGATAAAATACTGTCTTCTACAGTGATTTTGACCTCCCCCTGCGACACCGCCACAGCTTCTCTTTCCTTGCTTGTGACAGCTCTTATGGAGTCAATTCTCCTTTGTCTTCTTTCCTTTAGGTGGTAGTCGTACATTCCATCCGCATTGTTGAGCAGATTAACTCTAACGTCGGTGACTACACCCTGCATAGAGTCAATATCATGGGCAAGCTCGCCCATGTCTTTCATGAGTCTGTTGCCAGCAAAAAGTTCCTGCTTTGTTCGATTGAGGTCAAAAGACGCCAGGCTTAATACCATCTTCATTTCGCTGAACTCGTTCCTTGCCAGGTCGTTCACTCCTCCAAAGCTGGCTGTCCGGTTAAACTCATTTTGGCGTGACTCCTGGTAAGAATTACCATCATAGAGTTCAAAAACGAGGTAGCGATCATTGAGAATGGTGTACATTCTGCATGAGTCGGCCACAGTAACGCTATTGTTGCCCATTTCTCTGGTGTGATCGTAAATAATCACGTCTTTCATCGACACACCATCAGGGAATTTCTGATTGACTTTGATGCTATAGTTGGGAATGCCATTGTAAAACTGGCCTTCCCGTATGTCCAGCGATGGCTTTTTTTGCCTGATGTCATAAAGCAGGCTGTAGGCATTGATATTGGCTTCAGGCACAATAAAGTTGTTGTTCATAAAGGCCAAAACCACTAAAAATAAGACAGCGATAAAAAGCGGTCTGAGCGTTCGGACCAGGGAAATACCTGCTGACTTGATGGCGGTTAGCTCGAAGTGCTCTCCCAGGTTTCCAAAAGTCATGAGGGACGACAGCAGAATGGCTAACGGCAAAGCCACCTGTGACATATTGATGCTGAAGTAAAAGATAAGCTCGGCAAAAACGCTAAATCCAAGATCCTTTCCCACGAAATCGTCGAAGTATTTGAGCATGTATTGCACAAGCAAGATGAACACCACAACCAAAAAGGTGAGGAAAAAAGGGCCGAAAAATGATTTTAATATGAGTTTATCAAGTTTCTTCATGCCTGCGGAAAAGTGCTTAGCAGATTAAGGTGCAAGCAGCACCCGTTAACTAACCGCAAAAGTAGGCAAAAAGTATTCCTTAACCACCGACTATTTCTTTTAGCGTATGGATCATTGACTCCCATAAATCTTCCAATTCCTCAAGGTCATCCATATCAGAATAATCTGTGATCTTAAGGTAGGTCGACTGCGTCATTTCGTTTTCTTCGAGCTTCATCTCCACGTAATTGGGGTCGTCATTCTCTTCCGTGCCCTCAAAAACGAACTTTACAAGGCTATTGGCCCGGTGTGAGGTCATCTTAGCTTTGTTTTTCTCTCCGTCCCAAATGAATATGTAGTCCTTGTCCTCATTGATGTTTACATCGTCGGCAAACCACTGCGCCAACCCACTTGCTGAACTCACATATGGAAAAAGCATTTTTTTCGATGCCCGGAATTCAAACTCTGCTATATACTTGTAGTTACCCATATCGAACTTCTTCAAAAGTGCCTTAATGTATTAAAAATAAAATTGATGTGAACATAATTTATTTTTTAATAGTCAAATGGGCTGCTTAAGTACTGCGATTCGAGCCAACGGGAGGCTCTTTCACTCCTGTCTATATGTTCTTCCCCAATAAAAGTTGAAGGTTAAGGTTGGCAATTAGAAAACAATCTTCATACATTTGCACTCCCATTTTTGGGAGATTGGTGCTGGAGTGACTCATCCCGATGTTTATCGGGACTACCCGGCCGGGATAGAGCGCAGGATTCATATCCGCTAGCTAGCGGACGACAGTTCGACACTGCAAAGAAGATATTTGAAGTAATTGATATGGCGGGGTAGCTCAGATGACCTACCCGGCCGGGATAGAGCGCAGGATTCATATCCGCTAGCTATCGGACAGCAGTTTGATACTGCGAAAAAGATATTTGAAGTAATTGATTTGGCGGGGTAGCTCAGATGGTTAGAGCGCAGGATTCATAACCCTGAGGTCGGCAGTTCGATCCTGCTCCCCGCTACAGTAAGAAAGCAGCTCAAAAGGCTGCTTTTACTTTTTCGTCTTGTTTACAGTCTACGCCCTACATAGCGCCAAGTTCAATAAGATTTATATCGGCTACTCGTCCGATATGGAGAATCGACTAGATGCCCACAACATCTATCAAACTAAGGGCTATACTTTCCGGTATCGTCCATGGGTTGTTGTTCATACAGAATGCTATCCA
>NZ_JAVKDF010000058.1:0-469 GCF_040222385.1 Imperialibacter sp.
AACTGCTGTCGACAAAATGAAAACCTACGGAGAGGAAAATCCAACACTGGAGGTAGTTTACTCAGGGTTTAAGAATGAGGATGAAGAAACAGTATTAACAACAGCACCTTCCCCATCAACAACCGCCACAAGCGCAAGTGCAGCAGGCGAATACCCAATCTCCCTTTCTACCGGAAGTGACGACAATTACACCCTCTCCAACGTGTCGGGTACCTTGACGGTCAATAAGGCTACACTTTCAGCTTCAGCCCCCGACCAAAGCCGTGAGTATGGAGAGCCCAACCCTGCCTTATCTGTCGAGGTTACTGGGTTTGTTAATGGAGAAGATCTCAATGTGCTGGCTGCTCCTCCAGCTGCCACTACAGAAGCCAGTACTGCCAGCAACGTTGGCACCTACCCCATCACCGTGACTGCTGGAAGCGATGATAATTACGATATCAACACGTCTGATGGAACTTTGACCATAACC
>NZ_JAVKDF010000059.1:0-191831 GCF_040222385.1 Imperialibacter sp.
AATGGGGTCTTTTTATATTTATTTGAAATTTATTTACAATTGCTGGCTTTGTCTTTATAATTTTTTAACAAAATTTTGACAACGACAACATTACCACTATTCTCTCTTCCTCGCAGCCTTGAACTCACTTCCCTCATACCACTTAGGGAAGTAGTCTTCGTTCGCCAGCTTCAGCCCTACCTCATACATCAGCTGGGCATCAAATTGCACGCCAGTCAAATTGGTCGTTGCTGGATCATACTCATCTGTTGGCTGGTGGTATAGGTAGGTCTCATAGTGGTCAGCCATTTCTTTGATCTGTTCTATGCTATAGTCAAAACCTTCATAAGTGCCCGATGCATACAAGGCTGGAATCCCTATTTTGGCAAAATTGAAGTGGTCGGAGCGGAAAAAGTAGCCTTTTTCTTTATTGGGATCCGGGATCACATAGCGCCCTTGCTTTTCAGCGGCGGCAGTTGCGTACTCATCCATTTCGGAATGCCCGAAACCGGTAATGGTCAGGTCTTTCATCCGCCCGGGGCTGGAAAGGGCATCCATATTGATATTGGCCACCGTCTTCTCCGGATCATAAATGGGATGCTCAGAGTAATAAGCAGATCCAAGTAAGCCCTGTTCTTCACCAGTCACGGCTATGAACACAATCGACCTCTTCGCAGGAGCCTCTTTTTTGAATGCCTCAGCAATGGCCAGCAAACAAGCAGTTCCCGAGGCATTGTCGACGGCGCCATTATAAATAGAATCGCCATCGATGGGGCGACCTACACCAAAATGGTCCCAGTGGCCAGAATAGATGATGTACTCATCCTTTTGGTCAGTGCCTGGCAGCAGTGCGACCACGTTTTTCGACATGTCTCTTTTGATGCTGTTAGTGACCTTCACTGAAGCCGTGAAACCCAGCGGAACAGGCTTGAAGCCTTTTGTTCTGGCCATTTGGTTGTAGTCTTTGTTCTCCAGGTTGGTGGCGGCAAATAGTTCGTCGGCTGCCTTGGTGGAAATCCATGCCTGCACATCGGCCACTGGCCGGTCGCTCTCCAGGTTAAGCTGTGGGCCTGTCCAGCCCGACTGTATCACATTCCAGCCGTAAGAGGCCTTCTCGGTTTCATGGATAATGATCACTCCTGCAGCACCTTGTCGACCTGCTTCTTCGTATTTGTAGGTCCAGCGGCCATAATAGGTCATTTCATCGCCTTTGAAAAAAGTCGAATCTCCCGACTTGAACCCAGGATCGTTGACCAGCACAACGGCCGTTTTGCCTGCCCAGTCGATGCCCTCGTAGTCGTTCCAGCCATACTCGGGTGCCACAATGCCGTAGCCAGCAAATACCAGCTCTGAATTTTCCAGGCTTACCTCGGGGGTGGGCCTAAGTGTGAGTGCCACAAAATCATTCATAAAGCCCAGCTCCATAGTTTTACCCTGGCCGCTAATAACCATTTTTTCTGAAGGCGTGCCTGTGATTTCCACCATGGGCACGTCCTGAAAATAGCTATCGCCATTGCCCGACTGCAAGCCGAGCTTGGCAAACTCGTCTTTCAGATAATTGACGGTTTTGGTTTCTCCTTCGGTAAAAGGCATCCTTCCCAGAAATTCATCTGAGGCCAGCTGACCGATGTGCTGACCGATGGTGGATTGCTCTACTGTGGCTGGGTTGGCGTCTTGTTTTGTTTCAGGGCTACAGGCTGCGAGCGCCGCTAGTAGTGCTAAGGATATGTGCTTTTTCATTTTGATCAGGTTCATGTTTGGTTTTAAAGGTTTGGAGGTAAAAGTAGAGAATTATCGTGGGACGGCTCACTAACTAGAAAAACCAGATCAGAGATCCTACGATATGCCTTCGGGTTTCTCGCTTAGCAATTACAAATCCAGTGGAGCAGTGGTGTTAATCGGTAAGTATCCCTGTCTCAAATCCATCAATACTCTCCGTGTTTCGATTCTTCCAGTAGTCTTCAATTCCCTCAGTCCCTTGCTTTGCCGACCAGTCGTTCAAAATGGTACGCTCCTCTTTGAAATCCATATAGGGCACGGCAAACCCGCAGGATGTTTGCACCAAATCGACATGCATTTCGATGATTTGTCTGGAGCCTGTGTTTTCAGGAAACCGGCCAATATATCCCTGAAATTCACTATCTCGCTTGTGATAGATTTTGGCAGTTCCATAAAGTCTCAAAATCATCGGTTTCCCTTCAAATGCGCAGAACATCACGGTCATTCGATCATTCTTTATTAGATGAGCTGCGGTTTCGTTTCCACTGCCTGTCAAGTTGAGCCAAATAATTTTATTACCATCCAGCACCCGAAAGGCGTCAGTGCCTTTGGGTGAGATGTTTACCCTGCCATCATCTGCCGCCGTTCCCACAAAAAATATTTTTTGATCCTCAATGAATGCTTTCAATTCAGGCGTGATAGCATCTAATCTCTTTCCCATTCTCTTCTAATTATTGCCGCAAGCACATGCTCCCTTCTATCTGGTTATGAAGGTATCGATTTCTGGGAAATTTCTGGGCTGAAGCTGGGTCGTTTTAGGGTGAGGACGTCCTACCTCGTGGATCGAGACACCCTAGAGAACTTAGGAGAAACCCCCAGGCGTTCAGGCGCCGTACTAGCTTTCACCTCTGAATTGTTTTCCGCAACATGGGCAATGCACTACCGATGCTGGTCAATCAAAATCACATTGCCATCGGGATCGGTTATCATCATGCTGGCCGGGCCGGACGTTTTGGGGTCAATTTCCTTCCCCGTTTCAATGCCCTCACCTTTCAGGTGTTGCTGAATTTCTCTAATGTCATCGAAGCTTGCTATGTCTTTTCCATTTTCGTCCCAACCTGGGTTAAATGTCATAATATTGCCTTCAAACATGCCCTGAAACAGCCCGATCAGTGCATTCTCATTTTTCATGATGAGGTAGTTTTTATCCATACCGCCTCCCAAGACGGTAAATCCGAGTTTTTCATAAAACTGTTTTGAAGCCTTTAGGTCCTTGACACTAAGACTAACTGAGAATGCACCTAGTTTCATATTATTAAAATTTTCAAGTTATCACCTCAACCGCTCCAGCTTACCTTTTCGCTTGACAATGTTTTTATAGTCCCACTGAGTTTCTCTTGACTTTCCGAGCCATTGCTGCAATTTAGTCACGTCAATTTCTTCAGCAGAATTGTAAAAAATAGAAGCGTCTTTGAACTTCTCACCTCTAACAGCTAAATCCTCTTCTTCAAAATCAGCTCCACTCCAAAACATCAGGCGCATCCCCTTCTTTTGCTTGCTGTACCCCACAATCGGATTGCCTTCCAAAAACCAAACAGGATGGGCATGCCAGATTTTGTTTTCGGCCTCAATCAAAACGCTGTCGATTGTGGTGGCAAGCAAGTCGCAGATTTCCTTGTCAGCTGCCGCTTGGCTTTCGTTATACGATTTTATCCCTGCATTCATACTTTCAAAAATTCGATCAGGCGAGCATTCGTCTTCTTCCTGGATGCACAGCATACAACAAGGGATTTTTTTGAGCCCCTTCTTTACATAAACATATCTCTTAACAACAGCAATTCCAAGATCAAGGATCAAGGTCAGGACAGCAGCTATCCAATATAACGATCAGCAAAAACAAACGACCAGCAGTGTAACAACAGTCACATACTTCCTTCTCTCCCCTGCCGACATTTAGGTAAAACATACCCGACATGGCAAAGATCGTTGTACTTGGCGCCGGTATTTCCGGCCACACTGCCGCATCGCACCTGCGGCGCAAGCTCTCAAAGAAGCATGAGGTGTTGGTCGTTTCCCCCAACAGCAACTACCAGTGGATTCCTTCCAACATCTGGGTGGGTATTGGCCGGATGACCCGCAAAGACACTGTATTTCCTCTGACGCCGCTTTACAAAAAGAAAGGCATAGGCTTCAAGCAAGCCAAAGTAGTCACCTTTCACCCGGAAGGCGACGCTGAGGAAAGCATGCCTTTTGTAAAAGTTGAATACACTTCTGTAGACAAAAAAGGACAGCAGGAAAGAGTCACCTACGACTACCTCATCAATGCCACCGGGCCTAAGCTGGCCTTCGAGATGACGGAGGGGCTCGTCCCCGGCACCAATAAAGCCTATTCGGTTTGTACGTACGACCATGCAGAGCATGCCTGGGAGGGTTTGAGAGCACTCATCGAGAAGCTGAAAACCTCTGATGAAAGAGCCAAAATCCTGATCGGGACCGGCCATGCCAAAGCTACCTGTCAGGGCGCTGCTTTTGAATACATACTCAACGTGGAGAAGGAGCTTGTCAAGTTTGGTGTTAGAGACAGGGTGGACGTCACCTGGATTTCGAACGAATACGCCCTTGGCGACTTCGGCATCGACGGCATGCTGCTGAGCTATGGCAAGGACGTGATGAAGTCGAGCGACATGTTGGAAATGGTGTTCAGAGACAGAGGCATTCGCTGGATCACAGGGGCGGGCGTCACCAAAGTGGAAGACGGCAAAGCGCATTACGAAAACCTTGACGGGGAGTATAAAACCGAAGAGTTTGACTTCGCCATGCTGATCCCGGCGTTTTCTGGTCATGGCTTCAAAGCTTACGACAAAGCGGGAAGCGACATCACCGACAAGCTTTTCAAAGGCTTCATGATCGTGGATGCCGATTACACTCCCAGGCCCTACGAGGAGTGGACAGTACAGGACTGGCCGGAAACTTACCAGAATCCTTCTTACCCCAATGTTTTTGCGCCAGGTATCGCCTTTGCTCCTCCTCACACCATCTCCAAACCAAGGAAAAGCAAAAACGGTACGGACATTTTCCCGGCACCTCCAAGAACAGGCATGCCTTCGGGCATCACCGCTAAGTTGGTGGCCGACAATATCATTGAATCAGTGAACAACGGGAAAATTACCCTGCCTCACAAAGGCTCAATGGGCAATATGGGTGCTGCCTGCATCGCCTCTGCTGGCTATGGTGCCACGCAAGGCATGGGTATCAGTATCACCACGTTTCCTATTGTTCCCGATTACAAAAAATACGGCGAAACTGGAGGAAGAGATGTTCAGAAAACGTTTGGTGACATAGGGCTGGCAGGCCATTGGGTTAAGTTAACGCTGCACTATGCCTTCCTGTACAAAGCTAAAATGAGGCCTTTTTGGTGGTTGATACCTGAATAAACAGACAAAGTCATGACACGGAGAATAACAAAATCGGAAAAAACCCGGATGCAAAATCCATTCATTCAGTTTTTCAAATACCTCTGGTTGAATATCAAAATCATCAGAATTGTGGCTTTGGGCCATGGTGGAACGAGAAAGGGCTAGCATCGTCTGTGACCTACAAATGGTGAGCGTGGTTCTCTATGGTAAGTCAGGTGTCAGGTCACGCCCAAAAACGATGTTAAATCCCTGAATCGATAAATTTTCAAAATATTAAATGTAGTTACATATAAAGGGTTGCTGCATTCCTTCTTATTTCCCTACTTTTATCTCCAGATACATAAATACTCAAAGTGAATTCTTTACTCTTTAGTATTTGTTTTACAACTCATAACGCTCCATGCTTAGAACAAGCTTACTATTCTTCCTTACACTTTTCACTTCCGTTTCTTTTGCCCAGCAGCAACTTCAAATTAACGAGCAAGGCTACTTCGACATGCAAGGCCTTAATGTTACTGTCTTTAGCGACATTTACCCCGATGGCCACCAAACAGGCGTCACTATTATCCAACATGGCAACCGGGTGGCTGCCAATGGCGATCTACGCCTCGAAGCATCGCCGGGACAATGGTCTCCCGTGCCCAAAGGAGGCGAGCTAAACATCGACAAGCAAGCAGGCACTATTTCCCAAAGACTTTGGTACCCTGATAGCAGTAAAAATCGCAAGGGATTCAATCCTATTTTGTACCCCGACCTAACCTTTGCCTACAGTGTGGAGGTGAAAGCCTTGCAGGGAAATACCTTCAGCGTGGTGGTACACCTCGACGAGCCCCTGCCCGCTGAGTGGATTGGCAAAGTAGGCTTTAATTTCGAGCTGTTTCCAGGCGACCTTTTTGGCAAATCGTGGATACTCGATCAGCAGACGGGCATCTTTCCTCAGCAGCCCAACGGGCCGGTGGCCGAAGAAGGTGGTGAGAATGTCACCAATGTGTTGGCTTCGGGCAAAAAACTTGTGGTGGCCCCTGAAGCTGATCTGCAACGCATCACTTTCACTTCCAATTCAGGCACGCTGGAGCTAAGGGATGGCCGGGCCAATCATAACAACGGCTGGTTCATAATAAGAGAAACCATACCGGCGGGCTCCTCCCAAAATGCTTTGCAATGGACAATTACACCCAATGTGGTTCCCAACTGGCGGTACAAACCGGTGGTGCAGGTGTCGCAGCTTGGCTACCACCCCAACCAGCCCAAGCAGGCAGTCATTGAACTTGATCCAAAAGACAATACGATAGCAGACCTTACACTTTTCAAACTCACCGAAAACGGCAGGCAGTCTGTGAAGTCGGGTAAACCAACAGCCTGGGGGAATTTTCTTCGCTACAAATACCTGACCTTCGACTTTTCAGACATCAAAGAGCCGGGCATGTATGTTGCCAGTTATGGTGATATTGAAACCAATGCTTTCAAGATTGGGGCAGACACCTATGAACGCCATGCCTGGCAGCCCGTGTTGGAGTACTTCCTGCCAGTGCAAATGTGCCACATGCGGGTGAACGAAAAATACAGGGTTTGGCACGACTACTGCCACCTCGACGATGCGCTGATGGCACCCGTCGACACCAACCATTTCGACGGTTACATACAAGGCCCTTCCACATTGACCAAATTCGAGCCGCTGCAACCAGTCCCGGGCATTAACAAAGGCGGCTGGCACGATGCCGGCGACTTCGACCTGCGGGTGGAATCACAAATAGGCACGCTTTGGAACCTGGCCCTGATGATTGAAGAGTTTGGTCTCGACTACGACGCCACCATGATTGACCAGGAAACCAGGATCGTGGAAATCCACCAGCCCGATGGTACTTCCGATGCTTTGCAGCAGATTGAGCATGGTCTGGAAAGTGTACTGGGAGGTTATCGTTCGCTGGGCAGGCTCTACCGTGGCATTATTTGCCCTACCCTGAGGCAATATGTGATGCTGGGAGATGCCACTGCTATGACGGACAACCTGGTGTACAATGCCTCACTGGGTAGTGGTGAAAGAACTGCGACGGAATCGGCTGTTATGGATGACCGGTGGGTGTTTACAGAAGAAAACCCCCGCAGAGAACTTTATGTGGCCAGTGGATTGGCGGCAGCTTCGAGGGTGCTGAAACAAAGCAATCCGGCGTTGGCGGAAGAAGCCCTGAAAGCAGCTCGCATGCTATATGAAAGTGCTGCTTCCGGCCCGAGAGTGGAAAGCGCAAAAATAGTTGCCTTGTCAGAACTCTTGCTCGCTACCCAAGACGAGAAATACAGCAAAGCGCTGGTTTCCATGCAAGAAGGTGTTGTGAAAGATATTGCCCGCAGCGGATGGGCCGTTGGCCATGCGCTGCCGACCATCAAGGACAAGAAATTTCTAAAAGCGGTTAGCCAGGCTGTTGGGGAATACCAAACGAAACTGAAGGTCGAGCAAAAAGCCGACTCACCGTATGGGGTACCTTACAAACCCAATATTTGGGGGGCAGGGTGGAATATCCAGCGGTTTGGAGTCGAGCAGTATTTCTTCTACAAAGGTTGGCCTGAATTGTGTACTCCCGAGTTCTTCATCAATTCATTGAACTTTGTGCTGGGCGTTCATCCGGGCATCAACACCTCGTCTTTTGCCTCTGGCGTTGGATCCAAATCGGTGACGGTTGCTTATGGCGTGAACCGAGCCGACTGGTCATTTATTCCGGGAGGAGTGGCCTCCGGCACGGCCCTGATTCGACCTGACCTGCCAGAGTTGAAAGTATGGCCTTTCTTTTGGCAGCAAACAGAGTACGTAATGGGAGGAGGGTCTACCAATTATATGTTTTTGGTAATGGCCGTTGAAAATCTTTATAAAAATCAATAGTATTTCAGGAGATGATGATCCAAAATATGGATAAGGAACTGAACACAGCTCAAAAATTTAAGTTAGATCCCTTTTTTGAATTATCACCCTATTTACTTTGTGTTGCTGGCTACGACGGTTATTTCAAAAGAGTGAACCCTGCCGTGTGCAAGCTGCTAGGCTACAGCCAGGAGGAACTGCTGCAAAAGCCTATCAGTGATTTCATCTACCAAGAAGACAAACATCTTACCAAAGTCCATCGGGACTCCCTCATAAGAAATGTGCCCCTGCTGGATTTCGAGAATCGATATGTGACCAAAGGCGGGGAAGTAGTTTGGCTTTCATGGAATTCTATGCCCTATGACTCGGAACAGTTGGTATATGCCATTGCAAAAAATATTACCCACAAAAAAAGGATTGAAGAAGGAAGAGAAGCATTGCTGGCCGACCTGGCTGAGGCAAACAAAGACCTGAAGCAGCTAAATTATACTACCTCGCATGACTTAAGATCCCCCGTCAACAATCTCCTTACAATAGTTGAATTGCTGGACAACTCAAATATTCAAAGCAAAGTCGCACTTGAGCTAATTCCTATCCTTAAAGCCGCTACTGAAAATCTCAATCAAACGCTGAATGACTACCTGAACATACTCAGCCAAAAAGAGAGCCAGACTGCACCCATCGAAAAACTTGACCTGAAGGAAGTGTTGAGTACCGTAGTCAATTCTATCAATTCTTTGGCGAAAAATGTCAATGTTCAGTTTGAAATCGACTTTTCGGAAGTAACACATATCAAATTCAACAGGGCCTATCTGGAGAGCGTGTTCCTGAACCTGATCACCAATTCGATCAAGTACCGGAGACTTGATGTGGTACCGGTAATCTCTATTTCGACTACCAGATCGCACAACACAAACCAACTTGTCTTTTCAGACAACGGGCTTGGGTTTGACATGAACAAGGTAAAAGGAAAGATATTCGGGCTTCACCAGCGTTTTCATAACCATAGCGACAGTAAAGGCATAGGCCTTTACTTGGTTCACAGCCATGTAACCAGCCTTGGCGGAAACATCGAAGTCGAAAGTGAGGTCAATAAGGGGACTAAGTTTACCATTTCATTCAACGAGTGAAATGGTAGCAATCACTTCGCCTCCATCTCAAATGGTATCCACGGCCACTTTGTAGGTGGGATCCTCCATCACATTCACATCGATAAGCTGATCAGCATTTTGCAGCAGTTGTTTGCAGTCGGGGCTTAAGTGTTTCAGGTGAAGTTTCTTACCTACCTTCTGGTAACGTTCTGTGATCTTATTCAAAGCTTCTATGGCTGACATGTCTACCACCCGGCTCTCCGCAAAGTCGATAATGACCTCGTCAGGGTCATTGGATACATCAAATTTTTCATTGAACGCAGACACCGAGCCGAAAAAAAGTGGCCCATATATTTCATAGTGTTTTACGCCATTCGCATCGATGCTTTTTCTTGCTCTGATCCTTTTAGCGTTATCCCAGGCAAAGACCAATGCGGCGATAATGACACCAACCAACACCGCCAAGGCGAGATTGTGCAGAAACACAGTCACGAGCGTCACCATTACCATCACGAAGATGTCGGACTTAGGCATTTTATTGAATGTTCTCAAACTGGCCCACTCAAATGTGCCGATTGACACCATGATCATCAAACCGGTAAGAGCCGCCATAGGGAGCCTCTCCACCAGACCGGCACCAAACATGATGAATACCAAAAGCATCACGGCAGCCACAATGCCCGACAACCGGGCCCTGGCACCTGAAGAAACGTTGATAAGGCTTTGGCCAATCATGGCACAGCCTCCCATGCCAGAAAACAAACCCGACAGGATGTTGGCCGTGCCCTGAGCTACCGCCTCTTTGTTACCCCGTCCCCTTGTTTCGGTAATTTCATCAACGATGTTGAGCGTAAGGAGGCTTTCGATCAGCCCCACCCCGGCCACTATGGCAGCATAGGGAAAAATGATGGTCAGCGTTTCGAGTGTAAAGGGAACCGAGGGCAAGTGAAACGGAGGAAAACCGCCTTGTATAGAGGCTATGTCACCCACCGTTTTAGTATCAATACCAAAGATGGCCACGATACCAAAGACCACGAGGATAGCCGTAAGTGCTGCGGGAATAGCCTTTGTAATTTTCGGCAAGCCCCAAATGATCAGCATGGTTAACAGCACAAAACCTAACAGAATATACAAAGATGGGCCGGTCAGCCAATGGCCTGAGGCATCTTTAAACTGATCAAGCTGCGACATGAAAATGATAATGGCCAGGCCGTTCACAAAACCAAAAATAACCGGGTGTGGCACCAGGCGCATGAATTTTCCCAGGCGCAGAAAACCAGCCGCTAGCTGAATAATACCAGCGAGGATCACAGTGGCAAAAACGTATTCTACCCCATGCGACACCACCAGCGAAACAATCACTACCGCAACGGCTCCTGTAGCCCCGGAAATCATACCGGGCCTTCCACCGAAAATGGACGTAATCAGGCCCATGACAAATGCTGCGTAAAGCCCTGTGAGAGGAGACAACCCGGCTATTAAAGCAAAAGCCACTGCCTCTGGCACAAGAGCCATGGCTACTGTAAGACCTGATAAAACTTCAGTTTTGTAATTGACCTTTTGGGAGAGGTCGAATAGGTTAAAATACTTCTTCATTAAAGTTTGGTAAATGGCTTCTCACCCGGGAAATAGTCACCCAGGGATGAAATCAATATATTGTATTAGGAATTTATGGCTGGGCGTTAAGCAGGTAGTAGGTTTGCCCTCTATCATTTTCGGACTGCAAAGGTAGGGATAATCCTTTTCATTCGAATCATTGACCAAGAAAATCGCTCGCTTACCATTTGTCCACAGCCTTGTCGGTGTAGAACAGGCGCTTTTCGTATATTGAACCTTCGTCTAACACAACCGAGCAACCATGAATGTTACCCACCTGAGGCTACTCCTTTTTGTCTGCGTTATCACCATCTTACCTGCCTGTCAGAGCCAAAAACCCCAAACCTGGGTTTTCATCATGGCAGGGCAGTCGAATATGGCAGGGCGTGGTATAGTTGAGCCCCAGGATACGGTAACCAATCCAAGAATACTTACTATTGACTCTCTTGGGAAGGTAATCAAAGCCAAAGAGCCACTGCATTTTTACGAACCAAGCAGGGTAGGTCTTGACTGCGGCTTGGCGTTTGCCAAGACCCTGCTACCAAAGGTACCAGACAACGTCACCATCATGATTATTCCGACTGCCGTCGGTGGCAGTTCCATGTCGCAATGGCTGGGTGATTCGCTTTATCGAAATGTGAAGCTACTTTCTAACTTCAAAGAAAAGGTAGCGATTGGAAAGCAGCATGGAGAGATCAAAGCGATACTGTGGCACCAGGGAGAAAGCGACGCCAACGAAAGGTCAATAGAAGCCTATCCGAGCAAAATCCCTCAGTTGTTGGCCACTTTCCGGTCTATTGTGCAAAACGACTCATTGCCAGTGCTGATGGGAGAGCTGGGAAGCTATTCTAATAACAACGATTATTGGCAAATGGTGAATACGGCGATCCGTGAATATGCCGCCACCGACCAAAATGTGTCGGTGATTGGCACCCAGGATTTGATCCACAAAGGAGACACCGTGCATTTCAATTCCGCCGGGCAAAGGGAAATTGGGAAGCGCTTTGCAGAGGCATATTGGGGGAATGATTGAATGAGGCGCTAATCTTTCCCTAAGGTGTTGACTTGACCGTTTCTAAAACACTATACTCTGGGTTTTTCAACTAGCCGACGCAGGTTTTTGCATAAAATTTTTTCTTGTTCGGATAAGGAAGTAACTGATAGGGATAGTCTTTCAAGCTCTAGTTCTCAAAAGCCGTAAAATCAAGAAAATTCTAGTGATGAGAAAGACGTTACTCCTGACTGGTTTCATAGGGACAATAATTTCCTTTGGGCTTTTTGCCCAGGACAATGCTGGTTCGGTGGCCTTTACCATTCCTGAAAATGATCTTCTACCTGAGAGTATTGCTTACGACCCTGGCACGGACGTGTTTTATGTTGGCAGCACCCGCCGAGGAAAAATTATCAAAATAGAGAAGGATGGCTCTCAATCCACTTTTGTAGAAGGCGGGCAATTTGGGCAGTGGATGGTCATTGGGATCAAGATTGACCCAAAGAGAAATGAATTGTGGTTCTGTAGTTCGGGAGGTACAAACCTTATTGGATACGATAAGCAGGACGACAAAGAGGGCCGTCCGGCTGGAATCTTCAGAGTTAACCTTAGCTCTGGCGAGCTCATCAAAAAGTATACTTTGGAGGAGAATGGAGCGGTTCATTTTTTCAACGACCTGGTCATTCATGAAAATGGAGATGTGTATGCAAGTCATATGTTCAATGATCAGGCCGTCTACAAAATAGGTCGAGACAAGGATCAATTGGAACCATACGTTCAAAGTGAACTCATAAAATATCCGAACGGGATGGACATCTCCGATGATGGAAAAACGCTTTTCGTTGCTCATTCTGAGGGTATTGCAAAGGTCTCATTAGCCTCAGGAAAAGTAGAAAACCTGGCTGTGGCAACCAGCATTAAGGTCAGCCATCGTGAAAGCATCGATGGTCTGTATGTCTACAAAAACTCGCTGATCGGGATTCAGTCAGACCTCAATCGTGTGACTCAATTTGATTTAAGCGTGCCTCAAGGTGCTATCGTACGAGAAAAAATACTTCAGGAGAATGATTCAAGGATGGATCACCCTACCACGGGGGTGCTGGTGGGTGATGTATTTTACTATGTGGCAAATGCTCAATTTCAAAAGGTCAACGAGAATGGATCGATTGACCAGCCTTTAAGCGACCCAACCATCCTAAAACTCAAATTAAAATGAAGGCATCTTTCATCTTACTATTGACTATGCACTTTACCTGGCAGGCCAACGCCCAGGACGGGCCAACTCTTAAACAACTGTTGAATAAGGTAGTCGGCGGCGTGTGGGTATCAACCAACGAAAAAAACACAAAGAGTCCGGAAGACTTTGAGACCTTTTTTATGTCTTTCAGAAATTGGGCAGACAGTGAGTCGGTAACAGGAAATATTTATGGAATTACCAATGCAGGTGACACCAGCCAGCTAATGGAGGTATGGAACTTCGTTGATCTGGCAAACAATAACATTTTTCTTGTCCAGCGAAATGCGTGGGGCGGAAAAAGCATAGGATTCATTACTCCCCTTGAAGGACAACACCTGGACATCCAGTTTAAAACAACAGTTCCTGACGGCAGATCTTATTTCACCCGTGATATCCATTACTTCCAGGGTGAAGGTAAAATGAAGGCCGTTACCTATCATAAAGCTAAGGAAGAAGATGCCTGGGAAGAAGCAGGCCATTCTGAGTGGATTCTTAAAAATAAAGCACAAAGCCATGAATAAAATCTCAAGAAGAAAAGTATTGACAGGTTCCGCAATGGGAATCATCGGTTTGTCCCTGCCCCTTACCTCTCATGCTGCATCAGCTTTTGAAGCACCGTCAATCGCAGGTAAGCCGCATGCATCATACCCATCGATTGAGCATGAATTAGTTTCAGAGGTCGTTGGTAAATCGCATTCCGATTTAGACAGAGTGAAGGAATTGGTCGACCAAAGGCCAGAGCTTGCCAGGGCCACGATTGACTGGGGGTTCGCAGATTTCGAGTCTGCCATTGGCGCAGCTTCTCACGTGGGAAGACGTGATATTGTACAGTATCTGCTAGGCAAAGGGGCCAGGCCCAATATCTTCACCTATGCGACACTGGGAGCATACGAGGCCGTCAAAAGTATGATTGACTATACGCCAGGGATTCAAACAACCTATGGGCCTCACGGCATAAGCTTGCTCGCTCACGCCTCGGCGGGACTTAGAATGGAAAAAACGATGACAGCCCAGGAGGTTGATAATTGTAAAAAACTTATCGACTACCTGGAATCGCTTGGCAATGCCAATGGTCAAAAGTTTGAGGATATCCCTGATGAGAAAAAACCAAAATATTTAGGTGACTATAAATACGGTCAGGCTAAAGAGGAGGGCTTCTCAGTACAGCTAAATATGAGGAAGATGCTTTCGCTGGGAGTCATTGGCCAATTTGGTGGCGCCCTTTATCAAACTGGTGACAATGAATTTATATACAATGGAGCCCCTTCGGTGAAAATATCATTCCAGTTTGAAAATAATGAGGTTAAGTCTCTAACTGTTAGCGAACCCGCCGGCTCTATTATAGCTACCAAAATCTCTTAACAAGAAAGGCGAGTGGTCATTTTGCGGTCAGGTATTACGCTTGAAACTTTGCCAGCACCCTGATAAGTGCTTCTCTGTGGTTTCCGCCAACCGGAATTTCCGTTTCCCCGACTTCAAGGTCCTGACTTGTGTAGGATTTGATCTTAGTCAGGTTGACGATGTACGACCTGTGTGATCTAAAGAAAACGTCCGCAGGTAATATCTCTTCCAGATGGCTTAACTTCTGATAGGTAATCAACGTTCGTTTTTCGCAGAAAACCCGCACGTAATTGCTGAGCCCCTGGATATATAAAATCTCGTCAAGAAAAACCTGGACCATTTTCATGTCGACTTTCAGGTAGACATACAACGGAGATTTTTCGGGGTGCGTTGGCTTAGTAAGTACTCTATTGACAGCCTTCAGGAATCGCTCTTGAGAAATGGGTTTTAACAAGTAGTCTACAACATTCAACTCATAGCCTTCAAGTGCATACTCTCTATTTGCCGTGGTAATGATAACCTTCGGTGGGTGCTCTAAACTCTTTACAAACGACAATCCATCAAGGTAAGGCATTTCGACGTCCAGGAATATGAGGTCCACCGCCTGCTGCTGGATCAGCTGACTTGCTTCAATTGCATTGAGGCACTTACCAACCAGATTGATTTGATCAAATGGCTCAATATAGCGCTCCAAAATTTCCTGAGCGATTGGCTCATCATCAACTATCAGGCAATTGAGTCTCATATCGTTTTGTGAATAGTTATGTGAACTGTAAAAATATCACCGAGTTTCTTACAGCTTAGCGTATGACTTCCCGGATAAAGCAAGTTGAGCCTCCTTTTTACATTGGCGATTCCTAATCCATTCTTTCCCTCTTTTTTCTGAGTCTCATCAAATACTTTGTTTTGGATGATAAATTCTAATCCACCATCAGAACTCGTAATTCGAATTGATATCCACCCATCTTTTGAGCTTTTATTTACTCCGTGTTTAAAGCTGTTTTCAACAAACGGCAGCAAAATTAGAGGTGGTATTTGGCAAAGCTCTACATCTCCGTTTACCTCAATGTCCGTTTCAAATCTGTTCTCATAGCGTATCTGCTCTAACTCAATATACCTTTCTATCTGATCAATTTCCTTCGATAGAGGCACCAATTCCTTGTCAGCTTCATAAAGAATATAGCTCATAAGCTCAGACAGTTGCATGACCACCTCGGGCGTTCGATCGGATTTTTTAAGTGCCAATCCATACAAAGTATTAAGTGTGTTAAAGAAAAAGTGCGGGTTGATCTGAGACCGCAAGTAGCCCAATTCCGCTTTTATCTTTTCGCTTTCCAACAACTGGGCCCGGCGCTCAGAAGACACCCACCGCTTCATTACCACCAAGCCAATCAGAAAGATCATTGGAGATGTGATGATCATTGACGACTGGAGGAACTTATAGGCTTGAAAAAAATCGCCCTGGCTCCAACCCGGAAAAATGATAGCGTTCAGATAGCAGTAGAAAAAAAGTCGATTGAGCAGGCTGGCTAATAGAATAGTGGCGACAGAGTAGAAAAGGTAACTAGTAATTCTCTTTTTCAGTAAAAACTGTGGCAGGAGCCAGAAATAGTTTAAATAAACCACAACCAGGCGCAGTGGAAGGTAGCCGAGTTCCATGTAGAATGCCTGATCAAACTTATTGTTATACCCACCCTCTACGAACGTGAATATGGCCATGTAAGTGATCCAGAAAAGGAGGTGGAAGTAAACGTCTTTCTTCAAGCTTTTTGATTCAAAAGTAACAAACTCAATCTTTTCTATCCTTTGTGCAGAGAGCCTATACGTAAGATAAATCGGGTTCTGGATTAGGCTAGAGTCAAATCACATAATAACCTGCGCAATTCGAATAATATTTAAAACTCCATCCAGATGAAAAGGTAATTTGAGGTAATGGAAAATAACATCGTATTGATTCATGCCGGCATAGCTGTTCTCTTCGCACTATACCTCTTACTGCGACTCACTATCTCACTTTTTGGGCTTAATAGCCCAGAATACCAGGCAAATATGCGGAGGAAATTTCGCATTGCTGACTATTGTTTTGTCGGGCTCATTTTGGTTTCAGGACTTTATCCCATCATCATCCTTGGCAAGATTGAGCTCTATCATGCGTTAAAAATAATGCTGTTGGGTTTGGTGTTTTGGGCTAGTCGAATTTCTACCATGAATTATGTCGGAGCCTCCTTGTTAGGTCTCCTGTTACTGGCAGCGGCCGGGTATACCTCCTTCACTGATAGTCCAGTTTTTCCAAAAGCCGGGAGCACATTTGAAAAGGATCATCCTGAAGTAGCCACACTATCAAATACTGAAAAAGGACGAGCTATCTTTTCTTCGATCTGTGCAGAATGCCATGGTAACGATGGCAAAAAGGGACTTTTTCATGCCGCTGACCTCACTCTATCAAAGCTTACAACAGAGCAAAAGATTGAAATTATCAAAGAAGGAAGCCCACTCACGGTCATGCGATCTTTTTCGAAGGAATTGTCAGCTGAAGAGATTGAAGCAGTAGTGACATATGTAGAAAAGTATATGGTTGAAAATTGAAAGCTTCGAAAGCAAGCAGTAGCCATTTGTAAACCGCCCCGGAAGAATAGGCCATTGGAATGGTGAGGATCCCAAATCATAGTACCAATAGTTGCTCCGGTTACATATTTCCCCTTTTTACTCTGAGGTGTTTGTGTTTTATTTATCGAAAGGACACTAAGCACCCTGCCTTTGTCCTGAAAAATCCTACAACCAATGAACTACAGACAACTCGGCAAAACTAACTTCAAGATCTCAGAAATCTCCCTTGGCACCTGGCAGGTAGGCGGCAAATGGGGCTCGTCTTTTAACGACGCTGAAGCAGATAAAATCATCAACACGGCTATCGATCAAGGAGTGAACTTCATCGACACCGCAGATGTGTACGAAAATGGCCTGAGTGAAACAGCTGTAGGGCGGGTAGTTCGCTCCCGACCGGAGCGGATTTTCGTAGCCACCAAATGCGGCAGGCAGATAAGCCCACACACCAGCGAAGGCTATCAACCTAAAGTGCTCCAGAAGTTTGTGGAAGATAGCCTGAGACGAACAAGATTGGAGGCGCTGGATCTGATCCAGCTGCATTGTCCTCCTGCTGAGGTCTACTATCGACCGGAAATATTTGAGCTGTTTGACCGGCTGAAAGAGCAGGGGAAAATTCTTAACCTGGGAGTGAGCGTTGAAAAAGTAGAAGAGGCATTAAAAGCAATTGAGTACGACAATGTGGCTACAGTGCAGATCATCTTTAACCTGTTTCGTCAACGGCCTTCAGAGCTGTTTTTCAAAGAAGCCAGGCGAAAGAATGTCGGTATCATCGTTCGGGTACCACTGGCCAGCGGCTTACTTACCGGCACCTACCATGCAAAAACAACTTTCGATTCGGGAGACCACAGAAACTTCAACAGAAATGGTGAAAGGTTCGACAAAGGAGAGACCTTTTCGGGCATTGACTATGACCTTGGCCTGAAAGCTGTTGACGAACTGAAGGCTCTGTTTCCCGGCGTGAGCAACCTGGCACCGGTAGCGCTTAGGTGGATCCTCGGCTTTGAGGAAGTAAGCTGCATCATTCCTGGCGCATCAAAGGTAGAGCAGGTGATTTCTAATTTGTCTACCTACGACACCCCACCGCTTACACCAACGCAGATTGCGGCCATGAACAAAATTTATGAAACATATATCAAAAAAGAGGTGCACCATTTGTGGTGAATACCGTTACCGCCCATTGATAGCCCAGGATTTAAACCCTGGGCTATCAATGGGCTAACTACCAACTTACTTCCAAAAACTCTTCAGAATAACTAACTATTCAATGAGATCTTTCTATACCTGTTCTCTCGCCCTATTGTTAATCGTGGCAAGCTGTTCGAGCCCAAAACCGACTGAGCCACAAGGCGCCAACCCCGCCATCGACAGCCTCTTCGATGCCTACAATCAATTCAAGCTGCGCATTAACCCCATAGAAGCCACCAAGGCAGGTGAATCGGAGTACAACGACAAGGTAGCCAACTTCATTGCCGACGACTACCAGGCAGACCTTTTAGAGAACTACACCAATTTTCTGAAGGCACTTGATCAATACGATTCCACCATGGTAAGTCCGTCGCAATGGATGAGCATGCAGGTGATGGCCTGGGACTGTGACATTAAGCGGGAAGGCCTTACCAACAAAATTGTGACCATGGCATCACCCATCTACAACCTGCCCAACTTTGAACTAATGCCCATCCTTCAAATCCAGTCGCTGCACCTTTACTTTTCCCAGCTGGCTGGGGCACAAAGCGTTCAGCCATTTAACACCGTGCAAGACTATGACAACTGGCTTAGGCGGATCGATGCGTACCTGCCCTTCCTGGATACCGCCATGGTGAAAATGAAAGAGGGAATAGCCACAGGCATTGTACCTCCGAAAGCGCTTATCGAGAAGACGATTCCTCAGTTGGATGGCTTTATCAACGCCGCTCTCGGGGAGCACCTTTATTATGCACCCATCCGAATGATGCCGGAAAGCTTTTCGCCTGAAGACAAAGAGAGGTTGACAACGGCTTACAATAAAATGATAACCGGAAAGCTAGCCCCGAAGTACAAAGAGCTGCAGGATTTTCTGATCGACACCTATTTACCTGCGGGAACAGCGACATCCGGTCTTGGTGCTTTACCCAATGGGTCAGCAACCTATAATTACTTGCTCCGCCTGCACACCACTACTAACATGACTGCCGACGAAATCCATGATCTTGGCAAAAGTGAGGTGCAAAGGATTTTGGCTGAAATGGAGAAAGCCAAAGCCGCTACCGGCTTTGAAGGCGACATGAAGGCCTTTTTTGAGCATGTGCGAACCAGCAAAAGTCAAATGCCATACACCGAACCTGAGCAGGTGATAGCCAGCTTCAACACAATAAGGACACGTGTAGAAGCCAGATTGGGGGAGGTATTTGATCTGAAGCCCAAAGCTACATTTAATGTTCGTCGCACGGAAGCATTCAGAGAGGCTTCGGCCAGTGCAGAGTATGTGCCAGGCAGCAAAGATGCCACCAGGCCAGGTACTTTTTATGTGCCGATACCTGACGTGGAGACCTACAATATTTTTGCTGACGAGGCACTGTTTCTGCATGAAGCAGTTCCCGGCCATCACTACCAGCTTTCTCTTCAGCAGGAAAACACCAGCCTGCCTGAATTTCTGCATCCTGAAAGCCTCGGTGTATTTGTAGAAGGCTGGGCTTTGTACGCCGAATCGCTGGGCAAAGAGCTTGGCCTGTATGACGACCCGTATCAGTACTTCGGCATGCTGAGCATGGAAATGCACCGGGCCATCAGGCTTGTTGTCGACACGGGCATTCATGCCAAAGGCTGGACGAGGGAAGAAGCGATCCAGTATTCGCTCGACAATGAAGCGGAGTCCGAAGCCTCCATCATTGCATCCATTGAGCGGTACATGGCTACCCCGGGACAGGCCGTTTCCTACAAAATAGGCCAGTTAAAGATTCAGGAGTTGAGAAAAAAAGCTGAGGCTTCTCTTGGCGATAAGTTCAGCATCAGGGAGTTTCACAACCAGGTATTGAACACTGGTAGTCTCCCGCTGGTACTGCTGGAAAAGAAAATTAATGGCTGGATCAAAAGTCAGGAAATTTAACAGCACTTATGCGGAGATGATCAGAAAGCTCAACTTCCAGTTTGCGGCGAAAGCCATGATAACATTACCGGCCTTGGTTTTGGTCCGCCACCTGTTAATTATAACAGGGGCTATTCCTTACGAAGCTACCTGGGGCGGGCGGCTGAGCAGCCACGAGGACATGATTCAATTTGAAAGCGTTTCCATCCTCATTAATCTATTCATAGTGGCTATTGTCTCCATCAAGGCGGGCTACTTACGAGTGAAGGTTCCCGCTATTGTGATCACTGCCATACTCTGGCTGCTGGTTCTTGTTTTTGCCATCAATACAGTCGGCAATCTTGTCTCCGCAAGCTTTTGGGAAATGATCATTTTTACACCTTTCACAATTGTCTCGGCCATTTTATGCCTTCGGATGGCACTTGAAAAAGTTGATGAAGCACAAACTTGAACAAGATTGAACATCCTACGAGCTGCACATCTATTATCTTCGGGCTCCGCAAAGTGGAGAAGCTATGCTTAAACAAATAGGAATCCTTTTTCTTCTTTTTTCAGTTCCGCCTCAGATCCTGGCTCAATTACAAACCCCCATCCCACCTCAATTTTCACAATCTGGTGGTTTCTACCAGACACCAGCGCACATCTCTTTGACGGCAGATGACCAGACGTCGATATATTACTCTACCAACGGCGCTGTTCCCGATGAAAACTCGTTCCAGTATTCCGGACCAATTTCGCTTAATGAAACAGGTGCTCTGCGAGCCGTGGCCATTGGCTCAGACGGCACTTCCAGCGAGGTTGTCACTCAAACCTACTTCATTCAGGAGCCCATCAATCTGCCAGTTGTCTCTCTGGTGACCGACCCGGCTCATCTTTTCAGCGATGAGAGTGGTATTTATGTGACAGGAACCAACGGCATTCGTGGCTCATGCGATCCCGTGATAAGGAACCTGAACCAGGACTGGGAGAGACCTGTCAATATTGAGCTCTACGAAATGAACGGACAGCCCGGGCTTAATCAGCAGGCGGGAATACAGATTTTTGGAGGTTGCTCAAGGACTCGCTTTCCTCAGAAGTCATTTTCACTTTTTGCGAGATCTGAATATGGAAAAGGCTCCTTTGATTATCAACTTTTTCCGGACAAGGAGATATATGAATTTGAATCTTTCCTGCTGCGAAGTTCTGCCGACGATCAGGTTCGCACAATGTTCCAGGACGCCTTCACAGCCTATGCACTTCGGGACAATATGGAGCTTGACTATATGGCTTACAGGCCCGTGGCAGTTTTTATCAATGGCCAGTATTGGGGTATTCACAACATCAGAGAAAAAGTGAATGAACATTACTTTGAGGGCAACTTTAATGTTGACCCTGACGAGGTAAATGTCCTTGAAAGAAATGCCAGAATCTCACATGGAGACAGCAGCCAATACACCAAGTTGACTGATTTTCTGTCCGCATCAGATATGGCAAACACAGCTAATTATGAAACAATATCGAAGCTGATAGACATCAACCAATTCATCGACTACGAAATAGCTAATATACATCTGGCGGAAGTGGACTGGCCTGGCAACAATATCAAGTTTTGGAGTGCTCCTAATTCGGCCTACAACAAATGGAGATGGATACTTTTTGACCGGGACCAAACCTTCCAGTTATACAGGGCCAATACCAACGCCCTGGCGCTGGCTACTGCCGACGACGGGCCGAGCTGGCCCAACCCTCCCTGGTCTACACTTCTTTTGAGAAAGCTGTTGGAAAATCCCGACTTCAGGAATAGATTCATCCAAACCTATGCCTGGCACCTGTCAACGACTTTTGACACCCTTAGAGTCAGCCATGTTCTAGACGATTTTAAAGCACGAATTGCTAATGAAATTCCACGCCATATTGCCCGATGGGGTGGGCAGCTTGACCCTGACAAGTCCGAAGAATGGCCCCAACCAACATTCAACTCTGTGGAAGAATGGGAATCAAACGTAGAGAATGTCAGGTCGTTCTTGCCAAAGCGAGAACCTTTTGCAATCGAGCACTTGCAGGAGTACTTCTCTATAGGGGAAAGGTCAGCAATTACTATTGAGACGAATGGAGCCTCGGGTGGGGTCGTCAAGTTATTTGATAAAGTCCTGCCAGAGTTATCTACTGCCAGCTATTTCGATGAGGTAGAATTAAAATTAACAGCCATTGCTAATGACGGTTTTCTATTTTCTCATTGGGAGGTGGAAAATCAAACTATCTCATCTGAGGAGTTGATAATAGCTCCCACCGAAACATCAAACATAGTCGCCCACTTTGTTGAGAACCCTGATGGAAACTTGCCTCTGGTGATCAACGAAATCAACTACCACTCAGCAGATGGCCGTAACTCAGGCGACTGGGTTGAGCTTTACAATCCCAATGACTACAAGCTCAACATCTCTGGATGGAAACTGCAAGATGACAGCGAAGAGAATTTGTTTACCTTTCTGGAGAATACCACTATTGATGGAAAAGGGTATTTGGTGGTTTGTGAATCATTGACCGATTTTGATGTCCTTTTCCCGAAGGTGACCAACAGGCTGGGCGGTCTCGGTTTCAAGTTCAGCAATGGCGGGGAGGTAGTTAAGCTTTTCACTCGGGAAGGCATTTTGGTCGATTCGGTGAGGTATGATGATGAAAGTCCGTGGCCAACCGAAGCAGATGGAGAAGGCTCAACGCTGGAGCTCATCGACCCTGAATATGACAATAACCTGGCCGCCAGCTGGAGAGCTTCGGTAGCCAAGGGGTCTCCGGGCAAATTCAACGATGGCAACATCCTACTAGCCGTTGATCCAGCTGCAATTTCAGGTCAGAAATTCGGTTTCAGTCTCCACCAAAATTACCCCAACCCAACAGTAAATGGCTTGACCACCCTTTCCTATGAAATATCAAAAGGCGGCAAAGTGGTGATCAAGCTTTTTGATGTGGAGGGACGAGAAGTCGATACCATTGTAGACGCCAATCAACAGCCAAATAATTACGAACTGGCATACCGGATCGACCAACTGAATGAAGGGGTTTACTTTGTCATGATGCAGTTCGACAATACCTATGTGCAAGTGAATAGAATGATGGTGAAGAGGTAATTCTCTGCCAGGCTTTGGCCCAAGTGATCTAAAGTTGAACCTTACCCGATCATTGCATTTAGGTCATGTTTTTTAATTTGTGTACAGATACACATTCGACTCAATCCATATGCTCAATACCGGTTTACTGCTGATAGCAACACTCCTCGTTTATAGTTTTGAAACAAGTTTCTTCCTACCCATTAACGCAGGAGGCCGAACTTCGGTGAATGCTATCGTTTTGACCGACATTGGCGAATTCGGGCTGATGAGGAAGGAAAGACCTGGCATTCCGGCTCACTATCACACTGGTATCGATATCAAACGGCCCACCAGAAATTACTTTGATGAGCCGATCTTTCCAGTCAAAGACGGCCTTGTTATCAGCAAGCGAACAGACGGGCCTTACGCTCAACTAATTATTGAACACCAGGATGGAAGGGGCAAGTTTTGGACGCTCTACGAACACATTGCCGGTATTGAGGTAGAGCTGCATCAGCCGGTAAGCCCCGATAGGCCCATAGCACGATTCATGAACAAAATGGAGCTAAATAAATATGGCTGGCAGTTCGACCACTTTCACTTTGAAGTATTAAAGACCCGGCCATTAGCTTTGAAGCCGGATAGTACTAAACCAGAAAGATATTTCTATTCCTACACGCTGACGTGTTACACGAGGGACGATTTAAGAAAGCATTTTCATCACCCAATGGAGTTTTTGAAAGAGCGGCTGTAACCCAACGCCAGTTGCATCACGTAATTTGCTCCTGCGACTTGAACAGTGGGTTAACCATTGAACAATCTGGAGCCGAAAAGTCCATCATTTTTGCTAGTTTTAATCAGCACCCAAAATCAAGCAGCTCTCAATGATGACAAAACATACCTCTCTACTGCTATTCTTTTTTGTTTTTTGTTTCAACATCAATACCCGTACTGAAGCACATCCCCGACATTCCGACCCCGTGCTGGCTGAGTTAAACGATTACCTTATGGCCATACAACTCTTGAGGATTGACGACCCTGCTGCGGCAAGGTTATTCAATATCTGGAATGAGCTAAGGGTGGCGTCGTGGAAGATTCGGGAGCTGACCGATGAGCAAAACTTGCTAATGGTAGACAGTAAGGTAATGAAGCAAATAGGCGTAACCAGAGCTAAACAAAGGCAGCTTTTGGAAGAGTGTCGAGCCTACTTTGCCGGAATGGCCCGTAAAGGCCCTTCGTTAAATGTGGTGGTAGACCAATCGATCAAAAGCTCGTCGGAAGCACCGGTAGCAAATGTGCAAGTTGGGCATTTCAAAGTAGTGGTTATCGAAATTGAAAATCGACGAAGCGTGGCCACAGAACTAGTCATGAAAGCCGATTTGAGCGATGAGGTATTGTTTTGGAATAAGACCATCGCCCTGGCTCCGGAGTCAATTGGCTACACCTTTGCCGTTTGCACGCCGCTCACTGAGAAGGCATTGACTCAAACCATCCAAATGAGCGACAGTCTTGGAAACAAGGCGTCAGCCACCATACGGATGCAGGGTATCCCCATGCAGGATCCTCCATTTTCGCTACTCCCTGCCAACAATGCGTACAAGGTAGTGCTGCCAGCGCCTGGGCGATCACCTGTCAAAAGGGATGCTCCATTTAAAGAGGGAATCAAATTCAACGTTACCGACAAACTCACCGGCAAACCCCTTGCTTCCCGCATAGAGGTGAAAGATGCGGCGAACAAAAGCTATTGGACACCCATTAAAGGGCCCTCCTATGCCGTAGGCAGGAACGAAAACGATGGCTGGAGATCCATTTTTTGGGACTATCAGCCAGGCCCTTACTTCTATATCGATGGCGAAGCGGAATTGGGAGTAAGCGCTGTTGGCAAAACAGCTACTATTTACCATGGATTTGAGTACAAACCTGTTACGGTGAAGGTTCCCGAAAATGGCGTTGTAGATGTTGCCATGGAGCGATGGATCAACATGCCAGCGCTGAGTTGGTACTCCGGCCAAACGCATATCCATACCACCGACGTGGGCATACCGGTTCAGTTCAGCCAATACTGGCCTTTGATTTCCAAAAGCGAAGGCCTCAATGTATCGGCTATCCTCACATTGAAAGGTGAGTGGGAAACACACGCCATTTATGCCAACGAATTTCCCATGGGCGAAAGAAAGGCTTTTAGTACATCAGAGCATTTGATCACCTATGGAGAAGAGTTTCGAAACAACCCCTATGGTCATCTCGCCTTTCTGGGGCTGAATGAGCTGATACAACCCATTAGTTCCGGTGCTGTAGGTGAGTTGGGTGGCCCCGACTACCCACCCAATTCTTATATTTTGGATGAGGCCATTGAACAGGGCGCTACTACCATCGCTGCCCATTTTGGAAACTTCAAAGGCACAGACCAAATCAAAACGCCATGGCCCTCCTCGGGATTTGAGATGCCGGTTGATATTGCTTTGGGCAAGATCCAAATGGCCGAAATAGCCGGCAACGGTGGGCAGCTGGACATCTGGTACGACATCCTCAATTGTGGCTTCAGGATACCCGCCACCGCCGGCCCCGACTGGATCATCAAAGACACGCCAAGAGTGTATGTGAACCTGGAAGACAAGCCTTTTACGTTGGACAACTGGCGTGCAGGCCTACAGCAGGGGAAAAGCTTCATTACCAACGGGCCTATGCTCTTTTTCACGGTAAACGGCCGGCAGCCGGGGAGTGTGTTGAAGACAGGCAAAACGCCCGCAACCTTTGAGGTTATGGCAGAGGCGCTCACTCCTAAAGGAAAGGTGCCGGTGGAGATTGTATTCAACGGCAAAATGATTACCAACACTACTGATAAGCTCACTAAGATTACGCTGGAAGACTCGGGCTGGTTGGCCATCAGGTGTGGAGGAGCTCACTCAAATCCGGTGTATGTAGACTTTGAAGGCAGAGCCGCTGGCTACGCCGAACCAGCACAAAGATTCATTGCCATCATCGACCGGCTTTCCGAATGGGTAGAAACAAAAGGTCTTTTCTATGAAGCCGACCAAAAGAAGCTAGTGCTCGAAGAGCTCAATAAGGGAAAGGCAGTATATGTGAAAATAATTGAGCAGGCGGAGAGCCTGGGAAGGAAGATAGAGTAGGCTCCAGCCTGAGGAACACAAGCTTCCTCTCACTAAGATTACCTGCAAACACTCTGCCCAGTCATTGGGAAATTGGGCGATGCACCTGCAAGAGATGTACACGAAAGCTTTATGCTGTATCCGGTCACATTACCTTAATCCATTCAATTCTGCCAAAAGAGAAGCCCTGGTGCCAGACCGTCGATTATTTGATAACTGGATGGGCCTGATGATGGATAAACCAATTAAAAAACCAAAATTAGGGTGTTGAAACAAATTATACTCTCATGAAAAGAAGACTCTTCCTCAAAAATACTGCACTAGCTGCCTCCTCTATCGCTTTCTTGTCCTCTTCCTCCTGGGCCAGGGTCAAGATCGACCGGCTCAGAACTGCCCATATTGGCGTGGGTGGTATGGGTGGCGAAGACCTCAAGTCCATCTCATCGCACAAGCTGGTAGACGTAACTGCCCTTTGCGATGTAGACGCCAACAACCTGGCGGCGGCCAATAAACTCCATAAAGGGGCCAAAGTATTTACGGACTACCGAAAGCTGTTTGACGAAATAGGCAAAAGTATCGATGCGGTGATCGTTTCAACGCCTGACCATACCCATGCGCCCGCCTCCATACTGGCCATGCAAATGGGCAAGCCCGTGTATTGCCAAAAGCCCCTGACTCACCACGTGTCTGAGGCCAGGGCTATGCGCAAAATGGCTGAAGACAACAAGCTGATCACCCAAATGGGCATACAGATTCACTCGTGGAACCAGTACCGGGGCACTGTTGACCTGATCCAGTCAGGCATTATTGGGAAAGTGCAGACCGTGAGGGCGTGGTCCAACAAAAACTGGGGCTTCGACGGCCCTGCACCTACAGGTAGCGACCCTGTGCCAACCACACTGGACTGGAATCTGTGGCTGGGAACTGCGCCTGAAAGAGCTTACAAAGAGGGCTATTATCACCCTGGCAACTGGAGAAAAATACTTGACTTTGGCTGCGGCACCCTGGGCGATATGGGCGTTCATATTTTCGACACCCCCTACACTGCCCTGGCGCTGGACGTGCCTAAGACCATTACCACAAGTTGCCGAAAGCCAACAGGCTTTGGCCACCCCGAAAAGAACGTAGTAACCTACGAATTTCCAGCTACGAAATTCACCACTGAGAACTTCAAGTGGGTGTGGTACGACGGCGTAGATGCGCCTGACAGTCATGAAGAGCTGGCAATGCCGGGTGCCGATAAACTTCCGGATCAGGGTGCCATGTTTATTGGTGAAAAGGGAAGACTACTTCTGCCGCATATCGACTACCCAAAACTGATTGTTGACGGTAAATACGAAAAGGTGGACTTCCCCGATCTGCCGAAAGCCGATCACTATCACCAATTCGTGGACGCCTGCTTGGGCAAGGACAAAACCAGTGCGCCATTCTCATATGCGGCCCGATTAACGGAGGCCATCCTTTTGGGAGTTGTTGCCAATCGATTCCCAAATGAGACCTTGCATTGGAACAATGGAACGCAGCAATTCGATGAAGCAAGGGCCAATAAGCTCCTGGAAGCACCTTACAGGAAGTTTTAGGTTGTGACAATTTTGGCAAGTCCATCCTTGTGACCCAACTGTCATGAGGATGGATTTTTAGTTTTATCTTTCGCACACAATTTCATGATGGAAGTCAGCCAGCAAGAAAACTGATTCTTTGATATAAGGGCTTGTTTGTCGCAACGCAAATAAGTTCCTCCTCTCTATGACTACCTTTTTAACTCCCCTAAGACAAATCGTTCATCGACACGATCTTCAAATCCTCCCTTCTCGGCTGCTTCAACGGTGCGTTTTTGCCTCGATCATACGCATAGCCTTTCTCTCCCAGCGGCCATAGCATCGGCGCCAGAAAAAGCAAACTTGCCTTGTAGCCCTGCATAATGGCACCCTCGTTCCCGGTAGCTTTGGAAAGCTTGGCTTCATTTTCCATCTCATAAGGGCCATTGAAACCCCTTTCATTCAGCACATCCACAAACTTCCGCCAGTCCATGCTGTCGGAGCCACCAAAGCCCGGCACCATGGCTTCGTAATTGTGACGGTCCCAGCTATGGGCTGGAACAGGAACCCCAGCCCTGGCAGCAAGTTCTTTGTTCACAGCCTGCATCGGATACATCGCCCCCCAATGCGTACGGGTGGCATTGTCAAGGTTTCTGGTAGCTTTTACATGGAGGCGATGAAGCCGGGTGATGTCCATCGCTTTGATTACTTCTGCTGGGTCAATGTTCTGCCACACGTCGTGCGAAGGGTCATAGATTTCGCCATGCGCTTTGCTGGGAATCAGCTCGTACATCAGCTTGCGGGCAGCGAGCACGCCAGGCAGGTTGTTGAAGGTAGTGGTAAATCCCTCCGACTTCCAGCCTTCCATGGGGCAGTTTTCGTAGAGGATGGTCACTCCCAAATCCTCCGCATACTTCACGATGGGGCTGAAAATCCGGGCATACTCATCCAGGTTTTTCTGGAAGCCACCTTCAGTATTCCCCATTTCATGATTGTAGCCAACGAAGGTGCCCACTTTCACATCGTTTTCGTCGCCACCCAGCAAGTGGGCAATGCGGATCAGTTTGAGAAGGTGATTTTGGTTATTCACCCTTTCTGCTTCGTCTCCTCCTATCAGGTTTTCAAAAGCTCCGATAGACAGCTTCAATTGATGGGTATTGAACAGGTCAATGATGCGGCTGGCTTCCTCAGTCCCAAAGTTTTCGTAGTCCAAATGAGTAGCCACATGGTCCTGGCGGGTGCCGTCTCTTCGAAACACGCAGAGGTCGAGGCCCTGCACGCCTACTTCTTTAGCTCTTTCAATGATTTGCTCCAGCTTCAGGTAATCGAAGGCGGACGTCATAAACCAGAGTTGATTGTTCATAGGATTCAATTGTTGGTGAGTGGTCTTGGCTTTGAGTAGTTGCGTGTGTTAGTACCTATTTTGCGAGTAAAAATCCTAACTCCTCACAAGTTTTGCTCGGCACAAATTCAGTCAATTCATAATCCGCCAACTCATTTTTCTTGAAAGGGTCTTTTTCTATAATTTTTTCCAATTCCGATTTACTGCCAACTTTGCATAATATTATTCCACCGGTTCTTGGAATTTTTCGGCCAGAAGCCAGGAAATTTCCCAATTCATATTGTTCATTCAGAAATTCAATATGTTCGTCTAAAAATTGGTCAATGCTGGCCAATTCAGTTTTGTAGGTCAGGTTCACAATGAACATTAGGCTATTCTCTCCTTGTTTTTAATTCACTTTTCAGTTCTGTTGTGGGCGACACACAACTGTTAGCTAAAGTAACCAACAGGCCAGTAAATCAAAAGGCTTCCTCGCTCAGTGGTTGATCATTCATGTCTCAGCACATCTGCCGGATTCGTTGCAGCGCTGCTGATCGACTGGTACAAAATGGTGGTGAGCGTAATGCCAAGGGTAAGCAATGCCACTGCCGCTAGCATGATCGGCTGAACTGTGATGCGATAGGCATATTCTTCCAACCATAAATTCATTAGCCAATAGCCCACCGGCAGACCAAGGATATTGGCCATTATGACCCAGCCAAGAAATCTTTTCGAAAACGCAAAAACGATCTGCTGCATGGTCGCCCCCAACACTTTTCGCAAGCCTATTTCTTTACGCATTTGTGCCGCCACAAAAGAGGCCAGCCCAAACAACCCGATACAGGAAATCAGAATGGCTATCACCGAGAATGATGTAAATAGCTGACTTACTTGTGCTTCTTTTTCGTACACTTCATTGAACTCCTGATCAAGAAACGAATAGTCGAAAGGCTGGTTCGGCACGGCCTCCTCCCAAATGGTTTGCAAGCTGGCCAGCGATGCTTGCAAGTCGGCGCCGGATATTCTGGCTATCAGATTGCTGCCACGACGTGGGCTCAGAGAAATCACCTGTGGCCCGATCTCTGCATTCATTTTTTGGAAGTGATAGTTCTTCACCACGCCTACGATCTTTCCTTCATTTTGCCACAACCTGAACCTTTCACCCACCAGCTCTTCCGCTGATCGCCCAATCAGCTTTGCCATGGCCTCGTTGATCACAACATTCATAGTGTCAGTTGAGAACTCCCTTGAATGTGGCCTTCCAGCCAATAGGTCAATGCCAAGTGTTTCAAGAAAACTATAGCCCGTGTTAATGAAATACACATTCACATCCATTTCAGGGTCTTTGCCCTCCCAGTCCATATTTCCCGTTGAATAACCACCATCGATGGGCACCTGATCCGCTACCGTCAGACTAATGATATCAGGAAAGCGAGCTGCCCCGGCCTCAAGCGCTTTGTAGGCAGCTCTTGGGTCGCCTTTCACTTCCAGGTAAATCACATTCTCCAGCTTATACCCGAGGTCTTTGTTTTTCATAAAGGAAAGCTGCCGGTTCACTACAATCGTAGAAAGGATAAGCACAGTAGAAAGGGTAAACTGAAGAATGACGAGCACTTTTCGGAACAAACCTCCCTGCAACTTCACCGTTCCTTTGAGCACTTCCACCGGCTTGAAAGACGAAAGGTAAAATGCAGGGTAAATACCGGCAAAAAGGCCTGTCAACCCAACAATCGCAGCCAGGCCGATAGCAAACGTAGCATCTACATCTGTCCAAAGCAGTTGTTTGCCCGAGGCCAGATTGAACCAAGGCAACAAAACAGCGGCAAGGGCAATGGCTACTATAGAGGAAACCAGCGCCAGCACCAATGACTCCATCAGGTATTGCCCGATCAGCTGGTTTCTCATAGCGCCTATCGACTTCCTCACTCCTATTTCTTTGGCACGTTTCATCGCCCGTGCGGTAGCCAGGTTAGTAAAGTTGATACAGGCAATGAGCAGGATGAATATAGCCGCCACCACAAATATTCTTAAATAGGTTTTGGGATCGTTCTTTCCATTGAGTGCTGTGAGGTGCAGGTCTGAAAAGGGCAAGAGATACAATTCCACGTTCGACCCTTCATTTTGGGTTTTCACCTCGTCAATGAATGTGCTGGCCAATGCTTGAGCGTTTGTTCCTGAGGTGAGCTTAACGTAGGTTCGTAAGGCATTGGAACCCCAGTCTGTTTCTATCCAGCTACCCCAGCGGTCGGCAAGAAAGTGGAAAGGAACCACGGCATGAAACTGCAGACCTGACTGACGGGGAGGGTTTTCTACCACGCCACTTACAGCCACATTCCACTTGTCGTCGAGGCGAATTGCCTGGCCAACCACATCTTGCAGCTCCCAGTCGCTACCAAAGTACTTGACGGCCAGGTCTCTGGTGATAACGATAGAAGACGGATCGGTGAGAAGTGTTTCCCTTTTTCCTCTCAAAACCGGAAAGGAAAAAACATCAAAGAAGCTCTGATCGGTCATGTACACCTGGTCTTCATTTACCAGCAAGTCTCCCACCTTCACATTGAAGGTAGCCCAGGTAAAACGAACCGCATGCTCAATTTCCGGGTATTTTTCCTGTAGTGTTGGCGCCAGCGGGCCAGGTGTGACGTAGGAGTAAAAACTCTGACTGCTGTTTGTGTATGCCTGATGCTCATACACGTAATAGATACTTTCGATCTCTTCATGAAACTGATCAAAAGAGAGCTCGTCCTTCACCCACAAAAAGATAAAAAGTACGGTTGTCAACCCGACTGAAAGGCCGAGGATGTTGACAATGGAAAAAAGCCGGTCTCTGCGAAGAACCCGCAATGCGATAGTGAAGTAGTTTTTGACCATGACAGGATTGAGTTTTACGGGTTACTCAATTTTCTGCTTGTGGTTACATCTCAGTCAATTTCCTTCTTTTGATAAACGATATCCTCCTCTTCTTTCGTCATTTTCAACTGTTTGCTTATGCGGCGCATTTCTGGTCGAACCTGCGCAAAAATGATCAGCATGCCCAGGTAAAGCAGTACGAAGAATGTCATCCGGGTAAGGTACAGACCAGCTACAGCCATGATGGTGGCCGCTTCCATGCAGCTATACTGAACAACGGATGCATGAAGAAACAAGTCAAGCCTGTCACGAAGCGAGGTCAGTGACTTCAGAGGCTGAATTTCCTGTTTGTAAAGTCGCATCCCCAGTACCACATTGCCGAAAGCAAACACAGCCAGTATAGCCGTGATTGTCGCATTCAGCTCCGCACCAAGCGGGGGTGTTAGTTCGCCTTCCTGCATTTGGAGGTATACAATAATAAACGGCACCATCGGAACCGCTGCAAGCAAGTAAAAAATGAGCGACAGCTTGAAGTAATACTGATCGGCGGTTTTATAACTAAAGGGCTTAATCCGTGGAAGGTTCATAATCATGATTTGGCTGCAAAGGTAAAACAGGTATCCGAAATGTCTATTCCAGCAGAAACTTTGAACGGCAAGCGAGAAAAGTAAACCCACCTGCTCAAAAACAACCCTAATTTCTCATCAACTAATCCCTATATTGAAAGTTGCTAATCACCGACCTATGAAGCGTAACTTCCCGCATCCGATCATGATCATGCTTTTGTTTATCGCCGCAGCCGCTGTCATGACCTGGCTGGTGCCCGCAGGGCTGTATGACAGGGTGCCGGACGAAGCCACTGGAAGGGATGTGGTGGTACAGGGAAGTTATCATACCATAGAAAATCAACCGGTCGCTTTCTTCGACATGCTGGTGGCCATCCCCAAAGGCATTGTGAGCAGTGCCGATGTCATTGCCTTCATTCTTATTTTAGGTGGCTGCTTTTATGTGATTGAAAAAACGGGAGCCTTCAATGAAGCCCTGGGCTGGCTCGTGACCAAATTCAAGAATGCCGAAATGGCCCTGATGGTATTCGTTGGCATCGTTTTTTGCATTGGAGGCGTGCTGAACGGCCTTGCAGAAGAAGTGATAGCCATGATGCCCATCGTATTACTGCTCACCGCCAAAACCGGCTACACCAAAGAGGCCGCTGTGGCGATAAGCTTCGGAAGCGCCAATATTGGGGGATCCTTTGGCCCGTCCAATCCGTTTGTCGTGCTGATTGCCCAAAAGGTGGCTGGCGTGGAGCCATTTTCTGACAGCCTGTTCCGTATCGCTTTTACAGTCATTGCACTGGCTATCTGGATTTTCTTTGTGCTGAAGTACGGAAAATCAAAAACAGGTAGCACGATGAACTTGGCATCCCCATCTCCCAAATTGTCGCTCAGGTCTGTGGCTATCTTGTCCCTTCTGCTAGTAACCTTTGGGGTAATGATTTACGGGGCCGTAAAGCTGGAATGGGACTTTCTGCAAATGGCAGCTCCTTTCTTTGCCCTGGGAATCACTGCCGGCGTCATTGGGAAGTTAGGCTTCAACGGCACCGGCGAAGCCTACACTGCTGGCTTCAGAGACATGGTATTCGCCTGTGTAGTAGTTGGATTTGCCAGGGCCATTTTTCTGATTATGCAGGAGGGGATGATTGTCGACACTATCGTGCATGCCCTGTTCTCGCCGCTGGATGGTCTCCCACAAATGATCACAGCTATTGGCATGATGATCTCTCACGTTATCATACACATTCCTGTTCCCAGCACTTCCGGGCAGGCGATGCTTACCATGCCACTACTGGCACCCATTGCTGACCTCACCGGCATGTCACGCCAAATTGTAGTGCTTGCTTATCAATACGGTGCCAGCCTCACCGATCTTATCACCCCCACCAACGGCACACTCATGGCAGTGATTGCTGCGGCCGGCGTCGCCTACGACGACTGGTTCAGGTTTATCTGGAAGGCTCTGCTGACAATTTTTGGTGTGGCTGCTGTTGCCTTAATAATGGCCCTGCTGTTCAATATTTAGCCTGTCGGAGCTGATTTTTCAGCCCTTCCCTCACTTCGCTTCGCAACAATTATTTAACCTAGATGCAACCATTCTAAAACTTTGTCGTATATTGATATCAAATTAATATCATATTAAATCATTCTGATATGGACACTGAAAAGATTAACAAACCTACATCCGGCTATCCTATGATCGCATTATTCCTGATTTTTCTCATCGGTGGCATCCTTGGGCTGGCTGTAGCCCGCATGCCTTTGTCAGCCATTTTTGTCGTGCTGGCTATTATGATGACTCCCGGTTTCTTTTTTGTGAACCCCAACGAGTCGAGAGTGCTTACCCTGTTTGGTGAATACAAGGGTACGGTGAAGAACAATGGTTTCTTTTTTGTTAACCCACTGTATCAAAAGCAGAAGATCTCTCTGCGTGCCCGCAATTTCGACAGCGAAAGACTGAAAGTGAACGACAAGCTGGGCAACCCAGTCATGATCAGTGTGATCCTTGTTTGGAAAGTGAAAGAGACTTTCAAAGCTGCCTTTGAGGTAGATGATTATGTGAGCTTCGTGCGGGTGCAGACAGATGCGGCTGTGAGAAAGCTGGCCGGTCGCTATCCTTACGACAATTTCGACGACCATGAAGAGGAGGTTTCGCTGAGGTCAGGCCTTGAGGAAGTGAATCACAACCTCGAAAAAGAGTTAGAAGAAAGACTTGACATTGCTGGCATTGAAGTACTCGAAGCGAGAATTGGCTACCTGGCCTATGCAGAAGAAATTGCCCAGGCTATGCTAAAGCGGCAGCAAGCGACAGCTATTGTTGCTGCCAGATTCAAAATTGTGGAAGGAGCTGTGGGCATGGTGGAGGCGGCACTTGCAGAACTCTCTAAAAAACAGATCATTGACCTGGACGAAGACAAAAAGGCTGCAATGGTCAGCAACCTCATGGTGGTGCTTTGTTCCGACAAAGACACCAGTCCGGTTATCAATACAGGAACCTTAAATCATTAAACCATGGAAAAGTATAAATTCTTAAAAAAAGGTGGTTTGGAAAGCCTGGAAAAGTTTGAAAGGAAATTGAATGAAATGGTGATGACAGGCTGGAGAGTAGTCAATTTCACTAATGATCATGGAGGGATTGTGGTGTTGCTTGAAAGGATACGGTAATGACTGAGTTTAGAGAAACGCAAAGAATAGACAAAGGGCTACTTATTTTTTTGGCCCTTATGTCTATTGGTGCCATTGTCGGCCCGCTTGTTTTGACTTATCAGGAAGCTCTGAAAGCAACCGGAGGTGATGGAAATGACATTACGGTAAAATATCTACTCATCGCAACGGGGGCCTTTGTTTTCACTGCATTGGTCTTCAGTTTAGTAGCCAGCCAACGATTAGAAATTGACATCAATAAATACAGGTTTCGCTTCAGGATGCCTCCGTTCGTCAAGTGGAAGGAAATTGCTCCCGAAGAAATAGAAAGCTTTCGGGTGGAAAAAGCTAAATGGTTTCAAAAGATGAGAAAAAGCCGCATGCACTACAATCCCTTTACGAAAAAGGCGTCGTACATGATGGCAAGGAAATATTTTGTAGAATTGAAGCTTATCAACGGAAAAACCATTTTGCTGTCAACTAACATGCCTGACGAGATGCTCAATGCTTTGACAGATTTTAAGATGAACGGGAAATAATTTGTGATGGGGAAGAAAAAAGCATTTGTGATTCGAATTGACGAAGAGATGCTCAAATCTATTGAGAAGTGGGCTGCTGACGAATTTCGCAGCACCAATGGGCAGATAGAATGGATCATCAACAAAGCCCTGAAAGATTCGGGAAGAGGAAAGAAGGATTAACCTTTCTTAATATTGCTGTCGTCCTTTGCTTTCCTCCAAAATCCTGCCCTACTTGACAGCTTTCTTTCAATAATCCGGGATTGACTATTTTTGGCATATGAAAGCATTCTTTGTCCTCCTGCCCTTCGTTTTCATTAGCTTCCTGTTACCGGGCCAAATTATCCCCCTGCCCAATGCCCATGCTCACAACGACTATGAGCATGACAGACCACTCTTCGATGCACTTTCAAATGGGTTCACCAGTGTAGAAGCCGACATTTTCCTTATCAAAGATGAGCTTTATGTGACGCACAACAAGCCTGTTTCGTTGAAGAACACGAAGACCTTGACAGAACTCTACCTCCAGCCTCTCAACGATGTTGTTAAGGCCAATAATGGGCAGGTGTATCAGGGCTATAGTGGATCTTTTTACCTCATGATCGATTTCAAAAACGATCCTGAGGGCACCTACGCCAAACTCATTGAACAGTTGCAGCCTTACAAACACCTCCTTAGGACAAAAACTCAGGATGGCCCGGTAACAATCTTTATTTCCGGAGAAAGACCTATTGGCGCAATATTGAACGACCCTGAGAATCTGGTCAGCCTCGATGGCCGACCCAACGACCTTGGTCAGGGCATAAATGCCGATAAAATGCCTGTAGTAAGCACCTCCTTCAAGTCGCTTGGCTTCTGGAACGGCAATGGCGAAATTCCGTTCGACATCCGGCTTAAGATCAGGCAGCTGAGCGATGCTGCCCACAAGGAAGGGAAAAAATTAAGACTTTGGGCTACACCTGATGATCCGGCCTCATGGCAGGTGTTGATTAACAACGGTGTTGATTTGCTTAACGCCGACAATTTAACGGAACTAAAAACCTTTCTACTGTCGAGATAATGGCATCCAAATTGATAAGGCTTATTTTTGCCAGCCTCACTTTTCTTAGCCTTTCTTTCTCTCCGTTTGTGGCCACCAGCCAAACTAAGCCAACAAGCATTGGCCATGGCTACGATTTCGAGGGAAACGGAAAAGACAATACAGCCGCCACGTTGCCTTTGCTTTACACTAAGAAAGAAAGCTGGGAAGGGTTTCGGCAGGCGCTTGCGCACAGCGACTCGGCCCTGATCGTGTCTTTAAAAAACCAATACCGATACCTCTTTTTGAAGGATCCCGATCAAAAGCACAACCTCGAAAACCTGAAACCGACCAACGAAAAGCTTCGAAATACGTTGCGGGCACTTATCGAATCCATCGAAAATCCAGCGACTGCTTCCTCGTTCAGCCTGTACCAGATCAAAGGTGAGGACGGGAAAGGCAATGTGCACTTTACCGCCTACTTCACTCCGGTTCTGGAGGCCAGCCCAGTAGCCACAGAGAAATACAAATACCCGATTTACAAAAAGCCTTCGGAATCCGGCCAAAAGCCCCTTACCCGAAAGCAGATAGACGGACAGGGTGCTTTGAAAAACAAAGGCCTTGAAGTCGTCTGGACGTCCAGTCTTCTCGAAAATTACTTCCTGCAAGTGCAGGGCTCTGGTTATGCGGCCTTTCCCGACGGCTCGCTACAGTTTTTGGCTTTTAATGGGCAAAACGGACTACCCTATTCCAGCATGGGCAAATACATGATTGCACAGGGACACATTTCAGAAAGCGACATTTCGCTCCAGAGTATCAGGAATTGGTTTGAACAAAACCCCGACAGCCTTGAGACTATTCTTTACAAGAACCAGTCTTACACCTTCCTGGCGCCCGTCAAAGAAGAGCCAAAAGGTGCTTATGGCTTCCCTCTTACTCCGGAGCACTCCATAGCAGTCGACACACAGTTTATTCCGCTGGGTGCTGTTTTACTGGCCCGCTTGCCAGTGCTGGACGAAAGCGGCAGGCTGCTGAGGCATGACTTTACCATAGTCACAGCGCAGGACAAGGGCGGCGCCATCAAAGGCCCGGGTCATGTAGATGTGTACATGGGTGTGGGCGATGAAGCGCTCAAAAAAGCCAGTGCTATGCATCATTATGGCAATTTGTGGCTGATTTTAGCCGAATGAGACTACAAAAGTTTCGCCAGAGGAGCTCCCTTTCGCAACAATCCTACGCAAGAAGCAATCCTGACCTTTCCTCTTCCTACCAAACTTTTGTAGTCTTTGAAGTCAAACAAAATCACGCATCAGCCTGATCAGCTGGGCCCGGCTCTTCACATCGGTCTTTTGGTAAATCCTTGAGGTGTGGTCTTTGATTGTCTGCAACGTCACAAACAACGTATCGGCGATCTCCTGGTTGGTCTTGCCACTGTATATCTCCCTGACAATTTCGGATTCACGGGCAGTGAGAGCGAACCTGGCAATAAACGCCTCCGTTGATGGAGCCTCGATTCCTTTGGCAGCTTCATATTTGATGGTATACACGAAGTAAACGGCAATGAAAGTGTTGAGCAGGAAGAACACGAAATGACTTATGGCCTGAAGCATAACATTAACGGTGGATGTCATGTACTCAAAGCCATAAAAGGTAGCCAGGGCAAAAAGCGCCGCAGTAAGTACCAGACGATCTCTGGTCGACAAAAGGTTCGTTTTTTGAGTGAGAAAGATCGTTCCACAGAAAGTCGAAGCAACAAAGCCAAACACAGCATAGACGTTGGGCAGCGACGTGAGTATTGTCCATTCCAGCGCATAGTATTGAATGGCTGCAACGATGCTAACAATAACTGCCAGGGAGGGAATAATGACCCAATGCGTGCCTTTTACCGCCACATGCTTGCACCAGTACATTTGCTGCGCCGCACTGAAAATAATAAATGGAATGCCGAGCACAGTCAGTACCTTTGAAAAGGGTTTTACCTGTTCTGCAAAAGGCATAAAGGCAATAAACGACTCACTCCAAAGGCTGTAGAAGCCAAAGGTGTATAACAAAATCAAAAAATACTGCAGGTGCTGGAAAGCCGGTAGCGCCTTCAGTTTGGTGAACCTGAAAATCACCATAATGCCTCCCGCCGTCAGCGCCAGGCAAAAAATAAAGCTTATCCAGAATACCAGTCCTTCTACAGTCATTAAATAATTCGTCGGTTACTTTGGCTAAAGTATACTCCACTACCAAAGTAGCTTCAATACTAAAGTAGTGAAAGTAAAAACACTACTTTGGTAGTTAAAGGATGGCGGGCACTCCTCCTAAATTTGAGTCATCAACAAAATTATATCTCAATGTCAAACTCAAATGATTTTACAACAACAACTCCCGGCGTAGGAAAGGCTTTGTCCTCAGGCTGGGAAACGATGAAGGCCAACTTCCTTTATTTCTTTCTTATCATCATTCTGCTCAGCTTGCTGGATGGATTGATGGAACTCTTTGGCCGTGGCCTTACCGGCGAAGGCAATTTCGTCAAATCGGTTTTCAGTCTCGACTTCGAACGAGGCCTAACCCCAGGCATCATATTCGCTGAGTTTCTTGCTGCCGCTCATTTCCTCCTGGTCATGCCGGTATTTGACTATGGCGCTGACCTGATTTTCGTGCAGGGAGTAAGGCGACAAAAACTGGACTTTAAGGATTTCATTAATGGTGTTAATAATTACCTGACCATAATTCTTAATCACCTGCTGATAGTGGGACTAGTGGGCATGGCGTTGGTGGCTTTTATTATACCCGGCATTATCGTCGGCTGCAGATTGGCCTTCTCCTCCTACCTGGTGATGGACAAAGGACTTGACCCCATCAGCGCCGTAGAAACCAGCTGGAAGCTGACCAGGGGCCATGGCTGGAAGATCTTTGGTCTGGGCTTTCTGTCCATCTTTATTTTCATCCTCGGATTTATCTGCTTCTTCGTTGGCGTATTCCCCGCTGTGATGTGGATCAAAGCGTCGTTTGCTTCATTGTATCAATCGGTGCTGGATGAAAAGGGTGAAGATTTCTTTCCGCCGAGTGAAGAGGCAGTTTGATCACTCCCTTTAAATGAGAGACAAAGCCTAACAAAAAAGCCCTTGCTGCGTGGCGAGGGCTTTTTTGTTAGTGACAGCTGCTAAAGATATTATGCCAGCGTTTGATACTCGTTGCCAGGAGCAAACTAGCTTGATAGTTTCAAGCAACCACATTTTCCTGGTGAACAGAAGACAGCATGGCAGTTTTTAAAAAACCACGCAAGCTAAGATCCTCATCGAGAGCCGGCCAATGAACTCCAGTTCTGCTTATTTCATATTGCTCTAGTTGTTCCAGAGTCGCACCCTTCAGAAGTCGAAACTTGCTAATTGACTCCTTGAGCACTTTCTTATTGTTCAAAACCACCAGCATTAAGTCCAAATCAAGGTCAAAGAACAGCTTTTGTATTCTAAGGCCTTCCTGAAAAATCATGCTGTCTATTGGATCAAACTTCTTTTTACTTGTTTGAGAAGTACTCATACCATTTTCTAATAAAGTTATCTCTATTTGTTGAAACAATTTTCTTGATCTGTGCTCGCTCTTGAGCTTTGAAACCTTCAAGGTATTCTTCATTGATTTCCGGTTCCAGCCAAATCTTCCCATCCGCCTTACCCTTGCTTATATGAACGTGACACGGCTCATCTCCATCACCAGAATAGAAGAAAAACTTGAACCCATCCTGATCTAGGATTTTCGGCATATAACAAAGTTAGCAGTTATATCGAATGATGGTTACATTTTTAACTTAAGTAGTATTCTGATTTTGCCACCGCTCAATATAGTTCTTCAGGCCAAAGGAAGCTATATTGTGTGTTACCAATAGAAATTGGAGCGGCTAAGCCGTGGAAGTAGGAAGCCCCTGGCGGCTAGCCCTATTGGCGCCAGGACGCTTTGTGTTAATGGCTAACGGTACGAGCCACAGGCATCGCACCAGCGTTCGCTGCTATTGTTGAACTTTGCTGCTCGGACTAACGGGGGCTGCTTCCAGCCGGGCTCACCCATGGAAATTGGAAGCTACAAGCTTCAAAAAAAAGGCCACAAGCCTGAGCAGCCCGGTTCGCTATCGCTAAGCTTGTGGCAGGGGGAATTCATTGATTTTTTTGTAAAAAACACCTAAATTATCTACCTAATAAATCAACTATTTATCAACAGACGATACCAAATGGGTTAAAAAAGTTAGCCATGAGGAGAACACTGAAAATCACTGGGGTCGCAATTGCTTTGTCTCTGAGCATATTTGGCTTCCACTTTGCCAACAACGTTCCTGGTTCAGGCAATGACGAAATACAAATCATTGAAATTATGAGTCGATATCTAGTTTCAAAGAGCTGGTCAATAACCCAAATTTCAAGGGGAAAGTACTTTATGTAGATATTTGGGGTGTGTATTGCAAGCCCTGCATTGAGGAATTCAACCACATTCAGGCGTTGAAAGACAACTTCAAAAACAAGCACGTCGAATTTATTTATCTGGCTTCACCCTACAAGCGCTCCAATGATCTGGCTAAGTGGAAATCAGGGATGAAGAAATACAACTTGACTGGACACAATATGTTAATGTCACTTGACTTCTACAATGGTATTTGGGAGGAGATTCCCGAAATGAAAGAACCTTTCCTTATCCCTCACTATCTAATTGTCAATAAGGATGGGCAAATAGCGAACCCCAATGCACCCAGGCCTAGCAGCAAAAAAACACTTTACGATGAAATAGCTGCGCTGCTTTGAAATGAAAAAGGGGAAATCTGAGCACACTACTCCAGACGGGTAGCCTCACCAATTAGACAAGGGCTATTTGTGTTTATTGCTGTTGGTACGAGCCGACCAGGAGGGGCGCAGTCTCGCACCAGCACTCGCTGCCTGGACTAACGGGGTGGCAGCATTACCATTCGGATCAGGAGGCCATTGGGACAGATACGCTACTGAGTTCTTCTTTCAAAAAGCCCTTCAGGCTAAGATCCTCATCCACATCAGGCCAGTGAACTCCGACACCTTTACTTATCAAGCTATAATTAGCTAGCTGTTCAGCCGTAGCATTTTTAAGTTTTTCAATGCCTGAGATATTACGGGTAAGAACTTTCTTATTGTTAAGGACTATCAGCATCAAATCCAACTCTTTGTGGAAATGTAAACCGATAATACGGAGACCTCCTTCAAAAATGATGCTCTCCAGAGTGTCACAATTATTGTTGAAAGAACTCATGCCATTTCTGTTTTTAATAGATCATAATTTGACTCCGCTATTCTCATTACCTCTTTCTTCTCTTGAGGCTTAAAGTAATGAAAATATTTTGCTTCCAATTCGGGTTCAAGCCATATTTTGGCATTCCCATCTCCTTTTTCAACATGCACATGCGCCGGTTCGTTCTTGTCACCCGCATAAAAATAGAACCTAAACCCGTTTACTAATAATGCAGTCGGCATTTTGTAAAGTTAATCTTATAATTCTAATGGGTGATATTTATAAATCAACTCTATACACCCTTCCAAATCACTCTGTAGATAGCCTACACCCTTTTAGTAGAAGTAGACCTGGGCTTCTATGTGAAGAAGGAAGAGAAGGTACGGCTGGCACGTACTAAGATTTGGGGCCATTTTTCCCTTTGAATATGGAACAGCTACATTTATCTGATGGATTGACTATATCTTTAGCTTTGTAGGGTTTTGTCTGGTGTCAAAAACAGCGGCTATTAATATTGCATTGTCTTCTGCGTAGACCTTGTAAACGATTTTGTAGTTGCCCTCAACCAGATACCTGAACTTTCTGTTAGCAACCATTGGATTGTCTTCTACTTGTCCCATTTCAGGATACTTGACAAGTAACCGTGGCTTATTGATGACCTTGCTTTTTATCGACTTCGCCACTTTTATACCTGCCACCTCTTTGTAGTAGGCGTAAATTTCTTTGATGTTAGCTTTCGCTAAATCAGACCATACAATTCGCATAAGGAAAGATTACCAGTTTTCAGATTCCTTTTCCAGGTCTTCCTGGGAAGTGACCCTTCCATTTTTGTAATCTTCTTCTGCCTGATCCAATAATGATTTGTATTGATGCGAGGTCATTGGCTTCATCCTGGCCTCGTAAGCTTCGGCCATGGCCTTCTTTTTGAGGATGTCCACTTGCTCTAATAAGGCTTTATCTTCTATCCTGGCCAGCCATTCTATCAATTCAACTTTCTTTACTGCTATGTTCATCGGCATCATCTTTTCATACTTTAAAGGTAACGATTTAATTCTTTGTTTGATTTCCCACAACGGATGAAATGGATTGATGCCCTCTTTCAGTCCTTCCATATAAGCAAAGCCTAACCAAATCACCCTTTTTGTAGAAGTAGACCTGGGCTTCTATGTGAAAAAAGAAGAGAAGGTACGCCTGGCTCGCATAAACGCCCCCGAGCTGACAGCCGATGTGCCTTACCAACTCAGGCTGGCCAAGAGTGCCCGTGCCAAGGCCAAAAAGTTCTGCCCCGAAGGCTCACTGGTAGTTTTACAAACACAGAAGGAAAGACGGGATAGGTATGCTCGCTACCTGGCTGAAGTGGTGCACGAGGGCGAGAACCTTTCTGACTACCTGCTGGAGATTGGAGCCGCCAAGCCGTGGAAGTGAAAGAGCCCTCACCATGAGGCAAGGGCTTTCTTTATGGCTGATGATACGATACGAGTCAAAGACTCGCACCAGCGTTCACTGCTAGTGGCTGTCTTAGCTGCTCGGACTAGCGGGGGCTCTTTGTGTTGGTAGTTTGCGGTATTTAATTATTTCATTGCCTAGCTTAGTTGCTCGGACTATCTAAAGGCATGATGGTGAAAACCTCTCCGATTACCTGCTGGAAATTGGAGCCGCTAAGCCGTGGAAGTAGAAGAGCCCTCACATTGCTGCAAGGGCTCTTTGTAATTGTGGCTATTGGTACGAGACTCCATCCCGGTTCAAACTCGCACCAGCATTCGCTGCTATTGTCTGGCTTCACTGCTCGGACTCGGGGGGTGGCTTTCTTATCATGTGCCACTACCTTTACAATCTTCTGCTTCGGTCTCGTACTCCTTCAGTAAATTCAATTCTTTCCTAATCATCATATTCCATTCCTCCTGAAGTATGTCTATAGCACCATTATGAGTGCCTACATCATATAGCCTTTGCTTCCTCCTTCGTTCAGTAAATTCACTATTTATAAGATCAACATATTTGGTAGCGTCTTTAACTTTTTGCCTACGCAAACTGTCGATTCCCTTTCGAATTCTTCTTGCATACAGTTCTGAGATATCAAAGTGAAGCTGTTCATGCAATAACAATAATGCGCTTGTATCACGGAACCAGGAGACCTGTCTCTGAAAAAAGTGCGATATGCGGTAATTTGGTAACCCGGCATCTTCAAAATAAAAAGTTTGTATTGAAGCCGAAGTGCCCGCTAGCATGTCTTTAAAAACTGCAGAAGTATCTGGCCTTCCCTCAAAATCACTCCATGTCAGCTTCACCTCTTCCGACCAACATATTACAGTTGGATTTAAATTTTGGTCAAATACTTCGGCGGAAGGCAAAGGAGTAAAGCCTAAAAAGCCAAGAAAAATCAGTCGAAAGTACATCACTAGTTTATTTCCTTCTAAATACAAGTTTTATTTCACCACCTCCTTCAGGAACGCTCGGCCTATACATAAACACTACCTGTCTGGAGTCAACTCCCATATCGAGCAATGCTTTTTGTATTGCCAGCCCCCGATTCCACATAAGTTGGTTGCCGGTTATTTCGGGATGGACTGTTTTAAGATTATCTCCTAACTGATCCTCGGTAAGGTTCGTCAATATCTGTATGGTAACTGCTAAACGTTGATTTGCTTTCAGTTCTTCTGCAATAGGAGTTAAGAACTCATTAGTCCGGATCCTATTTCTAATAGAAAAATCATTACCACCAAACGGCACATGATCGAATCGAATTTCAGTACCTGGTAGAATCGAATCATCGCTTGGCTGCGGGCCATTCACAGGAGTGAAAGTTGCCACAAGGTTCGGTTTCCCAGAACCCAGGTCGTCAGGAACTAAGGAATTTAGGTGTGGAAATTCCGGAGGTCCGCCTTCAGTAACTGGAGGTGTAGGCTTTTGCTCCGATTTCCGACCACCAATGGAGGCTCCTACTATAGCAGGGCGTTTGTTTCCCGCAGTACTACGACCATTAAAACCTCGAACTTCGGCATGTTGATTTCCTCTTCCTGTCGCATTGTAAACAACCTGCTTCACATTTGCTGCAAAGCGGAGTAGCCACATGGGGGCCAAACCGTATGGATCAGCAAAGCTTATCGGGTTATTAAATCCAAAATTGTAGGGGTTTATACCAGGAAAGAAGTCCGCCAACGGATCTATTTGCATAAACCTTCCTAAAGTCGGATCATAACCCCTGAAAAGCGTTTCATAGTTCCCGGTGGTTTCGTTCTGCTCCACACCGTTGAACAAATATTGATTCTTAAGCCCACTCTGATACGAGTTAAAAGCGAGGCCAAAAGGGTAATAATCATCCAACAATCTCTTGGTCGGCAACTGTTACTTCTTTTAATTCTCCAACACCTTAAACTCCACCCTCCTGTTTGTCTGCCTGTTTTCGGCAGATGTGTTTGGTACTTCGGGTTGGCTTTCGCCGTAACCCAGGGCGGTGATGCGGTTGGCGTCGATCCCGTTGTCTACCACGTACTGGCGCACGGCCTCTGCCCTGCCCTGCGATAAATTCTTGTTGTAGTCGTCACTGCCCACATCGTCGGTATGCCCGCCAATTTCGATGGTGATGCCGGGGTTCTCGTTCATAAAATCTACCACCTTGTCCAGCTCTTCAAAAGACTCTGGTCGTAAAATAGTCTTGTTAGTATCAAAGAATACCTTTTCCAGGCGAACCTTAGTACCTACTTCAATCGGATCCAGGTAAAAGGGCTTGTCGTAGTACCTTTCCAACCCGTCATACGCCACATCTATCTCGTCGTTGGCAGAAAGGAAGCCCTCAGCCTTTACTTCCAGCCTATAGTTGCCCTCATGAGGTAGTTCGGTTTCATAGAAACCATCCCCTTCCCCGCTTTCTACAAACCCATCGTCGGACTGGTCGGATGTGTATCCCACAACCGCTCCTGAAATCGGTGTTCTGTCTTTGCTCGACATCACAATGCCGGTGAGCATAATGATCGGCTCCGGCTCCGGCTCAGGTACGGGCTCAGGTTCGGCCTTGGCAGGCACCAGGCCAAAAATATCCAAACTGCCACCATCCTGAGTGGTATAAGACCTTGTGGTAAAAGCATTCTGCCCATCACCGCTGATCGAGAAGTAAGCATCAAAACCTTTGGTATTCACCGGTTCGCCGAGGTTGACAGGCTTCGACCATTTCATCCAGGTGTCATCCAGGCGTTTGGCCATGTAAATGTCGGTGCTGCCAAATCCCCCCGGTCTGTTGCTCGCAAAGTATAAGGTAACGCCATCAGCTGCCAGAAACGGCCCAAACTCATCGTACACAGTGTTGATCCCTTCAGGCATTTTTGCAGGTGGCGTCCACTTGCCGCCTTTGTCAAAACTGATGTACAGGTCACTGTATTTGCCTTTTACTCTTTCAGTAAAATACATGATCACCACTTTGGCGTCGTTGCTCATGAAGCTGCCCGAAAACAAGCCCTTGTTCATGCCGTCGTAGTTGGGAATATTCACTTGCGTAGGTGCCGACCAACTATTTCCAGACCGGCGGACAATGGAAAACCCAGGCTCGTTCTTTCTGGCCCCGCCATTAAGCATGAGTGTGTTGCCGTCGGTGGTAATTCCCAGCACCTTATTGAACTTATGGATATTGAAAGGAGCGCCAGCGTGCACAGCCTGCGTCCAGTTTCCATCAGCGTCCCTGGTCGAGTACCAAATGTCCTGTGAGCCGTCTTCTCCGTAGGTGTTTTCAGGGCTGTTAGACACTACCCAGTAAAGCGTATTTCCATCAGGTGAGATAATCGGGCCGGACTCATGGTGGCCCGTATTCAATTCTTTTCCTAATTTTTCGAGGTCAAATTTCGGTGCTTCGTCCTCGTCTTGCGCTTGCCCGAAATGGGCGATAGAAAGAAATATAATACATAAAAAAATACTCAGTAGAGTGGCTGGTTTCTTCATTTGACTATCAATTAAGCTGCAAAATAATGATAGTGTGACATTTAGCCAATCTCTGGAAACATTATTGGCTTTTCGGAAGATGCAATTGTAGAAAATAAATACCTGCTAAGGCTTGAAAAAGATTCCTACACTCCAGGCAGGCCTGGCCAACACGTTTTTTCCCGACAAAGCATAATCAACAGCAACACTTGCACCCATTTTTCCTCCTTTGTGCAGGTAGGCGACTTGAGGACCATAGGCAAAGTACTCCGTATTGTTTGAAAAAATACCATTCACAGCATCAGGCGCATCTCCGTTAAAAAAGGAAGAAACATTCCTTATCATGGCAGAGACAAGCACCTTTTCTTTAATGGTATAACCAACCTCCGCATTATAATGAAGCTCTTCCGAAAAGCCCTTGGTTCTATTGTTAAACCCAACACCGAAGGTGGCATAGGCTGGGATCGGATGCAAGGAAACGCCTCCTTCAAGCCTCAGCAGCTGATTAAATTCTCCATCTCCGGTTTGCAAAAGCATGGTATTTCCGCCACCCGGGTTACCCGTCGGCAACCCGAAATACACTCCCGCTGCCAGCACAAAAGCCTTGTCTTGAATGATACCGTACTTAGCGCCCACCAGCATGTCGCCCAATGAAGTAACTGCATCGCCGGGTTCGGTGCGGCCACTCAGGGTGAACTGGCGCTCATTCAGGACATTTCTGGCAATCAACGGCACGGTACCAATGATATCAATACGGTCTGTTATGCCATACTCTCCGTAAAAGTTGGTGAGGTAAATAGACGAGGTCGTAATCGGCACTATATTGCCCTCCTTGTCAAAAAATTGGTCGGCGGTAATCCAGCGCTCTTCGAGCTTAAAGTAGCCGTGTCCTTTTTTAGATGTCCAACCTCCGCCTGCCAGACAATTGGCAGACAAAGCAAGTCCGATAATCAACGAGAGGAGGTATTTCATATTTATTAATTCAGCTCAGCCAAACCGAAGACAACATTGAACGGCTTGCACAGTATGATCACATATTTGTAGTCGTCGATAGCAACGCCGTCGGCCCGGTAGCTGCTGGGCCCAGTGGTGCTAGCCAACGCAGCCAGCTCTTTTCCACCGGCCACCGAGTTGTCCTGATTAGACAGGTATACAAACAAGCCTGGGCCATTATTGGAATTGAAATTATCTTGCAAGCTCACCTGCAAGGCGTTGCTGTCGAGGATACTCACTCTCACATCGCCACTCACATTGTAGCCGCCTTTGCCTATAAAGCTGCCGGTTCGCACGCCAAATTCCCCACCGACGATTATTTGATAAGGCTCACTGTTGACGCCATCTGCTGAGGCAATAATATTTGTTGTGCCGTCAGCCAAGCCCAACACAAGCCCCTCATTGTCAACAGAAGCGATAGCGGGATCAGTGGATGACCAGGTCACCTCTATATCATCGATGGTAACGTCAGCCGAATTGTAGACAAAGGCATTCAGGTCGACAGATTCGCCACTTTCAACCCGCATAGCCTCACCGGTTATTTTGATGTAAGCCACCTCGTTGGCCAAGTCAATAACATTGAGCTGCAGACCTTTTGACGCCTGCCCTCCGTAACTGGCAGTAATTGTCACCTGTCCCCTGGCAACACCAAAAACGATCCCATTCAAGTCAACTGTCGCCACAGTTGGGTCAGACGACTGCCATGTAGTGGACACATCGAATCGGTCTCCGAATTCATTCACTCCGTTAGAAGTCATCTGAATACTTTCATTGACGTTAAGAAACGCCTGAGGCGAAAAGATTTCTAAGCTGCTTACGGTGTCTTCAACCAGATCAGTGCCTATGCACGAAATCATCAATGCGGAGAGGGTACTGAACACAATAAAGCACTTGATCAATGACATCTTTATTCACTTTAGGTCGAAAGATACTAAGGATGCGAAATCAAGAATGTCTCGAAATGGACAAAGGCTGGATTTACATCCAATAGCCCAGCACCAACCCCATTAACGGGTAGGCTACAAGGCAGTATCCAACAGAAATGAGATAGAAGCGTATTGGGCGGGTTTCGTACACAAAATTGATGGCTTGCGCAACTGCCACAAAGGCGGCAGCCAGAAACCCAAGGAGCACCCCTTCAAAAGCGCTGGTACCTTGCTCTGCATGAATAAGTATGGACAAAAGAAATGAAGTACATATGCTAAGAAGGAAGCCTGTTAAAAAACCGTACTTTTTATCACGTGAAGCAACCCCTTCGGCACCAAGCCCAATGTCTTTGGCCCAAAAATACCCAAAAAGCCCTCGGCTAAACCACAGCAACTCCAAACTCTGGCCAATTAAAACGGCAAAAAAAATAGCGATGTAGTTGAGTTCGGAAATAACGTCCATTTATAGGTGTTTGTTGATTAAGGCAAATTTATAACAAATTAGCTTATACGCAGTATACAATTCCGCCAGCGTAACACCACAGCTAAAATTTACGGTCAGCCCGATCAAAGTGGTCGGTCAGATACCCCAGTTAATGAGCCTGAAGCCTCTCGGTTTAGTCTTACGCAGCCTTTCCTTTATCTTGGGCAGATACATCGTGTTGTATCTCAGTCGGCTGATATAGTTGGGGTTTTCTTGATCCCCGTTCCAACAGTGCTCAGCCCGGTCACCGTAGTCTACCTCGCCGCCATAATATGGGTCAGTGGTGCTCTCCAGAAACTCCTCTGTCAAATAAACAGCGTTATTCAGATAGTAGTTGTCCATGTCTCCGCAGTAGATATGCACTTTACCTTCGAGCTTTTTGCCAATCTTAGCCCAGTCCCTTTTCATAATATGGCTGAGGTCATAATTCTCTTTCCAGTAGTTGGCCACCTCTTTGTCAATCACGCCAGTCATTTTGTCCCAAATCGGGCGGGGATATCCATTGGCACCTGTTGGCGAATAAACTGCCTGCCAAATGTCCCACTGGTCACCCGATCGGCTCTCCCTGCCTCCAATCACGAGCTCCTTGTGGTTCGACTCCTGAATGGTGCTTTGCACATGCCCAAGATAATCCCGGTGCCCAGGTCTCAGCGTTTTATTGTAATCATTATCAAGGTAATAGGCGTTCTCATCCTCATACAAATTGACTACAGTGTAAGCACGAAAGTCGATAGGATCGGGACATGCGGCAAAACACCCATTGTACTCATCGGGGTAGAAAACCTGGGCCGCAAGCGCCTCCCAGCCACCAGTGGAGCCGCCATACAGGAACCTTCCCCAACCTTCGCCTATCCCATTAAACTGCTCTTCGATATAGGGAAGCAGCTCGTAAGTAATGGCATCGCCGTAAGGCCCCAAATTGGCTGAGTTCACAGCATAGGAGTCATCGTAGTATGGGTTTTGGTGCTGAATTTCAATGGCAATATAGCGGGGAAATCTTGGCCCGGTCCACTGCTTGTAGAGATCGTATGCCTCTTGCTGCACAATCTTATTGTACCCCTCTATTTTAAATCTTTCGCTGTAGTCAGCCTTCAGATTAGGATCAGGAGGCGTCTCACTAAACCCACCAAAAGTGTAGGGGAAATGCCCATGAAATACCATCAGCGGATATCTAGCATCGGGCTGCTTGTCCCAGTCATGCGGCAGGAGAATATTGGCCCCCAGATACATTGGTCTACCCCAAAATTCAGACAGTAGCTTGCTCTCAATCTTCACGTGCTTGATGTACTTTGTGTCGACCGGGTCTGGAATGGGAGGTATCTCATTTGTAAGCGAAATTTTAAAATTGCCTCCAGTGGCGGGGTTAATGGTCACCTTTTGCGGCGTGCTGAAAAGATTTTTTGGCGACGAAGCCCATTGCTGCCCTTCCCCCTGATCCATGTGAAGCTTCACGGTATGCCCGTTGGCCAGATTGAAGGTGGTGTACTTATTCAAAAAACCCTGAATATAATAGTCGCCCGGGGGGATGTTCTTGATACTTTGAACGGGATATCCAAAAACAGCTGAGTCAACAACGACCTCCGTCCCGGCCTGGAGTTGATCCACCGTTATGCCAAAAATCATTTGAGAAGAGGGCCCATCCGAGATTTGGAAGCGTGGTTCGGGGTCATTTGTCTTGGCAATGACCAGCAGTATTCTGCCGTCAAAAGGCCCGTCAGTAAACTTCTTGTCTATAGAAATTCCAAAATTGAGCACAGGCTTAGGCGGAGGAGTATTCGCCTGCTCTTTGTCAGAGCAACTGCTGACAGCAAAAACAAAAATGAGCAGAAATAAAGGAAAAAGATTATCCAGGCAGCGCTTCAATTGCATACGGTTCAGGTTTCTAAGGAGGAATGTAGCCTTAAAATCTCAAAGGTGCAAAGGGGTTTTTGTGAGCGTTATTCAAGAGAGAAGAAAAACAAAGCATCAACAGTCTAAATGATGTGATGATCGGTCAATAACTCATTTAAAGGGGTTAAATAACTTACGAGATTCATTTTTGTCGAAAATAACGCTGCACAGTACAGTATTTTTCACCTTTCAGCAACGCAAACCATCATTTGTCGATTTAAATGGTATTTTATGGTTATGATCGGTTGTTATCCTATTTCGATCACGACATCGTTTGTTGTAGGATGCCCTACACAACAAAGAACATACCCTTCTCCTTTTTCAGAGGCTGAAAGTCCATCGTCCTCATCCATCTTCACCTCCCCGGAAAGCAACTTACCCCGGCAGGCAGTGCACAAACCACTTTGGCAAGAATATGGCATGTCAATGTCGAGGCTAAGACCAGTCTCCAAAATCGTTTTGCCTGATGGAACGTCAAATGTGTGCTCCTGTCCGTCGAGAATGATTTTAACGGGCAAACTTTGCCCTGATTGATCGACAATCTCCGCTGGAGATGTCTCTCCGGCTGTAAAGCTCTCTCTTTTGATAGTGTCAGCTGCAACGCCCAATTTCACCAATCCATCTACAGCGATATCCATCATTGGCGCCGGCCCACACGTGAAAAATTCAGCTTCTTTGAAATCAAACGCAGGCAGGTTGTTTAGGATTTGCTCCACTTTTTCAACGGTAAGTAGCCCCTCAAGACTTTCAACATCCGCTGACGGCTTTTCCAATACGTGTATCACCTTCAGCCGTTCGCCATATGCAGCCTTCATTTGCTCCAGCTCGGCCTTAAAAATGATCGAGTCTTTATCACGATTGCAGTAAACTAGCCAAACTGTGGAAAGAGGTTCTTTGAACAAAACCGATTTTGCGATGGACATCAGTGGCGTGATGCCGCTGCCTCCTCCAATCATCACCAAATGGCGCTTTCTGTTTTCATCAATAGGGGTCACAAAATGCCCCATCGGCTCCATAACCTCTATTTCATCGCCAACCCTGGTCACAGTATTGACATAAGTAGACATGCTGCCTCCCTCTACTTTCTTCACCGTAACGGCGGGCAGTTCATCCAAAAACGGACTACTGCAAAGAGAATAAGCCCTCCGAATCTTCTTCCCGTCAATGGTAAGTATGAGCGTCACAAATTGGCCTGCCTGGTAATTCAACCCGCCTTCCGGGTTTTCAAAAACAAGACTCACCGCATCGTTAGTTTCCCTTCGAACCTGATGGACTTTAAGTGTCAGGTACCTGCTATCCTTTTTTTTCTCTTTTGACGACTTCTTAAAAAAACTAAATGCCATTGCTACAAATGCTGAAAATTCTAAAACAATAGTTGATGGGAAATATGATGAGCTAAGTGCTGCAAAACTAATCCTAAAACCATTCCCTACCAATCAAATCAACGCTACTTTAAAAGGTGCCATTTTTTTCCTTACTTCTCCTCTCAAATCCCCCTTATAATGAAACAATCCTTTCTCGGTTTAGTGCTCGTTTACATCTTTTATTGTTGCAGCCCTATTGAAAACCCGCAACAGGTAAATAAGTTCGAAAGTGAGCTAGATGCCATTTTTGCAGAATTCCAAAACGAAGCATCACCAGGCTGTGCTATTGCTGTTTTTCAGGGGGACAAGGTTGTTTTTCAAAAAGGCTATGGCCTCGCCAATATCGAAAACAATGTTCCCATCACCACATCAACTACCTTCGACATAGCGTCAGTCTCCAAGCAATTTACAGCCTATGCTGCGGCGCTATTGCTGGAACAGGGAAAGATCGCACTCACCGACGACATAAAAATGTACTTTCCTGAATTGAATGACTTTCCCCACCACATTACCATCGACCAGCTCATTCATCACACCAGTGGCCTTAGAGACTGGCCACAAACACTGGCTGTGGCGGGCTGGAGCATGGAGGATGAGCTTACCTACGAACAAATATTGCGAATGGCTTTTGCCCAAAAAGACCTCAACTATGAACCAGGCACCGAATATTCATATACCAACACAGGTTATGTGTTGCTGGCGGAATTGGTAAGCAGGGTCGCTGAAGAACCGTTTCATTCATATATAAACAAGGTGGTTTTCGAGCCTCTTGGGATGAAAAACAGCCTATTCAACAACGACATCCACAGCGTTATTGCTGGAAAGGCCCAAAGCTACTACAAAGTCGATTCGGCCACCCATGGCAGCTATGCCAACACCACCACTGCTATGGGCTCTTCGAGCATGGTTTCCACTGTCGAAGACCTGGCCAAATGGTTGATGTTTTTATCGAAAAACAGATTGGATGATCCAGTGGTTAGTCGCCTGCATGACCGGGGACTGCTAACCAACGGAGACAGTATTCACTACGCCTACGGGGTTTGGTTCGAAGAGTCGGGTGACCTGCCGGTGATTACGCATACAGGGTCGTGGGCAGGCTTCAGAGCGATGACAATGCGCTTCCCTACAAAAGATTTTGGCCTGGTTATTTTAAGTAATTACGCCGGGTTCGACAGGTATGGGTATGCCGAAAAAGTGGCAAAAGTCTTTTTAACGGATGATTATTACCTTTCTGATGAAAAGACTGAAGAACTACTACTCTCAGATCGGTATCAGCGCCTGGCAGGAGCTTATGTTTCGTCCCCCACACGGATTTACGAACTTGGGAGTGATGATAACCCTATGAAATTATCGATTGATGGGGCTTTTGAGTACACCATGGTGGCGGCAGATTCAGAAGGAGAATTTTTCGCCAGCGAAGATCCAACACTCTTGCTAAAACAAAAGGGAACAACATTGTCGATAAATGGGCAGCCACTGGAGAAAATTAAGACGGAGCGACTTCCGCTGGGCGACTACACTGGCACCTATTTCAGCGATGAACTCCAGATGATGTATAAAGTAGTTATACAAGATGAACAGCTTTTCATGAGTTGCCTCAGGCACGGCCCGGTTACTTTGCGACCCATTGCGGGCAACTTGTTTGCAGGGGGGGAGTGGTTTCTGGGCAGGATATTGTTTACCACCACGGCCGACGGCATTTCTGGTTTTCAGGTGTTTGGCGGCAGGGTGAGAAGGCTACATTTCAGAAAGGTGCAGTCATGGTAGACCAGGCCAGCATTTTTGACAACCTACTCCGAATAAAAGCACTTTCGCAGATTGGACTGAATTTTAGGAATTCGGAGTACGACCGTGAACGATACGAGGAGATTGTTTCCATAGTAGACCAGCTTATTGCAGGCATATCCGACATGCCCATCGAGAGAATAACGGTTCTCCATGCAAATGAAGAAAGCTATATCACCCCCAAAGTGGATGTAAGAACAATAGTTCTGAAGAACGACCAGGTTTTGCTTATCCAAGAAAAAGCGGATGGGCGCTGGGCGCTGCCCGGAGGCTGGGCCGACATTGGCTACACACCATCGGCAGTAGCGGCGAAGGAGGTAAGAGAGGAAACGGGATTGGATGTGAAAATTGAAAGACTGCTGGCGGTATTTGACAACTCCCTGCACCAACACCCCCCATCGCCTTTCTATGTGTACAAGCTCTTCTTTCTGGGAACGGTCACAGGAGGCTCATTCGATCTAAAAGGTCACGAGTCATTAGAGGTCGGGTTCTTTTCTTTACAAGAACTTCCGCCACTGTCAGAAGAAAGAAACACCTACGAGGAAATACATAAACTGACGACAATTGCTGTTCAAGGCAGCAACGGACAGACCTTGTTTGACTAAATGACAACAAATATCAGCGTGGACTCAAAGGTATTTCAGATTGAGTCATATTTACCTTATATTCAGTGAGCTTTGATACAACGACTCTCTTTTTTGGAATAGATGGACGAATATTACCAAAGATCTCTTGATAAATTCTGTGCCGTTTCGGTATCCGACCCGGAAAGTATTATCTCGTCAGTTAATGACTTCTTCTGTCGTGTATCAGGCTATGAGAGAAACGAATTAATCGGGAGGTCTTACAATATTCTGAAGTCAGCAACTCATGGTGAAGATTTCTACAAAGACTTGTGGAACACCGTCAGCAAAGGCAAGGTTTGGAAAGGGGAAATATGCAATTTATCGAAAGACAGCACGCACTATTGGCTGGACACCACCATAGTACCCGACCTCACAGCAACTGGTGAGATCATCCGGTATATTACCTATCAGGTGCCAATCAATGACCCGATCCAAAAAAAGCAGACAGCTAGCGATACAAACGGGCAAAGTTCAGATGAAAGCGACGACCTGTATCATTCTCTGGTTAATAATCTACCCATCAGCGTATGGAGAAAAAACAAGGAAGGAAAAATAACCTATGTAAATAAGACCCTGGTTCAAAGTGTAAAGATGGCAGAGTCAGAGCTACTGGGAAAAACGAACCACGACCTGTACCCAAAGGAGCTTGCTGACAAATATGAAAAAGATGACAAGGAGGTGATCTCAAGCGGCGTCGCCCTGCATTCAGTTGAGCCCAATATTGATCTAAAAACAGGAGAGCACATCTACATTGAAACAATCAAAATCCCCATAAAAGGAAGGGATGGAAGCATTGAAGGTCTTCAGGGAGTGTTTTGGAATATCACAGAGTCGATAGAAACTCAAAAGCGCCTCGAAATCCAAAACGAACAATTGACAGAGATCGCCTGGTTGCATTCACACAAAATAAGAGGCCCTGTGGCTACAATTATGGGCTTGATGAATATTTTCGATTGGACCAATATGAATGATCCTCAAAATTTAGACATAGTGAGAAAGGTCGACACGGTAAGTAAGCAACTCGACGAAATTATTCATGACGTCGTGAAGAAAACAGGCGATCTCTATAAAAAAGAAGATTGAAGGCGCCCTGATGCCCAATTATCCTACCCTGCCTGACATGGCTACAGCAACGCAAATAACAACTGATGAGGCAGCTTAATGCCAGGCGCCAAGTATGTAGCCGGAAATAGCCAGCGAGACCATCCAGTAACCCCCATTGATAATGATATACTTAAAGGATCTCTGCTCGTACATCGCATTAACGCCAATGCCCATGGCAACAAAGCCAAAGCCTGTCAAAAAACCGTACAAGGCGCCATCGGTGGCTCCGATTTCGGTTCCGAACATCATAGCCATGTTGAATATGAGGACAAAGCTCATGACAAAAGCTGAACCAAACACTTTACCCATATTACCGCTTTTCGCTTTCTCTTCGGTCATACCCGACTCCTTCATCCAGGCTGTACCAAATACTTTTGGGTTGTACCAAACAAAACCAACAACAAAGGTTACAACCGTGGCTGCCACAATTGCTAACCAGTTCAATGCAGAAATGTCCATAAAATTAGTTTATGTTAGTGAACAAGAAATATAGTGAATTTGTATTTCTTTCAATTTCACATCTCGCCCAGCTATTCCAGTCATCATTTGTAAAGGCTCTTACAAACTGGCTTTATTAACATTTATGCGTCAACGACAAGAGGATACCAGATGCCTTCTAAAACTAACCTAACTGTAACGAATGCAAGCCCGCTTGCGGGGTTTTGGGAGTGGGATATTCGCAGTCGTCAGGAAAATATAAGTAAAAATCTTGCCGAAGCATTCTCCCTACAACACCCATTTAGCAGGGAGGAGGGCGAGTTTTGGAAAACAATACTTTCGGCTGCTGACTTTCCGTCCTTTATTGAACTGCGTACAGAAGTCAGTCGAAAAAAGCAGGGCGCAATAATGACTACGGTGCTCCAGGGTATCACGGCTCTGGGGGAGGTCACTACGTTCGAAATTCAAATGGAGACAGTGGCCTGGAACGACTCAGGAGAAGCTGAAAAAATGATCGGCCATGTAGCGATTAACAAGCCTGACCAGAACAGCGAAAACAATCCGTTGCTCAGGAAACTTACAGAACATGTGCCGGGAGTCGTTTATCAATACCAATACCTGGACAACGGTCTCTCCAGGTTCCCTTACGCCAGTGACGGACTTTGGGATATCTTCGAACATACTCCCGAGGAAGTAAGAACTGATGCGGCCAGCGTGTTTGACAGGATACACGCTGACGACCTCGACGCATTCATTCAATCGATGCTTCATTCGTACACAAGCCTGAACCCCTGGAAAATGGACTTTAGGGTGGTGCTGCCCTCAAAAGGCAAAAGGTGGATCAGCGGGAGCGCCACTCCTAAGAAGCAACACGACGAAAGTGTGATTTGGCACGGGTACATGGCTGACGTAACCGACCGAAAGAAAATCGAACAAGAGCTACTCAAGACAAATAAGGATCTTCAGGGTATTTTAAATGCTGGTAGCCAAATATCAATCATCAGCACACGGGTTGACGGCCTCATATCACATTTTAGCAAGGGCTCCGAGAACTTGCTGGGGTATAAAGCTGACGAGGTGGTGGACAAAGAAAACCTGGCTATCTTCCATGTGAGGGAAGAAATTGAATTGCGTGAGAAGCAATTAACAGCCCGCCTTGGAAAGGAAGTAGAAGGCTTCGATGTGCTTGTAGAAATGGCCAAAAAAGGAAAACACGACACCCGGGAGTGGACCTATACAAAGAAGGACGGCACCACTTTTCCGGTACAACTTGTTGTAACGGCCATTACTGACGAAAACAGCAAAATAGTTGGATTTTTGTGTGTTGCCACCGACATCAGTCAGATGAAAAAAGCCAGGCTTGCATTGGCTGAAAGTGAGGAGAGATGGCAGTTTGCCCTTGAAGGAGCCGGCGATGGAGCCTGGGACTGGGACTTGACAAAAGGCTCCATTTTCATTTCGCCAAAATCTAAGAAAATGCTGGGATACGCTAGCCACGAGGTGAGAAACGCTCCCGAAGGCTGGGCCAAGCTGATCCACGCCGATGATGTTCCAACGTATCAAAAGAACCTGGACGAACACCTACAGGGGAATGCTGAAACCTACTCCACCGAGTACCGGGTACTGTGCAAAAACGGAGAGTACAAGTGGGTGCTTGACAGAGGAAAAGTAACCAGGAGAGACGAGGGTGGCAGGCCTTTAAGAATCATCGGCACACACTCCGATATTTCCCAGGCCAAAGAGAAAGAAGAAGCATTAAAAAGCACAATTGACATTATTGGTGAACAAAACAGAAGGCTGCTCAACTTTGCGCACATCGTATCGCACAATCTCAGGTCACACTCAGGCAACTTTGAAATGATGTTCAAGATGTACGATGTCGCTGAGGATGACGACGAACGGAAGGAAATGCTTGCCCACATCAGAACGATATCAGAGAAACTAAGCGAAACCATCCACCACCTCAACGAAGTGGTGATGGTTCAAACCTCCATCGACCTGCAACGGCAAAATATCAACTTGCACAGCTATGCGGAGAAAACAAGAGAGGTATTGACAGCAAACATTTCCTCAAAAAATGCCCACATAGTAAATAACATCCCCAGGGACATTGTAATAAATTACAATGCAGCGTATATGGAGAGCATTCTTTTAAATTTGCTGTCCAATGCTATTAAATACAGCCATCCGGACCGTAGGCCGGAAGTGCATCTAACGGCCTACCGTGAAAAAAATTATACAGTTCTGGAGGTAGCCGACAATGGTCTTGGCATCAATCTACATCTCCACAAAGACAAGCTTTTTGGTATGTACAAAACGTTCCACCCCAACAAGGATGCCAAGGGAATTGGCCTTTTTATTACCCGCAACCAGATCGAGGCCATGGGTGGAAGAATAGAGGTAGAAAGCGAAGAAAATAAGGGCTCAGTATTTAAAGTCCACTTTTTGTAACAACAACTCTTCAGGGTGTTCAATGCCTGCTTCGGCACTTCATTAGTTGCTTATCTGCCTGAAAATGATTAACTTCTGTTACATCAAAAAGCACAGCTATGGTAAAGAGCTTCAGAGGTGAAATAGAGGAAAAGCCAAAGCGAAGAGAAATGCACCCCGTGCTGGTAGCCGACTACATGGCAACCCGGCTCGTGACTTTCCATCCAGACCAGTCCATTTATGAGGTCGTTCACATCCTCCTTGCCAGGAAAATATCCGGTGGGCCGGTTGTCAATGCCGAAAATGAACTAGTGGGTGTGATTTCTGAAGGAGACTGCCTGAAAGAGGTGGTCAGGGGAAAGTACCACGACATGCCTGTGCTGTCAGGAAAGGTGGCCGATCACATGGCTACAGAAGTGGTAAGTATTGCCCCTTCGGTGACCATTTTTGACGTAGCCAAGCTGTTTCTCGAACGTCGGCTCCGTAGATTTCCAGTGGTACTTGAAGGGAAGCTGGTGGGCCAAATCAGTCAGAAAGACGTAATGAAAGCCGTGTTGAAAATAAAGGGTTAGGTAGCCTGTGTTTGCGCTACATCAGCGTCTTTAACGTTTTCTATAGCCCGCAGTTTACCTAAGAGGTGGTCAGTGTTGGCTGCGAAGGCATAGTAGGAGATATCCATTTCAACCAGGCCATCTATAGGCTCACGTATTGCAAAGACGATGCCCTTTGTTGGTATTGTCCACATGTCGTTAAGCACTGCTTGCTTTGCAAACCGTTTTGTCAGGCGCTCCCCACCTTTAACTTTTAGCCGGATTTCTATCCTGTACTCATGAATTCCCTTTAAAGGATGCTCTTCTGTTGGTCTCTTCGTTAGCGATAGCCTTTTTCTTATTTCATCGACCACAGCATTCAACTTGCCGGTTAGATTTGTGGGTTTCATAGCAAGTCTCTTTCTTTAAAATGGCGTATGATAAAAGGTAGCAGATAGGGGTCAATCATATAAATACCTGTCGCCTTTTCCACAACTACACCCGAGCGAATCAAAGCAAGGAGCATTTTACTGATGTACACACTATCCCAGCCAGTTATCCGACCGATTTTATTGGCGTCGAGCCGCTTGTGAAGGACAAACTGGTTTAGTATCATCACCCATTCTTCATCAAGCTCTTTTAGGAAAGCAAGCGAAAGCTTCGGCGGAACAGCGATTTCAATTTGATCATGAGAAACGTTGGAGATATTTGTCAGCCAGCCGTTGAGTGCGGTACCGGGATTGCCACCACTGTAGTCAAAATATTTATTAAAAAGCCTGGCCAACTCAATTTCACTTATATCCTTCACATTTTCCCCGACCGACAAGCTAAGCCCACTTGATTTGTGGCGCTTCATTATCACGTCTTTAATCATCTCGGCGTCAAATGCATCCATATTAATGATCTCAATAAATTTTTGAGAAAACCCTGTTATCTGGTCGATTAACTTAAAGGCATGCGGGTTCACATTAACAACGAAAAGACACCTTGAGCTGAACTCATCAATCAGGTCGCCAATTGCTTCCACTATCCTCATTCCGTTGGCTTGCCGCTCCCAAAAAAGCTCGAGGTCATTGATGGAAACAATGCTTCCCGGAGGAAGCTGCGTCAAAATTTCCTTCGTGCTGCCGTGCATCAGAGTTGCCTTGCGAAGCGATTTTTCAAATTCAGATATATCCAGGGTGCCCTGCAAGGGTGGAAAAACAGCATAAAAGTTCTTCTCATTGCCTGAGCTGCTCACCGCATATTTTGTAAATGCAGTCTTGCCTTCGTTTCTTTCGCCAATGATAAGAATCCCCCCCAGATAGCCCGTTTTGTGCCTTGAAACAGCTTTCTTAAAAATAGCCTCCTCCCGGGGGCGTGGCACCCAAAAATCTCTGCCAATACTTGACCTGCCGTTGAAAAGGCTCACATAGTAGCCCGGCAACTCCCTTATCACCCTCTCCTGCGGGCTCACCTTCTCCTTCAGGTCCAGCAGGCGACCGGATAGTGAATGAATTTCCTGCCTATTGGAAAGCTTTCTGGCAAAAAGCAGCCCCTCACTCCTGCTGTACAATAGCTTGCTCACTGATTTGGATGCCAACTGAGCTACCCGCTGCCACGACCTGGAAATAAGCTGAGCTACCTTCCTGCTCTTTATGCTCTTGAAACCATAGCCGAAAGCAGAAGCAGCCTCCTCTATCTTATACGACTTTAAGGGCTCAAATGCTTCTTCAAAACTCTTTTCCGACTCTGAAACAAATTGCTTAATGATGTGGCCTATTTCCTTTTTCTCCCGGTCGGCCTTTAGCGTAAACTCCTTTAGAATTTCCTCCAGCGAAACATCTGAATTTGACGTTTCGGCATTATCTAATTTAAACCTGAGCAAGTTGCCTGCCTCTCTTATAGCATATATGCTTCGCTTGATGCCATCTATCGCCTTCTCATGTTGCTCTTCCAGCGTGGTGATCAGTTTCGTCTTTAGAAAATACTCTGCCATTTTGCTGACAGGGATCTCCACCGACTCACTTTCCAATCGAGCTGCAGAGGTTCTTACCTTTAGTACTTCCAGCGTTTCTGGCATTTCCGAAGCCGTTTCCAAAAAGCGTTCCGTTGTATAATCCAGTGTTTCCTTTAGCTCCAATTCCCAGTCGGTCTCAAGTTCAAACACAACTTCCCTTGAAGACGTAATCGGCATTTTGAGGTATTTGTCAATCTTTTTAACCACCCTGGACTCGATTATGTGGGCAAAGCCATCATTGAGTGACCGATGCATAATGCCGATCCTGTTTTTCACCCTGTCGATTTCCTGCTCCATAATGACCTTGTTGAGCATCGTCTTCAGGTCAGAATCGAAAGACTCTAGTAAAGCTTCAATTCCCTCAGTTTTAGCTTTGATGTATTGGGCGGAGGAAGACCTCCTCCAGGATTCCTTCATCGGAAAAAGTAACTCCAACGAATGGCTCATGAGCTGAAGGTTTTGGACATGCTCCAGCAAAAGCCTGGCCTCAAACAGCCTTTCTTTCTCGTTTTGCCCTTCCAAAAGTTTGTTCAACTGCTCTATCTCGACACGAATCGTGGCCGCCCACTTGCTCTCTTCTTCATCAAATATGGTGGTGGCCGTGTTAATCACACTACGGCAGTCGGCATAGAAACCAAAGACGCTATCGGTGTGCTTTGCCAGGTACCCGGAAAGGAATGAAAGCCTACCTCCCCATTGAAAATAGCCCGCCATCGCTCTGAATGCCACGTTGTGCGTAAGTGGGTAGCCAGCTACTACGTGAACGACCCTCCTAAACCCTTTGTAAAAAGAGGCGCCTGGTGTAGAGGCAGGCGCTTCTGCAAAAGCTTCCTTTGAATAGCTTATAGGCAACGTTTTAGGATAGCGTTTGAAATCTTCCTCTAACCGCTCCATATACTCAGTAGTTGCCTCCTTCAGCATAGCTACTTGTTCGGGAACGAGGCCTTGAAAGACCTTTTCGCTAAACAGGTGACTAAGCCGGTACGACGTTTCATTGCGGAGTTTATCCAGTGCCTTTGCCTTTTTATACGATTCCTTAAGCTTTTTAGTGTCAGCCAGCTCCTTCTCAATAGTCTTCAAGAGTGTTTGAAGCTCGCCGAGAATAACCCTGTGATTCTCAAATGACCTTCTAAACCCCTTCGCAAAAAGGAGCTTCTGAAGTTTCCGCCCGTTTTGATCTATCTTGTAGATGTTAACTGTGACTTCGGGAAACCTGGACGGCTGAACCGTTGGAATTGCTTTCAACAAGCCACTGGAATCTGTCGATGGCACCTCCTTTACCTTCTCCGCTATTTCAAAGCTTTCAAAATAAGTCGATGAACTCACAACCATCGTGGTGCCAAGCTTATCGAGGAGCTCATTCACACCATCATAATACTCATCTATTTGATCCAACGTTCTGGCATCGAGGCCCAACATTACCAAATCGGTCTCAGCCGACTCTCTCGCTATAATTTTCTTGTTGTCTCCTTCGCCTTTGATCACCCGCACAGTCACGTCAAGCCTGGCGCTTTCGAGAATGGCCTTTGCCTCCTTATAAATACCCTCATGGTTAGCGCCTGACTCGTCAATAATCAGCAGTCTCACCCTTGCCAGTTTCCACAGGCTGGAAGCTACCAGGTTTCTAACCAACGCCAGTGAAAAACTCAGATTGGGGCCCTTGCCCCCCCACCAAATATCAATGGTGCTGAGCTGGCCGAACTTCCTGTCTTCGTGATAGTCAATAAAAATATTGTTGTATCCACCCCGGCGGAAGCCTCGTAATGCTTTTGCAAACTGCTCTTTGTTTTTTGGCGCTCTGCTCCAGCCCATCAAAATAGTGTTGGGCTCTACACCGGAGAAGCCATACACTCTGGTGATTTCGTCCATGCCGGAGTAAATGTCTGTGCAGCCAAACTTATAAGAAAAGTACTCACTTTCGCTATCGGTGGTGGCCAGCATTGATTCCGCTTTTGATAAGTTTTTCTCATCGGTTTCTATCAATTCAAAGGCCGACAGAATACCCAGATTACCGGCGATGGCTTTTCCCATTTCAGCAATGTGGCGTCGTGTATCGGGTCTGCCACTAAACATAATAATATTGGGCCTCCAGTTTCTTGTATGAATCTTTTCCTTCTTAAGCCGGGTAAGACCCGTTTTGACCAACGACGCCCACACCCCGCTCCAGGCGTCGCCGGAGTTCAATGTTAGCTGTTGGCGCTTCAGGAATAAAAACAACAAGCCGAGGATGAGCACAGCGGCCACCATCGCCACGAAATCAAGCTGGATCATAACAAGCATGCAGGCGAGAGCACCCAGGAGGCTGATCCAGCCAGACACCTTGAACTCAGGCCGGAAATCGGAACTAGTCCACGACTCGAAAGCCGCACTGACATTGAGAAATCCGTAGGTGGTAATGAAGAAGATAGACACTACCCGGGCAATCACGTCGAGTTCTCCGATCAGAATTCCTGCCTCAGCGATCAGGAAAGTAAGCAACAGTGCGTTGCGGGGCTCATTGGCTTTGCCGTAACCCTTCCCAAAAAAACGGGGAGCGATTTTATCGGTCGAGATAGCTTGCAAAATACGGGGGGCCCCCAGAATGCTACCAAGTGCAGAAGAAAGCGTTGCCCCCCAGATACCTGCGATAACCAGCTCGGGTACCCAGGAAATATTCAACAGCACATTTGAGTCAGCAGCCAGCACACCTGCGTCTACCGTAAAATACAAGTAGCAGGCGAACCCTATATAAACAATAAATCCAACCACAATAGCCAATAGAGACCCGGCTGGAATCGATTTTTTAGGGTCTTTCAAGTCACCAGACATAGAAACACCGGCCTCAAACCCTGTGACTGCCGGAAAAAATATCCCAAACAACACCATGACTGACACAGTGGAAGAAGAGATACCCTCGGTTACATCCGTTGGCCCAAGGTCATGTGTGCCCAGAAATATGGAGGCCAGGGATAACACAATAGCCGCCATAATAAAATACTGGGTTTTGATGGCCATAGAGGTGCTGATGAAAGTAAGTGTAGTTACTGCCATCAACACAATACTACCTGTTATCCTTATATTGTTCACAGAGCTTTCGTAGCCCCAATAGCTGAGGAAGCTTTCGGAAAATCCAATGAGGTACAGGCTGACACTAAAAGAAAGCCCTACAAACAACGCCAGGCCAAGTGTTCCTCCTATCGGTAACCCCAGGCTGCGGCTGATCATATAGTAAGTGCCGCCGGCTTCCACCTTTTTGTCGGTAGCAATGGACGATACGCTGAGGCCTGTTGTTACGGAAATAATGTGAGCAACCAAAATGATGCCCAGCGTAGTCAATAAACCCACCTCACCAACAATCATTGGTAGCCTCAGGTACATGATCACCCCAAGGATGGTAAGAATGGATGGCGTGAATACTCCCCCGAAAGTTCCGAACTTATTGCTCTTCGACATTGATCATCTAATTTAATGCTAGTTAAGAATTGAAACTGCTATTTTCGTACCTGACAGGAGTTTTTGCTTTCAGTTAAAAGTAGCTCTCTTTGTAGTATATCTCAAAATTAACATCCAGGTATGGACATGCTAAATGCTTATAGCGAAACTATCGCTATTTCGATCATCATCATTGCTTCGTACTTCTTTAATCAGTTCTCGAAGAAAACCAATATACCAAGCGTATTGCTATTAATTGGGCTGGGTGTAGGCTTTCAGGAGCTTTTAAACTTCTACGACATCAACCTGGAAAGAGGTATTATGGAAGCGCTGGAGCTACTGGGAGTGGTTGGCCTTATCATGATTGTGCTCGAAGCTGCCCTGGATTTGAAGCTTACTAAAGAAAAAAAGCCCCTTCTGATAAAATCATTTTTGGTGGCATTGTTGTCGCTCATTGCTACGTCCATTGGAATTGCCTACCTCCTAAAGTATTTTTTCTTCGACGATTTCTACACTGCCTTAATCTATGCAGTGCCGCTTTCGATACTCAGCAGTGCCATCATTATCCCCAGCGTCGGCAACCTGTCCGGCTCGAAAAAGGAATTTATGATTTATGAAAGTACCTTTTCAGATATCCTGGGCATCATGTTTTTCTATTTTTTGCTTGGGAGCGCCGAAACTGCCACCACAGCAGGTGTGGTGTGGGAGGTCTCAAGCAGTATCCTGATTACTATCGCCCTTTCTATCATTATCAGTTACTCACTGGTGCTTCTCCTGCAAAAGCTGACGACCAAAGTGAAGCTGTTCTTTCTCATAGCTGTTTTGGTGCTGTTGTATTCAACGGGCAAAATGTTTCACCTCTCCTCCCTCCTTATTATCATGGTGTTCGGACTTGTGCTGAGCAATCATACTATTTTCTTTAGGGGCAAGCTGAAGAAACTAATCGATGAAACAGCCCTGAAGCACATCTTGGAAGACTTCCATGTGGTGACGATGGAGTCTGCCTTTGTGGTGAGAACATTTTTCTTTGTCATTTTTGGAATGACGCTTGATTTTTCGGGCCTCACCGACGTGTTGGCACTCATTACTTCCCTTACTATTCTAGTACTGACTTACGTGGTGCGGTACATTTTGCTAAAGTCGATTGTTGTCAAAAACATCAGCCCTCAAGTTTGGATTGCGCCCAGAGGTTTAATTACTGTCCTTCTGTTTTTTTCCATTCCGGACGAATGGAAAAATGACGCCTTCAGCGATGCCATTCTTTTGATAGTCATTATCGCCACAAGTGTTTTGATGACACTCGGGCTTGTTTTCAAGAAGCAAGACTTTGAGGATAAAGATGAGCTTGAATTCACTGATTGGGACAAGCTGGATCAAGAAATAGAGGCCCTCACAAAAACAAAGTAAGCCCCCTGTTGTTGATTTACAGAAAACAGGAACGAAACTCCTGATTTACAGCTAGTTTTGAGAATCTATTGGGTAAATTATTTTGTTGGCAATTAACGCATATATTGATCAACATTTGTACTAACATTGCGCAAAAAAACGACCCACCCTAATGGCTATTCGTACACTACCCAAGCCAAACTATCAGCTGATGGTTGGCCTATTGATGCTTGTGTTGTCTTGCCTCTCAATACCAAAGGCCGCTGCTCAGTACAACCCCACCATTCGCAGTGCCAGGCCGGGTCAGTCGGTTGGGCCGTTTACCACAGGGAAAAATGTTTTTCAGGTGCAAACCGGAGGTACCTACAACGGTTACTCGGTAGACAACGCCGATGTTACCGGCACCAACTACACCTACCTGGCGTCGTTGCGGTATGGAATTCTTGAGAAGCTTGAGATCAGGTCTGCTTTTGCTCTGCGTCATGACAAAACCAATGTCTCGGATGTGACCTACGGGGGTCTTGGAATGTGGAATGCTGGTCTCCGCTATAACCTGCTTGATGGCAGAGGAGAAAAGCCTTCTCTTGGCATTCAGGCCGATGCCCGGTTCACAGCTGTGGATGAGGACTACAAAGCTGCTAACCTTGCACCAAGGATCATGCTTATTCACGGCCAGAGACTCACCGACAAGCTAGGACTTACTACCAACTGGGCTGTGGCCTGGACGGGCAACAATACCGATCCGGCATTCAATTACACAGTGAATCTTTCCTTTCCTCTGGCTGAAAAGGTGGGCAGCTTTATTGAAAACTATGGCACTGTTTTCGACGGTGACTTTGACAACCGGTGGAATACCGGTCTCTCCTATCTTGTCAACAATGATTTTCTTCTTGATATGTCCGTCGGCTATGGCAAAAACGACGGTGTCAGCGACTGGTTCGCAGATGCAGGTGTGTCATGGCGAATTAAGTTGGGGGGAAGACAATAGTCAGCTTGAGAAGCTTGCGGTACGTCTGATTGTTATCATCTCTATTCGTCTGAATTAGAGTAACTTTGTAACTGAAATATCAATGATATGAAACTCAAAGTTTTATCACTCCTCATAGCCATAATCAGCTGTTTCAACAGCCAAGCCCAGTCAGCTGACAGCCTGGTTGCAAAGTCCGATTCTGTCGAACAAGCAAAAAAAGCGCAGTACATAAGCGATTCGATAGCTAATCAACTGGAAGAATACTCCAATCTTGTCAGGCGAAGCGAGCAAAAAAGAATTGATGATTCGGTAAAAAAGGCTGAGCTTCTTCAACAAATCACCCTGCTAAAGGAAAATGATAAGCTGAAACAAGCCGATCTGCTGCGTCAGGTCAGGAACATCGAAATACAGGATTCCACAAGAAAGGCCGAGCAACTTAAAAAAATCAATCAGCTGAAGGAAACGGCTGTAGGTTATCCCGTCACCCCGTTTGGTGATACGTTGTTTATGGTTTTCACAAAGCTGGGCCCGGTGATGCCTAAAGAAAGAGCAGCCAACATAACAAAGAAAATTGAAGCGCTCTACGACAACGACAGTTTCAAACCCGATTCTCTGGTAGTTATTCTAAACGAGTCGACAGCGGACATCAATTTTAGGGAAACGATCCTCATGAGCGTGACCGATACAGACGCACTGTGGGTTGGGCAGGACAAGAAGGTGTTGGCCGCAGCACACGCTACCGCCATATCGAAAAGTATTGAAGCAGAAAGGGATGCTAATAGCTGGAAAAATGTTATAATAAGAGTAGCGCTCACCATGCTGATCATTGCAGGTACGTACGGCTTGATTTTTCTACTCAATCGACTGTTTCGCAAACTCAATCTTTTGATCGTTCTCAAAAAAGAGTCCTTTTTTCATGGCATCAAGTTCAGAGACTACGAAATTCTTCCTCCTAAACGTGAGCTGGATTTAGCCCTGCGAATCAGCACAATTCTGAAGTGGGCTGTATTCGGGGTGCTGATGTATATCTCACTCCCACTGCTTTTTAGTGTATTTCCGTTCACAAGAGGTTGGGCTGCTACCCTCTTCGGCTGGGTTTGGGAACCAACAAAAAGTATCCTTATTTCCATTTTCAGCTACCTGCCAAATGTGTTCTCCATAGCAATTATCTATCTGGCAACGCACTACGCTATTAAGTTTATAAAATTTGTAGCACAAGAGATTGCCGCTGAAAGACTCAAGTTCACTGGCTTCTACCCCGACTGGGCAATGCCCACATTCAATATCATCAAGGTGTTGCTTTACGCTTTTATGTTTGTTGTGATTTTTCCTTATCTTCCAGGGTCCGACTCTAAGATTTTTCAAGGCGTTTCCGTTTTCCTGGGTATTCTTTTTTCACTAGGCTCATCCACTGCTATTGCCAATGCTGTTGCCGGCTTGGTTATCACCTACATGAGGCCTTTTAAAGTAGGCGACCGGGTCAAAATTGATGACATTGTTGGGGATGTGGTCGAAAAGTCTTTGCTTGTTACCCGGCTTCGGACCCCAAAAAACGAGGACATCACCGTACCAAACGCCAGTATCCTTGGAGGTAAAACCATTAACTATTCGACGTCCAGCAAAGAGTTAGGACTCATTCTCCACACCACCGTAACAATTGGGTACGACGTGCCCTGGAAACAAGTTCATGAATTACTGATTGCCGCTGCGCTGGCTACCGATGGCGTCAACAATGACCACAAGCCGTTTGTGTTGCAAACAAGTTTGGATGACTACTATGTATCCTACCAGCTCAATGCCTATACCTCCGAGCCCAATAAAATGCCAAGGACTTATTCCGACCTGCACCAGAATATCCAGGACAAATTCAATGAAAGTGGGGTAGAAATATTGTCGCCACATTACCGTGCACTTAGAGATGGTAATATGGTAACTATTCCGGCCGACTATCTGCCAAAGGACTATCAGGCACCAGCATTCAATGTGAATAGTAAGCAGAGCAGCCCAGAGCCTAAAAAGTAAGCCATGGAAGATTTCGCAAAAGAGTACCTCTACAATCCCACCGTCGGGAAACTGGTGACAGTGTTTATCGGCATTGCAGTTATTTGGGCCATTACTCAATTCATTGGAAAAACGTTTTCCGGAAAAATTGAAGACACTAAAATAAGGTACAAATCAAAAAAGGCGATTTCGTTTTTTGGGTACTTTCTGGTAGTAGTGCTGATAACGGTCGTTTTTAGCGATAAGCTGGGCGGGTTTACGGTGGCGCTCGGCGTGGCCGGTGCAGGCATAGCATTTGCACTACAGGAAGTGATAGCCAGTGTTGCAGGGTGGATGGCCATTGTCTTCGGTGGTTTTTACAAAACCGGAGACCGGGTACAACTGGGAGGCATAAAGGGGGATGTCATTGATATTGGTGTTTTGCGGACTACGCTGATGGAAATAGGCCAGTGGGTAAACGGAGACCTCTACAATGGTCGAATAGTGAGAATTGCCAACAGCTTTGTCTTCAAAGAACCGGTTTTTAACTACTCCACCGACTTTCCCTTTCTTTGGGACGAGATCAAACTGCCCGTTCAGTTTGGCAGCGACTATCAACAAATGAAAAATATGCTTAACAAAGTGGCAGCCGACATCGTGGGAAATTATACATCAACAGCCCATCAGGAATGGGCCGGAATGGTGAAAAAGTACATGATAGAAGATGCTTCCACAGAGCCAACGGTTACCCTTGCTGCTAACGATAACTGGGTGGAGTTTACTCTTCGCTATGCCGTGGACTACAAAAAAAGGAGAAGCACCAAGGATCTGCTTTTCACAAGAATTCTGGATGAAGTCGACAAAAGTAATGGAAAGATAAAGTTTGCTTCAGCCACCTTCCAGCTGGTAGAAGGTTCGCATATAAGAGTGGCGCTGGACAAATAGCATACCATGCGATCAGCGGTATTCACCTGTGATAGCACAAAAGGACAGGTTTAAAACAGCGTGTGCCAGTGGTTCAACCGATATTGCTATCTTTCGGATTCGGCCTACGCCAACAGGTGCCGATTGATTAGGTTCAACTAACCACCTAAGCCTACTTATGTTTACCTTGTTCTACTACTGCTTTATCAAGCCGGTTTCTCTATTGCCCTCCTGGCTGCTCTACGGCATTTCCGACTCCCTTTCGTTTATCCTGTTCTATGGCGGCCTCTATCGAAAGTCGGTTGTTGTCAAACAACTAACGGCCTCGTTCCCGGAAAAGTCGCCGGACGAAGTGCTGGAAATTACCCGGAAGTTCTATTCTCACTTTTGTGACCTGATGGTAGAATCTTTGATGATTTTCAGTATTTCCAGAGAGGAGGCCATTCGAAGGTGCAGGATTACCGGTGAGCAGGTGTTTACTGAGCTGTTTGCTGAGAACAAGAACATCATCATTGCCGGCGGCCACTACAACAACTGGGAAATGCTGGCTGTGGCCATCGACGAGCAAATTCCACATCAGGCCATGGCCTTGTATGCGCCTCTTGCCAACAAGGGCTTCGACAAACTAATGAAAGACTCTCGTGGCAAATATGGTCTGCAACTGTACCCAAAGAAACGGTTCTGGGAGATTTTTGAGGCGAAGGATGGGCCTCTTTTTGCTGCCGTTTTTGGTGCCGACCAATTCCCAACAAAAAGTAAGAACGTGTTCTGGACCACTTTCCTCAACCAGGAAACCTGCGTGGCTTTCGGAACCGAAAAATATGCAGTAGAGCAGGACTGTGCAGTCGTCTTTGGCAGAATCATCAAAACCAAGCGAGGTTGTTACGAAATGGACTTTGAATTGATTACCAAGGACGCTACTAAAGAACCCTTTGGCGCTATTACAAAAAAGCACGTGGCACTTTTGGAAGCAGACATCAAAAAACATCCAGAGTTTTGGCTATGGACGCACAGAAGGTGGAAGAGGAGCCGACCTGCCGACCAGCCAATTCACTAAGTACTCCGTTGATTTTGACCGGTGGAGTGCAAAAGTTCAAAGGTCTTTTTACATTCGGCTTGGTCAACCAATTAATACAGCCTCATAGCTTATGAAAAAACTACTCTACCTGACTATCGTTATCATCTGCTTTGGCAACGCCACTGCCCAGGAAAAGGAAAGTGAAAAAACAACGGGGCCGATCCCCGAAGGTGAAGTGGCCACCACCAAACAAACGGTAAAAATTAATGGCACCTCCATCGAGCTTACTGCCAAAGCTGGTACTGTTCAGCTCCGAGACGAGAACAATGAGCCTATTGCGCTATTTGGCTTTACGAGCTACGTAAAGGAAGGTGCTCCGTCTACCAGACCCATCGTTTTCTCCTACAATGGCGGGCCTGGCTCTTCCTCTTTCTGGTTGCACATGGGCGTAATGGGCCCGAAACGCATTGTTGTGAACGATCCAAACTTCAATAATGCCGCACCTTATCAGCTAGTGAATAACGATTACTCCATTCTGGATATAGCCGACCTGGTAATGATTGATCCGGTGGGCACTGGGCTAAGCGTGCCGGTAGGCAAGGCCAAGTTCGAAGACTTCTGGGGTGTGGATCAGGATATTCGCAGCATCAGTCTTTTCATCACGCAGTACCTGATCGACAACAGCCGCATGAACTCGCCAAAGTTCCTGTTGGGAGAGAGTTATGGCACCTTCAGAAACGCCGGAGTGATGAACAGCCTGCTGGATCAGGGCATTGCGATGAATGGTGTGATCATGGTGTCCGCAGTGTTCGACCTGAGAACACTGCTGTTTCCTCCGAACGACGACCTTCCTTATATCGTGCACTTCCCAACGTACGCCGCAACGGCCTGGTACCACAACAAAGTGACCAACAAACCAGCCACCGTGGAAGCTTACATGGCCACAGTGCGAAAATTTACTGAAGAAGAATACACGCCAGCTCTTTTTAAAGGAGACCAGCTTTCAGCATCAGAGAAATCGGCCATGGCGGCAAAGCTAAGCGCACTTTCAGGTGTTTCCGCAGACTATTGGTTTAAAGCCGATCTCCGGGTTCAGGCCGATGAGTTTTTTCAGGAACTGCTTAGAGACGAAGGAAATACTGTCGGGCGCCTCGACTCCAGGTACAAAGGCATCAGCCAGGATGGCATCGGCCAGTTTGCTGACTACGACCCGCAAAGTGCTGCCATCTCACCCGCCTATATCCAGGGCTTTCTCCACTACTTCCACAACGACCTGAAGGTGAATAAAAAACTGACCTACACGGTAACAGCGGGAAGAAGAGATGGCTTCAAATGGGACTGGAAGCACAAAGGCAACTTTGCCTGGGGAGCAACGGCTGCCATCAATACCGGGATTGACATGGCCGAAGCCATGAGCAAAGCGCCCAATATGAAAGTGTTGATCCTCAACGGCTACTACGATATTGCCACTGTCTTTTATGGTGTGGAACACAGCATCAACCACCTTGGGCTGACAAAAGAAGTGAAGGACAATATTATCATGAAGTATTACGAGGCAGGCCATATGATGTATACCCACCAACCTTCGTTGGAGAAGTTCAAGAAAGATGTCGGGTCGTTCATTACTGAAAATGCCAACTAGGAGTCGATCACCGAAAGCTCCACCCATTAAGGTGGCGCATTTGTTTCGCCCACTCGACGAGGCCTTGATGAAGCTGCTGGCCTCATTGAATGACGATGACTGGCAAAAGCCAACGCCTGCAAGGCACTGGAACGTGAAGGATGTCGCTGCCCATTTGCTGGACGGTAATCTTAGAACTTTGTCTATCCAACGTGATGGCTACTTTGGCGAAGCACCTCCTCCGATAAAAGCCTATGAAGACCTTGTCGGCTGGCTCAACCAGCTCAATGCCGACTGGGTAAGGGCCAGTAAAAGGCTGAGTCCGGGTGTTCTTCAATTACTCCATCAGGCGACCGGAGCACCTACCTGTGCTTATTATGAGTCGCTGAACCCATGGGCCGAAGCCATTTTCGCTGTGGACTGGGCAGGTGAATCAAAAAGTTACAACTGGATGCACCTGGCCAGGGAGTATACCGAAAAATGGCATCACCAGCAGCAGATAAGGGAAGCTGTGGGGCAGCCAGGTATAATGACCAGAGCGTTTTTCTTTCCGCTGATGGCTACCTATTTCATGGCCTTGCCACATACATTCAGAAACATAACAGCGCCTGAAGGTACGCTGGTCACTGCTGCGGTAAGCGGCCAGCTGGGTGGAGCATGGCATTTGGAAAGGCAAAATGCTAACTGGGCGCTGGTTGACAAGTCCGGGCGGGTGGCAGATGCAGTTGTGGAAATAGCCCCCGAACTAGCCTGGAAGCTGTTTTCGAAAAACATCAGGCCCGATGACGTCAAAGACCGGCTTAAAGTAGAGGGTGATAAACTTCTGGCAGCTCAGGTACTCCAAATGGTGTCAGTAATGGCATGAAGCAAATGAGCCAAACTCCCCCCAAAGTCGGCGCTATTCTTCCCATCATTGTGTTAGCTCAATTTGCCTGTACGTCGTTGTGGTTTGCGGGCAACGCTGTTTCCAGGGATCTCGTGGCTACCTACCAGCTAGGCGACGGCACGCTAGGACACTTAACAAGCGCCGTGCAGTTGGGCTTCATTACCGGCACACTGGTGTTTGCGCTCCTCGGTATCTCGGATCGTTTCTCCCCTTCCAGGGTCTTTATGGTCTGTGCGCTGCTGGGCGCAACAGCCAACCTATTGGTGCTTTTACCCAATCAGGGGCTTACTTCTTTGTTGATCATTAGGTTCGGAACGGGCTTTTTTCTGGCTGGCATTTACCCTGTGGGGATGAAAATCGCTTCAGATTATCATGAAAAAGGGCTTGGGAAAGCGCTGGGCTTTCTCGTTGGCGCTCTGGTACTTGGCACAGCCTTCCCTCATTTAATCAAGAGCATTGGGCAGGGGCTTAGCTGGCAAATCGTTTTTATCTGCACTTCAACCATTTCCGCCCTGGGAGGCATTTTCTTGTTTCTCACTGTACCTGACGGGCCATTCAGAAAGCCCAGCAGTAAAATCGATCTCGGTGTTTCTCTTATGGTGTTCAAAAAAAATGACTTCCGACAGGCTGCTTTCGGCTATTTTGGCCATATGTGGGAGCTCTATGCCTTCTGGGCCTTTGTTCCTGTTGTGCTTATGCTCTATCAGGAAGGGCATCCATTGATCCAATTGAATACTTCCTTGTTCTCGTTTATCATCATTGGAGCAGGTGCCTTTTCTTGTATTGCAGGTGGCTATCTTTCAGCAGCAAGAGGAAGTGGGTTTGTTGCCAGAGTGGCACTGACTATTTCCGGGTTGTGCTGCGCTTTGTCTCCATTTGGTTACCAACTACCCTTTGGTCTTTTTATAGTATTTCTGCTTGTTTGGGGCACTTCGGTTATTGCCGATTCGCCACAGTTCTCAACGCTGGTTGCTCAGTCGGCACCGAAAGAGAATACGGGCACAGCCCTTACAATTATTAACTGCATAGGCTTTTCCATCACCATTGTAAGCATAGAAGTGGTGCAGTGGCTCATGCATCATGGTTCGCCCAACTTAGCCCTCCTGGCCCTTGCCCCAGGCCCTTTTTTAGGCGTATTGGCTACTGTCAGGAAGAGTTAGCCATATTCAATAAAATAGGTCACCGCCTTTTCTAATTGGTACTATCCGCCTAAATTATAAATCGTAACCGTGGGCCAACCTACAGGCCATTGAGCATTATTATGAAAGATCGATTTTCTGACAAAGCCAGCGGCTATGCCGCCTTCAGACCCAAGTACCCTGAGACTCTTTTCAATCATCTCTACACACATACAAAGACGTTCGACGCTGCCTGGGATGCCGGCACTGGCAATGGGCAGGTGGCAGCAGTGTTGGCAGGTAAATTTAACAGGGTGTACGCCACCGATATTAGCATAAAACAACTGATGAAGGTGCCGAATATGGCGAATCTAAGCAGTTTTGTGGCAGATGAAGCAGCTCCACAAATTTCAGACGCCTCCATCGATTTGATCACGGTAGCGCAGGCCATTCACTGGTTTCAGGTAGATAAATTCTGTGATGAGGTAAGCAGAGTGGCCAAACCTGGGGCTTTGCTAGCCACCTGGGGCTATGGCCTGATACAGCTCCCCTCCGCCTATCAGCCAGCGGTTGATCGTTTCTACAGCAAGGTAGTTGGGCCTTACTGGGATCCTGAAAGAAAGCACATCGACAATAGGTATGCCGACATTTCTATCCCTTTTAAGGAGCTGAAGCCCTCCGAACACTTTGAGATGACCTACAAATGGAATGCAGAAAGCTTAGAGGGATACCTCAACACCTGGTCGTCGGTGGGCAACCACGTGAAAGAAAAAGGCGAAAATCCAGTGCCCCGGCTTATCAGTGAATTAACAAGCAAGGGTTTGCCAGCAGCATTCGAAGTGATGTTCCCACTTTTTACTCGCCTTTTCAGGGTTTAAAGTGGGTTGATGGTGTAAATAAACTTCAGCTGAATGATGTGGTCGGTAAAATAAAACTGCTCAGCCTTCAATGTTCTACCCCATTGCAGCATGTACCAGGCATCTACTCTTATGGCCGGAGAAAGACTATTACTTACTCCGAAATAGAGCCGCTCTGTGTTGAAGAACTGATCGCTCAAATGACCGGAGTTGGTGGTCAAAAAAGGCTCGTATTGAAGTGCCAGTTGAGCACTTTTACCATTCTCGTCTCTTTCCTTCAAAGGATAGCTTAGCCCCAACCGGTAACGAAGTCGCAGGTTTTGGTAGTTGTCGGCACCTTTCTGATAAAACATCCTTTCTTCAGCTCTGAAATAGTGCTGCAAGTCCACTTTCCAAAACAAATAATGTGTGTATTGCAAACCAGCCCAATACCGGATTTCATTTCTCGGCTCCAGGTCATGGTCTTTTAGCCTGAACCACCCAACACCTCCGAGCACCGTTACCTTCTTAGAGATAGTATGACTGATACCTGGCCTCAAAACAGTTTGCTTCCAGCCTATGTCGTTGAGCCTGGTTCGATAGTACACATCGCTAGAAAATCGGGTTTTGGTAGAAAGGTTATAATTGACCGTGGGGTCTATCCAAAGTTGAAAGTTGGTGTTACTCTGCAACGACTGCGCACTAACATACTGCAGATTCACCAGCAAGAGAGCGCCGAAAAGGAAAAATCGCATCAAACGACAAATTTAATGCAATTAGGCAAATAGAAGTGACTATTTTAACAGCCTTCTCAAAAATACATTTCGTCTATAGAAACCTCTAGAGTTCGTAACTATCATCTACCGATCAGCGATGAAGGGAAAACAACCAGGCTTTCATTCCCATCCTTGCCAACGGCCGCCACTCCGAACAAGTAGTTGTCAATAACAAATCCCTCCAGGGTAAATTCATTCACTTTACCAACAAACCGGCTATGTTCCCATTGTGGAACAGTGGTGTCCCTCCAATAAATCTTGTAGCCGGCCAGGTTCGGGCTGTCTACTGTAGACCAGGCTAGTCTGGTAGCAGGCTGCATTGTACCACCTATTTTCACTTCAACGGGTGCTTTGGGTGCCCAGGCCAAACTGGCAAGGTTAATCGCATTGACAGCAGTCAGCTTGGCAGCGTAGGCGAAGTTCACTCCTTCCACCACATCGCCGTAAGGAATGCCATTCTCAACCCTGATGTCCTGATGCTGGCGTGGGTAGTATTCGTGGGCTTCCATGATCCTTATACCGGCATAGCCCACATCATTAAAAGGCCGATGATGCCCACCTCGCCCAAACCTGTCCAGGCGATAAACCATCATTGGGTTCATCTCAGGCATGTAAGTGGAAACGGTCTTGTGTACATATCGAGCAAGCTGGCGACTGATACCATCCACCTCTCCGCCATAAAAACGACGACTTCCTCTTTCTTCATCGGTTTCTGTCACAGGCGTTGGCTCAGAGAAGATCCTGAATGTGCGGTTATCAATCACTCCATCTACCCCTTCGATGTTGCCTATCATGTCGTTGTTCATCACGCCAATGATATCCCAGCCTTGCTCTTTGGCCATTTCGGCCATGTAGGTGCCCCCCACAAGGCCCTGCTCCTCACCTGAAAGGCCTACATAGATGATACTATTCGGAAACTTATACTTGCTGAGCACCCTGGCCGCCTCAATAGCCCCTGCCATGCCCGAAGCATTGTCGTTCGCTCCCGGGGCGTCTATTTTTCCATCCATCACATCCGTTGCTCTGGAATCGATATCGGCCGACATGATGATGTAGCTGTTGGGGTTCACTGTCCCTTTTTGAATAGCAATGACATTGGTAACGACAGTTGGCTCCTTGATGCGGGCAAACTTGTCAGCAGGCACCATGTTGTGCTGATACGTGACTGCAAGGCAGCCTCCGCAATCTTTGGATATCTTATCGAACTCAGCTTTTATCCATCTCCTGGCAGCCCCAATGCCCCTTGTAGCCGAAACTGTATCTGAAAGAGTGCTTCTGGTGCCAAACCCTGCCAAAGTCCTGACGTCTTTTTCTATTCTTGCGGAAGAAACGGCCTTTGCGATGTCATACATGCGCAGGTCTTGTGCAGGTGGCACTTGTGCGGGCTGGGCGTTGGTAACCTGTGCGACCACGACAAAAGCAATAGCAATAAGAAGATAGTAAAGCTTAAATTTCATAGTGTTCCGATTGATCAGGTCAGGAAGGTAAGAAAAACTATATTGGGGTTCGGGCAAAAATCTATGGACAGGGGTATAACGATTACTAGTGGCTGAGCCATCTATATTTACCGCTTCCGCTTCCAAAAAAAGATTGCTTTTTACCTCTACAAACGTATCCGAATACCCAGGCTTGCACCCAACCCATAGGGCCGTACATTCACAGGTGTAGCCAACCGTTCGCCCATGTAAAGCGAATAATTGAAGGTGGGTTGAAGAAAGAAGGTCGCCCTGGGCTTCCACGGGTACTCGGCCCTGTAAAACAGATTGGCAAAAGAATAGTATCCGGCAGATCTCTCTTGACTCACAAGCTGATCGAAGGTGATATTCCTCTTCAGCCCCTTGTGCATTTCTGCGCTTACACCCACCCATTGCCTTATTTTGCCATCATTTAGCCTAAACTGTACGCCAACCAATAGGCCCAGGTTCAGTATATCAACTGACATATTAAGGGTGTCACTCGTGTAAACCGGAGTCAGGCTATAGCTGTCAGCCTTTGTCGAAACAATGACAGAATCGACTTTTCCAACAATCAGGTTAGCCTCCTGATTCCGACTATACATCATCACCCCGGTTTGTATGTGTATCTTTCGGTTAATCGCATACTCTACGCCCACCTCACCTCTCACTCCAAGCCTTTCAAGCGAAAATCCGGGTACCGGCTGCACGTTAGTAATCAAGATTTCATCCGTGGTGTTTACCTCAAAAATATTGTAACTAAAGAAGGGCATCGCTTCCGCATAAACAGACCATCTTCTTTCTCGCTCCGGCTTCACCAAAACAGGCTGGTCTTCTTTTGTTGAACTGGCATATGGAATAAACCGGAAATCCAGGGTTGGCGGAAACAGCGAACCAGATGCCCACTGTTTTGGCGCTGGAAACAGGGAAAAGTTAACCCGTTCTCTACTTATACTATTTTCACCTCCCGCAACATTCGGTTCTCCAGTCTTAATCACTACCGTTACATTTCGAGCAACTTCTTTGGTCTCCTCTCCACCCGACGTTTCCTTTTCATCACTCCTATCGGTAATCGGGGCACCAGAGCGGCTGGAACCATCGATACTACCTTCGACCTCCTTACCCACATTGTCCAACGCCTCGTCCTGGCCCGTTTCTCCTTCAACTTTCATCTCCTTCGACGCCTCTTCTGCCCCCTTTCCAGCAACTTGCTTCGCCTTCTCCCCTGCGATTTGACTTTCTTGCAGGCCAACTTCCTCCGGACCAGTAACAGCTGACACCGGCGTTTCCTGCATCCACCAGTAGCCTGCTCCAACAGTGAGCAACAGCGCCAACGAAGCGGCAGCAGCGTACTGATAGAACATCCGGCGCCTGGCATTAGCCACGCCCCCCACTATTTTGTCAAAGGAGCTGTTGTCCGGATCCAGTTCAAACCCCGATAGTCTGTCTCCTATTAGCTTATCTAACTCATCGTTATGCATAATTGGTCAGGCTTTTAATTCCTCTTTTTTCTAACAGAATCCGAAGCATCGCCTTTGCCCTGCTCAGCTGCGATTTGGACGTATTCTCCGAGATCCCAAGTTTGTCGGCAATTTCAGGATGCGTATATCCCTCTACCACATAGAGATTGAACACCATTTTATATCCTGGCGGTAGGGTATTCACCAGCCCCACCAGCGCCTCATTGTCCATTTGCTGTACCAGCAATTTGTAGTCGGCGCCTTCTGTCTCTTCTATCTCATCGAGGTTCGTATCGTACTTGTGCCTTTTAGTCTTGTGAAAGTGGTTGATGGCTGTCGTCACCGTTACCTGTTTCACCCAGGCCGGCAACGCTACCACATCTTTTACCCCTTTTAGCTTTAGAAAGATCTTCACGAAAGCATCCTGGAAAATGTCCTTTGCCTCCTCCTGATCGACTGCATAACGGACGCACACTCCCATTACCTGCCTTTTAAAGTGGTGATAGAAGGCCTCCTGTGCCTTCCTGTCATGCTTGATACACTTTTGTACTATGTCTTGCGTCACCAGGCTTTTTACAGTGAAAGGCCAGAAGTGTACACTCCCAGCCTTTGTGCTATCAATTGTTTTATTCCTCTAGTTTTCTCTCTGTATTAATACAGTTGCCTCACTGCAAGTGTCGGATCCACTGCACAGCTTATAGCTCAAACTATCCAGCTGCTCAAGGGAAGAGAAGTCACTATACACCAGATGGTTGTTCTGATCGATCACGGCGGAACCATGCTGAGGCTCCATTACTATGACAGGCAGGAGATCTTCACTACACAGCTGGTCGTTAAAAAGAATCTCAAATATGGCTTGGTCGGCGTCAACATCGAGCGTGTCGGAAATGTAAAAATGATCGTCCCTTGCTGTGATGAAACACGCACTTTTTGTCACATACACTTCGGCTGAGTAGCATTGATTATTCGTATCACAAACCGTATAGGTGAATTTATCCTCGCCAATAAAATCGTTATCAAAAAGCTCGTAGGTAACAATTCCGCTGTCCAATTGAAGGACAGCAGCGGCGCCAAACTCTGGTTGCTGCGTAATGTTGAACGACTTAATCTTGGTCGGATCGCATATGGTGTCGTTCTCAAACACACTAATTACCAATGTGCCGGTGGTCGCCTGCGTAAACACAATGTGGTCATCACCCAGAGTGATATCACTATTACACGGGCCCGCTACATCGCCTAATTCCAGATAAACCAAGCCCCATGCGCAAACCGGGCTGCTTCCCGAAGAACAAACTTTGTAAATAACAGTGTCGACTTTCGAAGTAATAGATGGCTGCTTAGTAAACGTAAAACCTCTTTCGCTGACACTGATAGTACCATATTTAGGTAGCTGAAGAATGGATATCGGAGCGCTTGGCAATGAAAGCGCAGAACATATGTAGTCGTTGCTTAGCACGTCAATTTCAACAGGGCTTTCCGTTCTGATCATACGATAGTCGTCGGCAGCAATAATGGTGCAGGGCAGGCCGAGTGAATCCTGAGCATTGCTTACTGACTTCACCTCAAAATTGATGGTATCGAGGCGTTGCGTTGATCTGCCGCTAAAGGTAGTTTTGAATACTGCTTTGTCTGCGCCGGTAGATGAGAAATTGGGAACATACCTGAATAGCTGCCCTCCTAAAGACTCGAGTTTACCGGACGACGGTCCCAGGGTAATTTGTGACGTAGCATCGGACGTAGGGTTTACAATGTCAGTCAGTGAAAAAACGATAGCACCGCCAGACAATGTAACCAGGTCGGTAGAAGCGGAGGCATCAGGCTCAGGCAATGAGTCGGTTTCAAGCACGTCGCACCCATTGATAAAAGCCAGCCCAAGTAAAAAAATCGAAGCGTGTATTTTCATTCCTTTCATAATTGATATTTGATGTTGACTATCCGGAGGACAAGCCAGCTTTGAAAAGGGTTGCGTAGCCCCATAACAAAATCAGGTATTTTAGCCCCATTAAAAAAACAGCTGTGGTAACTAAGCCCAATAACACTCAGGCAAATCAATCTATTTTCCTATTTTTCAGGGCTTGTACAAAAACACCTGCTTAACACCTATTGCATGAAGACCAATCGCTACCTGCTTGTAAGTTCTGTTGTGGCTGCCCTCGGTGGCCTTTTGTTTGGATTTGACACCGTTGTGATCTCTGGCGCCGACCAGCAGCTCCAGGCGCTTTGGGGCACTTCTGATCTTTTCCACGGCTCCGTAGTCATGTCGATGGCCTTGTGGGGCACCGTTATAGGTGCATTATTTGGTGGCTACCCAACCGACAAATTTGGAAGAAAAAAAACCTTGTTCTGGATAGGTGTTTTATACTTTGTATCGGCGATGGGATCTGCCTTCGCCTGGGATCCCTGGTCATTCGCTATTTTCAGGCTCATAGGTGGTTTGGGTATAGGTATTTCCACAGTAGCAGCTCCTGCTTACATTTCGGAAATAGCACCTGCCGACCAGCGTGGCAAACTGGTGGCTTTGTATCAGTTTAATATTGTCTTTGGTATCCTTCTGGCTTTCGTTTCCAACTATTTGCTAAAAGACATCGGCGAAAACGCCTGGCGCTGGATGGTAGGCATGGAAGCGCTCCCCGCCTTCATCTACCTGGCATCCACTTTTTCTCTGCCCGAAAGCCCTAGATGGTTATATGTGCACAAAGGTGATAGGGACTCAGCCGTGGCCATCTTGAAAAAAATTGGGACAGACGAAAAGGAGCTGGTAATGGCCACAAAGGACGAGGCTGCACAGCATGCAAGCGAGTCTATTTTTCAAGGCAAGTACAGGTTTCCTCTGATGCTCGCATTCTTCATCGCTTTCTTCAACCAAATGTCGGGGATCAATGCCTTCCTCTACTATGCCCCAAGGATATTTGAAGCAGCAGGCCTTGGTGCCAGCTCTGCACTTTTAAGCAGTATTGGGATCGGTATCACCAATATGGTCTTTACGTTGCTCGGCCTGTATCTCATAGACAAAGTGGGACGGAAGGTACTTATGTATATTTGCTCTTTTGGCTATATTATCTCTTTGAGTCTGGTAGGTATAGCATTTTACCAACAATGGGAAGGCATGGCCGTTCCCATCTTCCTGTTCCTTTTCATTGCTTCCCACGCTATAGGTCAGGGCACCGTTATCTGGGTATTTATCTCGGAGGTATTCCCTACCCATTTGCGGGCTTTTGGTCAGTCGTTTGGCAGCTCCACCCACTGGGTGCTGGCAGCACTGGTGACCTTGTTTATGCCGGCCTTACTAAGCGGCTTCAGCAGCCCGGGCATGGTATTCTTTATTTTTGCCTTTATGATGGTGCTGCAGCTTGTGTTTGTGATTTTCATGATGCCAGAAACGAAAGGGCGATCGTTGGAGGAAATTCAGCAGGACTTTGGAATAACAAAATAGTCATTTGATATGATGGCTTCCAATGTCCAAATTGCGTAATGGATTTCCTGTTCATCGTGGGCATTGCGCAGGCGTTCTTTTTTGCTCTGCTTTTGGGTAGAAAAAAAGACAAGTCTGTCGCTGACAAGATTCTACTCGTTTGGCTAATTTTTATCGGACTTCACCTTCTGGGCTTCTATTGGGACTACTCTGGCTTTGCCAGCAAACATCCTCATCTCCTTGGCTTCAGCTGGTTTATGCCCATAGCAGAAGGGCCTTTTTTGTGGATTTACGCTGCTGCCCTGCTTTCTGGTGCCAAGCGATTCAATCCCTGGTGGTTGATCCATTTTGTGCCATTTGTATTTCTGAATGTCTCTATCTATGATTTTTACCTAAGTCCTCCTGAGGAGAAAGCTCAATTTGCCGCTACCTTGTGGCAAAACCCACCATGGCAGGCAGTGCTTGGTAATTTTCTCACACTGTATTCAGGCCCCGTCTACGTCGTTTTTCTCCTTGTTCGACTGAAACGGTTCAGAAGTGGCCTCAGGGACTTCTTCTCCTCCACTGAGAGGATTAACCTACTATGGCTGCAGCGGCTTTCCTGGGGCCTTGGTGGCATCTGGGCCGTGGTGCTGGGGACCTACGCCTACTGCCAAATTGCAGACGCTCGTTTACCTGACAATAACAACTACTACATTTTTATTACCGTAAGCTTATTTGTGCTTTTTCTAGGCTACCATGGTTTGAAGTATGAAAACATTCTTGTGAATTATACCTCACCAGGCAAGTACAGAGAAGAGGCTGTCGCAGTAGAGAGGTATAAAAAGTCGGGGCTCAAATCCGACGATGAGAAGGCGTTGCTTGACGAAATAAAAATGCTGCTGGCGAAACAAAAGCTGTACCTGGAACAAAACCTGACGTTGGATGATCTTGCGAAGGCACTTGACAAACCACGGCATTATATTTCACAAGCGATAGGTAGTGAGGAAGGCCTGACTTTCTACTCACTTGTCAATCAGCTACGGGTGGAAGCGGCAAAAGAAAAGCTTGTTTCCGAAGACTTCGCCCATTTCAGTTTGCTGGGTATTGGCCTTGACAGCGGTTTCAATTCCAAGGCATCCTTCAATCGGGTTTTTAAAGAATATGCAGGCATCAGCCCAAGTGAACATCGGGAACGCCATCAAAAGATTCATCAACATTAGGTCTCATCCTACCGGATGAGGCGATACTGCCTTTGAAAAGGACTTATTTGGCACAAAAAACTCATGAATAAAAAGACCAAAACCATCATCTGGGCAGTACTGGTATTCCTTGCCATCAGCATTGCAGGCTATGCTTTTTCATATTTAAGCTTTACCCCTGACACAGGTTTCCCTGCTCAAAAACCCGAGGTGCTGAGAACAAGCTTTTTCTGGCTCCTGGCCTTTTACATGCACATCAGCTTTGGAGGCATTGCCCTCCTTACAGGAGTTTTTCAGTTCTCTGAAAAGTTGAGAAAAAGAGTGGTGCTGCATCGCACATTGGGTAAGATCTACCTGGTAAGCATTCTCCTTGGCGGAGTGGCTGGGTTTATGCTTTCCCTCTTTGCTGAGGGGGGAATCATCGCTAAAGTGGGGTTCAATCTTTTGGCTATCACCTGGCTGCTTACCTCCTGGCTGGCCTACAGCAGTATCCGAAATCGAGACGTGGAGGCCCACCGGCGCTGGATGATCAGAAGCTATGCTGCCTGCTGCGCCGCTATTTCACTCAGACTTATTTTGCCTTTCGAACTGGCGGCTTTGCACATGGATTTTACCACAGCCTACCAGATTGTGGCCTGGGCCTGCTGGGTACCGAATATGATATTGGCAGAAATGTATATCAGGAGTCAAAAGCAGGTGCAATTCGCCTGACGGGAACCTCAGCACCTGTTGATTAATCATCAAATCCCCTGCGGGAGCTAGAAGTGCATAGTATGGGAGAACTCCGTAACTCTGCCACGGAGCGAAGGAAGGCAGTTGGTTGCTTATAAAAAAGCAAAAGGTCCAAGCCTAACCCGGCCGGGCGAGACGCATTGAACCAGTTTTGCTTTTTTATTTAGCCAAACAGTAACTTCTACCTGCCATATGGGACAGCCAGTTTGGCTAAGCGTCAGTAATTTTTGCTGGAGTTGCATTTGGATGAATGTCCAAAATTAAATCATAATCTACACCCCTGGTTCTCAATTTATCATACCAGGCCAGGATATCGGACGGATAGGCAACCAGGTCATCACCTCGCCTGGCTACCGTTTTCCCTACGATAAATGCGTCAAAGTCTTGGCGAAGTGCGTCTGGTATCTCAAAAAAATACACTTGTCTTTTCGCTTTAACTAAGCCAGCCACTTTAAGAAAAACGTCATAACTAACCATGGCCATCAAAATTTAAATACCAGAGTCCCCTGCGGGAGACGCTGATGGAATTTGACACTAATAAGCCCTTACTGCCACACCTCTCATGAAATTGATGAAGGCCCGATTCACCACTCTGTTGCCGCCGGCCGTTGGATAGTCGCCTGTGAAATACCAGTCGCCAGAGTGGCCTGGGATGGCCTTATGCAGGTTGGGCACAGTCTGGTACAACACCTCTACTTCTGCTTTCAGCGTTTTCGGCTTCACAATCGCAGAAATCTTTTCAGAAATCTGATCGTCAGTAAAAGGATCGTACAACTCTTTTACAAAGTTGGGAGCCTCTTTGTTGTCGGCGTGCATCACGCACTTTTCGTACACCTCGTCCAGCAAGTGCTCCTTGCCATGGTCTTCCAATAGCTTCAACACTGCCCTGAAAGCGATGAAGTCCTTCATCTTGCTCATGTCGATGCCATAACAATCTGGAAAACGGATTTGAGGGGCAGAAGACACCACCACAATTTTCTTTGGCTCCAGTCTGTCGAGCAAAGTCAAAATGCTTTTCTCAAGCGTGGTGCCTCTCACGATACTGTCGTCGATCACCACCAGCGTATCTACCTTTTTCTTTACCACCTCATAGGTAGTATCATAAACGTTCGCTACAAGATCATCACGGTGCTGGTCGTCGGTAATAAAAGTACGCAGCTTGGCATCTTTGATCACCAGCTTTTCCACCCGGGGTCTGAACGACAGAATCTCTTCCAGCTTCCTGGGGTCAGTGATCTTCTCTTTCAAAATCACTTTCTTCCTTTGCTTGATGAGGTATTTCTCCATGCCCGCCATCAGCCCAAGAAAAGCCGTTTCGGCAGTATTGGGAATATAACTGAAGACTGTGTTTTGCAAATCGTGGTCAATGGCTTTTAATACCTGAGGTACCAACAGCTCGCCCAGCATTTTTCTTTCCTGATAGATATCGGGATCGGAGCCACGGCTAAAGTAGATGCGCTCAAATGAACAGGACTTCTTGGGTAATTTCTTAATGAACTTCTCTTCCCTGTAAGTCCCATCCTTCTCGATAATCAGCGCACAGCCGGGTTCTATCTCCTTGATATCTGAATAATTGATACCAAAAGCCGTTTTGATGGCAGGCTTCTCTGAGGCTACCACCACCACTTCGTCGTCGGCATAGTAGTAGGCGGGCCTGATGCCGGCAGGATCCCTGGCCACAAAAGCCGAGCCATGACCAATGAGGCCTGCCATGGCATAGCCACCGTCAAAGTCTTTGCATGAGCGCTTCAATACCCTCTTCAGGTCAAGCTTCTCTTCTATGATATCAGTAATTTCCTGGTTGCTGAAATCGTCTTTGTATTTATCAAAAAGCAGCTGATTTTCTTCATCAAGGAAATGGCCCATTTTCTCCATTACCGTTACCGTGTCGGTCTTCTCCTTGGGGTGCTGCCCAAGCTCGATCAGCTTTTTAAAAAGCTCATCCACATTGGTCATATTGAAATTACCGGCCACCACCAGGTTGCGGCTTCTCCAGTTATTCTGGCGCAAAAATGGGTGACACTTTTCTATACTATTGACGCCGTGCGTGCCATACCTCAGGTGTCCCAACCAAAGCTCACCTGTAAATCCATAGTTCTTTTTCAGCCATTCAGCATCGAAGTATTTCTCTCCGCCCTCTCTCTCGGCCTTCTTGTACTTCTTCATCACCTTGTCGAAAATCAGAGAAACAGCCTGATTTTCGATAGACCGGTATCGACTGATATACCTGTAGCCGGGCTCAATATTTATTTTGATATTGGCTACCCCGGCACCATCCTGCCCTCTGTTGTGCTGCTTTTCCATCAGCAGGTAGAGCTTGCTGGCTCCGTAGGCCGGCGACTGGTACTTATCAATATAATATTGAAGGGGTTTTCTGAGCCTGATGAGCGCTATACCGCACTCGTGTTTAATTTGATCACTCATAATTGGGTTACCGGGAAGGGTATTTGCTGAATTACTTGGATTAAACTGTCAGGCTTTAAAAAAAAGAACACCAGCATAAAAACAAGAAGGCAAGCCGTCATGATCTGGCCTGCCGTAAGTGTTTCCATTTCGGAAGTGTCTTTTTCCTCCACCTTCAAAAACATGAAGTAGGGTATCTTTAAGTAATAAAATAGTGCAACCACAGTGTTTCCTGCTGCTATCAGGAGAACAATTAACAACAAACTCCCCGAAGAAGTTTGCCATTCGTTCCAAAGTGATGAAAAAATGTAAAGCTTTCCGGTAAACCCAGCCAGCGGGGGAAAGCCCACCAGCGACATCATGGCGACCAGAAATGCGACGGCAAGGAAAGAATGTTTTTTACCAAGACCCTTGTAGTCATTGAAAGAGAACTTTTGCTCCCTTTCCATATGATCTACCAGATAAAAGGCCAAGTAATTCATAAAGAGATAAATGAAGATGTAAAAGTAAAAACTTGTTACCGCAAATCCATCATTTATAGCAATTGGTAATACTAAAAATCCTGCCTGAGCTATCGACGAATACGCCAGCATCCGTCGCACGTTGCTCTGGTTCAATGCCGCCATATTGCCAAAAACAATAGAAACGGAGGCCATAAAAATCAAAAACTGACTGTAACTGCTAACCGCCGAAAAGCCTTCTGTGAGCCTTAGAAGCACAATCAGGCCGCCGATTTTAGGCACTACAGAAAAAATGGCCGCTACAGGCACGGGAGCGGTTTGGTAAATATCCGGCGTCCAAAGGTGCATGGGAAACAGAGCGATCTTGAAGAAAATGCCCATCAACAGGAGTACTATCGAAAACAAGGCCAGTGGTTCGTTGGCTTGTTGTAGCTGTGTGAAAAAAGCTTCTGTAGTAAATGCCAGTGACCCGGTGAGGCCATATAGCAAGGAGATGCCATACAACATCAGGCCGCTGGCGAATGCCCCAAATAACAAATACTTGATCCCTGCCTCAAAGTTGAGTTTTTTGAACCCAAACACCGTAAGAATATAACCGCTGATCGAGGTAAGTTCAAGCCCCAGGTATACTGAAAGCAGCGTGGTGCTGCTCACCATAAGCATGCCACCCAATGCAAGCGAAAGAAGCATATAGTAGTATTCGGTTCGAAGCTGCAGGCCGGTTCCAAAAAGAAGGGTGAGCGCCAGGGCAAGAAGAATAATGGCTTTGGAAAACAATGCATGCCGGTCGGCTGTCAGCTGCCCGGAAAACAGCAAGCCTCCATCAGGCATTTGCACCCATAAAGGCAAAATGAGCCACAGCGCTACGAATGCAAAAAGCATCGAAAGCACCAGCAACAATAACGGCCGCTTGCCCGATGTGATCAGGTCAACTATAAGAAGTAGTATTATTCCAGCACCGATTGCTAACTCAGGCCCCACCTGATTGAGGCTTCCCAGGGCTTCCAGCAACTGAAACGATAGGCCTTCCTTGTGCATAGTTAGCTGCCTTCTGAATTAAGTGACTGGATGATGGTATTTCCATTTTCGAAAACCAGCTCTTTTAGCTGGTTAATGCTTCCGTTCATTAAGTCGAGAAGGAAATGAGGAAAAACACCAAGCAAAAGCACGATAAAAATCAATGGTAGGAACATCAGCCACTCCCGATTGGTAAGTTCGGTCAGCATATCTTTCCAGGCCACCTCCCTAAGCGCTAACCTGCCGTAGAACATGCGCTGCAAGGTCCAGAGGTAATACGCAGCGGAAAGCACCAGGCCAAAGGTAGCCAGCACGGCCATCCATTGTGGTACCTGCCCATTGATTGATGAGGACTGAAATGCTCCAAGGAAAACCAGCAACTCGCCAATAAAACCGGAAAGGCCGGGTAGACCCAGAGAGGCGAAGAAGAAGAAGACAGTAACAGCTGTAAAATAGGGCATTTTCTCTGCCAGGCCGCTATAGTTCTCAATCATTCTATCGTGCGTACGGTCGTAGAGCACTCCAGCAATCAGGAAGAGTGCCGCTGAAATGAACCCGTGGCTCACCATTTGAAATACAGCACCAGCATATCCTTCAGTGGTACCGGCGGCGATCCCCAGCAGCACGAAACCCATATGGGAAACAGAAGAGTAAGCGATCAACTTTTTTAAATCGGACTGGGCCATGGCATTGAATCCCCCGTAGATAATGGCTATCACCCCTAAGAAACCTACCCACCAGGAGTAGTCCAGCGCCGCTTCCGGAAAAATGGGATAGGCTATCCTCAATAACCCATAGCCTCCAATCTTCAGCAAGATGCCCGCCAGCACAACCGACACAGGCGTAGGTGCTTCCACGTGGGCATCAGGTAACCACGTGTGAAAAGGAACGGCTGGTAGCTTGATAATGAAGCCAACGAAAAGGAATAAGAACGCCAGCGATCGAATAGATACGCCTCCCCACTCCTTGAGGTAGCTTGGATCCAAAATGCTTCCTGCAATAAAGTTGGCGGGGTCGCTCATATGCAGAAGATTGAAAGTCCTGACCAGCCTGCCATCAGCCAATATTTCGGTGGGATCGGAAACAGATATATAGAGACCTATCATCGCCACGAGGATTAGCACTGAGCCAACCAGGGTATACAGGAAGAATTTTATTGACGCATATTCTCTTCTGACACCTCCCCAAATACCGATCAGGAAGTACATGGGCAGGAGCATGAATTCAAAGAAAATGTAGAAGAGGAAAAAGTCGAGGGCCACAAAGCAACCGATAATGGAGCTGCTCAACAGCAGGTACAACGCAAAATAGCCTTTCACCTGTTTGGTGATCGACCACGAGCTGATCATGCCTATTACCAAAATGAGTGTGGACATCCACAGCAGCGGCACACTCAGTCCATCAACTCCGAGCAGGTAGTCGATAGACAACACGCCCCAGCTTCCCAAGTCCATAGTGATCCAATCTGCTTTTTCCACAAATTGAAAGCTTTCAATGGAATAGCTTCCGCTGCTTTCTGGAAATTGGTAAAACTGAAACAGCAGGATACTGCTGCCTGCCAGCTGCAATAGCACCGCTCCCAATGATACCCATCGAATGGCAGTGGCTTGCCTGTCTTTCATCAGTAACACTATCAGCGCTCCTGCAACAGGTGTCCATATAATTAGCGATAACAGATAGTTCATCATTGGCTTACTTAATCAAGATCCAGGTAACGACCAACAAGGTGAAAAATAATGACCACGCAATGTATTTCTGCACCGCACCGCCCTGGAAGGATCGTGCAATGTTACCAAAAAATTCAGTGATTCGAACCGTTAGCAGTACCAGGCCATCCACCACTTTCTTATCAAACCACCCTACTACTACCGAGGCTACCACCATCAAAACACCTGTCAAATTGACCAGGGGATCAATCAACCGCCGATCAGCCCAGGATGACGCTTTCGTTAGTTGGTTGAAAGAATAGACAACCGTTTGGTCATACAGCTCGTTGAGGTACCAATTATTAAAAGACAACTCACTCCAAAAACCAGGCTTCGTTGTCGTTTCTTCAAGTTCTGCAATAGCCTGATGCTCATCTTCGTCGTACATCACGTACCCCAGGCCGACGCCCGTGAGAGAAGCCAATATCGAAATAATAGCTATTGTCTTATGCGGAATCTCGTTGGTAGTCTCAAGATAAAGGCCAGAAATGGTGGAACGGCCACTGGCTACCAGGTCCATCAGCCAACTGCCTTGTCCGAAGGGGTTCCAGTTGAACCAAATCCAAAGACTGCCTCCCGCCAATACCATTAAAGGAATGGTGATCAGTTTGCCATTTTCCGTCAGGCCGCTCTTCTCGCCTAATCCTGGTGTTTTATTGCTTCCGAAAAAAACCAGCATGACCAGCCGACTCATATAAAAGGCCGTTAGGAACGCACTGAACAGCGCAAGTATTGGCACCAACCATCTTACCCCACCCTCGGCTGAGGCCCATGAAAAGGCTTTTGTAATAATCGCATCCTTTGACAGAAAACCCGAGAACATAGGAATGCCCGAAATGGCCAATGCCAGTAAAAGGAAAACCAGAAAGGTGGTAGGCATATATTTTTTGATACCCCCCATCAGCCGCATGTCCTGCGCATCGAAGTGGGCGTGGGTTTCATGAGCAAAACGGTGCATAGCATGGATAATACTGCCTGCGGCGAGAAAAAGTCCTGCCTTGAATGCTGCATGAGTGGCCAAATGGAAGAGGCCTTCCTCTCTCCCACCAACCCCGAGCGCCAGCACCATGAACCCTAGTTGTGAGATGGTGGAGAAAGCCAGTACCTTCTTGATGTCATATTGAGAAATGGCTGCCACAGCACCCATCACAGCAGTGATGGCACCAATGAAAGCCACTATAAACAGAGCAGGTGGTGTAAAGAGGAAAAATACCCTTGCGACAAAGTAAATCCCCGCCGCCACCATGGTAGCAGCGTGAATGAGAGCAGACACTGGTGTGGGGCCTTCCATAGCGTCTGGCAGCCACACCTGCAAAGGAAACTGAGCAGACTTGCCTACCGCCCCGCCTAAGAGGCAAATGGAAATCACCGTGAACATAAACGGTGACGAGGTGATCAACTCACCATTTCTTTCAAAATTAAAGACCTCTCCTTTCCATTGCACCGCATCCACCATCGTCTGTAGCTCACTGATGCTTAGTGTTCTAAAAATGGCATAGATCAAACAGATACCTATCAGAAAACCAAGATCGCCTACCCGGTTGACAAGAAAAGCCTTAAAGGAAGCAAGGGCGGCCGACTCCTTTTTGTACCAAAACCCAATGAGGAAGTATGAAGAAGTGCCCACCAACTCCCAAAAACAAAAAATCAATAGTAAACTGTCGGACAACACTATACCCAGCATGGAAAAGGTAAACAAACCAAGACAGGCGAAATACCTGTTTTTCCCCGGGTCATCCTTCATGTATTCCAGCGAGTACACATGCACGAGCAAAGACACCGTGTTGACAATGACCAGCAAGAGCTGTGTAATACCTGAAAGAGCCAGCGAAAACGAGAATTCGGTAGTCCCCACCTTCCACCATGAAAGAGAGAGCAACGACTCGGGAACACCAAAGTTGATGCCGAAAATAAGCCACGACAAAAGGGTGCTAACCGCAAGGAGTGAAGTGGAAAATTTTCCCAGGCCACTCTTTCTTTTTCGCCACAACACCAGCCCTATTACAAATGAAAGCAAAGGTAGCAGCCACAAGACAGCTATGGCACTCCAAATCCATATGTTGGTAGGTTGCTGTTCCATCTATTCTTCCACCAGGCTGCTTATTTCGTCGAGATTAGTCGTATGATATGTTCTGTAAAGCTTCAATATAATTGCCAGCGCCAACGCCGTTTCGGCAGCGGCAATAGTAATCACCACGAGGGCAAAAAACTGACCATCGAGCCTTTCAGGGTACAAGGCGTTGAAATAGACAAAGTTGATATTGGCAGCGTTGAACACAAGCTCCACTCCTATCAGTACGGCAATCACATTCTGTCGGGTGAGCACCAGGGCCACACCAGCCGAGAAAACGAAGGCGGATAGTAAAATGTAAATAGAGTTACCCATGCCCCTCCTCTTTGAACCGTGCGATTGTGGCGGCACCCACCAGCGCCACAAGCAGTAATACTCCTACAATTTCGAACAGAATGAAATAATCTGTGAGGATGGCCATTCCCAGGCGCTGTATGGCATGAGGTGCCGCAACGATTTCCGTAGTTTGAAACCCTTGTGTAAGGTACACGATACTAGCGAAAAGTGCTACAGAAAATAATACCCCCAACACTGTTCGGTTAAGCTGAGTTAGTATCGGCTGACCAGCTACCCTATTGGTGAGCATGATACCGAAAACAAGTAGAATCAATACGCCCCCAATATAAATCATCAGCTGCGTGACTGCCACGAAATCGGCTTGCGCCAAAACAAAGAGCCCCGCTACACCCAAAAATGTTAGTACCAAAAGAAATGCGGCATAAAGCAGGTTTCTTGTAACAAGAATCCCCAGCACAGAAAGCACTACGAGTGCCGCAAAAATATAGTGAATAACACCTGTGTCCATCAGTCGTCTTTTTTCGGTTTCATGATGGGCTTGGGCCTGAACACAGGTTTTTTAGTTTCCTCCGTCTTCTTCTCTTCCTCGCCCTCCTGAGGCTCAGGTTTCTTCATCACAGGTTTCATGACCGGTATTTTTGGCTTCATCACTGGCTTCTGGGCTGTATTTGGCGAAGTCTCCCCGCTGGTATTCTTTGGTGTCGCCTTTTCTTCCTCCTCAGCACTCTTTGGTATTGCGGGCTTCATCACAGGCATCTTCGGCCTGAAAACCGGTTTTTTTGGCGACTCTGAGGAAGCTTGTGGTGATTCGCTGCCTCCAGCGTCTGAGTCTTTTTTGGGCATCTGCGGCTTAATCGCAGGCATTTTTGGCCTAAAGACTGGCTTGGCTGAAGCGGCTGCTACTGATGTTTCGGCAGTGCTGGCCTCTTTCGGCTGTCCCTGCTGCTTAGCCAGCTGCATTTCCTCAAAAGCCTTTTTCTTCTCAAGAATCTCCAGCGGGGTCATTTCAGCAAAAGCAAAATTGTGCTCTTTTACTGAAAAGGTACTGAAATCATACTCGCTGGTCATGGTGAGACACTCAGTGGGGCATACTGTGGTGCAGAGTCCGCAGAAGCAACACTTGGCCATGTCGATATCGAACTTAGCAGCGTAAATGCGTTTGGAGGTGCCGTCCGAGGTCTTTCCTATTTCCTCCACTGCCCGCACTGGTTCAATGTCTATGCAATTGACCGGGCAAATTTTGGCACACTTGTCACACACAATACAGTCGTCAATTTCATTGTGGAGCTTGTATCTTCCATTATCGGGCACGGGCAGCTTTTCCTTTGGGTACTGCAAGGTCACCAGCCCTTCTCCCTCCCTGAAGTAATTGTCTTTAGCCACGGAGCCCAACGCCCACTTTCCCGTCGATTTTTTCAGATGTCGGATAGAAAGTTGCAACCCTTCCAGCAAGGTCTGGGTGCTGGTTTTTATATCCGACCAATAAGTATTTTTTTCGTCTCTCATGCGATCATCCATAATCTCCAGATTCCACATAACAAAAGCAAGAGGATAGACGCTGGGGTGAGGTATTTCCAGCTCAGGTTCATGAGTTGGTCGATACGCAAACGGGGGTAGGTCCACCTGATCCACATGTGCATAAACATACCAATAAGGGCTTTCGACAATAGCCAAAACACTCCCCAAATATAGCTCATGAAGGAGCCTGGAGCCCCTGTTGTCCAGTCTGCCAGCTTCACCACGCCCATATTGGGTAGTGGCGTATTCCATGCCCCAAAGAACAAAATAGCTGCCAGCATACTCACCAGCATCATCATACCATATTCTGCCAGCATAAAAAAGGCCCACCTGAATCCCGAATACTCTGTGTGATAACCAGCGATCAATTCTGATTCTGCTTCCGGCAGGTCAAAAGGTGCCCGATTGCATTCTGCCAGCGAGGCAATAAAGAAAATGACAAATACCGGTATGAGCAACGGTGCCTGCACAATGTTCCAGGCAAAAACACCTCCCCATTGAGTCACATCTATCGACTTCACCACGCCGAACAAATAAACCGCATTGGGTGACTGAAGGCCCTGCGACAGGGAGATTTCCTGTAGATCGAGCGACTGTGTGATCATGACAACACACAGTACTGAGAGGCCCAGCGGCACTTCATAGGAAATAATTTGAGCGACCGACCGAAGTGCTCCAAACAAAGAAAACTTGCTGTTGGACCCCCAGCCTGCCATCAAAATACCAAGAACATCGAGTGATATGATAGCCAGCAGGTAGAAAACGCCAATTTCAAGGCCTGCTCCATCCCAGGCTCCACTGAGGGGTATCACTGCAAAGCCAGAAAATACAGCGGTAAATATGATGACAGGTGCCAGCTTGAAGAGCTTCCAGTCGGCGGCGGCTGGCACTATATCCTCTTTTTGGATGAGCTTAACGATGTCAGCCGTGGTCTGCAATATGCCAAACTTGCCGGTTTCCATGGGCCCCATTCTGTCCTGAATAAAGGCAGAAATCTTCCGTTCCGCATAAATGCCAAGCACAGCGTTGGTGAGAATGAGCGGTAAAAAGAAGAGAAAAGTGGTCATAGGGTGCTGGTTTCTCCGGTTATGCGAATATAAGATGAACAGATGAGTAATCCTTATGAATCAAAGATGGGTTGGCTAAATCTGCAGTCTTGGCACATGTTCGGACTGCGCAGCTGTTTTATCATGAAAACGATATCCTTTTGGTGTCTCTCAAAGAGGACACTGAAAGGGTTGGCTAGCGTTAGTGACTTTTGGAACAGACTCTCACGAAAGATTGAAGTGATGTCGCCAACTCCCTCAGGGTTCCTGGCGGAGACCCCAAGGGGATTGCGTCATCCAGAGAACCTGGCAGAGACCCCAAAGGCTCCTACTCCCAAAGGTCAAACTTTTCCAACCTCACCTCCTCACCGAAGAACAGTCTGGTGGTTCCCTCAAAAGAAGCAGTGTAATCAGAAACAAAGAAGTGATTTTCATTAGTCCGGCTGGCAGCCTTCAGGTTATGAAGCTCCAAAAAGCCTTTCAGCGCCCTGGCAACTGTCACCGAAGAATCGATTACCTGCACTTTTCCATTATAGTAGGCTTCCACCTCCTTTTTAATCAATGGATAGTGTGTACAACCCAAAATCAACGCCGATATGTCGGACAGCATTGCCGACGATAGATACTGCTCAATGATGTCATGACTGATGCGGTTGTGCAGAAAGCCCTCTTCTATCATGGGCACAAGCAAGGGCGTTGCCAGCGCCTTGCACTCATTTTTGTTGCCCAAGCTTTGAATCTTTTGCTGGTACACGCCGCTTTGTACGGTAGCCTTAGTCCCTATCAGACCAATGGATGCATCAACGTAGGTTTCCCGCACGTAGTCTACCACCGGGTCGATCACGTTAAATACCTGAGCTTTTTTGCCAGCATACTCTTTCACCAGGTCGTAGGCAGCAGCACTGGCTGAGTTGCAGGCAATCAGAATAAGCTTACACCCCCGCTGAATGAGGAAATCGGCAATGCGAACACTATAGGCCTGAATAGCCGCCACAGACTTCTCGCCATAAGGGAGGTGTGCAGTGTCGCCGAAGTAAATGAGCTGCTCGTCAGGCAGCAGGTCTTTAACGGCACGGGCAACGGTAAGGCCTCCTATGCCGCTGTCGAACATACCAATGGGTGAAGATGAGCGCATGATGCAATTTTGACGCAATATGGGTTTTCTCGGGATGAGTTCATTGAGGAATAGAGAAGAATTTGAGGAGGTTGGGGACTGAAGCGTTGAGGAGGCTGAAGGGGTTGAACAGGTTTATTCCACCAAAGCCGCAGACATGGAGCAAACAAACTTTGCGGCCGGCGTCAGCAGGCTTTCGACTTTGCGAGAGACAAAAAGAAGAAACTCCAACCACCACAGAGAGAGGGAGGGCCACAGAGAAAGAGTCCCGTAGGGACGGAATGTGGGTAACACCAACGGTGGCAACCTGCAACAAGGCTAAAAGTGCCGTAGGTACGACATATAAAAACAACAATACAACCATGGAGCCACTAATCCCCATGAGGGGGAAAACACCAAGGCGCAAAGAAAAAGAGGAAGGTTGAACCCTTGAAGAAGTGTTTCAAGGTGTGTAAAGACACGGCACCTTAACCTCATGGTGCGTAAGACGGAGCAAGAAAGCTTTACGGCATGCCCAGGCAGACTTGCGGCGTTGTGTGAGATAAAAAAGAAGCTACGAAAAAGTATCTCAAGGTGTGTGAAGACACGACACCTTAACCTTTGGGTGCGTGACGGCGACGTACCCTAACCTACAGCCAAAAAAATCCCGACAGGTGTTGACCCATCGGGATTGCAAGTAAAGAGGTGAGTAATTTAAATTGAAATATCAAGGTAAAAAGACTACCGGACACTTCAAAGATAATTATTAGCTTAGCGTGTCAGCGCCATCAAAAGATCATGCTCAGTAATAATGTGCACTTTGTTCGCTTCATCTCTCACCAACAGTGCCTTATTGTCTTTGTTGATCAAAGAAGAGAGCACATCGACTGTGTTGTCCATTCCTACAAACTGAAAGGACGGATCCATTACTTCACTTACAGGTTTGTCTTTGATGCTCGGATCCTGGATCAGGCTATTCAACAGCTTGGTCTCGTGCACACTACCTACAAAATGATCTTTATCCGCCACTGGAAGCTGTGAAATGCCATCAATATTGAAAACTCCGATCACATCGCCCACTTTCATATTCTTGTTGACTGTCGTCAGCTTAGTATAGCCATTGCGGCGCTTGATAATGTCTCTGGCAGTAGCAAATATCCTCTCTTCCAGAAACCCATGGTTGCGCATCCATGCATCGTTGTACACCTTCCCCAGATAGCGAGTACCGTGGTCTGGCAGTATGATCACCATCACGTCGCCGTCTTTCAAATGCTCTTTTGCGTATTCAAGCGCACCGTATGCAGCCGAGCCACACGACCAGCCCACGAAAAGTCCTTCTTCTCTGGCTAATCGCCGGGTCATGATGGCAGCATCCTTGTCTGTTACTTTCACAAAGTGATCGATGGTTGAGAAATCAACATTCTTGGGCAAGATGTCCTCCCCAATACCTTCAGTGAGGTAAGGATACACCTCGTTGGAATCAAAAATACCAGTCTCTTTGTATTTTTTGAACACTGACCCGTAGGTATCAATACCTACTGTGACAATGTCAGCCTTTTGCTCTTTCAGGTATTTACTGGTACCGCTAATGGTTCCTCCTGTGCCGACGCCAGCAGCATAATGCGTTATTTTACCATCCGTGTCTTTCCATATCTCCGGCCCCGTTGACTCATAGTGAGCCTTGTAGTTGGAAAGATTGTCGTACTGATTGGGGTAAAGTGAGTTCGGAATCTCCTTGTTGAGCTTTTTTGCCACAGAGTAGTACGACCTTGGGTCCTCAGGTTCTACATTGGTGGGGCAAACGACCACTTCCGCCCCTACGGCTCGCAGGATGTCTATTTTTTCCTGCGACTGCTTGTCGGCCATGGTAAAGATGCAGCGATAACCTTTGGCGATGGCAACCAGCGCAAGGCCCATGCCCGTGTTCCCGCTCGTGCCTTCTATGATAGTGCCTCCGGGCTTGAGCAGGCCTTCCTTCTCCGCATCTTCGATCATTTTCAATGCAATCCTGTCCTTCACAGAGTTACCAGGATTCATGTATTCGACCTTCACCAGGATGGTACCTTTTATGCCTGCCGACACCTTGTTTAGCTTCACCAATGGGGTGTTTCCTATGGTCTCAACGATATGGTTATAGTAGTTCATCAATTTTGGATTTGTTAAACAAAGTTAGGCAAAACTCATCGGGTTGCGAAAAAGAAATCGGTAACAAATGGTTAAATTGGATAGCGGCACGTGCTGTCTGCGCATTCTTTATATTTGCACACAGAAGCAACGAACATGCGACAAACTTTGACTATAGCCGTGGACTTTGACGGCACCATTGTAGAACATGCTTATCCGAAAATCGGCAAACCCATCCTGTTTGCCGTCGAGACACTCAAAGCGCTGCAAAATCGCAATCACCGGCTAGTGCTTTGGACAATAAGGGAGGGCAAGTATCTGGAAGACGCCATTGCTTACTGTAAAAACCAGGGCCTTACTTTTTATGCAGTTAATGAGACTTTTCCCGGAGAAGGATTTGAAGAAGGACAAAGTCGAAAAGTGAATGTTGATCTATTTATCGACGACCGTAATGTTGGCGGACTGCTTCCCTGGGGTGAAATATGGAAAATGATTGAGGGGGATGAGATGGAAATGGCTAAGGAGGCCTCAAAGAAGGGATTTTTACAAAGGCTTTTTGGTGGCTAAGCAGGTAGAGCCAAAGTAGCACTATATCCTTTCGGTGTCTCTCGAAGAGGACACTGAAAGGATTGGATAAACTGTGGTTGTGCCGACTCCCTCAGGGTTCCTGGCGGAGACCCCAAGGGGCTGCTTTTTCAAACAAGCTTATTATGAAAACGATAGCCTTTTGGTGTCTCTCGAAGAGGACGCTGAAAGGCTTGGATCAAACATGATCCTGCTAACTCCCTCAGGGTTCCTGGCGGAGACCCCAAGGGGATGCTTTTCTAAACAAACTTATCATGAAAACGATAACCTTTTCGTGTCTCTCGAAGAGGACGCTGAAAGGGTTGGATCAAACATGGTCGTGCTAACTCCCTCAGGGTTCCTGGCGGAGACCCCAAGGGGAAGGGGATAATTTTTCAAACAAGCTTAGATGTGGGTAAAGAGTAACAGCCATTGCATCAAAAAAGGCCAGCACTGCGCTGACCTTTCATTCTAATATTCTTGTATATCTAGTCGCCTTTTATCTCCTGCGGCCTACTTTATAGTTGCCTCTATATCTTGAGGAGGCACTTCTTCGGCGGCCTCTTGGCTCAAAGCGAAGATTTACTTTTAGTGAAACGATAGGGCCGGTAATTGACACCGTTTCCACCGTGAAGCTGTTAGGATCTTCCGTAACCGTCGAAAAGGCCTGCTTGTAGCTCCCGATTGGGAATCTGCCTTCAAGTCCAACATCTATATAGTTGGTTACATTGTAAGATACACCTACAAGGGGGTAAAACGAATTCGCCCTCCCTGTATCGGAGCCCTCTTCATCGAGGCCTGTGTTGGCACTCCTTTTATAGGTTCGTTGGATAAAGTTGATTGAGGCACCAGCACCCACGTACGGAAAAATTTTGTCTTTGGCGAGTGTCTGAAATTCATACAAAAAATCAAGAGAAACAGGCATGATCTTGATCTTCAGGTACTCTTCCCTGCTGAGTCCGCCAAGGTTGATGGGATCAGATTGGTCGCTGGTGGAGAACTGGCCCACCGAAAGCCTGCCAAAATAACTATCGTACACCCGGAAACCAACACCTCCACCATAGTACAAACCTCCACCCAGCTTCATATCGAAACCTGTTAGATAGGAGTCATTGTTCCAATAGCCCAGGGAAGGCTTATAGTATCCCCCTTCTACATTGAGGTAGGTAAGAGAGGCCTGTCCAAAGGCAGCTTGCCCGGCAAAAATGAAAAGCACTAGTAAAGCTGGTATAAATCCACGCATACATTTAAAAGTAAGTGGTTTCAATATCTTCTTATCCATTTCAAATCTAACATCAATCGCCGCCTGAAGCACCGCCCTGATTGTGACACGTATTTAGGCCGTCATTCAGCCTGTCTGTCGCTTCCTTAATAGCAGCATTTCTTTTGGTGTTTGCCTCATTGGTCATCGTGGTTTTGGCGGCCGCCGCTTTTGCAAGGTTAGCTGCCAGCTGGTTGGCAATGGCCGTCAATTCGAGATTCAGCAGCAATGTGCTATTATATAAGTTAATGGCGTACATCAACGTATTCAAAATGTTCAATAATTCTACCTCAGCCGGTGTAAAAACAGTGGAGTTGGCTATGCTGGCTGCGAAAGCATCATATTGTGACCTAAATACCAGGTTTCTCTCCGTGTAGCGGGTGTTTGCCGCTGCGATGCTCGTTGTGCGTAGAGCAATGGCTGCTTGAATATTTTCCGAATCTTTGTTACTAACCAACACCAGCTGAGCATTGTAGGCTGAATCGATTTCAGCTACAGTAGTATTATACGCCCGTCGTGCTGCTGCTTCGCAATCAAGCTCTAAAGCATTTACTGCAAATACTTTCGTTTCAATCAACGGCACAGTAACTTCCAATAAACGGCCTCCATCATTCAATACCCGACCCCCAGTAGGCAGGGTCATGGTCGGCACAAGTGGCGCTAGCTGCGGATAGTCTTTCAAAAGACCCTGAATAGTTGCAATCAATGATATCAAGTTACTATTGGGGTCGCTCACTCCATCCTTTACTTGTGTAGGCAGCGAATTGACATTCAAGCCTTTGATGGCATTCTTTTGAGAGGTTGACAGTGCCTGGGTCAATGCTGTAAGCTGATCACGCACAGCAGCGAGGGCCGCAGGATTGGTATTGACGTTTGCCAGGTTGTTACCAAATGAGGTTTGCCCGTCTGTATTCATGGCACCCGGAGTGATGTCATCGGGTGTTACATCTTCCAATGTCACGTCACCCACATCAATCCCCCCTGATGGGAACTCATAATCAAAATTGGGCACGGGGCCTACGATCTGCTGCTCGCAGTCCGAAAAAATCAGCAGCATCGCCACCAATACCGAGCCTTTTAAAAGTATTCGTTTCATTGACTTTGAATTTTGACCCTAACTGACGCCCCTGCCGAAAAGTAATTGACTGAGCCAGTTGATAATAACAACTTTCAAAGCGCAATTTACTAGTAATTTGCTTCTTAAGTTGCAATCTTATCGGATAAATTATAATATTTTAAGTAATGATAATAAATGATTTTTAATAAAAGAAGGATGCAAAGCCCTAAGTGACCTGTCTGTTTGCCGGTACTTCATCAGGCTTTCTCCATCGTTTTGGTTGCGGAGATACTCATAGGTGAACAAAAACTGATTGGCGGGCCGCACCTGAAGGTACTTATTTTTATAAAAAGCCTTTGGAAAAAGCGGCATCGCCCATTGAACGCCCCCATTGAAACCCCTGGCAGAGGCTGTCATATACAGCCCCATCTCGTTGTTGCCAAACTGACGAAACAGTTCTATGCGAGAACCATAGTCTTCATAGAGAAACCGTTCGAAGGAAACCTTCGTCCAGAGGTCGTGTTGTGGAAAGGAATGCATCCACCACACCCCCCCGCTTACATACTCTAGTGGCTCCCGGTACAGCACTCGCTCATCGTAGGCATAGGAGGCCGATAAATTAACAACCACCCCGAAATAGTTCCTCCCAGCTCTGATTACGTAGTCTGCGCTTGCTCCATACTGTCTGTTGAGGAACGTACCGGCAGAGGCAACGAAAAGGTGGTTGGGAACAAAAGATTTGGTATAACTCAGGCTAACCTGACCCGGCCTGCTGCTAAAGCCCAGCCTGCGCTCGAAGTCGTTTTGAATGGGAAAGATCCACTGCACATCGGCGCTGAGGCCAAAAGGCAACAAATAATTAATTTTGGGGGCCAGCGCCAGCTGCGTACGAAAAATATCGAACTCGTCACCAAATTCGGCAAAAACCACCGGGGCTATGGAGATATCCAGCTTATAAGGCCACCCGCCGGCAACCGATGGCTTTGTTCTTCTCAACGATCTATCATCTTTTGTTGCAGCCGTCACGTTGCCTCCGCTCAACGTGGCCCATGGGCTGCCGTACCACATGAGCGTGAGGGCTACCGTGTCCGATTTCACCACCCAATCAGGCAGCTCATTGAGCAGCACCACCGGGTTGCGGTGCAGACGGTACTCTAACGTATAATGTCCTCTTCCCTGCCCGTCTTTGAAATATTGAATGTTCTCCGCACCTTTGGTTTGCAACAGCTCTCTGAGTGAATCAGCAGGCTGAGCAAGCGCCTCCGAAAAGGCAAAGAGCATAACCAACCCTATTGTGATAAAAATATTGCTTCCCAAACGGCGCATGAAAATTGGATTTCTACTCACAAGTATACTGCTTTTTGCAGGAACCCTGCGCCCCTGTCGGGCACAATTTACCCTTACGGGGCAATCTGGCAACTTCCTTGTGCCGGAAGCCCGGGTGATTGGAGATAAAAAAATTGCCTTTGGCAGCAGCTTCAACCCACAAAAAGAGGCCCTCATTCTCTATCCCAGCAGACGAGGGACACACGAAATTCACAACTTTGTTACCCTTGGTTTCCTCCCATTTATGGAGCTTACGTTCAACCTCACTGCTATCATTGATGCTCCCTTAGACTATGGCATAGGTGATCGATCCGGGAGCATGAGATTCCTACTCAAAAAAGAGACCGGTAAGTTTCCAGCTTTGCTTTTTGGAATGTATATCCCGCTGGGCACGAGTAATTTTGTGGATTCCAACTTTATTACAGGCACTAAGCATTTCAATTTAGGTGGCAAGGAGCTCACCCTGTCAGCAGGGGTTGGTATTCCCTGGGTAGTAAGAACGCTGATATTCACAGGATTTGATTCGATCGATATTGTAAGAAAAGAGAATGACTACCAGGTAGGCTTTTTTGGTTCAGCCAGGGTGCCATTATCAAGCTTTTTGCTAGTCTCGGCAGAGTACGAATCCCGCAATGTGAATGTGGGTCTGATGGGGAAGCTTTTTAATGACAAGTGTTTCGCCAAATTGTATACCCTTAACTTCAAAACTGTTGGTTTTGGGGTGAGTTATAGTGGGACGGTGAAGTGAGAGGATGGTTAATGGTTAATGGTTAATGGTTAATGGTTAATGGTTAATGAACCAACGATGGTCCGCCGTTAGCGTTTCTTGAAGGGAAGGCAGAAGGCAATCGGAAAGTAGCAGGAAGGAAAGAGGGGTCTGAATACGGAACACCGGAGACAGGCATCGGTACGGCTAGTACGCCTATTTCGCTGAGACGCCAGACGCCGACGAGATGAGGAAGGGACTCTATCAAACCTGTGTCTTACGGCACTTGCAGGGGGCTAGTGCCCGTACAGACACCTACTTGCAAGTGCTGAAGGGTGTTATATCTACAGTATGGCCATGACAGCCCCATCCTGAAAAGGTACGTGAAGACACGACACCCTAACAATTATCAAAAACCAGGTTGTTCGGCATTTGAAGTCTCGTGATGGGTAGAGACCAGAACGACACCTACTTCCGTTGAGCCTAGGCTCTGTCTGGATGTACAAGATACCTCCACTACGATATGACAGACCATAGTATGCAGTGATGAGCCATCAACTTTCATCGATTCCGTGTCTCACGGCCCTTGCAGGGTTGGCCAGTGGCCGTGCCGACACCTACCCCTCCTTCACGCCGGCCAGCAGGTACAGCACTGCCATACGGATGGCCACGCCATTTTCCACCTGGCCCAGTATAATCGAGTGGTCGGAGTCGGCCACATCGCTGTTGAGTTCTACTCCCCTGTTGATGGGCCCCGGGTGCATGATCACAATCTCTTTGTTGAGGGTGTCGAGCAGCTGCTTATTGATGCCGTAGTATATTGAATACTCCCGTAGCGAGGGGAAGTACTTGATTTGCTGCCTTTCGAGCTGAATGCGTAGCACGTTGGCGACATCGCACCATTCCAGGGCCTTTTTGACATCATACTCTACTTTCACTCCCAGCTCGCCGATGAATTTCGGTATCAGCGTGATAGGCCCACACACCATCACCTCAGCGCCAAGTTTTTTAAGGCAGAAGATATTGGAAAGCGCCACTCTTGAATGCAGGATGTCGCCCATAATGGCTACCTTCTTCCCGGCTACATCGCCAAGTTTTTCTCTTATAGAGAAAGCATCGAGCAGCGCCTGCGTGGGGTGCTCGTGGGTGCCGTCGCCAGCATTGATGATGTTGGCCTTTACGTGCTTTGACAGGAAGTGTGGCGCACCCGGGCTGCTGTGCCGCATTACCACCATGTCCACTTTCATGGCCAGGATATTGTTGACCGTATCGAGCAGGGTTTCCCCTTTTTTGACAGAGCTGGAGGAAGAGGAGAAATTAACAACGTCGGCAGAAAGTCTTTTTTCCGCCAGCTCAAAAGAAAGCCTTGTGCGGGTGGAGTTTTCGAAGAAAACGTTGGCCACGGTGATGTCTCGTAAAGAAGGCACCTTCTTGATTGGCCGGTTGAGTACGTCTTTGAAGTTGTCGGCCGTTTGAAAAATGAGCTGAATATCCTCTTCCGTGATATCTTTGATGCCCAACAAATGGCGGGTACTCAGCTTGCTCATGCCTCGTCCTCCTTTTCCATGATCCAGATATTGTCTTCGGGCATGCCCTGTTCTTTTAGTTCTACTAATATTCGCTGGCTCCTTACCGTGTTGACTCTTCTGCCTACATAAGTTGCCTCCACGGGAATATCCCTGCTATACATGCGGTCGATCAACGTTAGCAACTCCACTTTCTCCGGCCTTCCAAAGCTCACCATAGCGTCGAGGGCTGCCCGCACAGACCTGCCGGTGAACAAAACGTCGTCGATCAGAATGACTTTTTTGCCCTCAATGACAAAGTTTACTTTGGTTTCGTGGGGAGCGATAGGGGCATCCCGGCGACGGAAGTCATCCCTGTGGAAGGTAGTATCCAGGTAGCCAAGAAGGATTTTTTTGTTCAGGAGGGTCTCAAGACTGGTGCTGATTCTTTCAGCAAGAAAGATGCCTCTGGGCTGTAAGCCCATTAAAACGGAGTTGGTAAAATCGCCGTGATTTTCAATAAGTTGCTGACAAAGCCTGTTGATGGTGAACTGTAAAAGACGTCCGTCGAAGAGCAACCGTTTTTGCATGGGGCGAAGTTATGAAAAAATGATTTGATTACGGATTACGGATTGCGGATTTATGATAGAGACGGATTTCGGATAGTCAGATTTTCAGACACTCAGACGGTCGGATGTTCGGATGTTCAGACATTCAGACATTCAGACATTCAGACAGGAGACGGAAGACCGGAGTTAGGAGTTAGGAGTGCGACAACAACCGGTGAACAGAAGGTTGGAGACGGGTGGAGGGGTTTGAGCATTCTACCGGAGAGCCCTGAAAGGGCCCGGACGGAGTGAAATACCTAAAGGATGGCGGTGCAGCCCCATCCGAAAAGGAAAAGGTGCGTGAAGACACGGCACCTTAACAATCAGATTTTCAGACGGTCGGATGTTCAACCTACGCTAAAGCTTCGGTCGACAGGTCGGACTTTCGGATGTTCAGAGTGTCGGACTATCTGAGTGTCTGAATGTCTGACTGTCCTACCTATAAACCACCTTATTAATAAAAAATACGTTGCGGTTGAGGTTCACCCGGTTGTCCTTCAGGTTTTTGATGTCCTGGATGCCGTAGGTGTAAAAGGTTTTTCCATACCACACCGACAAGCCACCCACCTCGTTGTCGCTCACCCTGACCTCATCATCTTCAAATGTGAGTTCAATATCATTGAAAGTTTTGCCTTCGATGATCTCATCAGACTTTATGATTTTGGATCGGATCACATTTTCGAACATGTACAACAAAGCCACCTCGTCACCCGATGTGCTTACATGCACAAACTGCTGCAGATCGTAGCTGGTTACGTCATTGATTTCAAAGGAATTGTCCCAAAGCAACTTACCCGACTTATCGAACGTCATGACAACGGCGTGCGTGTATTTGTATCCCAGAAAATTAGGATTGAAATAGGTATTGCTCCGGCCATAGGTGTAGCCACCAAACCGGTCGTAGCCACTGTAGTTAGAATACCTGGGGTAGTAGGCCTCGCCGTACAAGGTGTATTTATCGCCGTCCTGGATAATGTCGTGCACCAGCAACCGATAGTTGAATTTCACCCGCTTGCCCTGCACCTTCCGCCGACTGATCTTCTCTTTAATCCTCTGCTCACGCTTGGCTCGCATGTAAGAAAAGAAGTTTTCCAGATCGGCATAGTTGTAATAGTCTATCTTCTGCTGCCCATCGTTGCCAACCGTTGCGATATAAAGCCCTCTGGAATACGTCGACCGTTTGTGTCCGTAGGTTCCGGCAATAAACTGCCGATCCATTTCGAGGCGGGCCGGGGCCCCGTTGATCAGGCTCTTGGACTCATCTGGTTGCAACAAAATATTCCTGATCATGTCGCCACTTTCGGAGAATGACCTTACTGAAAGCGTCGTACGCTTGTCAGTGGTTTTTTCACTCATTGTCACAGTGAAAGTTCTCAAGCGGTCGTCGGTTTCCAGTCGCAGGATTTCAGCATAGTCGGCATAAAACCCGGGGACGACCTGCGGCCTTTGGTCAAAAAGGTTGTAGCGGATGATCACCGGGCGGTAGTTGGTGTAGCCACCCATCAATATGGTGCTTCCCACCACTTCAAATTGTGTGAGGTTAACAGGGAACACCGTATTGATATTGAACTTAGTTGTGTCACCTTTTTCCAGGTCCATCCTCATCACCAGTAGCTCCTCCTGCTTGTACTGCTTTTCCCGAATGAGGTAATACATAAAGCCCGGTGAATAATCGTAGCCAATGATGCGGGACGCAAAAGGAAGATACAGCTCTTTTCTCCACTTCATGTCAAGGGCGGTGTCGAGTTTGATAAACTCCCACAGGTAGCCATCCTTATTTTTGTGTTCGGTTTGGTGGTACACCGACAGCCCCTCCTCCTCGCAACTATAAACCACGTAGTCCTCGTAGTTAGTGTTTTTTATCTCAAACTCCACTCTTTTGGGTTGCTCAATAAGCTCACTGGCCTTCTTCTCATCTTTTTTTCGATCCTGAGCCAGCACACCGGCCCCCGTAAGACAGCAAAAAGCCAGCAACGCCGTTAATTGTTTGAGTCGCATATTGACAATAGTCACGTCATCAAAACATTTCATAAAAGCTTGTCCCCAAAAAAAGATTTATGCACGCAAACCGCTACTCTTCCGATTTCTGAATAATTATATCAAATTCTTCCTTTTTCACTGGCTGCACCGACAGTCTCGAAAGCTTAATAAGTGCCATTTCGGACAGTCGCTCGTCTTTCTTGATCTCTCCAAGGCTCACAGGCCTTTTGAGCTTTTGCACCGGCACAAAATCAACCACGACCCAGGTATCTTTTTCTTCAGGCTTGGCCGTCGGGTCAGGGTAATGCTCCTTCGCTACCTTTGCTAATCCCACACACGACTTTTCTTTGACACTGTGATAAAAAAGAGCCAGATCCCCTACCTTCATGTCTTTCATGAAGTTGCGGGCAGCGTAGTTTCTCACACCGTCCCACATGTCGCCTCCCATGCTCACGAATTTGTCCCAGGAAAAAGTTTCGGGTTCAGATTTTATCAGCCAATAGTTCATTTCTATGTTCTTTTTTTGGTTTCACTAGTCAAATGTAACAGACAAAAGTCTCTTCGGTAAACCAGGCGTATGGTATTGCGTAACAAATTCCTTTACCCGGATGTTTTCCTCCGCACGTAGTTTCTCTTTTTTGTTTATAGTAATCTAAGGAATTTTGCCTTAGGAAAATTACTTTTACAATGCCAGTTAACCAAAAACACCTCTCATTTTGGACAACAAAGAAATAATCTCACAGTTCCGCCTCATGGCTTCGCTTATGGAGCTTCATGATGAAAATCAGTTTAAAATTCGTGGCTACACCGGTGCGGTTTTCAACCTTGAAAAGGTAGACAAACCCATCGCCACTATGACGGCAGAGGAAATCGGAGCCCTGGACGGGATCGGCAAGTCGATGGCCGCCAACATCCATCAGCTACTCGAAAAGGGAACGTTTGATGCGCTGGAGGAGCTTCGAGCAGCTACGCCCGCCGGGGTGGTAGAAATGCTTTCCATCAAAGGCATTGGCCCGAAGAAAATAAGGCTGATCTGGAAAGAGCTGGAAATTGAAAGTTTGGACGCCCTGCAAAAAGCCTGTGAGGAAGGAAGGGTCGCCAGCGTGAAGGGTTTTGGTGAGAAGACACAGCAGACTATTCTTGATGGCTTAAAGTACAGAAAGGCGAATGTTGGTAAGCTTCATTTTTCGGAAGCAGAGATGTCTGCCAACCAGTTAATTGATGTCTTAAAGAAAGAACTGGGAGAGAAAGTGCCCACAAGTTTTGTCGGCCCGCTGAGGCGTTTGCTGGAGGTGATCGACACGCTGGAACTATTGGTTGGGTCGCTGAATAATGAGGCGATCATAAAGGCGGTTGAGAAAAGTGGTCTGGGAGAAGTCAGCCTTCAGCAATCGGGGCCCTATTCGATCAGGGGGCACGTGAACGACCCTTATATTACTTTCCATATCCGGCTGTGCGACGAAAAGCAATTCACAGAGAAGCTTTTGCTGTACACCGGCGCACCGCTGCACCTTAATCAAACACTTGCCGAAGGCGCTATACTGCGTGATAAACTGACCGAACGGGCTTTTGCCAGCGAGGAGGAGGCGTATAAGCACGCTGGCCTGGCCTACATAGCCCCGGAGCTAAGAGAAGGGTCGTTCGAAATAGCCCTGGCACAGGAAAACAAGCTGCCCAGGTTGGTAGAAATGAGCGACCTCAGGGGAATTCTTCATAATCATTCCACCTACAGCGACGGAAAGAACACCCTTAAAGAAATGGCCGCCTACTGCAAAGAGCTGGGCTATGAGTACCTGGGCATCAGCGACCACAGCCGCTCAGCCTTTTATGCCAGCGGCCTGGAGGCCAACAGGGTGAAAGACCAGCAGGTAGAGATCGATGCGCTCAATAAAGAGATGGCGCCGTTCCGTATCTTCAAAGGCATAGAATCTGACATTCTACCCGACGGCTCCCTCGACTATGAAACGGAGGTGCTGGCGTCGTTCGATTTTATCGTGGCCTCGGTGCACTCGGTGCTCAACATGGACTTGCAGAAAGCCACCACCCGTTTGCTAAAAGCCATCAAAAACCCATTTACCACCATGCTTGGCCACCCCACTGGCCGACTACTGCTGGAACGCAAGGGCTACCCCATCGACCACAAAACGGTGATTGATGCCTGCGCTGAAGAGGGTGTGATCATCGAAATCAACGCCCACCCCTGGCGCCTTGACCTCGACTGGCGCTGGGTGCACTATGCCATCGAGAAAGGCGTGATGCTTAGCATTAACCCCGACGCCCATGAAACCGAAGGCTACCACGACATGCGTTACGGGCTTTTGGTGGGTAGAAAAGGCGGCCTCACCAAAGAAATGACCTTCAATGCGCTGTCGACAACGGAGGTGGCTGCCCATTTTGAGAAAAGGAAGAAGAGAGCGGCCGAAATGGTGGGTGCCTAAACCTCCATTAGGGTCCCTGGCGGAGACCCCAATGGACTTTGCGTTCTCATCAGGATTCATGGCGGAGGCAGAACGTTAGCGTTGAGTCCATCAGGGTTCCTGGCGGAAACCCCAATGGGCTTAGCGTTCTCATCAGGATTCCTGGTGGAGACACCAATGGGCTTGCATTGAACAAGGTTTATTAACACCGTACAAATAAAAGAAATAGTGAATGAGTCTCCCGCTATTGAAATTATTACCAGTCGTTTTGCCCAAATCAGCTAAATGAAAGTACTCATTCTACGGTTTTCGTCCATTGGCGATATTGTCCTTACCAGTCCGGTGCCAAGGGTGCTAAAAACCCAACTCGACGATGTAGAGGTGCACTATGCCACTATGGCCAGGTTCAAATTTCTCCTGGAAGAGAACCCATATATTGATAAAATCCACGTTCTGGAGAAGGGGGACAAACAACTAATTGAAGAACTTAAGAAAGAAGACTTCGATTATGTCATTGACCTCCACCACAATTTGAGAACACTGAGGATCAAGTGGGCATTGAAGACGAAGGCCTACGCTGTGGATAAGCTCAACTGGCAAAAATACCTGATGGTCAACTTCAAGATCAATAAATTGCCCAACCGCCATATTGTTGACCGCTACCTCGACACCATACAGGCATTGGGTGCTAAACCTGACCAGCTGGGTCTGGACTATTTTATTCCAGACAAAGACGAGGTAGATATCACCTGGCTGCCAGAAAGCCACCGCCACGGATTTATTACCTACGCTATCGGTGGCCAGCACGGCACCAAAAAGCTACCGGTAAAGCGCATGATTGAGCTCTGCGACCGCATCAACAAACCTGTGATTCTGCTGGGAGGGAAAGAAGATGCTGAGGCTGGTGAGGAAATAGCACGGTTCTTCGAACGAACGCAAAACTCAAGTGGCTACGAGGAGTCGTTGAAAGAGCTGGGTAAAAAAACAGAAATATTCAATGGTTGCGGTAAATTCAATTTCAACCAGTCGGCGTCGCTGGTGAAGCAGTCGAGCGTTGTTTTTTCGCACGACACCGGTCTTATGCACGTGGCCGCAGCTTTTGGAAAAACGGTCTACAGCATTTGGGGCAACACCATTCCGTCGTTTGGCATGTACCCGTACCGAACAAAATTTATTGTATTTGAAAACAACAAGATCAAGTGCAGGCCCTGCTCCAAGATAGGTTTTGACAAATGCCCAAAGGGTCATTTTAAGTGTATGAACGACCTCGTTTTTGATTTCTATATTCCCTAGTTTGGCTCCACGATATGAAGACGATCTATCTGGTACGGCACGCAAAATCGAGTTGGGACTTCCCCGAACTGGACGACTTTCAAAGGCCATTAAGCAGCCGGGGCAAGGCAGATGCTCCCCGAATGGGCAAGTTCCTTAATGACCAGCAAGTTCACCCTGACCTTGTGGTGAGTAGTCCGGCGGAACGAGCCATCAAAACTGCTAAAAAGGTGGTAGCTGAGCTTGGCATTGACAAAAGAGAGATCATCACTGACAAATCTGTTTATCATGCCTGGCCGGATAGGTTGCTGAAGGTAATTGTTGAGCTGGACGACCAGCACACGTCAGTGATGTTATTCGGGCACAACCCAGGGCTTACTGAGTTTGCCAACCAACTGGCAGGAGCATCCATCGAAAATATACCAACCACAGGGGCTGTCGGCATTTCTTTCGAGGTCAACTACTGGCGGGATATTGGCTACGAGGCAGGTAAGCTGCTTTTCTTCCATTACCCAAAGGGCTTGAAGTAAAGAGGGCGCTCTTGTGCTGATGGATAGTGCGACCTCTTTACCCTGGGTACCGACAGCGATTTCCTGGTGAAAAGTAAAGAGGGCGCTCTTGTGCTGATGGATAGAGCGACCTCTTTACCCAGGCTACCGATGCCGATTGCTTACTAAAGGATATACCTGCTCAAATCCTTGTTCTTCACCAACCCTGACAACTTCTCGTTGACCATCTCTTTGGTAATTACGAGCTTGGAATTCGGGCCGATTTTGTCGGGGATATCAAATAGAAACTCATTCAACAATCGGCTCATCACGGTGTGCAGCCTCCTGGCACCTATATTCTCCACTTCGGAGTTGATGGTGAAAGCAGTGTCGGCTAACTCCTCGAGTGCTTCATCGCTGAAGGTGAGTTCCACATCTTCCGACTTCAGCAGCGCTTCATATTGCTTGGTGAGGGCATTTTTTGGTTCTCTCAAGATGCGGAGGAAGTCACCCTTGGTGAGGTTTTCAAGTTCTACCCTGATGGGGAAACGCCCCTGAAGCTCAGGAATAAGGTCTGAGGGCTTTGACACGTGAAAAGCTCCTGCAGCCATGAAAAGGATGTGCTCAGTATTGATGACGCCGTATTTGGTATTGACAGCGCTTCCTTCCACAATGGGCAGGAGGTCTCGCTGCACGCCTTCCCGGCTTACATCCGCACCGCCGCCCTTACCTGCGCTGCTGGCGATCTTGTCAATCTCGTCAATGAAGATAATGCCAGAATTCTGTGCTTTCTCGATGGCTTCTTCCTTCACCTCGTCCATGTCGATCAGCTTGTGCACCTCTTCTTCCAGCAAGAGTTTCTTCGCTTCAGCTATCGTCACTTTTCTTTTCTTGTTCTTTTTTGGCAGCATGTTGCCCAGCATCTCCTGTAGGTTCATCATGCTCACCTCATCCATCATGCCGCCGCCAATCATGCCCACATTCCCCTGACCAGGCGCCTTCACGTTGATTTCTATTTTGCGGTCGTCGAGCTCACCGTTCCTTATCTTCTCACGGAACCTCTCCCGAGTTCTTTCATTGAGCTCCTCGTCATTCTCAGGTGTAATGTCAATGGCATTGTCTGCGCCTGAAGCGCCAGCCGGCTGCCTCGAAGGAGCGGACTTCATCGGAGGTATCAAAGCATCGAGAATAATGCCTTCGACAGCAAGCTCCGCTTTCCCTTTTACCTCTTCTTTTTTGCTCTGCTTCACCATGTTAACGGCCTGCTCCACCAGGTCTCGCACCATGCTTTCCACATCACGGCCCACATAACCCACTTCGGTAAACTTGGATGCCTCTACTTTGGTAAAAGGAGCATCAGCAAGCTTGGCCAGTCGGCGGGCGATTTCTGTTTTACCAACTCCCGTGGCGCCAATCATCAGAATATTGTTAGGCACAATTTCTCCTTTGATGTCTTCATGGCTATGCATGCGTCGCCACCTGTTTCTGAGCGCAATTGCCACGTTTCTCTTGGCGTCGTCCTGGCCTATGATGTACTTATCGAGCTCGGCTACAATTTGCCTCGGGGTCAAATATTTGTTCTGATCTATCATGATGCTGATTTTCGCTTATGAAATAGTCGGTTCACATTGTGGCTGACAGTAAAGTGAGTATTTCCACCCACCACGTGGTAGTGCGACCGGGCTACTGTTAATTCAAATGATTTAATTTTTATCCAAACGCCAACTGAAAAGCCGGGACTTCCACCGGCCTGCTCCAGTTTTAGTTCTCTTCTTATTCTATGGTTGTATCCCGCCAATACGTGGAAATTAGGGCCAAACAAAAACTCGGTGCCTATGTTTACCCGGGTAAATATTTTAGTAAACGTGCCTGGTGCAGCTTCGTTGAAGTTCACCCTGCTGTCAGGTTCAAAGTATACCAGGTTCTGCTTGGGGAGATTGGTGCCCGTGAATGAGAAAATCACCGGCATTTGCTCAGGTTTGAAGCTCATTCCAAGCTGAACATCAAAAGGTAGCCTGGTTTTCTCCTCTGCATACCTTCCAAGTGCGAAGCCGGCATTTTTTATCACCAACCCAACACTTAACGACTTACGAGGGTGCTGAAATACACCACCAATGTCTGCCATGAGTGCTGAAGAACGGAAGCCAGCAATGCTCGATACAGCCAGTTGCGGAGCCACCCCCATCAGAAACGGGCCCATTCTGTGGCTCAGCGATACCCCCACGGCATATTCACTGGCATTGAAAGTGCCCAGGTAGTTGCCAGCCTCGTCGTAGCTATCGAAGTTTCCATGGCTGAGGTGCGTGAGGCCAACTGCCGCTTTCCCAACCGCTTTGGTGTCAAAAGCATAGGCCACCTGACTATATTTGCTGCCCCCGTAAAAGTTGACGTAGGAAATAGAAATATCACCAGCTGCTACCGAGTCGAGCAGTGCCGGGTTATAAAAAACCCAGTTCAGGTCGCCCCGATTTTGGGATACATTGTAGCCCCCAAGCGCAGCTGCTCTCGCATTTACGGGCGTATTGAGGAATTGAAAGGAGTCTTTGCCACCAATTTGCGCATACCCCGCATCCATCATTACTAGCAAAAGCAACAAAATGATACCAAGGGTATTTAGGTGGCTCCCTCTCATAAATCCTCAACGGTGGCCATTTCTTTGGCCAATCCTTTAATAGGCCAAAGATGCGTAGCCCCTTCCACCTTCGATTTGAGCAGCGCCAGCTTCAACACCTCGTCCACATTGTCGACGTAGTTAATCTTGAGGTTCTCGATATAATTAGGCTCAATTTCTTCTATGTCCTTGCGGTTTCGGCTGCTCAGGATGATCTCCTCTATGCCAGCACGCCTGGCAGCTAGTATTTTCTCCTTGATGCCTCCCACAGGAAGCACCTTTCCCCTGAGGGTGATTTCTCCGGTCATGGCCAGCTTGTCTTTCACTCTTCGCTGTGTATAAATCGACGCCAGCGATGTCAGCATGGTAATCCCCGCCGACGGCCCGTCCTTAGGCACTGCGCCAGCTGGCACGTGTACATGCAGGTCGTAATGATCAAAAACCTGGTGGTCGATGTCGAGCTTATGGGCGTTCGACTTAAGGTACGACAACGCAGCCACGGCCGACTCCTTCATCACATCGCCTAGTTGGCCAGATAGTGTCAATTTGCCTTTGCCCCTGCTGAGCGACGATTCGATGAACAAAATCTCCCCTCCCACCTGTGTCCACGCAAGGCCAGTAACCACACCCGGGTGTGTATTGTCCGAATAGACCTCTTTATCAAAGATTTCAGCTCCCAAAATTTTGCGTACTTCCTTTCCTTTGATAGTCTTGGTGTAGGCCTCCTCCATGGCGATCGATTTGGCAGTATTTCTGATCACCGTAGCAATTCTCCGCTCGAGTGTTCGTACGCCAGATTCTCTCGTATAGTCATCTATAATTTTTCCAACAGCCTCGTCGGTAAATTTAATCTGAGACGCCTTTACGCCATGCTCTTTTCGCTGCTTGGGAATCAGGTGTTGCTTGGCGATTTCTATTTTCTCCTCGAGGGTGTACCCCGTGATCTCTATGATCTCCATCCTGTCTCTCAAAGCAGGTTGGATGGTCTCCAGTGTGTTGGCAGTAGCGACAAACAGCACCTTTGATAGATCGTAGCCCACTTCAAGGTAGTTGTCAGTGAAGCTATTGTTTTGCTCCGGATCGAGCACCTCCAAAAGTGCGGAAGATGGATCGCCCCGGAAATTTGAACTTACTTTATCGATTTCATCAAGGATAAAAACAGGGTTTGACGATTTGGCCTTCGATACGTTGCCAACAATCTTTCCCGGCATGGCACCAATATAAGTTTTTCTGTGGCCCCTGACTTCCGCCTCGTCGTGCACACCACCCAGCGACATCCTGACATAATGTCGGTCGAGCGACCTGGCGATTGACCTTCCCAACGAAGTTTTCCCGACACCAGGGGGGCCATAAAGACAAAGGATAGGGCTTTTCATGTCGCCCTTGAGCTTCAACACAGCCAGGTATTCAAGGATTCTCTCCTTCACCTTTTTCATCCCATAGTGATCTTCATCGAGAATCTTCCGGGCTCTTTTCAGGTCAAAATTGTCCTGCGTATATTCATTCCAGGGCAAGTGAACCATAAAATCGACATAGTTCATCGCCACCGGAAACTCAGCGGCGGCGGGGTTCATCCTGGAAATTTTGTCCAACTCTTTGAAGAAGTGCTGCTTCACCTCCTCATCCCATTTTTTCTCTGCACCCAGCTTTCTCAGCTCCTGAATATCTTTTTCCGGGCCGTCGTACCCCAATTCATTCTGGAGTACTTTGATTTGCTGGCGGAGGTAGTAGTCTCGCTGCTGTTGATCGATATCGGAATGTACCTTATTTTGGATCTCCTGCTTGATCTCAAGCATTTGAATGTCCTTCAGCATGTACTCCAACAGCAATTCAGCCCTTTTTATACCCTCGTGGGTTTCCAGTAGTTTCTGCTTATCAGCTACATCGGCATTTACATTGGAGGAAAGAAAATGGGTGAGAAAACTGCCGTTGTCGATATTCCCAAGGGCTGCATGGGCCTCCTTAGGTATCTCAGGATTCAGCTTCATTACTTTATAAGCTGCATCCTTTAGCGACTGAATAAGCGCTTTGGTTTCTTTGCTCGACTTGCCAGGAAACTTCTCTGCAAGCAGCTTAACCCTGGCACTGATATAGGGATCCTCCTGAATAATGCTTTCTACCTCAAACCGGCTCTTGCCTTGAATAATGATGGTCGTGTTGCCATCTGGCATAACGAGCATTTTCAATATGCGGGCAATGGTACCCACAGTATATAGATCGTCTGATTTAGGCTCTTCAGCTTTTCTGTTCTTCTGAGCCAGCACACCAATAATTTTGCTGCCTTTATAGGCTTTTTTCACCAGCCGGATCGACTTCTGCCGGCTCACCGTGATCGGAATAACCACCCCCGGATACAAAACGGTGTTTTTTATCGGCAGAATAGGCACCTCATCAGGCACATCCTCCGGCTTCAAATCCTCCTCCAGGTCAGCTGACACTAGCTGTATAATATCCCCTGATTCGTCTTCTTGTATTTCCGACAAAAAAGCTACTGCTAGTTCTTTCTCTTTATTGCTGTTCATAATTATCTAACGCTCTCGATATGCCAATCTGACATTAAATGACCCAGATAGGTGTAAAATTCACTCGGCCCGTATAAATTGCAAGAGATATGCCAAAAAATAGTAGGCAGCCCCTGGCGACCCTTTCTATTTCTCATCAACCAATGTACTTGACGAAACCATCCAATAGATTCTATAATTTCTCCGACCGTTTCCAGCCTTCTGCGAAATGGTGGCTTGCTGCGCTGTTGACCATTTTTATGCTTGGTTCTGTTGCTTTCCCGGCACTCGCCCAAAGGAACAAGAGGAAGAAAGCCACCCCTTCAAACGTTGAAACCAGCCTTGATACGCTGACTGTGCCTTCTGAGATAAATGTGTTTGAGTTTCCGAACATTAACAAGGTGGCTGATTATGTAGACAAAAGCAAGCTGGAGCGCATCCAGAAACTTGAAGCCAATAAAGAGTGGGAGGCGTTGTATCCGGCATTGAAATCTTATGTCAGAAACTTTGGTGTACAGAATTTCTATAAAGACACCTACCTGATTTGGCGACTGGCCAAATTGACAGAACTATTTGACGGACTTGAGGAAGCAAAGCCGCTTTACAAAATGGTACTGCGCCACCACCACAAGGATATTAACCTGCGAGAGATTGAGCTCTACTACGATTCGCTTAACAAGCAGGAGGTTGATTTATATGTGCCACTCGACTATTACTACGAATTGGTGGAACACAGAAAAGCCATAGACACACTTAGGCCCCCAAGAGGTGTTTTGCTCAATATGGGCGGTAACGTAAATAGCCGCAATGCTGATTATGGGCCTACTTTGAACATTAATGGAGACATCCTGCTTTTTACCTCGCAAAGGAATGAAATCAGGAGAAGCCTGAATACGCAAAACAATGAAGACCTTTTTATTGCCAGAAAGGAAGGACAGTATTGGCAGGAGGCCGTTGCCCTTCGGGAAATCAATACAAAATACAATGAGGGATCGGCTACGCTGAGTCGTGATGGGAAAACCTTATATTTTGCGAGGTGTGATGCCCCGGAATGTATCGGCAGCTGTGATATTTTCGTTGCAAAGCTTCAAGCCGACAGCACCTGGGGCAATATCCAAAACCTTGGAGCCAAAGTAAACAGCCTGAGTTGGGACAGCCATCCAGCCCTTTCGCACACCGAAGACACACTCTTTTTTGCCTCCGACCGTATAGGCGGCTTCGGACTTTCCGATATCTATTTTTCCTACAAGCTTAAAGGTGGTGGCTGGGCTCCTGCTCAAAACCTGGGGCCCATAGTGAATACCCGAAGCAATGAGGTCAGCCCCTTTTTCCACCCGAGATACAATATTCTTTATTTCAGTTCCAACGGCCAACTCTACAATTTCGGCGAGTTCGACATCTATAAATCTTACAAGATGGACAACATTTGGGGCGAGCCAGTCAATATCGGGCCGCTGGTGAATGGCAGAGGAAGCGAGTTCTATTTTACCATCGACGCTGAATCAAAAGATTTGTTCTACGCACGGTCGGCCAACAGAGATTTAAACATGCAGGATCTCTATTCGTTTCCCCTGCCCATGGAAGCGCAGCCAGGTTCAATAACAAAGGTGAGGGGTTCATTGACCGACAGCCTGACAGGAAAACCTTTCAACGGGATTGTTTCCATCATCGACCTCGACGATGGGATTGAAGTGGCACCCAGGTTTCTGAAACCCGACGGCAGCTTTGAGTTCGATCTTATCAACAACAACAACTACCTGCTGGTGATTCAGGGCGACGACTTTTTCAGGATAGAGGAGATGTTCTACCTCAACGGGCCAATGGAGCTGAACAGAACCACTGAGCCAATTGCCAGCAAGGTCAAATTCGAGTCCATTGAATTCGAAAATGGCAAGTCCGATCTCCGGACGGAAATGTATGGTGACCTTAATAAGATTGTGAACTTTTTGTATGACAATCCAGACTTTAAGCTGCGAATCTCTGGACACACTGATTCGGATGGCTCACCAGCATTTAATCTTGCACTGTCTAAGTCAAGGGCTCAGAATATAAGAGACTACATGGTCATATTTGGTGGTGTCGACGAGCGACGGGTAGAGTTTGAAGGCTACGGAAGCAGCCAACCGATTGTAGAAGAGAAAACAGAGCAAGACAAAACCCTGAACAGAAGGGTAGAATTCGAAATATTCAGGCCTGGGGTAAAAAAGGAAGGTGATCAGGGGTCTGGAAACTGAGCCACCTCATCACCTTCATATCAGCTTACTTTCTCTAAGTCTCAGATTTTAAGAATATCATTGAAAATGGCGAACACCATTATCGATAACAATAACACCATGCCTACTTTCTGCGCATTTTCCAGAAATTTATCTGATGGCTTACGGCCAGAAACGATTTCGTAGGTCAGGAACATCACATGCCCTCCATCAAGTGCCGGAATAGGCAGAAAGTTCATAAAGGCAAGCACCATTGACAGGAAGCCCAGCTTTTGCCAGAAATTCGTCCAGTTCCAGGTGCCCCCAAAAATCTTGGCAATACCGATAGGGCCGCTAACCGCTTTTGAAGCAGACACCTCACCACTGAATATTTTTCCAAAGCCTCTGATGTTCAGCCAAACCCATCCAAAAGCCTCGTTAGTTCCAGCCACCAAACTCTCCCCAAAGGTAAAATCACGGTGAGCAACGTCGACCAACAGGGTACGCACAAAGCCAACCGTACCATCGGTATCGATGGGAATATGCAGCTCAGTTGTCGTAAACATTCCTTCTTTTTCGACGGGCGCTTCTCCTACCGGCCGTTCCACAACAGCCAGCACTGTGTCACCAGCGTTCTCGGTCGCAATCTCCTTGAAATCAGCAAAGTATCTTGCCGGCCTGCCATTGATTGTAACAAACCTGTCGCCTTCCTTCAACCCTGCCACATCTCCACCTGAGCCACTGGCAACTTCACCAACAGCAAACGGGAGTCGATAGTCAATGAATCGAGTCACCGCATCTTTTTCTGATAGCTTGTCCAGAAAGCCTGACGGAATTTTCACTGTAACAATCTGTCCATCACGATCAACCGTGTAGGTGCTTCCAGCTTCCATGATCACATCAGGATTCATCACCTCATTGAAATCTTCGAAATCTTTTCCGTTGATTTTCAGAATCTTGTCTCCAGTTTTAAACCCTATCTCCTGCCCCAACTCATACGCCACAATGCCATATTTGTTGGCCTCGTCCCTGGAAATATAGGTATCACCGTTGAAGAAGGTCAGCAACACGAAAATGACGATGCCTGTGGCTACATTAACTATGATGCCACCCATCATCACGATCAGGCGCTGCCAGGCTGGCTTTGCTCTGAACTCGTAGGGCTCTGGCTCTTTGTTTAAGTGCTCAGTATCCATCGACTCATCGATCATTCCTGATATTTTCACAAACCCACCGAGTGGAATAGCTCCAATGGAGTATTCAGTGCCACGGTAGTCGAACCCAAAAATCTTAGGCGGAAATCCTATGGAATATTTTTCGACCCGCATGCCAAAGAACTTGGCTGTGAGTAAGTGGCCGAATTCATGCAATCCGACTAAAATAGAAAGTCCCAGCAAGAGCTGGGCGGTCATAATAAGTGCCTCCATTAAGCTATTAAATCTAAAGCGATGTTTCTTGTTTCTGTATCTGTATCAACGTAGTCCTGATAATCAGGGCTTGAAATATAGGGTATTTTAACCAAACACTTCTCCACTATATCCGACATTTCCATAAAACCAATCTTGTCATTCAGGAAAGACTCCACTGCCACTTCATTAGCGGCATTCAGCACACATGGCTTATTGCCACCCTCCTTTAAAGCGTCAAACGACAGCTGAAGGTTCCTGAAGGTTTCCAAATCTGGTTTTTCGAAAGTCAGGGAGGGATATTCTGCAAAGTTAAACCTTGGGAAGTCGGATTTCAACCTTTCCGGGTAAGTCAGAGCAAACTGGATGGGTATACGCATGTCGGGCAACCCAAGTTGTGCTTTTATGGAGCCATCTTCAAATTGCACCATCGAGTGAACGATGGATTGAGGATGAACTACCACATCAATTTTGTCGGCTGGAATGCCAAATAACCATCGGGCTTCTATCACTTCAAGCCCCTTGTTCATCAATGAGGCTGAGTCAATGGTAATTTTAGCTCCCATGTCCCAGTTGGGGTGTTTCAGCGCCATTTCCTTGGTCACTTTCAGTAGTTCACTTCTTGTCTTTCCACGGAAAGGTCCACCCGAAGCAGTCAGAATGATCTTTTCTATCGGATTGTGGAACTCACCAACTATGCATTGAAAAATAGCAGAATGCTCGGAGTCAATAGGAAAGATGTTGACAGCTTTTTCCTGCGCCATTTTGGTAATGAGCTCACCGGCCACGACCATGGTCTCCTTGTTGGCGAGAGCGATTGGCTTCCCTGCTGCAATGGCGTTCATCGTAGGTTTTAACCCCGAATAGCCGACAAGCGCCGTCAGCACCATATCGATTGTGTCCATTTGCACGATCTGAGAAAGCGCATCGAGCCCCGCAAAAACCTTGATGTCTTTTGGTAACAACGCATCGGCTACCTTTTGATACAGCGACTCGTTGCCAATCACTACCGCATTGGGAATGAACTCCAGGGCCTGGCGAATCAACAGATCGGCGTTGTTCTGGGCAGTTAGTACTTCTACTTCGAAGGCTTCAGGATGCCTTTTTATCACATCAAGCGACTGAACGCCAATGGAACCCGTGCTACCAAGGATAGCAACCCTTTTTTTCGGTCTTTCTTGTGTCAAGGTGTTGTGTTTATTCTTTGTACTTCAGCAGTTCTTCTGCAATCTTTCTGTCGTTCGAAAGCCTTGGTAATTTATTTTGCCCCCCGAGCTTTCCGATCGAGCGCATGTAATCGATGAAGGCGTTCTTTTTAACTGGAATGATATGAAGTTGTTCGAGAATATTGCCGGAAATAAGATCGAAGTAATAGCTATTCAGCTTTTGAAGCGAGTTATCGAGTGATGCCCTAAACGCTGTCATGTCTGCAGGCATTTTACTGAACTCGATATACCACTCATGCCGGGGGAGCCCTTCCACAGGAGCTACATGAGGAGCCACAGTAAACTCAACGATATCTGACTCCGGAAATTTCTCCAGGGTTTTCCGCATGGCATTTTCCACTTCTTCGCCTATCACGTGCTCACCAAACGCTGAGATAAAATGCTTGATCCTTCCCGTTACCAACAACTTGTAAGGATCTTTCGAAATAAACTTCACTGTGTCGCCTATCGAATAGCCCCATAGGCCTGCGTTACTATTAATGATCAAAGCGTAATTCGTATTGAGTTCCACCTGGTCGAGGCTTAACCGGGTGGGTGATTCATTGAAATACTCATCAGCCGGAATGAACTCGAAGAAAATACCGCTATTCGCCAGCAGCAGCAGTCCCGGGTCGTCCTGCTTGTCCTGAAACGCAATAAATCCTTCGGAAGCCGGATAGGTCTCCACCGAATCGACCTTTTTCCCTATTGTGTCAAAAAGCTTTTGCCTGTAGGGTTCAAAGTTCACCCCACCATATATAAACAGCGAGAAGTTTTTGAAAACGTCCTTCACAGGAAGGTGTTTCTTTTCTACAATCCTGTCGAAATACATTTGCACCCACGGCGGAATACCTGAGATCAGCGTCATGTCCTGATCAATGGTTTCCTCCACTATCTTGTCAACTTTCGCCTCCCAGTCTTCCATGCAATTGGTAGCGTAAGAAGGCAGCTGATTGGTGCGTAAGTAGCCCGGCACATGGTGGTTCACAATACCTGACAGGCGGCCGGTGTTGATACCCGCCTTTTGATCGAGCACAGGGCTGCCGGAAAGAAAAATCAATTTGCCATCCAGGAACTTAGCATTGCCTGTTTCATGCACATAATTCAATATGGCATTGCGGGCGCTATTGATGTGATTAGGAATGGAGTCTTTGGTGATGGGAATGTATTTGGTGCCAGAGGTAGTGCCTGAAGTTTTTGCAAAATAGGCAGGCTTTCCCGGCCAAAGTACGTCACTTTGTCCGGTTAGCATTTTCTCCACGTAAGGCTTCAGGGCCTCGTAATCCCGGACAGGCACCTGCTTTTTGAAGTCATCGTAAGTGTGGATATCCTTGAAACCGTGGTCACTTCCAAAAACCGTCTTGCTGGCTTTGCTAACAAGGTTTTTAAGTGTTTTATGCTGATAATCAGGGGCTTTTTGCTCCCATTCTCTCTGCTCCCGCACAACGAAGGCGGCGAATGGCTTGCTAAGAACTGATCTGATTCCCATAATTAATAATAAAGGCGCAAAATAAGTAAATGACCTTTCTAAAACCTAAGCAAGCCTCTTTCGTTTTTATTTTGCACAGTTTTTGACGATACGCAATGCACTGACGTTTAGGTAACAGCGCAACACTGTTGACTTCTTAACACTTAAAACCTGATGTTATGAAAAAATTTATTGGAATTGTAGTCTTGAGTTTTCTGGGAGGCATAGGAGGAGCATATGTATATGAAACGCAGCTCTCGGCCAAAATTGCCTCCAACAACTTACAGGATCCGGACTTCTATTTCTCAAAGAATGTTAGCCACGGCGAAACCAACAATTTTTCACCGGCAGCAGCTGAGCCCTTCCGGAGCGACGCAGCCGCAATAAACGATTTGCCAGACCTGGTCAGTGCATCGGCACGAAGCACCAAGAGCGTTGTGTTCGTAAAAACCGTGAGCGAAACCGACTACCGCACCGGTAGCTGGATGGATTGGTTTTTCGGAGGACCCAGCCAGTCAGTTAGCTCTGGGTCAGGAGTGGTCTACTCCAAGGATGGCTATATAGTGACCAACAACCACGTGATCAATGACGCCGACATGATTCAGGTAATTCTTGACAAGAGAACCTACGACGCCACGCTGATAGGCACGGATCCTTCCACCGATTTGGCTGTAATAAAAATTGAGGGCAATAATCTCCCTGCCATTGAGGTGTCGACCTCAGCCAATGTGCGGGTGGGTGACTGGGTGCTGGCTGTCGGCAACCCCTTCAATCTTACCTCCACCGTCACCGCTGGTATCGTGAGTGCCAAAGGCCGCAGCATCAATATACTGAAAGACCGGTTCCCCATTGAGTCCTTTATTCAAACCGACGCCGCCATTAACCCTGGAAACAGCGGCGGGGCATTAGTTAACACGTCAGGCCAGTTGATAGGTATTAACACGGCCATTTTATCACAAACGGGTACGTATTCCGGGTATGGTTTTGCTGTGCCTGTCGACATTGTAAAAAAAGTGGTGAACGACATCATTAACTACGGACAGGTGCAAAAGGCCTTTATTGGAGCGGAGTTCATCGACATAGATAGTGACATTGCCGGCAAGCTCAGCCTGAGCAACCTGGATGGTGTGATCACCTCTTATGTACAAAGGGGAAGCGCCGCCGACAAGGCAGGACTGGAAAAAGGTGATGTAATCATTCGGGTGAACGACAAGTCGCTCAACAACAAGACTGAGCTTGAGGAGCTGATGGGCTACCACTACCCTGGTGACAAATTCGTTCTGGACATCAAGCGAGGCGACAATGTAGTAAGGAAACAAGTAACACTTCTCAATGGCGAAGGGAATACCGAGGTGCTAAAAAGTAGTGTCTACTTCTCAGAGAAGCTGGGAGTGGAGTTTGAAAAGGTGTCGAAAGTAGAAAGAGACCTTCTGAAGATTGACAATGGCGTTCGGGTGAAGAAAATAAGGAATGGCTTTTTCAGGCAACTTGATATTCCGGAAGGCTTCATCATTACCAACATCAACAACCGGCCGGTGGAAACGCCGGAGGAGCTGGCCAATATTTTGGAGAAAATCAAGGGAAAGGTTGTCATCGACGGCATTACCTCCAAAGGAAGGCGGGTGTACATCCCCTACAGGTTCGATTGATAAGGCATAAAAAAGGGCGGGGTCTCCAATATTGGAGACCCCGCCCTTTTTTATCAACTGCCAGTTGAAGCTAGACAGTCCTCATTTTAAGTCTTTTCTTCAGTTCGTCAACTGAATACCTGAACTTGGCATCGGTATCAATCATGTCGTTGACTGCCTGCACTGCGTGAATTACGGTGGAGTGGTCACGACCACCAAAGTGGTAACCGATAGATTTCAGTGAATGGTTGGTGTAGTCTTTTGAGAAGTACATGGCCACCTGGCGGGCAATTACTATTTCCTTCTTACGGGTTTTGGCTTTCAAGTCTTCCAAAGCGACATTAAAATAGTCGGACACTGCCTTTTGGATATAATCAATACCCACCTCAGTATCGTAGTCGTTAACAATGTTTTTTATGATCTGCTTAGCCAACTCAAGGTCGATCTCTCGTTTTACCAACGAAGAATGGGCGATAAGTGAAATCATCACTCCTTCCAACTCTCTGATATTGCTATCGATGGTATAAGCCAGGTACTCAAGCACATCCTCAGGAATGATAATTCCCTCCGCTTGTGTCTTCTTTTGGATAATAGCCACCCTTGTCTCAAAGTCTGGCGTTTGTATGTCAGCAGTAAGGCCCCACTTGAATCTCGACACCAATCTTTCCTGAAGGCCCTTTAGCTCTCTTGGAGGACAATCAGACGTCATGATGATTTGCTTACCACTTTGATGAAGGTGATTGAAGATGTGAAAAAAGATTTCCTGCGTTCTCTCCTTGTCACGAAGAAACTGTACATCATCGATGATCAACACATCGACTTTCTGGTAGAAATTGATGAAATCCTGAACAGCATTATTTCTCAAAGACTCAATGAACTGGTTGGTGAACTTCTCCGATGCTACATAAAGCACCTTGGCATCTGGATTGCTTTCCATGATCTGGTTACCAACCGCCTGAACAAGGTGTGTTTTTCCAAGACCAACACCCCCGTATATCATCAGTGGATTGAAGGAGGTAACACCCGGCCTTTGCGCCACAGCATAGCCAGCTGAGCGGGCCAATCTATTGCAGTCACCTTCTATATAGGAATCGAAAACATAGATAGGATTCAATTTGCCTGTCAATGTTAAGAATTCTGGTGTCACTGCGGGGCTTTGTTGCACATTTTGTCCATTTCCAACATGATTTTGTCCAAAACGGCCAGGAGCCTTGTTTACCGGATAATTAACAGTCAAAGGCTTTACCTGCTCATTTCCTCTATCTATCACCACGGAATATTCCAATCTTCCGCTGGGCCCTAATTCCTGAAGTATTGCCTTTCTTAAAATATGAACATAATTATCCTCAAGCCATTCGTAGAAAAACTGGCTAGGCACCTGTATGGTCAAAACACTTTTGTCTAATTTTATTGGTGTAATGGGCAGAAACCACGTTTTGAAGCTTTGTTCCTGTATCTCATGCTTAACTAAATTCAGACAGTTTTCCCAGATTTGTTGATGCATGGTGGATTAAAAAATGTTGTTATTGTTGCAGTGATTCTCCTTTCTGAACAGGAGGTAACATCAAAGGTGTCAAAAAAAAAAGTAATAAAAAAACACTACGACGCTTGACTTTTTGGATTGTCGAATTGTCAAATAAAAACAGCGTTTATGGGTGAAAATTCTTTAAAAAATACAATTATTACCTAAATGTTATGAAACAAACTTAAATCTCTTTTTTGGCAATTCAAAGAGCCCGTCTGTCTATATAAATTTAATGTTCGTCCCACTCAAAATACTTTATCTTTGCTAACACTTGACTCAAAAATAAGAATAGCTTATGAGTAAATGGGACATGTCCAATTTCCCTCCATCCAATCATTCTCTTTGGAAAGAAAATGCATTGAAAGAATTGAAGTCAAAGCAATTAGATTCTTTGCAATGGCACTACGACCCCGATGTTATTATTCAACCTTATTATGAGAAAACTGACGCTTTCTTCTCCCTTGCCGGGAACGCCAATGCCGAGTTACTGCCTGACCAACAGATGGGAAGGCTTTGGCACTACCTCGACTCACTAACCATAGACACTCAAGTCGCTGATAATAAAGACGCTAACGAAATAGCCCTGGAATCTTTGGGTCAGGGAGCTGATGGGATTTTGTGGAAACTAAAAGAAATTGATCTGTCGGCCCATGTTACTTTATTTAAAGATATTGCCTTTGAGTATTGCCAGAATGCCTTTCAGGTGTATCAATGGGGTGAGGCTGAGGAAGCATTTTTTCAGCGTTTTTTTTCGGGTTCCTTCCTGAAAAAAGACATTCTTCCCGGCTTTTTGTTTTACGACCCTGTGTCTGATTCAGACGAGATACTGAGAATTGAGGCGCTTTTTCCTCAAGGGAAATCGTTTCGTCCCCATTGCTTTGACGCCACATCAGAACTTACCAGTTCACTTTCACCGACTGGTCAAATCGCCTACCTGCTGTTGGCGTTCATTGAAAGATGCAAAAAGCTGAGCAGCGCTGGTGTCTCTATTGATAGCATTGTAGACAGAACGATTGTCTGTGTAAGCATCGGCAGAGACTTCTTTCATGAGATGGCTAAAATCAAAGCCATCAAAGTTGTTCTCTCTCAGGCTGCCAATCATTTTGATGGTAGCAAAGTGTCTCCCGCAGATATCAAGATATATAGCCAGCCAAATGTCAATACACACTCGGTTGTTGATCCCTATGTCAACCTTATTCGTATGACATCTGCTGCAATGGCTGGCGTAAATGGAGGGGCCAGCTATCTTTCAATGCCTGGCTTCGATAGCAGAAATCCCTTCTCGCTTGGCCAATTTTCCCGGAGAATTTCAAGAAATATCTCGAACCTTCTCCGGGACGAAAGCTATTTCGACAAAAACACTGATCCAATGGCGGGTTCTTACTTTCTCGAGAAATTAAGCGAAGAATTGGCCAGCGAAGGCTGGACAAAGATGCAAAAAATAGAATCTTCAGGCGGTTTTTCGAGCTCACTTGCGGGCGGCTATTGGCAGAACGAAGCAAATAAGTTCCAAGAAAAAGAGAGAGCGTTGATTGCCAGTCGAAAGCTGAACGTTGTTGGTGTAAATAATTTTTGCGACCTGAGTCTTTTTGAGTCGTTTCCCACCCTCAAAAGCTACAACGGCGACGGCTCGCTGCTCTCCTCGTTTGAACGCCTCCGGATCAAGATGGAAGACTACCTCGCAAAGCAGCCCGGGCGGTCCAGACCTGCTGCTATGGCCGTTTTCTTTGGTGACAAGCAGGCTTCGCTGGCGAGGTATAATTTTGTAAAAGGAGTATTGCCCGCCGCTGGCATAGACGTAGCCGAATGGGTGCCATGGTCACCGCAGCATTCTGCGCCTTTTTCTGCCGACACCCGACTCATCATCGCTTGCAGCTCCGATCAAGATTACATTGAGTCAGGCCCGTCCGTGTTTCAAGCCTTGAAAGAACAGTGCCCAAAGGCCCACCTGGTGCTGGCAGGAAACCCGGGCAGTATCGAAGAGCAACTGACCAAAGCAGGCATAGACAGCTTCATCCATCTTAAATCCGATTTTGTTAAAATGCTCTCCTCTTACCAAAAGCTATTTGGCATATGACTACACCTGACTTCACAAAAATTCCTTTTAGCCCCGAGGCTGGCCCAGGGAAACAGCCTTCTACAGGGGTAGCCACATGGAAAAGTGCAGAAGGTATTGATGTGCCATCCATGTTCGGCAAAGAGCATCGAGAAAAAGTCATCCAGGGTGCTTTTGCGGCCGGACTGCCTCCATTTCTCAGAGGCCCCTACAGCACGATGTACACAAGCAGACCCTGGACGATCAGGCAATATGCGGGTTTCTCAACAGCCGAAGACTCCAATGCATTTTACCGGAAGAACCTGGCCATGGGACAAAAAGGCCTTTCGGTGGCTTTCGACCTGGCCACCCACAGGGGCTACGACTCCGATCACCCTAGAGTAGAGGGGGATGTAGGTAAGGCTGGTGTAGCCATTGATTCGGTGGAAGACATGAAGATCCTTTTCGACCAAATTCCCCTGGATAAGATTTCAGTGTCGATGACCATGAACGGAGCTGTTCTCCCGATCATGGCATTCTACATAGTAGCGGCAGAAGAACAAGGGGTGAAGCCTAACGAACTAAGCGGCACTATTCAGAATGACATCCTCAAGGAGTTTATGGTGAGAAATACCTACATCTACCCTCCTGTACCGTCCATGCGAATTGTTGGAGATATTTTTGAATATACGGCCAGGCACATGCCTCGCTTCAACAGCATTTCGATAAGTGGCTACCATATGCACGAGGCGGGTGCTCCTGCTGACCTGGAGCTGGCTTACACCCTGGCCGATGGCCTGGAATATATAAGAACAGGGCTGGCGGCCGGACTCAAAATTGATGAGTTTGCGCCACGGCTCTCTTTTTTTTGGGGCATAGGCATGAATCACTTCATGGAAATCGCCAAACTGAGGGCCGCCAGGGTGCTGTGGGCACAGCTCGTAAGTCAATTCAGTCCTGGCAACAGCAAGTCGCTTTCGTTGCGAACGCACTGCCAAACCTCCGGATGGAGCCTTACCGAACAAGATCCATTCAATAATGTGGCCCGGACAACCATTGAGGCAATGGCAGCGGTGTTTGGTGGCACACAGTCTCTGCACACCAATGCCCTCGACGAAGCTATTGCTCTGCCAACAGACTTCTCGGCCCGAATAGCGAGAAACACCCAGCTGTATCTGCAGGAAGAAACCAACGTCGCCAAAGTAGTCGATCCGTGGGGAGGCTCTCACTATGTAGAATACCTAACCAACGAATTAATTGAAAAAAGCTGGGCGCTGATAGAAGAGGTGGAAGCACTTGGTGGCATGACCAAGGCCATCGAAAGTGGCCTGCCTAAAATGAGAATAGAAGAAGCTGCTGCAAAAAAACAAGCGAGGATTGACTCGCAGCAAGATATAATTGTAGGAATTAATAGGTATATTACGAAAGAAAAAACTGATATAGAGCTACTTGAGGTTGACAATGCGGCTGTAAGAGCGAAGCAAATCCAAAGACTTGCCAGACTCAAATCGAGCAGAAATGACTCCAAGGTTGCTGTGGTTTTAGAAGATTTGACCAAATGTGCTCAGACGGGCAAGGGCAATCTTCTGGAAAAAGCGGTAAACGCTGCTCGGTTGAGAGCTACCCTCGGTGAAATCTCCTCTGCTATGGAAGAAGCATTTGGCAGACATAAGGCGGTCATCAAATCGATAGCTGGCGTTTATGCCAGCGAATCGGGTTCCAGCAATGACATAACGACGGCAAGGAAGTTAACCGATCAGTTTGAAGAACTGGATGGGAGAAGGCCTCGGATTCTGGTGGCAAAAATGGGACAGGATGGTCATGACAGGGGTGCCAAAGTGATTGCTACAAGCTTTGCCGATCTCGGGTTCGACGTAGATATTGGCCCACTGTTTCAAACGCCCGAGGAAGTAGCCATGCAGGCAGCCGAAAACGACGTCCACGTCATTGGCGTTTCGACCCTGGCAGGCGGGCACAAGACGCTCGTTCCAAAGTTGATTCACCAGCTAAAGGTAATTGGCAGGAGCGACATCAAAGTAGTGGCCGGGGGTGTAATCCCGACGAAAGATTTTGATTTTTTATATAGTGAAGGCGTTATTGACATATTTGGCCCGGGAACAGTGATCCCAAAAGCGGCCATCTCTATTCTCAGGAAATTAATGAGCATTTGACTTTACACATCATCAACTTTTTGAAGCATGAAAAATTCATTCAAGCATTTACTTTCTCTTACTGTCTTTTTGCTTTGCGCTGGGCTAAATAGCAACGTTTGTGCCCAGAACTGGCCAAAATTATTTAAAAAAGCCAATGACTCCTATGCGGTAGGCGACTACCCTAAGGCTAAAAAGTCGGCCAGTAAAATCGTTAAAAAGACCACCAAAAAATTGGGGGCAGAAAACAAGTATCTGGCGAGTGCGCTGGTGCTTGAGGCACAAATAGACTGGGCTGCGGGGCTACACAAGGACATGGCCGATAAGATAGCCAGAGGAGTGGCCATGAGCGCTAAGGTAAATGGAGAAAGCTCTGTGGATCATGGTCTTCTGCTTTACGAAGCAGCACATGTTTGGGCGGACTATGGGCATTTCGTCAACTCGAAGGAACTACTTACAAAAGCCACGGCGGTGTTAGAAGCAAGTGGTGCCTCCAATGAGGAAATGAAAATAAAGCTGGCTTTGCTTCAAACAAGAATACTGAAAGGCAAAGGCTTTTATGCCGATGTAGTCAAATATATTAACAGCAATCTGACTACTGCGCAAACGGCATACCAGTCGGCCAGCGGTAAAGAGCTCATTGCCAGCCTAAAAGGTGCTTATGGTGAATTATTGATGCATAAAGCCGATGCGTTCAGACTGATGGGAGACTATATCAGATCAGATTCGGCCTTTATTTTTACTCAGCAATGGATTGGCAAGGAGCTGGGCAAGAATCCACTTATTTACAGCCAAACGCTTTACCTCAATGCGAAGCTGTTGGAGGAAAATGGAATCGATCCCTCTGCCCTGCCCGACCTGTATGAGGATGCCCTTAAAAATACGATGCGGATTCACTCAGCGTCACATATCGCCAGGCTGGACATGATGGAAAGCCTGATTCGCTCATATTGGAGAATCGACAATTATTCAAAGACAAGCAACAACACCAATCAGTTTAGAGCCATACTTAATAAAAGTTTTGAAAAGGGAAGCCTCAATCGTGCACGGCTTGAAACCCTGCCGATGGACATCAATGCACCAAGTACGAAGGTTTTCGGACAGGAAAAAGATGCTGCCTCCAAAGCTTACGGTAGCCTTTACCCTGAAATTCACCCTGAGAGACGAAGGATACTTGAATTTGCCTACCGTGCTGCCCAGCTAAACAATAATGCGGAAAATGCGGAAAAGTACCTTCTTGATATCCTTAAAATTGAAAAGGACATGCTCGGTGCCGATGCCCCAGAGTATCACTTGTCGAGAGTGCTGCAAGCCAACTACCTGGTCGAATACTCGGATAAGTTTGCTGAGGCAAAGAAAATATATGATGAGAGCTTCCATGGAGTGATTGAAAAGGAGTTTTCTCAAGGCCATGTTGAATATGTGAACACCCTCAACCATTTGGCGCAGTTTTATGAGGAAAATGACGATTTCAGTAATGCATCAAAAACACTTGACAAAGCACTGAATGTATCCCGTGTGAAATACGACAACAAGGATGTAAACTATGGTGTTGAGTTGAATAAGATTGCGTCTCTGCAAATGAACATTGGAGAATATGAGAAAGCAGAAAAAAACATTCAGGAAGCAACCGATATCCTCGCCAAACCTTCCTCTCTTGAGGAAACGCTCCATTATACTAATTTATTGACAACCAAAGCAAGGCTGATGGTTATTCAAGGTCTTTACGACGAGGCGGAAGACCTTCTTTTCGAGTCAGAACGAATCAAAATTAAGAGTGGATTAAACCGACTGGGCTCTGCCGGGCAAAACACGGAAGACCTTGCTGAACTATACTATCATTTGGGCAGATACAGCGACGCAACAGATTTGGTCGATAAATACCTGACGAATACAGAAAAACAGTTTGGTGCCACAAGCAGGCACCTTTTGCGCCCGCTGGTTTTGAAGGCACAATTGAAGCTGGCTGCCGGCGAGTATACCGATGCGGAGTCGTTCGCAAGAAGATCTCTTAACATAGCAACAGCTGTGTTTCCAGCATCTTCCTCCAAGCTAGCCAGCAGCTTAATAACCTTATCCCGACTCTACACAACGATAGGAGATTATGAAAAAGCGGAGCAATTTATTTCTCAGGCGATTACCAATCAGGAAAAACAATTTGGGCGAAGCCATGTTGATGTAGGCCGTTCGCTTGCCCAGCTGGGAATGATCAAATTTTACGACGGTGCCAGTTTTAAGCAGCAACAAGCCCTGCTTGTTGAAGCAGAAAAAATCGTTGGAACCAAGCTGGGAAGTAAAAACCCACTCTATGCAGAAGTACTGAAAGATTTGGCCACTGTGAGTATTTATGCGGGCGAATATGACATTTCCCTACAGTATCTCGAAGAGGCGTGGACGATCTGGAAAGACCGAATAGGAAAGAGGAATAACGTTAATGCTGCTGTTGTTAATACGCTAAAAGGTGACATCCAGTACCAGAAAAGGCAATACGACAGGGCAGACAATTTTTACCAGGATGCCCTAAAGACGTACGCCAAATTTTTCTCCACTTCTCACCCGGAGTATGTGAAAGTGCTGTCGAAGCTGGCTAAAACTTACTACATGAATGGGGACATTAGAAAGGCCCAGAATACTATTGAAGAGACACTGGCCAACTATCAGGAATTTATAAAGACCTACTTCCCCGCTCTGAGTGAAAGAGAAAAAGCCAAATTTTGGAACACCATCAAGTCCGATTACGAGTTCTACAACACATTGGCGCTTACACGGATCGACAAGAAAGAGGACCTGATAGGTGACATTTACAATAACGCTTTGCTCACCAAGGCACTCCTGCTGAATACCTCAATAAAAATCAGAACCCGTATTCTTTCCAGCGGAGACAGCACGTTGATAAATATGTACAGCAGTTGGATAGCCAAAAAAGCACAGCTAACCAATGCCCTTTCCATGTCAAACGATCAGCTGCTGGAGAACAATGTGAATCCGGCTCAACTGGTACAAGAGATGGAAGCGCTGGAGAAACAGCTCAGCTTGAAGTCCGAAGTATTTGGAGAAGGTGTCGACAACAATGTTGTCACGTGGCAGGATGTAAAAGCAGCCCTGGGCGAGAATGAAAAGGGGGTTGAAATTGTGAGGTTCCGTTACTTCGACCATGATTTTACTGATTCGGTAATGTACGCTGTCATCTATGTCGACAATGAAAAGCGCAGCAAACCACAACTGGTGCTGCTGAGAAACGGCGCAGCCCTCGAAGGCAGATACATGAAGCTGTATCGAAACAGTATTAAATTTAAGATTGAGGATGAGTATTCCTATGATCAGTTCTGGAAGCCTATCGTTGAAGCTGTTGGGCAAACCTCTACGATCTACCTTTCGGCCGACGGTGTTTATAATCAAATCAATTTGGAGGCCATACCAACTGGCGATGGCAAATACGTACTCGATAATTCCAATATCATCCTGGTAAGTAATACCAGGGATCTTGTGAACAGAAATAAGAAAAAGAAGGCACAGGCACCCGCTGAGAACCTGGCGTTGATGTTTGGGGATCCTATTTTTTATGTGAAATCAGAGGGGGCGTCTGCTGGCAACGAGAACTTGACCAAAAGTATCGGTATGAGTGAAGTACAGCGACTTCCCGGCACACATGAAGAAGTGGTTGAACTCAAAAAATTACTCAATGATAATGGCTGGAAAACCCAGGACTACATGGAAATGAAGGCGGGTGAAGATCAGGTAAAATCAATGAAAAGCCCGAAAGTATTCCACATCGCCACACACGGTTTCTTCCAGCCGGCGATCGAGGAAAATAACATATTTGCCGGACTCAACGAATCGAAAGCTTATGACAACCCGTTGCTGAGATCTGGATTGCTAATGGCCGGAGCTGGCGATATTTTGAACGAAAGCGCCTACAACTACAATAGCCAGAGTGGTATCCTAACTGCCTATGAGGCCATGAACCTCAATCTGGATCAAACGGACCTGGTAGTATTGAGCGCTTGCGAAACGGGCTTAGGTGAAATGGAAGCCGGAGAAGGCGTGTATGGATTGCAACGAGCATTTCTGGTTGCGGGAGCCAAAACAATCATCATGAGTTTGTTCAAAGTATCTGATGAAGCCACACAGCAGCTCATGGTGAAGTTTTACCAGAAGTGGATCACCACCGGCGACAAGCGCAGGGCTTTTATTGATGCCAAGAAAGAGATAAGGAATGAGTATCGTGACCCAATCTATTGGGGGCCTTTTGTAATGATAGGATTGGATTGATCTCTATTACATGATCGAACTTGAGGGAGACTGTCGAAAGGCAGTCTCTTTTTTGTGTTGTTAGCCTGGTCTCTGGTGGGGCTCAGCAACCCATAGCTTTAGAGTGACGACAGTGGCAGTCTGATGAACAGCTACCTGTAGATTTTTGGACGTGTCTCGCTAGCCGGAAGGGGGCTGGTCGCTAAGGAGTTGTTTTGCAATCAGGTCGATCAACTGGAACCAGTTCAGAATTTCTAGGACTGGGCGCTTAACATGACCATTGCCCTAATAATGGATCAATCTGTATTTCTGGGGGGAATTGATTTTTAGCATGGGTATTTTGTGCTTGCATAAAGAAGCAAAAGGTCCAAGCGGGACACATTGAACCAGTTTTGCTTCTTTATTTTCTGCTAATCGCTCAAAAGAATAAGGTTCCTTTGAGTCTTAATCCCCAGATTTTCCGCTTGATCCCTAACAATTCCGTTTCTATTGTTCGCCTCTCTTGCCTAAATCCAGCCGCTTTCATTTTGTCAGAATATGGGCATAAAAAAAGGGGCTTGCGCCCCTTTTTTTATCTTTTCTACACTTCGCCTTAGTTAGCAGTAGCAACAAGGCCATTTTTTACAAGGAAGCTCTGATACATATCCTGGAAGTCCTGTACTTCAGGAGACATCTCGATAGCCTCTTCATACTTGGTAAGCGCATCAAGCACAAGGTTGTTTTCTTCGAAGAAAGAAGCATAGATGATCTTATTCAGCGGTGTTTCTTCGTTTACTTCACTCTTCAGTCCTTTGATGTTTTCGTTCACCTTAGCAGACTCAGTGTTTGAAAGGCGCTTGATACCGAAGTCAGACGATTTCACATCTTCATCGCCCTTTACTTTAACATTCAGTATCACAAGTCTTTCCTGACCAAGCTTGGGGTTGGTAAAATCAAGCTCATAAGCCGTTTGGTCAGTTTCAGTCTTGGCTACTTCCTCATCGAAGATGTTCTTTATAGTCACAATATATGTTACATCCTCCATGTCAAGAGGTGCCCAGCGAACAATTGCGTTGTCACCATAAAAGTCAACAGAATTGGGGAGCATTACCTTAATAGCTGAAAGGCCTCTTTCAACAGCACCAGTCGCTTTCATGTTTGACCGGTAGTTTCCGCCACCATCGCTTTCGTTCATTTTAGCTGCGATGTAGTTAGTGTAACGGCTAGCAGTTGTAGAACTTGTGGCCGCAATTTTCGCCGACAAATCGTCTATCTTCACAGTGCCAGGAGTTCTTATCTCAGTGGTTTTACCGCTGCTGTGAACCAGTCCGATATAAGCGCCACTTGCAGCAATGATTTGATCACCTTTTGCAAGCGTTGCCCCAGTTTTCAGGGTTTCTGCCTGACTTGCACCAGCTTTTTTCACTTGGTTTTCACCCTTATTAGCCAATACCCGAAACTCATAACCCTGAGCCAATACACTGCTGCTCAAAAAAGTCAGCAATACCAAGAACGTCAAAAGAATTGTTCTCATTTTCATAGGTCTAATTTTTAATGTTTTACAATTTAATTTTTCTTTTTCTACTTTTAAAAAGCCCGGTGACTGAATTCTTCACCACGCTGTAATATACTTCCAGAGAGTCGCCGGCAAGGGCTATAGCCACCATGCCAATTGTTAACTCCGGCTTATAATTGAATTTATCCAACACCCAAACATTCATAAAACTGATGCCTAAAACTTCTATCAGCTGAATCAATTTAGTGGCACCGTCGTACCACTTGGAATACACTCGGTATATGTAAGAAAAGGCGGCGACATTGATCAAACACAGCAGCACACCAATTATCGCACCAGTTGTGTCGTCCATGGCATCTATGTAATCCTCATTAAGGATCATTGCCACAATGTTGGCATGCACAACACCTCCAAACATATCCGGATATGATCTTCCTGCAAACTGCGAGTTAATCGGCGAATAGTACTTGTCTTCTATCGTCAGCCTATCACCAAGGTACTCTCCCAAAAAGCAGAAGATCACAATTTTATCCTTGATCAGAGACGGGTCGAAATTCTGGTCAAAAACTTGATTAACGTCCAGTGCGAAAAACATCGTACCGTACACCGAGGCACCAAAGTCCATCACATTACCTCGATAATTAATCGTCTCCCGCTCATTGCCTCTTTTCAACAACCGGTCTACCTTTTCAGGTTCCAAATACTGAGCCAGCTTTACAGCAAAGGCCAGTTCTTGTTGCCCTGCTACCATCTCCTTGGGAGTAAACTCCCGGGTCATTTTCAGCTCTTCCTGAGTTTGGGCATCTGTAATAAAATTAACAAACCCCGTCTCAGCATACTGAGTGAACCTTGGAAGCGATTTCCCCAGAGAATCGAATTCCATCTTCTCTTCATTAAAGTTCTGAAGAATGCTACCTATTACAAGGTTATCAACTCTCGAAAAAGCACTTTCCATTGTGGCATCAATGGCAGAATCTTTGTGCGTTCTGAAGTAAGTATCCAGGCCGATTACCTTTGGTTCATATTGATTAACAATGTCAATCATATACCCAATATCAGCCCTGTTTACCCTACCAAGGTTGACCAGCACAATCCGGTCATCTGGAATAGCGGGCTCCCTTAGCTGGGAAAATACCACATCAGTGAGCTCTACATCTCCAAGAGCGTCTCCAATAGGATCAAATAAGTCAAAGATCTTAAATGCGGTTACGGAATAAAACGTCCACATCAGTAAGAATATGAAGGCTGTTCCAAAAATCGAGTCCAGCCAAAATTCTCTTCTGTTTGCTTTCATAGTAGATTAGTTGCTTTGCCAACTGGTAAGTAACTAAATATTCACGAACCAACGATACAAACATAAGTAAAACCCAAATTAAACTTAAAATAGAACAATTCTTTTTTTGGTTCTTTCGACGAAAGGAATTATTTGGAGGACGAACGTATATTGCTATCGGTTTAAACCAGTGTGACTTTTTCTTAGATGTCAACGAATATACCAAAAAGGCCAACATTAGAGGAGCTGATTAACGGAATCACAAGGGGCGACAGGGTGGCTCTGGCCAGGGGTATTACGCTTGTGGAAAGCAAACTACCATCTGACAGAGCCCTTGCTGAACAACTGATTGACAGATTGTTAAGTAAAACAGGCCATGCAACAAGAATTGGTGTGTCGGGCATACCGGGCGTTGGGAAAAGCACCTTCATCGAAGCCTTTGGCGAATACCTGGTCGGCGTAGGAAAAAAGGTGGCCGTATTGGCAGTTGATCCGTCCAGCAAGCAGACCAAAGGTAGCATCCTGGGCGACAAAACCAGGATGAATAAGCTGGCCGTCAACCCAAATGCCTATATAAGGCCCACTCCTACAGGTTCAACTCTGGGGGGCGTGGCAGATCAGTCACGTGAGGCCATGTTACTGTGTGAAGCGGCCGGGTTCGATGTCATTCTGATAGAGACCGTGGGCGTAGGTCAATCGGAGACCCTGGTAAGGGACATGTGTGACTTCTTCCTGCTGTTAACTATCGCTGGTGCAGGCGATGATCTGCAGGGGATAAAGAAGGGCATTATGGAGATGGCTGATGCCATTGTGATTAATAAGGCGGACGGCGACAATATGCCGGCAGTCAGGAAGACGCTCCAGGAACTTAAACAAGTGGTTCATTACTTCTCGCTGCCCCCATCCGGCTGGGTTACTCAGGTAACGACATGCTCTTCCCTTCTTGGCGAGGGAATAAGTGAGTTGTGGACCTTGATTGAGTCGTTCAACGAAAAGATGATTGCGAATGGCTACCTGGCGCATCAGCGATCGCAGCAAAACCTGCAATGGATGCACCAGAAACTGGATGGGCTTTTGAAACAGGAATTTAATAGACTGGTAAAAGAGGAAATCAAAGACCTTGCCGCCAAAGTGGAAAATAGAGAGCTGAACCCTGTAAGTGCAGCACATCAACTGTTTGACCTCTACAAAAAAAAGAAGGGGTGAAAACACCCCTTCTCTATTAATTCATTCTTTTGACTGAGCCTGCGCCGTTTGAGTCAGCATAAACTTTCTGCGGATTGCCCTTGTAGCGAACCGAGCCTGCTCCACTGCATTCCGCTCTAAGCTCTTTATTGGCTACAACCCTTGCTGTGCCAGCCCCTGAAGACTCCACCTCGGTGTAGTCGCAGTCGAAGTCCTCCGCATTGTAACTGCCTGCGCCGGTTATATCAATGACTTGCTCCCTCGCCTTCCCCCTTAGTGTAAGCGTGCCAGCACCTGTCATGTCGGCCCTTAGCCTGTCAGCTTCTACGATTAGCCTTGTAGAACCCGCTCCACTCACATCCAATTCGAATGTCGAGGCGGTGATGACATCATCGCATACAACTGTGGAAGCACCACTTAAATCCATGCCATTAATGTTCGAAAACTCAATGGTCAGACTCATGGGCCCGTTCGACCTGAAATTATTGTCTTTGATATAGACTTTCAAAGTGCTGCCTACAACCTCAGTTCGGATTCTGTCTATCACGTTGTCATCTGCATCTATGAATACCCTGTGCTTGCCGGTTTTTTTCAGTGTCACTTTAAAAGCACCACCAATATCGAGGCTGCTGAACGAAGAAAGTTCTCTTGTTTCCTCTCCAGCCCACACCTGACCGGCGATTAGCAACCCAAGTATAAGTACTCCTATCTTTCTCATAATTATCAGTTCATTTTGAGTAAAGACTGCGGGCAAATTGAAGGGTTGCAAGTGATGGTTCTATTTAAATACGAATCCGTTTGGCGCCACCCCCGCTTCAAACTTCGATATTGCTGTTCCGTCAGCAGAATACCTGTAAACAGTACCTTTACCCTGAAAGCCCTTGGCATCGGCTATATAGATAACATCCTCGGCCTCGCTATAGCCTAGTCCATAAAAGCCAACGGCATCATCAATCGTAATAAACGCCTTTTGAAGCACTTTCCCTTCCATTTGATAGCTTCCAGCCGACGTGCCAGCTATATAGTAGAGCACACCACTTGTTTTACTAACTGACAATCGTGAAGAGGGATTAACTTCCAAATCTACCTCTTTGGTAGCTGCGGACGCTCCAAGCTTGTAAATTGCTCCATCGTTTCCCTGATAGCTTCCTCCGCAGATCAACCAAACCGCACCGTCTTCATCTACCACCATTTCTCCCGGCGAATAACCGACTTCGAGGGTTGTTTCAAGTTCTCCAGTGCTGGTTTTAATCACAGATACTGTGTTTCCGAAACTATTGGATGCATACACATAACCATCGGCATAGGCCAGGTTTTCGGTACCATCATCGGTGTTTACTGCTCCCTCTTTTTCAAAAGTGGCAGCGTCAAGAATGAGTACGTACGACTGATCGAGGGCATAGTTCTCATTGAAGGTGCCCCAATTGCTGACAAATAACTGATCGTTGGCTCTCAGTAAATACCTTGGGTTGACCAGGTTGTCTTCAATAGTGTTTGTTGAAACAAAGTCAGCGTTCACGACTTCAACTTTTTTGCTGTTATTCACTACTACGTAGCCCACCTCGTCAGCATCAATGAACAAGGATTGCACCACGTCACCCAATGGCCGACCGTTGGCCGATTGAAAAACAAGGGAAGAGACTTCTTCGGTTTCCGGATCATAGGAAGTAATGCTTCCATTCGTTTGGTTGAAGCTCCCTTCATTGACTACGTACACGGATCCCACACTGTCTTTCGGACCACCTTCGTCGTCACCACCACAGCTGGTTAGGAAAACTGTGGCTACTAAACTCCATAATGCTAGCTTTTTCATTTTTTATCGTGATTTAAAGTGTAATTCAATTGAAAAGAGAATGAGCGACCCAGCATAGGTCTGTACTGCAGGTTCTCGTACCGGGTACCTAATACGTTCTCGACTTTTATCGACAGCGCAAAAAGGGACTTCCCAGCCTGAATTTGCCTGCCAGTCTCCAGGTTCCAGAGCGTATAGGCGTTCAAGTTGATGTCGTTATCAACGAGCGTATACCTGGTGCCATAGAATGAAAGCTGTGAATTAAAATGCCATGGCTCCGTTTGCAACCCAAAGCTCCAGTTTCCCTGGTGCAGTGGCACATAAGGCAGTTGATTACCGATATTGCTATCGTCACCAGAATAGCCTGCACGGATCTGCGATACTGTGACTTTGTAGTTGATGTCGTTGCTTAACAGCCACGTTCCCACGCTCCATTTATGTCCAACAGATAGCTCACCGCCACGGGAAAAAACGTTCCTCACATTCACTGGGGACCAGTAGCCCTCCGCCTGCGGTAGCCATAGAATCCAGTCTTGTATCCAGTGAGCGAAGCCGGTCGCAGATGCTTTTAGCTTGTGATTTTTACTTCTGATCGCATAATCGAGTCCCGACTCTGCGTTCCAGCCTTGTTCAGGCTTCAGCGCCAGGTTGCCCCCAGGGCTCCAATAGCGGTCGTTGAGTGTGGGCACTCTGTAGCTTCGGGAAAGCTGCGACCGCCAATTGAGGGAAACTGCCTCAGATTTTAAAATCAGGACATCAGTCCCCAGTGACGGGGAAACTGGATTCCATGTGCCAGCTACAATTGCCTGACGAACTTTGGCGTTGAGTGTCCATCGTGGTGTTGGAAACCAATTGAGCATTAAATAGGTGTTGGATCGGTTTTCCGTCAAGCCGCCACCATACTCCGGCACATCGGCCAGTATATGGTTGATCAATCCTCCGGCTCGCAGCTGAACTTTGGAGATTGGCATCCATTCAATGCTATTATTCCACAGGTATTGAGTGGTGGCAGAGGCCAGCCCGTTGAACTTGATGAAGTCATAGATTCTCCCGACCCTTGATTCCCACTTCAATAAAGGGCTGACATGGTGCTCGTAGCCCAGGGAAAGCCGCAGCGACTGATCAATCTGAGTATCGCCAACCGAAGCGACGGTGTAGGGCGGAATAATTTCTCTATCATAATGCGTCAGCCAGCCTTCGATATCAAAAACGCCTTTTGACCAGGGGTTCCAGAACGCAGCGGCTTTCATGCCTTTGCCCCTGTAGGCTCCATGCGATTGTTTTTCTATCGGCTGGCCAGCCTTTGCCAGGTTGCGGTAGGAAAAGTCGTTGTCAGATTTTTTATAAAAGCCAGCCAGGGAAACGCCAGCTTTCTCACCCGACAGTTGGGCTTTCAATCCTGAAAAGCTGGTGCCAAAACTCCCAATTTCCTGGGTTACCCCAATGCTTTGCTGATTCTTTTCAAGCTTGTCGCTGACCGAAACTGCACCGCCAATGGCGCCTGAGCCAGCAAGAGCACTTACGCCGCCGTAGAAGACCTCCGCCTTGTCGATAAAGAAATTGGGGATCAATGAAAAATCGGCCTGGCCCAGGGAGGGGAAATTGATGGGAAGCCCATTCCAAAGCAAAGAAGTTTGGCTGGCGGACGTGCCCCTGAGGCTAATAGAGCAGAGCATACCCGGGCCGTACTCTTTCAGGTAAATGCCTTGCTGCGCCTGAAGTAACTTGCCTAACGAAGCAGCTGCTTGCGTTTGAATAGCCATCGAGTCGAGTGGCTCCGAATGGCCTCCCACTGCATAGCTGTGAAGCCACGTGTCGCTGACTTCGACCGGGGCCAGGACTTTACCCATACGGACAGAATCAGCAGCAGCCTCCTGACCTTTTGCATTAAACAAAAAAAGGATGACACAGGCTACCAGCCCGACCACCCTTATACCAACTGCATACATCTCTTTGAATTAAATTAACGGGCAAGCCCAGTTTGTTAACTTAACTCAAAACTGTAGAGGGAATAAGGTGGAATGAAATGTGAAGCCAGAAAACGGCCTCCTCAGATCATCCGCCGCTTTTCACCCGAAAGCTTTGAATTGTTTGACTATGGCAGGTCTCCTGGCTCGCCTGGCCCGTCTATCGCCTTCCCACCCCGGTTTATCGGAACAGTGACTTTTTGATAGAGGCCTTTGTAGGCTTACAGTTGCGGGGACAGCCCCCGATTTTAACGGGGTTCCCTTTTAATTCTGCTACAACTGCTGATGAGTTGAGGCAGAAACCAACGGTCGCTGCGAAATACGCAATAATTGTAATGATGTTAAAACGATTCTGTAAAAATTCTCCGATTTAACACTTTTTAATACCGTTTCAAGTAACCTTTATGCCAGTTGAGGGTATATTTGGAAGAAATTTGAGCTGCGCACGCAACCTCAACCCCAGTTAAAGCGTCCTTACATTGGTTTAGGTCGAAAACTAGAATTATAAAATACTACGATGTCGTTTATTGGAAAGCTATTTGGTAAAAAGGAAAAAACTCCTGTTTCACAGTGCAAAATTTGCAAAACCCTTCTGGAGTACAATGAAGGATATGCACTTACTACCTCTGAGGTAGTTAGCTCAAAGGAATATTGGGATCATAAGATGGTCGAGCCCGAAACGCTTGGGTATACTACTGCTCACTTTAAGCAGAAAGATGCTAATGCCACAAAAATGAGAGGGATCATTTTTGAAAAAACAGCTGAAAAAGACCAGACCTGGCTTGTATGCGACACTTGCATAAAGCAGTTCGAGGTGGATACAAACGAAGCCAAGAAACATGCGCTACAGTGGTGGGAATCCAAAGGCGTGTACAACCCACCTAAGTCGGGCGACGCAAAAGCGGTGCTTGAAAAAGATACTTACGAAGAAATAAAAGAATATGCCACCATGCTGGCGGGAGGCAATAAGATCAGATAAAAAGCTCCGCTGCCCAACGAGCAAGGCTAATATTCTAAATGAAAATACAATCCGTTCCCAAAAGGGGCGGATTGTATTATTTTTGCCGCACCATGTTCAACAAAACACTTCTTTTCATCTCCTTTTTTGCCTGGCTTACGTTCTCCTGCCAGCAAAAAAAGGCTGAAACGGCAACTGACCATCCAGGTCAGGCCTCTTACATAAAGTATGCAAGCGGACTTGTCATTACCAGACACTCAGATTGGACAGAAGTGGTGGTGAGGCAGCCGTGGAAGGGTGCCGGAAAGGCGATCAAGTATGCGTTGGTCGATAAAGAATTCAATGCCGGGACTCCATTTGATGGTTACAAAATAGTGGAAGTACCTCTAAGCAAAGTGGCAGCCACCAGCACTACCCACCTCCCTCATTTCTCTGCAATCGGAGAAGAAACCAGCCTAAAGGGCTTTGCCAATGCCGACTATGTATACTCCAAGGTTTTCCGGAGCAGGCTCGAAAGTGGAGAGCTGGTCGAAATTGGGGACGGGGCTGGGGTCAACTTTGAGTCCTGCCTCAACCTGAAGCCAGAAGCATTGTTTACCTTTTCCATGGGAAACGACCGATCAACTGACGAAAGGCTGGAGCTGGCTGGCATCGACATGTTATACAATGCCGACTACCTCGAAACGACGCCTCTTGGCCGTGCAGAATGGATCAAGTTCACGGCTGCTTTCTTCAATAAGCTTGACGAGGCCGATTCAATTTTCAACGTGATAGAACAAAACTATCTGGAACTACGAGCCAAAGCCCTGAAGGCCGAAGCAAAACCAACCGTGCTGACCGGAGTGGTGTATGGCGATACCTGGTTTCTGCCGGGTGGCAAAAACTACGGAGCTGCTTTTTTTGAAGATGCCGGGGGGAGCTACCTCTGGAAAGAAACACAAGAGAACGGATGGCTTGAGTTAAGTTTTGAGTCTGTCTTTGAAAAAGGGTTGAAAGCAGATTACTGGATTGGCGTGGCCTCCTTCACGACGCTGCAGGAAATGAAGGCGCAAGAAAGCAGGTACGGTTTGTTTAGTGCCTGGAAAAACGGCGCCGTTTACAACTACGACAATCAGTTGAACAAAAAGGGTGGAAATAACTATCTGGAGGAGGGATATAGCAGGCCCGATATTGTGTTGGCGGACCTGATACATATTATGCATCCTGAGCTCCTACCCGACCACAAACTTTATTTTTACAGAAAATTACCCTAATCTGTGCCATGCTTAGGGATTTCATCCAACAGTCGTGGAAGCAATGGTGGAAGTACTTCGTGCTGCTCAGCCTCCTGATTTTCGTGCTTTTCCTTCTCAGTCTGGCCCTGGGGTCAGTGGTGATCCCGGCATTTGAAGCGCTGAAAATTGTGTCGGGCTTTGCGAGCCAAAACGAAGCCTGGCAGGAAATCATTCTCAACTTCCGGTTGCCAAAAGCATTAACGGCCATACTGGTTGGCGCCGCTTTGGGCATCAGCGGACTGCAAATGCAGACCTTCTTCCGGAACCCTCTGGCAGGGCCTTTTGTGCTGGGCATCAGCTCCGGTGCCAGCCTTGGTGCTGCCTTGCTGATTTTGGGCGGAGCTTCGTTGGGGCTCCATCAGCTGGGTGGGCAGCTTTTTGCCAGTGCTCAGGTAATTGCCGCAGCGCTCGGAGCCATTCTTGTCATGATCGCCGTTATTTCCGTGGCCCGCTCACTGCGTGACGCCATGAGCCTCCTCATCGTGGGACTGATGTTTAGCAGCACCACGGGAGCGCTCGTCAGCATCATGCAATACTTCAGCCAGGCCGAAGACATCCAGGCTTATATGCTTTGGTCATTCGGAAGTCTAGGCGGACTTAGTTGGGAGGAAATGCAAATCTTTGCGCCGATCATCGTGGTTGGCCTTCTGCTTTCCTTTGCTTCAGCCAAACAGCTCAATATGCTCTTGCTTGGTGAGCAGTACGCCCGAAGCATGGGACTCAATATCAAACGAGCCAGACTTACCATCATTATCAGCACCTGCCTGCTGGCTGGGAGTGTCACCGCTTTCTGCGGACCTATCGCCTTCATTGGGATAGCCGTGCCTCACATGGTTCGCATGCTGTTTCCGACTTCGAACCACCTGCTGCTTATTCCGCTGGTCTGTCTGATGGGCGCAGGCACCATGCTTTTTTGCGACTTGATTGCTCAGCTGCCAGGCACATCGCAGTTGCTACCCATCAACGCCGTCACTTCTTTGATCGGCGGCCCCATCGTTATCTGGATCATTGTGAGTAAACGAAACCTGAGGTACTCATTATGATCGTTAACAACAGGTCGGTGATGACATTGCAGGATTTGAGCGTCGGCTATCATGTAAAGGGCCACCCTACTCCGCTTTTGAAAGACATCAACCTGGAAATAAACCCGGGTGAGGTGGTTTGCCTGCTGGGGCAAAACGGTGTCGGAAAGTCAACGCTGCTGCGAACAATCGCCGGATTGCAGCCTCCCCTGTCTGGCGAGGTTCTTCTTGTCAATCAGCCTGTTCAAGCATACAGCATCCAGGAGCTTGCCACAAAGGTTAGCCTGGTGCTCACTGAAAAGGTGGGTGGCGGCAACCTTTCTGTTGAAGAGTTGGTGGCACTGGGCCGCCATCCCTATACTAACTGGCTCGGCTTGCTTTCAAAAGAAGACAGGGCAGCCGTGAATGACGCTGTCGCTCTCACCAAAATCAACTACCTGCTGAATAAAAAAGTAGGCGAACTGAGTGACGGCCAGTACCAGAAAGCTATGATAGCCAGAGCGGTGGCGCAAGACGGCGACTTGATGATCCTCGATGAACCCACGGCGTTTCTCGATCTTAACAATAGCGTGGAAATATTTATGCTACTCAGACAACTTGCTCTTGAAAAAGAAAAAGCCGTTGTGGTATCCACACATGATTTTCACCTGGCAATGGAGTTTGCTGACAGACTTTGGCTGACCAATTTCAATAGTCCTTTGGTTGAGGGACTGCCTGAGGATTTGGCACTAAACGGACAGTTAGAGGAAAGCCTGTACCACGAAGGGTTTGGGTTTGACCTGTTAAATGGCAGAGTGCTGTTGCCAACAAAAGAAGGCACAACATTTTCTTTATCTGGAAATTCACAGGCCCATAACTGGACAAAACGGGCACTGGAAAGGCATGGCTATTTGCCTGGCGATGCGAATGCAACAATTAAACTCACCATTGAAACTGAGGGAAATGCCACCAGTTGGGTGGTAGCAGACCAAAGATTCCTCTCCCTCGAAAGCCTCCTCAACTTTCTGCCAGGGCACAAGGGCAAGTAAGGCCCATTTTCATCTCCACTGTAATTCTCTCGGCCTACGGTCGTCCTTTATCTGAAGGTTAAACAGGTAAAGGATAAAGCTTTGAAGAGAGTAATTTTTTTGCTGCTCACTATTTGTGCAGTCTACGGCGATCTGCTTAGTCAACCAGCCAAAAGCAGGTACAAGGAAAGAACATTCCAGCTCTCCTTTTTTCCGGGCATAGGCACGAATGGGCTGGAAAGTGGCTTCTATTTCAATAAATTTTCCCTTAACCTGTTCGGCGGTATGTCGGCCGGTAGCCATCACTTTGAACTGGGCGGCATTTCAAATATCAACACCAACTCAAGCACTGGCATCCAGATAGCAGGGCTGGCCAACGTTATCGGAAGCCAGGCTTACTTTAATCTGACAGATGGCGAAGAGCTCTCCATTGTCAACGAAGGTTTTTCCTGCAACTTAAAGGGCATCCAGTTTTCCGGGCTCCTCAATTTTGTCAGAAACAACGTCGAAGGCATCCAGCTAACAGGCGGGTTCAACTTCAACAATGGCTACGTGCACGGCTTTCAGCTGGCTGGGCTGGGGAATATGGCTGGCAAACAAGTTTTCGGAGTGCAAATGGCCGGGCTCTATAATATTGCTATTCGTGGCATGACAGGCAGTCAGGCTTCCCTGTTGTTCAACTACACTTATGGCGAACTCAGCGGACTACAGTTGGGCGCCATCAACCGTGCGGTACAAATGGAAGGCAAAAACTCGTCGCCTCCAGGGCCAGACCGGGGCATTCAGTTTGGGCTGATCAACGTTTCAAGCGAAATGGATGGCACGCAGGTTGGCCTCATCAACGTTGCCAGAAAAGTGCACGGCACGCAAATAGGCCTGATCAACATCTTCAAGCCAAGCCCTTACCAGGGCTCCTCCGTGCCGACCTATGGCACTCAGGTAGGGCCTCTTAACTTTGGCTCCAGCGGGGTACACACCCGGCTTTTCACCGACGAGCTGTTTGCAGTGGTACTTGAGCGAACCACAGGTAACTGTCAAAACTGCACTTACACACCTTCACAAATGCCCTTTACGGGGCGGTTCAAAGTAGTCAATCAAAATGCACTCATATTCGCATACAATCCTTTCGAAGGCTTCAGAAACCAGGTAAAGTGGGGGTTGGGCTATGGGTTTATGAAGGTGTTTTACAACAAACACTCTATGATAGGAGCCGACACATTGAACGCTCGCTGGTTTTTAAGTGCAGGTATCAGAACAATGTACCTCAGCCAAACGATGAAATTTGATCCGAAGCTTAGTTTACTGCACAAAATGCATGTTGAAATAGGACTACGCAGAAGAAAGAAAGGGCCCCACCTGTTTGCCGGTGTTTCACTCAATGCGTATTTCCATGAAAGTCAGGACCTTAAAATCAGCCAGGAAATTTTCCAAAAAAAGGAAGACAAGCTCAACGTACAGTACTGGCCCGGGTATAGCTTTGGTTTGCACTTCTAAAGTTACTCCATCCAAATATTGATCAAGTTAAAAGCATCGAACGTTACAACTAATCGTTGCTTTTGTATCTTCACTGCCTGGTTCGGTCGCTGCTAAGACAAAGCAATTGCGGTCTGCTAGCTAAGTTTGGAGCATACTTATGGCACACATCGTCATTATCGGAAATGGAATCGCTGGCATTACCTGTGCCCGGCATGTGAGAAAGCAAGGAGGTGATCAGATTACCGTCATTTCGGGGGAAACGGAACACTTCTTCAGCAGAACAGCCCTCATGTATATCTACATGGGACACATGAAATACGAACACACCAAACCCTACGAGGACTGGTTTTGGGAAAAGAACAAGATTGACCTGGTGTTCGATTTTGTTACTGGCATCGAAACCGGGGCAAAATCCCTCCAATTGAAGTCCGGTAAAAAAATTAAGTACGATAAGCTAGTATTGGCGACAGGCTCACAGCCCAACAAGTTTGGCTGGCCCGGCCAGGATCTCCCCGGGGTGCAGGGGCTCTACTCCTATCAGGATTTGGAGACGCTCGAGAAAAACACCGGGAATTGCAAAAGAGCAGTCATTGTTGGTGGTGGACTCATCGGCATTGAGTTGGCGGAAATGCTGGCGTCACGAAAGATTCCTGTGACCTTTCTGGTACGAGAAAAAAGCTTTTGGGATTTGGTTTTGCCAGCGGAAGAATCGGCCATGATCAACAGGCACATTGTTGAACATCATATTGACCTCCGGCTGAACACTGAGTTGAAGGAAATAAAAGCAGGGCCTGACGGGAAAGCTTCTGCCATCGTTACCAGTACTGGTGAAGAAATACCTTGCCAGGTAGTAGGACTGACTGCCGGTGTGCATGCCAATATTGACCTGGCCAAGTCGTTCGGGGTCGAAACCAAGCGTGGCATTCTGGTCGATGACCAGCTACAGACCAATTTGCCTGATGTTTATGCCATTGGCGACTGTGCGGAACTACGAAACCCGCTACCTCACCGGAAAGCCATAGAGCAGGTGTGGTACACAGGCCGTATGATGGGAGAAACGCTTGCTCTGACCCTGACTGGTAAACCAACCAGGTATGTGCCCGGGATTTGGTTTAATTCTGCCAAGTTCCTTGATATCGAGTATCAGACCTATGGTTCAGTGCCCGCCATTGCTTCTGAAGGAGTAGATTCGTTCTGGTGGGAGCATGCTGCCGGGAAAAAGGGCATCAGAATTAATTTTGATCAGGCAACCGGCACAGTGCTCGGCATGAATGCCATGGGCATCCGGCAGCGACACGAAGTTTGGGATAACTGGATCAGGCAGAAAACAAAAGTAGATAGAGTGATAAACGAACTGGAGAAGGCCAATTTTGATCCGGAGTTTTTTGATACCTGTGAGCAGGAGATCAGAGCGGCATTTTCGACGCAGTTCCCTTATTTCGAAATCGAAAAGAAAAGGAAGAAAAAGCTGTTTGGTATTTTCTAAAGCAAGAGGAAGAAAGAGATGAGAGCAATACAACTAACCGGGCTGGCACTTTTCATACTTGGCTTTGGCCTTTTTCTGGCCAGCTTCTTTATGGCTGACTACAAAATTTCGAGGAGTGACTTTGACAAAGTTGTTGCTCACGAGGGAAAGACCCAAGGTATCCTCACTTTCACGCCGGAGATAGTCGACACAGAGTACAGCACGAATTTCGGGTTTGTTGGCACCATCCAAAAAGGCATCAACACCTACAACAGGCAGCAAATGATGCTCTTTGCCCTCAAGGAATCAGAGATAAATCTATTGATTAGCGAGCTGGGCCCTCCTCCCTACACTTTCTCCCTTGAAATGCTGAACTACATCTACCCGAAGATCAACACCAGCACTATATTCAAGAGACGAAAAATGGAGGAGTACGGCAACTGGCTGGAGGGGAGAAAATATGATTCCAGAGAAGCGCTGAAGAAAGATCTGATGTCAGTGGCCAACACGATCAACGATTATGGCATTATCAGTGAGGTAGGTATCGACCGTTACAAAGCCAGAGACATCAGATATGAAGCTACCAAACTAGCTTCCCACGGCCCCATCAAGTCCAGCTCCGGCCTCTTTTTGTCTCTTTGCTACCTGCTTCCCATCATCGGAGCTATGATGTATCTGCTCCCTAAAACCAAACTTGATGGCCCGGCTGGCATTAAAAATAATGGCATTTTCCATAGCGTTTTGAAAAACAAAGGCTGGCTCGGCATCATGCTTGGCAGCTTTCTTATTGTCTTCTATATCATTTTGTATTTCTTTCCAGAATACATGACCGAATGGATCATCATGGTCGATCCAGTGAGTCAGCTACTAAAGAACAGTGACGCCAGCCGTTTTTTCCTCTACGGCTTCATTTACACACTTTGTATTCTCGTGATGGGAGTGCGCATGTTCATTAAATATCGGCACAGCAAATACCAGATTATGCGGACGATTTCTGTGATGTTCTTTCAAACAGCTTTCGCTTTCCTTATTCCTGAAATACTCCTAAGGCTTAACCAACCCTATTTCGACTTTAAAAACATCTGGCCACTCGACTACGACTTCTTCTTTGACAATGAGCTCAACCAACTTATCTCTTCAGGCAGCCTGGGCATCTTTATGCTAGGCTGGGGCATTGCGTTGATCATCATTGCTGTGCCAGTGTTTGTCTACTTCTTTGGCAAAAGATGGTACTGCTCCTGGGTGTGTGGCTGTGGAGGCCTGGCCGAAACTTTGGGCGACCCCTTCCGTCAGCTTTCCGATAAATCATTGAAGGCATGGAAAATCGAAAGATGGATGATCCATGCAGTGCTGGCCTTTTCTGTTGTGATGACTGGCGGCGTGTTGTACACCTACTGGTCGGGCAACTCCTGGCTGGGCGTGATCGACAGCTATACGCTCAGAGAAGTATACGGTGTTTACATAGGTGCAGGCTTCGCTGGTGTGGTGGGCACTGGTTTTTATCCTTTGATGGGTAATAGGGTGTGGTGCCGGTTTGGCTGTCCGCTGGCTGCCTATCTTGGCATTGTGCAGCGCTTCAAAAGCCGCTTCCGTATTACTACCAACGGTGGTCAGTGCATCAGCTGCGGCAACTGCTCCACCTATTGCGAAATGGGAATAGATGTACGCTGGTATGCCCAGAGAGGCCAAAACATCGTTCGCTCATCGTGCGTAGGCTGCGGCGTTTGCTCATCAGTTTGCCCTCGTGGCGTACTCAACCTGGAAAACAGAGACGAAGAAGGCAGGTTTGGTCAGCCGATATTGATTGGTAACGACAGCATTAAAGTGGAAGCATAAATCTTGCTTCCAATACTTTCTTTATTCTCTTTTCATAATAGGAAATTTCTCAACACTTCGTATTTTACTGAACCTTTCAACCCTAAGGTTCAAAAAGAATGATTGAGCAATACACCAATTGGTGGGAAACCCTTACCCTGCTTCAGAAAATATACTGGTCGCTGGCAGTTCCATTCACTCTTTTTTTCCTGTTGCAGATGCTGATGACCCTGATTGGCGGTGGCGATATGGGCGACGATCTGTCTACCGATGCAGAAATAGACGGCGACACCGGTATTCCTTTTCAGTTCCTTACGTTGAAAAACCTTGTGGCCTTCTTCTCCATTTTTTCATGGACGGGTATAGCCTGCCTGGATAGCGGCATGTCGGATGGCTGGTCATTGGTAGCCTCCTCGGTCGCCGGGCTGGCTATGATGTTAATTATGGCCAGCATCTTTTATTTTCTTTCAAAGGCCGACGAAAGCGGCAACCTGAAAATGAGCAATGCAAAAGGAAAACTGGGTGAGGTGTACCTTACTATTGCCTCAAAGCGAAACAGCATAGGCCAAATCCAGATAAAAGTACAGGGTTCGCTGAGAACCCTTGAGGCAATCACCGACGATGAGACCGATATTAAAACGGGCAAAGTGGTGAAAGTCAGTGATGTTATAGACAATAATCTACTCTTAGTTACCGCAAACTTTAGCTGAATATGAGCGTATTCGCATTACCCGTAGTGGCCATTGTGGCCCTCTTTATTTTTATCATTCTCATTACATTTTTTAGCCGCTACAAGCGATGCCCCTCTGACAGGGTCATGGTTGTCTACGGAAAAGTGGGCGGCGGCACCGACGGCCACAGCTCCTCCAAGTGTATTCATGGAGGTGCCGCCTTTGTGTGGCCGGTGTTTCAGGACTATGCCTTTCTCGATCTCACCCCTAATTCGATAGAGGTGAACCTTACCAATGCACTCAGCAAGCAAAACATTCGGGTTGACGTGCCTTCCCGCTTTACTGTGGGTATCTCTACCGAAACAGGCGTGATGGAAAATGCAGCTGAAAGGCTGCTCGGGTTAACCAAAGACCATATTCATGACCTTGCCAAAGACATTATTTTTGGTCAGCTAAGGCTTGTAGTGGCCATGATGGATATTGAGGAAATCAACAGCAACCGTGACAAGTTCCTGGCGAACGTTGCCAGCAATGTGGAGGCAGAACTAAAAAAAATTGGCCTTAAGCTTATCAACGTAAACGTAACCGACATCAAAGATGAGTCGGGCTACATAGAGGCGCTTGGAAAAGAAGCGGCCGCCAAGGCTATTAACGACGCCCGTAAAAGCGTGGCCGAAAAAACCAGAGACGGATCCATCGGTGAGGCAATGGCGCACCAGGATCAGAGGGTGCAGGTGGCTGATGCCAACGCCCTGGCAAAAATTGGTGAGGCCAATGCAGCACAAAAAGAACGGATTCAGATAGCCAATGCCGATTCCAGCGCTAAAGTGGGCGAGTCGGAAGCTTTGGCAAAAGCCAATATTGGTGAGGCCGAAGCGCAAAAGACGGAAAGAATCCAAACTTCTGAGGCCAATGCAAGGGCTGTGGAAGGTGAAAACAAGGCCAAAATTGATATAGCCAACTCTGAAGCCGAAAGAAGGGAAAAAGAAGCTGAAGCACTCAGAAAAGCGATGGCCGCCGAAAAGGTGAAGCAAGCCAAAGCGCTGGAGGAGTCGTATGCAGCCGAGCAAGCAGCGGAAAACGCCAGAGCACAGCGAGACAAAGCCAGCCAGACAGCCAACATTGTGGTGCCTGCAGAAATCGACAAACTTAAAGTAGAAATTGCCGCCGAGGCCGAAGCCGAAATGATCAGACGCCGTGCCAAAGGTGAGGCCGATTCGATCATTATGAGGCGAGAAGCTGAGGCCAGGGGTATTTATGAAGTACTGACCAAGCAGGCCGAAGGTTTGAAACAAATAGTAAACGCAGCTGGCAACAGTTCGAAAGATGCCGCCATGCTTATCATTGCCGAAAAACTACCTGAGCTGGTGAGGCTACAATCGGAAGCCATCAAGAATATCCAGATCGAGAAAATCACCGTTTGGGATTCGGGCACTGGCAAAGACGGCAAAACGTCGACAGCCAACTTCCTTTCGGGCATGTACCAGTCGGTGCCTCCACTGAAAGAAATTTTTGAAATGGCCGGTCTTGAGTTGCCAGCCTATTTGGGCGAAGCAGCGAAAAAGGTAGCCGCAACGGAAGTAAAGGAAACGACCTCAGAGAAGAAGGAAGAAAAACCTGCTGAAACAAAGCCGTCGCATCCTGCAAAGGGAAAAGATGATCCTAAGAAAGGACTAGGCCCAGCGCCTAAGAAGTAGAAATCCAGCGCTCCGGGAAGGTGTTGATTAGCACTTCCCGGAGCACTCTTTTGTTTTAGAATATCCCCATCATATTAATCAGCACCAATCCGATAACCGCCGGGCACACAAAGCGAATGAAGAATCGCCAAATGGCTGCCGGAGTGATGCCCGCCACTAGCTCTTTCTTGAAAAATGGAGCGCCCTCAGCAATTTCATCTGATATTTTGGTGATGTCCATGACCCAACCAGTGTAAAGACAGGTCATCAACGCCACGATCACAATGAAGAACGTGCCAAAGAAGAAGTCCATGATGTCCATTACACCAGCATAGGTGTTGCCAAATACTGTGATGGAAACATTGGTGAATATGCTGGCCCCACCACTGGAGAGTGCAGATGGCAGCCCCACTACTGTGGCGGCAATCCCTACTACCCAGGCAGCCTTTTTCCGGCTCCAGTTTTTGTTGTCTATGAAAAAGGAAGCCGGTACTTCAATCATTGCTATGGAAGACGTAAGAGCAGCCAGGCAAAGCAGAAGAAAGAAAAAAGCCCCTATGATATTGCCGCCAGCAGGTAACGATTCGAAAATGACTGGTAGTATCTTAAAAACCAAGGTGGGGCCCTGATCCGGCTGCATGCCGAAAGCAAACACCGCCGGAAAAATCATTAAGCCACCCAGCAGTGCAACGCCTGTGTCCATGATACCAACCCAAAGACCCGAGCTCACGATGTTACTGTCCTTTGGCAGGTAGGAACCGTACGTAATCATCATTCCCCAGCCGATACTCATAGAGAAAAAGGCCTGGCCGAGAGCGGCCAGAATAGTTCCTCCTCCGATTTTGCTGAAGTCGGGAACAAGGTAGTACTCAATGCCCGCCATGGCCCCGGGAAGCGTTACGCTCCTGATAATTACAACAATCAACAAAATAAACAGTACCGGCATCATGATCTTGGCTGCCTTTTCGATGCCTCCACTTATGCCCCCCAAAACGATTAGCGTAGAAGCCGCCATGAATATGCCGAAGAGTGGTAAAATTGCCACTGGATTAGCCCGGAAAACATCAAAATCCAACGGTATGTCGAACAAGGCTGTGTACATATACCCGATTGTCCAGCCTGCAATGACGCCGTAATAAGAAAGCACAAAGAAGCTCACACAAAGTGACAATATTCCTCCGCCAAAAACCCAAAACTTACTTCCTCCTGTATCCTTAAATGCACCCACAGGGTTTTTTCGGGAGAAACGACCAAGCCCCATTTCATTAAAAAGTAATGGGGCTCCCACTAAAAGGATGCAGATAAAGTAGACAAATACAAAAGCGCCGCCACCATTCTCTCCTGTCAGGTAAGGGAATCTCCAAATGTTGCCTAAGCCCACAGCGGAGCCGGCAGCAGCCATTACAAAACCAAACTTACTTCCCCAGTTATCTCTAGCCATAGTTGTTTATTTGACCTTCTAAAATAAAGGGAAAATCGTATGTCACCATATATGGCTGGCCTTATTCCACTAGCGGCGGTGAAAAAAGTCGACAAAGGAATGTAACCTCGGATCACAAAATGAAGTCAAAGCGACTGCAAAGAAATAGTGTTAACTGTCTGTACAGCTAAAGTTTTAAAATCCTTTTCGCAAAAAACACGTAATTAGCAATATGATTACTCTACTACTACTTTTTCTATTTAGCGTTATACTTGGCTGGCTCGGTACTTTTTTCAACGTTTTCTAAGATAAACCGATTTACCGCCAGGGCGGTTTCTGGTAAAAAGTCACATACGTACGGCCGTTAAGCACAATCATTGGATCTCCATTTTTGGGATGATTCCGCTTCTCGAACGCAAATGATTGGCTGCCCCCGGATTTAGAACTAGAGACTAAAGTATTTCCCTGCAAGCTCCACGTGCCTGCATCGGAAGTCTGCGAACTTGTGCCGCCTGTGGCTATCTGCGTTCCATATTGATTGGTTACTGTTGCACTGCCCGAATTTTCACTATAGTATTCGTAGGTGCCGTTTGCGTTGAGAATGATACACTCGTCGGTCGTCCAGCCACCTGACCCTGTGCTTGTTACATTGACGTAGCACCATTTCCCTGAGAGTTCGGCAGGAGCGGAACCCGAGCTTGTGGAGACTCCAGCCTGCCCGGCTGGCGGCATATTCCCATCAAATTTGTTGTAGAAAAGGCTTCCTCCAGGGCCTGTCAATGTCAAAGTATTTCCTCCCAGCTGGTACTGAAACTGCATCGCACCTTGCAGCGTGGAAAGTGTCACAGTGGCACCCTGTGTTTGGTAGTCGAAGGAATTGCCGTCGATCACTACCTTGCCGTTGTCCATGAAGTCGAGCACTTGCCCCTGGCTTTCCCACTTGCCTACGATTGAGCCGACCGGAGAGTCGCCAGCCTGAGTACGTAGTATACTGGCAGAAGCCTGCCTTTCGGCTCCGTTTTTTCCAAATGTGATTGCCGCATCCAAATCGCCCCCGGAAAGTGTTAACTGATCACCCATCAGGCTATACTGATAGGTCACTACTTCGGTGGCAAATTTGATCGCTAGACTGTTTTCACCTACAGTATAGGTAATAGATTCACCATCAAACTCTCCCGAACCATTGCTGAGCAGTCGCAAAGTCATGGTGTAACCAAATTCGGTGTTAACCCAGGTGCCTGGCAGCCCCTGACTTGTCTGTTCTTTTACTTTGGATCCGATTTGCGCTATTGCGGCCTGGTAAAAAATCAAGCCGACGATAAAAATTGCCCTTTTCGTTTTCATAGGACTCGCTTTTCCATGAAAATAATCAAAAGCAACTGAAAATCAATGCATGTTACGCCTATAAATTACTGAGGATCAAGTCGTAAGGAGTTACGGCTAGAGTGGCCGGATAACCAGATTAAAGTCGATGGTAAGTTCGTTGGCCACTTTTACCAAACCCATCATTTTTGAAGGAGGTGCCATCTCAAAATCCGTAAAACGTAAGGTTTTAGAGCCCACCAAATTGTAGAGGCTATAACTTTTCTCCCAAAAATCGAAATGAACACTCACCTCTCTTTTTCTTCCAGAGAGCTCTATGAGCATCACAGCGTCGTAGCTTGTAACGCCCGGCATCGTAGATGAAATGGTTTTTAATGACAAAAAGCTCACGCCGATTTCAGGATATATGTCAGACTGGAGGGTTTCCTGGAAGTCGCTGGTGATCATTTTGTGCGCACAATCAAAATCAACAACGGGGAGCGATAGTTTGTTAGGGGAGAATTTGATGTAAGAGGCCGTCCGTTCGGAGAGCTCCAGTGTGTCGGCATACTGGTACGACGACATTCCACAAGTGAATTGATTGACATTGGAAGCCCCATTGATAATCAGGGTGCTGGAGGGCTCAATCACCCATGCCACCATCCTTTTTTCGTCTCCATTGTTGAAGAAGAGGGAGCAAAAGCCAATTACTATGAGGAGGAGCTTCATATCAAAAAGAGAAAGGAATGCCCGCTTGGCGGGCATTCCGTGACTAACTTACCAAAAACCAACTAGAAACTGATGGCAGCTTCGATCATGATACCTTTGAACTCGGCGTCGTTGTATTTGCCAGTCCAGCCTTCAGTATACTGCTGATTAACATACTCTAGCTTAGCAACCACGTTGTCGGTCATAAACCATCCGCCACCAAGGTTGATCCGGTTAATTTTCTGGGTAGCAGTGGCTGCATCTGTTGCTTTTCCACTTACGGAGTTGTATCTGCCTCCGACAAATACCTTTTCGGCAGCGCCAATTCTGTAGATTGCTTCAACTGCTGTTTGAGTATATTGACCATTTCCCTGGTCTTCGCTGTTAGACACTATTTCATAGATACCGAACAACTCAAGTCCCTGATACTTAATGAATGGATTGATCTGGATAGCAGTCATTTGTCGGAATCTTGGGTTAAAGCGGGCATTGGCATATGCACTTGTTGCATTCACTCCACTGGCTGCCTCAGCAAGAGAGATTAATGTGTTGTAATACCTATCTCCTGCTCTGTCACCACCGTAGAGGTAAAAACCTGTAGATAAACCACTGTTCATGTACCAGCTACCGGTAAGTCTGAATCGAAGGTCATCGTTGACCTGCTTGTCGTAGCCCACTTTACCATAGAAGGAAATTTTGTTGTCGGTAGTAGGTGTAAGAACCACGCTCTGGTTCAACTTACCATTAGAAATACCCAACACGCCTATGAAGCCGTTGCTTTGGGCATTTGCCTCGATGAAGGCCTCGGTGGTAAAAGAGTCCATGATGTAGTTGCCAACAAAAGGGTTATATAAAGCCCTGGCGTTGTCAGTTCTTCTAAAGTGCGCATCACCAAAGTTGATCTCGTCCAAACCTACTCTAAAAGTTACTACTTTCATCAGGTTGGCTGCAAAGCCTGGCTTGATAAAGTCAAGCTTGTCAATTTGGATGTAACCACCCTTTACCCAGGATTCGTTGTGGTGCCTGGCAGAAAGGTAGGTTCTCAAGTGCATTCTCATACCGTCAGACAACTGAACATCAAGGTTCAGGTTGGCTGTGGGAAGGTTTAAGTTGGTACCCAAGTCCAAAAGACTGTCCAGGGAGTTTGTTTGGTTAATGCCCTGAAATTCGATGGCAAAATCACCGCCTACTCTTACTTTTAAGCCGTCAAAAGGTACTGTGTCGGCTTTGGTGGTTTCAAATACATTCAGGCCTTTTGCGTCATTTGTTCTGAAGAATTGAAGGTCAGGCTGCTGAGCCATCAATGTGCTGGTTGCGGAAAGTCCTAAGACAATCAGTATCCCAAAAAATTTATTTAGCGTTTTCATGATACGGGACATTTATTGGTTTTTTGATTTATTTAGAAAGAATAATTTCATACGAGATTGTTACCTCTTTTCCTGTGCTGACTGTGCCAAACATAAAAGAGGGTGGTTCCACTTGGTAAGCCTCCATATCGAGCGTATAGGAACCTGTGATTTTGTATTTGCCATTGGCAAGGGCCTCTAGTTTCCCCTCAATGCTGATGTCTTTGGTTACTCCGGCAATGGTTAATTGACCTGATCCTTGCAAAAGCGAAGCTCCTTTGGCTTGCGACGTCTTCAGGTTGAAAATGATCTGCGGATTCTTGTCAGACTTCAGTGCCTTGTAGGCATTGTCATCCATGCTACTCTTATGACTCTTTAGTGTGGTAACCGGCACGATTAGTTTCAACCCTTCAACGGTTCCTCCTCCATCAGCTATGGTTGCTTCAACCTGAATTTCTTCTGAAACCATCGTCCAGTCATGCATAGTTGAGGTGCCAGCTACAGTAATTTTTGATCCCTTTTCTGCCTTAAATGGCTGCCCGGCTGTGGCGGCTACAGTCAGAAATACGAGGGCGGTAATTGTTAGCAACGTTTTCATGTTTCTAATTGGTTTTGGTGAAACATTTTGATGATGCTAAGGTATAGGCGGGAACAAGCGGAGGGTATGACGCTACAAAACAGAAAAGGTGACTTTTGTCACCTTCACAAATATTCTCGGAAAATTTAATAGAAGTATTTTGGGCGGAGTTACTAAAAACAAATAAAATACGCCGATATAGAAGCCAAAAACAAAATATTATTTGGATATTACGTCAATCAAGTACCGGATGTTTGCTATGCCAGTCTGTAGCATCCTGATAGGCTTTCGCCACGGCAAGTACGGTTCCCTCATCAAATAGCCGACCGGTAAAGGTCAAACTGGTGGGAGTACCATCATCGGAAAAGCCGTTGGGCAACACTACCGATGGGTGGCCACTAAGATTGGTGACCCGCAGGTTCTTGCCTTCTCTGGAAGGAGCCATGTATACATCCACTTTCTCAAAAACTTTGGTCATGTCCTGAATAAGCTGTGTTCTCAGTCTGTTTGCCTGAATGTATTCGACAGCTGGTATCAACCGGGACTCCCTGAAGCTGTTGGGCCATCCCCACTTTAGCTGGTTTACCAACTGGTCATCCCGCCCACTCAAAGTCAGTTCCTCGAAGGCAGCCGCAGCCTCTGCCGAAAGAATAATGGTCATATCCCCTACCGGCTGATTGGGTAATTCAATTGGAATCAACTCCGCCCCGAGTTCTTTCAAGACCTGCAGCGCCACGCTGTCCTGGTCATGAAAAGCGTATTCTTTGTCAAAGTCATCTTTTACGTAACCAATTCTGAGTGCCCTCAGGTCGATAGCTGGCTCAAAGTAGAAAGGAAAATCCAGCACCATGGCGTCTTTTCCGTCGGGCCCGCCTATAGCGGCCAGCACGATAGCGCAGTCTTCCACATTGCGGCACAATGGGCCTAGCTTGTCCATGCTCCAGCTAAGAGCCATGGCTCCATAGCGGCTTACCCGGCCATAAGTGGGTCTTAGTCCAGTAACACCGCAGACTGTAGACGGCGATACAATGGAACCCAGCGTTTCCGAACCAATAGCAAATGGAAGCAGCCCGGCTGAAACCGTCGATGCCGAACCAGCCGATGAGCCACTGCTCCCCTTCTCGGTATTCCAGGGATTCCGGGTTTTCCCCCCAAACCAAATATCTCCCATGGCGAGGGCGCCCAGTGTCGTCTTGGCCAGCAAAATTGCTCCAGCGGTTTCCAGCCGCTCGACAACAGTCGCATCAACGTCAAACTCCTGGTCTTTGTAGGGCATCGCTCCCCATGTGGTTTTGAAGCCTTTCTTGGCCAGCAAGTCCTTCGCACCAAAAGGAATGCCATGCAAAAGACCTTTGTAATTACCCTGCGAAATTTCCTTGTCAGCAATTGCCGCTTTTTCAAGTGCATAGCTTTCCATCAATGTTACTACCGCATGCAGCTTTGGATCCAGTGCTTTTATTCTGTTGATGTAAAATTGGGTAAGCTCCAAAGAAGAAATCTGGCTGCTTCTAATGAGTTCAGCCAGTTCGCCAATACTCATAAACGCCAGCTCTTCATCATCGGTAGGCCGCATTGTGCCAGTGTAATCACCAAATTTCAGCCCTTTAAAATGGCTTTGATATTGAAAACCCAATGGGAGCGGATTAAACTGCATGGCTGGCACCACGTCGTTGGTCAATGGGCTCCTGCGCATGTAAAGATAGCTTTCCCTCTGTGAGGCAACACCCTCAAGCATGGAGTCGGCTTCGGCACGGGTAAGCGGCACTCCTATCAGTTCACCTGCTTTGATAATATTGTCGCAGCTAATCGTTTCCTCATTTGTGAGCGACACATACTGGCCCAAACAAAAGAAGACAACTGCCACTAGGGTAAAAAGAGCGACCTTGCCAAATACTGCTTTCATACTTAGGGATTATATCACAGTTTAATGAATAAAATAGAATTAGGCATGTCAAATATTAGCAAGAAGCCATTTATAAATGTGGATGGTTTTCTATTTTTAGCCATGAGGAAAGAATATTGCGCCATTTTTAGCGTCGGTTCTCTGGCCGTCGTGCTTTTTTTTCAAGTTCTGATGGGGTGCTCACTGAAGAAAGAGGAGCCTAAAAAACCCAACATTGTTTTCATTTTCACTGACGACCAGCGAGCAGACGCATTGGGGGCAGCGGGCAACGAAATTATTAAAACACCCAACCTGGATGCCCTTGCGAAAAGTGGTGTGCGCTTCACCAACAACTACTGCATGGGATCCATTCATGGAGCAGTTTGCGCCCCGAGCCGAGCCATGCTTATGAGTGGCAAAAGCCTTTACCATGTGTACGACAAGCTCGATACCGTTACCACCATGCCCCAGGTATTGGCCGCCAATGGCTACACTACTTTTGGAACCGGCAAATGGCACAATGGAGGCGATAGTTTTCTTGCTTCGTTTCAACAGGGCAAGAATGTCTTTCTCGGCGGAATGGATGATCACTTCAATACCGCCGTCCGTGACAAAGTGAATGACTCCACTTTTACCGAACCTTTAGAAAAAGGCTTCTCTACTGACCTTTTTGCTGATGCGATGATAGACTTCATTACCTCACAAAAAGGAGCCGAAAAGCCTTTCTTTGCTTACATAGCCTTCACAGCCCCTCACGACCCGAGAAGCCCATTGCCACAATACCTGGAGCAGTATGCGGGAGACACCGTTCCGTTACCGGCCAACTTTAAGCCCTGGCATCCCTTCAACTTTGGAGAAATAAATGAAATGAAGGTAAGAGATGAGCACCTGGCACCCTGGCCAAGAGACTCTGGGATGATCCAGGATCAGCTGAGGGAATACTATGCCATGATTACCCATGCCGACAACAGAATAGGCGACATTATTGCCGCTGTGGAGGCTAGCGGTTTTGCTGAGAACACCATTATAGTGTACGCTGCTGACCATGGGCTAGCGCTGGGAAGCCACGGACTGGTGGGGAAGCAAAGCCTGTATGAGCACAGCATGAAAGCGCCCCTGGTGTTTGCCGGCCCTGGTTTGCCAGCCAATAAAACCAGCGATGCTCTGGTATACCTCTACGACATTTTCCCTACACTTTGCAACCTGACAGGTGTAGAGCCACCTAAGGGAGTGGATGGAAAAGACCTTTCGAAGGTAATTATGGGCAAAGAAGGAGGTGTTCGAACCTCGCTATTCACCACCTACAGGGGCACGCATCGGGCAGTGCGGGACAAAAAATGGAAATTGATACGATATCCGATGATCGACTACACACAGCTCTTCGACCTTGAAAATGATCCTGATGAACTAGTCAACCTGGCTGACAAAAAAGAACACGAGGTGAAAGTAAGGGAAATGATGGGCCTGCTGAGTAGCTGGCAAAGAAAAACCGACGATACCGTTCAGCTTACAGCAAAAACGATTGCACCAATGGAATACGACCCAACTACCTTCGAAAGGAAGCCGGACGTGCACCAGCCTCCTTTTGTACTTGAAAAATATTTTAAGGATTATATCAATCAACCATAAGCTGGTGAAGAAACCGGGAGCTTTGCCTGGAGCCGAACAGAACAAATGAAAAAAGCCCGGCGCTCTAAAAGACCACCGGGCTACCAAACCTAATCAACCGTGCAACGTTAAACGTTGCTGCCCCGAAAGGGCATTACCAAACTTGGTGCGCAAAGTAGTTAATAGCAGAAATGTGTCTGCTATACACATTGTAAAAAATTGTCATAGAATTCTTTTTACTGTTGATTAATTGATGAATGGCAAATATTCACCGCAAAGTAAACCTCTATATCGCCATGAGCCTCGACGGCTACATTGCTAAAGAAGACGACAATATTGATTTCCTCTCGCAAGTGGAGGTGCCGAACGAAGACTATGGCTATGCGGAATTCACCGCTGGCATCGACACGGTCATTTGGGGCAGGAAGACATACGACAAAGTGTTGTCATTTGGAGGAGACTTTCATCACAAGGATAAAAAGGTTTGGGTGCTCTCGAATAGCCGAACAGGTAAAGATGAGAACGTCGAATACTTCAGCGATTTGCCCGGCCTCTTAAAAAAACTCCAGGCCGAGCCAGGCAAAGGCATCTATTGCGATGGCGGAGGCGAGCTGGTGTTTGAGCTGCTCAATCACTCTCTCATTGACCGGCTTATTGTGTCGGTAATACCACATCTGCTGGGAGGCGGCATCAGGCTGTTTAAAGACGGCCGACCTGAGCAATCGCTGGCTTTCAAAAGAAGTCTCACATTTCCTTCGGGGCTGGTGCAGCTATGGTACGATAAAAAGGAAAACAAAAAGGTGTAATGTTTTGAACTGTGGCCCCTTGCATTTAAAGTAGATTTTTCTTAATTCCTGAGTCAAAATACATCACTATGGCCTACGAACTAAAAACAAAAGTCAACGATGTAAGCGTGGAAGGCTTTCTCAACAAAGTGGAAGATGAGAAAAAACGAAATGATGCCTTTGAAGTGCTGAAGCTGATGAAGGAGGTGACTGGCGAAAAACCAAAGATGTGGGGCTCATCTATAGTTGGTTTTGGCACCTATCGCTACAAATATGCCAGTGGACAGGAAGGTGATTGGATGATAACCGGCTTCTCGCCGAGAAAAACGAGCCTTACGCTCTATATCATGCCAGGCTTCGGCCGGTACGAAGAGCTGATGCAAAAGCTCGGAAAGTACAAAACCGGGAAGTCTTGTCTCTATATCAATAAGTTGACTGATGTGGATATTGACGTTCTAAAGACGCTGGTCAAAGAGTCGGTGGATTATATGAATAAGAAGTACAATAGCTAACGTGAGGTCACTCCGCCAAGCTCACCTCCTCAGCAGGCTTTGCACCTTCTTCTTTTGAGCCTCTTTACCAGCGCCGCCTCACCAGTAGAATTACTAAGCCGCAAACTGTCATTTCTCGTCACTTACAATAGTATTGGTGTGAAAATCAGCCACATTGATCAAAATAGTTACACATCCGGGGCCTAGATTGGTTTAGGTGATGCGGGGTTGGCAAGAAGTGCATACAGCTAAGGCTAAAGGAGTATTGCATCGTTTTATAGTGTCTTTTCCCAAGTGAAAAAACCTACAACTCTCCCGCCTGGTTCCACGGCCTTACCTCCATTCCATTGCTTCGCTTTTGCTGAGCGTCTCCTGCGTAGACAACTACCCCCTCCGCTGCTCCAGTTATTTTAGACCAAAAATTTAATCCCTTGAAATAATCGTCAGTGACTGTCTTTCCTGATTTGATTTCGACCGGGTATAGCTTTCCACCCTTATCTATTATCACATCAATCTCATTGCCGGTACTATCACGCCAAAAATACAAGTTGTTAGGTTCATTTTTATTAAACCTGGTTTTCACCATTTCGCTGATAATGAAGTTTTCAAAAAGACTCCCCCGCAACGGATGGGTAACCAACTGTGCTTCATTTTGAATGCCGAGTAGTGCACAGGCCAGCCCGGTGTCATAAAAATACAGCTTGGGCATTTTCACAATTCGTTTATTGAAATTTTGATGGTGAGGCCGAAGCAAATGAACAATAAAGCTACTCTCTAATACCCCCAACCACGATGCCACTGTTTTATGATCCACACCAGCTTCAATGCCGAGGCTGTTCATATTCAGCAGTTGACCTACCCGGCCGGCGCAAAGCCTCAGGAACCTTTCAAAAGCACCAAGATTTGTGATATTTTTTATCTGCCTCACATCTCTTTCCACATAGGTACGAATATAGTTGAGATACCAGGTAGATGGCGGTATTTTTAGATCATAAATCGGAGGATATCCTCCGGCAAACATTGCCTGGTATGCATCCGATGGCAACAGCCCCTCTTTTGCGAGCTCTTCAATAGAAAAAGGAAGAAGAAACAAGTAAGCGATCCTGCCAGCAAGACTCTGTGAAATATTTTCCTGAAGCAAAAAATTGTTCGACCCCCAAAGGATAAAAAGGCCCGTCTCGCTACTTTCATCAATGATCTGCTGCAGATAGGAAAACAACTGTGGCACTCGTTGTATCTCATCCAGTACAGCTCCATTCGGGTATTGTTCGAGAAATCCTCGAGGGTCGCTCTCGGCAAACTGCCGTGCATCGGGGTTTTCCAGCGACACATAAGGCTTCGACCCAAAAATGTGTTTTGCGAGTGTGGTTTTTCCCGATTGTCTTGGGCCAACGATCGCCAGCGACTTGTACATAGAGGCAAGCACTCGGATTTCTTTATCTGCTATTCGGATAATCACGTAGTGAAATTACAATTTGGGAATTAGATTCCCAAATTGTAAAAACTACAGCTTCAACTCCACCACCCTCAGTGCCTCAGCAGGCTTTGCCCTTCTTTCAACCCTCCCTGCCAGCACTATGTGACCAGTAGAATCATAATAGGCCGCAAATTGCCAGTTCTCTTCACTGACAATGGAATTGGTGCGAAAGCTGACGGCATTGATGGACGTGCTTGCCCAGCCGGACCCAAGAGTGGTTTCGGTGATACGGGGCTGGCACCCCGCCATCAAAAGAATGCCAAAGACACCAAACCAATTCCTGAAAGACTTGATATAATAGCTCATATACCTCTAAACTAACTATCGAGTCACTAACTACCATAGTTATCTCGATTTTGTCCCACCCCCGACCTCCCAATCCAATCCATTCGCTATTTTTGCACAGAAATCAACCGTAAGTGCGCCAACCCAATATCAAAGTCATCATCCCTGCCTTCAATGAGCAGAATGCTGTAGGCATGGTCATCGATGAAATACCCAAAGATTTGGTGTCCGAAATCATCGTCGTCGACAATGGTTCGACCGACAACACCTTTGGTCAGGCACAATCACGAGGAGCAACTGCCCTGAGAGAAGAAAAACGAGGCTATGGCAACGCTTGTCTTTGCGGCATGCAGCACATCGCAAGCCAGGTCAGGGATTTGCCGGATATCGTGGTGTTTCTTGATGGTGACCACTCCGACTATCCTGAAGAAATGTTCGAGCTGGTGCAACCGATTATCGATGGTAACGCTGACCTCGTAGTCGGCTCCCGGGCACTCGGCAAAAAGGAAAAGGGCTCCATGACACCCCAGCAAATATTTGGCAATTGGCTGGCTACTACTCTGCTCCGCTGGTTTTACGGGGTGCAGTTTACTGACCTTGGGCCTTTCCGGGCTGTGAAATATGAAAGCCTGCTGCGCATCAACATGCAGGACAAAACCTATGGCTGGACTGTAGAAATGCAGCTAAAAGCGGCTAAATTGGGAATGCAAACCACCGAGGTGCCGGTAAACTATCGGCAGCGCATTGGTGTTTCCAAGGTGTCGGGCACGGTGAAAGGCACCTTCGGCGCAGGCTACAAAATACTTTGGACAATCTTCAGGTACTTATGATCGACTGGCTGGTAATAATTGGGTACGGAGCTTCCTTATCGCTGATCTTTCTGTTCAGCCTGGGACAGCTGCACCTGGCCATTCGCTACAGAAAAAACAAGAAGGCAACACCAGCCACCCTTGCACCACTGGCAGATTTTCCGCTGGTCGCCGTACAGCTGCCTATTTATAACGAGCTGTACGTTGTGGAAAGACTGATCAGACAAGTATGCCTGCTCGATTACCCAAAAGATAAACTGGAAATTCAAGTGCTCGACGACAGCGACGATGAGACTTGCGTTGTTGTAGACAACTTGGTCGAAGAATACAAAAAGAAAGGCTTCGACATTAAAACGCTGCGCCGGCAAGAAAGAACAGGTTTCAAAGCGGGAGCCTTGCAGAATGGGCTTGAACAGGCCCGTGCCGAGTTTATTGCCATTTTCGATGCCGACTTCCTACCAGACCCTCAATTCCTGAAGGAAACATTGCCCCATTTTACCACCCCAAAAGTGGGCATGGTGCAAACCCGCTGGGGTCATCTCAATCGCAACTACTCGTGGCTGACGAAACTACAGGCCTTCGGGCTCGACGCCCACTTTTCGGTAGAGCAAACTGGCCGTAGTGCATCGGGCAGTTTTATCAACTTCAATGGCACCGGAGGCATTTGGCGAAAGGAGTGCATTGTAGACGGCGGCGGCTGGACAGCAGACACCCTCACCGAAGACCTCGACCTTAGCTACAGGGCCCAGTTGAAAGGCTGGCATTTCACTTTCCTTGAGAACGTTGAATCTCCTGCCGAACTGCCCATACTTATGCCGGCAGTAAAATCACAACAGTACCGCTGGAACAAAGGCGCCGCCGAAACAGCCAGAAAAAACCTGGGTGCTGTGCTCACATCGGCCCTGCCGCTGAAAAACAAGCTTCACGCCGTCCAGCATTTGCTCAACAGCTCCCTTTTCTTCTTCCTTTTCACTGCTTCTTTGCTAAGCCTGCCTCTGCTCTACACAATGAATCATTTGCCCACATACAGCACATTATTCAATGCGGCAAGTGTATTTGTATTAGGTTTTCTCTTTGTTAGCTATTTCTACTGGGTTGCCAGCGGCTCCTCATTTCCCAAAAAGACACTGAAATACTTCCTCGTTCATTTCCCCATGTTCATCACCTTCTCTATGGGTATGTCGCTGCACAATGCCATTGCGGTGCTTGAAGGCTGGCTCGGCATTAAGACACCATTTTTGCGCACACCCAAATTCAATGTGCTAAAGGATAAAATATCCTGGAAAACCAATAAGTACGTCAATTGGAAGCTGACGCCCGCCATCATAGTCGAGGGGCTCCTGGCAGTTTACTTTGCCTTTGGCTTATGGTCGGCCTTCTACTTGTATGACTTTGGGCTGATATTTTTCCACCTCATGCTCACCATAGGCTTCGGAGGTATCTTCTTACTCTCAATTAAACCTTATGGGTTTGCTGCCTCAAAGGGTTAAATGGGCTATCGCCGGAGGACTCTCCTGCATTACCTATTTTTTGCTGGCCTACAAGCTTCAAAGAACAGACGCCTGGATTCTTCAGGGCTCGTTCGCTTTACTTTTTCTCGCCTTCCTCGCTTTACAAAAAGCTGAATTGAAATGGATTCTTGGTCTTGGCATCCTTTTTCGGCTGGTTTTCCTGTTCTCCGTTCCGGCGCTTTCCGATGACTTCTACCGGTTTATATGGGATGGCCTGCTGTGGCATCGGGGCATCCATCCATTCAGCCACCCGCCCTCATTTTACATGGAAGTGGGTAATGCTATTCCCACATTGTCAACTGAGCTGTACAATGGGCTTAACTCAAAAGAATACTTCACAGTGTACCCGCCTTTCCACCAGCTAGTATTTTGGCTGAGCACTTTTTCCTACGACGGATCATTGATTAGCGCTGTTTTGCCCATGCGCCTGATGCTCTTAGGCTCAGAAGTAGCCTTTCTGTTTGTTATCGCCGACTACCTGAAGAAAACTGGCAAACCCTCGTCACTGCTGGCCATCTATGCCCTCAATCCACTGGTCATCATGGAAGTGTCTGGCAACCTTCACTTTGAAGGGATGATGGCCCTGTTTCTCATTCTATCTGTCGTGTTAATTGCCGATAAGAAATTGCTTGCAGGCCCTTTTGCACTAGCAGCCGCTATTGCCACCAAACTAACTCCCGTCATCGCTGGCCCCGCACTGATGTTCGCAGGCGACAAGAAAAACTGGTGGAAGGTGGTGTTGGTCACTCTGCTAGGTTCTCTGCTCTTCTTTCTGCCACTAACCGACCTCACCTGGCTAACCGGCCAGGGGGAAAGCCTCGATCTGTATTTTCGGAAGTTCGAGTTCAATGCCTCCTTCTACTACCTTTTCAGGGAAATAGGCTTTTGGTGGAAAGGCTACAATATTATAGCTACACTTGGGCCACGACTAGCGCTTTCGGGAGGCGTTCTCATTCTGATGGTAAGTTGGACAAACTGGCCAAAAGGCCGGAGCCTGTTCCAGACGCTCAGCATTGTTTTTTTCATCTACTACCTGGCGGCCACCACGGTTCATCCCTGGTATGTGGTGCCACTGGTAGCCCTGTCCGTGTATTCCGGCTATAAATTCCCTCTCGTGTGGTCATACACCATTCTTTGGACATATATTGGCTATACCGCCACTGGCTACGAAATTCCCTGGTGGGCCATCATCACAGAATATTTGTTGGTTATTGGAGTTTTTATATGGGAAGTGGTGTTACCCCAGCGAACAAAACAGGGGGCAATAAGCTTATTAAAGAGATGACAACACCCGGAAGAATACTCTTGCTCGCTTTCGCCATTGCCTTGCCTCAGTTTACGCAAGCGCAAAGTGCTTACGACGTGCTGCTTTCAACGCTTTACAGCAAATCGGTGCCTACCATCTCGGCTGATTCGCTGGCAAGTATACAACAGGCAAAAAAGCCAATTTTACTTGATACAAGGGCCAAAGCTGAGTTTGATGTTAGCCATCTTTCGGGTGCCAAATGGGTAGACTACGAAACGTTCAAGCCCGAAATGGTCAAAGACATTGCCAAAGATCAGCCAATTGTGGTGTATTGCTCCGTCGGCTATCGAAGCGAAAAAATTGGAGAAAAGCTGAAAGCCCTGGGCTATTCCGATGTAGAAAACCTGTACGGCGGTATTTTTGAATGGAAAAACGAAGGGCACACAGTGGTCAATTCAAAAAACCAGGCAACCGACAGTGTGCATTGCTACAACAAGCTTTGGTCAGTGTGGCTGAAGGAAGGGATAAAAGTATATGACTAAAGAAGCACTCATTATTTTTGTGAAAAATGCCGAACTGGGCAAGGTGAAAACCCGCCTCGCAAAAGACATTGGTGATGAAAAAGCCCTTGACGTTTATCTTGAGCTTTTGCAGCACACTAAAGACATCACTGCCGACCTCTCGCAAGACAAATACGTTTTCTACTCCAGCTTCATTCCCGAAGACGATATTTTCTCTAACGCCGGATACATATTGAAACAGCAAAAGGGCGATGACCTTGGCGAGCGTATGTCCAATGCGTTCGAAGAAGTGCTCGGGCTTGGCTATGAGAGGACAGCCATCATTGGCAGCGATTGTCTGGAACTGGAAGCCCTCTATATCGAAAAGGCTTTTGAGTGTCTTGCTTTTCGTGATTTCATCATTGGCCCGGCCCGTGATGGAGGTTACTACTTGCTGGGAATGAAAACTTTTGACAGCGGTATTTTCAAGGGCATTGAGTGGAGCACTAGTTCAGTGTACAAAAAGACAACTGACTATATTGAAAGCCAAAACAAAGACTTCCACAAGCTTCCTCCTCTGAGCGATGTGGACACCATCGATGATCTGGGGAGGCTCAAAACACTAATAATAGAATGAAGACCCACAGCCCATTCCTTTTTGCTTTTGTCGTTCTGCTATTAGCAACGGCCTGCGATCAAGTATTTGAGTCATCTGATGAACGGGGGCTCAACGAATATTTCGACACAAGTTGGGCCAAAAATGAACTATGGGACGACGGGCAGGCTGAAGTGGCCATTTACAATGCCTCCAGAACCATCTACAACAAACCCCGCTATTTTGATTACATCCATATCCTGGTAAAGGAGGATTTCAATATTGAGTTCGGCGTAAAAACGGATGACTACGAAAGAACCGACCTTTATGAAGTAATGAAGGTGAACCAGTTTGCGGATATCCCAACTGACAACTACCCCTACCACTTTCTTACAAGCATCTTCTTTCACAGAAACAATCCGGTACAAATCCACAAACTCACCAACTCCAGCCAGGAATGGTGCGGCAATACTTTCAAGATGCTGAAGGAAAAAGGTAGTCAGCTGGAGTACACCTACCACAGCTACTGGGACGGGCAGGGTGACGACACCAAAATGCTGGATGCCACGCCGCTTTGGGAAGATCAGCTGCCGTACACCCTGCGAACCCTGAAATTCAAAGACAAGCTGTGGTTCCGCATGCCCGTGTATGGCACACAGGTCAACAGCCGGGCCGACATGCCCCGGGTGTACGATGCCGAGTTCAGCGTGGCACCCCTTGAGGCCATCGATTCACTACCAGGCGGATTGCCACAGCAAGACACCTGGCGAGTGACCGTACAGCTGGACGAAGAAAAAATCAACCAATACATCTTCACCCAGGCTTACCCGAACATCCTGGTGGAAATGGTCGCCTGGGATGGCCGCAAGCTTCGGCTGAAGAACTACAAGAGGAGCAAATACTGGGAGAGGTAAATATTGATCTGCTTTCCTCAGGAACCTACTCGTTCGAGCTCTTGAGTGGGTACACCACCTTTCTTTTTATCAGAATGGCAATTGGAAAACCTGCGCCCATTTTCCTATTTTTAATCAATGGATCTGCTCATTAATCTTATCATAGGTGGCTTTTTAATTGGCACTGGCTTTCTGGTAAAAGCAAACCCGATGACTATTGCCGGCTACAATACGATGTCGGAGGAAAAACGAAAAAAAGTAGACATCGAAGGCTTGTCGTCTATGATGAGAAACCACCTGATTGCCATGGGCTTGCTGGTAATTGTCGGAGGTTTGATCTTGGATTGGATGGGTTGGCAAAACATGTCAGGCGTTTGGTTGATTGTTGCTGTCATGGCTCCAATTCCCTTCATGCTTATTCAGGCTCAAAAATATGATCACAACAAGAGGTCGCCCGGCAAGTTCGCTGTAGTCATCGCCTTTGTTGTCATACTATTTGTCGGAACAGGCGGTTTTCTATACTACTCCAGCCAACCCGCTCAAATTACAGTCGACGGAAGAACGATTACCATATCGGGCTTCTTTGGAACAAAAGCGGAAGTCGAAAGCGCCAGACAGGTGAACGAAATTGGGAAGATTGGTTTAAAAACAAACGGCTTTCATATGGGCGATGTTTACAAGGGGCACTTTATGGTTGAACAACTTGGGGAATGCCTGCTATTTCTTCAGTCGACCAAAGGCCCTTTCATAGAAATCATCACTACAGATGGGAAAAAAATCATGGTGAACGGAGTCGATGACTCGACAGCAAAAGTGATTTTGGAAAAATAAACCCTGCTCCGTCACAGGCTGTGAGTTCGTCAACTACTTCAACTTATCCATATCCCTCACCAAAATCCTTCGCCTGTCAAAATTGATTACATTTTGAGATTTTAGCTCGTTGAGAATGGTGGTCACGGTTTGGCGGCTGGTGCCTGTGAGACTGGCGATGTCCTTGTGGGTAAATTTTGTCTTGATCAGCATTTCGTAGCCTACCTTCTGCCCTCGCTCTTCTGCCATTTCTCTGATGAAATCAATCACCCTGCTGCGGGCATCCTTAAATACCAGCGATTCCAGTTTGCGCTCCACCCTCTTAAGGCGAAGGCCCATCAGCTTAAAAATTCGCAAACTTAAGGCCTGGTTCTCCTTCATCAACTCCTGCATATCGTCGATGGTCATAGGGCAAACCGTCGTGTTAGGGTCCAGGGCCTGCGCAAAGTCTGTCCTTCGCTCTTCGCCTGCAATAGATAACTCTCCAAAAATTTCCCCGGCACCAAGAATGGCCTTCAGGATTTCTTTGCCGTCCTCGGTATAGGAACCTATTTTAACCCGCCCTTCGGCAATAAGGTAAATATGACTTGATGGTTCGTTGGGAAAATAAATGAATTGATCCTTCCGGAAATGATTGAACGTGTGCCTCTCTTTCATGTCCGGTACCTTGTGAGGACAGAGCACGTTGTAAAGATCTACCTCCTCAAAATACCATAAACTGGTGCGTTCACTCATAATTGGCAGGAAATCAAGGTTGAAACAAAAGCAATTTCAGCAAAAGGAACCATATTTACCATCTAAAAAGTTCATTGCCCATGGCGTTGCAGATTAGCGAATTGAATATTTACCCAGTGAAGGGATTGAAAGGGATAAGCGTGAAAGAAACGGAGGCGCTTGAAAAAGGCTTCAGGTATGACCGGCGCTGGATGCTGACCGACACAACAGGCAAATTCATTTCGCAAAGGGAAACGCCAATGCTGGCCCTTATTCATACGGCGATCATCGGTGAATCACTGGTCATCACCTACGAGGACAGTTCCATTATGGTGCCACTGAACAGTCAACACTATTCCGGCAGCAAAGAAAAAGTAACTATTTGGGATGATGAAGTGGAAGCTCGGATCGTTGGAAAAAACTTCAACGACTGGTTTTCCGACGTCCTCGGCGAAAAAGTATGGTTCTGCTTTCAGCACGAAAGCAAGAAAAGAGAAGTAGAAAAAAAATACGGAGCCAATTCCATGGTGAGCTTTGCCGATGGCTATCCCTATCTTTTCATATCCGACGCCTCGTTGAAGGACCTGAACGACAAGCTCGATGAGCCCATTCCAATGAACAGGTTTCGTCCCAATATTGTAGTGGCAAATGCAAAACCCTTTGAGGAAGATACCTGGGGAAAGCTCTCCGCCGGAGATGCCATTTTCCATTGTCTGAAGCCTTGCGCCAGGTGTCAGATCCCCACCATCAACCAGGAAACAGGCAAAATGGGTAAGGAGCCCACAAAAACGCTGGCAGCATTCAGAAAACAAGAGCACAAAATCCTTTTTGGCATGAATGCCGTCGTCGAAAAACAAGGAGTGGTAAAAGTGGGGGACGTGGTAACCCTTTTGTAAACACTTGCCACATCGGTGCCTGAAACGGCCTTTTCTTTTGATTTCCCCGGAGCAAGAAATACACGCTTTTATTCCGACCAAAGCAAGGACATTCGCCTTTCAGCCACTATTTTTGAGGCAAAAGGACAAGCATGTCTTATCTGTATCTCAAGGCGCTTCATATCATCTTTATTGTCACCTGGTTTGCAGGCCTGTTTTATATGGTTCGCTTGTTTATCTATCAAACAGAAACCCAGGAAAAACCGGAGCCTGAGCGCAGCATCCTCACCAAAGAATACAAGCGTATTTCGAAGCTGCTGTGGTTTGGCATTACCTGGCCTTCCGCCATTTTAACGCTGATATTCGGCCCGCTTGTGCTCAACTCCCTGGGGTGGACCATGGCCACCCAGCCATGGATGATTGCCAAACTGGTTTTCGTGTTCTTCCTCTATGTTTATCAGTGGGTTTGTCATGTAAAATTCAGGAACCTCCAGAAGGATGTCTATAAAGACTCTGGCTACTACTTGCGGGTTTTCAATGAAGTGGCCACCGTTCTACTGGTAGCCACTGTTTTCCTTGTAGTGCTCAAAAACATTGTGAGCCTGGCATGGGGCATGGGTGGCCTGATCGCTTTTACCGGGGCACTCATGTTCGCCATAAGGAGTTATAAGAAGTGGAGAGAGAAAACTAATTCAAAGGATTGAAAATGAAAAAACTAATATTCTCGGTGATGGCTGTCGCAAGCCTTAGTGCCTGCACCAATTTCGGAGGCGAAAAAAAACTACCCATCCTTGGCAGAAGGGAAGTGACGACGGTAGAAATTGATGGCGTAACAACAGCCGACACTATCTACCACACCATTGCCGACTTCAGGTTTCTTGATCAGGACAGCACCTGGGTCACCAACGAAACGTACGATGGCAAAATCTATGTGGCTGACTTCTTCTTTACAAGCTGCCCTACCATTTGCCCCATCATGAAAACGCAAATGATCCGTATCTACGAAGCATTTGAGGGCAGCCCTGAAGTAGGTCTACTAAGCTACTCCATTGATCCAGAACATGACACCGTCGCCGTATTGCACGATTTTGCAGAACGGCTGGGCGTAAAAAGTGACCGTTGGCACTTCGTAACTGGCGACAAAGATGCTATTTACGACCTGGGTGAGACGAGCTACATGGTTGTAGCGGGTGAGGATCCCGATGCTCCTGGTGGTTACATTCATAGCGGCGCCTTTCTTTTAGTGGACAAAGACCGCCGAATCAGGGGTGTTTACGATGGCACGGTAGAGGAAGCGGTAAATGAACTGATGGAAGACATGAAAATTTTACTTAAAGAATACAACAAAGAAAAATCATGAGTAGAAAGAGAATTTTAGCATTGGCACTGGTTTCGTTCATGGCTGCCAGCATGTCAATGACAAGCTGTTCTTCAGGCGACAAAAAGCAAGAAGCCAAATCGGACGATATCTACGACGGGCTCGATGAGAGAACGAGCATCAGACTACGCCAGTACATGAGCGAGGGGGCACAACTATATAAGCAAAACTGCTCTGCTTGCCATCAAACTGAAGGCCAGGGACTTGCTGCCCTCATCCCACCCTTGGCTGGCTCCGACTTTTTGATGGCAGATTCCAAAAAAGCCGCCTGCATCATTAAAAATGGCCAAAGCGGTAAAATCACGGTAAACGGAGTTGAATACGACGGAGTCATGCCCATGCTCAATTTGAAAGACCTGGAGATAGCAGAAATACTCACCTACATTTCCAATTCGTGGGGCAACAAAAAAGGGTTGATTGATGTGAATGACGTGGCTGAGTTTTTAAAAGATTGCGACACAAAATGACAGAAGAGGCTGCCGATGGCGGCGGCCTTTCTTTTCAAACTTTTTGTTGTTGATTGGCACAACAGCCGATTGCCCTCACTGCAAGTCTCACGGCGAAGATTGGCTACTCCGATCTACTGTAGCGCATTCCCCTCTTCCAGCGACTTCAGCATTTCGTCTTTTACCTTGTCGATTTTTTCCTTTTGATCCTTCAGGTAAACCAAGACTTCAGCTATTGGCGCTTCATTGTCAGGCATTTCAAACTGCCTCATCCATTCCATCATGACTTCATTGGCGTCTTCAATTCTTTTAGCTGTCTGTCTCAAAGTGTTTATTTCGGCCGAAAAGTCCTGATCAGTTAAAGCACCCAGCGAGTCAGCCTTTGCTTGTAGTGCTTTCGCCGTCTTTCTCAGCTCTCCCATCTTAGGCATTACCTCATCATGCGCTGCCATTACTTCAGCCATCAAAGCATCCTTCTGCTCTTTTTGTTCATTGGAGCACGCAGTGGCAGTTGCCACGAGGAAAAGAAGAAATACTACCTTTTTCATTTTCATAACTTCTGGTTTTTAGCTTTCCTGCCTGCCTCGATTCAATTCGCCGGCCCTACCATCACAGCATCCTTCAGAATATACATTAGCTGGTTGTAATCGGTTTCATTTAGCTCAAGTTTGCCTCTCACCTTTATCCCGTTGGCAGTGTACTTAATTGGCTCCTTAAGATAAATTTCAATCACCGATTCAGGCCCCCCGCTACCGCAGAAAAAGCACGCCGCAACGGGCAACGACGACAGAATGATATGATCCGGCTTAAACATCCCATCAAAAGGGATGATATAACCTGGAAGCTCAATTTCCTTACCGGCAAGTTTTTGAATCTCATCACCAAACACCGGAATGCTCAGCTCTCCATATTCGTCTTTACCTACCTTGTAAGTTACCTTAGCCAGGGTAGCCCAGTTGGCTGTAGCCAGCGATTTATTGTTGTCCTGCGCATGCGACAAATACGACATGCCAACGATAAGAAAAGCCACTGCGATGAATATTCTCTTCATAATTTATGCTCCTTTTGCAAGTACTTCAGAAATGTCAGTCTTGTAGGCATTGATAGCCGGAATAAGCGAAGCTATCACTCCCAGAAGTAAACTTATATATAATATGTAAAGTTCGGAAGGCAAAAATACAAAGCCGGTGATGCCAGTAGACGACCCTTTAAAAATGAATTGGGCAAGAACCTCGACGACCCCATGGCCAAGTAGAAAACCAAACCCAGCTCCCAGCAGCGTAATGATGATGCCCTCCATAACGATGTGGATGAATAGCCGGAGCCTGGACGCCCCCAACGACCGCATAATGGCCAGATCATACTGCCTTTCTTTCAGCGAATTGTACAGTGCAATAAAAATGCTTAGTCCCGCCATCACAATGATCAGGTAGGCAAAGCCTTGCACCACATCAACGCCAATGCCTATCAGGGAGAAAAGCCTGGCCGTTTCAAAAGCGGGTGAAGCAGCCTGCATGCTGCTTTGCGTATTAACCATCCGAGGAAGCTGAACAGCTGCCATCGGGCCCCGATACTGCACCAGCAATGAAGTCACTTCTTTTTCTTCGAGCTGCTCTGCCGTAACTGTTATTCCCAAAACCTCAATCGCCACCGTATCCAACAAACTCTCATGCCCGTTCTCTGCTTCATCATGACCATGCATCAGCCATACACTTGGAATACTTGTTAAAATCAAGTTATCAACCACTTTGCCGGTAGGCTGTAGCACGCCCACCACCTTGTAGGCATGATCCTCATGCGCCTCTCCCCCAGCAGCCATGCCATGCTCTCCAAAAAAAGTGTCGCCAACGGCCAGGCTCAACGTTTGTGCCGCAGCTGCCCCGAGTGTTACCTCGTAGTCATCCTCCCACAGGGTTCCTTGATCAAGCATCAAACCATACAAATCAGCAAATCCCCTGGTCGACCCTACAATTCTTAAAGATTTGTAGCTGTCCCCCAGCGCTAGTGGAATCACGGTTTTTACCAGCCTGTTCCTGGCAAGTTTTGCTGCTTCATTGAGAGGTATGTTCCCCGTTGGGTAGTCAATATGGTAGATGCTCCCGAGTATTATTTGAAGAGGGCTGCCTTTGGCCCCTACCACAAGATCTATTCCGCTGGCATTTTCCGAAAGCTTCTCCTGCACCTGCTGACTTACAAGGAGCAAAACGACAATAATGCCTATTCCAAACGACAGCAATAGCACGTTGAGCGCCGTACTCAGCGGCTTGCCTTTTATGTACTTCCAGCTTAAAACAAAAAGGTTCATATCTCTATTTAAAGCTTGAGTTGGTGATGGAATCGACTCTTCACCCTTTGATCATGCGTGGCGATAACAAGAGTTGCGTTATACATGTTTGCCTGGTCTTCAAGGATGCTCAAGACCTTTTCGCTGTTGTCGTCATCCAAACTGGCAGTCGGCTCATCCGCCAGAATCACTTTTGGCTTATTAAGCACAGCCCTTGCTATAGCTATTCGCTGGGCTTCGCCCTGACTTAGCTCATAAACCCTCGCACTTCTTCTATCAGACAGATTAAGTACTTCAAGCACATCCCGTATCCTTTTTTTATCCTGCGGGAGCTCTGCCATATACTGAGCGAGCAACAAATTGTCTTCAACTGTAAGCACACTCAGCAAATGTGGCTTTTGAAAAACAAGTCCAATATTCTTGCCCCGAAATATGTCCATTCTATGTCCCCGGAGGTCGGAAAGCACCTGATCTGCTACTTTCACAATACCGGCTGTTGGCGTTCGAAGCCCGGCCAGCAAATGAAGTAAGGTCGTTTTGCCACACCCGGAACCGCCCAGAATCAGGCTATGCTTGCCCTGCTCGACTTCCCAATCAGGAAATATCAGATCCTTGGCTGGCCCATAGGTGTAAATAACGCTTTGTACGCTTATCATAAAACTAAGTCGGGTCAAAAATAGGGGTTAATATGTTAGCCTGAAACGATGCTTTACGAAGTTCACAGAGAATGTGCTGAGTGGTAGTGTGAGTAGTTTTTAGCGCTAAAATGAAGTTTTCACCTTTTTCGCAGCAAAAAGAATCCTTTATCCTTTTTTCAAAAAAGTGCCCTTTTATACTCAAGACACATCTTTCAACGAGAAAAGCTGAATTTCCAAATCCTTGTCATCCATGTAAGTAATCACAATACTATCACAGTTCCAGACCACCAACTCGCCGTACCTTTGAATCAGAAAAAATTAAAGAAATGACATCAACGAATTTTAGTCAGGTACTTCAGCTTGGAGAAGGTGATGAAGCTTTCATTAACACTTTTATTGAGCAAAGCACCGGGGAATTGGCAAACTATTTGTCTTGTATCAAAGAAGGGATCGAAACTAAAAATTTGTATTGGTTAAACTTCATCAAGCACAAATCAAAAACACTACTTGAGCTTTTGAGTGATGAAATGACTTCGAAGAAAATATCGACGATATCTGAGCTTGCTAGCCAGGGTCAGTGGGAACTGGACCATCAACTTGAGTCCCTGGAAAAAGAAATTTACCAGCTAATAGAAAATATAAAAACGCAACTACAAACACAGGAGGTATAAAATGACAATCTTACTCGCATTTATAGGAATGACCCTTCCAATGGTCGGCTTTTTTCTCAATGATTTTTTGACTGAAAGAAAATCAGTTCATTAATCGCTTTATTTGACGTGCGTGGTGGTCAAAATGACTGACCATAAACTTGATCGTCTGCTGCATATTGAGCCGCCCAATAATGGGATGCTTGAAAAACTGCCAGCGAAGCTGATGTTCTTCGAGGCGATCAATAAGTTGCAGGAAGCCCTCATCGGATCGATCCCAATCTGCTTTGATTTCTTCCAGTATTAACTTTTCAGGAAACACATCTAGCCCTTTCGGGGCTTTGAACTTTAAGGGTGACCTCAACGTAATTTCGAGCAACGCCAACTTTGCGCCAGAAAGAAAAGATGCGTTTGGAAGCCCATCTGGCGAAAACGATAACTTTTTGTCGATGTAGCGCAGCGTTCCCGCCTCAGATGCCTTCACATGATAAAGAATTTGCAGAACGCTCCATTTGCCATCAGCAGGTGATCTGTTCAACAAGGCGGCATCTACCGACGTAACCATTTTAAATAGCTCCCTCCTTTTCTCCCGCAACCCCTCAAATTGCTTCATTAGCTTTTCTTTGTTCATAAAAAACTGATTATCATACACTACTAATGTCGGCTTAGTCCACTTTTGACACAATTTAAGTATGGAAGCCAAAAGACTGCATTCGTATAAGTTTTGAGTAACCGTAAAAAAAAACGGGTCATTTATTCATAATACACTAAATTTGGGCAAATTTTATCTAAATCACCTGCATAGTTATTATCAACAAAAAAATTACCCGGCATTGAAAGCCTTCTATGCATATACTTGATATAGTCGCAATTTTTGTCTGCCTGGCAGGCATCTTTATATACGTAAACACATACTTCATCAAATTGCCCTCTTCCATTGGGCTGATGTTAATGGCGCTTTGCCTGTCCTTTTGCATTTTAGTGGCTGGCTGGCTGTTCCCCGATTTCATCATAGGCACCGAGCGTGTCATGGAAAACTACGACTATTCCGATGTACTCTATCAGGTAGTGCTCATCTTCATGCTTTTCGCAGGAGCGCTCCAAATCGATTTCAAGAAACTTGCGCAGGAGAAATGGCCTGTGTTGATATTAGCCACGGCCAGTATTTTCATTTCCACGGTCATTGTCGGTATTGGCATTTTTTACATTCTTAAGCTTTCCGGCATCCATCTTGACCTGATTTATTGCCTGGTCTTTGGCGCCCTGATTTCGCCCACCGATCCCATCGCTCTCACATCGACCATCAAGAAGTATAACCTATCCAAAAGACTGTCCATTCAAGTATCCGGAGAGTCTCTTTTCAATGACGGTGTGGCTGTGGTGCTGGCACTTACATTGCTCGACCTGGCTCATACCGGAGAAGACCACAGAATCAGCTTCTGGGATGTCGGCTTTATATTTTCCCTCGATGTTGGGGGTGGAATCATACTTGGGCTTATCCTTGGTTTTGTAGGCTACCGGCTTCTCAAATACATCGACAACGATCAATCGGAACTGGAGATTCTGGTTACGCTGGCCCTGGTGCTAACAGGAGCACAAATTGCAACAATACTCCACATCTCCGCCAAGCAGGCTGCGGTGGTGGCCGGACTGATTATTGGAAATGAGGGCCGTGGAAACTATATCACCAGTGTCACTAGTGACTACGTGTTTAAGTTTTGGAGTTTGATGGAAGAGTCTCTAAATGCGATGCTTTTTGTGTTGATCGGGCTCGAAATGTTAGTCATTACCATCCGCCTCGACTATTTCGCAGCAGGCTTTTTTGCTTTTACATTGATTTTGGTAGCCCGATTTATCAGTGTAGGAATTCCTATAAAGCTCATGTCCATTTTCGACCAGCACCACTTCGAAAAACATTCGGTGACAGTCATGACGTGGGGTGGGCTCCGGGGGGGCATACCTATTGCACTGTCGCTATCTCTCCCTGAATTTGAAGGAAAAGACATCATTGTCACAATGACTTATACGGTGGTTGTGCTATCTATCCTGTTTCAGGGGCTCACCGTACGCAAACTGCTGGAGTATTCGTTCGGAGTGAAGCTAGAAAAGCCGGTGAATGTCGGACATCACTAAGCAGAGGTCTTTTCCTTTTTTAAAGGTTTTTCGGCCTCAGCAGCAGCTGCCCTATTTGCTTCAGAAAGTAACTCTTCATCTTCATTTTCTGACAGATAGTCGTTAATTTTCTTCCTGATATCCTGCGGTGCCAGGTTGTAAAACACTCGTCCGTTCCTCACCACCGAAAGCTGCCCTGTTTCCTCTGAAACCACCAGAATCAACGTGTCTGTTTGCTCCGACATCCCTATTGCCGCCCGATGCCTCAGCCCAAACTGAGCTGGCAAATTATCTCTTTCTGTTACAGGCAAAATACACCTTGCAGCCACTATCTTCCCTTCGTAAACGATTACGGCGCCATCATGCAATGGGCTATATTTGTTGAATATGGAGAGAAGCAGCCTTTTGGAGAGTATGGCATCCATTCTGTCGCCAGATTCTGCGTAAAACTTGAGCTCCGTGTTCTTAGAAACCACCATAAGAGCCCCGGTGTTTGATCCGCCCAGGCTCTTCATCCCCTCCACTAAGGGAGTCACATCAAATTTATTGCTGGCAGACGAGCTGCGCCAAAAGACACCAAACGATTTGAAAAAACTTTCCTTGTCAAATGCGGTGGTTCGCCCGATAATGAGCAAGAACTTCCTGATTTCCTGCTGAAACAATATAATGACGGCCAGCACACCCACTCCCATGAACTGACCAAGAATGATCGACAATAGCTCCATCTCAGCGGCCCTTACCACCAGGTAAACCAGGTAGAGAAACAAGAAGCCTAGAAACACCCGGATGGCCACACTTCCTCTCATGAGCTTGTACACATGGTACAGGAGCACGCTCACAAGGCCTATGTCGATGACATCAACCCATCCAATTTCTAAAAATCCAATTTTGAACGCTAGTATCAAGTATATACCCTCCTGTATAATTCTATGGCCTCAATAGCCTCTTTTGTGTCGTGTACTCTCAGAATACTCGCTCCATTCTCTAACGCAATCATATGCAAAGCTGTTGTGCCATTCAGCGCTTCCTCGGCATTTATTTCAAGTGTTTTATAAATCATCGACTTCCTCGACAATCCCACCATAACCGGAGCACCCAATGTATTGAGAAACGACATCTTACCAAGCAGCTCAAACCCCAGCGAAGACCCTTTCGCAAACCCAAAACCAGGGTCGATAATAATGTCTTTCACTCCATTCGAACGCAAATAGTTAAGCTTGCTACTAAAGTAGTCACAAACTTCCTGTAAAACATCCTCATAATCCGACATCTGCTTCATCGTCTGGGGTGTACCCCTCATGTGCATAAGAATGTAAGGAACATTCCTCTCAGCCACCAATGAAAACATTTCAGCATCCAGTACTCCTCCTGAAATATCGTTAATCATTTGAGCACCAGCATCAAGAGCTTCTCTGGCAACTTCTGCTCTAAAGGTGTCAATTGACAGAATAGCTCGAGGAAACTGTCGGAGAACCGTAGTGACTGCATGCCCAACCCGCCGTCGCTCCTCTTCTTCATTAATATGATCAGCATCTGGCCGGGACGAATAACCTCCTATGTCAAGAAAAGTGGCCCCAGCGGTTAAATGCCTCTCGGCAAGGGCTAGTATATCACTGTCGGTCTTCAATCGCCCTCCATCATAAAACGAGTCGGGAGTGAAATTAACAATGCCCATCACGCATGGATATTCCAGTGATATGATTTGTCCCCGAACTTCGATACTCCTTTTAGCATCAAAGGGTTTATGAATTGAAAGCAATTTCGTTATTTTTAGCGCCCTGTTGAGAAAATTAAGATATACTCCTTTGGAAGAAAAAACTGTTGGCGAATATACTCAAGTAATAAAGGCTTGTAAAGAATTATTTGAAAAGAAGACCCGTGATTATGGCACCGCCTGGCGCATTTTGCGGCTTTCCTCCCTCACCGATCAGATATTCATCAAAGCGCAAAGAATCCGCTCTATTCAGGAAAAGGGGACGCAGAAGGTGGAAGATAACATCAGTGGAGAGTTTATTGGTATCATCAACTATTGCATCATTGCCATGATTCAAATGGAGCTGGCTGAAAACCCAGCGATGGAACTGCCGTATGAAGTGTTGGAACCACACTATGATAAAATTGCCCGGGAGACAATGGAACTGCTCCTCAATAAAAATCATGACTATGGTGAGGCGTGGCGGGAAATGAGGGTAAGCTCGATGACCGACATTATTTTAATGAAGCTTTTAAGAGTAAAGCAAATAGAAGACAACAAAGGAAAAACATTGGTGTCGGAGGGCATAAAAGCCAACTATCAGGACATGATCAATTACGCAGTGTTTTGTTTGATAAAACTAAACTATCTCAGCAAATGAAGTGGCTATTACAAATATCAAGATTTTTCGTCGGTGGTCTCTTTATTTTTTCTGGTGCCATCAAAATCAACGACCCTGTAGGCACTGCCATCAAACTTGAGGAGTACTTCGAGGTTTTCGCCTCCGACATTGCATCATTTTTCGAAATCTTCGTTCCGCTGGCCTTACCATTGGCAGTGTTTCTTTGCGTGCTGGAGGTAGTACTTGGAATCGCCGTTCTCCTTAACTACAGGGTAAAAATCACTTACTGGCTGCTGCTCATCATCATTGTATTCTTTACCTTTCTCACCTTCTACTCAGCTTACTTTGACAAAGTCACTGACTGTGGCTGTTTTGGCGACGCTATCAAGCTTACTCCTTGGGAGTCATTCATTAAGGATATCATACTCACCGTTTTTATAGCCTTCCTGTTCCTCAAAAGAAATGTGGTGGCCAGCAAGTCTCGAGAAAGCCTTACAAAAGATATTATCATTGGAGGCGCAACAGCTTTATCGCTTTTCATCGGCATATACGCCATACGTCACCTTCCTTTCATCGACTTCAGAACATACAAAGTAGGCAACAACCTGCCTGAGCTTATGGAGCCCTCCGGCGAGTTAAAGTATGAGTACGTGATGGAGAAGGATGGCAAAGAGCACCGGATGGAACAGTACCCCACCGACAAGTCGTATACCTTTAAGGAAATGGTCATCCTTAATCCTGAAGTGCAACCGAAAATCACGGATTATGCGGTGTGGAACGATGACGGTGACTTTACCCAGGAAACATTCACCGGAAATAAGCTATTTGTGATCTCCTACAGTGTGGAAAAGGTCAACAAAGAACACTTTTCTGAAATCAACACACTTATCAGTCAGCTTAGTGGACAAGCAGACACCTGGGCACTGACAGCGTCAGATCCCACAAGCTTCGAAGCCTTTAGGCACGAAGTGCAACTGGCAGTTCCTTACTACTATTCCGACGCCACAGTTCTAAAAACCATCATTAGGTCTAATCCGGGGCTTCTACTAGTGAAAGATGGCGTGGTGAAGGGCAAGTGGCATTTCAACGACGTCCCAACGGCATACGAAGTGCAAAGTCTTCTTCGCTAAATGTTGGCTGGCGGAAAACCGATTTTCTTAATTGGCCTGCCGGGGTCTGGGAAAACCACTGTCGGAAAACTTTTGAGCACTCAACTCGGCATTCCATTCATCGACCTTGATGACATAATAGTGCAAAAGGAGGGCAGGGCCATCAGCGAAGTGTTTGAAAAAGAAGGCGAAGACTATTTCAGAAAAGTGGAGGCTGCTTGCCTTGCCACTCTTATTGAATCAAAGGATATCAAGGTAGTAGCCACTGGTGGAGGCACTCCCTGTTTTTTCGATAATCTCGAAAAAATGAAAAGACATGGAATCACTTGCTATCTGGAAACACCCTGGAATGAACTCGCAGCCAGGGTAGCTCCAGAAGAAAGCACAAGGCCTTTGTTCAAAGGATTGGCAGGGTCTGAAATAGAAAACCAGCTCCAGGAGCGCTTTTCATGGCGACTTCCGTTCTATCAAAAAGCCCAAATCATCATCTCAACCGAGAACAAATTAGCGTCAGACGTAGCAAAAGAGCTCTTAGCCCGGCTTTAGAATGTAAAACCAAAGGTAATCAGACCTGAGGTCGTTCTGTTTTTGATGCTAACCTCCGGGCTTACATTGTTAGTCAATATGTATGGTGAGTAATTCTGATTCGAAAAAGTATTGATAATGCCAAGGTCAACGTAGAAGTTACTTAATCTGATACCAGCGCCAGCCGTAACTGACTGTTTGTTCCCGGTAGAAGAATCAGAACTGACGTAAGGGTTGCCATAAAGCACATAACCGGCTCTCAGCCTGAATATATCCAACCTTGCTTCAGCCCCAATCCGATAGTTTAAAGTCGGCTTGTACAAATTTTCGATCGTTCTGTTATCTGCGTTAGCTGAAAAATCGGTTGATCTCAACCTTGCAGTAGAATAGTTTACCAACTCCACATCAGCAGAAACAAACCCATTCTTTCCAGCAAATACTGACACTCCCGCCGATAGTCGACCTGGCGTAGTCATTTGATAGCTCGACTCGAGAAGGTCTCCATCGGAGGTCAAAACATTCAGAACGGTATCTTCCGGCTCATAATAGAAATTGTTGTAGTTGGTAGTGAGAGAGTATGTACTCACTTCGTTCAAATCGTAGATCGTCGGTGTAGTATACGAAACCCCAACCCTAACTAAATCTAACGGGCGGTAGATGAAACCAAAAGTCGCATTCACACCGGTTCCCGTTATCTCAAGGCTTTCGTCAGCCGAAATGCTGTTGATGGTCGGGTCATCCGCATCATTAGCGAAGTCGTAAAAGCTATTCTCTGTATAACGTTTAGTATTCTTATACCTTAACCCCACAATCCCTAGACCAGCTCCAAAGTAAAATTTGTCGTCGTAGTTACCACCGTAAGAAAAGCTCCACTGGCTTTGGCCACCTACAGTTTTAACCGTTTCGCTCTGACGAGGATATCCCAGCACAAACGAATCATAAGTTCCGTCCTGATCTGCCACAGGGTTGATCAGATAATTGTAGTAAGCAAGGCTTAGCAACCCTCTGTTGTCGATGCTGTTTACAGGTATTCCGTTCGATTGCTCCAGAAAGTAGTCAATTATCGAGCTATTGTCGTTGTAGCCCTCATATGTGAATTCATTATAAAAATCATTCACCCGCTGATAGTTAATAGCAAACGTTCCTCCCTTGAATTTATCCTGAACAACATCCCCTTTCGAGAAATTAAAGGCCACACCTAGCGTACTCAAATTAAATTTATTGAGGTAGCCGCTATTTTTTTCGTCAGCAAACGTGGCATCCGAAGTATTAAAATTTAATGAGGGTGTAACAGCAAACACAGACCTGTTAAAATACCCAAGACCAGCCGGGTTACTTGCGGCAGTGGTAATGTCTCCCCCAAGCGATGTGTTGGCTCCCCCCAATCCCTGCATCCTGGCCGAACCGGTTGTCGATGAAATACTGCTGAACCTTAACGCATCGGTGTAATAACCAAACGACCCACTTTCAACCTGCGCACTTAGTTTTCCAACAGAGCATACCATTAGCATGCCTACGACGGTAAGCTTAGTCAACTTCTTCATTTTAGTCTGGTATTTATGAATAAAACTTAATTACCACGGCCACTTCTTGATCCTCCCGAAGAGGATCCTGATGACCTGCTTCCTCCGGAGCTGCTTCCGGAAGATCGGCTAGGTGCCGAAAATCCACCGCTGCTACCAGAACTTCTGCTAGGAGCAGAAAAGGTGTTAGACCCACCACTACTTCTGCTGGGAGCCGGAGCAGACCAGCCAGAGTTGCTTCTGCTACCACTACTCGACCCACTGCTTCTATTATAAGAGGGGCTTGAATAAGAATTATTGTTTCGCCCACTATTAGAAGGTGCAGAATATGATGGACTGGAATAGCCGCTGCTATTGGACCTTGTTCTGTACGAATTGTTGTTAGGAATTACCTGCCTGTTCATCTGCCCAGATGACGATCTGGAGTTACTAGGCGCCACTCCCCTGAATTCGTTGGTCGAACTATTGTTCGTCCTTCCAGAAGATGTCGGGTTCAAACTTCTTGAGCTATTGGAGTTAGTAGTCGTTCCTGTAGTGGAAGAACCTCTGCCAGTATTGGCATTCTCAGAAGTCCTGCCGACCGCCGTATATGAGTTCCTTGATCTTACACCCGACTCATAGGCGTTTCTGCCTGAGTTTCTATCGGTCACAGCAGAAGTATTTCTGTCGCTGGTACCTACTCCTGAACTGTAACCAGCCCTGGATCTCTGAAAATACTCGTTTTGAGTACCCGAGTAGTCTCTTGAGCTTGTCGAACTCGAAACAGTTCTTCCTTTCGATGATGTAGAACCGCTTCTGTCGGTCGACCCAGTCACATTCTGCACATTGGCATTTCTGTATCTGCTAGACCCGGCCGTGTTTGCATAACTGCCACCACCAACGGCACTTCTATTCACTCTCCCACCCCTCACTACATTTTTCGCATATACGCCTTTGCCGCCGCCTGAATAGTAGCCATCGTAGAACCCATGATAGTAGCCGTTTCCATATCCGAAGTAACTATAAGGTCTGTTCCAACCCCAGCCACCGTACCTACCCCAGCCGCCACCGTAATAGCCTCCCCATGTATATCCCCATGGGTCATAAAATCCACCAGGGTAGCCAAAACCATACCCCATTCCACCCCAGCCCCAGTTATAGCCTATTGAAAAGCCGATATAGGGATTCCAGTAAGGACTATTCCATGCGCTGAAGTAATAATTATTGTATGGCATCCAGGAATTCCAATTGTTACCGTAACCACCCGTGTAGATATTAACTGTGCTGGCTCCCGATGTAGTATAGCCATTAGAGTTATAACCATCCACATAGTAGTCTTCGCTGCTATAGTTCTGATTCTCCTGATTGTCGAGCGCAGCCTGCTCATCAAGCTGAGCCTGCACATTTTCCTGCGAAGCACTCTTATACTTAGCTATATACTCAGGATTGACTGTCTTTGCGGAATAAGTTGGGTTGTACGTATTGTTGCTGTACGACTCATAAGTTGCCTGAGACTCAGTCACAGGTTGCCCTTCCTCGTTGGTAGCATATTTGATTTTAACCCTGTCATTTTTCGAAAAGTAGAGATCGTCCACTTCCTTGGATGACTGAGACATTGCCGCAAAAGGCACCAATGCAATCAATGCCCCTAAGCTTAGAGCTGTCTTTAACGCTGCGAACTTCGTGTACCTTTTCATAGCTTTATATTTTTTGACTCCCTATAATTTAATGACAACAAAACAACGTAAAGAGTTTCCCTTCCCGTTTCCTTTCATTCACGTATATTTGCCGTCAATGGTATTTACAATTTAAGCAATATCTGTACCAAAAATTAATTTTTCGATGAGTAAAGGATTACCTAAAAGGAGCGAGGACTATTCACTGTGGTATAACGAACTGGTAAAAAGGGCCGATTTGGCCGAAAATTCACCTGTTCGGGGATGTATGGTAATTAAACCCTATGGCTACGCTATCTGGGAAAAAATGCAGCAGGAGCTTGATCGCATGTTCAAGGAAACGGGCCATTCCAATGCCTACTTCCCACTTTTCATACCAAAATCCTATTTAAGTAAAGAGGCTGCACACGTAGAAGGGTTCGCAAAAGAGTGCGCCGTGGTTACTCATTACCGACTTAAGAACGATGAAAACGGGGGCGGTATTATTGTAGACCCAGAGGCTAAGTTGGAAGAAGAATTAATTGTGAGGCCGACATCCGAAACAGTTATATGGAGCACGTACAAAAATTGGATTCAATCATACAGAGATCTTCCTTTACTCATTAATCAATGGGCTAATGTGGTTCGCTGGGAAATGCGCACAAGGCTATTTCTTCGCACAGCCGAATTTCTCTGGCAAGAAGGCCACACTGCCCACTCTACCAAAACCGAAGCCGTAGAAGAAACAGTGCGAATGCTCGATGTCTATGCAGAGTTTGCTGAAACCTTCATGGCACTGCCTGTAATAAAGGGTGTGAAGACCGAAAACGAAAGATTTGCCGGAGCAGAAGACACCTATTGCATTGAAGCGCTCATGCAAGACGGAAAAGCGCTTCAGGCAGGCACTTCTCATTTTCTTGGGCAGAACTTTGCCAAAGCATTCGATGTCAAGTTTCAGTCGAAGGAAGGTGGCCTTGAGTATGTCTGGGGTACCAGTTGGGGCGTAAGCACCAGGTTAATGGGAGCTCTCATCATGGCTCACTCCGACGACAACGGCTTGGTACTTCCTCCGAATCTTGCTCCAAACAAAGTCGTTATCGTCCCTATTTACCGATCAGATGACGAGAAGGAACAGATCAATGAGGTAACTAAGGAAATGATCAGCAAACTTCGCAAAGCGGGTATTTCCGTAAAATATGATGATCGAGATACACATAAGCCGGGATGGAAATTTGCTGAGTACGAGCTAAAAGGCGTACCAGTTCGCATCGCTATCGGCCCCAAAGACCTTGAAAGCGGAACTGTTGAGGTAGCAAGAAGGGACACCCTGGAGAAGTCGATCATTCCGTTAAATGAGGAATTTACGACGACGATAAATCAGCTACTTGAAGACATGCAGGCTAATATCTATAAGAAGGCACATGACTTCAGAGCCGGAATGATTACGAAAGTAGAATCCTACGAGGAGTTTAAAAGCGTGCTCGACGAAAAGGGTGGATTTGTACTAGCGCACTGGGATGGCACTCCCGAGACCGAAGAAAAAGTGAAGGACGAAACAAAAGCCACTATTAGATGTATTCCTCTTGATGGAGAAGAAGAAGCCGGTAAATGCATGGTAACAGGTAAGCCGTCTAAGCAAAGAGTAATTTTCGCCAGAGCTTACTAAGCGAACATTTCTCAAGGTAAGCTCGAAGTTAATTTCTAAATTTCAGGAACTTAAACAATTATGGCAGAGTGGTTCATTGTTATCGGGCTTTTGGTTTTCGGGCTGGCACTCATTGTCATCGAGGTGGTGTTTATTCCTGGAACCACTGTCGTTGGAATACTTGGGTGTATATTTGGTATTGCCGCTCTCTATCTCAGTTTCGAGTATTTCGGAAATACCATTGGCGCAATTACCTCCATCATTTCACTGATTGCCGGGATATCGGTGGTAGTTATTAGCTTAAAGAGCGGTGTTTGGGAGAAATTTTCCCTCAAATCGACCATGGAAGGAAAGGTAAACGGAGAAATCGTAGTCACAGCAAAGGTTGGAGATATTGGCAAAGCCATTTCAACTTTAAAGCCAATTGGCAATGGACTCTTTGATGAGAAAATATTGGAAGTTCGAAGCAGTGGCGACTATATACAAGCCGATGCCAAAATACAGATTTCGAAAATTGTCGATAGTAAAATATTCGTTGAATCAATCTTAAATTAATCAATAATGGGTAATCTTTCTTTTCTATTTTTAGTTTTCGCCGCCATTATAGGATTCTTCATTTTCCTATACTTTGTGCCTGTGAACCTTTGGATCACAGCAATCTTTTCCGGCGTAAAGGTTGGGCTACTTGAACTTGTTTTTATGCGCATCAGAAAGGTGCCTCCAAGTGTTGTGGTAAACTCATTAATTACGGCCACAAAAGCGGGTATCGCTATTACTGATGAACACACTGGAGAAAAGCGCCAATTGAAAACCTCAGATCTTGAAACGCACTACCTGGCTGGCGGTAATGTGCCCCAGGTAATCAGGGCACTTATTTCAGCTGACAAGGCTAACATCAACTTGTCATTCAAGCAGGCAACTGCTATTGACCTTGCAGGTAGAGATGTGTTTGAGGCAGTTCAAATCTCGGTTAATCCGAAAGTAATCAACACACCTTCTGTAGCTGCGGTAGCTGCAGACGGCATCCAACTGGTAGCGAAAGCCAGAGTTACCGTCCGTGCCAATATTCAGCAACTTGTTGGTGGCGCTGGTGAAGACACCATTCTTGCGAGGGTTGGGGAAGGCATTGTAACATCAATTGGTTCTGCCGCTACACATAAAGCTGTTTTAGAAAACCCAGATAAAATCTCGAAACTGGTATTGGCCCGTGGCCTTGATGCTGGAACAGCTTTCGAAATTCTTTCCATTGACATTGCCGACGTAGACGTTGGAGCTAACATCGGCGCAAAACTCCAAACTGACCAGGCATCAGCCGACTTGAAAGTGGCTGAAGCTAAGGCTGAAGAGAGAAGAGCCATGGCGGTGGCCCTGGAGCAGGAAATGAAAGCAAAAGCTCAGGAAGCCCGGGCCAAGGTTATCGAAGCTGAAGCTGAAGTACCTAAAGCAATGGCAGAAGCCTTCCGTTCAGGTAACATGGGCATCATGGACTACTACAAAATGCAAAATGTAAAGGCTGATACTGAGATGAGGGAATCTATTTCAGGCTCCGGCTCTTCCAAATCAAAGTCCAAGAATAAGGAATAGGGCCGAACAAGACCCCACTGAAAAGATTAAGAAGCCTCAAAGCTATTTGTATTGAGGCTTCTTTTTGTCCCCAACTGTAGGCTTGCTTCGCCCTTTCCGCATATTACCTTCCCTAAAAGGTTAGGCTGTGCCTTCCAGCGCACTCTGCCCAAGCAGGATTAATAACCTTTCCAGAGAACTAGCCAAAATACGTCAACCAACTAGCTTTCGCTGAACTTACAAGACGCATTGGGGGGGACTCTGGCTTGAAATCTTCAACCCCGTAGCCGAAAACATCTAAATCTGGTACTCAAAACCTCTTTGAGCGATCAAGCACAGTGGTACCAATGTCGCAGCCCGATTTGCCATCACAAACCCTTTCAATACAAAGATCAAAGCCTTTAGAAGTCAGTTTAGGGGCGTGAGAAACGTCAGCTTCTTATACAGACTCCTAAAAATCTATGCTTAGTACAATTGCTCCCCAGATTTTGGATCAAGCAATATTTCCGGGGATTGTTTTTTTTGCAAGAGTATCTTGTCATTACATAAAGAAGCAAAAGGTCCAAGCCTGTCCCGGCCGGGCGAGACGCATTGAACCAGTTTTGCTTCTTTAATGCTTATCGTTCGCCAAATGGTACAACGTGATTTAAGTGTCTTGCTCCCCAGATTTTCCGCTTGATCCCAGATTTTCCGCATGATCCTAAATCATTTTAAACACAAAAAAGCCTCTAAGATTACTCTTAGAGGCTTTGACAACCGTTATAGTTGTTTGATAAAATCAGGCAACGACCTACTCTCCCACCTTGCACAGCAGTACCATC
>NZ_JAVKDF010000060.1:0-2996 GCF_040222385.1 Imperialibacter sp.
ATTGGCGGCGGTTAAGAGGATTTAATTACTTGGCCAAGGTGATAACCGGAGTGAAATTCAAAGACGGTATAGAGGTGACAACAATCAATCAGGCCGCCGCTTGATTCAACTGCCGAAACACCAGTTTTGACAATAGCTCAACATTGACGGATAGAGGGAGATCAGTATCTCTGAAGTTCAGGTTTAACGATACCAGGCAAGTAACTGGAATTTATTGTCCAGGGAGACACGCGATGCTTGGTAAAGGTTTTGAGCTAATGCCCTGGGAGAAAGCTTCGAAAAATATCGACTAGTGGCTGGCATGCGAGTGCCTACTGTCGGTAGAGTAGGTTGGCACCTAAATCGAAAGCTTAAACTAGTTTGGCAGGATTCAATCGAAGACATCAGTTACGAATTTTATACCCTGGAATCCAGCCGTACTGATTGATCAAAATGATCATCAGCTTCAGGCTGTCTGTATTAACTGAGAGTCCGAAATCGCTTTTTCTACGCTTTCAATCAAGACTCGATCTACGATCGGAGCCTCTACGTAGTCTGACGCGCCTGCTCGTAGCGCATCAACTGCGTCGCACAATCTACAATTTTTGCCAGCAATAACTATAGGGACAGTGGCCGAATGGCTTCTAATTGTCTTGATGAGCTCAACTATCGGGGTCTCTGTTCCCTGCGCTTCAATGAGAATGCAACTTGGAGATTGAGCTTGCAAACTTTTCAATATCTGTTTTGGTTCATCAAATGTTGACGTATCAAACCCGGCTCGTATGAATAGATTTTCCAGCGAGTCCAGAGAATTATTGTTGCCAGCAGTAATATAGACAATGGATTTTTGCAAGATAATGATTCCAACGAGGGTATGAACCGGATGAAAAGTAGTCCCCACGAAAACCAAGAGATCTGCAGTTACTCTTCATGCCTGGAAGATTAACTGTTTCTTGGAACCCTATCTTGATATGCGTCAAATATTGGATTGCACTTCGTAGTGCAGTAGAGGAAGTTTTATAAGTTCATGCTCGTGATCATTTTTACCAGGTGGGCAAGAGATCCAGCTTGCATTTTTGTCATCACGCTGGCGCGGTGAACTTCTACAGTTCGTTGGCTGATATCCAGTTCAAGAGCGATCACTTTGTTGGCCAGGCCCTCGATCATTAAATCCATAATTTCCTTTTCTCTTTGGGTTAACTGCGCCAGATTTTCATTAATCTGATGCTGCAAGTTTATTCGGTCCCGGGATTCCTCGTTTATGAGTAGCGCCCGCTGTATGCACTCTATTAAATCCTGATCTCTGAATGGTTTGGAGATAAAGTCTATGGCTCCCTTTTTAATCGCACGTACTGCCATTGGTATATCGCCATGACCGGTAATGAAAATTATTGATAGACTTGAATTCCTGGCAATTAATTCATCCTGAAGTTCCAGGCCGCTCATTGAGGGCATTCGAATATCAAGTAGGAGGCAACCCCTGGCTTCGTTGTCATACTGATCAAGAAACGAGATGGCAGAATTAAATGATTTAACAGGTAATCCGATTGATCTGATTAGCATCTCCAATGCATCGCGAACCGCTTCATCGTCGTCAACCACATGCACAGTTGGTTCGCTGACATTCTTACTCATGAGAGCTCAACCGATGTGGGTAATATGAAGTAGAAACTGACTCCTCTTTCCTGGTTATTTTCGTAGGCAAGTTCGCCTCCGTGCGCATGAATGATGGTGCGGCAGATGGACAGCCCCAATCCCATGCCATTCTCTTTAGTGGTATGGAAGGGGTCGAATAGTCTCGAGGCCTCACTACTCACAATGCCGGTCCCATAGTCAGTAACAGTTACTCGAATTCTGTCATTCTCAATAGCTTCGGTTTTAATGAGTACTGTATTTCTTGGATCGGAACTAGTGAGATTCAGTTCACTGACAGCATCTATCGAGTTCTTAATAAAGTTAAGAGCTACTTGTTGAATCTGAACGGGATCGCTCATAACCAATGGTAATTCTGGGTCCAGGATAGGCTTTAATTCGATATTGAATTTCTTAGCTTCAATATTTGCGATATCGACGACTTCCAAGAGCAGTGAGTTACAGTCTGAAGACTGTCGGGTGATATCTTTTTCCCGAATCCAATTGCGCATGCTATGGAGAATTTCGCCGGCACGCAGAGACTGGTGATGAATTTTTTGCAAAGTGGATGAAATGTCCTCAATAGCTGAGGTGTCACTTTCCAGAAGTCTTTTTCCTGCCTGTGCGTAAGTCGATATTGCTGTTAGCGGCTGGTTTATCTCGTGAGCAATGCTGGAGGCCATTTCACCCATCACACCAACTCTAGACACATGGGCAAGCTGATTGACGAGTGCATGAATTTCGTGTTCGGCATGGGCCAGCGCTGACTCACTAGCCCGCTGTTCACTCAAGTCACGGATTATCCCAATAAACAACGCAGTGCTTCCGATGCTGCATTCACCCACACTTAAATGGATATCCACAATGGACCCATCTTTCCTCTGGACTTGAACTTCTCGCCCTATCCCTATGATCTTTTTTTGCCCGGTTCTCAGATAATTTTCTAGGTAACCATCATGATTTTCTCGGAATGGTGCGGGCATAAAGAGTTTAATATTGCGACTTACTATTTCAGCCTGCTCATAGCCCAACAATCTCTCTGCGGCTTGATTGGCAATGCGAACTATGCCTTTCTCGTCGATAACAAGTATGCTATCCACTGCAGCGTCCAGCAGTGCTAAAAATTCGTCGCTAATTCCTAATTCTTCCATAGTCCGGGAGTGAGGTTATTCCTCAACAGCTATCAACTAAGTATTTTCCACAGTCAAGCTATGTACAATTTCTAATTCTACCGGCACTCATGGCGTTGAGTTATAATTGAATCTGGTGTTTGAGGCAGGTTGAAAAAAAGCGGCGTATCTGGTTGATTTGTTGTTGCGAAGCAATAAACCAACCAAAGGAGATACGCCACTATGAGTAATCGTAACGTCACTGATTTGGTAAGT
>NZ_JAVKDF010000061.1:0-2556 GCF_040222385.1 Imperialibacter sp.
TATATCGGTCTAACCGTGCCAGTGATTTCGGTGGTATGGTGCCACTCTGAGGAAGGCGTAAATTGGTATTAATTTATCAAATTTCTTTAAGTTTTCTCATGGATTCTCCTTTTAGGTCGATGCGATGTGAAGAGTTGACTAATCTGTCCAGGATAGCATCAGCAATGGTGCCCTCTCCAATGATTTCGTACCAGGCCGATACTGGTATTTGAGAGGCAATTATGGTGGACTGCTGCTGGTACCTGTCGTCTATGATGTCCAGCATAGTTTCTCTAGCATGATTATCCATCGATTGTAGTCCAAAATCATCTAGTATGAGCAAGTTTACCTGATTGATTTTCTTAAGTTCCTTCAGGTAGGTACCGTCGACCTTGGCTAGTTTGAGTTTTTTGAGCATTCTTCCGGTATTCTGGTAGAGCACTTTGTATTCCAGCATACAGGCTTGATGAGCTAGTGCCTGACTGATATAGCTTTTACCCAACCCAGATGGTCCTGTAATGATCAGACTTTCCTTTTTGGTAATAAAATCGAGTGTTGCCAGCCGTTGAAACATGTTCTTATCCAGGTTCCGCTGCTGTGAGTAATTGATTTCTTCCAGCGTGGTTCTTTGCTTAAAATGAGCCTGTTTAAGTAATCTACTTGTTTTCTGATGCTGCCGGGCTTCCCACTGATGATCGGTGAGTAAGCCTAGGTACTCATCTGTGGTCATTGAAGTGTGCTGGCTGGAAGCAAGGTGTTGCTCGTGCAAATCTGCCATGGCTTGTAGTCTCATAGTACGTAGTTTGTTACAAGTTTGTGTGTTGTTCATATTGCTTTGATTTTAAAGTTTCATTGGTAATAATCTGCTCCCCGAATATTATCATGAGTAGGAATATGTGGAGTTTGATTATGCAATTGGTCAAAGTCCAGTTCTAGTTCTTGCTGCTTGTTGGCCAATATATTTTTGACCAAAGTGTATTTGTACTCGCCCAGATCACAGGCTCTAAGACAAGCCTTATTGAGTTTTTCACTGCCATATGTTTTGCCCATCTGTAGGATGCCATTGGCACGCTTATAGTTTACCTCGGGGTAATCTGCATTGGCGAATAGTCCTTTCATAAAAGCTTCAACAGCTTCTCCATGCGTACCGCCCTTCATTCTAAAGAAGTTAGGGCTCCACTGCGAATAAGCCTTGTGAGCACTGCTGAGGTGGTCCTTATTGGTGAGGTAGGCTCCTTTTACGGGATTGCGATGATGTGATGCAATACGCTGGTGATTGTAAAAGACTTCTATCCAATCATTGGTGTAATGGATCTGCGTCTGGCTGCCTATGTATCGATAAGGTACACTGTAGTAGGTTTTATCGGGTGAGAAGTATACATACCCCATCTTCTGCACTTTGGCCCGTGTATAGTTCTTGAGTTGATACTGATCGTTTGGCAGGGGTTTTAGGTAGCCTCTATCCAGTGATTGGTAGAGTTCTCTACGGCTAGCCTCCTTGCGCTGAAAAAGCAGGTCATTATAGGTGTTGAGATGTTTTCTAATTTCTGCATTCAGATCACCGAGACTAAAGAAGGTCATCTGCCTTATGGGATAAAAAATACGTTGATAAACCAGGTGTACAGCGTTCTCCACCAATGCTTTGTCTTGAGGGGAGTAGCTGCGTGTAGGGTTGATAGCACAGCTATAGTGAAGGGCAAACTCTTTGAGTGATCGGTTGATGTCGGCTTCATATTTACTGGCCTTGGTCACTGCCGACTTCAAGTTGTCACTTACAATAGCCTTGGGAACGCCTCCAAAAAACACCAAGGCATTGGCTAAACAAGAAAGAAAGTCGCCACGCTTTTGACTGTTACAGGCTTCCACGTAGGTATATTGGCTACAGGGCAGGATGGCTACAAATACTTCTACTTCCTTTATCTCTCCGCTTTGATGATCTACGATTGAGAGCTTTTTGCCGGTAAAATCTACGAACATCTCATGACCTGCCTTATGATCTAGCTTCATAGAACCTTTCTCTCTGGCATATTTAGCCCGATAATGAGCCATATACTGTGTGTAGCTATATGGATGTGTGCTATTGGCCCTGTATTCCTGATAATGGTACTGGAAGGTAAACCCAGGGTGGGCGCGCTGTTGATGGACATGCCCCAGATAGCGCATCAACTCATCAAAGCGCTCATTATCTATCGTGGTTTTGACAGTAAACTGCTCCCTAAGAGTGGTCTGGTCAAACTCCAAAAGCTCCGATAGTGTGTATTCACTGCCATCAAAAAGCTGAAGGTAACGATTGATAGTATTGCGACTTATTCCTAAGGTCTGACCAATACTGCGATTGCTCAGTCCATCAAGGTGTAGTCTTATTATTTGTTGTAAATCCATCGGGTCAAGGGTTTTAGACATATCGGCTCTTTTTTAAAGAGCCGAGTATAAAACGCTTACCCCAGAGTGGCACGGTTAGAACCGTAATGCCATAATTTACTCTAAGTCATAACAGTCCAAACTGGCACGGTTTGAACCGAAATCACTGGCACAGCTCGACCGATATCACTGGCATAGTTAGAACCGTAGTATCCA
>NZ_JAVKDF010000062.1:0-2854 GCF_040222385.1 Imperialibacter sp.
CGTCATGGGGCTTTACTTGTAAGGAAATGGCAGTGGGGATTGTAGTCCCCGCCACTTTGTGTATTTTTATTCATCGGCGTGGCTATTTGCGGACGGCAGCGGTAACTCATACCAATCCCCACGCCGCATAGCTAGTCGTTAGGCATTATAAGATCTGCATGAGATATTCAACACTCGTACTTTTGTCGTTTCTGACCCTGGCTTCGGTTGCTCAGAGCCAACCCGAGACGAACGTCATCTACGGTGATAGACACATCTTCACCATTTCGACACCCGACGGCTGGGTGAATGACAAACAGCTTGCTTCCAAGATTGGGCTAGCCTCTTTCTTCTATGCAAAAGCCGACGCTGACAAGAACCCAAAGAGTTATATGTACGCAATGGGGTATGACAAGAGTCCTGACAACAAGAATCTGGAATCTTTCGTAAATGGCGATATCAAGAATTTCAAGGTCAAGTATCCAGACCTGACATTTGAGCAAATCGCTGTTGGTAAGTCTGGAGCAATCATAGACGCAACAATGCTGTCCTTTACTAGCCTGGGTGACCGCTTCAAAGAGGAAGTCATTTATTTAGAAACCGAACTATCGGTCATCGTTTTCAGCTTCTCAACTTTCAATAAATCCGACTACCTGAATTACCAGCCTGCGTTCGATCAGTTGGTTGGGTCATTCAACTATCGTGGAGCCGATCCGAAGCCTTTTCTGGAATGGCAGAAGAAGCAGGACGGGAACTGAAAAATGCCTAACACGACGCTAAGAATGAATGTGGGCTTCTCCAGTTTTCATAGGATTGATGGCTTGGATTGTCAGCCACAAAAGTTAAATTTATTCATCGGCGTGGCTAAGTGCTAGTGGAGAGGGAACTGTATAAAACTCCCACACTCATCTTAGCGAGTCGTTGTGAGCAATATGCATGGACGTAATGGGACGTAGACAATCGATAGCTCTTGCCATCATCATGGCTGGACTAGTTACTGGATGCATTCAAAATAGGACTAAAGTCTGGCCGGCTGCGGAGGAATTTGGGAGATCGTTCAATATTCGCAGAGGTGAACTCGGCCTTCCAAAAATCGAAGATGATTGGATTGCTCATGATCTAGACTCGACCGGTGCGGTATGGATGGACGGTTCACACAGACTGTCGAGAAAGGATGCCCATCACTTTGCAAAGGAAGTGACAATAGACCACGGACGACTGATTGCCGAAGAGGACTCTTACAATAAATTCAACAATGACAGTGTGTCTAGCAGACTAATCTACCTCTATAGCTTTGGCTCTAAGACATGGGACTGCAAATTAATCACCCATTATTATCGTGCCTTTCCACCAAGCGTGTCGGAGCAGTTAGATTTAGCGGAAGCGGATTCTGTCCTTAATAGCTGGGGACTCAGCAGAAACTAGAAAAAAGCTCACAACACAGGCCTAAAAATGAATGTGGGCTTCATCGGTTGTCAAAGGTCGGTTGGCTTGGAATGTTCGCCACAAGAGTTAATTTTAGATTTGGCGTGGCTAAGATGGGTAGGAAGCGGAGCTGCATAAAACTCCCCCACTCATTTTAGGCAGACGTTGGGCTTCATTCCCGGAACGTAATGAGACAATTATTTACTGCGTGTTTTTTATCTTTTTGCCTAACCGGACATCTCGGCTGCTCAAACGTACAACAAGAAATGAAACTAGAGAACCTAATTGCTGACTGGATTTCAAACAACCAAATTTTAGCAACTGACCTTCAAGGAATTGAAGCATGTCATTTCGGAATTCTTGAGACAACCGAAGGATACATGATTTATTTAATTGGGGCTAAAGAATATGATCCAGACAACGATGACTGGGCAATCGAAGTCGATTTCGAACCGACCAATAAATACTTGGAAATTCCAACGGAACTGACCGACCATCTAGACTGGATGGCTGTACTTGAACTGGTTGTGAAGTCCCTGGCGGACTACTTAAGCTCGGACGCATTTACTAACAGTCAGCTAGCCAATGTAGACGTGATAACAACTGGCTTTGACGGCGGAGACCTAAGCCGAATAAAATGAAAAACGAAAGCCCAACACAGGCCTAAAAATGAATGTGGGCTTCGTTGGTTTTCAAGCATTTGCTGGCTTGGATTGTCCGCCACAAAAGTTAATTTTATCATCGGCGTGGCTAAGTGGTGATGGAAGCAGTACTGCATAAAACTCCCACACTCATTTTAGGCAGGCGTTGGCAAACATAGGAATGGCGAATTGGCAAAAAGAAAGAGTGGTTAGTGCTGCGGGTGTCTATGGTGCTGCATGGACGGATGAAAACAAGCTAATTGTCACCTCTCCCGACGGCTATTCGATCACTCCCTGTTTCGCAGACGGACTGCAAATAACAAGACTTGGTAGCAACTTGCCAGAATCTGTAGGTTATTCGGACTTTACCCATTATATCACTGAGGAATACCCAAATCCGATTGAGATTTTTAATTGGGATAACCCAGTTGGCAAAGCGAGGACTTCTGACGGCTACCTGCTTTTCCTTTCAAAAGACGGGGCCGATCAAGAGGTTTTTATAAAGCATCAAGACGATAGTAATTACCTGCAAGTGGTACCACTCGAACGTCTGGAAAATTTTGATCTAAGTTTTTCTTTCTCCCCCAATGACGAATGCTTTGCAGTAGTTGGAAGCGGTGGAGTAGAAATTTTCAGAAGGGAAAAGTCTGCCAACAAGGGGCTATAGCGAATGGGGCCCTCGCCGCTAAACTGACGGATGCTGGCTTGGATTGTACGCCACAAATTATAAATTTATCATCGGCGTGGCTATGCGCAAGTGGGCAGCGAAGTGCATAAAACAACCCCACTCGCCATAGCCGGGCGTTATC
>NZ_JAVKDF010000063.1:0-1607 GCF_040222385.1 Imperialibacter sp.
CGTCATGGGGCTTTACTTGTAAGGAAATGGCAGTGGGGATTGTAGTCCCCGCCACTTTGTGTATTTTTATTCATCGGCGTGGCTATTTGCGGACGGCAGCGGTAACTCATACCAATCCCCACGCCGCATAGCTAGTCGTTACACACAAGTATCATGACGCATAGTATCTCAGTAATTTTGCTGGTTTTCTGTTGGACTACTTCCATGGCTTGCGATTGCCGTGAAGTAAAAGACCTGAAAAAGGTGCAGCGAGAACACTTTGAAATATTTCCGCTAATATTTGTCGGTGCGGTTGACCAACTCAATGACGACGGCACTTACACCTTCAAGCTTATCGAACTTTTTAAGGGCAACCCTTCTGACTCACTGATCCACGGAAAACCGGAAGGCTACTGCTATAGCGCTCCTAGAGAGAGTGATTATATGTGGCTAGTATATGCAACCCCTAACGACGACGGATCAATCACCATCGAATCATGTAGTCTATCACGGAGTTACTACTTTCCCTATATTTCAAACGAAAAGGTGGCGGTACCACCGCCGAGTCTTTTTTACAATGACAATGAAGACAAGACCATTATGTTGCTCGAAGCTGAAATTGCCACATTTGATTACAAGGAAAGAGCACTTAATGTACTAAGGGCAGAAATTGAGCAGCTTCGTAGATGGCGGGACAAAAAAGGCAGCTGAAACACAAGTACCTTGTCATGAAGACTCTAGCATTAATCGTATTAAGCGCCGTTTCTTTCAAAGTTTTTGGCCAGTGTCCAGAACAAGAATTTGTCGGGCCAAGCCATAAATTTATTCATTTACTTAGATTGGCAGCAGACACTACTCACAATAGCCAAATAGAACTGGATTTCTTTTGCGCATTTCCAAATACGATTAATGAACTAGCTGAAGTGTTTGGAGCTGATAAGCAAACTGGGATGTTACCTTACAATGGAGTTCATGATCAATTAAAGATTATCTTCTTTTTCTACAATCTTAGCACAATTAATAAGTCTGCCTTCTACAAAAAATATGTAGACGTATGTTCGGACGGCAAGTGGTATAACAGGGATGATGTAGACGGGTTTGGTCTCTTACTCAAACTTTTAGCAGACCCTACTAATGTTGCGGCGGAACTAGAGACACGCACTGATTCAGAAATTCTAAATGTGTTTAGGCTATTGTTGAGTTGCTCCAATGAGAAGGGTTTGAATAAGAAATATACCGAGATTAACGAAGTGCTAGCGACGAGCTCTCCAGCTTTAATGGCCCTATTATATAAAGCTTTCAATGAGATTCGGACATCAGAACCTTGGGAGAAGTAGTAGGAGAAATGTGTGTAACACGACGGTAAAAATGAATGTGGGCTTCACCTGGAATCATAAGCTAGTTGGCTTGGATTGTCCGCCACAAATTATAAATTTATCATCGGCGTGGCTAAGATGTAGTGGAAGCGGAGCTGCATAAAACTCCCACACTCATTTTACCGAGGCGTTGTGCGTAATACTCCTAGACAATGAGTGCTGATCATACTGACCTTGGACTTTCGACAATCATGGGGCCACAGCTCCGGGCTTTGGTTGAAAGTCAATTGCTACAGGATCTTGGACACTATG
>NZ_JAVKDF010000064.1:0-1743 GCF_040222385.1 Imperialibacter sp.
AGGCTCACTTTTGACAATGGCCGGCAAATAGTCTTCACTGTTATCTTTTATCTCTACATCCACTGAAGAGGGTCGTCTTTGCCTGAGCCAAAGCACCCGGCCCACCTCAGGTTTGTCGATAGTAAACATTCTGTTTTTTCTGGCTAGCTGATTGAGCTTAATGCCGTACTCCTGCGACACCTCCCAAAGCGTTTCTCCTTGCCTGACAGTATGATAGTAAATGTTAGACCTCCAATGTTTGTTTTTAAGGTAATAGACCTGCCCTTCTTCAAGCGCCTGGTTTGGACGCAAGTCATTGAACTTCTCAAGCTTTGCCACGTCCACCCCTGACTTGGCCGCCAGCGTTTTCAGGTCATCACTTTTTGTAGCGATAATGGCCGGAATGCCGTTTATTTCAATGATAAAAGAAGCAATGCGGCTGTCAATGGCTTTTTTCAGATCTGGGTACTTTTCCTGAATCAATATGGCACTTTCTTCGGGTACCACTATCTCTTCGCTATCACCGGAAGGAGAGGACGCCGGGGTTTGCTTTTGCTCATTTTTGGCAATGAGATCAACTTTATCGCCTTTTTGCACAGGAATGATCACCGAGTACTCCTTTTCACTTGGCACGGAGCCTCTCTTTAGCCATTTGTTGTACTGAAATACGAGTGCCTCGTCGGCTTTCAGCTCTTTCGAGATTTTGTCCAGGGGTTTGTCGGCTCCTTTTGTGTATTCTCTAAGCTCAAGGCCTGACGAGGGTCGCCCACCCAATTCGTCCTGAAAGGCGATCATATGCGCCAGAAATGTCTTGAAATACCAATGAGTGTCCTTGTCGATGGTCATTTTACTCGCACCGAAGTTAGATTTATCTACATGCTTCTCAGCGCCGGTCTTCCCTGTATTGTGCGCTATTACGGAGTAAACCCAGTTATTAAAAAAGAAGTTATGGCGCTTAATGTATTTGCAGGCTCCTCTGGTAGAGGAAACTATGTTGAGCCGTTCGTCCACATACTTGTCGATGCGGAGGCCCACTTCACGGCCTGCTGGCTCTTTAAACATCCAGAAGCCAACCGCATTGGATGAAGAAACCGCATCAGAAACCAGGCCGCTCTCCTGTATTACCAGGTATTTAATGTCATCTGGCAGGTTCTCTTCCTTCATTACTCTCTCTATAATGGGGAAGTACAGCAACACCAAATCGAGCCTTAAGCGGAAGTATCTGTCGGAAGCCCTCAGGGCATCTACTTGCTGCTGGATATCAGACCGTGCCGCATCGGTGATTTTGAGTTTCATGCCAGCGAAGTCCATTTGCGATGGAACCCTTGGTGCGGCGACGTCGGCCAGCCCATCAATTGCCGGGAAGAAGATAATAATTAGGAGAAGGAATCGAAAATGGCACTTTGCCAGCATACACCAGTTGGGAAATATTCGAAACAAAGTTACAAATGAATAGCCAATTCCAAAGTAAGCTACTAGTATTCAGGCAGTTATCACCAGGCTATGAAGTATATCTTGCTGGACTCCAACTTATTACATTGCCTGCAGCAAAGTAATAGTTAAAGCATTTATTTCTTCCTGAGCATCATAAGGCCATCTCTGATTGGAAGCAATACATTTTGGACCCGGGGATCGTCAGCTACTTTTTTGTTAAATGCCAGAATAGTGAGCGTATCAGGGTCGTCCTTTTTTCTGTTCTTCTCCAGCACCTTACCACTCCAGAGCACGTTGTCGGCCATGATGTATCCGCCTGGCTTCACTTTA
>NZ_JAVKDF010000065.1:0-1743 GCF_040222385.1 Imperialibacter sp.
AGGCTCACTTTTGACAATGGCCGGCAAATAGTCTTCACTGTTATCTTTTATCTCTACATCCACTGAAGAGGGTCGTCTTTGCCTGAGCCAAAGCACCCGGCCCACCTCAGGTTTGTCGATAGTAAACATTCTGTTTTTTCTCGCTAGCTGATTGAGCTTAATGCCGTACTCCTGCGACACCTCCCAAAGCGTTTCTCCTTGCCTGACGGTATGATAATAAATGTTCGACCTCCAATGTTTGTTTTTAAGGTAATAGACCTGCCCTTCTTCAAGCGCCTGGTTTGGACGCAAGTCATTGAACTTCTCAAGCTTTGCCACTTCCACCCCTGACTTGGCCGCCAGCGTTTTCAGGTCATCACTTTTTGTAGCGATAATGGCTGGAATACCATTTATTTCCACTATGAATGAAGCAATGCGGCTGTCGATGGTTTTTTTCAAATCAGGGTACTTTTCCTGAATCAATATGCCACTTTCTTCGGGTGCCACTATCTCTTCGCTATCACCGGAAGGAGAGGACGCCGGGGTTTGCTTTTGCTCATTTTTGGCAATGAGGTCCACTTTTTCACCTTTTTGCACAGGAATGATCACCGAGTATTCCTTTTCACTGGGTACCGGGCCTCTCTTTAACCATTTGTTGTATTGAAATACCAGAGCCTCGTCTGCCTTCAGCTCTTTCGATATTTTGTCAAGCGGCTTGTCTGCTCCCTTTGTATACTCTCTCAGCTCAAGGCCTGACGAGGGTCGCCCACCCAATTCGTCCTGAAAGGCGATCATGTGAGCCAGAAAAGTCTTAAAATACCAGTGTGTGTCCTTATCAATGGTCATCTTGTCGGCGCCGAAGTTGGATTTGTTCACGTGCTTTTCAGCGCCGGTCTTCCCTGTGTTATGGGCTATCACTGAGTAAACCCAGTTATTAAAAAAGAAGTTGTGGCGCTTAATGTATTTGCATGCTCCTCTGGTAGAGGAAACTATATTGAGCCGTTCGTCCACATATTTGTCAATGCGGAGGCCCACTTCCCGGCCGGCTGGCTCTTTGAACATCCAGAACCCAACCGCATTCGATGAAGAAACAGCATCGGAAACCAGGCCGCTCTCCTGTATTACCAGGTATTTGATGTCGTCGGGCAGGTTTTCTTCCTTCATTACTCTTTCTATAATGGGGAAGTACAGCAATACCAGGTCGAGCCTCAAGCGGAAGTACCTGTCGGAGGCTCTCAGTGCATCTACCTGCTGCTGGATATCGGATCGTGCCGCATCGGTGATCTTGAGCTTCATGCCCGCAAAGTCCATTTGAGATGGAACTCTTGGTGCGGCGCTATCGGCCAGCCCATCAGTGGCCGGGAAGAAGATAATAATTAAGAGAAGGAATCGAAAATGGCACTTTGCCAGCATACACCAGTTGGGAAATATTCGAAACAAAGTTACAAATGAATAGCCAATTCCAAAGTAAGCTGCTAGTATTCAGGCAGTTATCACCAAACTATGAAGTATATCTTGCTGGACTCCAACTTATTACATTGCCTGCAGCAAAGTAATAGTTAAAGCATTTATTTCTTCCTGAGCATCATAAGGCCATCTCTGATTGGAAGCAATACGTTTTGCACCCGGGGATCGTCAGCTACTTTTTTGTTAAATGCCAGAATAGTGAGCGTATCAGGGTCGTCCTTTTTTCTGTTCTTCTCCAGCACCTTACCACTCCAGAGCACGTTGTCGGCCATGATGTATCCGCCTGGCTTCACTTTA
>NZ_JAVKDF010000066.1:0-27662 GCF_040222385.1 Imperialibacter sp.
GTGATCTCTGTGGTACCACTACCTCCACCCACTCCAGTGATAACTGCCCCTGATGAAGAGGTACTTATAGAAAATCCGTCTGCCACTGTCAAATTAACTGCCTCATCAAAGCTTACCTTCAGCTCGTCTGCCGCTGCATTCTCTACCACAGCGCTCGCAAAAGAAGGGCCAGTTCCGTCCACGTTGTTTGTTACTCCACTTGGGCCAAAGCTTGCTAATGGTGTTGGATCGTCGTCTGCAGCATCTCCAGTGCCATTATCGTAAGATATAGTCACAATATCCCCCTCGGCAACAGGGCCAGAAAGTGTAAAAGTAATGTCGACCCCACTTGCAGAAACAGAATTAATTGTAGGCGAACCCGATACGCCAGAAATAGTCCAGCCGTCACCATCCGTTTCTACCATATTATCATCAAAAGTAACCACGACGTCGGAAGCCGAAGCGTTCTCCACCACAGCACTTACAAAAAGGGGAGCCTGTGCTCTGGTACTAAATGAGGAGAAAAAAATAAAACAGACAAAAAATAGTGGGCTAATATTAACGTATAACTTTCTCATAATGAATGAGTTTAAATCTCTTTGTAAATCTAGCAAAAAAGTGAAATTCAATAATGGAATTGTACTATTATTTTCTCAATACTCCATTTCTATTGGTTTTGATGAATCCAATAAGTGTATTGGCATTATTGTCAAGCGCAATCGTGCCAAGCAGGCCAATGCCGCCATCCGGAAGTTCAGAAACAGCCGCACCAGTCTCATCCCCCAATGATCCAAATTGATATGCTGGAAAACCGCTCCCGCCGTTTCCAAACCCTATATCCAATACGCCGAAAGGATCTAATTTACATAGGAGCATTTGGAGCCCATTGCTTAAATTGATGACCCCACTTCCAACAATCAGGAAATCGCCTGTTACGTTGCGGGAGATATCCTCCACAGTTACTCCTGCCAAGTCGTCGAAAATATTGTCAGCAACAATATTTGCCGAGGACGAACTAGTAATAAATCTTAAAAAAAACGGTTTGGTTAGCGTGGAATTGACACCTACCGAGTTACCAATCAGGTAAAACTCACTATCAGAGATCTTCCTCACTCGAACCGCCACCTCATTGAGTTCATCAAGACCAAGCAGGCCAAGCAAAGCCGGATTTGGTGCCTGAGTAGTATTTGTTTCAAAGTCATAAACAGCCAAATTCCCATTTGACACCCCACCCTCTCCATCTATAGGTTGATTAGTGTTAACTATCATCAATGCCCTATTTCCATTTTGCGTCGGTACCAACGAAATGCCCTCGTCAGAAACATCGACATAGCCGTCCGCCTTTGTCCAGATGACCTCCTCTACATTAAATCCCAATTTGACCATCAAAGCTTCCTTCGAATTGCCCGTTCCAGTAGAGCCTACTACTAAAAAGCCATCACTCACCTCTACAATATCATTAGCGACCTCTACTTGTGTACTGTTATTGAACCATGGCGTACCGATCAAATTACCATCAGCATCCACCTTTGCAACAAACATATCACTCTGTCCACTATACTCAATAGTTCCTGCCATCACAAAGCCCCCTGCAGTAGCCTTAATAATTCTTTTTGGCTTACATACCACGCTCTCCCCCCCCGTGTCAGGGAAATAAGATCGAATGGAATTAATTTGATTACCTGCCTTATCAGCAAAAATCAAAACGAAATCAGTGTTGCTCTCTCCTCTTTCACCAACTATTTCCTGGCTGTTGCTCGCTGCGAAAATGACGTAACGAAGATCTCCATCATCATCCACCAAAAAATCAGCCGCCTCGTCACTTTTTGCGCCTCCATAGTACTTAATAAATATCCTATCTGGTTCTGGAAGGCTGGATTGGTCTGGAGTACAACCGAACACAAAGACTCCCAACAGCATCAAGTCTAATAATCTTCTCTTCATCATCGGTAGTTCAGCTTATTTTTTTATTTTTCTGGGGTTATAAATTGACCTTTGGTAGCCGAAAGTGGCCATCAGTCCATTCAAACTAAAGTTGCTATCTACGTAGCCAAGTAAATACAAGGTTTCTAAACTTCCAGCAAAACGGTTGTCGTCGTTAGCTAAATTAGCCAACCCATATATGTATTTAGCTTCCAAGAAAAAAAAATGGGTCTTTAGTCTAATCTTGGCTCCTAAACCGATCATGGCAGAGTAGTTAAACTTGTTCCTTTGCTCAAGAGCAACTAAATCCACTGATCCAACCGTTACGCTTGCACCTTCATTGGATCGTTCAGGGCTACCAAGTTTACCACTGAGTATATAGCCCAAAGACCCACCAGCAAGCACATATGGATTCCATTTGTTGTCGCCGTCCCCGTAGTAGGTATACTTCAAAAACAAAGGGACTTCAAGCCATGACTCGGTTTCCACCATTGTCATTTTATTAACAGCATAAACCAACTCTTTCTCAATAGAAAAACCACGACTTAGAAAGGAGATGCCTGTTCCAACATCAACGCCGGGATATACCTCCTTCTCCAGCAAAGCCGAACCTCCCAAACCGATCCCAGGAGATGCCGTTACATTATCGAATTCCAGGTTTCCGGGACCAAATTCTGTAAGCTCTCTATATGTCGACTGGTTGCCGGAAATAGCTACACTGACCCTAAAAATAGGTTTATAGAGAAATTTCTCCTTCAGTAAAATTATTTCGTTGGGGTCAGTCGAGGGGTCAAGCTTATGCTCAGGGTCGACTGTTAAAAGCTTAGCCATCCAAGTGTCTGCACTTTCCTGATCATCCTGGTAGAGGTAAACCAAAGTGATCAACTTATGTGCTTGAACTGACTGTTCCGGAGAAAAACTCTTCGAGTCTATGCAACCTTTTAAATCCTCCGGAATTCCTGGTAGATTTCCAATATCAAACCTCGCTTGCGCATTTGCCAGCTTCTGAGTACACTCCGCCGTTTGAGCATATGCATCAGTTATGGCTGAAAAAATACTCGTTACTGTTACGCATAGACAACAAAAACTAATTTTTCGGTTCATACTATTTGTCTTCAACCCCACTTGGATAATCTATACATGTAATTTCATACTCGATATCACCTCCTACATATTGATTCCACTCCGTTTGATACATATTTCTATCAACATCGGGACAAAGCTTCGAAGCTATTTCATCCGGCCGGGTGGGCCACACCCTCACAAAATTATCAAAGGATGCTGTTGCCAATTTGTGTCCATCAGGAGAGAACGAAACAGAGTTAACATATTTCCCATGATCCCTCAAAGTAATGGGCAAGTCAAAGATGTCTTTCATCACCCAAAGCTTAGCAGTACCATCCCAGCCAGCAGAAGCTAGCAGGGTATTCAAGTTATTGAAGTGTAAATCTGCAACTTTACTTTCGTGACCATTTAACTCTGCCAGGGTCTTCTTTGCAATGATATCCTGGATTGTAATCTTACCAGCCAAATCTCCAAAGGCCAGGTATTGCCCATTTCCGCTAAATGCAAGCGACGTTACTGGAGACTCTGTTCGCACATTAAGCGTAGCAAGCAGACTATTGTTAGACAAATCGTAGAGCAGTATACTGCCATCAGCACTACCAGCAGCAAGTACCTTACCGTCTGGGCTAATTGCTATTTTTTCGACTTTACTGCCAGGTGTAGCTATTGGAGAAAAAGTAGCAAAATCGCTTTTTTTGATACTTCCATCAACTCCAACTGACACAAAACCACTGGCGTCTGGAAAGAACACCAGGTCGTTCACTATACCATTGTGTCCCTTCAAAAATTTAGGGCTATCCGGGTTCCGAAGGTCTATCAGTTGAATGTTGTTATCTGGCGCATCGTTACCAACGGCCACATACCTCTCATCGGGGCTAACAGCGACCACCCTGTTGACTGACGAGTTGGGCCTAGGAAGTAAATCTACCCCCTCCCTTCTATCATTGGTCATATCCCATCGCAAAACCCTTCCATCAGCACCTGCTGAATACATGATTTTTCCGTCCTTGCTAAAGACCACTGATCTTACACCAGCAGTATGGCCAGCCCACTTCACTACATCTTCACCCTCCTCTCCTTTCCATGCGTTGTACAGACCTTCATAAATATCACCGTTGTAGGGTTTATCGCTGTATTCTCTGAAAAAGTTAAAGGCTTGCATGGCAATCAGCGTCTTCAATGTGGTGTCCTTTACCTGAGCGGTCTTAATAGCCATAGACTGGGCAATGGCCTGGTAACGAAGTTTTTCAGCGTTTTGTCTCGCTTCGTCCGCTTGTATTCTGGCAGCTGTGGCAAGGTCTTTTTGCTCGTTGGCAATCTCTGCTTGCTTTACGGCTTCGTCTTGTGCAATCTCTGCATCCTTTCTGGCCGCATCGGCCGCCAGAGTAGCAGCCTCAGCAAATCTTCGTTGCTGATCCGCCTGATTTTTCTGCTCTATTGCATCTTTTGTCGCAGCTTCAGCCTTTATTCTCTGCTCGTTGGCCTCTTTTGCGGACTTCTGGGCTGCCTCCGATTGGATTTGAGCCTCATCGGCGTTTTTCTGTGCTAATTCAGCCTGTTGTTCGGCTATGACGGTCTGTTTGGTCGCCTCAGCCGCCAAAATAAACGCATAAATCATCATGAAAATACACACAAGCGCAGCACCAGCCAGCACAAGTGCAAAGATCCTGGACCGGCGTATCTGCCTCTTCTGGAGAAGCTCTTTGTTTCTTTGCTCGGTTTCGTAGGCACGCTTGCTCGTTTCAAGAAAAACAATCGTACGCTCATAAGCTGTGTTGTACCTTTGACCCCACACCAGCGTAGGTCTGTTTTCCTCCTGCCAGTTAAGGGCCAGTTGCAAATCGGGCATTTTCCAAAGACCGGCCCGCCCTTCCTGATACCTTCCCGCCGACTCCGACAGCTTGAGGTACATTTCAGCCGACCTGCTTTCTTCATCCAGCCACGACTTCAGCCTCGTCCAGATGCGCATCAAGCTTTCGTGAGAAATGTCAATTACAGTCTCAGATTCCAGCTGTTTGCCATGAGGCGGCATCAGCAAAGACCTGCCTGGTTCACGGAATTTATCGACCACCCGGTACACCTCGTCCTCGGTTACGCCAGCAATGGACGCAATGACGCTCAGCTTGGTAGGCCTTCTAATGCCCTGATTTTCTGATCCCCGTTCGGTGAGTGCCTTGAACATGGTCTCGCATATCTGCTTCTCCCTTTTGGAGAGCATGTCGTAGGCCTCGTTGGCATGCTGCGACAGCGCCTCTTTCAGCGTACCAATAGCATTATAATGCCGGATGTCCATTGACTCGGCTTCCTTGTGATTATCGGCCCAGAATGACCAGGTTCGCATCAGGGAGTGCTGAAGGATGGGTAACTGATCGGGGTTGTCTCCCACGTCGTTTAACAGCTGTTGTACCAAACGAGGTGCGATGGTACCTCCACCTACCGCCACCGGGCCTTCAATCGCCAGTCTCTTCTGATCCCTGGTCATTTGCGGGATGAGGTAGTGGCTGTCGTTGATCATTTGTGTGAGCTCCGGAAAAACTGCGCACTCACCTATGAAGTCGGACCGCATGGTGATGGTGACATAAATAGGCTCATCGAACTGATGAACTGCTTCCATCAGCAAGTTCACGAATGCAGAAGACTCGTCCTGAGACGAAGTCATACTTTCAGTCTTCTTATAGCGGAAGAGTTCTTCAAACTGATCGACAAGGATCAGGATGTTCTCATCTTCCGATTTTTTTAGTTGCTTAACCGCCTCAACTAGTCCGAGAGAACTACTCCTGAGCACTGTAGCGGTAATCGTCTTCCTTATCAGCCGTTCCTCTTCTTCCAGCCCTGCGTATTCATCGTCTTTTTCCACCAGCGACTCTGCCAGGTTGTCGATCGGCCCCCCGCCCGGTCGCAACACCACAATTTTCCAGTTGGAGCCTGCCTGTGTCATGAATCCCCCGTAGAGCGTTGGAATCAGTCCACAATACATCAACGACGACTTACCACTTCCCGATGATCCCAACACTGCCGAGAACCTGTTCTCTGCCAGCTTTACAAGGACTTCATCACTCTGGCCCTCACGGCCAAAGAAAAGATGGGATTCTTCCACACCGAATGGCCTAAGGCCAGGGAATGGATTGAACAAGGTAGTGGTGCTACCTCTTGAAATAGTGCCAGACGAAACCTGATCAGGTCTTCCGTCGGACTCGTTGGGGTCAAGGTTGCTAGCGCTCATAATTTACTTTTCAATTTTCTCCAGGAATGGTTTTAAAGAATCGGCTTTGAATTCGCCGTTACCGGTTAAAATCAGGGTGCCTTCTTCTTTAAACTCCTCAGCCTTCACTTTGGCCTCCCCTGCCACATAAATTGCTTTTGCCTTTAAGGGCTTAATTCTGCCAAACCCGGGTGCTTTCAAAAGATCCTGAAGCTTGGCTTTTATCCAGTGATGATTGGCTTTTCCGAAATAAATCAGCGAAGCATCACAGCGTCTCAAGTTTTCCTGATGCAGGTATCGCAAATCGATCAGGTCACCATCAAAAAGGGACGTCATCACCTCGCATCCTTTGGCAGTCAGCGCCTTAGCAATGGGCTGAGCCGCCTCGGCGTCAGATTTATCGCAAATCAGGTAGATCATTTTCCCGCCTTTGCTCTCTTCCTCCTCCCTTGCGTAATGATCCCTTGTTTTGAACCTTCCGCCGGTAAGCAGTTCCTCCCTTACAATGGATTTTAGCTCTTGCAGTGTAATTTGAAGAACCTCGGCTTCTTCCACTGCAGCGGCATCAGACTTTAAGTCCTCAATAAAAATCTTTTGCCTCTCCGACACATTGACCATGTCGGGTGAAAGCCAAATCAATCTTGAAAAAGGCTCTCTATTGGCACTTTTACTATTGTGCTCGATTACCTTCAGCACATATTCCGAGGCTATCTTATTCTGCATATCTACGATTGACAGATCAGAGCCCTTCGGCTTATAACCATAGTCCTCCCCAATCAGGTGAATCGACAAACGGCACTTTTCCAAATCCGCCTTTACCATGGCCTCCAGGAGTTTGGATTCCTTAGGGAGAGACTGTTCAGGCAGCACCCTGTAACCATGGCGCAACAATTCCCTTTTGATAATGTCTCGTTGAATCAGAATATCTACACCTGTGCTAGCCAGGTAAACTGTGCGTTCTTTCGGAACCGTATCTTTTGCAATCTTCTTTGTGGATCCAATTTTTTCGAGGATCTGGTAAATATCGTACGACATATCTACCAATTTCAGCCAGTAACTTCTCTCTGCCTCCGAGCCAAAATACCGGGTGTACTCCTGCGCCTCACCAGTCATTGGATCGATTTGAAACAGGTCGTACGGTAAAATTTCCTCGTAATTGGGAAGGACACTGTCAATCTCGACCGGGTGTTTCAACACCTTGAACATCCTTGACTTCCCCGCAAGACTTAGGTTCTTTTCATCAATGGCCTTATCGCCAAAGTGAGTAATGCCTTTTATCAGTTTGGCGTCTGCCTTGAAGTTATTTGACAGTATGGCAATCAAAACAGCTGCCTTTTCGATTTCCTCCGGGTGCTGCTGATTTTCGTCAATCATTCTCACATGAGGCTCCTCCTTCATTATTTGTGTAAGAAGTGTGGTGAGGAACTTACAAAAGCTCGTCACCCAGCCTCTGTCGCCCGCTATCCTTGGATGGTTATCTTCTGAGGAAAAACTAATTATAATTTCTTTTCCAACTGCCATTTTTTTCAGGTCAAAATCTCATATTCCTTTTAAAAACTCGATAAATATTGTCCTACTATTGACTAAAAAGCAACAGTCTTTCTTCATCCATCACCTCATCTTCTGCCTCGATCTGGTCAGAGTCTTTCACTGACAAAAGTGTTGCCTCAACCATCTCAATGTTTTTGCTCATTAAATCGAACAGCGCCTCCATTGAAATAGTCAAAAAGATCGCCTCGCTGGTCGTTGTATAGTTGTATTCAAATTGGTCTGTCTCAACCAATTTATTGAAACCGATCACATCTCTACTGCCCAGTGTTCTCTCACGCCCATTGTCGTCTTGTTCAAGCACACTGCCCTTTACAATAATGTAAATTGGTGCATTGCCATTATCTCCTTTATTGATGAAGGTTACCCCTTCCCTCATTCTTACTTCTTCTGAGGCGTCTACCACGTCCGTTAACACTGAGCCAGGGATCGTTTTGAATAAATCCAATCCTTTCACAAACACGGCCTTCTCAATGAGCAGCATCTTCATGTGCAGGTCCTCCTCTGTCTCAACAAATGTTGGCGGCACTATGGCCCTGTCCAGGTCTTTCTTAACACCCGGGCGTATTCTTCTGGTGTGACGCTGATACTCTGCCTTGTCCTTTTGATAAATGATCCAGGCAGATGTTTGAAGAATGAGCTTATCCGGGTTGAAAAGATTGGCAATAAGATCTGCTGAAACTTTTGTTTCATCCATCATGGACAACCTGTACAATGCCACTGCCTTGGTCCACCTGTTTATGTGATTATAATCCCTGTTGACTATGGAAAGGAGCAAGTCCTCATAACCTCTAAAAGTCTCAGGTGCATAGAAGTCATTGAGCTGGCTCAACCTGTCCTGGGGCTTGAGTTCGTCGAAAACCGGAAATAACTTTGGCTTCAATTCATCCTCCAGGATAATATCGAGCATTTCGACTGCGAACGTTACGCTTTCACTGGTGCCTACATTGATATTCTCTTTGACAAGCTCCACAGCCTGAGAGTCGTAGATAAGCGCCAAAAGCATATAAATATCATCATAGTTTTGGGCGTTCTCCTCTTCCATCGCCTGAACGAGCAATTGGTCGGTTTCATTTTCAGTTGGAATTTCAGTGAGCACTTTAATATTCCAGGCCAAGTCACCAATTTCAGCCTCGATCTGAATCTTGATTCGTGCCGCCTGAAAGTCTTTGGCGTGGTAGCCAATATAGCTTAGCGATAACAAGATTTCTGAAACGATGGCTTTATCAGGGAAGTCAATCTTTTTCCAGAGGCGTTCAACCCCCTCGGGGCCGCCTATTCGTCCAAGAATCTGCACAACTCTGAACATTGTACTGCCTTGCTGCCCGGTTTTGTAAAAAGCGGTATCCACGGTATGCAAGGTCGCTTCCCCCCCGGCCGTCAACGCAGCCTTGGCAACATTAGAATAAATAGGCACATGAAGGTTCTCAATCAAAATGGGCCAAAGCTCCGGCCACTTATTAATTCCGGCACTAGCAATGGCTGCTGTCCTTACATTAACATTGATGTCTCTGGCAAGCTCCACGAGCAAGGGGATATACTTTTCTTCGTCTAGTTTTGCCAACACCTGAGCTGCGAATACCCGATCATCCTTGTCAACAGACCTAACAAGTTTTCTGATACTGACCTCGTTCAGTTTGTAGTCTTCAGCCAACTGCAGGAACGCAATTACTTCTATCGCCAGGTTCCTTATTTGCTCTTCTTGCTCATAGGAAGCCAGTTTTTTGATTTCTGCCAGCTTCTCAAAGTTGTTTACCTGCCTGCACTTGGCATAAGCATATTTACGAACCTCGGGATGAGGGCTCTTGAGCGTTTCCACCAGAATCTTTCTGAATTCTATCGGTTCCAACTTCTCAAATAACTTCATCGACAGAATAATACTCTCTGCATTGTGCTCATCGAACTCCCGCTGAAGCACGTTCACCGTACTATTCTCATTCTTCTTCCCTTTGGATCCAAGTGCCTCCTTTTGCCTTGTTAAAGTAATTTTCAATGTTCCCTTATACTCATCGTAGAGTTTCACGGCTACGTATATGACACCAACTGCCAAAAAGATGATGATGTACGAAAAGTGAATCAATTTGAAGAAACTCAGCAAACCCAGACCAATCAATGCGGCACCTGAGATGAGTGCAGCAAATTCATTCACTACACCTTCAACCCTGGATTGAATATCAAACCGGATTTTAATATCCAGAGGCAAGAAGAAAATCTTGAAGGCCGGGTTTTCCAAAGCGTCTTTCAGGGAGGCAGTCAAAAGTCTGGCTAGTCCGGTAAAAAGAAAGAACAAGATGTATTCTTCGTTTTTTACTTCGAAACCAAAAATATGCCCCGATACGATGGCCCCTATTGTTAGTCCGGCGAGTACAATAGGCATTACCATAAGCGATACTTTCAGTCCAAATTTACCTATGATAAGATCGTTGAGAAAGCTCTGAATAATGAAGCTAATAACGATGATCGACCCGTCGTAGAACGACAAAAAGTTGGAGAGTTCCGTTTCGTTCGGGTACATAACGTTCACCGACTCATAAAAGCTGTATTCAACAAATACGTTGGCTGACGCCGAAAAAATCAAAAACATTGACAACAGCCCCAGGTACTTGCTTTTGAATAGGTCGGAATAGCTGGTATTTGGCCTCTCCCTGGAAACCTTTTTGGTCGCACCATCAAGGTTGTAATTTTTAACTATAAGAAGAGTAAAAATAAAAATACCGAAGGCACCGGCAATGGAAATAAACAACAAATCAGTTGTATCATTTATCAACTGTAGTCTCCTTAACCCTGGAATTGAAAAGAAAGCAAGACAAGTCGCCAGAAGCTGACCTGTATCAATCCCTCCCATTATTCTCTTGGAGGCTCTCAGATTGAACATTCTGCCAAAGACACCCCAAAAAGTCAGCAGTGTAACTGCAGTTATGGGGCCCATCATCACAAAGAAGGCAAAGCTGATCCAGGGACTATCGTAAAACTCATATGTTCCTCTCAGTAAGGTAACATACGCCAGGATCAAGAAGGTATTGGTAATGGCGAGACTCGAGAAATTAATATTGCGTTGGAGGGAAACAAAGACAATGGTACTTACGATGCCTAAGAACCCACCAGTAAAAAAGGCGATTCCCAACAAACCCTCTCCCATTCGGCTGATAAACAGCGTTTCTGCGCCTACAGTATAGGTAGCCAGGAAGATGCCCATAAAAAAGCCCTTGCCAAGGAGTAGCCACATTTGCTTCTCCTCGCCCGGCTCACCTCCTAAAAATTTTAAGAAAGCTTGCAGCACGAATCAGTATAGTTAGGTTGACATTTCCGGCACACAGAGTACACCAGAATATTGCCAAAGTACCAAAAAAAATTGTCTTTAGAAAGCTTACAATGAATTAGATGCAGGCTCACAAGCAGCGTCAAAAAAATAGCCGGCAAATACAGTTACAATTGTACTTAAAATTTCATTAATCATCAACTTAACATGAAAAAATAGCAGATTTTACTGCAACACCTATTTGGTGGTGGTAGTAGAATCGGTTTTGTCAGAGGGGATGACACCTTTCGACTGCAGGTACGCTTTGTTCAGCCCTTTAATTACCTCATCGGTAATGTCGAGTCGCTTATCGGCATAAAGAACGCCACTCCCCTTCGTATATGTTAACACAAGGTGGTATTTGTTACTTCCGCTAAACTCAGACAGGTAGCCGCTCACAGCATTATACAGTTGTTCGTTGAGCTTGGTCTCTTCTTCAACCAACTGCTGTCCCAGTGTTTGCTGATACTGATAGAGGTTTTGTTGTTTAACAGTGAGTTCCTCCTCCTTGGCCCTGGCCTGGTTCATCGTCATGTTCTGGGCGCTGTTCTGGAAGTTCTGTATTTCTCTCTGGAGGCCCTCCGCCCGATTCCTGTACTCAGACTCCAACTTCGCTCTCTTTTTTTCGAGGTCACTGCTGATATCCTTGAAATATTCATATTTACTCAGCAGCGTGTCTGAGTTGACATAGGCAATCGAAAGATCTCCACTGATTCTGTCAATGGAAGAATCAAGACTAGCTACCTCAGGTTCTGAAGATGCATTCTTATTGCTAAGCACCAGATAAAACAACACAGCAACTGCTGCCAAAAGGACGACACTAAGTACAGTGGATAGATTTTTCACGCTCTAGTTTTGATTAAGAAGCGGCAAATATATAGAAACTATTTGAACAGCAATGGTTAATGCAATGAGATAATATCGTCGCTGGCGTCTTCTTCCTTTTTAGTCGAATTTGTGAATCTTATCTGAAGGCTCGGAGGTATTTGAACCTTATCTGGCACAGCACCGGGAATCCCAACGCTATCAACCGGTGGGTCTGCCCCGGCGTTCTCATCATGTTGAATGGCCTGGTTTGCCGTTAATGCTTCTTCCGTAACATTTTTGTTTCTGAAATGAATGGCGCAAAAAAGCCCCGATAAGCCACCAAATAGATGTGACTCCCAGCTTATCTGGTCTGAAAAAGGAAAAATCCCTGCGAAAAGGCCGTGGTAAAGAAAAACAACGATCATGCTTACAGCCAACGACCTCGCATCCCGCTTGATAAGCCCAAAAAAGAAAAGGAAGGAAACCAACCCGTAAATAATACCGCTGGCACCGATATGAAAAGCCGGGCGGGCTGTTGTCCAAACCCAAAAGCCGGTAGACAGGTACACGATAACAAAAACCTCGAAGGCTATCTTTCTAAAAAAGAAAAAAAGCCCTACGCCAAGGATCGCAAGAGGAAACGTATTGGAGAGCAGGTGCTGAATATCGCCGTGGATAAACGGGGACGTAACAATCCCCAGAGAGCCTTTTAAAGTCCTGGGGTATATGCCAAGAAAAGACAGGTCAACTGAAGTTGCGTACTCCCATGACTTGATACACCACAGCACCCCTACAAAAGCAAGTGTGATGAAAACGCTTTCTCTGAAAAGCTTGCGCTCGTTCATTATTGAATTAAGCTATTTTCTGGCAAAATTGTAAGCTTGGGTCAAAAGTAAATATCCTGTGCAAGCCTTAAAGTATTGGCGTGCGCCTCCACAATGTCAGTGATTTTTTCAGAATAACCACCTCCCATGGTCACCACCACGGGGAGCCCACATTCTTTGCAAAGCTGCAAGACCAACTGATCTCTTTCTTTGCATCCTGATTGACTCAAGGCTAGTCTACCCAGCTTGTCGGTGGCCAGCACATCAACACCAGCCTGATAAAATGCGAAGTCAGGCTGAAAGTCATCCAAAATGCTTCTAAGGTTCGCCTCAAGTAGTTTAAGGTACAGCTTATCGTCAGTACCGTCCGCCAGCCCAATATCGAGGCTCGACTGCTCCTTTCTGGCAGGATAGTTTCTTGCACCATGCATGCTCAGCGTAAACACCTGTTTGTTTCCGGTAAATATTTGAGCGGTTCCATTGCCCTGATGAACATCCAGATCGATCATCAGGATTTTTGAGGCAAGGGAATTAGCCAGCAGATCGCTGGCTGCAATGGCCATGTCGTTCAACAGACAGAAACCTTCTCCCCTATCGGTAAAGGCATGGTGTGTGCCTCCCGCAATATTGAATGACACACCGTGCTTCAACGCATGTTGACAGCACTCAACAGTGCCAGCAGCAATGTTTACTTCTCGCTCAATAAGCGACTCAGTGTGCGGAAAACCAGTTTTTCTTACTTCTGCAGGCGAAAGACTCAGGCTGCTTAACCTCCGCCAGTAGTCGGCGTCGTGCGTCCGAAGGATTTGTTTGTTTGAGAGGTGCCCGGGGATGAACAACTGACTTTCTTTGATAGTCCCCTCGTAAATGAGTTGTTCCGGAAGCAGCTCATATTTCACCATCGGAAACCTGTGCTTGTAAGGTAGCGGATGGTTGTACGCCTTTGACCAGGCCACTCGAAGCATGCCGCCTTTTTTTTAATTAGTCGTCGCTTTCATCCGACTCGAAGCTGTAGAGGGTGGGATCAAGCCTGAGCTGACCGGAGTTAAAGTCGCTGATAAACTTTTCAACCACCGCTGGAGTAACTTTATCTACATTGAGGCAGACATCGATTCCCACACGGGCTTCAAGCTCCTCGTCCAGCTCCATGTGCTCTTTCACCTTTACTGACTCCTCCTCTTCGAGATCAAGCATTGTCTCAGTTATGAAAATGCCTATTTCTTCTTCAAGTTTTGCCGGCAACACGCCTTCACGAATCTCTATTCCTTTGTTGACCAAATCCCTGTACTCCGGGAATCTCTTCATGGCTTGCTTTTCAGCTTCATCATACAACTCACTTTCGTGATGTAGCTGTAAAGTATACAAGGCAGCATCAAACAACATTTCGGCACCGTTGTGTTTGCCTACAAAAAGAAACTCGAGGTAGTCGTCCGAGTTGTCGTCGGTTTCGTTGATCACATAAGTGGAATCAAGCGCTTTCATCTCTTCCTTCACCTTCCCAATGCTCTTTTCGTCAAACTCAAATTCACTTATTCTCATATCATTTTACTTTGCTTGTGCTGCGGCCTTTTTTCCTGAGCTGTGTATTGTAGTCTAACAAAAACGCCAGTGATATTTCAACGTTCCGGTTTGAGCCTTCAAAATTCTCTTTGTACTTATTAAGCCCAAAGAAGTTATCTTCCTTTTCCCCGATATTGGTGTGCCCCATATTGTATCTGAAATCGAGTTGCACAATTTGATCCTCCAGCACTGGAAACTCAAAACCACCTCCAAAACTGAGTCCCACCTGTAGTCTGTTGGCGTTTGGCACTTCTATGATACCATTTGCGATTGGATAGTCTCTTTCATCCGGGCGTGGGGAATCATATTTTGTGAAATCATAATGGTAATTCACCGTACCCACCTTCCCCTCATCCAGTTCGGATGACGATATCTGACCATTTCCATACACCCAATAGCTTAGGGCGGGGCCAGCATTCACGTACCATTTGAGCGACCCCATTTGAAAAGTGCCCCTGAACATAGCTGGCATATCGATATTATGGAATCGTGTTACGTTTTTCACGTAGTCCAAACCTCTTTTCTGAATAGTCCTCCCTTTTGTGGAATAATACAATTCTCCATGGAACGACCACACAGTCGACTTTGAAGCAGAATAGTTGAACACCCACCCGCCACTAAACCCTGGTCTCCAAACGGTCTCGTAGTCCCGGGTATATTGCTTCTCGTCGAAATGCATAGTGGAGAGGTTGATCCCAACCTTTGGCCCGGTCAATATCTGCCCTTTTGCCAGGTAACTGCTTAAAAATAAAGTAACTAGAATAACAAATGAGGTTCTTGTCATAGAAAACCCTGAAGGCGATTTATTCAATTATCCGAAATTTAGGGTTTAAAAACAGATTTTTACTCTCAAATTAAAAAAATCTAATTTGAAGTTGAAATTTTACTATAAGAATAAATCTCGCTAGCTTGCGTTAAAAGTGAGTTCTATTCTTTAGGAATTGCCTTTTTTAGGCCGGTTCTGTAAAGATTATTATAAGCAGTAAATTAATTTTGATAAATTTCGATTTCTGTTTTCTATCTGCTTTTGACCCGCTACTGAGAACTGGTTTAAAAGAATAGTAATATTATCCAATAGCGTTGACATGAGAAAACGTATACTTTGGCTTTTTCTGAGTTTTTTACCCTTTCTATCAGAAGCCCAGCAAGTACCTGTTTATAGCCAGTTCTTCATGAATCCCTACCTCTACAACCCTGCTTTTGCGGGTATTGAAGGACATACTGTTGTGTATTTTATGCACCGGCAACAATGGGTTGGCATTGAAGGAGCCCCTCAATATTCCCACGTGGTTTTTCATACTCCTTTAAAAAACCGACTCGCACTGGGAGGTGAAATTAGTACAGACAGGCAAGGGCCGTTGACGGATAATTCATTCAGAGTAACTGGCGGCTACCTGCTGCCTCTCGACAGGAAACACTATTTGAGGTTCGGTCTTTCGTTAGGTGCGGGAAACAATGCGGTGGATTTGGACGCCATTGGCAACAGTTCTGACCCTGCGTTGGTTAACCTGCTCGATAATAATTTTTATATGAGGAGCGACTTTGGTGTCACCTATCACTTTGGCAAGTTCAATGCCGGTTTTTCATTACCAAGCCTCATCTCGCACGACGTTCTCAGTGAAAAAACGTTGAGCCCGGTCAGAGTTACGCCCATCGACAATATATTATTTAAGGCCAATTATCGTCAAAGTCTTTTTGACGATGCCCTTGCCTGGGAGCCGCACTTATTATACAAATATTCCGGAGTCGGCAATAGCCAGTACGAAGTCACCAACATCTTTCACATCAAGCACCTTGTGTGGGTAGGCGCTTCGTATCGGCAAGATGCCGGTTTTGTGGGACTGGCGGGCATAAAAATAGCCGAGCGTCTGGCGGTTGGCTATGCTTATGATTTGCCTTCTTCTGACCTGGCAACTTTCTCCACCGGATCTCATGAAATACACCTGGGGCTTCACCTGGGCACCAGAAAAGAGCACGCTGAGCATGTTTCTTCCTTCATAAAGAGCCATTCGAAGTCAAAAGCGGAAAGAGATGAAGAAGCAGCCAGACAATTAGCGCTTGAAGAGGCGAGGAAAAAACGTGAGGAAGAAAGGCTACAGGCGTTGAACAATACTAAGCCGGAAGAGAAGAAGAGTGCGCTGCTGGCTGACGACACGCCTGAAAAACCTGTAGAGGAAAAGAAGCCCGCAGGAGCCTCTTCATGGCAATACGTTTCTGAAAACAATGGTGCACCCATTTCAAGAACAAATGCTGCCGGACAGGACGAAGAAGGTGTGACACTGACCAGGACGAACGCCCAGGGAAACAAGGAGTTTATTGTCAGCTTTATTCCTGAAGCGAAGTTTGGGTCAGAAGAAGCATGGTCGCTGGTAAATAATGCAGGAGCTGCGCAGGAGCGAGTGAATGCCAATGGACAAAAGGAGGTTGGTGTACTTTGGCGTGTGAAGCACGAAGATGGCACCATAGAAGACAAAATTATTTGGTCCCCAGTTTATACCTCCGAAGCCGATATGAAGGCTGGGATGGTCGCCTCTGGCGTTGACATGACTACTGGCCAAAACCCAGATGCCGCTCATAATTTTGCGCTGACAAGTAGCCGCTCAACTATGCCCGAAAGAACGGTTAACGGTGAAAGGCAGGTAGGCTTTGTATTCAAAAATACTTTGGCAGACGGAACGGTTGAGGAAACTACTGTGTGGGTGCCTGCTCCCGATCCAAATACTGGCGAAAGGTGGGAGTTGGCTGATCCTAACGAGAAGCCTGCGGTGAGAGTTGGACCTAATGGAGAGAAAGAACTTGGCGTAATTCTCAAGCGAATCCACCCCGACGGCACTGAGGACTTGATGGTAGAATATGAACCGGTGGTGAAAAAAGAAGCACCTAAGCCCACTCCTGACGTTGCCGCCGCACCAAAAACAACCAATTGGATTTATGTTTCCGAAAACGAGGGAGCTCCTATAGAAAGAGAAGTTAACGGCGTAAAAGAAGAGGGTATAACACTCTCCCGACAAAACGCCCAGGGAAACACTGAGTATACAGTAAGCTTTATTCCTGTTGCTGACTTCAATTCTGAAGAAAGATGGTCGCTTGTTAACTCCATTGACAACGTGGAAGAGCGAACTGCTCCAAATGGACAGAAAGAAGTCGGTTTGAAATGGCGGGTTTCAGGGCCGGGTCTTCCATCAAAGGTGTCTACTGTATGGTCTCCTGCTTATTCGAGTGAAGCGCTCCTTAAAGAAGATCTAAGGAAGCAAGGTGTGAGAATTGGTGTGCAGGGAAGAAAAGAGGAGACAGACCCGAACAACAACTTCAACCTTGTAAGCAACACTGGTAGCAAGCCGACAAGAACGATTAAAGGAGAAGATCAGGTTGGCTATTTGTTCAGGAACACTCTCCCTAATGGTGATGTGGAGGAATCCACGATTTGGGTACCTGCACCGGACAAAACCACCGGCGAGCAATGGGAAATTGCAGAGGAAGGAGAAAAACCTTTGGTTAGGATAGGAAGCTCAGGGCAGAAAGAAATGGGCTTCACTGTCAAGAAAATACATGCCGATGGAAGCCAGGAGTTGCTTGTTCAATATGAGCCGGTGACAAGAGTAAATGCTGCTCCCCGGAATGTTGAAAACATTGAAACTGTGCCTGTGGCCACTCCGACTACGCCAACACCACGAAGTGGCAGAAACCTTCTGGAAATGGCCCCTGGCAATTATGTGATAGTTGGGGCGTTTGCCAATTTCGACAACGCCCAAAACTATAGCGACACCTTATTGGATGAGGGTTATTTTACTCAGGTAGGCTATCACTCACCCAAAAACTTGTACTATGTGCAGATTTACAGTTCGCAAAGTTTGCCACAAGCTGAAAAAGAAAGAGACAGGTTGAGAAAGAGTCCCACACTAAGTAAGGCATGGGTATATACCGTTAAATGATAATGAAGATGATTAACAGCCATTTTAAATTGTCGTCTAACCCCATCAGGTGGACATCAAAACAAGCTTTGAGTTCAGGGAAATTTTATCGTAGTGTCAGAAATCAGAGAATGGATATGAGGCGGATTGGGTTAACGATTGTCGGTTTGCTGTTCTTTGCTTTCAACGTGATGGCCCAGCGGCCTTTTATAACAAATCTGGATAAAACTACGGCGGCGGCAGGCGACAAACTCACTATTTCGGGTATTAATTTCCCAACCTCCGCAGCTAACATCAAGGTGCGGTTTGGCGCCGGTGTCGGCACTGTCACCTACGCCTCAACAAATTTACTTGAGGTGACCATCCCTGGCAATGCAACCTTTGGCAATGTATCGGTGACCAATCTTACCAACGGCCTCATCGGCTATTCTTCCGAATTCTTCACATTGAGTTTTGGCGGCACTTCATTTCTTTCTGCCGCTATCGATGGCGCTGTTGGTTTTGCGGCCGATCAAAATGGAACCTACGATCTTTGTGCTTGTGATTTTGACGGAGATGGGGTGATTGACGCAGCAACTTCACATTTCAACGATCAGGCATCGAGAGTGCCTGTTTACCGGAATACAAGCTCAATCACTACTACTACATTCACCAAACTCAATCTACCCTCCCTACTCATTAACGAAGCAACTTTGAGTATTACTTGTGGCGATTTGGATGGCGACGGAAGGCCAGACTTGCTGGCCACCAGAGCGATTGCCGGTGTAACTCCGGGTGATATAGTATTTGCCTTCCGAAACACAAGTACACCGGGAGCCATTAGCTTTTCGTCCCCTATCTCGCTCACCCTTCCGCCGGACCCCGCTGGCAACCGAAAGAACGTTAGCCGTGTTTCTATTATTGACCTTGACGGGGATGGAAAACCAGAGGTAATTGTTTCCAACCAGGTTGATAATCAAATAGATGCATTCAAAAACACATCTACTGTCGGCACGCTCAGCTTTGCCGCTCAGCCCGCACAATTCAGTATCGGTGTCAGTCGGTCGTTCGGATTAGATGTGAAGGACTTAAACAATGATGGATTTCCTGAAATTGTAGCTTGCGCACTTCAACAGCCCAACATCTTTGTGCTGCCCAATATTAGTAGTGCCGGCACCATCGCCTTTGGCCCATCGGTCACGCTGCCAGTTTCAGGCAACCTTGCCAACCTTGTGGTTGGCGACTTAAATGGAGACGGACTAAATGACATCTCCACTACTCAAATTGGTAACAATTCAGTGTCTGTCATCCTTAACCAAACCAGCGAAGTAGGCGGCGCTATCTCCTTCGGTGCTGCGAGTTCATTTAGTGTCTCGTCCGGCGCCTGGGGGCTTGACCTTGGCGACCTGAATGGTGACGGCAAGCTTGATCTGCTGGTAGCGAGCACCACTAGTAACAATATGACCGTCCTTGCCAATACGTCGACGACCGGCCTCACTTTTGAGCGGTTTAATATACCTGCTGGAAGCGCAACCAGAAACGTAAAGATCGCCGACGTAAATGCCGACGGCAAGCCAGACTTGCTGGCGGCGGGTATTACGAATAACGAACTGATTGTTATTGCCAACAGAAATTGTATTTTGCCAACAATAACTCCAAGCAGCGCCACCGTTTGTACCGGCACTGATTTCACTGTAGAGGCAACAAAAAGCATAGGACATACTTATACATGGGAAACCGCTTCCAGTGCCTCCGGGCCCTTTACAGCTCAGGCAGAGACCTCTTCATCTCTCAACCTGTCAAGCCTGCCTGAAGGCAGCCTCTTCATTAGAGTCAATATCAAGTCGAACGACGGAGCGTGTGACGCCAATTCGGCCAACTCTTCGCAACTGCTCGTAAGCGGCCCCCCCCCCACTCCACCTGGAGTTGTTGACCCTTCTCCAATTTGCGCCGGAGAAACACTGCAAATTGATGGTACAATTGCCGGAGCTAAATCCTACCAATGGACCGGGCCCGACGGATTCGCATCCACAGAAGCAGTTTTAAGTGTCGCTAACTTTCAACCTGCCAAGGCCGGAATCTACACCCTTCGTTATGTAACCGCATCGGACTGCCTGAGCCCCCCTACGCAGCTAAGAGCTGAGATAAAAAGCCTTCCACCGGTGGCCGTCAGATTCGACGGCAACGGACTTTTCTGCGAGGATGCTACAGTAGCTCTTTCAGCCGCTTCCTATACGGGCTATAACTACCAATGGGTGGCTGACGGAGCGGATATCGCCAGTCAAACTACTACATCACTTTCAGCAAGCGCAAGTGGGAACTATGCCATAAAAATTTCGGATGCGGCAACTGGTTGTGCTGCTACAAGTGTGGCCGTGGCGCTCACCAAAAAGGCACTTCCAGCAAGTCAGTTTACGGCAGTGGATGCCATTTGCGTGAATGTGGATACCGAATTTACTGCCGAATCTACCGGGGAAGCCGGCCTCACGCTTAACTACGCCTGGGATTTTACAAGTGACGGAACAACAGACAACACTAACGCTAATGCAACAAATACCTTCGCAACAGCAGGGACAACCATTGTAAACCTGACAACTGGCTATGATGAAATTGCCGGGTGCGTCAGTTCAGCCACAAAATCAATTGAAGTAAGAGCCTTGCCTGTTGTAGCCATCGAAACGCCAGACGGAGTCGAGAAATGTCCCGAAAATGAAGTGATTCTTGAAGTGGCCGACAACTTTGTGTCCTACGCATGGAGTACCTCAGAAACTGGGAATGCTATTAGCGTAATAGATCCAGGAACCTACACTCTGACAATTATTGATGATGCCCAGTGTATCATCAACAGCACAGTGGACATAGTAAACTTCGATACCTCAAACTCTATAACGGCTGTGTCGAACAGATCCGTCATAGATGAATTTGACACTACTCAGTTCAATGTTACTGGAGCCTCGGAGATACTTGACTGGACGCCGATAACCGGCATGGATGACCCAACTATCAGCAATCCGATTGTAACAGGTACTTATGAGTTTGGCGATGTTTTGAATGCATCCAACCAAAGAGAATACCTCTACGTGGTAACAGCCCTTGATGGCAATGGTTGTGAGGTGCAGGCCAGCATTCCTTTATTCATAATACCCGACGAGTCTCCCCAGCCAATGAAATCCTTCTCGCCCAATGGAGATGGTATAGATGACCTTTGGAGCGTCGAAAATGTCGAATTCAACCAGGACTGTAAAGTGGTGATCTACGACCGCCGGGGTCGTGCCATTCTGGAGAAGAAACCATACAATAACGATTGGGCCGGCAGGGTCAATGGAAATGAGGTGGAACAGGGTGTTTACTACTACGTTTTCATCTGCGACGACGCCACCAGAAGTCAAAACGGGAGCATTTTGCTATTTAGATGACAACACAGCCAGCTCAGTGATATTTAACTTTTATGTGTATATTCGACGGTTAAATTACCCTTTCAATCACCTGCAAGTGTATATGCCTTACGCATATAAGAATTATCACATTTTTTCTTCAAAAAATTATTTTCACTTCTTTTGCTCTTAGATGGGTTACACTTTTTCTTTAAATTGTATTAACAATCTAAGAACGGAAAGCGCTCAAGGTAAAAAACTATGCTTTTATAGCCTTTGAGTTTATCCTAATAAGTATTTTCAGTTTTGAGAAACGCCACGATTTCGAAAAATACCATGAGACGACACAGCCTAGCCACCTCTGCTTTTGCCCTAATTTTGTTTATATGTGCTTCTCAGGCCATGGCCCAGCTGCCAAAAACCGAGGGAAGCCCATTACCGAACACGTCATCCTTTTTCATACCTGACTACAAGGATGGTTTTACCACAAGGGGAGACGCATCGGCACTTTCAGAGCGCTGTTACCTCATTACTCAAGACCAGAACAATCGTTTCGGTCGCCTTTGGTGGAATACCAAATTAGACCTTAATCAGCCTTTCAGGCTTGATTTCATCATTTTTGCAGGCGACAAAGACGGCAGTGGCGCTGACGGATTTGGCTTCGTTTTGCAAACAGATCCCAGAGGTTTTGAAGCAACCGGTCGTGCAGGTGGTGGCCTAGGTTTTGGAGACTATCAGTTCGCCAATAAAATCGTCCCATCGGTCGGTATCGAATTTGACACATGGAGAAACACTGAGTGCCCAGGCACAGCTGGTGACGATCCTGCCCACGACCACACAGCTGTGGCATACAATGGCAATATCTGCGATCCGCAAACAAACGAGCTATCTACCAATAAAACGCCAAGAATACACCCTACTTTCGATAATGTTGAGGATAATTCTTGCTACGACTACGTGATTTTGTGGCAACCCAATGCTGACGGGACGCAAACGATTCAAATGTATGTCGAAGAGGAGTTGCGAATTTCCCACACGGCAGACATGATCACGACGGTTTTCGGTGGTGTCACCAACGTGAATTATGGTTTTACAGGATCAACAGGCGGTGCACGCAACGAACAAACTGTTTGTTTGAGTGGTGGCCAGCAGCCGCCCCTAACAGCGGAAGATAATTTTACCACGCCACAGAACACCAGTAAATTACTTCCTGTAAGGGCTAATGATATTGTTTTGAACCCTGATCTTGATTCACTGTGGACATTTACGATTTTAACTCCTGCAGCTAACGGCTCTTCCTACATTGATGGAGCCACGCTTGACATCATGTATACCCCAAATGTTGGATTTGCCGGACTAGACTCTATCCAATATCAAATATGTGACGTGCCAGTTGGCCGCTGCTACAGCCTTTGTTCTCCTGAGTGGGCTTATATTGATGTTCAGTGCGTGCCCTACAACTTCATGCTCGATAAATTAACCGACAACGAGCTTTGTAATGACGCACTTCCTGACAACGGGTCTGCCAGGGCCTACATTAGCTCGGCAACGGTTACCAGCACCAGTGTCAACATCTGGGAAGAGAAATTTAATGATTTGTCCACCAACGTCACGGTTGACAATGGAACGACTTCCTGGCTGCTGTCGGGCAGTGCAAATGGTTATGCAAAAGTTGTCAACAGTAGCGGAAATAAGAGATTCGAAGTAAATGATGCGGATCAGATTATTACGTGGACATCAGGAGCCATTACAACGACAGGGTATTCTAACGTAAAAATACAGGCGAGTATCAGTGAGGTAGGATCACTAGAAAGTAGCGACATTGTCAAGGCTTTCTACCAGGTGGGAACAAACGCCAGAGTTGAGTTTTTCAACAAATCTGACGATATATCTGGTGGCACAACATCTGCATCGGTGACCATTCCCGATGGCAGTTTGGGGTCAACCGTAAAGGTAATATTCGAATTCATTAATAGCAGCAACAGCGAATACTACAGCATTGATGATGTGCTGGTTACCGGAGACTCACCTCCGGCCACTACATTTGTAACTGCGGGCTACACCTTTAGATGGTACAATGGTGCCCCCGGAACTACTAATGCAGCTGACTTAGTTTATACCGGCGCTACCTACAACACCATGGCTGAAGGCACCTACACGGTGCAAGCAACTTCAACCTACGGATGCGATGCAACACCTCTAACAGTAACAATAGACAAGGTTACTGATGCTCCGGTTGTAGTGATCAACCAGGTGCAGGAAGTAACCAATTGCGCCAGCCCCAATGGTGTACTTGAGGCCTATGTGGATGTGAATGGAGTGCCTACGACAGCCGGTTACACGTTCCTATGGTATGTGGGTGTGGACTTCACATCAAGTTTTGCCACAGGCCCCACCGCCACCAACCTAAAGGCGCAGAACTATTCTGTCAGAGTAATCAACAATACAAGTGGTTGCGAAGCCGTAGAAGAAGAAACAGTGACCTCTACGCTTACCGCACCCACTGTCCAGGCCCAGGTAGACGCTAATGTTACCAGTTGTACAGCACCTAACTCAGGAGCCGTTTCGGCAAGCAGCGGAGGTGCTACGGCGGGCTTTACCTTCAAATGGTACAAAGGCAATAGTATCAAAGCTATCGCCGACTACACCGGCGCAAGTGTCACGAATCTTTCGGCTGGCTTTTATACTGTACAAGCGATCAATTCATCTGGCTGCGTTTCCGAAGGGATTACAGTAGAAGTCCAGAATCTTTCCGGAGGGCCGGCTATTGAAACAGAGTTTACAAACAACACTTCCTGTCGGGCCGACGGAAATGGAACAATCACTGCGACTTCCGGTGGCGAAACAACCGGGTTTACTTTTCAGTTTTTCACTGGACAAAATACAACCAATGATATCCCAGCTTACAAAGTAACTGGCGATAACGGCAATATTGCCACTTTGCTCACCGGTAATATTTACACTTTGAAGGTTACCGAAGATGCTACCGGTTGTTATACAACTGAGGAAATTACAATAACCGATATCCCCTCTGACCTTGCTATAGACCCTTCCCAAATTAACCTTAACTCCAACAAAGGTTGCGGGCCAACTGCTGACGGGTCAATCGATGCCTCTACAGCCATTTCCGGGGGAAGCACTGGCTCGTTCGACTCCAATGGCAACCCTGTTGCTATATCAAGTAGCTCAAATGGTGGTTTCGATCAGCCGGATATTTTTGGCCCAACCCCCGCTGCGCAAAGTTTTGTGGGTGGCGCAATCAAAACTTACAATTCAACCTTCGTGCCTGGCTGGCAAACAACTTCGCCTGACAACAGAATAGAAATTTGGTCAAGTGGTGCATTGGGAGTACCTGCCTATTCTGGAACTCAGTTTGCTGAAATCAATGCCAATAATGACGCTACGCTCTATTTCGACGTAGTTACCGTACCTGGTGTAACCATGAACTGGTCATTTGCTCATAGAGGTCGCTCGGGAACAGACTGTATTGCTCTCCTTATCAATGCTCCTGGTGCCACTGATGTTGAAATCGACCAGTTTTGTACAGGGAACACTGCATGGAGTTTATACTCTGGCTCCTACGTGGTACCAGCTGGTCAATATGTAACCAGATTCTTTTACAAGGCTGTGAGCACAGCCGGGGGCAACAAATCAGTTGGTAACTTTCTGGATGCCATCACATTCGAGGCTGCCGCCAACACCTTTGAGCTTTTCCTTGGAAATGACACTAACGGTGTTCCTATCAGCACTAATGAAACTGGCGTTTTCACCGGCCTTGATGAAGGCACATATTCTATCAAATTCCTGGATAACCTCACAGGCTGTTTTGTATCGGCTACCGACCTTGTGATTGATTTGGAGCAGGATGTACCAAACACCGTGGTTACAAAAGTAGACAATACCGGCTGTACTGTTGGAGACGGTGAAATTACAGTGGTATCGGAGTCACAATTTACGCCTTCGGGCGAACCCGCCGCTGGCTACACGATGGAATTGTGGCAGGGCGGCAGCAAAATAGATGAGGAGATTGGAGTGATGTGGCAAAATGCTACGCTCAAAGCAAGGCATACTTTCACCGGTCTCCTGAGCGGCACTTATACCGTAAAATCAACCAATCCGGCGAAGACCTGTACCTTCGAGCAGGACGTTACACTGGATGACCTCTCTGTTGACCCACAATTTGTGGTAACAGGCACGACCAACGAGCCCAATCATGGGTGCGACACGCCTGATGGCAGGCTTACCGTGCAAGTCGACGATGGAGCTGGTAATTTTGACGACCCTGCTGAATACACGTTTGAATGGTACCTTGGCAGTGTAGTTTCCGCACCAAACCTACTTGTAAACGGTGTTGACCCTGGGAATGGCTCTACTCCTGCAATTAGCAGCAACACTGTTACAGGACTTGCGGCTGGCTTTTACACAGTAGTTGCCACCAAAAACTCTGCTGGTTCTACGGGTTGCGAGTCGCCTCAATACACCCTTGAGGTTTCTGACGAAAAAACGATACCTGATATTTCCATTGCTGAAGATCAACCAGACATTTCCTGTGGTGGAGCTGGTACTGCCCAGCTTTCGGCATCAGTCACTGAGAATGGAACGCCGGACGTAACCGTTGGTTACACATTTGAATGGTTTACCGGAGCAACGGCCGGAACGGCCGGCACCGGTTTTGCAACCGGAACTCAAACTGCCGCTAACCTTTCTGCTGGTGAGTATACGGTGCTGGTTACAAACACGGCGACGGGTTGTGTGAACGACCTTACTTATGAAATTGACAGTAACCCGGTTAAGCCAGTAACAACACTTAATGTTAAGAATCCCAATACAAGCTGTTTGGTTGCCAATTACAATGGCGGAGCAACTGTTAATGTAAGCTTTAATGGAACGCCTGTAGCAAGCCCATCAGCTGCTGGATACACCTTTGTTTGGCGTGTTGGCAGTGGTACTGGAGGAGCGGTAATTTCTAATGGTAACAATGGCGCTATTGGTGGAAGTGTTACCGGAGCAACAACCGAAACCATTGGTGGTCTTAACGGCGGCCAATACACAGTTGTAGCCACTAACCCAACCACAGGTTGCGAAGCAGATCCTTTTGTTGTTACGATTGTTAACAGCCCCGTTTTGCCAAATATTGTTATCACCAAGCTGTCGGATCAAACAAATTGCGATGTTCCCAACAATGGTTCACTAAGTGCTGACGTAACTGTAAGCGGTACTCCTCAGCTTGGAGTTGGCTATACTTTCCAATGGTATGCTGGTGGTTCAGTAAGCGGTGCTGTACTTACAACGAACCGTCAGATAGATAATTTAGCTGCTGGTACCTATACCGTAAGAGTAACTAACCAATCGACAGGTTGTGTGCAGGTGCTTACTTCCTCTGTCTCCCAGGTTTTGGCTGACATAGACGGATCGGGAACTAAGGCTGACTCGGAAGACTGCTCTGGCAATGGCAGCATCACAATTACCAGTGCCTCCATAACAACTTCCGGGGCACCTGTGGTGGCTAATACAGAGGCGGCTATTCTGGCGAGCTACAACCTCACATTGCAGGATGCGTCCAACGCCGATATTACCGACTCTGACGCCGACGGCTCTGCGACTTTCAGTGGTCTGATGCCTGGCACCTACTATGTGGTGATTACCCACAAATCTTCCAGCTGTGATTCTGAAACGTTGCAGTTCGACATCGCCGACAATGCGGTTTCGCCTACCCTGTCGATCGCAGAGGATCAGCCTTCTTCAATTTGTCCGGGAGGCACTGGAGGTGACGGTGAAGCAACGGTGACTGTGACCAACGCTGGCGGCAGTACTGATTACACCTACAAGTGGCATACCGGCACAGACACTTCAACCCCCATCGACCCGGTGCTTAATACTTCAGCAGAAACAGCTACTTTGACGGGTGTTGCCGCCGGATTTTACACTGTGTTGGTAACGGACAATGCCTCTCTTGGTGATGGCTGCTTTGATACGGAGACGGTGGAGATAACTGCAGCTACTCCCACAATAGAGGTTGTTGCCACTACGGTCAACGCTTCTAACTGCCCCACACCGAACAACGGCTCTTACACCATTACTTCTGTTACTGAAGATTCAGGATCAGGTGCCACAGTAGTTGCTGCTGTTGCTGACTACACCTACGAATTCTTTAACAACGGTGGTGCTGTCATTCAGGCTGCTTCAACAACT
>NZ_JAVKDF010000067.1:0-85459 GCF_040222385.1 Imperialibacter sp.
TTACTTGCACGGTCTCACCGCTAAGACTTGAAGTTTCATTTCATGCCACAAATGGCTGCTAATCTGACAAGGACAGACCTTACCCCCGAAACCTTGAAATACTGCTGATTTTACGCTCAGAAAGAAGCAATCGAACTTAACAACTGTGCAAGCACAATTGTCTTTATTTCGTATTTAAGTTAATCCCATTTTTATAACGAATCAAGCGGGCTACTGATGTTCGTCAGGTTGGTGTTGCATACGTGGGTGTAAATCTCGGTAGTTTTGCTGCTGCCGTGCCCAAGTAGCTGCTGAATATACCTGAGGTTGGTGCCATTTTCCAGCAGGTGAGTGGCAAATGAATGCCTCAGTGTGTGTACTGTTCCGGGCGCTGTTACGCCCGCCTTCTTTTTGGCCCGGTGAAACACATTCCTGATGCTGGTCACTGAGTATTTCGCATGAGCAGGCCCTTCAAAAAGGTATTGCTTTGGCCTTTCTTTCCGGTAGTAGTTGCGTAGCAAGTCCAGCATTTTAGGCGAAAGCACGCTGAGCCTGTCCTTCTTGCCTTTGGCTCCCCTTATCCAGATCCGCATATTATCCGAATCAATGTCTTTGATTTCTATATCTATCGCTTCAGAAATTCTCAGTCCAGCCGAGTAAATAAGAGTCAGGATTGCTTCATGCTTGATATTGTGGCAATTACTCAAAATAGCTGCCACTTCTTTTTTGCTGAATACAGTCGGTAGCTTCTGCTCTTTCAGGGGGCGCTCAAGGTCATAATACCCGGCGGGCATGCCCATCACTTTTTCAAAGTAAAACTTGATCGCATTGATGCTTTGGTTCTGATAAGAAGAGGATACATTTCTTTCTTTTACCAGCATTGCCTGATAGGCAAGTATGTCTTCCTTCCTTAGCTGCCTGATCGGCATCGGGTACATGGCTTTTAAAAACTCCCGAAACATATAAAAATACGTGCTCAGCGTCGATGCACTGTACCGGCGTATGACCAGCTTTTGTCTGAACAGGGCTAACGCCTCCTGGTATTCCTTTACCACCGGATCGGCCAGCCGGGCAGGTGGCGTGCTGCCGTGGGCTGCCGGATTGTAAACGATAGTTTGTTCAGTTTTCATAGACCTAAATAGAGAGAATATTTCTACCTTAAGTATGTTTGTAAGCATTTATATACGTTTATAAGTATTTATAAAAACACTTATTATGTTAAGTAATAACTGTCAGCACTGTGGAGAAGCACTGGTAGGCAGGTGGGACAAACGATTTTGCGATGCCCAGTGCCGAAATGCCTACCACAACCGTCATAAAGGAGCCCTGGAGAAAAACATTCAGGTAGCCAATAAGCTTATCCGCCGGAATAGAAAAATTCTTTATACGTTGTGCCCAACCGGCAAGGCCACCGTGAGAAAAGACATTCTTGACCAGCTGAAATTCGATTTCAAACTTTTCACCACCATTTACCCTACCCAATCGGGCACTTATTACTTTTCATACGACTATGGGTTTATGCCCATTATTGAGCGTGGGACTATCCAAAAAGTGTTGATCATCCAATGGCAGGAGTACATGACGACGAAACCATTCGACCCATGGAGCCGTGTAGGGGCCAGTGCATAACCCTTGGTCTTCAGGCGGTGGTCAGCACCAGCCTTCTGGTAAAGACCTGATGCACGGCCCTCTTGTGCTGGTTTTGAAATAGCCAAGCTCCCTCACTTCTTCTTGGCATTGGCCACCCCGGCATTTTTCAGCTCAGAGGCGGTGGCCTTTTCGAACCTAAAGTATTTAAGTGCTTGCTTCATAGTGCCGCTTAACCGAATATGCAGTGTGGGCTTTTTGATGTGGTGGCGGGTGACCTTGGTCGGGTCGTCTTCCCCGCTGCATTTGATCTCCAGCCGCACAAAACCCAACTCCCCGAGGTCAACGTGGTTGTGCGTCTCCAGCATATCCACAATCGTTCCCTGTAGGGCGATGATCACCTGCTTCACCGTTGATCGACGGACATTGTACTCTCTTTCCATATGGGTCATCACATCTTCCTCAGTGGCTTTGCGCCTGGGCAGCAACGCCGGGTAGAACCTGTACTGCCCGCCACCAGCTTTTCCGGCTTCGCCCTTAGTAGTCACGTAGTATGGTATTTTTAGCATAGCGTTTTATTTGATGGCTTCAATATACTACCCAAATGCCTGGAAAATAATAGAATTTCATCTGTATAAAATTATTTTTCAGCGGCCAGATCGGTCCGCCGAAGCGGGAATAGCTTCTACCATTACGGAAGGGATATTTTGTCTGTCTGCCGACTTTATTCATCGTTCCACGCCGGTTCCGTTGGGTATGGCATCCCTTATGGCTATTTCATGCAAGTTAAACAGCCCATTGAAAACCCTTCCTGTATCACTTGCTGGCCATAAGCAGCCCCAGAACACATAAAGGCTTCATTGGAAAGTAAATGTGGCTACATTGAGGGTTAGATGTGGCTATATTGGAGCTTCATTAAGGCTATCCTGGAGGTGCAACATAGCTATGTGCGGAGCATTTGCTGCGCAGCAAATTGGTTTTTACTGCGCTTCAGTCAGATGTTTGCTGCGCAGCAAGCAGGACAAAGCTGCGCTGCAAAGAAAAGGGGGTATTTGATACAGAAAGGAACGAATGGCGAAATCTTCCTTCTTTAATATACGAAATTTCCGGTGAAAAGGTGGCTCAGCTTTTACATATTCGCCGTAGCCCCTTAGGCGGACTCAATACCTGGTAAAAGTGGCAATCTGTTTAGTAAGCGTTGTTCCTACTAAGCAGATTGCCACAGGTATTTAATCAGTTTGAAAATTCGGGAATTTCAGCAACGCCTTCTATAGAACACTGATTACCGGCCACTCGATTGTCCTACTTATTAACCTTCTCCCCTTCTGCCTCCACAGCCGAGCGCCAGGGGTAGCTCTGATTCGTTCGGTCAGTGTCGGCCATGCGCTGCGTTGGATCTATCTCCATGTACCTGATGTCCTTCGGCTTCTTTGGAATGCTGAAGGTATAGTACGGATGGGTCCAGGGCCAGTCGGTAAGGATGGTGCGTGGAATGCTCGGGTCATCATGCTCCTTCACACCCCTCATCAAATCCAACGGAATATAAAACAGCTCCTTGCTGCCATCGGCATACTCCACATACAGCTCTATTGGCATCGGCATTTTTTCAATCCTCTCCAGGGTAACGTTTGTTTGCTCTCCCTGCTCCTCCACCGACTTAATGCCATAGTCAATGGTCTTGGTGGAATTCACGAAGTACTCATAATACCAATCCAGCTCCAGGCCGGAGTTTTTTTCCTGAATCCGAACATAGTCATTCATATTGGGGTGCTTCATCTTCCAGGTGTCAAAATACCTGCGCAGGCCCCGCATAAACGTTTCGTGACCAATCACATAGCTCAACTGATGCTGCGAAACAGCCCCCTTCGAGTAAGCCGCAGAACCATAAGCCCTGTTGGTATTGTAATGGTCAGAATGTGTCGACATAGGCTCCTCCAGGCCGCTTTGTGCCAGTGAGAAGTAAGAACGATACGAGCCCTCCAGCGGATTGATGTAATTGCCACCGTTTGGCCCGTCGAAAAGATAGTGCATAGTGATCTGCGTGGCGTAGTCGGTAAAGCCTTCATCCATCCATGGGTACAGCGACTCATTGGTACCCAACACGCCCTGGTACCAGCTGTGCAGGGCTTCATGCACGGTCACGCCCACAAGACTGCGAACTGATCTGTGCCCTGTAATCAACGTTGACATTGGGTACTCCATGCCGCCGTCACCTCCCTGCACCACAGCAAATTTATCATAGGGATATTTGCCAAAGTTCTTGTTCAGAAAGTCGAATGCCTTTGCAGCAATGCCTTGTAATTCTTTCCAGTTTTCAACGAGCGTATCGCCCTGATAAAAGAAATGCAAGGCTGGCCCACCAGGCACCTGAGCCACATCATGCAGATAGTCAGGGTCGGCAGCCCACATAAAGTCATGAACGTTCTGTGCTTTGAACTGCCAGGTCAGCTTGTTGCCCTTCGGTCTTTTGATCGCAGTGCCAGGTTTTGGATAGCCCTTACCTATTTGCTCAGGGTTCTGCAGGTAGCCAGAACCGCCAATCATGTAGGCGGAATCAATCGTGATGTTTACATTAAAATCGCCCCATGGAGCGTAAAACTCTCTGCCTACGTACGGATCGGCATGCCAGCCCTCGTAGTCATATTCGGCCATCTTAGGGTACCATTGAGCCATCGAGTATTCCACGCCTTCCCTGTTATTCCAGCCACTTCTGCGGATCTGCAAAGGCACCTGCCCGTCAAACTCCATATCAAAAGTCACCTTGCTTTTTGGAAGAATGGGTTTGGCAAGGTTCACTTCCAGCACAGTGCCTTCTACAGCATACGAAAGCACTTTGCCATCCTGCTTCAGGCTGTTGATCTTCTGATAGCCAATCTGATCATCTTTCAAATGGTAAATTCTATCCATTACCCGCCTGTCCGGGTCGGCGATTGTGCGGGAGCGAACGTCCATCGAACTTCCCGGCTGAAAAGCATTGAAGTAAAGGTGATAAAAGACTTTCGTGAGGGTGTCAGGAGAGTTGTTGTAATAAACGAGCTTTTGCTTACCCTTGAACTGATGGGCAGATACATCCATGTCAATGTCCATGGTGTACTCTACACGCTGCTGCCACCTGTCTGGTTGAGCAAATACTGCCGTTGTTAAAAGGGTAAAAAGCAGTGCTAAATTTAAGTTTGTAGGTCGAGTCATTGGTTTGATAAAAGGTTATTTTGCCAAAGTAGTAAGTTTAACCAGAAACAGTAACATCAATTTATGGAGACGGTAGAAAGTGTTATTAGTGGTTTGAAATATCTGGCAAACGAGGGGATAAAGAAAGGTGTTGAGCGGTTTGGCATCCCATCCGAAAAAGCGCTGGGCATCAAAACACCTGAGCTCCGCAAAATAGCCAAAACCATCAAAAAGAACCACAGCCTTGCCATGCAGCTTTGGCAAACCGACATTCATGAAGCAAAAGTGCTGGCCAGCATGGTTGGCGACCCGAAACAAATGACTACGGAACAAATGGATGCATGGGTGGCAGACATGTATTCCTGGGATCTGTGCGACCAGTGCTGCGGCAACCTATTCGTATATACTCCTTTCTGGAAGAGCAAAGTGAACGAATGGATTCCCTCCGAGCATGAATTTACCCGAAGGGCAGGCATTGTGCTAATAGCCGAAGCCACCATGCACCAAAAGAACAACGTAACCGACGACGAGCTGCGCTTGATGCTCCAAAAGGCAGCTGCGGTAGCCAACGACCCCCGGAATTTCATAAAAAAAGCAATAAGCTGGGCAATGAGGCAGGTGGGGAAGAAAAGGCCTTACCTAACTGCCGAGGTGATTGAATTGGCAAGGAAGCTCCAGGCCACAGATGACAAGACCAGCAAGTGGATTGCCAGTGATGTGATTCGGGAGTTGGAAAAGAGGCGACCTTGAATGATCCGTCTGGCAAAAAATAAGCTCATTGGTGTGTTATGAAAGGCCAGTTTGAAACAAATGGCAAAAAAAAAGTTATTTTTATACTGAGTGGATAATGAAAGACTAAACATGCGAGTCAATCAAATAGAAGAACAGTTGAGTAACACCTTGAAAGCCATTGATAAGCTTACCGCTGATATTGACGCATTGAAAGACTACGCCGTTGAAAATAAAAAGGTGGTAAATGGAATCTTCAAAAAGCTCGACGATCGGGGCGAAAGAATGGACAAGGTGCTTTTAAGAATGGAAAAAGAGGAAAAGAACAGGAAGTCCGAGTTGGAAAACGAGCGAAAGCAAAGACAAGCTGAATTGGATGCTCAAAACGAGCGTTTCATGAATGCTTTGAACGAGGATAGAAAATTAAGAATGGAAGAACTGGCCATCATGAATCGGCGGCTTGAGTTCCTTGAAAGCAAAGCATGAACTTCGCAATCACCCAAAAATCTCCTCAAGCTTCCGCTCCAGCGACTCCCCTCTTAAGTTTTTGGCAATGATCGTTCCGTCAGGGCCAATCAAATAAGTAGCAGGAATAGCATTGATTTGATAGGTGGCAGCGGCTTCCGAATTAAAGTAGTTCAGGTCAGATACGTGCTTCCAGGTGAGGCCATCGTCTTCAATTGCCTTTAGCCACGCATCCTTCCTTCTGTCCAGTGAAACGCCCAGTATTTCGAAGCCCTTGTCCTTGTACCTGTTATAAGAAGCCACCACATTAGGGTTTTCCTGGCGGCAGGGCTTGCACCAGGCAGCCCAAAAATCTACCAGCACGTATTTTCCTCTTAGCGATGACAACGCAATTGATTCGCCATCTGGATTTGGCAGGTTAATTTCCGGAGCCATTGCCCCCACGGCCAACGCCCTCATATTATCCACCCTGGTCACCAGCTCTTTGGTAAAACGGGAATCGGGCAGCCCATTCTGAAACCTGGTGGCCAGGCTATCGAAAAAAGGAAACTGCGCCTCGGCGTCCATGTAATTCAAGGCAAATATGGCCGACACCGAGTTATCCATCGACCAGATTAGCTTTTTCATGTTTTTACTAAAGCTGGCTTCGATGTCAATATACTGCTCCCGTATTTTATTAGCCGTCTCAATATCACCCGACATCATGGCCTGGCTGTAATCATTGTTAATCATCTGCACATCCGACTGAAACTTGGCATTCAGCTTACCGGCAGCTTCAAAGTATTCCGTGTCCTTTGAGCCAGTCACAGTGAATGGAGCTTGAGGGGAATAAGCTTCCACCTCTATATAAACATCGCTTTTGTCCAGCACCAAAGGAACTACCTGCTTGCCATAGAAGTTGATGCGGAGGAAGGAAGGTTCAGTGATTTGAACGTAGGTCTCAAATGTGCTGTCGGCTGCCAATGTGAGCGTATCGATAGGGTCAATTCCCTCGAGACCCAGCATTTCTAGCTGAATGATGCCTGTTTCTTGTGGGAATTTTACTTTTCCAGCAATCTTCAACCCATCCTGACTTGTGCCCTCAGAACACGAGGTAATAAGTAAAACTCCTGCTAATACTACGACAAGATACTTTATCATCTTTCTGTTTTTTTCTCTAACAAGACTTCTAAGCCAATGATTCAACCAAAAGTTGGTTAGTTAGTTTCGGATCAGCCTTTCCATTGGTTTTTTTCATCACCTCACCCATAAACATGCCAAGCAGTCCCTTTTTCCCACTTTTGTACATGGCCACTTTATCAGCATTTTGAGCGAGTACTTCATTTATCACAGGCATCAGCACATCGCTGTCCGACTCCTGCACCAGGTTCATGTCATGCGCAATGTCGTGAGGTGCCTTGCCCGTTTTTATCACCTCCGGAAAGATATTCTGGCAGGCCACAGTGTAGCTCACCGTTCCCTTTTCCACCAGATTGACCAGATCGGCCAGCATAGCACCTGTGAGCGAAAGCTTGCGCAGGGATGTGCCATTTTCCTTCAGGTAACTCTTAATCGGCCCCATTAGCCAGTTACTCACTTGCTTATAGCACGTGGTATGGGCCACCGTTTCTTCAAAAAGATGAGCGAAGTCTCTCTTTTCGGTGATCACCAGTGCATCGTAAGCAGGCAAACCGTATTTTTGAGTAAAGTCGTCGTAGTATTGGCGGGGCAGCTTGGCCATCTTTTTGCGGATGTCGTCAAGCATGGTGTCGTCCACAACAAATGGCGCCAGATCAGGCTCCGGGAAGTAGCGGTAATCGTTGAGCTCCTCTTTCATCCGCATGCCGTAGGTCTGGTTCTTCTCAGGGTCAAACAGCCTTGTTTCGGAAATGATAGCCTTACCCTGTAGTGTCAGATTCGTCTGCCTTTCAATTTCTACCTCAATCGCCTTCTGCACATACCTGATGCTGTTGAGGTTTTTTACTTCTACTTTGTTACCCAGTGTGGTCACACCTTTTTTACGAATCGACACGTTGGCATCGCAGCGCAGTGAGCCTTCCTCCATATGACCGTCAGAAATACCCAGGAAACGCACCATCTTCCTGATCTCAGTAAGAAAGGCACCGGCATCCTGCGATGAGGTAATCATGGGATCAGTCACTATCTCTATCAAAGGCACACCAGCCCGGTTGTAGTCCACGGCCGAAATATCCTTACCATCGACGTGCATCAATTTGCCCGCATCTTCCTCCATGTGGATCTTATGAAGCGTGATCTTTTTCGGCGTGTTGGTATCGAAACCAATTTCTACGTAGCCTCCTTTGCAAATCGGTGTCTTGTCCTGCGTCACCTGGTATCCCTTTGGAAGGTCGGGGTAGAAGTAGTTCTTTCTGTCAAAGAAATTGTATCGCCCAATTTCACTGTGGCAGGCGAGCCCCATTTCAATGGCGTACTCCAGTGCCTTTTTATTCAGCTTAGGCATGCTGCCCGGATGCCCCAGGCTAATCACATGGATGTGCTGATTGGGTTCTGAACCAAACTTATTGGCATCCGGTGAAAACACCTTGCTTTTAGTCTGCAGTTGCACATGCACTTCCAGTCCAATAACGGCCTCAAAGCTATTCTTGTCCTTCAAATCACTCATTAGATGCACTTCGGTTAAGCAAGAGAGCTCAAATTAAGCGCTTTTGCCAGTAAATCATTTGCTTTTTCCACCACTTTGGGCAATCCGTTAATGTCTTTTCCTCCTGCAGTAGCGAAAAACGGTTGTCCGCCTCCACCACCTTGTATTTCTCTGGCCAGGTCACGCACGATGAGCCCGGCATTTAATCCAAATTTTTCCACGAGCGAATCGTCGAACATCACAGCTACCTGAGGCTTGCCGTCAATATTCGCTGCCAGCACCATGGCCAGCGATGGCAGCTCATTTCTCAGCTCGTATGCCAGCTTTTTCAGGCCATCAGCATCAGGCAAAGTCACCTCCGCCACCAGCAAGCTGATGCCATCAATTGTCTTCACGTCCGTAAGCAAGTCCTGCTTCACGCCCTGCGACGCTTTTAAGCGATATCCTTCAAGCTCCTTTGTGAGGTTTTGCTTCTCTTCCAGTAGCTGCGCCACAGCCTTGGCCAGGTCTTTCGGGTTCTTGAGCAATTCCTTCATTTCGTTCACCAGCATGTCCTGCTCGATCATTAGAGACTCCGCCTTATCGGCCGTCACTGCCTCGATGCGTCGCACACCAGCAGCCACACTGCTTTCAGAAACGATTTTGAGAAAACCGATCTGGCCAGTGGCACGCACGTGAGTGCCTCCACACAATTCTACCGAATAGTGTGGATCAAAGGTAATGACCCGCACAAACTCACCATATTTCTCACCAAACAACGCCATGGCTCCTAACTGTTTGGCTTCAGCGATGGGCACATTGCGTCGCTCATTCAGCGCTATGTTTTCTCTTATTTTTCTGTTGGTAATGGCCTCCACTTCCCTGATTTCTTCATCGGTCATTTTTGCAAAATGAGAGAAGTCGAACCGAAGTACGTCGGGAGAAACCAAAGATCCTTTCTGCTGCACATGCGTGCCGAGCACCTGCCTGAGTGCTGCATGCAGCAAGTGAGTTGCACTGTGGTTATTCTCCGTTAGTGTTCTCTTATAACCATCTACTTTTGCCTGTAATGGCAATGATGGGTCTTTGGGTAGCTCGGAAACGAAGTGGATAATCAGGTCATTCTCTTTTTTCGTGTCCAGCACCTTTATTTTCTGATCGCCAGAAATAAGCAGTCCTTTGTCACCCACCTGTCCGCCACTTTCGGCATAAAACGGTGTGTTGTCAAGCACAAGCTGAAACAACTTATTTCCTTTGTCTTCTATTTCTCTGTATTTTACTACCTGGGCGGTAGATTCCAGGTTGTCGTAGCCAATAAAGCCAAGCTCTTCGTCCTGCTTCACCTCTACCCAATCGCCTGTAGATACTTTCGACGATTTCTTCGACCGGTCTTTCTGCTGCTGCATTTCCGTTTGGAAACCAGCTTCATCCACCGTCAATCCATTTTCTCTGGCGATCAATGCCGTTAGGTCAAGTGGAAACCCGTAAGTGTCGTAAAGCTCGAAAGCAACAGCACCGCTGATTTCATTCCCCTTCAGCGACTGCTTAATCACCTCGATCCGCTTGAGCCCCTTGTCAAGTGTGCGCAGGAAAGATGTTTCTTCCTCAAAAATTACTTTGGCAATAAAATCCTTTTGCCCAACCAGCTCAGGAAAAACACCAGCAAACTGATCGGAAAGCACCGGCACCAAAGTATGGAGAAACGGCTCATTAAACTTCAGGAAGGTATAACCGTAGCGCACTGCCCTTCTCAAAATTCTTCTTATCACATAGCCAGCCTTTACATTAGAAGGCAGCTGCCCGTCAGCAATAGCGAACGAAATAGCCCTGATGTGATCGGAAATCACCCTCATGGCAATGTCCGTCTTTTCATCGTCGCCATACGCCACGCCTGCCTTTTCGGACAGCACAGCGATCATTGGCTGGAAGACGTCGGTATCGTAGTTTGATTTTTTGCCCTGCAAAGCCATCACAAGCCTTTCGAAGCCCATGCCGGTATCCACATGCTTGGCTGGCAGCGACTTAAGGCTTCCGTCCGATACCCTGTTGAACTGAATAAATACAAGATTCCAGATTTCTACCACCTGAGGATGCCCCATATTAACCATCTCTCTGCCAGGCACCTTCGCTATTTCAGCGGCATCTCTTAAGTCGATGTGTAATTCAGAACAAGGGCCGCAAGGGCCTGTATCACCCATTTCCCAGAAATTGTCTTTCTTCGAGCCATCCAGCACCCTATCGGCAGGCAAATGAGCATTCCATAGGTCAAATGCCTCATTGTCTTTCTCTAAGTTTTCTGATTCATCTCCACCAAACACCGTCGCATACAACCTGTCCTTGGGCAGCTTATACACTTCCGTGAGCAGCTCCCATGCCCAGTTAATCGCATCTTTTTTGAAATAATCCCCAAAAGACCAGTTGCCAAGCATTTCGAACATGGTGTGGTGGTAGGTATCCAACCCCACTTCCTCCAGATCGTTGTGTTTTCCTGACACTCTCAGACATTTCTGTGTGTCAGCTATTCGCTTTACCTGCGCTTCCTTATTGCCAAGAAAGTAGTCTTTGAACTGATTCATACCCGCATTGGTAAACATCAATGTAGGGTCGTTTTGAACTACCATGGGGGCGGAAGGCACTACTTTATGGCCTTTGCTTTCAAAAAATTGAAGGAACTTCTGTCTTATCTCTGCTGCTGTCATTTGAATAAAACGGTCTGATAAACTGTAGCATCTTAGAATTGTACAGTTTACTTATCAATAACTAAAGGGGTTTATGCTGCTTTCAAACTTACCGGAGGTTGGGAAATATCCAGAATATGTTTAAAAATTCTTATATTGCGCCTGAATTATAACGGAATTCAGAATTTTCCGTAAAAGCGATGAGATTCGCTTATATAGAAGCAAAGTTACAATAAAAGACTAACTGTCAACCTATGGCTAGGATAAAATATTACTACGACACCGAAACATGCAAATATGAGCGTGTGAAGGTCAGCTCCTGGGATATTTTCCTTAATCTTCTAGGCTTCTTTACTGTCTCCCTCATTTTGGCTATAGGCATTCTTTTGGGCTACAACACCTATTTTGACTCCCCCAAAGAAGCCCTTCTCAAGAAAGAGAATGAAGAGCTTAATATGTACTATGAGCTTCTCAAGAAGGACATGAATGACACTCAGGAGATGCTCGCCTCACTTCAAAATAGGGACGATCAGATTTACCGTGTTATTTTTGAAGCAGAGCCTATCCCGTCGTCGATAAGAGAAGCGGGGGTTGGAGGGGCAAACCGTTACAAGGACATGATAGAGTCTGACCTTCAGCGTGAAGAATTGATTGTAGAGTCGTTTAAAAAACTCGACAAGCTGAAGAAGCAGATGTACATTCAAACCAAGTCGTTTGATGAAATCATGAAGCTGGCTAAGAATAAAGAAGAACTTTGGGCTGCCACGCCTGCTATTCAGCCAATATCCAACAAAGAGTTAAAGCGCCTTGCTTCAGGTTATGGAATAAGAATTGATCCCATCCTGAAAACGTCTAAAATGCACGCAGGTGTTGACTTTTCTGCAGAGAGAGGCACACCCATTTATGCCACCGGAGACGGTGTAGTAAAATCTGTACGATATGACTTTGGCGGATACGGCAAGTATGTGGTTATAGACCATGGCTTTGGCTACGAAACCTTATACGGCCACATGGACTTACAAAACGTGAAAGTAGGTCAGAAGGTCAAAAGAGGTGAGACGATCGGTTTTGTTGGAAGCACCGGAAAGTCTACTGCTCCTCATGTGCACTATGAAGTGCATATTAATGGCAAGGCCACCGACCCTGTTCACTACTTCTTCCAGGGAGTTACCCCTGAAGAATATGAAGAAATACTCAGACTTGCTTCTGTTGAAAACCAATCACTTGGATAAAAAGAGTTGAATCTGAACATGAAGGCAGCTTTCCTGGAAGGCTGCCTTTTTTGTGTCAATAAATTGTGGATAAATTTCATGTGAATTGAAAAGCCACTTCCACCTTGATACTCTATTTTTGTGCCACACCATCCAAACCATGTTCAAGCAATCAGGGTTCATACTACTATTGTCGTTAGCTGCCTTTTCCTGCAAAACCAGCAGGGTGGTATCTACTGTCGGCAATACCCCTAGCCCCGTGGTGAAAGACACTGTTGCTCTCCCTCTGCCTGCTCCGGTGTATATTACAATGGAAGGCGATACGCTCATTAAATTAGGAGAAGAGGTCGCCCTGGAGGTGTTTGAGGTAGTACCCGACACATTGACCGTCATTGGCGTTGGCGACATTATGCTGGGGACGGAATACCCTTCGAAGGAATACTTACCACCAGCAAATGGTAGTATGCTTTTGAGCGATGTAGAACACATCCTCAAGGAGGCAGATATTACGTTTGGTAACTACGAAGGAGTGCTTATTGACGAAGAAGGCACCCCCAAAGAATGTAACAACCCAAAGCTCTGCTATCTTTTCAAAACGCCGGAACACTATGCAGTCCATTTGAAAGAAGCTGGCTTCGATGTAATGAGCCTGGCCAACAACCACGCCGGTGATTTTGGACCGGAGGGGCGAAAAAGCTCCATCGAAGTGCTCACAGGGTTGGGCATAGCCGTAGCGGGCACTCAATCAACCCCTTATACCATCTTTGAAGCTAAAAAAACTAAAATAGGCTTTGCTGCCTTTGCCCCCAACACGGGCACCATCAGCATTCACGACTACGCCAGGGCCAGAGAGATTGTTCAACACCTCGACTCCATGTGTCAGATAGTAATTGTTTCGTTTCATGCAGGTGGTGAGGGGCCAGAATTTCAGCACGTTACCCGGAAAAGGGAATCATTTGTGGGCGAGGACAGAGGCAATGTATATGAATTTGCCCGGTTGGTTATAGATGCTGGTGCCGACATCGTTTTTGGTCACGGCCCGCATGTAACCAGGGCAGTGGATCTTTACGAGGGGAAATTTATAGCCTACAGTATGGGCAATTTTTGTACCTATCGCCGGTTTAATCTTAAGGGTCCTAATGGTATCGCTCCCATCGTAAAACTATGGGTAAATGGACAAGGTGATTTCCTTCAGGGCCAAATTTACTCCACTCACCAGCTAGGGTCTGGAGGGCCGCTTGTCGACGATAATCAGAAAGTGCTTCGTAAAATAAAAGAGCTAACCTTACAGGACTTTCCTGATACAGCATTGGAAATTTTAGATGATGGTTTGATCACTTTTAAAATCAATAATTAACGTGCCATACAAAGAAAAAGAGATCGAGAAAAAATACTACACCATCGGCGAGGTGGCTGATATGATGGATGTAGCCACTTCCCTGATTCGGTTTTGGGAGACTGAATTCGACATCATCAAACCCAAGAAAAACCGAAAGGGAAACAGGCAGTTTACCAAAGAAGACCTGGAAAACGTAAAACTTATCTACCATCTGGTAAAAGAAAAGGGCTATACCCTGCAGGGAGCACGTGATTTTTTGAAAACAAATGCAAAAAAAGCGAAGGATACACTGGAAATGATTGATGGATTGAAGAATGTCAGGTCTTTCCTCGTTAAATTAAGAGGCGAGTTAGAACAGAAAGATTGACAGAAGAAAAGTTATATCAGTTAGCCCTCCAATTGGTTCCGGGAGTTGGGCCCCGCATGGCACGCATGCTCATCAGTCATCTGGGATCAGCCTCTTCTATTTTTAAAACACCGAAAGGGAAACTTAAGAAGATCAACGGTATTGGAGAGAAAACCGCTGAAGCACTGATTCAGGCTGACTTTTTAAAGGAGGCCGAGAAAGTACTGGAGCGTTGCGGAAAGCAAGATACCGAAGCCATATTTTTTACGGATGAGACCTATCCTGAAAGACTGAAGCATATTTACGATGCCCCCTTGATTATTTTCAAGAAGGGGGTTGGAACACTTGACACGGCGAAGGCAGTGGCTATTGTTGGCACAAGAAGCGCCACCGATTATGGCAGGGAAGTTACCCGTGAAATTATTCAGTCGCTTATTCCATACAATCCACTTATCGTAAGTGGCCTTGCCTACGGCATTGACATAGAAGCTCACAGGGCAGCGCTTGACAATGGCCTTCCCACATTTGGCGTAATGGCCTCTGGCACCGACGTCATTTATCCCTCGGTTCATAAACACACAGCACTCAAAATGCTCGAAAAAGGGGGATTGGTGACAGAATATGCGCCTGGCACCAAGCCTGAAGCTTCCTTCTTTCCGGCAAGAAACAGGATCATTGCCGGCCTGGCCGAGGCCGTGATAGTAGTAGAAGCTGCCAGCCGGGGGGGTGCACTCATCACAGCGGAAATTGCCAATTCCTACGACAGGGAAGTACTCGCTATTCCCGGCAACCTTGGCAATAGTTTTTCAGAGGGATGCAATAAACTTATAGAACAACAGAAAGCCCATATCTATACATCAGCGGAAAGCCTTGCTTCTCTGCTCAATTGGGACCTTGCTTCATCAACAAAAAAGAAGACCGCTACCAAGCCACCTGCCCTGAGCGAAATGGCGTCCAAAATATGGGATTCGCTGGAGAAACAGCCCAATGGCATCCATTTGGACACTTTGAGCTGGAACACGCAAATACCGATTCATCAATTGGCCTCCGAATTACTAAATTTGGAGTTTGAGGGTTTTGTGAAGTCCCTCCCTGGAAAGCAATTTAAACTTATCAGGTAATCAGGGTAAAAATGGCAGACCATTATCAGGTTTTAGGTGTTCAGTACGGTGCCACGCAAGTGCAAATAAAGGCTGCTTACCGGAGATTGGCACTCAAATACCACCCTGACAGAAACCCGGGGAACCCAGATGCCGAGGAGAGGTTTAAGCAAGTAGTGGAGGCTTACCAGGTACTCACAAGCACTGGAGCTACGTTTACATACGAGCAATTCAGCCCACCAAAACCACCACCCTCATCCAGTTCCCCAAGAGATCGTGACCCTTATTTTAAAAGGAACAAAGCACGGGCGCGGAAGCCGCCGGAACCTGTGGTCTTCTCCCGGCGCACAAAAATCATGGTGAGCTTATTCATGGTGCTTTTGATTGGGCTGGTGATCTGCATTCCACTTTCCATGCAGGTGTATGCGTCTATTTATTACTATAACGAAGCAAAAGAGCTTTACGCAGAGAAGAAGTGGTTCCCGGCATTAAAACAACTTGACTTTGCTTACAGAAGTGTTGGCGTACGAAACCTGGAAACCGCCAGGATGGCGACCATTCTGTCCTCCGAAAAACTGAAGTTCTTTAATGGTTCTTTGCCACACATCAGCAAAGGGCTCCGCTATTCCGAAACGGCAGCAGACAGTGCTTTCTTCTACCTGAAAAAAGGCATTGCACTTAAAAATTCATCGAAGTTTGATGAGGCTGACAGCGCTTTTTACAACGCTTTGATGAAACAACCAAACTGGGACAGCGCCTACTACTACCTGGGTGAGGTCAGCACATTTGGCAAACAAGACTATGAAAGTGGCCTAAGGCACTTCTCCCATGCCCTTGAAATCAACCCCGACTATTCTGACTGCTTTATGGGCCGGGGCTATTGTCATTATCAACTCAAAAACTTCGATATTGCTGTTCTTGACTTCAACTCATTTCTCAAATACTCCAGCAAAGACAGAGGCACTGGCTTCTACCTCAGGGGAATGGCCCTGCTTGAAACTGAGTACCCCCAGCTTGCCTGTCGGGACTTTTTGGAGGCAGAAAAGCTTGGATCAAAGGGCGGGAAGGATGCCTGGCTAAAATTCTGCCAGTAAAACTATTGGTTGGCAAAAACCACCGAAGCCAATTTTAAGCATTTCAAAAACTGATCCTCCTTTAACCCTGTTTGAATAGAGCGGTCACCACAAAAGCTTACAATTTGTTCAGTAGCAATATTCCCTACGAGCTCATCCTCCGCCATGGGACAACCGCCATAGCCATTGATAGCCCCATCCATTCGTCTGCACCCGGCCTGATACACAGCTTCTATCTTCTCCCAGGCTGATTCTCTGGTAGAATGTAAGTGAGCGCCAAACTCGATATGAGGAAAAGCTGGAATGACCTCTTCAAGTAAGGCTATAATATTGGCGGGTGTAGAAACACCTACAGTGTCTGACAAGGAAATAATCTTAATTTCCATCGCATCGAGTCTGTTCACAAACTCAGTTACGAGAGCTGGTTCGTAAGGGTCACCATAAGGATTGCCAAAGCCCATAGACAGGTAGACCACCAACACTTTGTTGTGTTTGACACAAAGGTTTTGAATCCCCTGAACAATAGCCAGCGCCTCAGCGATGCTCTTATTTGTGTTTTTCTGTTGGAAGGTTTCCGAGAGGGAAAGAGGAAAGCCCAGGTAGCTTATTTCCTTATGCAGGCAAGCCTCCTCGGCACCTCTCAGGTTGGCAACGATGGCCAATAACTTGGTCGAGGATTCGGAAAGGTCAAGTTGTGAAAGCACTTCTACAGTATCCCTCATTTGCGGAATAGCTTTGGGAGAAACAAAACTCCCAAAATCTATCGTATCAAAGCCTACCTTCAGTAATTGATTGATGTAGTCAACCTTGCTTTGCGTGGGAATAAAGCTTTCCCAGCCTTGCATAGCATCCCTCGGGCATTCAATAATCTTCATGGTTTCTTCGCTATTTCCTCTGCTACCTAACAGAAAAGGCTCTTCAGCAGCAATCTAACCATATCAACACTCTCCTCCTATCCTAAAACAAGGCAGAAGCGATGTCCTTCACCGACTCCGCACGGCTCATGGTGTAGTAGTGCAGCACCGGCACTCCTCCAGCCATCAGTTCCTTGGACTGATTAATACACCATTCAATACCAACAGTTTTAGCGGCTTTATTGTCTTTGCATTTTTCAAGCTCATTTACCAGGTCGTTGGGTAAGTTGATGAAAAACGACCTCGGCAATGCGGTCATTTGACGGACAGAGGTAATCGGCTTGAGACCAGGAATAATTGGCACGGTAATGCCCTCCTCTCTGCACTTTTTCTCAAAAGCAAAAAACTCGTTGTTGTCAAAAAACATTTGAGTAACAATATACTGCGCTCCCATTTCTACTTTTCGCTTCAGATGTCGAATGTCCGTCGACAGGTTTGGCGCTTCGAAATGTTTTTCAGGGTACCCCGCCACCCCAATACAAAAATTGGTGTGGTTGCCTTCAGTTTCTTCGTGCAGATAGCGACCATTGTTCATATTGATGACCTGCTCCAGCAGTTCCGACGCATACTTGTGTCCATTGGGATCGGCTACAAAAGCTCCCTCCGACTTAATTGGGTCGCCCCTTAGCACCAACACATTATCGATCCCAAGAAAGTCAAGGTCAATAAGTGCGTCCTCAGTTTCATCTTTACTGAAACCTCCACAAATAATATGAGGAACTGCGTCAATTTTAAACCTATTAATAATTGCAGCGCAAATGCCGACAGTGCCGGGTCTTTTTCTGATCGTCACCTTTTCCAAAAGCCCGTCCTGGCGTTTTTTGTACATGTACTCCTCCCTGTGGTAAGTTACATCTACAAAAGGAGGCTTAAACTCCATCAAGGGTTCTATGGTGTCGATTATTGCCTGCATGCTCTGCCCTTTTAGCGGAGGCAAAATCTCGAAAGAGAACAGGGTTTTCTTAGCGTTGTTGATATGGTCTACTACTTTCATTTTTCGAATATTGCAGCACTTCGAATTAGTCTGAAGTGTTTTTGATTAAATATTGTAATTGAGATTTGGCGCCAACCATTTTTCCATGTCTTCCAAAGAAAAGCCTTTGCGCTGTGCATATTCCTCTACCTGATCCTTTTCTACTTTACCCAAACCAAAGTACTTCGAATCAGGATGTGAGAAGTAAAAACCGCTTACCGCCGCCGCCGGGTACATAGCAAAAGACTCTGTAAGGATGATGCCTGTCTTCTTTTCCACATCGAGCAGATCAAACAGAAGCCTTTTTTCAGTATGGTCGGGGCAGGCTGGGTAACCCGGCGCCGGACGAATGCCAGCATAATCCTCCTTGATGAGCCGTTCGGTATCAAGTTTTTCATCCGGTGAATAGCCCCACAGCTCCTTCCTCACTTTCTCATGAAGCAATTCTGCAAAAGCCTCAGCCAATCGATCAGCAAGGGCTTTGGCCATGATGCTATTGTAGTCATCCTGATCGGCTTCGTACTTTTTGACAATAACATCGAGCCCGTCGCCCGCTGTAACAGCGAACCCACCCATATAGTCTTGCTTGCCGGTTTCTGCCGGTGCAACAAAATCAGCCAGGCTCAGGTTAGGCACCGTTGCTGCCTTTTTGCCCTGCTGGCGAAGAAAATGGAACGTGGTAAGTTCCTTTCCTGACTCATCTAATATCCTTACATCTTCATGATCAACTGCAGAGGCTGGAAACAAGCCAACAATACCATGGGCTTTGAGAGAGCGGCTGGCTATGATCTCGTCTAGCATGGCGTTGGCATCGTTGTAAAGCTTTCTGGCCTCCTCACCTACTACTTCATTGTCAAAAATAGTCGGATACTTTCCCTTCAACATCCAGGTAGAGAAAAACGGTGTCCAGTCGATATAGGGTCTGATCTCTTCCAGAGAATAGTCATTAAACACACTAACGCCCAGTGCATTTGGCTTCTTCGGCGTAAAATCGTCCCAATTGACGGGTGCCTTTTTCGTTCTTGCTTCGGCTATTGAAATGTAATTTTTCTCTTTTTGCTTGCCAGCATGGTCTATTCTGGCTTCATCGTATTCATTGCGAATCCTGGCAGCAAAGGCCTCTCTGGTATCAGGACTGATCAACTCACTGGCAACGGGCACACTCTTAGATGCATCGAGCACGTGAACCACCGGGCCAGAATAATTCGGGGCTATTTTTACCGCTGTGTGAATGCGGGATGTGGTGGCACCTCCAATCAGCAAAGGTGTTTTCATCCCCAGCCTTTCCATCTCTTTGGCTACATGCACCATTTCGTCGAGTGATGGTGTAATCAACCCGCTGAGGCCAATCACATCGGCTTTTTCACGCACGGCGGCTTCCAGGATTTTTTCGGCAGGCACCATCACACCCAGGTCGACGATATCAAAGTTGTTACAAGCCAGCACCACGCCAACTATGTTTTTGCCGATGTCATGAACGTCGCCCTTCACCGTTGCAAGAAGTATTTTTGCGTTGGAGGAGGTATTTCCAGTTCTTCTTTTCTCTTCTTCCATAAAAGGAATGAGGTGGGCGACTGATTTTTTCATCACCCGGGCACTCTTCACCACCTGGGGCAGAAACATCTTACCTTCGCCGAACAAGTCACCAACTATGTTCATGCCTGCCATCAACGGGCCTTCAATCACCTTCAAAGGACTTTCGTATTTTATTCTGGCCTCTTCCGTGTCCTCAATTACAAATTCCACAATGCCTTTGACCAGCGCATGGCTCAGCCTTTCTTCTACACTCCCTTTGCGCCATGCATCGTCGACCACCTTTACCTTGCCTTTAGACTTTACAGTCTCAGCAAATTCGAGCAACCGTTCCGTGGCGTCGGGTCGCCGATTGAGGATTACGTCCTCCACTCTTTCCAGAAGGTCTTTCTGTATTTCGTCGTACACTTCTATTTGGCCGGCATTCACAATTCCCATGTCCAGACCGTGTTTGATACCGTAGTACAAAAAGACTGTGTGCATGGCCTCCCTTACGGGGTCATTGCCCCTGAATGAGAAGGATACGTTACTAATACCACCGCTCACTCTCGCATGAGGAAGGTTCTCTTTGATCCATTTGGTTGCTCTGAAAAAATCGAGGGAATTGTTGTTGTGCTCGTCCATGCCGGTAGCGACAGGAAACACATTGGGGTCGAAAATGATATCTTCAGGCGGAAAATTAATTTTATCGACCAAAAGGCGGTAACACCGCTCGCAAATTTCGATGCGGCGCTCGTAGGAGTCGGCCTGACCATCCTCATCAAAAGCCATTATCACCACGGCGGCACCATACCGTTTCACCTTCTTTGCCTGCTCAAGAAACTCTTCCTCACCGGCTTTCAAGCTGATGGAGTTAACAATACCCTTGCCTTGCAAGCATTTTAACCCGGCTTCGATGATGTGCCACTTAGACGAGTCGATCATGAAGGGCACTCTGGCAATCTCCGGCTCGGCAGCCAGCAGGTTGATGAAGGTCACCATGGCCTTTTCGCCATCAAGCATGCCTTCATCCATATTGATATCAACGATTTGAGCACCGTTCTGTACTTGCTCCAGGGCTATGCTCACGGCCTCTTCGTAGTTACCCTCCAGGATCAGTCTTGCGAATTTCTTGCTACCGGTTACGTTGGTACGCTCGCCAATATTTACAAAGTTTGTATCCTTATTAATAATGAGGGGCTCTAGTCCACTGAGCTTGAGGGGGCGAGGGGTATTAGCTGTTGGCTGTTGGCTATTAAATATTGACACGTTTTTATCTTTTTCTTCTTTGTAAATTTTTAATATTACTACCCTTTTATCTTTGTAATTAGGCTGTTGATTCTCCTTTGGAGTGTAGAAAGGCTTTTGAACAAAGAGTCAATATCGAATTCTCCTGTAAGCAATTTCAGTCTAAAGATTAAAAGCAGTTGAGTCTCAAGCTCGAAGGAAGAACCAAGCGATATTTCAAGAAATCTAGCAAAATCCAGTTGGCTCTTGCGACTACACCCCTCGGCTATGTTGGACGGAATAGATACTGCACATCGAGTTATCTGACTATAAAGGTTAAATCTTTCGGAGCCTGGCAATTTCTCTGCTAATAAATACTCTTTCTCAGCTAAGTTCATGGAGTCTACCCAAATGTCAAGGGTTCTGAAATTTCTCATCTTTCCTACAATTTGAAGCCAATAGCTAATTACTAACAGCCAATGGCGAGCCCACCTTCCTTGGCTTATACTTCGCTGCCGTTTCTGAAATCAGTTTGATGTGATCTGGTGTGGTGCCACAACAACCGCCGATAACATTGATCATGCCCTCCTTCAAAAACTCCTCTATTTGCGCAGCCATTTGCTCAGGCGTCTGGTCGTACTCGCCAAACTCATTCGGCAAACCGGCGTTAGGGTGTGCACTTACATTGAAATTTGACTTCTCTGACATAATCTGCAGATAAGGTCTTAGCTGAGACGCTCCAAGTGCGCAATTAAGGCCCACACTCATCAGTGGCATATGCTCCATCGAAATTAAAAATGCTTCGGTTGTTTGCCCCGACAGCGTGCGACCACTGGCGTCAGTAATGGTGCCGGACACCATAATAGGAAGCCTCACGCCTCTTTCCTCAAACACATCTTCGATGGCAAAAAGCGCCGCCTTGGCATTCAGCGTATCGAAAATTGTTTCTACGAGAATAATATCAACGCCGCCGTCCATCAATGCACGCAACTGCTCTTTGTAAGCATCCTTCAGTCCATCGAAATCGATGGCTCGGTAACCGGGATTGTTTACATCCGGCGACAGCGAAGCGGTTCTGTTGGTTGGCCCTATAGAGCCAGCCACGAACCTTGGTTTTGAGGGATCAAGAGCGGTTGCTTCGTCGGCAGCTTCCCTGGCAAGCCTTGCTCCCTGGAAGTTGATGTCATATACCAGGTGCTCCAAAGCATAGTCGGCCTGAGCGATGGATGTACCGGTAAAGGTGTTAGTTTCGGCTATGTCCGCTCCTGCCTCGAAGTATTTTTTATGGATCGCCTTGATAACATCCGGCCTCGTGATATTGAGCAAATCACTGTTTCCCTTCAGAGGGATATGATGATCCTTGAGAGCCTCATTCCTGAAATCTTTTTCTTCCAGGTTGTAGCGCTGAATCATGGTACCCATGGCACCGTCAAGCACAAGAATTCTTTCCTTTAAGATCTCTTCTATATTCATAAAAGTGTTTTTGTTTTGGTTTGAAATATTCCAGCGAAAGCATAGAACACTTTACCAGCCACATTAATTCTCTTATCAGGAAAGGTATCCAAAGGAAGGACTACGCTTATCTGTCCTGGATAAATAATGCTTTACACATTACATTCTCCAAGTGGGAGTTGGCACCTATTCCCCAGGGAGGTGGAAGGTTGCCAAGACTTCAAAGGGCCCATCCCTCAGTCTTTCTTGATAAGAGGTGCAAATATACCACAATTGGCATAACTAAAAATATTTGCATATTTAAACTGAGCTTAAATTTTGACGATATGCGCAACCAGCTGATCATTCTAATTATTTCGATTTCATTTTTGCTAACCCGTTCACTATCTGCTAAAAGCCAGACCCTTACACCACTTGATTCTTTAAAGGCAGCTCTATCACAGGCCTCTTCCGCCGAAGTTAAGTCGGACTTGTACAATTCCCTTTTTATAGAAACCATCAAATTTTCACCAGATGAGGCAAAAATTTATGCGCAACTCCAAATCAACTTAGCCGGAAAAGAATCATTGAACAAAGGCCTCGCACAGGGGCTCAACAACCTCTCAGTATATTATAACAGTCAGGGAAAATTAGACTCGGCGAGCTATTTTATAGAACAAACGATTCTCGCCTACCAAAAAACAAAAGACCTCAGCGGCCTTGGAGGTGCCTACCTGAACCTCGGTAACCTGAACAGGCAAAGTGGGGACTTTCCTGCTGCCATCTCCGCTTACAAAAAGGCATCCAGCTATTTTTCTCAAGCCGGAGAAACGAGCAAATATGCCTCAGCTATAAACGGAATAGGCAACGCCAAAAGAAACCTTGGAGAGTTGGATTCGGCCTTGTTCTTTTACAAAACAGCTCTCGATGTTACCGATACCGCCACACTTCAGGCAATTGCTCTTATGAATATTGGAAATGTGCTGGCGCAAAAAGGCGAATATGAAGAGGCCGTGGAGTATCACTTGAAATCGGTTAAAATAAAAGAGGAGTTAAACGACCGGAGAGGCCTGATGTCTTCTTACATCAACATGGGAGTAATTTATTCGAGGCTCGAGCAATTTGACAAATCGGAAGCATCGTACCACAGGGCTATCAAAGAGTCTGAAGCCATGGGCATCAAGCAAAGCACGGCAATGGCGTACAACAACATCGGCACCAACAAAGCCCGGCGAAAAGACTTCGACTCCGCTGCTTTTTATTTCAAAAAATCTCTCGATATCAGAAAAACACTAGGAAACCGAATGGAAATCGGAATGTCGGAGAATAATCTTGGCAACGTGTACCGTGATTTAGGCAACCTGGATAGCGCACTTCATTATCATGAATTGGCTCTGCAAAGCAAATTGGAAGCTAACGACAAATACGGCATCCCTTCGGCCTACTACAATACTGGCTCCATACTGTCACTTCTTGGCCGTGCAGAAGCTGAAGAATACATACTGAAAGGGTACAATTTGGCTAAAGACGTGAGCCCTGTATTGGAGGAAGAGGCCGCTAAAACATTGTTCGATCACTACCAGGCCAGAAAAGACTACAAAGCTGCCCTCGACATCCAAACCAGGTTAATAGCCCTGAAAGACACTTTGAGAAGTGAAGAAACAAAAAAAAGGATTGAAGAACTGGAGAAGAAATATGAATCGGAGAAGAAAGACAACGAAATAGCCCTGCTGGCCAAAGACAATGAGCTCCAGGCACAAAAAATAGCTCAAACGGAGACGGAGAGAATCATCTACATCATTAGCGTTATTTTCATCGTTGGCTGGGGTGTTGGCTTCTTTTACCTCCAGCGAAAGAAACACCAGGCAGATCTTTTTCTGGCCGAAAAGGAAAAACTTGTGTTCGATCAAAAAATCAAACAGCTGCTGAAGGAATCTGAAATCACCCGAATAGAGTCACTACTAAAGGGCCAGGAAGAAGAACGGAAGCGAATGGCAAGAGAGCTTCACGATGGGCTGGGTGGCATGCTAGCGGCCCTTAAAATCAGCTTGCAAAGCGAAACAAAAGGCAGCTCGGCCAATAATCGAGCTGTGATGCTCGCAGAAAAATCGGCTGATGAGGTTCGGAAGATATCTCACAATTTGATGGCCGGAGCTCTTCAGAAATACGGTTTAGTAGAAGCGCTCAGGGACATGAGCCGCCAGGTAGAAGAAAGCACAAACTTAAAGCTAAGCTTCTATTGTGACCGGGATGAATACATGTTGAACCCAGAAGCAGAAACGCACCTGTTCAGGATGCTGCAAGAAATTATTAGCAACTGTCTGAAGCATGCAAAGGCTGGTGAATTAAATATTCAGATTCATCAGGAGACTGACATCATGCACATCACCACCGAAGATGATGGCGTCGGATTTGATCCCAACAAGGTAGTGAACGGTATTGGCACCGACAATATCAGGGATCGGGCAGAAGCACTGCATGCTAAACTTTCTGTGGAGTCGTCAAAAGGTCGAGGGTGCACTTATTTTATCGAGGTGCCAATTGTGATCAATCAACTAACTTAAAATTACCCGTTTTAGGGTATTTATTTCTTTTGCCAAAAGCGTGTAATTGACGGAAAATTACACGTATGAATTTCGTGATTATTGCTGTGTTCGGTTTGCTGATTGGCGGCTACACTTACCTGCTAACAAGCGGCTTACGGCTAAGAAGAGAGCTTGAATCTTTAAAAAAGAGCTCACAGCCCAGCCTTAAGCAGCATGCAGTAGTGCCGCCTAGAAAAAACTTCGTCGAGGACGTTTATCAATTGACAACTCATAAAAATAACCCTGACCTCCCCTCTCTTCCAACCCCAGGCATTACCCTTCCTCCATTGGAAACAACTCTTAGCAAGCTTATCACTGACAAATTCATCGACCACCTATCGCTGTATGTGACTCAGTTCAATCTCAAGAATAAAAAAAGTATAGAACTAACCATCATAAAAGGGCAATGCAATTTATCGTTTAAAGATAGTCTGTTACTTCTAACGAGTGTTCATTCGTTGGTGAGTAACAGCAGTCACAACGAGGCCGGGCGAACAAGTCTCTTCGTGCTGGCTACAACTCCCTTTCAACTCTCGATGACTACCTCGGGCATGAGAGTGAATGAATCTTCCATTTATTCTTTGGTTGTTGAAGAAATACAGCAATCTTCATCACTTGAAATCATTTCTCACGAAACAACCCACTCGGGTGAACGGTTAGTGATTGGCGTGAATGAGACAAAGGATGAGGATAGTAATAGCCGACGACCACGAAATTTTCAGAGAAAGTATTAGTTCTCTTCTGACCGAAAAGGGCGGCTACGAGGTACTTGCCACTTGCAAAAATGGGCTAGAGGTGCTGAAGGCAGTCGAGGAACTGCAACCTGACCTGGTGCTAATGGATGTAAAAATGCCTGCCATCGACGGTATAAAGGCGACTGAATCTATCAAAAAGGACTTCCCTTCAATTAAAGTGCTTGCATTAAGCATGTCGGACGACCCGGCAGACATTGCGGGAATGATAGAGGCTGGAGCTGATGGCTATATTTTGAAAACTGCCGACGTAAAAGATTTCATGCAGGCAGTGACACTGATTGCAGACGGCAAAAGATACTTTCCTGCACAAACATTAAAGATGCCATCTGGTCACAGAGAGGGCATTTTACTTAGCAAACGAGAAATTGAAATCGTGCGCCTTATCGCTATGGAATACAGTGCCGAAGAAATTGCCACTCAGCTTTTTATCTCCCACCTGACAGTCGAAAAGCATAAAAACAACATCCGCCGCAAGCTGAACACTACCACAGTTGGCTTGGTTAAATTTGCCATCAGAGAAGGTATAATTTAACCCGGCAATGCTTCCTAATAGTAATTCTTCTAATTTTGCAGCGTGAAACTAGCTGCCGTAGATATTGGCTCCAATGCCATTAGAATGCAGGTCACTAACGTCATCGAATATGACAATGATGTGGTCTTCAAAAAACTTGAGTACATCCGCTTTCCATTGCGTCTTGGTCACGACGTTTTTTCACAAGGGCAAATAAGTGAGAAAACCAGCCTCAAGTTTATTAAGTTGATGAAAGCCTTCAAGCTTTTCATCGACCTGTATGAAGTGGACGATTATATGGCCTGCGCTACATCGGCGATGAGAGAAGCAAGCAATGGTGAAGAACTGAAGAAAAAAGTAAAAGAAGAAACAGGGCTGGAAATAACCATTATTGAAGGAGACACAGAGGCAGAGCTGGTCAACCGGGCAGTCAACACTCACATCACCGATGCTCCTTTTTTACACATCGATGTGGGCGGAGGAAGTACAGAACTGAACGTTTATTTGCAGAGAGAAAAAGTAGCATCAAGGTCGTTCCGTCTGGGTGGGGTTAGGAGACTCGATAAAAAAGACTCACCAGAAGTGTGGAAGGAAATGAAGGCCTGGATTGAGGAGAAAATCCCGACTCATTCACAAAAGATTACGGCGCTTGGCACTGGCGGAAACATATCCAAAATATTTGAGCTGTCGGGCATTAAGAAAGGCAAGAAGCTGAGTTATGAGAAGGCTCAGGAAGTCGTTGAAAGACTATCGCAGCTTACACTGGAGGAGCGCATTTTCAAGCTTCAGCTAAATCATGACCGGGCCGACGTGATTATACCCGCCTCTGAAATCTACCTGGGAGCCATGAAAGCAGCCCACGCCCGATACATCATAGTGCCGGATGTGGGACTGAAAGACGGCGTTATGCACTACCTGTTTGAAAAAAACAGGCACCGCATAGCTCCCTATATTGTGAAATCAGGCTGGTGAATTGGGGCAATCAGGCTTGCTCTTCCTTTTTAGCTCTTGAGCTCCACCAAAGGTAGAACAAGGCGGCTGAGGCAATTAACAAACCACCCAACTCTCTGGTTTGCTCTATGTAGGGCTTATCGTCCATCATGTGCCCCAGCATTTCCGACTTATCGTCCGAAGAGAACCATTCAAGCATGCCAGGGGTAAGCGTAAGCGCCCATATCAGGCATAGCCCCATCAGCGCCACGGTCACATACGGCAATGGCTTCCAAAAACCATGCAACAGGCTCAATCCGGCTACCATGCCGTACAATGTTACCCATCTCTCCGGGTCTGGATCGTTGAACTGCACATAGGTGAATAGCACAAACAGCGCAGCAAGAATTCCGTGAATTACTTTCTTTGTCATGATTAAAAATCTATTCTGTAGACTAATACTGGTATCATTCCTAGTTGGTATTTTAAGATTTGTTTGTTTTGAACCGTATCAAAATAATAATATGACGGGTTTTCAATATTCAGCAGGTTCTGAATATCTATAGCAAACATTTGCGTGTGTCCTTTCTTAAACCTGGTCCACTGCACTCTCATATCGACTCTGAAATAATCACCAAGTCGATTTGCGAAAAAGAGTCCTCCGATTCCATCAGGCCCCTGCTGTAGAAAACTTCCCTGATAAAGCATTCTCGAATTAACCCCAAAAAGTCTTTCAATGCCGTTTTTCTTCGTTGCCATCCATTCCTTTCCAAAAGTGGCATTAACGCTGTATCTACCATCAAAATTAGACGCCCTGTATTTCCCAAATAAATCCTGGTACTCGGAGCGATACATTGAGCCACCCCACCAAATGTAAAACCCGTTCACAATTTGCTGTCGATGCTCCAGACTAACTCCATATATTCTCCCCTTCCCACCTGAAGCAAGCACATCAAGTGGATAAGTACCATCATAATTCATATAGTTGAAGTAGTCATAATACCCATCGTATGAATTTGGGAGGTCATATAAAGACTGGTAAAACGCAGTCGCACCCAAAGTAGCCGAATTACCTATTTTTTGAGTCCAGCCTATTTCGCTTGACCACGATTTGACATATCGAAGACCAGGGTTCCCTCGGTCTGATAAGGCGACTGGCTGTCCTGATGGTTGAAAAGAGGTGGCTGTATAGTAGGCATAGGGTGATAGCACCTGGCTATAAATACCGCTTCTGAAAGAGAAGGAAGTCTTTGGTGTCATTCTTACTTCCAGGTCTGCCCTGGGCTCCAGCAAAAACTCTTTGGTGTAACCAAACCAGGAGGAATTTAAACCGAGATCAAGGTCAACTTTCGAGCCTATGGCAAAGTTACCACTTACAAATGGCTGCAGAAGCAAGCTTTTGATATCTAAGTTAAAATCAGGTTGTGGTATGCCATTAAAAGTTAGATTGGAAGAATCCCATTCAAATCGGTCAATCCCCCACTGGTAGGTAGTTCCCCTTACGCCCGCCTTGGAGGTTATACGATCCCCCCATCTGGTCATTACGCTTGAAGCAAAAGATAGCTTTGCTACCTGTTCGTTGTCCTTAGTAGACAAAGTGAGCGATGGGTCGTTCAATTCATGGGTTATTTGGTCTCTTTCGGTTGTCGTTGAAGAATACACCAAAACATTCCTCCAACTGTTTTTGCCTCCAAGTGTAGCCTCGTGCGTGATACCATAGGCATAAATAGATGAAGCATAGTCGATGTCCGACAATTCTTTATCAACAGTGGCCCTCCCTTTTCGCCTCCGATACACATTACTATTCCATCCGTTTACACCAAACAACGTTACTTTGCCAATAGGCGTTTCCGGCAGCGACACATTGAACGAAAGGTCTTGAAATTTGATCGTTTCTCCTCCAAAGTCGACTCCCATTAAAGCAAGAACGCCAGTAAACGAATAACGGTAATTCACTAAGTAGGAAGCCGAGCCACCCTTTTTAAATGGCCCCTCTGCGGCGAAATCGAGACCTATAAGACTCGCCTGAGCGGTGTACTCCCGTTGTTGGTTATTCCCTCGCCGCAGGTTCATGTCAAAAATACCACCAATGGCATTACCATATCCTGCCGGCATATACCCCATCAGGAAAGAAGATTTGTCGAGCATTTGTGTACTCAGCACGTTCACACCACCACCATTTTGGGTCGGGCGATCACTTATTGTTCCAGCATTGGCCAGGTGATTGGGGTTTACAATCTCTACGCCCTCCAACCTCCAGGTGTTGGCAATGGGTGAGTTCCCCCGGACAGAAACAGCGTTGTTTTGGTCGTTGGTATTCGCCACAGAGGGACTGCTCATTACCACCCTGGCAGGATCGAGGTAGTTGGCAGCAATGCGTTGAAATTGCTCGGCCGTGATGTCAACCTGGCTCATTTGCTCAAACTCCTGAATGTCCGATGCTGCTGATACCTTCACCTCTTCCAATTCCAGGGGCGACTGTTCCAATGCCACATGCACCACATTCTGCTTTCCCGACACTACGAGTAGCTCTCTTACAATATCGGACTTATAACCTGTGTAGGTAATTTGTATGGACTGCCGACCGACGGGCACATCTTTTATCTCAAACTCCCCAAACTCGTTTGTTGACGTGCCCACACCACCCGCCAATGGAAGAAGCGCTACCGAAGCACCTACCAGAGGCTCTTTTGTTGTGTTGTCCACAACTGTTCCTCTAACTGTTTGGGTCAGCTGCCTTGCTGAAACATTCATGCTGACACTCATTACCAATATTGCTATCCCAAGCCAACCCTTCATCGTCTTGTTCAAAGTCTTCAAATCCCCCACTTCATTAAGTTCTTGTAGCTTATTGCAATACTTTCGACAGGAGGCCGCTGACACACATCCTGCTCTACAAAAAAGTATTTCATTCCTGACAGCATAGACTTCTCGAAAATTGCTTTAAAGTCTATCACGCCGTTACCCACTTCGGTAAATTCTTTATCATCGGAATCTGCCATATCCTTCACATGCCACAGCGCAGTTCTTTTTGGGTATTTTTTAAAGAAATGGATAGGACTGTAGCCCGCTCTTGTTGCCCAGTATATATCCAACTCGGCAACAACCAGGTCGTCGTCCGTTCCATCCATAATAACATACATAGGAAGCTGGCCTTCCAGTTCCAGGAATTCAAAATCATGGTTATGGTAGCCAAATTGGATGCCTGCGTTTTTTGCCACTTTGGCTGAAGCGTTCAACAAGTCCGTCAACTTCTTATAGTCATCAATTGACTGCCTCTCTTCGGGAAATAGAAATGCGTTGACCATGTACTTAAGCCCCATAACATTGGCATCTTCCACTGCCTTTTCCCATCCGTTCGATAACGTGCCTTGCCAGGGAGCATTAAAATTACCTGTCAGGTAGTGGCCACTCACCAGTTTCATCCCAAGGTCTTCCACCATCTTCCTCAACTCCGAAGGATTTACTCCAAAGACTTTACCATCAGCATAACCGAAAATCTCAAGGTCTTTGTAGCCTATTTTTGCCACTGACTTAAGTGTACCCTCCAAATCTGCCGACAACTGCTCTCTTAGCGTATACAACTGCAGCCCGTATCTTCTGCCCGGACTAGATGGCGAGCAGCTGGGAAGCAACGCCAACCCCGCCAGCGCCAAGCCTGATGTTTGAATAAATTTCCTTCTTCCACCTGAATGGACTTCTGTAAAATCTCCCATGGTTATTTATTCATCAGCTTAGTCAGATTAATGTCACAGCCCCCAATAGATCTGTACGCTACTTTATAAACAAAAAAATGCAAGGAATGTCTTAGCATCCCTTGCAAATGATCTTTAAAAACCGATGGAGGTTACTGGTAGTAACGTCATAGACTACTTGATACCAAGTATCTTTTTATTGGTCTCGTCGTCCATGCCAGATGAGGCAAAATCATCAAACGCCTTTTCAGTTACTCTGATGATATGGCTCTGAATGAAAGGCGCCCCCTCTTCGGCTCCCTGCTCAGGGCTTTTGATACAGCACTCCCATTCCATCACCGCCCAACCGTCGAAGCCGTACTGCGAAAGTTTAGTGAAAATAGAGCTGAAGTCTACCTGCCCGTCGCCCAGTGAACGGAACCTGCCGGCCCGGTTGATCCACGACTGGAATCCGCTGTATACCCCCTGCTTTCCTGTTGGGTTAAATTCAGCGTCTTTCACATGGAACATCTTGATGCGCTCGTGATAAAAATCGATGTATTGGATATAGTCCAGGTGCTGTAGCACAAAATGGCTTGGGTCGTAGAGCAAATTAGCTCTGGAGTGATTGCCAGTGGCCTCCAGAAACATCTCATACGTTACCCCGTCGTGAAGATCTTCTCCGGGATGAATTTCGTAACAAACGTCTACTCCACACTCGTCAAAGTAGTTCAAAATAGGTTTCCATCTGTTGGCCAGTTCCTTGAAAGCCGCCTCTACCAGGCCAGCCGGACGCTGAGGCCATGGGTATAAATAAGGCCATGCGAGAGCGCCCGAAAATGTGGCGTGAACGTTGATTCCCAGGTTTTGTGAAGCTTTGGCTGCCCACTTCACTTGCTGCACTGCCCACTCCTGTCTTGCCTTTGGGTTTCCATGGTATTCAGCCGGAGCAAACCCGTCAAACATAATATCATAAGCAGGGTGCACAGCTACAAGCTGGCCCTGTAAATGTGTTGAAAGCTCGGTAATTTCAACTCCACAGGCTTTTACCTTCTCTTTTAACTCGTCAGCATAAGTTTTGCTCTCCGCACATTTTTTAAGGTCAATGCAGCGAGGATCCCAGGTAGGAATCTGAACGCCCCTGTAGCCGAGCTTGGCTGCCCATTTGCAAATGCTTTCCAGGTTGTTGAAAGGCGCTGTATCGCCCATGAACTGCGCCAGAAAAATGGCAGGGCCTTTAATGGTATTCATGCTTTTTTTGGTTTTGTAGTTCAAGAAAAAACTTAAGATTCACTCGAATCAATCTGTGAATCGAAATATAGTGAATCTACAGTGGACGAAAAATTAAAAACCTACCCAGTGGCGTTAAAAATTACCAGAATTCATTCCCTTGTCGGCACTTTATTGCCATGCCGGGCAAATAAAGTGGACTCAGGCATTTGTTTGTTTTTGGTAATGATTAAATTGAAAACATAGATTTAATCACTTATCATCATTGCACCTTAAGGAACCTCTTTGCATTCTCGTCAACAGCACTGCATGCATATTATGCTGTTATTTTATTCGTTAAAAAGAAAAAAGTTATGGGAGATGATTTCTTCGGACTATTTACTACAAACAAATGGCCGCCACGGTGGGTTTGTGGCGAGTGGACTTCACTTCACGGATGGTTTTATATATTTTCTGACATATCCATCGGCCTTGCCTATTTTACCATCCCGTTCATTTTGTTCTATTTCATACGAAAGAGAAAAAACAACCTGCCCTTTGTCCAAATATTCTGGCTTTTCATCTTATTCATACTAGCGTGCGGCACCACCCATTTCGTTGACGCAACATTGTTTTGGTTTCCCGCCTATCATCTCAGTGCAGCTGTCCTCTTCATTACCGGAATTATCTCCTGGGTTGCCGTAATTGGTTTAGTTAAGGTGCTCCCAGAAGCTCTCCAATTAAAAACCACTGATGAGCTTGAAGCTACTGTGTTGACGAGAACCGACGAGCTACAGGAGTCTAATAAAAAACTACGAGAAATTAATTCAGATTTGGATAATTTCGTCTACGCCGCTTCCCACGACCTTAAATCGCCAATCAATAATATCGAGGGGCTTATAGCCATGTTGAAGAGCACAGACAAAAAAGATCTAGCGGATGAGGTTTTTCAAAAAATAGAACAATCAGTATCGAAAGTCAGGCACACGATTGATCAGATCTCCTCCGTTGTCAAGATACAGCGAACTGAAGAACAAGATGTTGGCGAGGTGTCTTTCGATAAGGTGCTGGCGGAAGTGTTAGAGGAAAACGTGAACATGGTGGCAACTGCCAAACCGCAGATCATACGAGATTTCGCTATCGACTCGATTCACTTTTCACACACAACATTAAAAAGTATTATGTACAATTTAGTCACCAACGCATTAAAATACCGATCGACAGAAAGAGATCTTGAAATACAACTAAGGACGTTTTCTAAAGAAAATCACACCTATCTCTCAGTGGAGGATAATGGCCTTGGAATAGACCTCAATCAAAACAAGGACAAGCTGTTCTCCATTTTTTCCCGGTTCCACGACCATGTCGAAGGCAGCGGTATAGGACTTTTTATGGTCAAGCGGCTGGTAGAAAAAAGAGGTGGTAATATTAGTGTCGCTAGTGAAGAGAATAAGGGAACAACTTTCACAGTCAAATTTTAAAGCTTCTAACTATGCCAGTTAACAGAATAATCCTGGTCGATGATGACGAAATAAGCAATTTTCTTAGCATTTCATTGATTAGAAAAATTGATCCTGAAATAGAAATAATTCCATTCAGAAACGGCAAAGAGGCGCTCGACTACCTTAAAAATGAAGGCCTTTCAAAAAGAAAATCAAATTTGATTCTTCTTGATATAAGAATGCCTGTAATGAATGGCTTCGAGTTTCTGGAAGAGATACATAATTCCGATCTCAAAATAAAAGACTTCATGAGGGTGGTCATTCTTTCGTCATCCGATAACCCCAGAGACCTTGAGAGGGCAAAAAGCTTTGAGGTATTGGGTTATATCAACAAGCCTTTGAAGGAGGAATCGATAAGTACCTACCTAAGCTTGACTGGTTGAAGCTACTTCACCCTTTGCCCTCTCTTCACCACCAAATCAACGTCCTGTAGCAGGTTGATATACTTTAGCACATCGCCTTTAACAGCAATAATATCGGCGTACTTTCCTTCGCTCACTGTTCCTACCTGCTTGTCTACTCCCATAATGACCGACGGCCAGTAGGTAGCTCCTTTGATGGCCAGCAGCGGATCAACCCCCAACTCTCTCACCCATATATCGAGTTCGTTCCAGGTACTTTGGCTATGAAATTTCATAGGAATACCACTGTCGGTACCCACCAGCATCACCACACCAGCCTCCTGCAATTGTCTGAACTTTTTCTCCAAAGTTGGCTTCCTAATCGGAGTCAACTGAAAGTACGGAAGCCGGCCAGGGTATTCTATCGATGCCTTTATGTCAGCAATAACCGTATCGGGAAGACCAAGGTGCCAGGAGTCGTTGTCCAGCTTTTCAGGGTGGTCACGCAAGTACTCATAATTCCAAAGGCCTTCGATGGTCGGCGTCCAAAATAGCGGCCCGGCGCTCATATTGGCGGTTCGTTCTTTAAGCGCTTCCATAATGTCGGCCGGATATTCAGGTGCTGAAGAGAGCCCTGTGTGCTCAAAGCAATCGACACCAGCTTTGAGACCGATCCTTATCTCTTCTGGCCTGTGCGAATGGGCTACCACAGTCAAATTGTGCTTGTGCGCCTCATCCACAATCGCCTTTACTTCAGCAAAGGTCATTTGATCCTGGTCTATCAGTTTGATGCAGTCCACACCTGCCTTGGCCAGCTTCTGCACCTTCTCTCTGGCATCCTTCTCACCGCTCACCCCCCAACGAAACTGCTCCGTTCCGGGATAGGGTGCATGCTGCAAAAATGGGCCTGACATATACATGGTGGGCCCGGTAATTTTTCCGCTGTTAATCGCATCCCGCACAGCAAGGCTTTCTTCAAGCGGGCCTCCCAGGTCTCTGGCACTTGTAACACCCGCCATCAGCAGTTGGTGAGCAGAGGCTGGCATGATCACATCTTTGAATAATGGAGGGTATGTCTTGTCCCAATAAGCATAATCCGAGTGGCCATTGATCATTAAATGCACATGCATGTCCCATAGGCCTGGCAGCACACTCATACCTTCAGTAGAAATGACTTCAGCATCGGGTGGTATCTCCAGGCTGCCCACCGTTCCAACAGCTTTGATCTTCTCGCCCTCTATTATGATGACGCTGTTTTGTATGGGCGTGCCTCCAAAACCATCAATGAGTGTGCCACCCACAAGGGCTTTGAGGGATTGGGCTTTTAATGAGAAAGCAGAAATAAGAAGCAAAAAACAAACGGAAAGCCTTTTCATAACGATGAATTTTACAACTAGTATAGCGAAAGTTCCGCTAGATATGAAAGCTATTTTTTCTAATCCTAAACATGGCAAGAACAATGGGTCAATAAACTTTACTCTTATTTCATTGACATTTAAGAATCTAATCATTTTATTTGGTTTACATTTACGATTGAAATATGAAAGGAACATACCTTGGTGAGTTTGAGGAACTCGTACTATTGACAGTGGCGATTTTGAATGGTGACGCTTACGGCATCACTGTGATGGATGAAATTGAAAAAAACATTGACCGCAAGGTGACGGTAAGCACCGTGCACACCGCTCTTTACAGGTTAGAAGAAAAAGGCTTTGTCGAGTCGTACTTTGGTGGAGCTACACAAGAGCGGGGTGGCAGGAAGAAGAGACTGTACAAAGTGACCGCTTCGGGGGAGCGGAGCCTGGCCGAAGTGAAAGAACAAAGAGAGAAGCTCTGGAGCCTGATGCCCAACTTAAAACTCAACTATGAATAATACCCCGCCACGGTGGGCAGTGAAACTACTGCGCTGGTACTGTTCCGCTCGTTTCATCGACGAGCTCGAAGGGGACTTATGCGAGCTCTACGATAGAAACCTGGCCCAATATGGCAAACGAAAAGCAGCGCAGCTTTTCATTTTTGGTGTACTGGGGTCAGTCAGGCTCTATCGGATAAAAAAACTCAAAGGACTAAACATCAACATTATGCTCATCAATCATTTCAAAATAGCTTTCCGCCATTCACTCCGGCACAGGGTATTTACGGCAGTAAACTTGCTCAGCCTCTTCTTCGGCATCGCTTCCGTTTTTTACATTGGGTTGTACATTAAGAATGAAACCAGTTATGATCTGTTTCATGAAAAGAAAGACATACTCTACCGGGTGTTGAGAACCGACCCCGTCGACCCTCCCACAGCCGCACTCTCCTCTCAATTTGGCAAGGTGCTTAGCAGTGAGTTTCCGGGTATCAAAGTCTGCAGCATGGGAAGTGATCCTGTAAAAATTGGTGATGCCGACCCAATACTTGTTGAAGATTTCTATTGGACCGACTCTACGTTCTTTGACCTCTTTTCGTTCAAACTGATCCACGGCGACCCAAAAACTGCTTTATCAGATCCCAGCGGGCTTGTGCTTACTCAAAGCCTGAGTCAAAAGCTTTTTGGTGCGGAGAACCCATTGAATAAAGTCGTAAAAGTGAAGATCTATGACAGCAATGAAGAGTTGAACATAAAAGTGACTGGCGTGGTAGCCGATCCCCCACAGCACTCACACATCCAGTTTTCTGGACTCGGCTCGATGGCCGTTGCTGAGAAAATGTACGCCTCCCTGGCTTCTCATTGGGGGTTTAGCTGGGTGAGAACCTATGCCCTCATTCCTGATTTGGCACATTCGGGCATCAGGGAACAGACGCCGGCTATTATTGAGAAATACCTTGGCAAAGACATGGTGGAGAGGCTGGGGATGGACTTTCAGCCGATGCAAGACGTTTATCTTCATAGCAAAAATATGGGTGGAAATGAGCTCGCCGGAGACATTGGCAATATCATTATTTTCTCCACCATAGGTTTCTTCATTTTACTCATAGCTGTGCTCAACTACGTCAACCTTTCCACGGCAAGAGCACTCTCCAGAGCCAAAGAGATTGGGTTAAGAAAAACCATCGGTGCCGGGCGTGCAGACTTGATCACCCAAATCCTCGTTGAATCGGTTTTTTACACATTGGTGGCATCGACATTTGCCATCGCCTTGATCATACTTGCGCTCCCGTTTCTCAACAGTTGGATGAGTCTCCAACTATCCGCCTCTGTTTTTGGGCTGAGGGAAGTGATTTGGTCAGCAATTGGGATAGTAACCATTGGAGCCTTTTCCGGGTGCTACCCTGCTTTTGTGCTCACAAAGTATTCGCCAGTGGCTGCTCTCAGCGGGCATACCTCAGGCAAAACAAGCAGCCTGCCAAGAAAGGTCTTGATCACTATTCAGTATTGCATCACTATTTTCCTTATAACGGGCAGTGTTGTTGTTTACCTTCAGTTTCAATACATGAAGACGTTCGACCTGGGGTTTGACCAGAAGCAATTGATCAACGTGGCAGTGAATGATCGTGGGCTGCAGCAAAGAATAGATGTACTCAAGGAATCGTTCAAAAATATCCCGGGTGTTTACAAGGCGGCAACCTCGGGAGAGCCCCTGCCTGCAAGAATGCAAAACACCTGGGGATTTTACTGGCAGGGAGCCGAGCCTGACACAGAAAGGGGCATCGACATTGTGGGGGTCGACAAAGACTATTTCGATGTCGTTGGCCTTCACCTGACCGAAGGCGCTACCTTTACGTTGCCCTTCGAGGCCGATTCAGGCAGGTCGGTAGTCATCAATGAAAAAGCCAGGGATTTCATGGGTAAAATATCAGCTCTCAATGAGGTGGTGGAGATTGGCGGCAAAAACAGAAAAATAATCGGCGTGGTTGAAGATCATCATTACACATCGCTTCACAGTACCATTGCTCCTGTGGCCTACATGGTCTACGGGCCGGGTTACAGGGTAAGCCCCGACAATGTGTTGATGAGGGTAACGATGGGAAATTTACCCGGGCTTATGGAACAGCTAGAAACTACCTGGAAAGAGTTTTCTACCGATCCTTTCGAGATGGCCTTTGTTGACGATGCTTTCGCCAGTACCTACGCATCTGAGCAGCAATTCTTCCGGGTCGTAAGTGCATTCACGGCCGTTGCTATCATCATTGCCCTCTGCGGAGTATTTGGTCTCATTATCTTCCTGGCTGAAAGCAGAACCAAGGAAATAAGTATTCGAAAAGTTCTTGGCGCCTCGGTTTTCCAGCTCACCTACATGCTATCTTCAGACTTTGCCAAATTGTTTGCCGTGGCAGTTCTCATCGCAGGGCCAGCGGTATATTGGTTTACCGACAACTGGCTTTCTGACTATCCTTTACACATCGATCTGAGTGTTGAGGTGGTGGCCATTTCTGCTGTTTGCTGCCTTATCATTTCAATCTTCATCGTGTTAACGCAGGTATTCCGGCTGACTGCCATCAACCCCGCCAGGACCCTCAAATCGGAGTCGTAAGCGGCATCTTAACCAGTCTACAGATAAACCCTGCCAATTAGGCGGGGTTCATTTCTTTTATCACTACCTTTGCAAAAGCCACACATCTGTGGTTGCTGGATTGCTTTCCCGGGCTCTTCTTCTTTCGCTGCGATCTACATTCGAGTTGCAAAACGCCGAAAATCGCCGCTCGGGTTGTTTCAGGTAATTTCAACTAAAACCAAAATACTTATAATGGGTAAATCGCAAGAAACGTTTAACAAGAAAGAGAAAGAAAAGAAAAAGTTAAAGAAGAGGAAGGAAAAAGAAGAAAAGAAAGAAGAAAGAAAAGCCAACTCATCTAAAGGCCAAAGCCTGGAAGATATGCTGATGTATATCGACGAAGATGGTAATTTTACTTCCACCCCACCCGACCCAAAGAAAAAGAAAGTCACTAAAGCCGGCGATATAGAAATTGGAGTTCCCAAACATTCCAACGAGCCTATAGACCCTACCAGAACAGGTATCGTCACGTTCTTCAATGAATCTAAAGGATACGGATTTATCAAAGACCTGGAATCTCAACAAAGCGTTTTTGTGCATGCCAAAGGCTTAATGGAGCCTATCAAAGAAGACAATAAAGTCACTTTCGAAACAGAAATGACTCCAAAAGGAGCGAATGCCATCAACGTTAAGTTGGTGAAATAATCGATAAACCTCTAGCGGTAGCCCATCATCCTCCCCAAAAAGGAGGATGATCCACTACCATCATCGCTCCAATCCTCGCAGGCAGCATCTAAAGCTCCCCGCCCCGACAAGAAACGTCCTTTGCTTTCTGTGCCATAAGTTATTGAGGAATCTGAGTTGTTTATAGTTTTGTAAAACATCCTCAAGCCATACATCATGTATACGGAGCCGCAGTTAAACACTGAGTTCGAAAAAGAAAGACCAAAACTAAAATCGTTTCTTTTGAGAATGACCGCCAGTGTGGAAGACACGGAAGATTTGGTACAGGAAACCTATATCAAAGCACATCAGAAGCTTTCCTCTTTCGAAGGAAAATCCAGTCTCAAAACATGGCTTTTCGCTATTGCCAGCAACCTGGCCAAAGACCTGCTGAGGTCTAAAAAACGATGGCCTGAGACAGTCACAGACATTTGCAGGGAGGCTGCGCTCGGAAACAGAGACTTTCTGCAAAACATGATGCAGGTGAGAATGACCTCGCAGCAAGGCAACTTCGAAATCAAAGAGCACATTGCCTTCTGCTTTGCATGCATAGGCAAGTCACTCCCTATAGAGCAACAACTTGCCCTGCTGCTGAAGGAAGTATATCAGTTTAAAGTACAGGAAGTTGCAGAGATTCTCTCGGTGTCTGAGGCCATGGCCAAATACTACCTGCATGAGGCCCGCAGTAAAATGATTTCCATTTTTGATAAAAAATGCGCACTCATCAACAAAGAAGGGGCTTGCCACCAGTGTACAGAGTTGAATGGTATTTTCAACCCGAAGCAAAAAGCACAGGAAGAGGTGATGAAGATTGACATGGCCCGTATGGCTCAAAGCAAAGACAAAGAAGAGCTTTTCGACATGAGAACAAAAATCTTGCAAAATCTTGATCCATTTAACTCCGGCGCCTCTGAGTTACAACTCCTTCATTTACAGCATAATAAAAAAGTTATGGATAATTATTTGAAAGAAACCTGACCTGTAGCCTATCGTTTTGAGTTGCTCATTCGTCCAAAGGATAACAAAAACGAATGACGCATCTTATTAAAACAATGCTATTTATGACGGCTACAACAGCACTTCAATCACATGCACAAAATGGAAAAGCAATAGCAGTTTCCAATACTTTTAAACGAACAACTTGTGTAAGTATCAATATCCAGGCTCCCAACGAAGTGGTTTGGGCGCTGCTCACCAATGCCGCCGACTTCCCCCGATGGAATTCCACCATTGTCTCGATGCACGGCGAAATCAAAAAAGGTGGAAAGGTGAAGTTGAAGTCAACGCTTGACTCAAAACGCACTTTTAAGCTAAAGGTCACAGCGTTTGAACCTGAGAGGAAAATGATATGGGCCGATGGAATGGCTCCATTCTTTAAAGGCACACGCACTTATCTTCTCTCCCCCACGGGCGACGGACGTGTTAACTTCACCATGGAGGAAACCATGAGCGGGCTGATGTTTCCTCTGGCAGCGAAAAGCATTCCCGACTTTAAGGAATCGTTCGAACAATATGCGGCAGATCTAAAGAAAGAAGCAGAAATTATCTCAACCATAAAATGACCTATTATGACTACTGACAAAGGAACCAAAGAAAATCCATGGAAGCTGAAGACTCCACCCTTGACGTCGGACTACGAAATGCACAAAGACGTGAAGGACGGTAAGGAAATTCTTGTGTGCACAGTCGGAAAAACTGTGTTGCACTATGATTTCAGGTGCATCAAAGACCTCCATGAAATGCTCAAAAAGCACGGCGACTGGATGGACTTAGGCTCGGCCGATGAGCAAAAGCCTGCCAAAGATGGCACAGTTGAAGCCTGGGGCAGGTCTTCTGAAAACCCTGTGGGCGGATGGTATGGGTTAAAAAAAGGATTAAGGGGACGGTTTGGTATGTACCTGCCGCCTTTGATGGAAGCTCTTGGATTGGCTGAAGTTGAGCACAATCCCAGAAACAACAGAATGAGGGCCGTGTAAGAAGAACCATCTTACGGGATGCCGGGCGCATTCTCCCATGACTTTATTTGCTTGATCAGTATCGCTAAATTGCATCACCAAATAAAGTATGTAAATGTCACCCACCTTTTTCCCAACCCCATCGGATTTTCGAAAATGGCTAGAAAAAAACCACCAACAGGAAACTGAGCTTCTGGTGGGCTTTTACAAGAAAGCATCAGGCAAGCCGAGCATTACCTGGCCAGAGTCAGTTGATCAGGCGCTTTGCTTTGGCTGGATAGATGGCATAAGAAGGTCGATAGACGAAGAGAGATACTCGATTCGGTTCACACCCAGAAAACCGAAGAGCATCTGGAGTGCAGTGAATATCAAAAAGGTTGCAGAGCTTACAAAACTGGGATTAATGCTGCCAGCAGGTCTTGAAATATTTAGCAAAAGAGAAGAAAAATGGTCAGAGGGTTATTCCTTTGAGCAGAATAATATTGCACTAGGAAAGGAGTATGAAGCCATTTTTGAAGCAAACCAAATGGCCAGGCAGAATTTCAACAACATGGCTCCTTCTTATAAAAAACCAGCCATTTGGTGGGTGATTAGTGCCAAGCAGGAAGTCACACGAAGGAAAAGGCTGGCGACGTTAATTGAGGATTCAGCTGCCAACATAAAGGTCAAGCACCTAAGAAGGTAGGATAAACTTCAATTCCTTCTCTTTACATCCCCGCCACCCTTCTGCACCACATACACTTTGTCAGGTGTGCCTCTGTAAGAAATATCAGCACCGCCGTGAACTTCTGCTGACAATTCGTCTACGAAAGATATGTGTATGTCGGCTCCGCCTCCGGCTTGGAGCTCCGCCCTTTTCACCTTCAAATCATGAGCGTTGATGTCGCTGCCACCAGATGCATCAGCCTTAAAGAAATCGGTTTCTCCACTGAGAATAATATCGGCTCCACCTGAAGAGTTGGCAACAAGCTTCTTCGCTGCTACTGCCATTCGAATATCGCTTCCTCCAGTGGCTATGAGTTCTATGGCGTCCAATCTAAAAACGCCTTCTCCATACACATCAGAGCCTCCTCTGCTCTTTATTCCGGCTATTGCAGGCATAGTAATATACACCCGGCCCTTGCGGTTTCGCCCATCTTTCAGCCTTTTGTCTGAATAGTAGATATACAAAACATCCTCCACAACCTCTGTCATAAGGTATTTCATCTCTTGCAAGGTGCCCTCAACAAGTGTGGTGGTAGAGTCATTCTGCTTGATATACACATCAATGCCTCCCTTGGCATAAATGGCGCTAAACGGTCTCAAATCCCGGCGCTCACTTACCATAGCATTTTGAGCGTAGCCAGCGGAAACCAGAGAAACAGAAAGAAGGAGGAATAAACCTATCGATTTCATTGTACTTGCTTTCTATTAAAGTACCATGAACTATTGAAAGGTTTCCGCAAAGCTGATAATGCGCCGGTGAACATTAGCGCCAGAGACTACTGCCCGTTCTTAAGGGAGTCCAATGCCGAATGAACTTTATCAAAGTTGAAAGCAGCTACCCGCTCTTCCATCATGGCCTTGATTCTTTCGTTGCCTAAACTGCCGACTGACCCCAGGTGAGTGTGCTTGATGTTCCGGTTGGGCTTGTAGGTGCCTGCACCTATTTCCCTGGCCACCTCACGATAGGCCTCCCGAAACGGCACACCAGCTTGCACCAATTCATTTACCTTTTCCACCGTGAACAGGTAATCGTACTCCGGCTTGGCTACCAAATCCGTTTTGACCTTCACATTAGACACCATAAGGTGCGTCATCGCCAGGCAGTCCTTCACTTTTTGAATGGATGGCATCAGGTACTCTTTCAGCACCTGAAAATCACGGTGATAACCAGACGGCAGGTTCCCGGTAACCTGCTGAACCACCGTTGGAGTCGCAGACACTTCGTTGCATTTGGCCCGGATCAGCTCCCACACATCAGGGTTCTTCTTGTGGGGCATGATACTGGAGCCGGTTGTTAGCTCATCGGGGTATGACAGAAAGCCATAGTTTTGGCTCATGTACAAGCAGTTGTCATAGGCCAGCTTAGCGAGCGACTGTGCCACCCCTGCCAGTGAGTAGAGTGTAGAGCGCTCAAGCTTTCCACGGGTCATTTGGGCATAAACCACGTTCACATTGGGAGCATCGAAACCCAACAGCCTGGTTGTAAGGTCTCTGTCCAAAGGAAAGGAAGAACCATAGCCCGCACCAGAACCAAGTGGGTTTTTGTTAGCCTGCTTGTAAGCCCCCAACAGCAGTTCAAGGTCGTCGGTAAGCGACTCAGCATAAGCCCCAAGCCACAAACCCACTGAAGATGGCATGGCCACCTGAAAATGGGTATAACCAGGCAGAAGCACTTCTTTGTATGCCTCACTTTTTTCACCCAGAAGCCTGACCAGCTGCTCAATAAGCCGGACAATCTCCTCAATTTCAGCTCTCACATACATTTTCAAATCCACCAGCACCTGGTCGTTTCTTGAGCGCCCAGTATGGATCTTTTTGCCAAGATCGCCGAGCATTTCGGTGAGCCGAAATTCAACTTCAGAATGGATGTCTTCAGTGTCGGGCGCAATAGAGAAAGTGCCCGCTTCCACTTCAGCCAACAATTTCAGCAGCCCATTGTGCAGCTCTTTTGACTCGCCTTCCGTAAGAATGCCAATAGATTGCAACATCCTGCTGTGGGCCATGTTGCCATAAATATCGAAAGCTGCCAGCTGCATGTCCAGCACCTGATCGTTGCCGACAGTGAACTGATGCACTGCCTGGTTGGTGGTTATATTCTTATCCCAAAGTTTCATTTCGTACGATAAAACACCTGGTCAAGCAGGCGTTGGTTTGGTTAACACTTCTTCCAGAAGACGAATGTATATTTTTATCCCCTCTTCTATTTCTGAAAGGTAGATAAACTCATCGGCAGTATGAGAACGCTCTGACAGTCCAGGCCCCATTTTTACGGTACTAAATGGCATGAGCGCCTGATCTGACGTGGTATCAGAGCCAAATAAATGGATGTTTTGGTTTTTAGCGGCCAAAACAAGTGGGTGCTCAACGGGAATAGTCGATGGGTTCATTCTCATCGACCTGGGAACCACTTCCGAACCAACACCCTTCTTTATAAAGTCGACTATCTCAGGCAAAGTATAGCAATCGTTGACCCTCACGTCCACCACAAACTTGCACGAGTCTGGAATCACGTTATGCTGCGACCCGGCGTTGATCACGGTCACCGACATCTTCACTGGCCCCAGCCACTGCGAAGTCTTGGGCAGCTTCTGAGCTCTGATCCAGTCAATATCTTTTATCGCCTTGTAAATAGCATTTTCTCCAATGTCTCTTGCTGCATGGCCGGCTACACCTGTGGCCTCGCAGTCAAGCACCATCAATCCCTTTTCGGCCACTGCCATATTCATGCCCGTGGGCTCACCCACTACCCCTACTTCCACATTTTCCAGCACCGGCAAGGCAATTTCTATCCCTTCCTTGCCCGACACTTCTTCTTCTGCAGATGCTACCAGATAAACATTGTAGGATAAATCAGTTTTGTAGTAGAAATGCAGAAAAGTGGCAATGAGCGAGACCAAAGGCCCGCCAGCGTCGTTGCTACCCAGCCCAAATAGTTTCCCTTCTTCCACATGAGGAAGGAAAGGATCCCTGGTATACCCCTTGTTGGGTTTGACGGTATCATGGTGAGAGTTGAGCAAGATCGCAGGTTTGCCAGGCTCAAAATGCTTGTTCTTTACAACGATATTATTCTGCACCCTTTGCACGGGTACTCCATGCTCCTCAAAAAAAATCTGGATAGCATCACCGGTCCGGTCTTCCTCCCTGCTAAAAGACTGGATAGCAATGAGGTCTTTCAATAGCTGGACTGACCCTTCGGTCAACTCTTTTACTGTCATGTATTCTATTTTTCTAGCTGGAGCGTTGTGCCCGCCTTTTCATTTGAAATATTAGCGAAGCCCACAATTCGTATTTTCCTTATTCCTTCATTCAGGGCTTCGAAAGCGCTTTCGAGCTTGGGTATCATTCCCGAATGTATTTGTCCGGAGGCTTTCATTTCAGCAAAGCCCGCTTCATCTATCTCTTCAACCAAAGAATTGTCGTCATCCACATCGGTGAGCACTCCGGCCTTATCAAAGGCAAAGATGAGGGTCACTTCATAGTGCCGGGCCAAAGCCACCGACACCACCGTTGCCATCGTGTCGGCGTTGGTGTTAAGCAATGTCCCTTTCCCGTCGTGGGTGAGCGGCGCAATCACCGGAACCGTTCCTTGCTCAACGAGATCATTCAGGGTATCGGCATTTACCTCGACAGGATCGCCCACATAACCCCAGTCAACTCCATCATCAGAAGGACGCTTTACGCTCACTATCAGGTTGCCATCGGCACCCGTCAATCCAATGGCGTTCACCTTGCGGCTTTGCAGGTTTGCGACTAACTGTTTGTTCACCAGGCCACCATACACCATAGTCACCACTTCAAGTGTGTCTTTATCAGTTACCCGCCTGCCATTCACCATGTTTGGCTTGAGGCCAAGCTTAAGAAGGTACTGGTCGGCTAGCCTTCCTCCACCGTGTACCAACAGTTTATTTCCCTCCAGCGCTGTAAATGCTTTAAGAAATTGACTGGAAGACTCCTCATTTTCCAGCACCCCACCACCAACTTTCACTACCGTTAAATTCTTCATTACTCTTTAGGCCTCTACAAAATCATCTTTCGAATGCAGCCTCAAAAATATACTTCTATATGTAGTAAAAGGAATAAAACAGAAAAAAACCCATGAGGTTTCACTCATGGGTTCCCGGATGCTAAAGTTTACAAGTTTCTTTTTTTGCTATTTGAAGATTCTAAAGGCGATTCCTTTATATTCTCCAGCGTATTCATTTGGCTTAGTATCTGTAAAGTCAATCGAAATGGCTCCGTCAGTTCCCGTTTCAAAGTTCCCCAAAGCTACTCCGGCAGCGAAAACTTCGATCGACAACCCGGCTACCGGAATTGTATCAATCCCAACTGACTGATTCAAAATACCGGACTTGTCAAGCTCATAAAAATACGCCATCACATTGTCCGTTCCGTCCTCGGTCACCAGCAGCACTGGCGACGCTACCCTTGGCAAAATGAGTTCATCCTCTTTTTCACAGGCTGCAAAAACAAGTGCCACCACAAAGATTTGAGCAACTATATATATATTTTTCATCTTTTCTACGCTTGATTTAGTTAACATCATTTTTTCACGTCAGATTATTCTACCCACCAGAGAGCTGTCTTCATGTCGTCTGGGCCGCCATTGAGTGCTGCGCCAGCTTCAACATTTGTCCCATTTAATGAGTACTCAGTGGAAGGATACACTAACCTGGTAGGAAGCACACCGTCGTTTTGAAACAAAGCCCTTGGATCGGCCGCAGGAAGCACTGGAAAACCGGTGCGTCTCAGCTCAGTCCATGCCTCTATCCCCTGCCCAAATAGTGCCACCCACTTTTGAGTGATAATATTTTCCTTTGAAACAGGGCCTAAAGACGCAACAAATCCCGTCGGCATAGTTGCATCATATTGGTCAAATGAAGCTTGAACGGCCTGGTCAAAATACACCTGAGGGTCTCCCGTGATATCTCCTTCCAAAGCGGCTTCTGCTTTCAAAAACAGCAGTTCGGTATAGCTCATAAGGATAACCGATGACGTTTCCTGAGCAAAATTATCTGGATTAATGATGGCACTATAGCCCAGGTAATTTGAGCCAACAGAACCCGGCAGCCCATTGGGCGTTCCCAAAATCTCACCCTCAGCAAACTCTCCCGGCGTCGCAAAAACTGACAGCCTTGTGTCTCCCATTTCGCTCATTTTGTCAACAAGTGTGCTGCTCATATTCCAGTCGGTTCTGCCCTGAAGGATGAGGATATCATGCCAGGGGTTGTTGGTCGGACGTGATCCGTAAGTCAAGGCAGCCATATCAGCATTGCTTTCCATCATCGGATAGGTGGCCGGATCATCAAGCATCGCTTGCATTATCGGCCCCGAACCTGCCACAATATGCGCTTGTCTGTTCAACAGTCGAAAGCGGAGCGAATTGAAGAACTTCTTCCACATCACTACATTTCCATTGAAAAGAATATCTCCGGAAACGCTTGGCCCTGAAGCGTCAAGGAGGCTATTCGCTTCCTCAAGGTCAGCAATAATGCCAGCGTACACAGTTTCCTGCGAGTCGTAGGCCGGAGAGAAAATCGCCTCTGCGTCTGTACCTCTGGCTGCCTCGGAATAGGGAATGGCTCCCCATACATCCGTTAACATAGAAAATATCCACGCCTTCATACCAATCCCAATTCCCATGTAGTTGGGATTGTACTTATCGCCATCAGGGCCTGCTATTTCAACAATCTTCTGAAAATTGATAAGTCCATCCGTATAGAAAACCTCCCAGTTAGAGATGTTAACAGAGGGTTGCACATTGTAATTGTCTCCTTCATTCTCATAGATATTTCTGGAAATGTATCCTACCCACGACATCGCATGGTCAAAGTTGAGCCTTTGGTTTCTGGTCTTATTTCCCCAGTAGTTATCGATGGTAGTTTGCAATGCCTGTGGTAACAAAAACTGCGCACCTACGCTTACAGGCCGGTTGGGATTTGTGTTCAACTCTTCAAAATCTCCTGTGCATGAAGCCAGTATCAGCACCACAACACTCAGTGTAATTGATATATATTTCTTCATTGTATGGCTATTTAGAATTTAACATTTACGCTGAAACCCATGCTCCTTGTGCTGGGCAGCTGACCGTAGCTGTAGCCCAGGCTTGCACTGCTAATTTCGGGATCAGCATGAACCGTGTTTTTGAAAAGGATAGCAAGATTGCGGCCTACCACAGACACAGAAACTGACTGAAGGAAATTATTGCTCATCCATTTTGCAGGCAGGGTATAGGACAAAGATGCCTCTCTAAGCTTTACATAAGTACCATCAAAAACGGCGGCCTCATGGTACTGGCGACCGCTGTAGTACCCGTAGAAGTTACGAGCAGGAACCACCACATCGTTGGTGACATACTGTGGGCTTTCCTCAGTTCCCATATTTTTGACACCTGCGCCAATCACTCCTTCCTCACGACCAACTCCGGTTTCTTCCAGCACACCAGTCACTCTTTGCAAGCTTACTCCCATGTCGTAAAGTGCCCCACCTTTCTTCATGTCAAAAAGCACACTAAGGGCAACTCCCTTGTAACTAAATGTATTAGACACTCCAGCCAGCCAATCAGGCGTAATATTGCCTATCACATGCTGTCCGGCGAGGTTATAAGGGTAGCCATTTTTATAAAGCAACTGCCCGTCATCAGCCCTGGCAAATTTGTTACCATAAAGGTTGCCATAAGGCTCGCCGACACGTGCCTCCAGTGAAGCGCCTCTTTCAGACCACAAAGTCAGAGAGGTAAGCCCATCGGCCAGAGCAACGACTTCGTTTCTGTTTTTTGAAAAGTTAACCCCTATATCCCATCTCAGGCTGTTGGCAATTTGCACCAGTGTTCCGTTGAGTTGGATCTCCACACCTTTGTTTTGAATCTCTCCTGCATTCAAAACTCTGCGGGTATATCCCGAAGCTCTTGAAATATCTACACCAAGAATCTGATCCCGGGTGGTTTGATTATAATAGGTCAAATCCAGACCAATCCTGCCGGAAAGAAAGCGCAAATCGGCACCTAGCTCAATTCCCGTGGTAATTTCTGGCTTGAGGCTAGAGTTGGCAATCTCCTTGCTTTCGGCAAATTTCGGGATAGCTCCATCCCACAGGCCTGTAGGACTAAACACCTGCTGCAGTAAATACGGGTCGGCGTCGTTGCCCACCTGCGCCCAGCTGGCTCTTACTTTTCCAAATGAAAGTACTGAGTTCTTTATCCCCAGCATCTCAGTAACTACACCACTCAATGATACAGAAGGGTAAAAGAAGGAATTATTAGAGGCTGGCAAGGTGCTTGACCAATCATTTCTGCCTGTTACATCAAGAAACAGGTAGTTGTTGTATCCAACCTGAAACGAACCGAACAAGCTATTTACCTGCGATTCCTCTACCGTACTGGCATCGATATTGGGAGAGGCGTTATTTCCAAGGTTGTACACCTCGTCAATGGTAAGCTGCTGAACTTCTGAGTAGTTGCGCTTATAATAGTTGACTCTTGAAACTCCTCCTGCTTGTGCTGTCAATTTCAGATCAGGGGTCAAATCTTTGTTCAAGGTAAAGATGAAGTCAGAGTTGGTTTCTTGCCTCCTAAGTACCTCTTCACTATAAGAGCCTCTTCCAAACGAGTTCCTCGTTCTTTCATAGGCAATAATGTTCAGTCTGGTATCAGTCCAAACATCCGTCCCTGACCGTACCATCAAACTCAGCCACTCGTTGAACTCATAGTTCAATGCAACATTGCCAAGAAACCTGTCTTTTTCATTGGGCCGCACAAGCACCTCTTCGATGAAGTAAGGATTGGTGAAATAGGTGTGCTGCCAGTTAGGTGGCTCGGTATTGCCCGCTCTCTGGATATGCACATCTTCATAGTCCTTATAATTGCGAAGCTTATCATAGTCAACATCCCTATGGTGCCAAATGAAAGTTTGATTACTCAGGAAGTTCCTGTTATCAGATCCTGATTTAATATACTCGCCAATCGTTGTGATCGACAGTTTATCAGTGAACTTATAGGTTGAATTCAGCCTGAAGTTGTTTCGCCAAAAGTTGTTGTTGTGAACAATTCCATCCTGATCAGTGCGGCCAATTGCCAGGCGAAAGTTGCCATTATCATTTCCACCAGAAATAGCCACTGTGCTAACCGTAGTTCTGCCGGTTTCCCACCACTGTTCCCAGTTGTCTGGCTGCGCTACAAGTGGAGCAGTTTCTGTACCCGTCCACCACTGCCGAACAAGTCTGCCGTCCAAAGGCGCACCCCAGCTTTCATCCGTACCACGGGTGCCCTTGAAGCCATCCACAGTACCGCTCCACCCGTCGGCATACCACGATCTGTATCCGAAGCCTCCACCGTAGGTGTTCTGGAACTTGGGTTTAACCAATGGATTCTCAAAGGTGGTGCTGAAATTGGCATCAACACCAATACCCTTGTTGTTCTTCCCGCTCTTGGTCGTAACAAGGATAACCCCATTGGCAGCTCTTGACCCATAAAGCGCCGCTGCATTTGGCCCCTTCAAAAGGCTGATCTCGGCAATGTTGTTCGGGTCAATTTCCGAAAGACCGCCTCCAAATCTTTGGTTATTAGTTCTTTCCGTCGACGTACTATTCGACGTTTGTTGAATGGGCACGCCATCGATGACAACTAACGGTTGGTTGTTACCGCTTACCGAGGAAAAGCCACGAATGATAAACTCCGGACTGCCTCCAGGCACGCTATTGCCCGACACTTGCAAGCCAGCCACCCTGCCCGAGAGGTTATTCACAATGTTTTGGTTGGGTACTTTGCTAACAATATCTCCTCCCACACTTTGTATAGAATAGCCCAGCGCTGCTTTGTTACGCTCCATACCAAAGGCAGTTACAACTACCTCCGTAAGCTGCTTTACATCTGAGCTCATCGCTAAGTCGATAACCGACTGCGAGCCGATAGCCACCTCCTGGGTTTCAAGTCCAATAAAAGAAAAAACAAGGGTTTCAGCGTTCGCTGGCACTCCAAGGGAGTAATTGCCATCGCCGTCGGAAATGGTGCCAGTCGTAGCTCCTTTGACCACAATATTTACTCCTGGAATACCGCTCTTGTCTTCTTCTGAAGTCACTTTGCCTCTGATAATGCGTTCCTGAGCACTTGCAGGAAAAACAGAGATGCATTTAATGAATAACATTAGCAGAAAACTTCTTGCCAACATCAACGTCGTAGAATTGTTTTTCATAGATTACAGTTTTCGTTACAGATAGATCAATAGAATTCAAGCACGAACCGCAAATGCGGCGTGAGATCGAGGGGTGCTGCTAAAATGTCTGCGTATTAAAGCTCGGGTGTTGAGCCTGATCCAGGAGCTACTGAAAAGCGTGCACTGCTTAGGCTCACTAAATCACCAATCTGATAAGAGGATTATACTGTACTATATACTACCTAACTACTTTTTCGATCGTGGGTGTTGATCTTCAATAGAGCATTGTTATATATCAAAAATATCGCCGGATCGGTATAAAATGAAATTTTCAACCTACTAAATGCAAAAATCCCAAATATAAATCCAACGAGTCTAGACTTTTGCAAATTGGTTAGACCTAAAACATCTGATATTGATAAATTATTACCTAAAAGGTTAAAAAAGTATCATTTTCATTAAAATGAAAATGATACATTGAATAACAATCAATGCTTTAACTCTTTCAATAGTTCCTTCAAAACTCGTTGCGTAGCAAATTCCCGGTTGGCTGCCTGTTTCACCACTATACTATGTGGCCCATCCAATACGTCATCGGCCACTTCTACATTGCGGCGAACGGGTAGGCAGTGCATAAACCTGGCCTTATTTGTCCACCCCATCTTCTCAGCATCAATGATCCATTCCGGTGCATCCATGAATTTGCCATAGTCGTTATAGGATGACCAATTTTTAGCATAAATAAAATCTGCCCCTTCAAACGCCTTCTTTTGGTCATGCTCTATTACCGCACCTTTAGTATACTTCGTCCCAAGCTCAAGTCCTTTGGGGTGGGTAATCACGAACTCAACATCCGCTTTATTCATCCATTGAGAAAACGAATTGGAAACGCAATGGGGAAGGGGTTTGATGTGTGGTGCCCACGAAAGCACAACCTTTGGCCTCGGCTTTGGTTGATGCTCGAGTATAGTAATCAAGTCAGCCAGCGATTGCAGTGGGTGCAACGTAGCCGATTCCATGTTAACCACAGGCTTCCCCGACTTGGTAGCGAAAGCAGTTAATATTTTTTCTTCGGAATCATCATCTCTGTTCTCTAGCCCCGGAAAACACCTGACGGCCAACATATCACAATAATTGGCCATTACCGGCACAGCTTCTTTGATATGCTCAGCAGCCTTTCCGTTCATTACGGCTCCATCCTGGGTTTCGAGTGTCCACAAGTCGCCCCCCACGTTGAGCACCATGGTTTGAATACCAAGATTAAAAGCGGCCTTTTGCACACTCATTCTTGTCCTTAAACTGGAGTTAAAAAAAACCATCCCCAGCATTTTCCCCCTTCCAAGGTGCATATCAGCCAATGGATTCTTCTTCAATTCGATCGCTTCTCTCGCAAAAGCCATCGGGTCACTTACGTCGTCTAAGGATAAGAAATTGTTCATTGCTTAGGTAGGTTTACTATGAGTCACGAAAGTTTGCAAACTTTTGGGAAGTTGCAAGGCTTTTTATTTTGCTAGAAAGCCACTCCCTTCAACTGGAGGCCGGTCCTCTCGTCCCAACCCATAGCAAGATTCATGTTTTGAACCGCTTGACCCGACGCACCTTTCAGCAGGTTATCGATCACAGAAATAACCACTGCTTTGCTGCCCGCCTTTTTTGGGTAAACCACACACTTGTTGGTGTTTACTACCATCTTCAAATCGGGATTCACAGAGGAGACATGTGTGAAGGGCGTTTTCTTGTAAAAATCAGTGTACTGCTTTACCAGTTTTGCCTCATCACCAGCATAGTCGAAATAAGCCGTGGTGATAATCCCTCTGGTGTAGTTGCCCCGGTAAGGAATAAAATTGATAGGTGGAACCTCCGCCAGCGAGGCAAAAGAAAGTGTTTCAGCCACTTCTGCCAGGTGCTGGTGCTCCATCACTTTGTAGGCAGACATGTTACCTTCTCTCCAGGTAAAATGGCTGGTAGGGCTAAGCGACTGGCCTGCTCCTGTAGACCCTGTGATCCCCGAAATGTGTATTTCACCCTTAAGAAGCCCGGCAGAAGCAGCTGGCAGCAGAGCCAATTCCATTGCCGTAGCGAAACAACCCGGATTGGCAATCAGTCTTGCTTTCTTCACCTTATCGGCATTGAGCTCAGGAAGTCCATACACAAACCCCAAAGGATTGGACGATAACCGGAAGTCATGACTGAGGTCTATCACCTTAGTTGACTCAGGGATGGCCTGCTCTTTTAGAAAACCGACCGAAGCGCCATGCCCCTTGCACAGGAAAACAACATCCGGCCAGGCATCAAACTTCTCAGCAAACAACAGGTCGGTCTCGCCAAACAAATCGGTGTGAATACTCGTAATAGGCGAACCAGCCTGACTTTCACTCACTAAATGGCTCAGCGCCACTTTGGGATGATTAAGGAGTATCCGAACAAGCTCCCCGGCAGTATAGCCCGCCGCACCCCATATGCCTACAGTTATCTTCAATTCTTTACTCTCCGGCATGCTCCCCTACTTTTTGAATGATCATTTGTTGCACTCCAAATATCTTGGCGAAGCCCTTCGCATCGTCGGCCGACCAAAGACTGTTCATTTCTCCATATTTACCAAACAGGTTATTCATTAAGTCAAACTTCGACTCGATACCATGCACCTGAAAACGATAAGGAGCCAGCACCACAAAGACTTTACCCGTTACCCTTGCCTGTGAGCTTTCCAGGAAGGCCTCCAAATTGCGGCAAGCCGGATCCAGCCAAAGGCCTTCATGCATCAACTGCCCGTACCAGAGAGACTGCTGCTCCTTGATCTGAAGCTGAAATTTACTCAACACATGCTTCTCAAGTCCCTGATGGGCTTTGATGAGAATGGCAGGTGCCGGTGCTTCAAAACCAACCCTTCCCTTAATGCCCAGTATTGTATCGCCCACGTGAATATCTCTTCCTATACCGTAGCTGCCACCCAGCGCATTGAGCGCCTTGATCACTTCCACGGGCTTCATTTTCTTTCCATCCAATCCAACTGGCTGCCCCTTCTCAAATTCGATGACAATGGACTTTGACGCCGACTCAGTAACCTTACTGGGGAAAGCTTCCTCGGGCAAAAAGCCGTTAGAGCCAAGCGTTTCCTTTCCTCCTACCGACGTACCCCAAAGCCCCTGATTTACTGAGTAAAGGGCCTTATCAAAGTTCATCTCTACCTTGTGGTCTTTCAGGAATTGGATTTCTTCCTCCCGGCTAAGTTTTTTCTCCCTTATCGGTGCTATGATCTCCTTGCCCGGGCAAAGCGCCTGAAAAACAAGGTCGAAGCGAACCTGGTCGTTGCCAGCGCCGGTAGAACCATGAGCAATCGCATCCACATTCAGTTGATTAGCAAGCCTTGCTATGGCCCTGGCCTGGAAAACCCGCTCAGCACTTACAGACAACGGGTAAGCCTGGTTTTTCAGCACGTTGCCATACAACAAAAACCTGATGCCTTCCTGATAATATTCTTCTACAATATTGAGCACCTGATGGCTGGCCGCTCCAAGTTTGTTGGCCTTTGTTGCCAATACATCCAACTCCTCTTTGGTAAATCCTCCCGTGTCAGCTAGAGCGGTGTGCACCTCGTAACCCAACGACTGCAAATAGATCAAACAATAGGAGGTATCAAGCCCTCCACTATAGGCCAATAAGACTTTCTTCTTCATTACTAATATTTTGTACGATGCTACCCGATGATTTTCTAAGCTCTTTGTAAGCTTACCCGCTCAGCAGTTTTCTTACCCGTGAATTTAAGAAAAGCTGCCCGCTTGAGCCTTACCAACCGCTCATAAACCTTTGATTTCTTAATGAAATTCCACCTTTTCTCTGACTGCTCTTTTGGGTCGAAAAGCATAGCCGTGCAAATACAGTTGGTTCTGTTCTTACTCATCAGAATGCTGTAATTCACGCAGCTAGCACATCCCTTCCAAAAATCCTCGTCTTCGGTAAGTTCTGAATAGACTACGGGTTCGTATCCAAGATCGGAGTTGATCTTCATCACCGGCAAGCTGGTGGTTAAACCAAACAGCTTCGCATTCGGAAACATTTTCCGTGAATGATCGAACGCCTTTTCTTTGATTCTCTTGGCGAGCCCCTCCTTGCGAAAATCCGGATGAACGATAAGACCGGAGTTGGCAGCAAACTTGCCGTGGCTCCAGGTTTCGATATAACAAAAGCCAGCCCAGTCCCCACTTTTAGTAAAGGCCACAATTGCTTTATTTTCCAGCATCTTTTTAGCTATGTATTCGGGAGACCTCTTGGCTATACCCGTGCCCCTTTTAAGAGCACTTTCCTCGATCTGCTGGCAGATTGTTTCAACAAACGGAACGTCGGCAGCTGTAGCTACCCTGACAGAAAATTGTGTCATTGTACAAAAACCCTACGGATAATAGTTTTGTGAAAAAAAGAAAAAAACAGACTGGGGGAGAAGAGGATACCACGTAGGTACCACTGGGGTATAGCAAGGCCTATGGCCTCGGAGTACTTGGCCTAAAATTGTTTACTGAAGGACAATATGTAAGTATTGTAAACAACTGTTTAGTAATTATGGGCACAAATGTATGTCGGTCAACGAATCAATACAAGCAATTGTTTCATTTTTTGGTAGTATCCCGAAATTTCTTTTTGTATTTCCCGAAAGAGTCAGTCATTCCTCCTGACACGAGAAAGGTCATGATCTCCATCGCAGGAATATCTAACGGTGTGATATTCGCCCTGTCCACAATATACAAGTCGCCTGCAATGCTGTAAGATATGGGAAAATATACGGCCACCTTCCCTGGTAAATTGATTGCTTTAAGATCCTCATTAGTTATAAAACCAATTCTTTGAAGTATGCCGTGCGCATCCATATTGACCACTACCGCTTTGTCAAATTTTCTCTTGTCACCTACAAAAGCCGTCATCAGGTCGTTAAACGACGAATAGATCATATTGACCAGCGGCAGCCTTTTCAGGATCTTCTCAAAATACTCAAAAAAAGGTTTAGTGATAAAGTAAGTGGCCAGGTAACCTATCAGCAGCGTACCTGCTAGTATCGCCAGGATGCCCAAGCCAGGAATGTCGATTGGAATCAGCCCATCAAGCCATCGCACCACCCCCACACTCACATAAACGGTGAGCGCAAGGGGCACCACAAACACCAATCCCTTTAAGAAATAACTTACTACTCTACTCATATGCAATAAAAAAGGCTTTGCAAGTTAATGCAAAGCCCTCTGTGTTATAGAAGTTTTGTTACGTTTTTGCTGCAATCAAATAGCAATTCCAATAAATGACTTAAATGCGATGCCCATCAATCCGGTGATAAGCATAGTAAGACCAAGACCTTTAAGTCCATCTGGCACATGGGAATATTTCAGCTTTTCCCTAACTGCAGCTAGTGCCACGATGGCCAGCATCCAACCCACCCCTGAACCAAGACCGTAAGCTGTTGCCTCCACGATGGTGTAGTCTCTCTGAATCATGAAAAGAGAAGCACCTAGTATTGCGCAGTTTACAGCAATCAAAGGAAGGAAAATACCCAAAGAGCCATAAAGCGCAGGAGAAGCTTTTTCAATGATCATTTCCACCAACTGCACAATAGCAGCGATGATAGCAATAAACATGATAAAGGTAAGGAAGCTAAGGTCTATCGTTTCAAAACTAGCCCCAAGCCAGCTAAGTGCACCTTCATTCAGTATAAAAGTTTGCATCACCCAGTTGATCGGCACGGTAATACCCAAAACGAAAATTACTGCAGCACCCAAACCAATTGCCGTACTCACTTTCTTGGAAACGGCAAGGAATGAACACATGCCAAGAAAATAGGCAAATATCATGTTGTCGATAAATGCGCTCTTAATGAATATATTTAATGCATCCATGTTCTTAGTGTTCTACGTAACCGTTTTTAGTTCTTTGTACCCAAATGATCAACCCAAGTATCATAAATGCTCCGATTGGGTCAACCATCAATCCGTTGGTCGGAAAGTCCAGTCCCATGGCGGCAAATACTTTGAAGTCAAATATAGAAGCCGATCCAAAAAGCTCTCTAAAGAAAGCCACGGCAAGGATAATCCATGAATAACCCAAGCCACTGCCCAAACCGTCAAGCATTGAATCATAAGGCTTGTTAGCCAGGGCAAACGCCTCAAGACGGCCCATCACAATACAATTAGTGATGATCAGGCCGACGTAAGCTCCCAACACCTTGTACATATCGAAAGCATAGGCCTTTAGCACCTCACTTACCAATGTAACAAGCGTTGCCACTACTGCTAGCTGCACGATGATTCGCACCCTGTTGGGGATAAGGGTACGCATGAGCGAAATAAGAAGGTTAGAAAATACAATTACAAGCGTAACGGCAATCGCCATCACAAGAGTAGGCTGCATTTTCACCGTCACTGCCAATGCCGAGCAAATACCCAACACCTGAACAGTAACCGGATTATCGTCGTTCAGAGGATCAGTAACAAACTTCTTCCGCCTCTTTGAAAATAAAGGTTCCGCTTCTTTAACTACTGGTTTTTCTAGCGTTTCAGTGCTCATCGCAAACTGATTTTAGTGTTTATTAATCTCTTCTAATCAAAAAGCCATTGCAGATTGCCCGCTAGCTGACTTTTGCTTTTTAATAAATGCAGTGTAAGACGAAAGGTAATTTTCGAGCATCGCATTCACTCCTTTTCCTGTTAGTGTTGCACCCGACATTCCATCTACATGGTGGGCATCCTGTGGCTTGCCACTTTCTCCCTTCACCATAGTAACAGACACCAAATCGCCATTTTCAAATATTTCCTTTCCAACGTAGCGTCCCTGAATCTCCGGGGTTGTGATTCTGGCGCCAAGCCCTGGTGTTTCCGACTTATGATCAAATGCTACTCCTTTGATAGTGTTAAGGTCACCATCAAGTGCCATGTAGCCTGAAATCCAGTCCCAAAGGCCACTACCAAACATAGGGAATACGTAAGCAATCACTTTCGATGAGTCATTTTCGTCAAGAAACATAAAGACAGGATAGTTTTTCACTTCCTTGTCTACTTTATGGTTCTTCTGAATATCGATTTTTTCAGCAATCAAAGGATTACCCTTAGCGTCCTTCTCAACAGGGTTACCGTTGATGTCTACAACCACCGATTTAAATCGCTTGTCATACAGTGCCAACACTTCCTCCCCGGTTTCGAGATTGGAAATATCCATCACTGCACCCAGAATTTTCTTCTTGGTATCAAGCTCAATCTGCTTGGTTTGGGCTGGCTTAAGACCAACCGAGGCAAGTGATAAAGCCCCACCGAGTATGATGGTCATCACTCCCGAAAATAAAAGAACATAAGCGTTAGACTGTCGCACGTTGTAGCCTCCGTTTTTTGTTTGCTTGTACTACGTAATAATCGATAAGTGGCGCAAATACGTTCATAAGAAGTATCGCCAACATGATTCCTTCAGGATATGCCGGGTTAAACACACGGATCAACACCGTTAACAATCCAATCAGAAATCCATAAATCCATTTGCCAGTTTCAGTTTGAGAAGCTGTAACAGGGTCAGTGGCCATAAATACAGCACCGAAAGCCAACCCTCCAACTACCCAGTGGTACTGCGCCGGCATCAACATAAACTCATTAAGGCCAACGAGGTTGAATATGAGCCCCATTGTGTAAGCCCCGGCAAAAACCGCCACAATTATCTTCCAGCTACCAACTCCGGTTAAAACCAAAATGGCCGCCCCAATCAGGCACATCAAAGTAGACGTTTCACCTATTGAGCCTGGCATGATACCCAGGAACATATTCCAGAAATCATAAATACCCGCCGACCATGAATCGTTGAGCAAATCCACCACCGGGGTAGCACCCGGGTTGCCCACGGTGCTGGCAGCAATTGCCAAAGGTGTGGCACCTGAGTAGGCTGCTACTGGCGCAGCATCACCAAGATATGTCCAAACTTCGCCGCTGATGGCAGTGGGATAGGCGAAATAAAGAAACGCTCTGGCTACCAGGGCTACGTTAAGAATATTCATCCCGGTGCCTCCAAAAGCTTCTTTTCCGATAACTACCGCAAAGACAGTAGCCAGTGCCACCTGCCATAAAGGAATAGTCGCAGGCATGACAAGTGGAATTAGTAAGCCAGACACAAGGAACCCTTCACTTACAGGGTGCTGCCTGATCACACAGAAAATAAATTCAACACCAAGGCCCACTGCATAAGAAACAATGATGATAGGAACTACTTTCAAAGCACCGATCAATATCTTGTCTATTAGTTCAGCCTCCACTCCAGTTGCCAGAAAATGCTGATGACCAACGTTCCACATGCCAAACAGCAAGCACGGAATCATAGCGATGATAACGGTAAACATCATTCGCTTCAGGTCGACAGCATCTTTTACCTGAGAACCTTTTTTTCCCGTAGTAAGGTCTGGAGCAAACACAATAGTTCTGTGGCCTTCATAAAGCGTATGATACTTTTCATACTTCCCACCCTTCTCTACAAAAGGCTTTAGTTTATCGAAGAAATCTTGTAAGAACTTCATAAATACGATTAGCTATATTGAATTAAGTCAAGTCCTTGTCTGAGTATTTTCTGGATATCATTTTTCGAAACATCGACGAATTCGCAAAGTGCCAAATCTTCTTCGATAACCTCGTAAATACCCAAAGCTTCCATGTCATCATAGTCCTCAGCCAAAATAGCTTTCATAAGGTATGTGACATATATATCCATCGGCAACACCTTTTCAAGATTGCCAGATTGAACGAATGAGCGTTGCTCACCGTGCGTATTCGTATCTAATACAAACTCTCTTTTTGTATTGGCAAACAGACCGAATGCTCTTTGAAAGCTCAGCTTATTGAAAGTTGGCAGTATCCAACCCAAAAATTCCTCCTTATCTCCTTCCGGGATAACTGTTACCTGATTAGCGTAATAACCCAGAAAACCATCTTTACCAACAGCCTCGCCTGAAAGCACATTCCCTGAAATCACCCTAACGTGATCCGATTTAAGGTTACCTTCTAAGAACCTGCCTACATTGGCTCCAGAGTAAGTGTTGTAATACTGCGGGTTGCTTATCTCAGACCCACAAACTGTTATTACTTTAGAAGCATCGTATATCCCTTCCAGAAACAGCTTCCCTATTTGAATCACACCATAAGGTGAAACAGTCCAAACTATATCTCCTTTATTAATCGGATCAAGGTGGTGAATTTGGATACCCACGTTACCGGCAGGATTCGGCCCTGAAAACTTATTTACTTCTGCCCCTTTCACATGAGCGAACATGGGAAGCACCTCAGCATCGGCATTAATATTAACATGCACCATGCCTAAAGTGAATTTCTTAAGAACGTCTATCCCCGCCTGAAAGAATTGATCTTGTCCTTTGAACAGGATACCATAGTCAGGAGACAAGGGGTTGGTATCAAACGCTGAAATAAATATGGCTTTGGGAGTAACGGTCGGGTCGGCTATGATGCCGAAAGGGCGCTGAACAATATTTGGCCAAACACCACTTTTAGTCAAAAGCTCTGTCGCTTTCTCCTTTGTGAGAGAGCTCATTTCGGACACCGTGAACTTGGTAAACTGTTCGTGTGTTATTTTCTTGTCTGCAAGAATCTTGATTTCAAGAAGCTTTCTCTTCTCACCCCTCTTTATTTCTACAACCTCTCCGCTAACGGGCGAAGTGTACATTACATTTTCCTGGAGTCTGTCGAAAAACAGGGGTGTGCCAGCCTTCACACTGGTTCCTTCTTCGACCAGTAGTTTGGGGCGAGTAATTCTCTGAAAGTCGGTTGGTTTGACTGCGAAAGTCTCAGGTTGTTGAATTTCACCAATTTTTTCCTCGGCCTTGCCTGCGAGATTGATATTAAACCCTTTTTTGAGCTTTACGAATTTAGACATTTTCAATAGGTAAAATAGACCGAAATCCTTTAAAACGTGGCAAAATTAATAAAATTTAACTCAACTAAAAGGTAAGTGAAATTATTCGTTCGAAGGTTTTTTACCACCCTCATTTTCACTTACATAAACAGCACATTTAAGCAATTGTTGGTTCACTAGGACTTTTTTCCTTGATGAATTCTGCTACCCGCTCCATTAACCACATGGGAGTGGACGTAGCCCCACAAATACCTATATTTTCAGCATCGACAAGCCAGTTCAAGTCCAGCTCCTCTTCGCTCTCAATGAAATAACTTCTTGGATTGATAGAAAGGCATACTTCATACAATGCCCGTCCATTTGAACTCTTTTTTCCGGCAACAAACAGCACCACATCCTGATCCTCCGAAAACTTCCTCATTTGAGGCTCTCTGTTAGACACCTGACGGCAAATGCTATCGTTGGCATCGAAGTCCTGAATCCGCAACTCACCCTTGTTTTCACGAATGCGCTCTTCTATGAGCGCTTTGATATGATAGAAGCCTTTTGTAGACTTGGTAGTTTGGCTAAAGAGGGTGATTGGCCTCGAATAGTCGAGCTTATCCAGGTCCTCGTCTGTCATAACAATGACGGCCTCCTCCTTTGTTTGTCCGGCAAGCCCTATTACTTCGGCATGACCTTCTTTGCCATAAATGACAATCTGGCCCTCTACCTTTTTCATACTGTCGTAGGCGTGTTTCACTCTGTTCTGGAGTTTAAGCACAACGGGACAAGAGGCATCAATCAGTTCTATATTGTTTTCAAGAGCCAATTGATAAGTTTCTGGCGGCTCGCCATGTGCTCTTATTAGTACCCTTGTATTGCGGAGGTTTTTTAGGTCGTCCCGACTGATAATCCGGAGCCCTTTCTGGTAAAGCCGCCTGACTTCCATGTCGTTGTGAACGATGTCGCCCAGGCAATATAACTGGCCATTGTCTTCCATTTCATCCTCTGCCATTTTAATGGCAAATTCAACTCCGAAACAATACCCAGAATTTTTGTCGATAGTAATGTTCATAACGCTTTTTCCTGCCCTACTTGCTTCGTTGATCGATTTCAAAATTTTGAAACAAGCTTTTAGTTCTTGTTTCGATCAACTCCGGAAATTAATTTGCTCGTGGCCAGGTTGGTAATGAGCTCTATTTGTTCCTCAAAGGTAATATGTGTGGTGTCAATTTCAATAGCATTTGCTGCCTTCTTTAAGGGACTCTCTTTTCTGGAGGTGTCTATTTCGTCTCGGGATCGCAGGTTTTCAATCACTTCTTCCAACTCCACAAGCTGGCCTTTGCCCAATAACTCCTTCTGACGCCTCTCAGCACGCACATACAAGTCGGCTGTCATAAATATTTTAAGGTCTGCATCAGGAAATACCACCGTACCAATATCCCTGCCATCCATCACCACTCCTTTGGACTTGCCCATTTTTCGCTGCTGAGCAACCAAAGCCTGCCTCACCTCTTTAATGGCACTTACATCACTTACCCTTTGTGATACCTCCATGCCCCTAATTTCTTTTTCCACATTCAACCCATTCAAATACACTTCATTCACCTTCTTGCCAGCATTGTAATGAAATGTTATATCAATTTGTTCGAGTGCCTTTGACACAGCTTTGGGGTCGGTAAGCGAAACATGGTTGTCAATAAAATACAAAGTAACCGATCTGTACATGGCGCCTGTGTCTATGTAGATGTAGCCCAAGAGACCTGCTACAGCTCGTGCTGTTGTGCTTTTTCCGCAACCTGAGTAACCATCGATAGCTATAACTATTTTTTGCATCAAATTCTAGTGTTGAACATTAGCAGTCCTTGAGCGGGCAAGGTATGGGTTTTCCTTTTTTAATTGTGCGGGCTTTCTGCGTTTTAAACTGGGAAGCCCTGCAACCTTCCAAAAGAACTGCTGATGCAAAAATCAATAATATAGCCGCAAGTCCTGGTACTGAGCGGGGGAAATTTTTCATGACTTAAAGGTAATCATAGATGAGCTAACGATGAAAACCTAGCTAGAAATACACCCTTTCGAAAATTCCGAAAGGGTGTACGTTAACCTATCACTCAATTGACTTGCACTTGCTTGTCGAGACCTTGCTCCACTCTTTTGGCCCACCCTTTGGCTATTTCATAGTAGTGAAAGGCCTCATCTATCCCGTCCCTATGGCTATCATAAAGAGGGAGGTGAATATCTTCTTCACCTTTGTGGAACTTGTGTTTAAACACCAGGCCTATCTTCTCTATGTGGGCGTGCCCCGACGTAATAATCACTTCCTTTTCCATCCGGCAGCTTAGTATGCGACTGAGGTCAATCACCAGCGACTGCACTTTGGAGCTGGCATACCTGCTGAAAAGGAGTTTTTTATGCAGCGTATCCATCACCAGAAACTTCCCGGGCAGGTCCTCGAAATCGGTAATATCTAACTCGTTTTCCTGGCTTATCTTTTTTAAATAATCAGGTGGAGTTTTTTTTGAATTAAGTTTTTTCTTGATGTAAAAAAGTACGATTGGGAGTAAAATGGTCAAAGCGACCAATATTTCTATTGTCTTCATTGCAATAACTTTTTGAGAATGATTAGATGTAAAAAACTATCTCCCTGGCACCAATAGCGCAGGGCAGGATCAAACCGAAGGCCGGTGTCAAAAAGTTACTTTAGAAAAACTGATGGTAGAGCGAAAATACCTTTAAGGCATTTGAAGAAGGGAGATTTCTTTGCTCTTCGAGCGACGCCGATTCGTTGAGATTAACAAAGCACCTGCCGAGGCCAACTGCCTGTGTCGGATGATTTTTGGATCTGATATCATCTTCAACTTCTTCTCCAGCAAGTGCACTTTGCAGATCGAAAGAGTGGAGAATATGGCTTTTAAGATGTGTGGCATTGTCGGCTTTGGGGCCTCGGTGCTGAGGCAACGACATGCAACTGGCAGACAGTAGCCCCCAGAAACAAAGTGTAACAACAAATAGCGTCCTTGTCAACTTCATCGTCGAATTGTATACTCTAACGAAGATCAATGGCATTGTGTTATTAATACCAAAGAATATTTCGTCAAGCCCAAGATATCTAATTTAATACGATTCAAACAGAGTAACGCTGGATAATTACAAGAACCACCTAAAGGATTGACAAACGGCTATCTTGTATGGCTTAAGGTCAGCCCGGTTACCTGCTGTTATTGACTTTGGATACGCCCAGCTACCAAATATTAGGTTTGAGGCGGCATTTTTACAGCTTTGGTTGTGGAGTCTATCATGTTTTATTTAGCGTTCTTATATTGGAAGTGTATCAAACCCGAAATATCAATGGATCAGGCAGCGCAAACTATGATTGACAACCTGGAGAAAAACTCCGGAAAGTCGCTGGATGAATGGGTAGCAATAGTTAAAAGCACCGGCCTTTCGAAACATGGTGAAATAATAAAACTTTTGAAGGAAACGCACGGCCTCACACACGGCTACGCCAATTTGGTGGCTCACAAGGCGAAGGGATCCGATGCAGGCTCGGCAGCCAACCTCGCCGACCTGATTACAGAACAATATAAAGGCAAAGAGGCTTTAAAGCCCATTTACGATCAGCTGATAGCCGAAATAAAGAAATTTGGCACCGATGTGGAAGTAGCGCCGAAAAAGGCCTACGTGAGCCTGCGGCGCAGAAAGCAGTTTGCCATGCTGACCCCGGCTACAAAAGCCCGCTTCGAAATTGGGATCAACTTAAAAGGAGTCGAATCAAGTAGCGTTTTGGAGAAAATCACGGCGGCGAATTCAATGTGTTCGCACAGAATCAAGCTTGAGTCTATTGGCGAAATCTCGGCTGAAACCATAGGATGGTTGAAAGAAGCATACGAGCAAGCTGGCTGAAGAACACCTGCGCTATCGCATAATGCTGACATCACCATTAACCCTTTCCAAAGCGACTCTTGGTTCATTCAGTTCGAGCACATAGTAGTAAACACCAGTTGGCAGAGGTTGTCCGTTTCGGGTGCCATCCCAATCGTTTTTATAGCCAACCTTGCTGAAAACTTCCTGACCGGATCGATCCACAACAGTCAACAAGCTTTGTGTATAAAGTTCCACACCCTCTATGATAAAGCATTCGTTAAGCCCGTCGTTATTGGGCGTAAAAACATTGTAGGCAAATACTTTTGGCTCAAAGTTGATACAAGCCTCGTTGGAAAGTGACCATTGGTTATTGCCGTCTTGTTCAAACGCCTTCACCCTGAAGCAGTAGGTGAAACCATCTTCCTCATAAGAAAAATCAAAGCCATTCCCTGTGACAGTCTGCTGTAGTTCAAACTCACCATCATCAACCTGCCTCCAAACCTCATAGCGCTTTACGCCATGCTGCCACCCGGCATAGTCGTTCCACATAATAGAACCACTGGCATGATCGTCACTAACGCTGCCAGTCAGCAAAATGCTTTCATGTACACTGGTGGCAATACTCTCCTCGCAATTGGTGTTGGTCTCCAGCCTGTAGGCATAGCTATTGTTCTTTGTCTCCAACAGGCTCCGGTCGAGATATTCGGATTCGCCGTCGGTCAAAGTTGCCAGTAGCCTCCAGGCTGAAGCGACAGGCGAGTTAGTTCTGCGGTAAAGAAATTGTGGTTTGTCATATCCTTCAACCGCCGCCAATCCAGTCCAGTCTACTTGAATAGTATTGTCCACCTCTTCACTATGTGTAACCCTGAGGAGCTCAAGCGGTGGGGCCAGCACTGTGATCTGTTTCGAAACCTGGGTTTCTGTATCGCAGAGAATAGTTGAGTCGTAAGCAAGAGCTGTGACATCATACACTCCCTGGCAGGTATAAGTGTGCGTTACCTTATCATTAACTGGTATGCTATCAAGGGTTGTTCCGTCGCCAAAATCCCAATTGACTAATGTGAAAAGAGGATCGGCATGCAGCTGAAACACTGTTTCTTGTAAAATATAAGGTCTTTCGGGTGTCCGGTCAATGATTGCTTCGCCGGAAGGCTCACGTTGAAGATAAACTTGCAGTGAATCTGAAAAACCGGCGCACAGCGTGTCAGTAGAAGTCAGTTGTTCGAACCAGACCCACCCGTAGCCCGGCTCAAGCCAGTCGATATTTACCTGGTGTTTGCCTTGCCCACTCGCTACACTGCCATTCGACACCTGCCAATTGTAGGTGGAACCTTCGGTAAAGTAAGTGCCGTAAGGAATGGCCTTTGCACTGCTCACACAGAGGCTGTCGGGCCCAAAGGGGGCCTCCGGCTCGAGTTGAATGTTTATTTTGACGGGGAAAATACTTTGGGCACCCGCACAGCCAAACCTATTTGTTGCTACAACGCCTACAAAAGCAATATTGGATGTTTGCCCCCAATTTACAGATATGCTATCTCCGTTGAATGAGTTCACAGTGCCGCCTTCAACCCTCCAGGAGAGGTCATAGCCCCCACCATTCTCCACCTTATAAACAACATTGTGTGTATTTGGGCACACAGACCTCGGCCCCAGCACCTCTACACTCGGATAGAGAGCGCTGACCAATTTGATGCTCGTCTCTTGATTTCCATTGCCACATTCGCCCAGACCTGCGGACGCAACAAGCCGAATCAGGTACTCTCCGGGTTCTGCGTATGCGTGCGCTACCGCCTGTTTGCTGTCACTGATCAAGGTGGAGTCGTCGCCGAAATCCCAAACGTAGTGATCAAACTCAAACTCGCTGACGGGTTCGAAATAAATCGAGGTAGCGGGACACAGACTATCTTTAGCCAATAGCTGACCAGTAGTGCTTATAATGTTAAAATCTACCTTTAGGTTGCCCAAAGCTGCTCCGGTTGGATATCCAAACGATTCGTTATTACCGTAGCCATACACATAAGCAATGAACCCATCACCGCCAGATCGTATAGTGTGATTGCCACCGGATGACTGCAGGGTAGCAAATGAGTAGCCTGGACTTTGAGGTACTTCTGCAAACCTGCTGCTGATATCGTTATTATCGAATGTGAGGCTCGCCGTGCTGGATGAAGGTGAAATGATCGTGACTTCGTATTTCGAAATAGTGGCTATTGACGGAGCATTAAAGGTGATTTTCTTCATGAGTTGTTCATTCGGACTAATCATCACCACAAATGGATCTCCCGTTGTTCCATCGCAACCCTGGCTCAGGCTGAACTGAGCCACGGAAACAGGTTTATCGGACTTAACTGAGGTCACCTCTCGTTGAATGAAACTTTTGAACTCTCCCCGAGCCAGCTCATAGGCTACGTTATTAACGGTAACATTTGTGCCTTCTTCTGCAGCCAGTACTTTCACCAAGTCGCCGCCCAAACGAGAAGCAAACGGAACGGTGATGTATTCTTTTCCCCAGGTATCAACCGGATACATCTGGGCAAATAAGTGATCGTGCCCATCGGGATGCTCGCATTGGCCTACTTTGGTATATCGATTACCGCCAAAAACTGCAAAGTTGCTACAGGTACCTTCCACCGTGTTCACTGACCGGATGTGGGTGCCCGTAAGGTCGCTTCCGGCCTGCAACTGATACACTTGACCCTGATTCAACGTAACAAGAAAAGGAGTTCCGGCAGGGTGCGCTCCAATGGCATTCACGCTTGGCGTAATTTCTATTTCTGTGCCATCGCTAACTGCAACGATGAGCAGTTCCGAGTCTGAGTGAGAATTATTGTCTCTGTTGCCACTTTCCCAGTGGGACATGGCAAAATAGTCGCTACCCAATGAGTAAACAGGCAAAATAAGTGCCATATCTGCGCTGTACTGCCTTTTGTTCATGGCATATACGCTTACGTTCTTCTCGGTGGTGATATGAATGCCTTTGTTTTGGACTAAGCCAGACCCAAAGGCCATGGCAACATTTGCCGGGACGCTTAGAGAAGTGGTGACGCCAGGAATCACAGTAAATTGCAGAGGCTGCCAGCCGCTAACCAGAGGCATGTCTACTATGCCGGATGTAGTATCATCGGCGCTGATGTACAATTCGAGGCGAATGGGGTTATTTGGATCCTGAAGCCAATTATCCATATAACCAAGCCAAAATTCTTTACCCTCGGTGGACAATGCTTGAGCGAAAAGGTGCCTGTGATTCAGAAGGCCCGACAAGAGAAGCAAACAGATGATTATCCTTGCTCTATTCATTTTTTAAAACGCCCACTTTACGATATAATAAGGTGAGGTATATGATAGCTTACAAATAGAACAAGTTAGAATCTTGCCGCCATTAATAAATTTAAATCTTTGTACTTAAGATTGAACTTGCGGGCAAGATGAGGGTTGGTGAGGCTTCCCTTGAAGGTATATACGCCTTTCATGAACCACTTGTGAGTAAATATCATGTCGCCAACGCCCCCCACTTCGGCTATTTGCATTAGCACTGGAGTGAATATATTGCTAAGCGCTGTAGAGGCGGTTCTCGCCACTCTTGAAGCGATATTGGGCACGCAGTAGTGAATAACCCCGTGTTTTCTAAAAACCGGATCGTTGTGAGTTGTCAATTCTGCTGTTTCTATGCAGCCCCCCTGATCGATGGTAACATCAATGATGATAGAATCTTGTTTCATCTCCATCACCATTTCTTCAGTCACCACGCATTTGTTCCTCCCCTTCTCGACTCTCATGGCCCCAATGACCACATCGGCATTTTTCAGGGCTGTCAGCAAAGTGGCATGATCGAGGGTAGACGTGTACACCTGCTGGCCAAGGGCATGCTTTACACGCCGTAACTTATAAATATGGTTGTCGAAAATTTGAATATCCGCTCCAAGACCGAGTGCAGCTCTTGCGGCATGCTCTGCTACCGTTCCCGACCCCAGAATAACTACCTGTGTGGGTGGCACGCCCGTAATGCCTCCGACAACTACTCCCTGCCCCCCATTCACATTGCTGAGGTACTCCGCTGCTATGAGCATGACTGTGCTGCCCGCAATTTCGCTCATGGCCCTTACCAACGGCAGTCCACCTACCTTGTCTTCAATTAACTCATAGGCCAAGGCAGTTACTTTCTTTTCGTTGAGTGCGTTGATGAAGTGAGCCGACTGACGGCCTGTTTGAATGGCGGAAAATAGTGTTTGGCCACTTTTCATGTAACTAATTTCCTCCGACATGGGCGGCTCTACTTTGAGCATAATGTCGGCTGAATAAACTTCTTTGGCAGAATAAACAATTTTTGCGCCAGCCTCGCTATAGTCTTTATCAAGGAATTTGGCAGCTTTTCCTGCGCCGGTCTCTACCCAAACCTCATGACCTCCGGCTGCTAAAACAGCTACTGAGGATGGCTTCAGCGCCACTCTATTCTCCTGAAGCGACCGCTCACGGGGGATGCCTATAAAAAGGGATTTATCGCCCTCTCTTACCTTCAGAAGTGATTCCTGCGGATACAGGGATTGTTCTTTCGCTAGTTCCTCCACTTCCTTTCGGTACTTGTCAGCCATATGTCTCGAGCAAAATCTTCCGTTGGTTTCCTGACACTAAGATAAGGGTAATTTTGAGGTATTCTTCGGGCAGCAACGAGGGAATTTTAGAAGGCCACTCGACGAAACAATAATTCCCCGAATAAAAATACTCGTCTACACCAATATCAGCCGCCTCAGACTCAGACTTGATCCGATAAAAATCAAAGTGATAAATAGTCTCCCCTTCAGTGTTTTCGTATTCATTCACGATCGAAAAAGTCGGGCTATTCACATTGTCAACCACTTTCAGTTGCTCGCAAATTTCTTTAATAAGTGTGGTTTTGCCGGTACCCAACTCGCCCTCAAAAATCCACACCTTATTTTTGCCTGCCAGTCCAATGATTTGACTGGCAATCTCCGGAAGCCGGGAAATATCCTCACAAAACAATTCTGTAGTCAACTCAGCCTCCCTTGGGTGTCAGGTAAATAATAGGAATAATCATCTCTTCGAGGGAAACTCCACCATGCTGGAAGGTGTCCTTATAAAAATTGACATAATAATTGTAGTTGTTGGGATAGGCGAAGAAATAATCCTCTACAGCAAAAACGTAAGAAGTAGAAACATTCACCTTTGGCAGGAACATCTCTTCAGGTTTTTTGGCGACAAAGACATCCTGCCCATCGTATCCAAGATTCTTGCCTTGCTTGTAGCGCAAATTGGTATTGGTGTTTTTATCGCCAACAATCTTGAAAGGCTTTTTCACCCTGACCGTACCATGGTCGGTGGTAATAATTGTCCTGCACTTCTTTTCAGAAATCTTTTTTAATGCATCCAAAAGTGGCGAGTGTTCGAACCACGATTTGGTAATAGAGCGGTAAGCTGCCTCATCAGGAGCCAGTTCTCTGATCATTTCCAGGTCAGTGCGGGCGTGCGACAGCATGTCCACAAAATTGTAGACGATGACATTGAGATCATTATTCATCAGGTTGTTGAAATTGTCCAACAAATGCTTGCCCTGATTTACATGAATTATCTTGTGATACGATGACTTAATATTCAACCTGTTGCGCTGAATTTGCCGCTTCAGAAAGTCTTCTTCATGGTTGTTTTTACCGTCATCGGTATCCTCTCCCACCCAAAGATCAGGATGATGTTTTTCCATTTCACTCGGTAGCATGCCAGAAAATATCGCATTGCGGGCATAGGCTGTGGTTGTGGGGAGAATAGAAAAATAAGTTTCCTTCTCCTTAATATTAAAGTATTGAGAAATCACAGGCTCTAAGATCTCCCACTGATCATACCTAAGGTTGTCTATCACTATAAAAAACAACGGGTCATTTTCTTTCAGCTGAGGAAATACCTTTTTCTTCATGAGCTGATGTGAAAGCATTGGTTTTTTGGACTCTGGATCGTTAAGCCAGTCCTTATAGTAGTCGGCTATGAACTTAGTGAAGTTTTTGCTCGCTTCCGCTTTTTGCATTTCGAGGACCTCAGCCATGCTTTTGTCTTCTGTATTTTCTATTTCCAACTCCCAATACACCAGCTTCTTGTACACTTCCACCCACTCCTCGTAGTCCATGTGCTCACTGAAAGCCATACTTATGTTCCGAAAGTCCTGCTGATAACTTTGGTTAGTATGCTCGCTCACCAGCCTGCGATTGTCGAGGATTTTCTTAACAGACAAAAGGATTTGATTTGGATTAAGTGGCTTGATAAGATAGTCGGCGATTTTTGCTCCTATCGCTCCCTCCATAATCTCTTCCTCTTCACTCTTGGTAATCATCACCACAGGAAGACTTGGATGCGTCGATTTGATATAACTCAACGTTTCCAGCCCCGTCATTCCTGGCATGTTTTCATCGAGGAACACAATATCAAAATCGTTATGATCGCATTGATCCAACGCATCTGCACCACTAATCACCGGTGTGACTTTGTATCCCTTGCTTTCAAGAAATAAGATGTGAGGTTTAAGCAGGTCTATTTCGTCATCGGCCCAAAGAATGGAATATTTTTGCATAGTGGCTTTACTTTAAGAAGCTGAGTGATCAATTTACACCCAAAATTCAGTACAACTAGTTTGAACAAAAAGAAAATAATAAACGATCCGGTATACGGTTTTATCACCATACAAAGCGATCTGATTTTTGATATTATCCAACACCCTTACTTTCAGCGGTTAAGAAGAATCAAACAGCTCGGGTTGAGTGACTTTGTTTACCCGGGAGCACTTCATACCAGGTTTCATCATGCGCTGGGGGCTATGCATTTAATGACCATTACCCTCGACAACCTCAGGAGCAAAGGTCACGAAATTTCTCCCGAAGAATACGAAGCTGCACTCATTGCCATTTTACTTCATGATATCGGCCACGGCCCATTTTCGCATACGCTGGAGTTTAGCTTAATGAATGGCATCGGTCATGAGCACATATCCGTTCTTCTTATCAGTAAGCTTAACGAGTATTTTGAAGGAAAGCTTACTCTTGCCTTCGAAATTTTCAAGAATAAATACCATCGCACCTTTTTTAACCAACTGGTTGCAAGTCAACTTGACATAGATCGGCTCGACTACCTGAAAAGAGATAGCTTTTTCACTGGGGTTTCCGAAGGCACTATTGGTGCTGACCGCATCATCAAGATGCTTGACATCCGGGATGGGCAGTTGGTAGTGGAAGAAAAAGGCATTTATAGTATCGAAAATTTTCTGAGTGCCCGGCGGCTCATGTACTGGCAGGTGTATCTTCACAAAACCTCAGTGGCATCAGAAAAAATGATGATTCAGCTCATAAAACGAGCCAAGTGGCTGGTGCAAAACGGCACATCTATTAAAGCGACACCAGCCTTCAGCATTTTTCTCGAAAGAAACATCGCACTAAAAGATCTTCAGGACGACCCCGATCTCCTTGATGTTTTTGCGTCACTCGACGACTACGACATTTGGGGCTCTGTGAAATTCTGGACCAGTTATGACGACAAGGTGCTGAGCATGCTCTCCACCATGCTTTTGCAGCGAAAGCTGTTCCAGATTGTGATGTCGAATGATAAAATTGAGGAGTCGGTAGCAGACGGGCTGAAGATAAAAATACAATCTCAACTGGGTGTAAGCGAGGACGAAGCCAACTACTTTATCGGCAAGGGAAGCATCAGCAACAAAGCTTATATTGCAGAAGGACAGACCATCAATATTTTAACAAAAGCCGGGCAAATTGTTGATGTTGCCACTGCGTCAGACCTCCCAAACATTAAGGCCATGAGCAAAATCGTAACTAAACACTATCTATGCTGGCCCAAAATTGTATCTTTGTAACACAGAAATTTGAGGCCCATTTCGCATGGAATTTACCCTGGCACAAATCGCTCACATTCTTAATGGCGAGCTAAAAGGCAACGGTCAAGTAAAAGTAAACAGAGTAGGCAAAATTGAAGAGGGTGGCGAAGGGGCAATTACCTTTTTGTCTAATCCTAAATATGAGCCTTTCATCTACAAGACCACAGCATCGGCTGTGATCGTGAGCAAAGGCTTTAAACCAAAGGGCGAAATTTCGGCCGGTCTAATCCTTGTCGACGATCCATACTTAAGTTTTACAGCACTGCTGGAAGAGTACCATAAGTTGGTCAGCTTTCAAAAATCGGGGGTTGAGCAACCATCCTTTTTTGCTGACACAGCCGCCGAGGGAAAAAACACCTACAGAGGAGCCTTCTCTTATGTCGGAAAAAATGTCAGGCTTGGTGATAATGTGAAAGTTTATCCAAATACCTACCTAGGAGACGATGTCACCATTGGCAACAACACCATTATATATGCAGGCGTAAAAATCTACTCCAGAACAAAAATTGGGAATTACTGCACCATCCATTCAGGTGCTGTGATTGGTAGCGACGGGTTTGGATTTGCTCCTCAGGCCGATGGTAGCTACAAAACAATTCCGCAAGTGGGGAATGTGGTGCTGGAAGACCACGTAAGCATTGGTGCCAACACCACCATTGACTGCGCCACATTTGATTCAACAATTATAAGAGAAGGCGTGAAGCTCGATAACCTTGTTCAAATCGGGCATAATGTGGAAATAGGGAAGCACACCGTGATAGCTTCTCAAACTGGCATTTCCGGGTCTTCAAAGGTTGGCGAATACAGCATGATTGGCGGGCAGGTGGGGCTTGCAGGGCATATTCAACTTGGGGCCAGGACTAAAATAGCCGCACAATCGGGCATCAACAAGTCTATCAAGGAAGAAGGAAAGATCCTTTTTGGGAGCCCGGCATTTGATCATTTGCAGTACATGAAGTCCGCTATGCTTTTCAAAAGACTTCCTGAACTAAACCAGAAGATCAGAGAACTTGAAGAAAAAATTATAAATTTGACGTCGCTAAAGACAGACGATGAACATTAGGCAGCAAACCGTAAAAGAGAAAGTAACCGTTTCAGGCGTAGGCTTACATACAGGCGTTCATACCACAATGACCTTTGTGCCAGCCCCACCCAACCACGGGATAAAGTTTCAAAGGGTAGACCTTGAAGACCAGCCAACTATTGATGCCGATGCTGACCTGGTGGTGGATGTATCCCGTGGCACTACATTGGAACAAAACGGCGCCAGGGTGAGTACAACCGAGCATGCTTTAGCTGCTTTGGTAGGCCTGGAAATAGACAACGTGTTGATCCAGCTTGACGGCCCCGAAGTGCCGATTATGGACGGAAGTGCGTTGCTGTTTGTAGAGGCCATAGAAAGAGTGGGGCTTGAAGAGCAAAATGCTCAAAGGAACTTCTTCGAAGTGCCCGAAAGTATCTTCTACAGAGATAAAACCAACGAAATAGAAATTGCTGCCCTTCCGCTCGACGACTACAGGGTAACCGTGATGGTTGACTACAACTCGCCTGTTCTGGGAAGTCAGCATGCTACGTTGACCAATGTAGCAGAGTTTGCCACCGAAATAGCATCATGCCGTACGTTCTGCTTTTTGCATGAGTTAGAAATGCTGCATAAAAACAACCTGATTAAAGGTGGTGACCTAAGCAATGCGATTGTGGTAGTAGACAGGGTTGTGGAAGAACACGAACTCGATAGCCTTGCGAAACTATTAGGAAAGCCTAAAGTGCAGGTGAAAAAAGAAGGCATCCTCAACAACGTTGACCTGCGATATAAAAACGAACCTGCCAGACACAAGCTATTGGATGTGATGGGAGATCTTGCGCTTGTTGGTCGCCCAATTAAAGCTCAGATTTTGGCTGCCAGACCTGGTCATGCCGCCAATGTAGCTTTTGCCAAGAAGCTCAAAAAAGTAATGCAGAGCTCCACCAACGATGGTGTACCTTACTATGACCCGAAAATACCTCCGGTATTAGACATCAATAAGATTACTAACATCCTTCCGCATCGGTATCCATTCCTTTTGATCGATAAAATATTTCATCTGGACGAGAAGTGGGTAGCAGGCGTAAAGAATGTAACCTATAACGAGCCCTTCTTCCAGGGTCATTTTCCTGGCAATCCGGTAATGCCCGGAGTGCTTCAGGTAGAGGCAATGGCACAAATAGGTGGTATATTGGTACTGAACACCGTGCCAGACCCCGAAAACTACTGGACTTACTTTCTGGGGATCGAAGGCTTCAGATTCAGAAAAATGGTGCTTCCTGGTGACACCCTGGTAATTCGTTGCGAACTTTTGGCACCTATCAAAAGAGGGATTGCCAAAATGAGAGGCGAAGCCTATGTTGGCTCCAACCTGGTTTGTGAAGGTGCAATGACCGCCAGCATAGTTAGAAAAGACGTATGATCCACCCGCTAGCATATGTTCATCCTGAAGCCAAGGTAGGGCCCAATGTAACCATTGAGCCCTTCGCTGTGATCCATCACAATGTGGAGATTGGCGAGGGCACCTGGATTGGCTCACATGCGGTAATTTACGAGGGGGCCCGGATTGGCAAAAACGTAAAGATATTCAACGGTGCCTCTATTTCTACAGTTCCTCAGGATCTTAAATTCAAAGGCGAATCAACGGAGACCTTTATAGGTGACGGCACGTCCATAAGAGAATTTGTCACTATTAGCCGGGGCACTTCCGACAAGCTAAAGACTGTGGTGGGCAGCGACTGCCTGATAATGGCCTATGCCCACGTGGCCCACGATTGCACTATCGGCAATAACTGTATTCTTGGCAATTCAGTGCAAATAGCCGGGCATGTGGTGATTGATGACTGGGCCATTATTAGTGGAACTACGGCCGTTCACCAGTTTTCCAGAATCGGCTCTCACGTGATGGTATCAGGAGGTTCTCTGGTCAGAAAGGACATCCCCCCATTTACTACGGCAGGCAGAGAGCCTTTAAGTTTTTGCGGCATTAACTCTGTAGGTCTTCGCAGAAGAGGGTTCAGTAACGAAAAAATCAACGAAATACAGGACATCTATCGCTATATCTATTTCAGAGGCCTCAATCACTCAAAGGCAATCGAGCTAATCCTGGCAGAAACTCCTCACTCTGACGAAAGAGATCAGATCGTTGATTTTATCAAGTCGTCAGAAAGAGGGATAATGAAGGGTTTTGCTGTCTGACATGGAGATAGTGCTTGAAAATGCCGGCAAACGCTATTTGCGTGAGTGGATTTTCAAGAATTTGAACTATACACTCAAAAAAGGCTCCTCATACGCCATTACAGGAAGAAATGGAAGCGGGAAATCCACGTTGGCAGCCGTGTTGAGCGGGCAGTTAATTCCCTCTGAAGGGACAGTAAAACACTATATTGACGGAAAAGCAATCGATGAACACCTGGTTTACAGGTGCACGTCACTGGCAGCACCTTACCTGGAGCTCATTGAGGAATTCACGCTAACCGAAATGGTCAACTTCCATTTCAGCCTTAAAAGATTGGAAAGTGGCAAGTCGAAAGAGGACGTCCTACCCTTCGCCTGGCTGGAAGACTCGGCACAAAAACAAGTGAAGCATCTGTCGTCGGGTATGAAGCAGCGGTTCAAGCTTGCTCTCAGCTTTTTGAGTGCCACGCCACTTCTTATCCTGGATGAGCCTACAAGTAATTTGGACACCAATGGAATAAATTGGTATTTAGAACGTTTGAATTCTGTGCTACAGGATCGGTTGGTGGTGATCTGTTCCAACCAGTCCTATGAATATGAAATGTGTAGAAACACCATTTCAATTGAAGAATTCAAGTGAAACATTGGATTATTCCTATTTTAATTTTTTAAACCGTAATTAGGTATAATTTTCAATTTCTGCTATTTTTGAAAAAGGTTAATTTTTAGTTATAACTAAATCCACATGAACAAACTATCTAATCTATTCACAGCAACAACAATTTTCGCATTGATTATTTTTATCAGTTGCGGAGGCGGGGATGATCCCGGAACAACAGAGCCGGATCCCGTAGCCGAGCGGCTCGAACTGCTCCTCAATGGAGGAACGGAATGGGCAGTGGCGGCCGGAGCGGTAAAACAGGATGGTGTAGCAGCCACAGAGTGGGATGGCTTCGGTTTGAAGTTTACCGGCTCTGGCAGTAGTGGAAGCTACACAGCTACTGGTAGACCAGAAGCCTCAGAAGTACCCAATGTTGACGTAGTATGGCCAGCAAGCGGTACCTGGTCATTTGGTGACGGCGCAACAGCCGGAGAGAAAGACATTAGCAAAATCGTAAGAAGCGATGGCGTTACGATGGCTGCTTCGGTAACATCTACCAAGCTTAGTCTGACATTCACTATCGAAGACACTGGTGCGGGCCGTATGCAAGGTGTAGCCGGTACTTGGGTGTTTGAATTCCCTAACTAATATCGATCTCAGATACGACTAGTACAAAGGCCCAGAACGGGCCTTTTTTTTTACTGTCTGAAGCTGATAACAGTCACCCCACTACCACCTCTCTCCACATGTTCGTCGGCCATCCGCTCAATGAACTTATTGCCACTCAGGTAGCGTCTGATCACCTCTCTGAGAATGCCGTCGCCCTTGCCATGTACTATTCTCACCTCGTGCATACTGAAGAGTACTGAGCTATCTATAAAATCGTCCACCAATTGAATGGCCTCATCAGCCCTTTTGCCTCTAAGATCCAGATTGGGAGAAAAGTCGGCCCTCCTCTGGTTCATGTCGATCCCTTTGAAAACACCACCGACGCTCTCTCGCTTGAAACTCTTTTTTCCCTGTAAGGACGATTTTACTTTTTCAAGACGGTTAAGTGCAATATGAGATTTTAGCTCTCCCATGAGTACTTCCGCTTTTTTCCCCCGAATCGACACCACTTCACCTGCGGACTCCTGCCCTGCCATCCTGACCTTGTCGCCCACTTTTATCTCACCAGCCACAGTTTTCCAAACAGGCTTCTTTTCCTCTACTTCCTCAGTGAGCGAAACCTGTATTTCTGTGAGCTTTTGACGCACCTCTTTCGTCTTTTCCTTTTCGGCTTTATTCTCTTTTATCTCTCTAATGGTGTTTTCTACAGCCTTATTGGCATCCAGCACAATACGCTTGGCCTCTTGCTTGGCCTCCTTTAAAATCTTGCTCTTTTCTGCATCCAAATGAGCTTTCAAATCCTGGTAGTCCTTCAGCACCTTTTCAAGCTCGGTATTCTTCCTGTTAACACTCTCGTATCTGGTTTGAAAGTCGTTCTTGGCAGCTTCCAACTCGTTGATGAGCGTTTCAAATTTTACCTGCGAGTGTCCAACGAGGCTTTTCGCTCTTTCGATCACTGCATTTGACAACCCAATATTTGCAGCCATCTCCAATGCGAACGAGCTCCCGGGTCGGCCTACCTCCAGTTCATACAAAGGCCTTAACTGGTTTACATCGTATCTCATGGCCCCGTTGATGATCCCGGCATTCTTCTCGGCCATGCTCTTCAGGTTGCCATAGTGGGTTGTAATGACTCCGAATGACTGCTTCTTATATAATTGCTCCAGCACGCCTTCGGCGATCGCTCCACCAAACTGCGGCTCGGTGCCAGCACCAAACTCATCGATCAGAAACAAGGTCTTCCCCCCTGCATTTTCCAGAAAGAAGCGCATAGAAGTGAGGTGAGAACTGTAGGTGCTTAGGTCATTTTCCAGCGACTGCTCGTCGCCCATGTCGATGAAGATCTTATTAAAGACGCCCATGACGGAGTTGTCTCTCACGGGCACCAAAAGGCCACACTGTAGCATGTATTGCAGCAGAACGACTGTTTTCAGGCAGACAGACTTACCACCGGCATTTGGCCCCGAAATGATAAGAATTCGCTGTTCTGCGTTGAGCTCGATGTCCAGAGGAACTATTGGTTTTTGAGCCTTTTTGTGCAGAAGATAAAGAAGGGGATGCACTGCTTTGTGCCAAATAATGACCGGCTTTTCGTCTATGATAGGCAGCAAGCCATTAATTTCAATGGCAAACAAAGCCTTTGCTCGTATAAAGTCAACCACACCAAGAAAGTGGTAAGCTTTTTCCAGCGCAGGAGTGTGAGGCCTAAGTTGGTTCGTAAGGTTCCTGAGAATCTTGATAATTTCCCTTCTTTCCTCCATCTCCAACTCCCTGATACGGTTGTTGATCTCCAGGGCTTCAGCAGGCTCCATAAACACAGTTTGTCCGGTTGCAGACTCGTCATGAATAAAGCCCTTTAGTTTCCGCTTGTGCTCTGCCAACACCGGTATAACCAGGCGCCCGCCCCTCACAGCTATGGAACCGTCTTCAGGTGACCACCCCTGTTTTTGTGCGTCTTTGCTTATGTGATCCATTACCCTCCGCAGCGAGGAATGTTCACTGACCATAGAAGCCCTTATTTGCATAAGCTCTTTGGAGGCATTGGCTCTCAGCTTACCTGTTTCATCAATTATCGCCTCAAGCCATTTGATGATGTCGGCAGGGAGGTCGACCATACCCGACAAACCATAAAGTGTTGGGCACTCTTCGGCATGCTTTGTCAACACTGACCGAAGCTGTATGATGGTGCTAAGTGATCTTTTAAGGTCGTAGGCTTCTTCTTCCTCAAGGTAAGTACCGCTTACCCTCATTTTGGCCAGCTGTTCCGCCGGATCAATGTAGTTGGCGTCGGGCAGTCTATTGCCTGCCGCAAATAACCGTCTAAGCTCTTCAGTTTGAATCAAAAGCTTTTTCAGGTACTTCAAGTCGTCTGAAGGCTTCATCTTCTCCACATGCCTTGTGCCGAGGCTGCTGAGGCACTTGGCCACAACCATTTCACGAATTTTGTCGAAGCCCGTTTTGGCCTCGAAGGTATCAGGAAACACCCTCATAGCGACTCTCCTGATTCTTCAGGCTCCTTACGAGGGCCCATATTCCGCCTCACTGAGAGGCTATCTACCACTGCTGCATAAATTTTGTCGAGCATTTCCACATGCTCAAGATAATATTCAAAACTATGGGTGTAAACCGAATCCGACACGTTGTGTTTGTCAAACAAAAGTTGTTGCTGCTGCTTGTAAAGAGCCGTTGAGGAGTCGTAGGTTAGCTTTAGTGAGGCTACCTCAGTTTCCAGCTGATGTATATCAGTAAGAATACTGATCATTCGTTGGGGTTCAACGATACCCACAGGAATTTCTTCTTTGTTGCTACACCCAAAGAGAGATATAAAGAAAAGGCCACCAAGGCTCCAAAAAACATTTTTCACCGACAAAATTTAGCTAAATAAATTCTAACTTTAAACCCCAAACCAAGAGTGATGAAGGATTTCCTCAAGAAGCTGCGAAGATATGAGATTGAGATCAGGAAGGCAATCACCTCACAAATGCAGGGAGATTTTCATTCGATCTTTAAAGGCTCCGGCCTGGAGTTTGACGACGTGCGTCAATACCAGTACGGAGATGATATCAGAACCATAGACTGGAATGTGACTGCCAAAGGGCACGGCACCTTTGTGAAAACATTCAAGGAGGAAAAGGAGCAGACGGTCTTCTTCATTCTCGACGTAAGTGCCTCTCAGGAAATTGGCGCCGACGGGCAGCAAAAGATAGATATTGGGAAAGAGCTGTGCGGGCTTTTGGCTCTTTCAGCCATTAAGGAGGGCAGCCAGGTTGGTGTGCTGTGCTATTCTGACCAAAAGGAAAAATATATCAAGCCAGCTAAGGGGCTAAGACATGCCTATCAAATTATAGATAGCTTGTTTAACCTGAAGCCATCGTCAACAGGTACCAATCTAAACCTGGGCATAAGAAGCGCCATGAATATGATTCATCGCAAAAGCGTGATCATTATGATCTCCGATTTTGTGGATGATGATTATCAACAGGGCATTAAGGCTTTAGCAAAAAAACACGACCTTGTGGTGATTCACTTGAGCGACAGAAGAGAAACGCATTTCCCAAGGCTAGGCATAGTGCCATTGTACGACAAGGAGAGTAAAAAAACGATTTGGGTGAACACTTCCGCCCCTGCCTTTCGTAAAAAAGTGGAAACCATCTATCAGGGAAACCAGTATGATCTTGAGAAGTTGTGCAAGAAAAATCAGGCCAACTACCTTTCTATAAGTACCGAAGAAGAATACGTGCCAAAATTGATCCGTTTGTTTAGAGTAAGAAATAAAGTCAGGAAAAGTGGGTAAAACAACGGTTTGTTTGATGGCTGCATGGCTGCTCAGCTGGGGCGCACTGTATAGCCAGTCGGTGAATGTTAAGGGATATTTTCTGGAAGACAGCGTGAAGCTGGGTAGCCCTGCCAGCTATGTGCTTGTAGCGGAGTATCCAGGTAGTATCAAAGTGCTATTTCCCGACTCTACTCATCGTTTTGCTCCGTTCGAATTCAACAAACAAACGTTTTTTCCTTCCCGACTAAAAGATGGCTCCGTAGTGGACAGTGTCATTTATGAGCTTTCCACTTTTGAGCTTGAGCCCTTCCAAAGCCTTCAGCTCCCTGTGTTTCGGCTGAGAGAAAAAGACAGTCTGAAGGTGATGTCTAATATTGATTCACTGTTTATTGAAGGCCTACTCGACGAGATTCCGCAGGATGCCAAATTAAAAGAAACAGTGGGATATAGCCCGCTGGATTTCGCTTTCAACTATCCCTACCTTGTTATTGGCGGTATTATCTTTCTGATCATTGTTATCACGCTTTTCCTGGTCTTCGGCAAAACTGTGAGAAAAAAGATCACACTGTACAGAATGCGGAAGAAATACGAGAAGTTTTCCACTAGCTTTACTGAGCAGCTAAGAACGATAAGGAGCAATAACGATATCCATGAAGCCGAGTCAGCGTTTATTTCCTGGAAGAGCTACCTGGAGGCGCTCGAAAAGGTGCCCTACACTAAGCTGACGACCAAGGAAATTTTAAAGGGCGAAGAGAATGAAAAGCTTCGAACAGCCTTGAAAAATATCGACAAGAATATTTACGGGCGAGTAGGCGACAATGAGCTCTTCAAACAGTTTGAAACATTGGAAGATATTTGCCTGGACAAATACAACAAGAAGGTAGAGGAGGTGAAACATGGATGAGGCAGCTATAAAAATGGCAGAGGAAACTCCGTGGTTCTTTCTTAAATGGTTTGCACCATCAACATTTGAGAATTTTGACTGGGCTTTTCCGGTTGTGCTTTATCTGTTACCTGCCGTGCCCCTACTTTTCCTTTTGAAATGGCTGTTAACGTTCAAAAGGCAACAGAAGCTGGACATTGCGCTTACCAAAACCGACCTGAGATCAGATCCACTTAGCGTACTGAGGTTCTTACCCGGTTTGGTACTATTCTTTACGTTCCTACTGCTCATCGTCGCTTTGGCGAGGCCGCAGAAAACGAACGAAAAGGTAGAACAGTGGACGGAAGGTATCGACATTATGCTGGTGATCGACATTTCGGAGTCCATGCAAATTCAAGACTTTGAACCCAACAGGCTGGAGGCTGCCAAACAGGTGGCAAGGGATTTCATTACCGGTCGTTTTCAGGACAGAATCGGCCTTGTGGTGTTTTCCGGTGATGCTTTTTCTATGTCGCCGCTCACTACCGACTACGACTTACTCAATGCTAATATTAACACAGTAACTTTCGATTTGATTGAAAGCCGGGGAACTGCCATTGGCAGTGCTCTGGCAGTAGGCACCAATCGAATGCGTGAGTCCGATTCCAAATCGAAGGTGCTTATCTTATTGAGCGACGGTGATAATACGGCCGGCAATATTGACCCCATCACAGCCGCAGAGCTAGCGAGGGCGTATGACATTAAAATTTACACCATTGCCATTGGAAAAGAAGGCCGTGTGCCTTTTGGTACCGACTTCTTCGGCAGGACACGCTTTGTGGAAAACACCCTTGACGAAACCACATTGAGAGAAATTGCCCGAATTGGAGAAGGCAAGTTCTACAGAGCGATCGACAACGATGCATTGGAAAGAGTATTCCAGGAAATTAATGAGTTTGAAAAGGCAGAAATAAAAACGACCCAATTCAAGGACACGACCGATTTTTATACGGTGTACCTGAAATGGGCCATTGCATTTTTATTGCTTTGGCTGCTGCTCAAAAGCAGCTTTATGAGCAATATACTTAGAGACTAAGGCTCTCTCATCCACTGTATCAGTGTTATTGATCCTGGTCAATTCTATCCTTTTTTCCTCCTCCGAAGTTGGCATTGATAATTGGCAGCACCCTTAACCCTTTCGGGTTGTCCTTTACAATATTGATGATCCCTATTTGCATGCCTCGAAGGCGCTGTGTGGTGTTTATGATGCCGATACTCAAGCCATTTTGAGTGCCTTGCACGGCATTTACCGCACTGATGGAAATTCCATTCAATGAACTATCCGATCCACTTTCTACCTTCAGGAAAATGGGGGCAACCGTAATGCCCGACACCTGCTGACCGCCGATGGCAAGTGCTACGTTGATACCTCTGATTTTTTTAGAGCCCATGCCGATCCCGGCAAAATTAATACCGGTAAGCGACTCACCAGCTCCAATCCCAACAGCCGCCAAATTGATCCCGGTCATCTTCTGACCCGCCCCCATGCCTATTCCGGCTACATTAAGACCAATGGCATTTTCGGATGCTCCTAAGCCCACTAGCGCAAGGTTGATACCCTTCAGGCTCTCACCAGCGCCCACACCAATGCCACCGAAGTTAAACCCAATGGCATTGCCAGACGTGCCCATACCTACCCCACCAATATTAATACCTTTGATATCGCCACCGGCACCAACCCCAACCAAACCTAAGTTAAAACCCGTGACGTCACCGCCGGCACCTACTCCGACGCCACCGATATTTATTCCCGATAAGTTATTACCAGCCCCAACACCAATGCCCGCAATATTGATACCCGACACATTTCTCCTGGCCCCAACACCAAATATTCCCAGGCTTATCCCGCTCCTGTTTTCTGATCCAAGCGCCATTGGAATACCCACTGAGATGCCGTTAACATCGCCGGTGTGAAGCTCGTCGTCCTTGGGTGCCCAGGCGGTAATATTGATCCCGTTTACCTTTTCCAGGTTGCTGTCTTTAAAATTGAACCGGATACCGGTGAAGCTTGGGAGGTTACCAAATCCGATACCGCCTTTTTTTGAGGGAATGCCAAAGCCCTGAGAAAAGGCACATTGTGCCGAAAGAAGCAGCACAACCACTGCTGAAATCGTAGTCTTTTTCATAGTCCGTTTTTGAGTTTTTATTGAATGGAAGATGTCCACCAGTTGGGTTAGGTTGCACGAGCACAATAGATTTCTCAAGTTTTTTTAGAACCTTTAAAGTAAAATCAAATCTGCGTTCGTCTACTTATTTGATGAACGAACCTGTTTCACTCACGATGACCGAAAGAAGATCTCAAAACATTGCTGAAGCATTAAAGCAATACGGGAAACGTCTGTTTGGCTTTATCAGATCGAGGGTGCGAACACTGGAGGAGGCTGAAGACATCACACAGGAGGTGTGGTACCAGTTCAGCAACCTGGTTGATGTGGAGTCGATAGAGCAGGTAAATGCGTGGCTATTCCGGGTAGCCAGAAACAAGATTACCGACAACTACCGAAAGAAAAAGGTTGATCTTCTGGACGATCAGACCTTCGAAGATGACGGCGACGGTGATTACATGCTGAGAGACCTTTTGCCATCGGAGGAAGATGTGCCCGAGCTTGAAAACCTGAAAGAAATATTCAGGAAGGAACTGTTTGCAGCGCTCGAAGAGCTTCCTGTCAATCAACAGCAAGTCTTTATCTGGAACGAAATAGAAGATATGACTTTCCAGGAAATGTCGGACTTAACGGGAGAGAATATAAAAACTCTGATATCAAGGAAACGATACGCAGTGCAGCACCTAAGAAAAAAGCTGCTGCCGCTTTACAATGAATTAATGAATTAAAATAACATAGTTATGTATACTGAAAATAAGTTCAACCGTGGTAAACATTGGGCGAAGAAGATAGGCTTATTTGTTCTGCTTGCACCTCTTTTCGTGTTCGTCTTTGGCTTCGTAGTCATGACGCTGTGGAATTATACCCTTCCAGCCCTGTTCGGAATAAGTACCATTACATTCTGGCAAGCGATTGCCATTACCATCCTTTCAAAAATCCTCTTTGGCGGGTTTCATGGTGGCAAGGGGCACAAACAAAGTCACAATAGAAGTGACTATTGGAAACACCGCTGGAAAAATATGTCAGAGGAAGAAAGAGAACGGTATAAAAACCGCTGGAAGAATTGGTGCGACACAAGGTGGGATGATGAGCGGAAGGATACTGAAGAGCAAAGCTAAGGTAAGAGTTCCCATGATTACCTTAGCGGAATAATCATCCCAATTCCTTCGGGCCCGAGGTTTACATTTTGTAAAATTCGGGCCCAATCTTTTTGAGCACCATGATGGGCGAAGTACATACTCAGATCAAAAACGAATAGAAAGCCACCTTGTAATAGTACACCCTTGCCAAAGCCGTTCAGTCTATCAGCCTGTGTCAATGCATTTTTTGATCTCTCTAACAGGTAAAAGCCGCCAGCCAAGTATGCTACATCCAGGGCAGTATTGACTAGAAATATTTTCTCAATTGAATGCTGCTCGCTATAAGCGGCTTGCCAATCAGCAGCACCGGCATTTCCTCTCATACTTTGCCACAAAGAAGCGCCAGCAAGACCAAGGTTAACGACATTCCAAATTGAATTCATTTGATAGAAGTACCTTTGGGAGCCTTTGGCTTTGCCCTGCAATATCGGGTTGACAGCAAGATTACCGAGCGCCCAACCACCGAGTATATACATACCAGTGGTGGTGATTTTAACTCTGTTGTTATCCATCACCTGCCATGAAGCAGCTACTTCCAGTGCACCGCTTGGCTGCTGGCCAATAACCGTGTGAAATGAAAAAAGGAGCAGACAGCAAGCAAATAGTTTCATCTGTATAAAATTTAATTTTTAGCGGCCAGATGGAATAGCCCAAACCCTTTGAGAATGAAAGTCACTTATCTAAATGCCTTCATTCATTTCGCTGGGTATGGCTCTCCTTATGGCTATTTCATCTGTATAA
>NZ_JAVKDF010000068.1:0-1043 GCF_040222385.1 Imperialibacter sp.
GAATGTGGGCTGTTCAGGTTAGTTGAGTTAGGTTGGCTTGGAATCTCCGCCACAAAAGTTAAATTTATCATCGGCGTGGCTAATTGGTGATGGATGCAGAGCTGCATAAAATTCCCACACTCATTTTAGCCGGGCGTTAGATGCAACTATGGCTTACTCGAAATTGACGTTTCTGGGACTTATTCTACTGCTTTTTGGCTGCGAACAAGCATCGAACGACAAATTTGCACCACAAGCAACAGGGCGACCAAACCACGTAAATAGCTACATTGATAACGCTGGTGAGCAACTGTTGTATTCTCTCTCAACCACCACAGTTAGCCAACATGAAGTTAGACTTTGGATAGACTATGCAAGCACGACATCTCTCGAACTCTTTACGCTACGTGACTTTGATTCGACAACCTATTTGACCAAATATCATTGTCAGAGATATGGGATAATAAACCGATCTCATTTTGACAGTGTGAGAGTGGACATAGAATCCCCACATGTGAGTGCCAAATCTCTAACACAGGAACTATATAACCATAATTTTCGAGACCTTGTTAGCCAACCCGACAGCATAAGCCAAATGATTGGGGACGGAATAATATATACTTTAGAAGTCCGAGATTCCTCTTACTATAAGACGATTAGTTACAACGTGCCACATGAGTTTCAGGACTCAAACCATCGAACTTTCATGACGATTATCGGAGAGCTAGAGGAAGCGATGAATTGGCGTTACGAAATTTGGTAAATGCATCTAACACGCCGCTAACAATGAATGGTGGCCTCATCAGTTTTCAATCTTTTGTTGGTTTGGATTGTCCGCCACAAAGTATAAATTTATCAGCGGCGTGGCTAACTGCTAGTGGAAACGGAAGTGCGTAACATTCCACCACTCATGTTAGCGAGGCGTTGGCGGTAATTTCACGGAATGGCAAATCTAACTGGCAAATGGGAAGGCGAGTATTCAGTTAACATCGGCTCAGACGAGCAGCCTGAGGTTGAGTATCATGCTTTTACCTTAGAACTGATGGATAGAGACGGCGAACTGA
>NZ_JAVKDF010000069.1:0-913 GCF_040222385.1 Imperialibacter sp.
ATTTTTTTTGCCCATCCACTTTGGGTGTTTCCCGTCTTTTCAGGTGGTCATTTTGGCTTAAAACTGCCACTAGGTAAATCCCCTAATTTTCTCAGTTCGGAAATTCCCTCACATATAGGATAGCCCCGTGTGCGACCTTTGTTTCATAATTAAATGTTTCAAATAAATAAAAACGTCATGAAAACCAATACCAATTTGTACACAGTGATAACAGTTATCATCAAGTTGTTGCCAGTAATATTGATCATCGCAGCTGCAGCGAGCAGCAATGCACAGGGAGTGAAAGCAACCTCCTATATTGAGAAAACGAAGATGTCGCCCAAAATGGGGTACTCGGTAGGCGTGGTGCTGCCGGGCTACCTTGGCGACATGGAATTGGGTGGTTTTTACCAAAAAGCAATGAACGAGCAAGGCGAATCGACCTACAGGAAAATAGTAGAAGAAAAATTTTACGGTATGTACCTTGGTGTATCCTTTATCCAGACCGAGCGGGTGAACGTCAGCTTCAAAGTGAGGGCAGGATCAGTAAACGACAAGTTCTTGCTGCTTACCCCGTCGGTATTCTCCGATGTGATGATATCCCGTTCGCTGGGCTTTGGCTTTGGCCTTGGCATGCGCAACCTACAGCCTACCTATACTGGCAGGTTGGTATTAAAACTGAGCAATTCCAATCAGGGTCTTTCCCGACACAGCTATAGACGGTACCGATAGTCAACAAAGAAATTTGATTTGAAACATGACCGTTTGGGCGGCTGGGTGGTTCCGGTCGTCCATTTTTTTTGCCCATCCACTTTGGGTGTTTCCCGTCTTTTCAGGTGGTCATTTTGGCTTAAAACTGCCACTAGGTAAATCCCCTAATTTTCTCAGTTCGGAAATTCCCTCACATATAGGATAGCCCCGTGTGCGACCTTTG
>NZ_JAVKDF010000070.1:0-929 GCF_040222385.1 Imperialibacter sp.
ATGAAAGTGATTGCCGAGCAAGCAGTAAGCAAACGTTTCTACAAAAGGGTGAACGAACAGCTTGTACTGCTTCAAAAAGTAATCGTAATTTTTTGGCTCAAAAAATACTTGTGTGCCGTTGATTCCCCGATTGAAAATGTGGAAATACTGGTCGGGATGTAGTTTGGCGTTTCGTATGTCCATAGATCGAATTAGTTGTTGACTCAATATAAGGATTTCGGATAAAGAGCTACTCCAAATCAAAGAGGTTACTCTGCCCCAAAGAAAGTGTAACCTCTTTAATCTTTGGGAAACGATTCGTTACAGACTAAAGAGGTTACATCGGCAGGGACGCATAGAGTAACCTCTTTAGTTCAAAACCCTTATTCGAGCAACCACTTTTCGTCTAGCGGAGGTAGTTTCTTTTGAAGATGAAACGCCTGGTACTGCTCTTTTCCTCCGAACCAATCCAGCACAGCCTGACGGCTTAAGAAAGTTGGGGCTTCCTGCAGGTGTTCCTGATACGACGAGTAGGGGTAGTTCCTGAAGTCTTTTACCAATCCATGCTTCTCGGGATTCCAGTGAATGTAAGCGATCAGGGCGGAGAAATAAGACTCTTCCCTGACCTCGATACGCTTGAAAGGCGTTTCAAACAACCCTCCTGTTCTATTGTACATGCTGTTCACCGCCCGGGTGTAGCTTTTTAGAAAGCTGGAGAAACCATTGCTTATGTGCCAGTAGTAGGGTTTGTCTTTATCTTTTTTTATCACCAAATCCAGTTGTGTTATTTCTCTCACCCTTACCAGCAAATGAAAGTGATTGCCGAGCAAGCAGTAAGCAAACGTTTCTACAAAAGGGTGAACGAACAGCTTGTACTGCTTCAAAAAGTAATCGTAATTTTTTGGCTCAAAAAATACTTGTGTGCCGTTGATTCCCCGATTGAAAATGTG
>NZ_JAVKDF010000071.1:0-1563 GCF_040222385.1 Imperialibacter sp.
GAATGTGGGCTGTTCAGGTTAGTTGAGTTAGGTTGGCTTGGAATCTCCGCCACAAAAGTTAAATTTATCATCGGCGTGGCTAATTGGTGATGGATGCAGAGCTGCATAAAATTCCCACACTCATTTTAGCCGGGCGTTAGAGCTAATAGACCGTTTCGCACATGGGAATGAACGTTTGTAGAAAAAAGCACTATTTCGGGATTGGAAGCGAAGAATACACCTGCGAGCACATATCTCAAAATCTTGACAATGACATCGATCAGCCCTGTCAAAATATAAGGGTCAGGATTTATAATGTTCCTGGATACATTGCCAGTACGAATGAGCCGAAGGACAGTTTTGAATATTTACCCCTTTGCACTGACTGTGTTGATAATTTTGGACTGGATCAAAACGTAAAAGTTGAATACTCTCCAGACTTGATTGAAAAAGCCATTGAAAATTTTGGCCTAGTTGAAGAATGCCCAGACTGTTTAAAAGAGTACATAAAGAGAAATGAAATTGTGAGTTAATGGCCGATACCTGATGGAACTCACTGATTTCGTCTAAAACTTATGAAGACTTTAAAAATCTTATTCGTGGCGCTCGTTGGTGGAATAGTTGGCTATCTGGGGTTTACCATCTACAATGTGTTTGAAGCAGACATTGCTAACTATCAAAACAGGACAGAATTCGACGCTGAACTTTGGAGAAATTGGGAAGAGACCGAGGCAACAGCATCTTTAAGGTGGGACATGACGCACAGCCTGACCACCAATTATGAGCTTATCGGAATGTCAATAGAACAAGTAATTGAGCTTCTTGGTCAGCCGTCAGGACAGAGCAATTCCGAAGTTAGGTACTATTTGGGAATGTCTCGCCATTGGATAGACACGGGCTCCTTAGTATTGGATCTGAAGGAAGGCCAGGTTGTAAACTACATAATCTGGCATGGCTGATGATCTTTCGAAACAAAACATCGGGACTTCTAATTGCTGCCATTTTTTGGAGTTTGACTTCATGCGAGACACGGACTGTCAAATATTCTGGCTTAAATGATTTGGCGATCGGAGTGCAGCAGGTAGTTCTTTACACGAATAACGAATTTTACCTTGAGCTAGGAGCCGGTGGAGTCGGTGGCACATATTTGATTTCGAACGACACCGTAAATCTACGTTATAACAACAAGCCGGACGACTGGCCAGACCAACTGCTAGTGTCGGACGACTATTTTGAAACTATCCCGACAGGTAGACACAAGAGGTCGATAAGAATCAGACGGAATGAAAAAGCTCTAACACAACAGTAAAGTGAATGTGGGCTTCATCGGTTGCCAAAGGTCAGCTGGCTTGGATTGTCCGCCACAGTTTATAATTTTATCATCGCCGTGGCTAAGTGCTAGTGGAAGCGGAACTGCATAAAACTCCCACACTCACTTTACTGAGGCGTTGTATGCCATTATTTCGTGACGTTATATGCTGGACGAGCTGGACTTTCATAAGTTTCTAGGTAAGGTTAGGTCGGAGCTTGTGGATGACGACTGCGGGATTGAATTGTCCCGAATAGGCCCAATATCATACAGCA
>NZ_JAVKDF010000072.1:0-1064 GCF_040222385.1 Imperialibacter sp.
GAATGGGGCCCTCGCCGCTAAACTGACGGATGCTGGCTTGGATTGTACGCCACAAATTATAAATTTATCATCGGCGTGGCTATGCGCAAGTGGGCAGCGAAGTGCATAAAACAACCCCACTCGCCATAGCCGGGCGTTATCTTCAATAGACTTGCAGGACGAAAAACTTGAAGAACAAAGCTTTTTACTGGACTGGATTGGTTTGCGGTAGTCTGACTCTATCTGTCGGTGTTGGAATATTTCTGCTATGGTGGGGCGCCAGGGCATTCTTCGCAGTTAGCCTAACTAAGCTTGAAGTGGCTGGGTTAAGCTGGATAGGAATCTCAGCTCCAATTGGGCTGATCGGACTAATAGCCAGTGCAATAGCTGCAGGTTCAGGAGAAAACAGACATTGGTTTAAGGACGCTCTTCCATTCTTAATTGTGCTTGCGAACATACCTGCGCTTTGGATTATTTTGGTCCTCCAATCCAATATTGATGAACGAATGTATTTCGAACTAAGAAATACCTCACGCTACATCATCGAAAATGTATCTCTCGAGTCGGCATCATTTTCAAAGGAGCTGGGTCGACTGAAGCCTGGGAGTACAATGGTGAATTTCTACGTTCCAAAATACCTGGAGGATTGGGATAGTATGCCCGTTGTGGAAGAAGTAACAGTTACCTTCAAAACGATAGATGGGTCAGTGGAAAGGACAATGCCCTATGCTTTGATGGGCTGGTGTCAAAGGATCGTCGTAACTGACAGCCTGACTTTAACGCAGTAAAAGAAGATAACACAAGACTAACAATGAATGGCGGCTTCATCTGTTTTCTGTCATTTGCGGGCTTGGAATCTCCGCCACAAAGTATAATTTTAGTCATCGGCGTGGCTAACTGCGAGTGGAGAGGGAAGTGCATAACATTCCGCCACTCATGTTAGTCGGGCGTTACTTGCAATAGATGAATCGCACGTTCCTTTTCGTAACTATTACTTTAATCTGTGGTTGCACCCACCTTCAAACTGTGACTGAACAGGACTTAAGCAAGCCAGAAGCGACGGATGAATTTGTCGACTTTTTAAC
>NZ_JAVKDF010000073.1:0-1168 GCF_040222385.1 Imperialibacter sp.
GAATGGGGCCCTCGCCGCTAAACTGACGGATGCTGGCTTGGATTGTACGCCACAAATTATAAATTTATCATCGGCGTGGCTATGCGCAAGTGGGCAGCGAAGTGCATAAAACAACCCCACTCGCCATAGCCGGGCGTTATCCGCAAAGGCCTACAGAACGGAACTGAAAAACGAAATTGAAATTCGATCCTCCCATAGCAACCCGCACGACAGAAGAGCTAGTAGCCATAGCGCAATTTCCAGATGACTGGAACGCTGAGGCTGTGAAACAGGCGACTGCAGAGCTCGCCAGCCGTAATGTAAAAAAGGACGAGCAGCTTCGGATCGCAAAACAACTTCAAAAAGAACTGAATGAATACAATGACCAGATAGCACTGGAACGAAGTCAAGAGAGCTACAGCTATCTTGATCTGTTTTTTTTGGCCCTAAAACTGCCAATGACAATTCTGAGCGACTGGCGACTTAAGGCTGACGGGTTCCATACTAAACACAGACAACGGCTTTATGCAATTGGCTTTGGATGTATTCTTTGGATTATCGGCGGGTTCTATTTGGCGGACACCTGGAAGATGCAGCAGGTAGAGTGGCAGAATGAAGTCAACAATCAAGACATCTACGAATGGGAAAGAGATTACTACTCGGATGAGGAGTTTGCCAGCCGACGGAGGGAATCTATAGAGTCGGCAATTCAAACGGTCAAGGACAATGACGCTCGTGGGATAGCTACCGTAGTTATTCTCGACTCCGACACCATACAAACCTCAAAAATTGAGCTTCTTCGAGACCTAGACCCTCTAACAATTCGGGACGTGGTGGTTGAGGCGGATCCGCAGACTGCAGAATCCCAGCTGATTCGGGTAAAACTGGTAAAAAAAGCGGATAACACAAGGCTATAGCGAATGGGGGCCTCGTCGGTAAACTGACAGCTGCTGGCTTGGATTGTCCGCCACAAAAGTTAATTTTATCATCGGCGTGGCTAAGTGCAGATGGGCAGCGAAGTGCATAAAACAACCCCACTCGCCATAGCCGGGCGTTACTTGCAATAGATGAATCGCACGTTCCTTTTCGTAACTATTACTTTAATCTGTGGTTGCACCCACCTTCAAACTGTGACTGAACAGGACTTAAGCAAGCCAGAAGCGACGGATGAATTTGTCGACTTTTTAAC
>NZ_JAVKDF010000074.1:0-603 GCF_040222385.1 Imperialibacter sp.
ATTCCCCACTGCTGCCTCCCGTAGGAGTCTGGGCCGTGTCTCAGTCCCAGTGTGGCTGATCATCCTCTCAGACCAGCTATGGATCGTCGCCTTGGTAGGCCTTTACCCCACCAACTAGCTAATCCAACGCGGGCCCATCCTTAGGCGATAAATCTTTCCCCCATAGGGCTCATACGGTATTAGCAGTCGTTTCCAACTGTTGTTCCGTACCTAAAGGTAGGTTCCCACGCGTTACTCACCCGTCTGCCACTAACTCCGAAGAGTTCGTTCGACTTGCATGTGTTAAGCCTGCCGCCAGCGTTCGTTCTGAGCCAGGATCAAACTCTCAGGTTTAACTAAAAAGTCCAATCACAGGCTGCTTAATCAATCGCTATAAAGCACTCAATACAATCAAACACATCACTGCGCTCAATTGCAGAATTAACAAGAACCAAATCATATCAAACAGACCGAAATCCATCCAACACAATCGGCTTCCTTGTATTAAAGATCAGCGTACCTGCGTAACTCCTTAAAACCATCAAACACTAAAAAATGCCCGATGATCGCAAGGCCAACGCCGCCTACGCTTCCCTTCCTTCATTACCAAATTGTCAAAGAACC